>CAZZCG010000005.1:0-163217 GCA_964653145.1 uncultured Synechococcus sp. | reverse complement strand
CCCTCTTCATTTTTCAACAATTGGCTTACCAAGTGTTGTTACTGTAGCTCTTAACTCTGAAATAGGCTGTAACGCTGAATCCAATAACCCACTGTCCCTTCATTCAAAGGCGGTATCTTTTCATTTCTATAATCACTCCAGTCAAACTCGACTCGGCTCAACTTTGACCGCATCTCTAACGCATGACGCTCCACCTCCTTCAAGCTCCAAGGTATTGCATCCAAGCCCAACAAACCCCGTTTCTGCTTCCGACCACTCCCATCTTTCTTTGGGAATGTGCCAAAGATTGCCAGGTTGCCAACCCGTTGCTGAATCGTTAACCTGATCCCACAAAGCCTTGATTGCTCACTCTGAGTCTAAACTGACTCTGGATTATTCTTTAGCATAAAATTTATGTCAAATACTGCTAAATACTATCAAAATCATTCTCTTTCTTTTCCTTTCTTTTACTTAGAATTTGATAAAGTCTAAAGATGAAAAGTCTTGCAATCCTTATTCTGTAAGCATTTCGGTGATTCGGAAAAGTTTGATTTTGCCTGTTATACTACTAGCGAGATAGGTCTACCGAATTCCTAAGTAGATCTGCCGATCAGTGGTCGGATAACTTTACTTTTCTCAGTCAACGGTAAGGAGCATTCGCTTGAAGGACGGAGGCAGCAGCACCCTAATTAGTCGGGAGTTTTTAGGGCCGCCGGGAGATTTTAATCCCACAGTGATTATGTTCATTGCCGCTATTGGCTTAGCTGTTCTCTCCACCCTTGGGCATTTTCAATGGGCTTGGCCAGCCTGGTGCACCTTCCTTGTCAATATATTGGCCCTGCATCTGGTTGGAACGGTGATCCATGATGCCTCCCACAACGTTGCCCACCGAAATTCATTGGTCAATGCTGTGCTGGGCCACGGGAGTGCCTTGATGCTGGGGTTCGTTTTTCCAGTTTTTACACGAGTCCATATCCAGCACCACGCCAACGTCAATGATCCAGACAATGATCCGGATTATTACGTCTCCAAGGGTGGTCCCCTGTGGTTAATTGCCCCACGTTTTTTCTATCACGAGATTTTCTTCTTTAAGCGAAGACTGTGGCGAAACCATGAACTGTGGGAGTGGGCCTTGAGCCGCGGGTTGCTGATCACCATTGTCACCTTGGCGGCCCAGCATGGACATTTAGACTACGTCTTAAATTTTTGGTTTTCGCCGGCCGGTGTTGTCGGGCTATTACTGGGGTTGTTTTTTGACTATTTTCCCCACCGTCCCCATGTTGAGCGTAATCGCTGGCACAACGCCCGAGTCTATCCCAGTCCGATATTGAATTTCTTAATTTTGGGACAAAACTACCATCTGATTCATCATCTTTGGCCGAGTATTCCCTGGTACAAGGTTCAGCCTGCCTACAATTCCGTCAAGCCACTTTTGGATGCGAAAGGCTGTAAGCAAACCCTGGGGATTCTCGAACCGGGAAATTTTGGCCCCTTTATATATGACGCTCTGATTGGAATTCATCCGCGTCCTGCTTCACAGCCAGCCACTGCCCTACCACCGATGCTCAATGTGGCAATTCCGGAAGCCCAATCGGAACCCCAACGCACTTCGGTAAAACTTTAACGGAAAAATAGCTTTTGCTTTAATCTCTAAAATGTCCTGGAACATTTGAGCGACCAACAGACTTTCATATAGCAAAATTTATTTTACAAGTCCTGGATAAAGTTCCCAGAACCCAGTGACTTAGATCACAACTTGATTTTGGAATTACAAAAGAAGCGGTGCCAATGATTGTTTTTTGTTATTGATTCTTCGATTAGTGTAACATCTCTAAATCTACACGGGGCCTGGGCTTGGCCAAAATTGAGCTTTTAAATCGCCAAGACAGTAATTTTTAGGCGGCAAATTCCCCCCACAAGCCTTCCCAGAAGTTCGTGATACGGTAATACAGTCCCGCTTGTGAAGGGCAAACTCGGCTCAACTACGAGTTACAGGTCTAACTGAATAGCTTGATCTACGGTTAATCACCTCAGTCTATTCAGAAACCCTCAACAAGCTTTTGTTTTAGGACGACGTGTATGAATCAGAAAAACCTTATTCTGGGGATGGCGACTACGGTTCTCGCTGTCTTGGGCTTTTTACCCTGGAGTGAAGCCACCCCAGATCAATCCAACTCTGCAACCTCTAGTCAATCCCTCGCTTCTAACGCTGCACCTTCCAACAATTCCACCGCTGTTTCTTCCCCCGTCACCGCCACACCCTCTGGGGAATCCAGTCAACAAGCTTCTGACAACTCTGCCGCTACAGCCCAAGGTTCTGTTCGCCCAATTGCTACAACCCTTGTTCATGAATTGAATGGTCGGGATGTAGTGACCCTCTATTTGCGGGGGATTCCAACCATGACCTTTGTCGGCCAGCAAAGTGTTCCTCAGGTCGGATTACAAGTGGCTTCAACGGCTAATTTGGGGATTACCCGGCAAACTGCGCCCTTGACCGCTGTGGTGCAAGCCAATCAATTAGCAGATCGGCTCAATCAATTGCACGCCACTGGTGTTGATCCGAATGCTATCCGCTTGGCCTGGAAACCAGATGTTAATGGCTATCGCATCTATGTGGGCCAAGATCCCCGTCAAGATGCCCTAGTTACTCTGAATAGCGGTGTAATTTTTCCCCAAGGCGGTAGAAACCTCTCCCAAGATGCGTTGGCAATTACAAACTTGATGCGGCGGCAATTTGGCAATGCTCCGGCATTACAGCGGGCAGAAGGACGGCAATCTTCCAACTCTTCCATTGTAGCCACCGCTAATATCAGATCCGGCTCAGTTCGCTCTCAATTAACGGGTGTGGCCTCTTGGTACGGGCCTGGTTTCCACGGGGCCAGAACCGCCAGCGGTGAACGGTTTGACCAAAACGCCATGACAGCCGCCCATAAAACTCTTCCCTTTGGGACAATGGTTCGGGTTACCAATCTCAACAACGGTCGTTCAGTTTTAGTCCGGATTAATGACCGTGGTCCCTTTACCCCAGGGCGGTCGATTGACTTATCTCGTGGGGCGGCTGAAGTCATTGGCTTAGTCAGTAGCGGTGTGGGTACCGTCCGAATGGAAGTGCTGGAGTAACGTTGGCTTTCTGGCACTTGATATTTTGATGGCAAGCCTAGCTTCTCGATCCCCTGAAACGAAACTTCAATCGTAAAGTAATTAAACGGTGTCTTACGGGGCACTGTTTTTTTGATCAGTAATACTCAAGTTCAACATTAACTGCGGAACAGGCGACTATACAGAGTTTCATGGCCCATGGCAGCTAGGGACTGTGCCCAACTACAACTCTGGAGATCTTCATCAGTGAGGGTGAGAAGTTCCTGGCTCTGTACCACAATGGTGGGATTTAAACTTAAGAGTAGTTGTTGACCGTGGGTCTGGCCAAGGGGAATTAATTTGACACCCGCATTGACTAAATTCCCGGCCCAACTGTGGAGAAAGGCCACAAGAGCTTGAGTGAGATCAATGTTCCAGGCCCCGGCTACCCGACCAAAGGATATGGCAAAATGATGGGGTTCTTGAGCAGTCCATGCTTGGGTTCTTCCTTCTAAGTCGAGAAATAGTTGCCAGAGCGACCGCCCCATTTGTAAACTCTGCAGCCGTAAAACTTCACTATCCCGCGCCGCAGTTAACCAGTGTTGCCAGAACTGAATAGTTTTTTGATGATCCTGTTGCTCGGCCTGGTATGCCCTAACCATCACGGCAGCATCAATCCGAATCGCCCCTAAAGTGAGTTCGGCAACAATCCAATCATGCAACCCTGCCGCAGTGGTGATTTGCTCGGTTTGAATCAAAAATTCTAGCCCTTCCGAATAGGCGTAGGCTCCCACCGGTAAGGCAGGACTGGCCAGCTGTAGGAGTTTGAGTAAGGTTGATGACACCCCAGAACCTATTCCAAAGTTTTGAGCAAGGTTTGAATCATTCCCCCGGCCTGGTGCCAGTAACTCCCACCAAACAAATTCCCATGGTTGAGAATATGGTAGAGGTTGTAGAGAATTTTCCGGATGTGATAGCCAGCGGGTAAATGATAGACCGATTCATAGCCTTGGTAAAACTCCGGACGAAAGCCACCAAACAATTCCGTCATGGCTAAATCTACTTCTCGGTCGCCGTAATAAACTGCTGGGTCAAAAATCACAGGCTCCCCAGACTCCGTAAAAGCCACATTGCCACTCCAAAGATCACCATGAACTAGGGTTGGTTTGGGCTGGTGGCGGCCTAAAAGGCGAGGAATATTGCGTAACAGAACATCGGCATTGTCTAAATGTACCCCGCGTTTGCGGGCTAGTTGCAGTTGATAGCCAATCCGTGCTTCCTGCCAGAATGTCGCCCAATCGGCCATCAGTGGGTTAATTTGGGGGGTGCTACCAATCGTATTGTCCTGATCCCAGCCGAATTGTTGGGACTGGCTCAGCAAGTGTAAGTTTGCTAAATCCCGCCCTAACTGCTCCCAGGCCTGGGCTGAACCATGATCAAACGGGATGTACTCTAAAACGATAAAACTATGCCGATCATCCACCCCGGTACAGATCACTTGGGGAGTTCGGATAGCCTTAACCTTGGCCAAGGCCTGGAGTCCAGATGATTCTTGCTGGAACATCCCTGCCCGCTGAGGTAGATTAAGTTTGGCAAAAAACTTTTTAGACCCATCCGCTAACACATAGGCTTGGTTAATGCTGCCGCCGCCCACACCTCGGTGATTAGTGGTTACAAAAGATTCACCAATTGCAGCTGAGATGGCCTGGTTAATCGTAAACCACATGGGCGGGGAATGGGCAGAATCAGTTGGAAGAGTTTAAAAGAGTCAGGAATTAGTCGTCGTAAATCCGGCACTCAGCTGCTTCTGGGTTGTCATCGCAGTATTGCTGGAAGGAGTTTTTCTTTTCGGTTTTAGCTTCCCGTTGATGTGAGGCTTCCGCTTGCATTTCCTCTAAAGCATCCCAGGCCGCCGCACATTCCCCAGAGGTAGCCCCCGCAGTATCACAGGCAGCACGGGCCTCTTGACGGGCTTTCTCGATTTCTTGATTAATATCGCTCATAGCGTTTAATTGAATCACCTTTGACAGTATAGGCAAACAAACCAAGTTCAATGCTCAATCCAGGTAAAAGCTTTACATTCGCTTTCAATTACAGAATTTATCCTTTGAACTTGTCATTTCATTCTATCTCACGGGGCCTGGAGCCCATTTCGGATTACCACACCGGATAAATCCCACACTCCAGATTGAGGCTGAGGTCAATGGGCAACACCCACGGGTTGGGGTACGGCAAATTTACTTAGGATTTTTTCTGCCATTTGGGGAGGAGTCAAGCCTAAATCCGCTTTCGATTGATCGGCGGTGGCGTGTTCAACCAAAATATCCGGCACTCCCAAGCGCAACACCGACACCAGCACATCCGCCTCTTGCAAAGCTTCCAGAACTGCGGTACCAAAGCCACCAATCAAACATCCTTCCTCTAACGTGACAACCCGTTTGATCCGACTGGCCAGGGGAATAATGAGTTCGGTATCGAGAGGTTTCGCAAAGCGGGCATTGACCACCGTGGCCTGGAGGCTGTGTTCACCCAAAATTTCCGCCACCTGCATCGCTGGGTAAACCATGGAGCCATAGGCTAAGAGCAAAATATCATCCCCTTGCCGCAAGATTTCTCCCTTGCCAATGGGTAACTCTTCCCACCCTTCTTCCATTAACGGCACGCCAAAGCCATTGCCCCGGGGGTAACGCATTGCAATTGGGCCGCTGGTGTGGTTAATCCCAGTGACGAGCATTTGTTGCAGTTCCGCTTCATCTTTGGGGGCCATCAAGACCATATTCGGCAAGCAACGAAGGTAGGCAATGTCATACATCCCCTGGTGGGTTGGCCCATCGGCTCCGACAATCCCCGCCCGATCCATGCAGAAAAAGACCGGCAAGTTTTGGATGCAGACATCATGGACAATTTGGTCGTAGGCCCGTTGCAGAAATGTGGAGTAAATCGTTACGATCGGGCGCATTCCACTGGTGGCCAAACCCGCTGCCATCGTCACGGCGTGTTGTTCGGCAATACCAACATCGATGTATTGATTGGGTAGGTTTTTCTGAAGAATATCCAGGCCCGTTCCCGTAGCCATTGCAGCAGTAATCCCTAAAATCCGGGGGTCATTTTCCGCCAAATGGGTCAATGTGTCGCCAAAAACCTTGGAGTAGCTGGGGGGCTTAGGCTTGTTGGAGGGTTTAGCTTTACCCGTAGTCAAGTCAAAGGGATTTTGAGCATGGTAACCGACCTGATCTTTTTCGGCGATGGCATAGCCTTTCCCTTTGGTGGTGGCCACGTGAACTAGGACTGGTCCCTCAATTTGATGGGCTCGATTGAAGGTGTTGATTAATTCTTCTATGTTGTGACCATCCACCGGCCCGATGTAGGTAAAGCCCAATTCCTCAAACACCGCCCCCACTTTCGGCACCGCCAGGCGCTTCATCCCCTCTTTAATACTGCCCGTAAAGTCATGATCCACGAAGGGTAATTGTTTGAGTTGGTCGTTGAGGTTGTCGGCAATAAATTGAACCTGGGGCGAGATGCGAATTTTGTTGAGATAGCGGGGGATCGCGCCGACATTGGGGGAAATGGACATCTCGTTATCGTTGAGGACGACCATCAAATTCGTATGGGGCAGGTGGCCAGCGTGGTTAATTGCTTCTAAGGCCATCCCCCCCGTCAATGCGCCATCCCCGATAATGGCCACAACTTTGTAATGCTCGCCCTGATGATCTCGGGCCAAGGCCATCCCCAATGCAGCGGAAATACTGGTGGAGGCGTGCCCGGCCCCAAAGTGATCAAAGGGGCTTTCCTTAAGGTTGAGATAGCCAGCAATTCCATTTTTTTGGCGTAATGTGGCAAAGTTATTGAATCGACCGGTGACCATTTTGTGCGGGTAGGCCTGGTGTCCCACATCCCAAACGACGCGGTCTTTTTCAAAATCCAGGGTTTGATAGAGGGCTAAGGTTAACTCCACGACCCCCAGGCCTGGCCCGAGATGCCCCCCAGTTGCCGCTACGGTTTCTAAATGCTTATCACGGATTTGGCAGGCCACCTGTTTGAGTTGAGCGATAGATAAACCATGGAGCTGATTTGGATGGGTGAGATCACTCAGGTGCATAGTGCCAGGGCCTCGAAGCTAAAAATGGAGCAATAAGCAGCAGGGAAAACAGCCGCATCCGCAAGTCTGTGGCCACTAATCTTTCCAAAGCCGCATCACATCTTTCACCTTATCAAACCTAAGGCGGCCTAAGGAGTATTCAAAACGGCAGAAATAGGAACAGAACCCCAGCAGATTCAATTTTGGCGACGGGCCTGGGGATCAACGCTGGTAAGCCAAGAACTCCTTCAATCCCTCCCAGAGAATTCTGCTCAAGTTCCAATCTCATCCCCAGGCCAGCGCGGCGTGAGGTGATCGGTGGCTGTGATTGCTACTGGAGGGTGCGAGCCATGCAAACTTGAGCTGTGCTGACTAAAACTTTCTGATTGAGGGAATCTTGTTCTGTGGGAGACAGGGTGTTGGCCAATTGGTTGAAGTCAGCATAACTCAGCTTACGCTGCAACTCCTGAATCACACATTGACAATAGGCACCACTCTTATTAGCAAATGTAGGAATTTGGGCCTGGAAGTTTTCCTGACAGGAGGTAACAAACTGATTCACCACTTGGGGCGGGTAGGCTTCAGCCCAGGCCAGGGTCGGGGCAAGGATCAATCCACCGGCAGCGAGGGGCAAAATCTTTGCGGTTAATCTCAGCATGAGCAAACCCTAAACACTCTATAGAATCACTAATGACACATCCACTAACAAAACTCTGTGATCCCAGACATCGGGCATTCACGGACTTCTGCAACAATTACCCCTGTAGGACGTCCCGCTTGGGAAAAAGTTCAGTAATCCCCAAAATTCCCCCTAGCAAGTTGGGTTTTCAGCCTGAGGACTAGGGTCATTGTGCCGAGGAATTGAACACAAAATACCGGAAATCTTCTCAAGCATGACTGTTGAGTGCCTGACCTTTAGCAGAGATGACGAGCCAGGGTATTGACCTAGGGTTCAAGCCAAATCAAACCCAGATTGGGGAGCTCTGGGGCTTCAAAAAAATTCCAATGCAAAGATGATAAAATAATTATTAAGAAATTCCATGAGTTTTAAGTCCTGTTACGAGTGGTTTATTCCTTGCCCCTAACTATTTGTGGATTAATCCATTCGTCAACCCTGGCCCACAGCTTGAGTCAGCATTTTGATCAAGGCTTAGAGTCTTTCCGCTACAAATTTTTTTCGGACATTACGGATCTTTGCAACTATTTAGATCAGCATCGTCACAAGGTTGATTGCCTAATTCTGGAGTGGGAACCAGGCCTGGATGATCTCTTGACCTACCTCCACCACAGCGCCACGATTTTGCCCGCCGTCTTGATTGGCCCAGAAACGGAATTTCCTCCCCACTCTAAACCTCGCTACCACGCTGCTGAAGTGATTCTCAACGGTGCTCTTCCTGAACAAATTTCCGTTGCGCTGGAAACTGCCTTCACCCACTACCTAAAACTGTCCCAGGCCTGCCCATTGCCACTACCCCCCAATATTGCCCTGAGTGAGCTGGCCGAGGGTGAACGAACGTCTCGCCAAACCGTACTTTCTGAACGTCTAAAGGAACGCTTAGGATATTTAGGAGTGTATTACAAACGTGATGCTCAGCAGTTTTTCCGGCATATGCCACCCCAGGCCAAGACAGAGTTTTTGGAGGAACTAAAAACCGATTATCGACAAATCATCCTCGAATACTTTCGCCAGAATAGTAGCGTCAACCAGATCATGGACGCCTTTGTCAGTAAAGCCTTTTTTGCTGACATATCCGTATCTCAGATTTTAGAAATTCACATTGAGCTAATGGATAATTTTGCCAAGCAGCTTAAACTGGAGGGGCGAAAAGAGGATCTCTTGCTGGACTACCGCTTGACCCTCATTGATGTCATTGCCCATCTGTGCGAAATGTACCGGCGTTCGATTCCCCGTGAGGCTTAATCTCAGATGAGTATGTTGCGAAAAACCTATATCCTCAAGCTCTATGTTGCTGGCAATACCCCCAATTCTGTCCGCGCCCTACGTACCTTAAACAATATTTTGGATCAAGAATTTAAAGGGGTCTACGCACTCAAAGTCATTGATGTCCTGAAGAATCCCCAGTTAGCGGAAGAGGACAAAATCCTGGCTACCCCAACCCTCTCGAAAATCTTGCCGCCACCTGTGCGTAAAATTATTGGAGATTTATCGGATCGGGAGAAGGTACTCATTGGCCTAGACTTGCTCTATGAAGAAATTAATGAGGGTAGCTCAGACTTTGATCCCACCCTGGGAGATAGCTAATGGCCGGGATGATTGCCAAACGAGTCCCTGGACATTAGAGCATTGATTTTCTCTGTTACACCGGATTGGGATAATACGCCAATATGACCTTTGCCAACGCTGACGAACTCCCCACCTTACCTCGCCTAAACCGAACGGAAGTCGAAAAAGTCCGGACGATGATCGAAGGCTTTGATGACATCAGCCGCGGGGGCTTGCCCAAGGGCCGCACCAGTTTAGTCAGTGGCACCTCAGGCACCGGCAAAACCCTTCTCGCCATGCAGTTTCTCTACAACGGAATCACAATTTTTGATGATCCGGGTATTTTCGTTACCTTTGAAGAATCCCCCAACGACATTATCAAAAACGCCCTCAGTTTTGGCTGGGATCTACAAACCCTGATTGATCAAGGCAAGCTTTTTATCCTAGACGCATCCCCAGATCCGGAGGGGCAAGAGGTGGCTGGCGACTTTGATCTCTCTGCTCTGATTGAACGGATTCAGTACGCCATACGCAAATACAAAGCCAACCGGGTTTCCATTGACTCTGTGACAGCGGTGTTCCAACAGTACGATGCGGCCTCGGTGGTGCGGCGGGAAATTTTTCGGTTAGCGGCCCGCTTAAAGCAATTGGGCGTGACCACGATCATGACCACAGAACGGATTGAGGAATACGGCCCGGTGGCGCGGTTTGGGGTTGAAGAATTTGTCTCCGATAATGTGGTGATTTTACGCAATGTCCTCGAGGGGGAACGCCGTCGCCGCACAGCCGAAATTCTCAAGTTGCGTGGAACAACCCACATGAAGGGGGAGTATCCGTTCACAATTACCCAAGAAGGCATCAACATCTTCCCCTTGGGGGCCATGCGCTTAACCCAACGTTCCTCCAATGTCCGGGTTTCGTCTGGTATCCCAAAACTTGATGAAATGTGTGGCGGCGGTTTCTTTAAGGACTCAATTATTTTGGTCACGGGGGCCACGGGAACGGGGAAAACTCTCTTGGTCAGTAAGTTTTTGGAAACGGGCTGTAAATCCGGGGAGCGGGCCCTGTTATTTGCCTATGAAGAATCCCGAGCACAACTGTCTCGCAATGCCTCTTCCTGGGGAATTGACTTTGAAGATATGGAGCAAAAGGGGCTGTTACGGATCATTTGTGCCTATCCTGAATCGGCTGGTTTAGAGGATCACCTGCAAATCATCAAATCGGAAATTGCCGACTTTAAGCCCTCACGGATTGCCATTGACTCCTTATCTGCTTTGGATCGCGGGGTGAGTAATAACGCCTTTCGTCAGTTTGTAATTGGGGTGACGGGGTTTGCTAAACAGGAGGAATTGACTGGCTTCTTTACGAACACCACGGATCAATTCATGGGGTCTAACTCGATTACGGAATCCCACATTTCCACAATTACGGACTCAATTATTTTGCTGCAATACGTGGAAATTCGCGGTGAAATGTCCCGGGCTTTGAATGTATTTAAGATGCGGGGCTCCTGGCATGACAAGGGCATTCGGGAGTATGTGATTACGGAGCAAGGCGCAGAAATTAAGGACTCGTTTCGGAACTTTGAGCGAATTATCAGTGGTTCCCCGACACGCATTACCATCGATGAAAAAAGTGAGTTGGCTCGGATTGCCAGGGAAGTGCGGGGCCTGGAGTAGGGTAAGGGTCGCCTAGGAATCCCCTTGGGTGCTAATTGCCCTGAACTTAATTCTCTAGTTTTTAGATGATTCCAGGCCAATGCCCCAGCCCCGTTGCCTGAGGGTTTCCACAAAAAACTCCTCCAAGGATGGCCGGTCGAGATGCAGACTGAGGATTTGTCCCCCCATCTCATTCACCAAGGATAAAAATCGCTCCGGACTCCCCTGAATAATGCCCTGCCAGCGATTACCCTGCACCTCAAGTTGTTTGAGACGATCCTGGAGCCCCTCGACATACCCCCCCAGGCCTTGGACATGATAGGTATTGGTGGTGCCTAGGAGTTGATCCAGGGGGCCTTCACAGATCAATTCTCCCTGATGCAAAATTCCCACCCGATCACAAATGGCTTCCACATCGGCGAGAACATGGCTGTTAAAGAAAATCGTTTTACCTTGTTTTTTGAGGGAGAGAATAATCTCGCGAATTTGATAGCGCCCCAGGGGATCCAGACCCGACATGGGTTCATCTAAGAAAACCAGATCTGGGTCATTTATCAAGGCCTGGGCCATGCCCACCCGTTGCAGCATCCCCTTTGAATAGCGGCGCATTTGTTTTTTTCGGGCATCTTTATGGCTGAGGCCGACCATCTCCAACAACAGGGGAATCCGCTGCTTCTGGAGGTGACGGGGAATTTGGAACAGGCCTGCGGTAAATTCTAAAAACTCCCACCCGGTTAAATAGTCGTAAAAAAAAGGATTTTCGGGAAGATAACCAATCGCTTGACGCATGGCCTGGTTGCCGAGGGGATGGCCAAGAATCTTACCGCTGCCAGAGGTGGGTTGAACCAGGCCCAGTAGGGTTTTCAGGAGCGTCGTTTTCCCGGCTCCATTGGGCCCGAGCAAACCAAAGGTTTCCCCTTCATACACCGTCAAGTCATAGCCTTTCATCGGCGTGAGTTTTTGATTGAGCCAAAAGCCAGTCCGATAGGTTTTGGTCAGTTGCCGAATTTCCACAATCGGTCTAGGTGAATCTGACATAGGAGTCACAGCGCATAAACCCTTTGGCTTAAATTTTACTCCAGGCCCCGCCTAAGACCCTATTCCCTGGAAAACCCAGCCAGCCCTTGAGCTTCCGTCACCTATTGAGCCACCGCCACCAACCAAAACAGACCATCCACCAGCAAGGTGCTCCCCAGGGCCCCAATGAACCCCCACCAGGCCAAGTTATGCCGGTGCTGTAAATTAACGCTGAAGTAGGGAAAGACAGTCAGCCCCACCAAAAGGAGCACCAAC
Organism: uncultured Synechococcus sp.; assembly: GCA_964653145.1. Lineage (GTDB taxonomy): Bacteria > Cyanobacteriota > Cyanobacteriia > Thermosynechococcales > Thermosynechococcaceae > Pseudocalidococcus. Next base: position 150,904 of record CAZZCG010000005.1, on the reverse strand, counting down.
AACATCGCCCAAAACTGGCCATTGAAGGTTTGAACTTGCGAAACAGCATCCTGAAACACACTCATTAGGAGTTCTGGAGCTTGCTCTAAGCGCATCACCGACCGCCAGTGGGGAATAACATCGATGAGATAGAAATAAATGTCCGTAATTGTTGTTCCCAGCAAAGAACCGAGGTAAAACAAACTTCCCACCTGGAATTGCCGCCGCCAAATTAATCCCAAAGCCAAGGGCAAGGCAAAGGCTTCAATGGGTAGATGCCACAGGGGTTCCCAGCGTAACCAACCCCAATAAACTGAACCCGCCAACCAACAGGCGCTAAATCCCAGGAATAAATCCCCCCAGGCCGGGCCACGGCGCGAGTGAATCAGCCAAAATCCTAAACCCCAAAGAATGGGCGTGATCCCCAAACTAACCCAAGGGTAAAACCGAACAAGGGGGGCCTGGAGAAAAACCGGCACGGAGACCAAAAAACCGGCACTCACCATCAGCAAGAGAGGTTGCCGAGCTAAGGACCAATCCAGGCCGGGGCGCAGGGGGGGAACCAGTGGGGAGGTAGGAACAGATGCAGACAAGATATTTATGAGAAATCTATCGGATTAATATTAACTTTTGTATATACCTTCCTTAAGCTACCACAAGACTTTAAGGACGTATAGGGGAGATGCAGCCACTGCCGGGGATGTTTAACTACCCAGTTTCCCAGAGAACCTTGAGGTAAAACCTATAATTCGGTGAAGAGCCTTGAGGATTGACTCTATCCATGGGATTTTTACAGGGCTTACTAATTATTACCCCTCTGGGCCTGGGAGCTTACGGTGTTGTTCTTGGGGGCAAGCCCAGTTTTCTCACAGGGCAGTTGGGCCAAGGGCGGGGACAGTATCGATCACACAGACGATTGACTGTTGGTTATGGGGGCATCGGTCTCGTGGTTGCCCTAGTGCTTTCAATACCCATGGCCAATTCAGGAGCGAACGCAAGGGAGTTATCTGGGGTTCAGCCAGTTTCTTCATTATCCCCAGGCCCTCATCTGGCTTCGGCAAAGCAAATTCAACCTTTACCGGATCTACAACGCTATGCCCTAGGCCTGGTGAATCAGCATCGACAAGCACAGGGATTAAATAGTCTCAGCCTCAATCCCCTCTTGAATCAAATGGCCATGGCCCACGCTGAGGATATGCTGCAACGCAATTTTTTTGACCATCGCACTCCCGAGGGCACCACACCTCACCAACGCTACATCCAGGCCGGGGGCAACGCCAAAATTGGTATCGGTGAAAATATCTTTACCTTTGAAAATCCCAAGCTCCCCGGTTTATCACTGGCCATGGTGCAATTTTTTCAGCAGGAGTGGATGAAAAGTCCAGGGCATCGGCAAAATATCCTTTATCCAGATTTTGTGGAATTTGGCTATGGGATTGTTCAGGGGCCCCGCGGCAAGGTCTTTGCGGTACAGGTTTTCGCCACAGATTAGAAAGTTCGGCCTGGAACCGAGGGGTTGGAAATAGCCTAAAATCTTGCCAAGACTCTAGCGTGGCCGGGTGAGAAAACTATGCGCTTGCACGAATTGTTAACCGCTGCTGAAATTCCCCTATCACCGGATTTACCAGGCCTGGATCTGGAGGTCACCCACCTAAGCACCAACTCCTGGGACTGTCCCCCCGGAACTTTATTCATTGGGATGCCTGGAACCCGAGTGGATGGTGGCAATTTTTGGGCCAGTGCCTTGGCGGCGGGAGCGGTGGCAGCGTTGATTTCTCCCCAGGCCAAACAACCGGAACCTGGAGAAACCGTCCCTGTATTTAGGGTGGAGCAGATTCAACGGGTCTGTGGCCAAGTGGCTGCGGCCTTTTACAACTATCCGGGACACACACTGCCCCTCGTTGGCGTCACCGGCACCAATGGCAAAACCACCACCACCCACCTGATTGAATATCTCGTCAAAGCGGCACATCAGGCCCCGGCCCTCTTGGGGACTCTTTACAGTCGCTGGCCCGGCCATGAAGTCATTGCCACCCACACCACCCCCTTTGCGGTTACTCTCCAGACCCAACTTGCTGCAGCGCTCCAGGCCGGGGCCACCATCGGGATCATGGAAGTGAGTTCCCATTCCTTAGCTCAGGAGCGCACGTGGGGTTGCCAGTTTCAGACAGCGGTGTTTACGAATCTCACCCAGGATCATCTGGACTATCACCGGGATTTGGAAGACTATTTTGCGGCCAAGGCCCTGCTGTTTACAGACACTTACCTAAAGGGCAAAGCGATCATCAACGGCGATGATCCCTACGGACAACGGCTACTAGCTAAGTTAGGCCCCCAGGCCTGGAGTTATCGCACCCAAGGGAAAGCAGATCTGTGGGCAGATGAGTTGAGCTATCGGGCCGATGGGGTCTCTGGGGTAATGCATACGCCGGTCGGTTCCGCAGCGTTTAATTCTCCTTTAGTCGGGCAATTCAATGTGGAAAATCTTCTGGCCGCAATTGGGGTTGGCTTAGACCTCGGCCTGGGGTTAGATACCATGTTAGCCAGCCTGCCTAACTTTCCTGGGGTGCCGGGGCGGATGCAGCAGGTGAGAGTGAGTCCAAGCCAGGATATCAGCGTGATTGTGGATTATGCCCATACCCCCGACAGTCTAGAAAACCTACTTCAGGCCGCCCGCCCATTCATTCCTGGCCAGATGATCTGTGTCTTTGGCTGTGGCGGGGATCGGGATCGCAGCAAACGTCCGCAAATGGGAAAAATTGCGGCAGACTTGGCGGATCAGGTGGTGGTGACATCGGATAATCCCCGGACGGAAAATCCCCAACAGATTCTCGATGATATTTTGGCAGGAATTCCCCAGGCCCAAACACCAAGGGTCGAGGCGGATCGACACCAGGCCATCTTGACGGCAATTTTATCTGCCCAACCTGGAGATGGGGTCGTGATTGCGGGCAAGGGTCATGAAGATTATCAGATTCTGGGTACTGAAAAAATTCACTTCGATGATCGGGAAGAAGCTCGGGCAGCATTGGAACAACGGATTTCGGGAGCGGTCTAAATCCCCTCCTATCTTCCAGTTGTAGCCATCGGTTCGCCTAAACGAGCACTCAAGAACTCATAAACGTTAAAAGGGGCTGATTTTAACTTGATCGACTTTTTGTGCCGTCGCCGGGGGCTGAAATTCAAAGGTTGTCGGGGAAACATTGGCCTGGCAGGTTCGGGTTTGCACTGTTTCAATCATTTGTAAGTTCACCCCTTGGCTATCGGTTTTTAGGTCAATGGCCTTCACTTGGGCCTGGGGCGGCAAGAGATAAACCGTGATCGCTATTCCCTCTGCTTGATTGACCAGGCTAAGCGTATCCGTGGCACTGCCATCAATGTTTTTTTTCCCCTGTTGTAGATTCAGAGTTTTCACATCTGCCAAAAGGGCATCTAGCATCACATCCGAATTGATACTTGTACTCTCCAACAGAGTTTGGAGTTCAGGGGGGACAGAGAGGAAAGCAATCGTCGAAAATCCTGCCCAAAAGCTATCATCGGAATCCTGGAAGTCACTGGCAGAGGAAACCATGTATTGCCCTAAATCAGGACGATAGGCCCAAAAATTCTCCCCATTGGAGACCAACAAAACTGACTGACTTTCACCAGTGTCATTGGGGGCAAAGTCAATCTGAACTCGAAATCGATTGGGCAGTTCGGCAATGGCATTGATCTTGGCTTGGCCGGTAAAGGAAAGCCCCTGGGTAATACCTGTTATTTTCAGCGTTGACTGCGTGGAACAGGATGAGTTGGGCCAAAAGGATTTCAAGGCTTGTTTAAACAACCCATAATCGAACTGATTTTCAGCCAAGAACAACCCAGGTGGGTGCAGAGCTACGGTGGGAGCCACGCTTATCCATGGAGCCAAAAAGCCCAGGCCAGCCAATGCTAGAGCGGTTAGTTTTTTCATGCAACTCCACACATCTTGTGAACATCAGTACATCAGAACTAGGAAACTCGTCTCAATGTTGAGGACAGGGGTTCCCGAGTTCAAGGATTGCAATTAGCCATTGGAGGTTTGGCCAAGGGATTTTTTGTGGTTTTTGCTGAGCCGCTCTTCAATATCTTTGATCACAATGTAGATCACCGGCACCAGGAAGAAGCTCAGTAAGGTAGAAGCAATCATGCCCCCCAAAACCGCTGTCCCCAGGGAGTGACGGGCATTGGAGCCAGACCCCGTGGCAAAGACCAAGGGCAAAATCCCCAGGATGAACGAAATCGCAGTCATCAAAATTGGCCGTAACCGTTCCTCTGCGGCTTTAATCACAGCTTTAGTAGCTGAAACTCCTTCCAATTCCTTGATCTGATTCGCAAATTCGACAATTAAGATGGCGTTTTTACTCGCCAGACCAATCAACATCACCAAGCCAATCTGACAGAACAAATCGTTGGATAAGCCCCGCATTTCCTGAGCCAAGAGGGCACCTAAGACCGCCAAGGGCACCGAGAGCAAAATAATCAGCGGGTCAATGTAGCTTTCGTACTGAGCGGATAGAATTAGGAACACAAAAACCAAACCGAGGGCAAAGATGAATGGGGCCTGACCACCAGAACGGGTGGATTCCAAAGATAGCCCTGTCCAAGCAAAATCAATCCCTCGGGGCAGAATTTTATTGGCCAAGGTCGCAATAATGTTCATGGCCTGGCCATCGCTGAGACCGTTGACCCCCGAACCAGTAATTTCTGCAGAGCGGAAGAGGTTGTGGTGATAGACAATGGGCGGTGCGGTCACCTGGGTAATTTGCACCAAGTTGCTCAAGGGAATCATTGCCCCTTCCATGGAGCGGACATAGAGCTTATTAATGTCATCGGGGTTGGAACGGAACTCCTGATCGGCCTGGATAATCACCTGATAACTCCGGGCAAAGAGGTTGAACTGGTTGACATAGGCGGACCCCAAATAAACCTGCATCGTGTTAAAAACATCCTGCAAGTTGACATTCAAAGCCAGTGCTCGAGTTCGATCCACTTCCACAGATAACAGGGGAGCATTGACGGCAAAGGGAGTATTAACACCTTGTAGCCCAGGCCGGTTACCCACGGGTCGATTTTCCTGGGCAGCGGTGCGAACTAGCTCATTCACCGATTCACTCAGAGCTTCAAAGCCCAAATTTTGTTGATCCATGACCTGAACATCAAAGCCCCCCAGGCCACTACCCCCCAGGTTGACTGCCGGAACATTGGTCACAAAAACCGTGGCTCCAGTGATCCCTCCTAGTTTTTGCTGAATTTCAGGAAGCAATACTTCTAAGGAGCGTCGTTTCGACCAGGGTTGCATTGAGGTGTAGATCACCCCTTTGTCCGGCCCATTGCCAAAAAAGTTATTTCCGGTGATGGCAAAGGTGTGGCCCCGCTGATCGTTGGGCAAGTCTGGGCCAATCACTTCATCCATTCCCTGAATAATTTTGGTAGCTTCACTGACAATATTGCTGGTGTATTCCAGGGAAACCCCTTGGGGTGCTTGGATCAACGTGACAAAATAACCTTGATCCTCTTCCGGGATAAATCCAGGGGGAACGATTTGAAAAAGCCAGTAGGTGGCAACCAATAACAGGGCAAAAATCACAAGAACGACATTCTTAAACCGAGTCACCACAACCGTTAAGTTGTGTTCGTAGCCGCGCCGTAACCAATCCAAGGAGACGTTAATTGGACGATAGAGAAAAGTATGGAGAAAACGATCAATCGGGTTGTTAACCGGAGGCTTATCCCGCCGCAGCAGGAGGGCACTCATGGGGGGACTGAGGGTCAGCGCGTTAAAGCTGGAAAACGCAATCGAGAACACAATCGTTAGAGCAAACTGTTGGTACAACTGCCCCGTCACCCCAGGGAAAAAGGCCACCGGCACGAACACCGCCATCAGCACCAACGATGTGGCCACAATCGCGCCAGACACTTCCCGCATCGACTCAATGGCGGCCTCCATTGGGGTCATATTTCGTTCTTCCATGAGCCGAGTGACGTTTTCAACGACGATAATCGCGTCATCCACCACCAGGCCCGTGGCTAACACTAGACCAAACATGGTCAAACTATTGAGTGAAAAATTAAATACCACCATGAAGGCGAAGGTGCCAATCAAGGAAACAGGAATTGTAATGGTTGGGATCAGGGTCGCCCGCCAATCCTGGAGGAAGAAGAAGATCACCGCAATCACCAGAAAGATCGCGATAAACAGGGTGATGACCACTTCTTTTTGGGATTCTTCCACGGCGTTGGTGGTACTGAAGCCAATTCCCCATTCCAGGCCAGGGGGGAAGGATTTGGCCAGCTCGGTCATTTCTTTCTCAACCAGATCAAAAATATCGAGGGCGTTGGCCTGGTTCAACTGATAAATCCCAATCCCAACGGCATCCTTGCCATCAAAGCGAAAGTCGGTAGTGTAGCTTTGGGCCCCCAATTCCGTTCGCCCCACATCTCGGACTCGGATTAAGGAACCATCTTCCCCCCGTTGAATGACAATGTCGCCAAATTCCTCTTCACTGGCCAACCGGCTTTGGGCTTGGATCGAGATTTGAAATTCCTGTCCCGACGGTGTTGGGGGTGCACCAATGATCCCCGCCCCAACTTGAATGTTTTGATCCGACAGGGCCTGGACCACATCGGTTGCTGTCAACCCCCGGGCCGCCAAACGCGCCGGATCGAGCCAGAGACGCATAGCATAGGTACGCTGACCAAAAATGTTGGCTTGGCCAACCCCAGCTAAACGTTGCAAAGGCTGGGTCACAAAAATGGAGGCGTAGTTGCTAATAAACAGCGAATCGTAGCGATCATCGGGAGAATATAAACCAATGGCGGTAACGATTTGCGGGGAGGCTTTGGTAACAGTAACCCCGGTGGCCTGGACAGATTGGGGTAATTGGGCCAGAACGGAGGAGACATCATTGTTCACATCCACCGCGGCAATATCCTGGCTATACCCGGAGGCAAAGGTAATTGTCAGGTTACTGTTGCCAAAGTTATCGCTGGTGGAGTCAATGTAGTCCATCCCCTCGACGCCATTGATGGCCGTTTCCAGAATCGTGGTGACATTGGTTTCCACAACCTCGGCACTGGCTCCAGCAAAGTTCGAAGCCACCTGGATGGTCGGTGGGGTGACGTTGGGATAGTACTCAATGGGTAGGGTTGGCAGTGAAACCGTTCCCACCAGAATAATCAGCAGGGAGCAGACGGTGGCAAAAACAGGTCGCTTAATAAAAAATTCAGAAAGCATAATGGGGCTGACCTAGGATTCTGGGGTAATGGGTTCACCGTCACGAATGCGCTGAATCCCGGACGTAATAATTTTCTGATTTGCTTTTAAACCATCGAGTACTTGATAACTGTTCCCTTGAATGGCTCCGACCTTAATTGGAACTTGCTTTGCAACTGTTTTCCCTTCTTGGCCAGGCTCTGCAACAAAAACAAAATTTTGCCCAGCAAGGTTAGAGACAGCACTGGTGGGCACAAGAATTCCCGGTTTCTGATCCCAAATAATCCGCGCCTGAACCTGTTGGTTAGCCCGCAAACGGTTGTCACTGTTGTCGTACAGGGCTTTGACGAGAATGGTTTGGGTATTGTTGTTCGTGGTGGTGTCAATGAAGAAAACTTGACTGCGGCCAATGGCATCACCGGTAGTATTAATCAATTCAACGGGCAAGCCAATCCGAAGATCCGGGCTTCGCTCGATCGGAACATTGATATAGACCTCAAGGGGTTGATTTTCCGTCAGGGTTAGAAGATTGGTTTGGGGGGTGACGTAATCGCCAATGCGAGGGCCAATGTTGCCAACATTACCCGCAAAGGGGGCATTCACCGTAAACCAATTTAGGAGAACAGCCTGTTGCTGCGTGTTGGCCTGGGCTTGCTGGAGGACTTTTTCATTTTCAATAATCGTGGCCTGTTGGGCACGAATGTCAGCGTCAGTGGCTTGGAGGTCTGCTTGGGCAGTGCGGTAGGAGAGGATGTAGGATTGGGCTTGCTCTTTGGACACAGCCCCTTGCTCGAACAGGGCCGTATAGCGCTCGGCCTGGAGACGATTGAATTCTAGGGTGGCGAGGTTGGCGCGACGTTGGGCCTCAAGGGCGCGCAGTTCAGCTCTGGAGGTTTCCACCGTGGCCTGGGCTGCTTGAATGGTGGCGAATTGACTGGCAACGGCTGCGGTTTGCTCAGAGGGATCAATTTGAATCAGGGGCGCGCCTTGGGGAACATTTACCCCGGAATTCACCAGAATTTGGACAATCCGCCCGGAAACCTGGGGACTGAGATTGATGGCACGCCGGGATTGTAGTTGCGTGTTGTAGGTGCCTGTATCCACCAACATCCCAGGTTGAACGGTTGCAACCTTGACCTTTGGTGGTGGCGGTGCTTCTGCCTGCCCTCCCCCACATCCTCCCAGGCCCAGTAGTAACGTACTACCAATTAAAAAGGAGGCAAACCCTTGACGTTGCAGCATCCTCATTCCTCTGTTCACACATCTCCTACACACGTAACTTACGGGAGCAATGGAACGCATCACACTCGGGCCAATCGCCAGCCGTAACCCCTGCCCACAGACAGATGCCCTGATTTTAGCTTGCATAGGTAGGATTGCAACCAAACTCACCCAGCCCTGGGGGTAAATCTTTGCGAAGTTTTAAGTATTCAAGTCAGAACCGGATTTTGGGAAAAGCAACATCGCATCTCCAAAGGAATAAAACCGATAGCACTCCTGGATGGCCAACTCGTAAAGTCTGAAGGTGTGCTCCCGGCCAATTAAAGCACTGACCAACATCAAGAGACTAGAGCGGGGTAGGTGAAAGTTGGTAATTAAGCCTTCAACCACTTGCCAAGAATGACCAGGATAAATAAATAGATTAGACTCCCCACAAAAGGGCTGGAGTTCTCCGGGTGCGGCAGCTGATTCGAGAGAGCGAACAACAGTAGTGCCCACGGCAATAATCCGTCCCCCAGCAGCTTGAGTCGCTTTGATGGTGGCAACCGTTTCCGGGCTGACTTCAATAAACTCTTGGTGGAGTTGGTGATCCGTAATATTTTCCACCTCAATCGGCCGAAACGTTCCCAGGCCCACGTGGAGGGTGACGAAACAATGGTTAATTCCCTGGGTTGCAAGGGCATTGAGGAGTTGCGGCGTAAAGTGCAATCCTGCAGTGGGGGCAGCAACGGCACCGGGTACCTGGGCATAGACGGTTTGGTATTGCTCTGGACTAGCGGGTTTCTCGTGAATGTAGGGGGGTAGGGGCATTTCTCCCAAGCGATCTAAATAATCCAACAGTCGCTGGCCCGGGGGCAGGTCAAACTCTAAAATGCGACCATGGGTGGAGGTATCCGTTGCCAGGATCTTGGCCTGGAGAACCGTGTCGGCGTGGGTGGGGTCTCGAAAGGCAATCACTTGACCGGGACGCAAGCGTCTGCCAGGTTTAACCAGGGCCAGCCAGTGTTGGGGGGATTGCTCCGAAAGCAACAGCACTTCCACCTTGACCGGAGTGGGGCCAACTTTGATGCCATAAAGCCGCGCTGGAATGACTCGGGTGTTGTTGAGGACTAGCAGATCCCCTGGCCGGAGTAGTTTGGGTAAATCATAAAAGTAATGATGACTGACCGTTACACCCTCAGACACCAAAAGACGGGAGTGATCGCGGGGTATAACCGGGGCCTGGGCAATCAGTTCCTCGGGTAGGTCGTAGTCGTAACTACTGAGTTGAAAATCTGAGGGGGAAGGAGCAGACGCGGACGACATCGGCGGGACAACACGTTAACTACTAGGTTGGGGAGGATTGATGGGCAAAATTATCCGACTTAGGACTCGCCCATCCTCTAGTTTGTAAATATCCAAGGTGGCACCCAATTGCTTAACCATTGCAAAGCAAGCCCGTAAGTGCCGTCCAGGGGGATGATCCAAGGTGGAAGGGGCCAACCAGTCCAGGTGATCTCGGTGGTGCAGATCAATGAGTAGGCGCGGATCAATGGCACCGTCATCGGTAATCGATAACTCCAACCACTGCATATCAATAGCCTGGCACCAAACGTCAATTCGACCGCCTTCAGGAGTCCGTTGGGCGGCAGCGAGGAGTAATTCCTGGAGAATCAAATCAAACTTATTAATATCGCCGGTCAAAGAAATCATGCCGGGGTTGTGAACCTGTGTCCAAAGCTGTTTTTGCTTAACCAGTCCCTCAATCCGGTCTAGGGAACGTTTAAGCAAACTGGACAATCCAATGGATTCAGCCTCCCGGTGGGGGGGTAACAGTTGCCAGGCCTCCTGTTGGATTAAGGGCACAACGGTGGTTAACTGGGCCTGGAATTGTTGGCCAACACGAGCTAGTTGGGCTGTTGCTGCCGGTGGGTTACTGGTTAAACCCTGATGGAGTTGCTGATAGGCCTGGCCCAATTGCCGATAGAGGCTTTCCAGCCGCCGATGTTTATACCAGTTGAGGGTTTCCAGTTGTTGCCAGCCTTGGATCAGGTGGGTGGTCAGGGCAATGCTGCGGTGGGCGTAGGCCAGGTGATTAACAAGGGTAATAAACGCTTCCAGGTAGGCAGGAGGCCAGGTGCGCTCCAAGCGATCGGCGACAATGACGACCCCTGAGGGTTGATATTCTGGGTCCGTGCGCAGAGCCAGGGCCAAAACCTTGCCGATCTCAGCACCATCCAGCCACTCTCGAGTCAGGGGACTAATATCCGCCCCAGTCAACTGCACAATCTCGGGAAAGGGATTCGGGTGGTTCACAAATGTGGAGGGATCCGCCTGGGAATTATCGAGGGCAGCCTGGATTAAAGGGTCTTGGGCAACATCCACCTGAGCATTGACACGAACCGTAAATTTGGGCTGAGCCGGGGGCGGGGCGACGATCCAAGCTTGGGTTTGCCCCGGATTCCAGGTAACCAACAGCGCTAAAGGGGACTGCAGCAGCTCCATCAGGCTTTGAATCGCAGCCAATTCCAAACGCTCAAGATTTTGGGTCTTTTGCATCGTGGCTAATCCAGAGCGCAGGGCCTGGTAAAGATGCTGTTGGCGATCACTGGCCTGTTGCAATTGCCATTGATGGGTGAGGACCCCCAGTTGTCGGGCAATAATCGTGGCGAGGTTCAGGTCTGCGGTTAACCAAGGTTGCCCGGAGTTCCGACCAATGGCAATAAAGTTTTCAGGGATGCCGCTAAATTGGGTCGGGACGATTAACCAGGCCGGACACTTGAGAGACAAAAGTTGTTTCTGCCAGGCAATTAATCGCAAATCCTGCTCGATATCAGTGTAGGTTTGAGGCTCCAGGCTACTGCTGAGGTGGCGCCAATCCAGATCACTGAGGGGAGGCAGCCAGGCTAGGCCAGCTTTGCCCCGGGGCACCGGATACTGATGGATAACTTGAAAGTGTTGGCTATCCCGATCATGGCGGAGCACCAAAATTGCCTGGGCATCCATCTCGGCGGCCAACTGCTCGACAGCGTTTTTGAGGACAGCCTGCCAATCTTGTCCAGAACAGATGGCCTGGGTTAATCCACTGGCTAACTGCCGAGCCTGCTCAGCTTGGTTGAGATGGGTTTCCGCTATTTCAACGGGGGCAAAGAGGGCGAGAAATTTAGCCGCTGCTTTGATCAATTGCCGATCGGCATCGGACCAAATCCGAGAATCTGGGACATTGGCCACCAAAAAACCCCAGAGCTGATCCCCCAAATTTATTGGAGCAGCCAGAATTGCCCTAGCCTTGAGCAGTTGGAGTAGGGAAACAGGGGTTTGGGAGCCGACCAAGCTTTGAGCATCACTGATTGCCACCAATTGGCCACTGCGGAGGGCTTGACAAAAACCAGGTATGGACTGGGCAGAGACAAAGACTCCCTTGCGTTCATTTTCTCGAGCGGAGAGCTTATCGGTGGTGGTGCGGCGACGGAGAAACTGCTCGGCTTCAGCTTGCCAAATAAATAGACTGGTTTGCTCCGGCTGCAAAGCCTGTTGAACTCCTCGGAGGAGGGCATCAATCCGCTCCGTTAACGTGGCGTACTGACAAACATCACTTAACAAACTGGCAACGGTGGCTTGACTTAAGTTTGGGCTGGTGTCCAGGCCGGAGGGGTTGGGGTCAAGGTCAGCATCGGGCTCAGACTGAGGTGCAGTGGTGCGGGCAGTAAGGACCCTTGGGGTGGATGCAGGTCTGGTGGCCGATAAACGCTGAACTTCCTGGGCCAGGCTAGAGAGCAAAATTGAGAGGATCGCACGCTCTGCACCCCGTTGAATTTCTCCCCACAGATTGGAGCCCAGCAACACCAACCCCAGGCAGTCACCCTCGACCACCAAGGGCAAAACCAAGGAGCCCTGAATCCGAAGTTTTTGGGCAATCCGACACCATTCGCCGGCCCGCACCTCAGCCCGGAGGTCTGGCACCATCAGCGGTTGTTTTTGAATAATTACTTGATCCAGCAGGCTACCGGGGGGAAGTGGAAACCGTTGCTTCAAAAAATTTGGCGTACCAGCGGCCGTATGTCCACCTTGTCCTTGTAGTTGCTGCTCTGCCTTTAAATAGGTGGCCACCCAAACCAAGTCCAGGCCAGGTTGTTGGCGCAAAAAATCAATCACCAGGGGCCAGAGTTCAGCGACTGCGGTTTGTTGCCGTAACTGCCCCAGAGTTTGCTCCAACATCACCAGGGTCATCTCGTTTTGAGAGCGACTAATGCTGGTATTGCCCCGATCGGACAGCGGGCCTGTGTGGGGGTTGGACATCAGAGGTGCGGCGGGTGAAACGAGAAGGAATTAGCCCAAAGGAGTTCAGGATTAATAGGTGGGCACTGAGGGATCCACCTCCAAACTCCAAGCATTAATCCCACCTTTAACGTTAATTCCCGAAATTCCAGCTTGACGTAAAATCCCAAGGGCCTTAGCCGAACGTCCGCCCATTTTGCAGTGGGCAATCAGCCGATGACCATTGAGTAGCTCCTTGACCTTGGCCACTCCATCTCCATTCTCAATATCCGGCAAGGGAATCAAGACAGCACCGGGAATTCGGGCAATTTCGTACTCATTGGGATTACGGACATCAATCAGCAGATAGTCAGCGGCGTCACTGTCCAATAGCTGCTTGAGTTCGGTTACGCTCATTTCTGCCAAATCTCCCATTTGTTGAGCCTCCGCTGCCTTGGCCTGGGAAATTCCACAGAATTGTTCATAGTCAATTAGCTCGTTGATTACGGGTCGAACCGGATTGGGGCGGAGAGTCAGTTCCCGAAACTTCATCTCCAAGGCATTAAACAGGAGTAAGCGACCACTGAGGGTTGTTCCTTGACCCAAAATAATCTTGATGGTTTCCGTGGCTTGAATGACCCCAATAATCCCTGGCAGAATCCCCAAAACTCCCCCTTCTGCACAGGAGGGAACCAGACCCGGGGGCGGTGGCTCTGGGTAAAGATCACGGTAATTGGGCCCATCTTGGTAGTTAAAGACCGTAGCTTGGCCCTCAAACCGAAAAATTGAGCCGTAAACATTGGGCTTATTCAGCAGCACACAGGCATCGTTGACCAGATAGCGGGTGGGGAAATTATCTGTTCCATCCACCACAATGTCGTATTGCCCAACAATGTCCAGGGCGTTTTCGGCACTCAGACGGGTGGGATAAAGCTCCACATGGCAACGGGGATTAATTTCTAAAATTCGATTTTTGGCGGATTCGATTTTTGGCTGACCAACCCAAGAGGTGCCATGGATAACTTGCCGTTGCAGATTGGAGTGATCTACCACATCAAAATCCACGATCCCCAACTGCCCGACTCCCGCCGCCGCCAGATAAAGCAACAAAGGGGAACCCAAGCCCCCAGTGCCAATGCAGAGAACTTTGGCAGCTTTGAGGCGTTTTTGGCCATCCAACCCCACCTCTGGCAAAATCAGGTGGCGTGAGTAGCGTTCGTACTCGTCTTTTTCTAGTTGAATGCTGTCGAGATTAGGATTGAGCATAGGTGCGAAGGGCCAACGGTCAAACTGAGCAATTTTTCAGGGATGAATACAATCTGATTCCAGCTAAAACTTGGAGCTAACGTATCTAGTCTATACCTTCTTCTCCCCAGGCCTGGTGGAACTTCATTAGGCTTAAAACATTACCGCCAAGACGGCCCTCCACCAGCGCACCTAAGCATTCCCTTAGGCCCGTTCTCCGGTTTCAATAAAAGCAATCCGTTGCCCAATGTTCGCGGCATGATCACCCATGCGTTCCAAATGTCGAATCATAAGCACCAGAATCAAGTTGGGTTCAATGGGGCCCGGGGGTTCTGTCCGTTGGGTCAAGGCTTGAAAAATGGCCGCATAATCACTATTCACCACCTGATCCAGGGTTCGGAGTTCCCGTCCGGTTGTGACATCTAGGTCGGTAACAGCCTTCAAACTTAGGGCCACCATCAGCTGCACCCGCTCAAACATTCCCCGCACCTGGATTAAACATGGGGGATTGGGATAGGGAAACAACTTGCCCGCCAGTTGACTAATCTCCAGGGCGTAATCACCAATTCGTTCCAAGTCGCGAATCAGTTGAAAGATGCCGCTTATCAGGCGCATATCGTTGGCCACAGGAGATTGCATCGTCATCACGGCAATACAGGACTGTTCAATTTGGCGATAGAGACGATCCGTTTCCACCTCTTGGCGGCGAATTTCCTGGGGGGCTTCTAAGTTCCGTTGGAATACGGCTTCAAAGGCATAGCTACAGGAACTCTCCACCAAGGCCCCCATCCGTAACACATCGGCCTGGAGACGCTTAATTTGCCGATCAAACTGGAGACGAATGGGATGGGCCGCATACATAGGCATCGTGAGGGGCGAGGGGATAGCTGGGGAGGCTTCTACATATTCCCTGATCGGTCTTAAGACGAGATTAACCTACTTTCGGTTTCAACCTGTTGACCCAACCCATTACCTAGGTCGAGGTTTGAATTGCCACAGTTGCAGGAATTCATCTTCAAAGACTAACTCCGAGGTCATCCGCTGCTGGGTCTCAAGGGTTGCTCGAATCGGTTCAGCTAAATTTAGACCCCACACAATCTCAACAGTCGGGGGAATCAGGGGCGGGGTGGGACTGATTTCTGGGTGCCGGTGATCTAAGAGGATGAGAGGGGTTTCGGGAGATAAGCCGTGGGACAAAGCCAGGATTGTGCCCGTATTGATGTTGCCTGAGGTACCCATAATCAAGGCGTTGGGCGTGGTTTGGAGGGGGCGGTAAAGCTCAGGAAAGGAGTAGCTTAAAAATTTAATCCACGTGGTTTCCGCTTGCCCAATGGCTACCCCCCCAGCCAGGCCCAGACTGAGAAGCACAGACAAAACTAGCCAACCCACCCATCGCTGCCAAACTCGGACATGGCTACACAACCAGGTCAGGCCGTAGGCCAACATAATTTGCATCGCCAGGATCGCCGGAATCAAATAGCGACTGGAGGTGGATCGTTGCCCCCCAGCGATTAAATCGGTCAGGGCAAAGGGTAAGGTGGTGGTCAAAATTAGGAGAACTACACCCAACCAAACTCGCCGAGGGGTGGTGCGACAAAAAATGTAACTGCTGCCGGCCACCACCACGAGCAGAAATCCCAGGAGTAGCCACATCCCCAGGCCCCCCAAGCCAAAGGTTCCATCGGTGAAGTAAAAACAGCGAATGAGGTTCAATCCCCAAGCTTGCCATAGTGCTGCCAACGGGATCGGGGATGCTGTCCAGGTTGCGCCTGTTTGTTGCCAGGTGCTGAGGATTAAGTAAAGCCAAGGACTAAAGCTGAGAAAACTGAGGCCCGTGGCCACCCCCCAAGGTCGGAGGTTTTGGCGTGCTGAAATCAGGAGAAAAAGACCGTGGGCCAGCGCCACCAGGCCAGTGAGGGGAAAGGTGTAGAGCCCCAGGGTTAACCCCAGGCCATAGAGAAACCAACACCAGCGGTTTTGCCGATGCAGGGCCTGGTAAAAACTCGCATTAATCACCAACACTAAGACCGTCCAGAGGGCGTATTCTCGGGCTTCCTGGGCATAGAGAATATGGAAAGGGGATAGGGCCAACAACACTACGGCTAGCCCCCCCACCAGCTTTGGATCCATAACCAGCTCAGGAGAAAACAGGGGTGAAGATACTCTCGATACAGAGCGGGGTTGGGCCCACAGTTCTTGGCACCACCAGTAAAGGGCCGGGAACCCCAAGAGACTGACGACCACTGAAAAACTGCGGATCGCAGGAATGGATGCGCCCCAAAGTTTTAGCCAGTACCACACCAAAATGTAATAGAGCGGCGGATGTTGGGCATCGTCAATGGCCAGGGCCTGGATTACCCGATCAATGTTGTTCTCCGGTTGGGGCCATTGAAATTTCAGCAGATCCGCCGCAGTGATGATGTTCCCCTGGAATAGGGCCTGGTTTAACGCTTGGGCCGTAAATCCAGACAGCCGGAGGGAAGTATAGGCTTCATCGTGCCAGTAGACTTGCCCTAAATTGGCCCCGCGAAACCAGATCCCCAGGCCCAAGCAGATCCCCAGACCCAGCAGGACAAACCAGGGCATTGAGCGGCGGGGATAGCGGGAGCGCAACGGCACAGAAACTTAAGGACGCAGCCAAGGAAGACGCCAGCGCCAAAAGGCCAAACTCGGGTAGGCACTCATTAAAATCCCCAACACTAAACCCAGATGGGTCAAGAACGTCAAGCCAATCCAGGCCAGGGGAAACCAATGCCAACTGGTATCAGGTAAGGGGGGAAAGGTGTAATAGCCCAAGCCCACAAGGGTTGGCGGGAGAATTACTAGGAAAATCGCCACCCCTGCCAAGGTCGAAGTAAAAGGGAGACTGGGTTGATGTAATGACCGCCAGGCCTGCCCCGTCCATTGCCACTGAAATCCCTGGCTACTATCTTCTAAGCGGACGGTTTGTCGGGCCAAATCAGCCGAAAGAATGTGGCGGCAAAAATTACAGGCAAAGGATTCCATCAACACCATCTGGGAAATCTGCCCATGCTGACAAACCGGACAGGGGTATACCTGCTCAAGCTCAAGGGAATTTTTTTCAGGATCGGCAGCTTCGGAATTGGAGTTGAACGTCATCGCAGCAAATGGACGCAGGTAAATAGATTCAGGTTAAATCAAGGCCAGCTAACGTCAGCCCAATAACGCTTCCCATGATATTCGCTTTGACCAAGGAGAATTAAGGGCGATACAAAAAGTAATCCCCAAACCCTGCCCCCATCGCCCCGATGAAAATCCCTGAATCCGATTAAAGTACTAGATGCGGCTGTTGTTGATTCGGTTTGCCCTCTGCCCATGACTGTAAATCCGTTCCTTGGCCTGGAGTTTGTGCCAGCATTTCAATCCCTTGGTGATGACTATGCTGATGTGGTAGTGGCGGCAGAATTTCCCCAACATCATTTACGGTTTCGGAATGACACCGTCTTGGCAGTTCTGGGTCTGGAGCCTGGTCGGGTTACGGATACGGAATTTATTGATGCGTTTGGTCGATTTCAAGACCGAGAACCCTTGTTGGCAATGCGCTATCACGGCTATCAGTTTGGTGAGTACAATCCGAGGCTGGGGGATGGGCGGGGCTTTCTCTACGGACAGGTGCGGGGCCTGGATGGGGAGTTGTACGACTTTGGCACTAAGGGCTCGGGAACAACTCCCTATTCTCGGGGTGGTGATGGGCGACTGACCCTGAAAGGAGGCGTGCGGGAGGTATTAGCCTCGGAAATGCTGGCCCGGTTGGGGGTGAGAACCTCAAGAACCCTCAGTCTGATTGAAACTGGAGAGCAACTCTGGCGTGGCGATGAACCCTCTCCAACTCGATCTTCGGTTTTAGTTCGGTTTAGTCGCTCCCATATTCGCTTTGGTACCTTTGAACGACTCCATGCCCTACAACGTCCAGATTTGATTCCCCCCCTCCTCGATCATGTTTTGACCTATTACTATCCCCACTTGCTCAACCGTGACAATCCCTATCTGGATTTCTATCAAGAACTGGTGGCCAAAACGGCAAAACTGGTGGCGCAGTGGATGGCGGCTGGTTTTTGTCATGGGGTACTCAATACAGACAACATGTCAATCACGGGGGAGAGTTTTGACTACGGCCCCTTTGCCTTTATTCCCTCCTACGATACGAACTTTACGGCAGCTTATTTTGATCACTACGGACGTTATAGCTATGGCAACCAACCCGGAATCTGTGTCTGGAACTTAGAGATGCTTCAGCGGCCCCTGGCAGCGGTACTGGAGATTGAGGCAATGGCCGAACGCTTGGAAAAATTTGGCTCTTTATTTCAAACGGCCTATGTCGAAGCGATGATTCAACGGCTAGGTTTACCACCACTGGGCCTGGGAGCAGCGACCGAACTTGTCCAGGCCACGGGAACCTTCTTAGCCCAAAGCCAGGTGGGGTATGGCGAATTTTTCGTGGAATTACGACAACAGTTTAATCCCCTTTGGCGGTTCGATCCTGGGCATATATTCAGCAGTTCGGAGTTGATGAAGCCCCTCAAACCTGACCTCCTAGTTCCCTGGCAGACTGCCTATTTCCAGGTCCTCAATCAATTACCGGAAACCGAAATTCCCAAGATACAGGACAACTTGGTGAAATTTAATGCCCTAGTGACGATGACCCGACCAACAATTGAACGCGTTTGGGCCGCCATCAGTGACCAGGATGATTGGGGCCCCTTTAATGACCTCCTTGCCGCCATCCAAGACTAGGGAGCCACCTCAATTTCCGCCAAAACCCCATTGCTACTTAAAAATTGCACCATATCCTCAGCCCGAGTCCATTCTTCAAAACTGCCCACTTGAAAGGCTGATTTCCCCCGAAACTGACTCGGAAAAGCACCAGGGGCCAAGTCCCGCAGGGTTGTTAAGGAAAGCCCAGGTTCACCGGTGACAAACACACGAAATCGCCGGGCCACATTGACGGTGCTATTGGGGGGCGGAGGTAACTGATTGGCCTGGATCTGATCTCCAACTTGCCCTAGGGGAATGGAGGCATTGGGAACAGGCAAAATCCCGTCTTGGCTGGGAATGGGCAGCGGGGTTGGGGGCGGGTAATGACGGGGAGCCACGGATACCGTTGGGGATTCAGGGGGAGGGACAAGAATGGTGATGGCCTCTGGGGGGTGCAGGGGATTAGCCTGGGCTGTTTGCATCACTAAGCCAGTGGTTAAGGCCAGCAGGGAAGCAGTCAAAATACGCTTGAAGCGAGTAGTTGCCGGGATCATGGTAGAGGGGAGTGGCATGAATTGAGATGTCAGGAGTTGACGGGACAGGTATCCCTCCCAGTTCCCCAGGCCAGGTACTTGCAAGCAGCGGGCGATAATGGAAGAGGGACATTTACAGTTTTTGGTGCGGTGCTGGAGCCTATGCAAAATTTAGCGATGTCAGACCCTGCATTGTGGCGAATCTTAGATGCCAATCTAGACCGAGCTCGGGAAGGCCTACGGGTGATTGAAGAATGGTGCCGGTTTGGCCAAGAAGACCAGGCCCTGACTGAAACCTGCAAAGCACTTCGACAAACCCTGGGTTCCCTGCATCACCCCCACTATCGCCAGGCCCGGAATACCGCCACAGACCCCGGTACGACCTTGACCCACAGCCAGGAAAGCCAACGAACCGATATTCGGGATGTCTTACGAGTTAACCTCAGCCGGATTCAAGAATCGTTGCGGGCCCTAGAGGAATACGGCAAGCTAGCAGACCCCAGCTTGGCAAGTGCCGCTAAGGACATCCGGTACCAGGTTTACATCCTCGAAAGTCAACTCCTGCCCCAGGCCAAGCTGGAAAAGCTGAAAAACACCTCCCTCTATCTGGTCACGTCCCCCCACAAAAATTTACTCTCAGTGGTTGAATCTGCCCTGCGAGGGGGCCTGGAATTGGTGCAATATCGGGATAAAACCAGTGATGATCAAATTCGCCTATCCGTAGCCCTGGCCCTGAAAAAACTCTGTGAACAATACCAGGCCCTGTTTATTCTCAATGACCGGGTTGATCTGGCCCTGGCGGTGGATGCCGATGGAGTGCATTTAGGGCAGCAGGATATACCCATGGCATTGGCGCGGCGGATTTTAGGCCCCAATAAGCTCGTCGGTCGCTCGACTACCAATCCCCAGGAGCTTCAACGGGCCATCGATGAGGGTGCTGACTACATTGGCGTTGGCCCCATCTATTCAACTCCGACGAAACCGGGTAAAGATGCCGTGGGGTTTGACTACATTCGCTATGCCCAGGCCCAGGCCCCGATGCCCTGGTTTGCCATTGGTGGTATTGACGAAACTAATATTGCCGACGTCGTGACAGCAGGGGCGAAGCAGGTGGCCGTAGTCCGGGCGATTATGGCGGCAGCGGATCCACAAACAGCCACCCAGCAGCTCTTAGTAGCGTTACGCTCAAATTCCCCAGGTTCTCTGCCGTAGCGTCTTCACACAATTTGTCCCCCATCCTGTTTGCGAGGAACCCATGAGCCCATCCACCAAAACCAGCATGACCGTGCAGGTCAACGGCCAATCGATCCCCCTACCCGGCCCGGTATCATTGCTAGACCTTTTAGCGCAGCAAAACCTTAACCCCCGCCTGATTGCCATTGAATACAACGGCGAAATTTTACACCGACAGTTTTGGTCCGAGCAACGGATTCAGGCCGGCGATCGCTTGGAAATTGTCACCATTGTTGGCGGCGGTTAGCTGAGGAAAGGATGAGGGCCAGGGACGGGACGATAGGACTGGAGACAATTGACCACCAAGGAATCCGCGGCCAAAATATTCTCCACCTGCTCCGAAGACAACGGCCGGGAAAATAAATACCCCTGGGCATAGGCACAACCCATTCGTTGCAGGGCCTGGCATTGGACTTCAGTTTCCACCCCCTCGGCGACAACATTGAGGTGCAGGGATTTCGCCAGGGTTAAAATCGTCTGAACAATTCCGCCCCCTTGGATATCGTGATGCAGCAAAGGACTGATAAAGCAACGATCAATTTTCAACGTATCAATGGGAAAGCGGTGTAAATAGCTCAAGGACGAGTAGCCCGTGCCAAAGTCATCCATATAAATTTGAATCCCCCGCGCCCGCAACGCTTCCAAGGCCTGCACCGCCAGTTCGGTATTTTCCATCAAGATGGTTTCAGTGACTTCCAAACGCAAGCGATTTGGAGCAAAACCTGTCTCAGCAAGAATGCGATCTAAACGGGAGACCAAATCGGCCTGGACAAAATGCTGTCCCGTCAAATTGACGCTAATGGACAAGTCTAGGGCCTGGGGAAATTGCCCCGACCAGTGTTGCATCTGTTGACAGGCCGTTTCCAGTACCCACCAACTCATGGGCAAAATCAGTCCAGTTTCCTCCGCCACATCCATAAACTCAGCGGGAGAAATGATGCCCCGCTCGGGATGTTGCCAGCGAATCAAGGTTTCAAACCCACAGATGCAGGCCGCTGCCAAGTCGATGATCGGTTGATAATACACGACAAATTCCTGTCGCTCCACCGCCCGCCGTAGTTCAGTTTCCAATTGCAGCAAGGCCAAGGCCTCAACGCGCATCGCCGTACTGAAGACTTCATAGCGATCTTTACCCAGGGACTTAGCCCGATACATGGCGGTGTCGGCATCGCGCAGAAGATCCTCTGGCTGTAAGTGATCCTGGTTATTAAAGGCAATGCCAATGCTGACCCCGGTGAAGATTTCATGGCCCTCCAAAACAAAGGGACGGCGTAGTTCCGTCAAAATCCGCTCAGCCACTTGGCAGGCAAACTCCATGGAGCCCACTTCATCCAAGAGAATCGCAAACTCATCCCCCCCCAGGCGAGCAATGGTATCCTCAGCCCGTAAACAGCGCACCAGACGTTGAGCTATCCCAATTAGGAGTTGATCCCCAACCAAATGCCCAAGGCTATCATTGAGCACCTTAAAGCGATCCAAATCCAGAAATAAAACCGCAAACAAATAACTATTGCGGCGTTTGGCCCGCTGAATGGCCTGGCCGAGGCGATCCATCATCAGAATCCGGTTGGGCAGACCAGTCATGGCATCGTGGAGAGCATCGTGGAGGATCTGCTCTTGAATCAAGCGATATTCGGTGATATCGGTCAAGGAACCGGCCATCCGATAGGGAGCATCCTCAGCATCCCGTCGGGCGAGGCCCCGCACCCGCATCCACCGCAGACCACCATCCTCATGCAAAATCCGAAATTCACACTCCAAAAATGACCGTTGTCCCTCTAAATGTTGCTGAATCTCCACCTGTACATGCACCCGATCCTCTGGATGAATTCGCCCAAACCAGGTTTCTGGGACTGGTGGACAGTCGGGGATGGGCAATCCGAGCATTTGTTTCCAGCGGTCAGAAAAGTAAATTTCATTGGTGCGTAAATTCCAGTCCCAAAGGCCATCATTAGCTCCCTCCGCAGCCATGGCATAGCGTTCTTCACTCTCCTGGAGGGCTAATTGGGCTAATTTGCGCTCGGTGATGTTGGTGACATAACAACGAATTAGGTTAGCCTCCGGCAAAATTTGAATTGCCTGCTCGTAATAGCTATCCCCTAAGGCCACTTCCCGGACATGGAGTTTTTGGGGAGCAGATTCCGCTAAAACCAGGAGTCTTTCTAGGAGGGGATGGTGGGGATTGCTGGTTTGCAGTTCCGGGAATTCACGAATCGCCGCCGGGTTGAGGTAGGTCAAGCGACCCAGTTGATCCATTTCAATAATCGGACTCGGGCTCAGTTCTGGAAAGGATGATAGCCGGAAAATCGCTGCTTCACTTAAATCCCTGGCCTGGTGGGGGGATACCGATGAGGGTAAGTAGGGCAAACTCTCCCGAGCTGCAACGGGTAAACTGGCATTTTTAGCCTCTTGGGAGTAGCGCGTAAACCCCGCATCGGACAGGTTAGAAATGGCGTGATAGCGAGCCCGCACATCTCCACCAAAGGTTATGGAATCTCGGTGCTTGAGGATATGGGAATGACAGGCTTTGCCATTGACTTTGATCCCATTGGCACTGCGCTTTCCCTGGAGATCCCCATCAATTAAGCGAAAGATAAAATTACCTGTTTCTGGATCCGTAACCCGTAAAAGCACAGCATGTTGCCGAGAGACCAAGGGAGAATTCAGGACAATGGTATTGCTGGGATGACGGCCAATTGAGTAGGTTCCAGACTCTAAGGGGATTGTGCGGCGCCCGTTAGTATCCTGAACCACCAAAAGATGCCGAATTTGCTCTTCAGGTCGTTTCACACTCAGTTCAAATATTCACAACAGCACTACTGGAGTTTTAGATCGGGTTAGTCAAAGTAAATTCTGATTCGTTTAACCGCATTTATTTCGTTGATTTCCGCCAAACAATGCCATTCCAAGCTAGCACGCCAACTCAATTTTCTAGCTGGTAACGGGGGCATTTGCAAGTTCACAGACCTAGCCAGAAAAGTCGCCCTAAAGTTCAGTACTCGTTTCGACTCCAAAAACTTGCCGCAACTCAGCCACATCTTGATCAGCAACCGCCCAAAAGTCCCAGGTCGGGTCAAACAAATCCACCGTAGTCTGTGCACCCCGTGCCCAGGCCTGCCAAAAAGCCTCTACCACCAAAGCACCTCTAGTCGCCCCCGCCACGTCATTAAATTTCACCCCCAAATGCCACGTGTAGAGTACAGGCAAAATGTGACCCGCCATGGCTTCTTTTTGATGCATGGCCGCCGTAAAGGTGGAAACTAAAATTTCTCCGGTCGGACTGGTGTCGTAATTAGCAAGAATATGGGTGCAATCGTGGGGCACCGCGAAGTCCTGGTTTAATCCCTGGGGGTTTCCAGGAAATGCGTATCTCTGCTCCTGGTAAAAGTCCCAGAATTTGTAGCCAAGGGTGGTCACTGGCAGAGTTGATAGGGCCTGAAATTGTGATTCCAAGGCCGCATCCGGGTGGCTTTGGTAGGGCAATAACCAGGCCATGACATCCCCATCCGCCCAAGGTTCCCCAGTAACGCTTTCAATATTGCGACGGTTCATATCACTTAAAACCCAGGCCCAATGCTGCTTATTGGTTTCCACGAGGTCTTGAATGTAACTTTCGTGTACCCCGAGGGCATCGGCATAGGCTAAAACCAGATTAATTTTTTCCGGATCAAAGACCCCCTCGACAAAAGCCATGACGGTAATGAGTTGCAAGGCTAGCTGGCGTTGGGACTGATCCGGTAGTTGTGCGGCCAATTGTGCCGGCAAGATTGGTGGTAAGTCTGACCAATGGTGAAGTGGGGTTTGAAATAGAAAATACCCACAGGCCTGGAGACATTGTTCCGCGGTGGTTGTCAGGGGTAAGGTGCCGCCTAGGGTTGCAATTTGCAGCATCGCCGCTAAAACCTGGGACTGATGGGGGGCAATGGCCGTCATGGACTTCATCGGAAACCTCTAGTGCCTGACGCAGTTAACCTTGGAGGGATTGCAATGACTTGAGAATCACATCCCTTGGCACCTGATCAACAATTTCCACCTGACCTATGGCCTGGGGCAAGATGAAACGGACTTGGCCGTCTTTGACTTTCTTGTCAGTGGTAAGGAGGGTGAGTACCTGTTCCAAGTCTAGGGTGAGGGGCCAAGTCGTCGGGAGTTTGGCCTTCAGCAACAGATTCTTTTGGCGTTGGCAATCCGCTACAGACCACAGACCCAGGTGAACGGCAATGGTTCCGGCCGCCTGCATCCCCAGGGCCACTGCTTCTCCGTGGTTATACCGCCGATACTGGGTCAGACTTTCCAGGGCATGACCAAGGGTGTGACCATAGTTAAGGATTGCCCGTAAACCAGCTTCTCGCTCATCTTGACTGACCACATCCACCTTGGTCTGGGCTGACCGGTGCAAAATCTTGGTGAGCAAATCCACGGACAAAGCTCGATAGGAATCCAGTCTCGGGGCTATTTCAAGGGTATGGAAAAGCTCAGCATCCCAAATCACGCCGTACTTAATCACTTCCGCCATGCCCGCCCGAAATTCCCGTTGGGGTAATGTTTTGAGCACTCGGGGATCAATGAGAACAAGGCGAGGCTGATGAAAAGCCCCAATGAGATTTTTGCCTCGGGGGTGGTTAACTCCGGTTTTTCCGCCAATGGCCGCGTCCACCATGGCCAACAAACTGGTCGGCACCTGAATCACTCCGATCCCCCGCAACCAAGTGGCCGCCGCAAACCCGGTCATATCACCGACAACGCCTCCCCCCAACGCCACTAGGGCAGATCCCCGCTCCAAGCGCTGGGCCAGGGCAGCATCATAGATTCGTTGCAGTGTTTTTAGGTTCTTGTAACGCTCCCCCGCCGGTAGGATGCAGCTAACAACCTCAACCCCAACCGCTGTCAAGCTAGCCTGTACCGTCGCTCCATAGTGGTTGAAAATTTGCGGATTCGAGACCAAAACCATCTTCTGCTGAGGTTTGAGGATCGCTTTAGAAACTAAAATCTCCCCTAATTGGGCCTGGCCACCCGCTTGAATGACCACAGTGTACGCCTGGTGAGGGAGGGGGACGGGAATACGGTGGGAATCCATGGCAAACCTGACAGAACAGCCTATTTCTAGCTTACTGGTCAAGGGTTTTGCCCAAGGGGGTTGGTACACTGTCGGAGTGGACTGATTGGAACTCCATGGCTAAGCAAGGGGTAGTGTCGGAAGTAATACAAGGAGAGTCTGGGCCAATGACCGCCGGCTTTGCCCTGTTTGGGATGAGTGCAGATCCCCCGACTGCCGCCCATCGAGACATCATGGCCTGGTTATCTCCACAATTTGAACGGCTGATTGTTTGGGCCGCAGACAACCCATTCAAAACCGATCAAACACATCTGCACCACCGTACCGCCATGCTGGGGCTCCTAGTCGGGGAGTTACAAGGGCAATTTGCCAACCTACAGCATCAGCCAGCATTGAGTTATCCCTACACCCTCTTTTCCGTCCAGGCCGCCCATCGATTTTGGCCCCAGGCCCCGTTGACCTTAGTGGTGGGCAGCGATGTCCTCGAAAAACTAGGGCAATGGCATCAAGTGGATTTACTCTTCCAACTCGTGCAATTTCTGGTCTTGGCCCGGCCTGGGAGTCCCATTCAGCCCCAAATTCTGAACTCCTTAGTTGCCCGAGGGGGGCATTTTCAACTAGCAAACTACACAGGCCCGGATATTTCTTCCACAGCATCTCGACAAGCAGCTCAACCCGAAAATCTTTTGCCGATCATTGCCCAGTACATTTCCCAACAGGGCCTCTATCAAGCCAAGCAAACTGCCACCTCTCAAGAATCTGATCTTCCCCCTCCAATCCCCCTCCAACCCCCATTAACGCCAGGTTCTCCTGCCCAAATTCAGACCTCATCACTACCGAGCCTGCCCCCTAAAAGTTCCCGGGCAGCCTTCACGGTCGGCGTCGACAATGTCATTTTTGCAGTTGATAGTGACGAGAATCGCCTGCTAGTTCTACTCAGCCAACGCCAACAAGCTCCCTACACCGGCTGGTATGGATTACCTGGGACGCTGGTTAGGGATGGAGAGGGATTTGAAGCAGCGGCCTATCGGGTTCTGGCTGAGAAAATTTCCTTAAAAACCCTCTACTTGGAGCAGCTCTACACCTTTGATGGCCTGGGCAAACAATTGGACAAGCCGTTAATCAACCAACCACCTTCGCTATCGCCAAGCACTGATGGACGTTCAAGGGAAATACGCTATCTGTCGGTCAGTTATTTTGCCTTAATTTCCTATGAAGCCACAAGCTTGATTAGGTGTGAGGAAACCCCCGTGGCCTGGTTTCCAGTTAATGCACTTCCGCCCCTAGCATTTGATCACGCTGATATTTTGGCCTACGGGCATCGACGGTTGAAAAATAAACTTGAATACAGCCCCATCGCCTTTGATGTATTGCCGACTACTTTCACCCTAAATGAGGTCTATCAATTCTATAGCGCTGTCCTAGGGGAGCACTTTACTGACTATTCCAACTTCAGAGCCAAGCTATTGAAATTGGGCATCCTCAAAAAAACAGGG
Source organism: uncultured Synechococcus sp. (assembly GCA_964653145.1). Taxonomy (GTDB): domain Bacteria; phylum Cyanobacteriota; class Cyanobacteriia; order Thermosynechococcales; family Thermosynechococcaceae; genus Pseudocalidococcus. The sequence continues at coordinate 123,958 of CAZZCG010000005.1, read as the reverse complement.
CATAAGGTCATTCGGGCCGCCGGCCGCCCAGCAAGCCTTTATCAATTCGACCCGATTGCCTTTGCCCCTTGGCGCGACAAGCCCCTAGTTTTCGTCTAGACGCAAAGCCAGAATGAATCCGAAGCAAATTTACTCTGGAGAATTCTGGAGGAGCGGAACTAGTTTTGCCGACTGACTTGCGTGGGCAGTGGAGCCGGTTGAACCGCAATCGTCACAGTTTGTCCCTGACGCCGGACATCAAGCTGCAACGTATCTCCCACTTCAGAGTTTTCGACCACCTGTTGAACTTGATCGGCGCGGGTTACGGTTTGTCCATTAATGCCCCTGATCACATCCCCAGGTTGCAGCCCCGAACGTTGCGCTGGAGAATTGGGAATCACTTCAAAAATTAAGACCCCTTGCTCATCCTGAACTTGCAGGGGACTATTGGGCGTGTTGTTGATCCGCTCCCGCACCTCTGGGGTTAGGTTAGCCATGCGAATTCCCAAAAATGGGTGATCGACTTTTCCGTTGGCAATTAGTTGGTTAGCAATCCGCTGAGCAGTTTTAATCGGAATCGCAAATCCCAGGCCCTGGGCACCACCAATGATGGCTGTATTCATCCCAACCACTTCGCCCCGTTGATTCAGGAGTGGGCCACCGGAATTCCCCGGATTAATGGCGGCATCGGTTTGAATAAAGCCCACCCGTTTATCTGGGACTCCAACATCGCCACTTGTCCGCCCCGTAGCACTAATAATTCCAGCGGTGACGGTATTGTCCAGGCCGAGGGGGTTACCAATGGCAATGGCCCATTCTCCCGGACGCAGTTGATCGGAATCCCCTAAACGGGAAATTGGTAAGTTTTCAGCTTCAATTTTGACCACGGCCACATCGGTAACTGAGTCTTGCCCCAACACCCGCCCCTCGTAGTTTCGGCCATCCTTTAAGGTGACAGTTACCCGATCGGCCCCATCAATTACGTGGGCATTGGTCAAGATTACGCCATCGGAGCTAATGATAAATCCAGATCCTGTTCCCCGTTCAACCCGGGTTGAGGGCTGACTTCCCCGCGGCGTTCCAAAAAACTCTTGGAAAAATGGATCGTTAAAAATTCGCGGGACTCGGGTTTGAACAGTCCGAGCTGAGTCAATCCGAACCACGGAAGGCCCAACTTTTTCCACAGCTTCCGCAATAAAGTTAACAGAGGTACCAGCCGGAATCGGAGCAGCGAGTTGGGCAATGGAGGGTTCAACCAGGCCAGAACGATTTGGTAAGAGTTGTCCCGTAAAGAGGGTGGCTGCAGCACCCAGGCCCATCAACGACAAGCAGGTAATCGAACGGTTAAGAACGGGATGTTTAGCCATAGTTATTCGCAAGGGAATGAAGGAGATTTATCACCTAAGACGCTGACAATTCGGTACAGTTCCTCAGAGAATTGCCCCCATTATGGCAGGAAAACCGATGGCAGAGGATTCGGAAAACTCACCACACCCAGATTCAACAGGGCCATCAACACCCAGAAATAGGGGAGCTCAAATCAGGAATCACAGCAGCGTGCCTTGTTGGTCTCTACCGATCGGGACAGCTTTCCATGCAGGGTATGGTGCCCATTCCCAGATTCCCACCAATTCCCAGCGGTCCCCAGGCCAATATCGTCATTTTCCGTCGGCGTGCCAGGGAGAAATGCGGGAAACCATGATGAGTGATCGGGTTGAATGCCTCAGTTTTTTGCGGTAATGGCTCTACAGTGGGAAAGACCAATCTGAATCACAATCACCAGCACACAGGCTTTTTATGGCAACTGCATTGATTACGGGGGCATCACGGGGAATTGGGGCAGCCTTTGCCCAGGCCTTGGCCCAGCAGAACTATGATCTGATTCTGTCCGCCCGGAGTCTTGCCCCTCTGGAAATCCAGGCCAATGCCTTGAGCAGTCAATATGGCATCACGGTTAAACCCCTTGTTCAAGACCTCAGCCAGGCCAATGCCGCCCAGGAAATGTTCAACCAAGTCCAGGCCTGGGGAACTCCGGTGGAGATGCTGATTAACAATGCTGGGTTTGGCGACTATGGGGAATTTGCCAGCCGAGATTTAGGAAAATTCCAGGCCATGCTGCAGGTGAACGTCACATCCCTCGTGGAACTTACCCACCTGTTTCTCCCGGCCATGAAATCCCGGCAATCGGGGGCAATTTTAAACATCAGTTCCATTGCGGGCTTTTTGCCGATGCCCTACCTGAGTGTCTATGCCGCCTCCAAAGCCTTTGTTCTCCATTTCAGCGAAGCCCTTTGGGCCGAAACCCGCTCCCAGGGTGTGACCGTCATGGCTGTTTGTCCAGGCCCGACCAAAACCGACTTTTTTAATGTGGCGGAAATGACCAGTTTGCCAGGGATGGAACAGGGAGATTCCCCAGATACAGTGGTGCAAGATGCCCTTAAAGCCTTAGCTCAGCGACGCTCCCATGTGGTGACGGGCAATCCCCAAAACCGAATTCTGGTGAGTACGCCACGGATCTTGCCCCGGCAGTGGTTGGTTGAACTACTCGGCACGCGCTTTCGTCCCCCAAGTCCTTAGTGCAAATTCCTTAGGCGGATTTGAGGAGATCGAAAAACGGCTGAAGTATCCAATTCATCCCCACCTTAACTTGGTGTTCGAGGGTCGGCATCCGGTAAAGATAGGCCAAGCGTCTAACCACATGGGCCAGGGAACCGTCCAGTTGAATGCCCAGGCCCGCCAACACAGCTTGCTCAGTCCCCAGGGTTAACATTTCCCCCAAGTGTGAGTAGGTAAAGGGTAGAAGGGGTTTTTGATTCAGGGCTGCCCAAATATTCCAAGCGACATAATCCGCCTGTTGAAACGCGGCCTGGGCGGTGGTGGGCACCTGTTGTCCAGTCTGATCACGGCAATCCGCCAAATCCCCAAGGGCGAAAATATCTGGATGATCCACCACCTGGAGTGTCGGAGTTATCTGGAGGCGGCCCTGGGCCTGTTTGGGTAAATCTAGGGCCTGGATTGGGGCAGCAACCTCAGTTCCAACGGTCCAAAGCACTAAGTCCACGGGGATTTCATCAACTTGATCTTTGTACTTCAGGGCAATGGTGTCGGCATTGAGCCATTCTGGAGTGGTTTCCAGATCCAGCCAAACCTGTCGAGCTTCTAGGGCTGATTGGGCCGCGGCCTGGTTAAAGCTGGGGGAATTGCCCAAAATCTGGGGGTTGCGATCCACAAGACGAATTCGACCCCGTTGCCCCAAACGCTCAGCCAATTTACAGGCCAGTTCAACCCCACTCGGCCCGGCACCAACAATCACCACCCGAATTTTGTCGTTCTCAGAGTTTTCCAAGTGTTTAATCCGTTCAGCCAAGGTGTAGGCATCGGCTAAGGTGCGGAAGGACAGGGCATACTCTTCGACCCCTGGAACCTGGCCCCGCGGTGTTGTTCCCCCCAGGGCTAAAACCAGTTGATCGTAGGCTAAGGTTTGGTCAGGATTGAGGCTGATGATCTGCTGAGCTGGATTAATGGCCATCACCGCGGCCTGGGCAAACTGAATCGGGGTTCCAGCCAGGATTTCACTGAAGGGGGGGGCAATTTCCCAGGTTTGCAGTTCGCCGGTAACCAATTCGTACAGCAGGGGAGTGAATAAAAACCGATCTGACTGATCAACGAGGGTTATTTCTGGGGCAGCTTCAGGTTCCCAGGGCAATTGAACTAACCGAAGTGCGGTGTAAAGCCCACCAAAGCCCCCCCCAAGAATTACAACCTTCTGAGTCACAAGTCTTTCCCCGTTCTACAATGTGGTGCCATTGAAAACCAATCGTCTCTGCCCCTTTCAAGATAACGCCTTCGACAGAGGGGAATCATGGTTTTCTGTTGGGAAGCCAAATTTTGCTGAAGCTTGACTTGAACTTAGGAATTCCCCCAGGGGGTTTAGCTCAAGCGCCGCCATGGAAATTCGGAACTTATGTTATGAAGTATTATGTCGGCTCATTGATTTAATGAAACATTTTAGGCAAATCTCCTTTGATAAATTCTTCCCTTCCCTTAAAACCAATGTATCGGGGCTGGATGCTTTGGGGTAGCCTGGCTTCTTTATTATTTACAGGAATTCTGATCACCTTGCTGCGTTTACCCATGGCTGAGCCCTACGTCCGCTCTGTAATGGACTTAACCGGTCATCCAACCCAAGGAGAGCAGATTTTTTTATTGAATTGCGCCAGTTGCCATGGAGTTGCCGGAACAGGGGTTGTCGGGCCCAGCCTAGTCAATCTCACCAGCCATCGCTCCCAGGCCAGCATCATTCACCAAATCACCAGTGGTCGCACCCCCCCAATGCCGAAATTCCAGGCCAGTCCCCAGGAAATGGCAGATTTACTCAGTTATTTGGAAACCCTTTAAGAGTATTCTTCTTGGATTGAAATTAGGGTTGGGGATACCACAGAGCTTCGATCTCCTGGATGGCCTGGTTAAGTTCGCCGGGGGAGCAATATTGTTCCGATAAGACTTGGGTTGCATGACCTAATTTCCGGCCGGGATGGGATTGGGATTTGCCGTACCAGTGAACGTGGGTATTAGGGAGAGCAGCAATCTGTTGGCGCTGGCTCAGATAATTTGATTCTGTCGTTTCATAACCCAAAAGGTTGACCATTGCTGCTGCCGGATATTTCAAATCTGGATTTCCCAGGCCCCGCCCAGTAATTGCGAGTAAGTGTTGGGCAAATTGGCTGGTGTGGCAGGCTTCGATGGTGTAGTGGCCGGAATTGTGGGTGCGGGGGGCAATTTCGTTAATTATGAGTTGGTCATCGGTGGTGAGGAAAAATTCAATCCCTAAAATCCCGACAAAATCTAGGGCTTCCAACAGTGTTTGGGCCAAGGCCTGGGCTTGGGATGTAATTTCAGGACTCACGGGGCCTGGGGCAATCACCCGCCGACAGACTTGATTGACTTGCTGAGTTTCGACTAGGGGATAAAAGGCTAGTTCTCCTGAAACGACCCGCGCTGCCATCAGCCCCAATTCGCAACGAAACGGCACAAAGGCTTCGATTAAAAATGGGCTTAAGTCAGAATGGGTTTGGCAAAAATCATCCCAGGCCCCGGCATCTCGAATCACAAAAGTCCCTTGACCGTCATACCCATGCCGCCGCGCTTTAACCACTATTGGAAATTCAAGCGGTTCGCTAAAGGCTTGATCTGCACTGATAAACTTTGGGACAGGTAAACTTAGATTCTCTAAAAATTGCCGTTGGTCAAACTTGTCTAACAGTGAGGCTAAACTACTCAAACTTGGACGAAAGCAGACCCCAGCATCAGCCAGTTTTTGCAACCCCACCAGATCAACAAACTCATTCTCAAAGGTGATCACATCCACTTTCTGGCTCAGGGCCTGGGTGGCGGCAAGGTCATCAATGGGGGCAAAAATTACCTCACTAGCCACGGAAACCGCAGAATCAGCAGCATTGGGGGTTTGGACAATCAACTCAATTCCCAACTCCTGAGCGGCAATACCCAACATCCAGGCCAACTGACCACCGCCAATCACCCCCACCCGTTTGACCGGAGAGTTGGAGTTAAAACTTGAGTTTGCTACCGTCATTTAGCCCTTAAGCCCGCCATTTCACCTTGGGTAAGATGTGGTTGTGATCAACGCGGTGTTTGTATTTAATCGCAAAGTTCAACAACGAATCTAACAGCGAATCGGACAGGTAATGGGGTTGCAGGCCAAGATCTAAAAGTTTGGTGTTTTTGGCATTGAAGTAGTGTTCTTCTTTTTCGACCCGCGGGTTTTCCAAATTAGCCACTTCGACTTTTACGCCCATGGCCTGGCCCGCTTCTTTCACTTTTTCGGCCAAGTCGGCGACACTAAACAACTCGGTGAACTGGTTAAAGACCCGGAATTCACCCGCTTCAGCCGGAGTTAGAACAGCCAACTCAATACAGCGCACCGTATCCCGAATATCGAGTAACCCGCGCGTTTGCCCGCCTTTGCCATAGACCGTTAAGGGATGCCCGACCGCGGCCTGGATACAGAAGCGATTTAAGGCTGTACCAAAAACGCCATCATAATCTAAACGGTTGATCAGCAACTCATCCATGCCGGTTTCTTCGGTTAAAACCCCATAGACAATCCCCTGGTTTAAGTCTGTGGCTCGAAGTCCCCAAATCTTGCAGGCAAATTGAATGTTATGGCTATCGTGGACTTTACTCAGGTGATAGAAACTACCCGGTTGTTTGGGATAGGGGAGGGTATCTTTGCGGCCGTTGTGCTCAATCGTGATGTACCCTTCTTCAATGTCAATGTTTGGCGTACCGTACTCGCCCATTGTCCCCAGTTTGACCAAGTGACAGTCGGGGAAATGATCATGAATCACATAAAGCAGATTCAAGTTGCCAATGACATTATTCGATTGAGTCAGGACGGCGTGTTCCCGGTCAATCATCGAGAAGGGAGCCGAGCGTTGTTCACCAAAATGCACCACCGCATCCGGTTGGAACTTCAGCATTGATTCCTTGAGGAATTGGTAGTTGCAAATATCACCAATGAATAAATCAATGGTCTTGCCCGTGAGGTCGCGCCACCGCTGCAGGCGATATTGAATTGGGGCAATTGGGGTTAGGGTTTCCACACATAGCTCAGCATCCCAATGTCGCCGCACCAAGCTATCTAAAATTGCAACGTCATGCCCCCGGTTGGATAAATGTAATGCTGTTGCCCAACCACAATACCCGTCGCCGCCAATGACCAGAACTCTCATACTGTTTTACTGAACTGAGTGTATGAATGGCCCCATTGTTAACTGCACTACAGTCACCGATGTTCGCCTTGCTACCACGTTACCAGGAATTCGGACTTCTTCAGGGGATTGCGATCATTCTGCCAGTATTTTGATCCCCTACTGAGATCACCCCCCTCAAAACCCAAGAAATTACCAAGGAAAATAACGCAAAATAAAGCAGAGAACCATCAATCTGGCGGGGATAGCGGACAGGATGACAGGGGCAGAACTCCAAGCAAAACTCCAGGCCAAATGGGGGCGTTCCTATGATCTCCAGCTTCGACGGACTCAGGGCAAAATTTTCCTCCAAGTCATGTGGCGCTACCTAGAACAGGCTTCGTTTCCGATTGGGGAACTGGAGTATCTGCAACATCTAAACGCCGTAATTCAATACCTCCAGGCCTGGGGCTGTCTTGAGCAAGTCCTCCACCACCTTGAAACCACCCGGGAACGGCCACGCCTTGGTAAAGCCATTAGTATTCCTTTGAACCTGGGGGATCGCACCAGTGAATGGATTTTGGAAGAATTTCCTTAATTTACGGGGATTCATCAAATTACAGCGTTAGAGTAGAAATTAGGGCGTGGGGAGAGATTGATAACAAACTGACATGGCCTGGTGCCTCAGGTCGTTCCCCTAGCGAACAGGTGTGATACTCAAATGAATACGGCAGAACTGTTGGTGCAATGCCTAGAAAACGAAGGCGTTGAATATATTTTCGGCTTGCCTGGGGAAGAAAACTTAGATGTCCTCCAGGCCCTACGCACCTCCTCAATTCAATTTATTACGACCCGCCACGAACAAGGGGCCGCCTTTATGGCCGATGTTTATGGGCGATTAACTGGAAAAGCCGGGGTTTGTCTGTCCACCCTGGGGCCTGGGGCCACTAATTTGATGACCGGAGTCGCGGATGCCAACCTAGATGGGGCTCCCTTGGTAGCCATTACTGGGCAAGTGGGAACCGACCGGATGCACATTGAATCCCATCAGTATCTTGATTTAGTGGCCATGTTCAGTCCAGTGACGAAGTGGAATGCCCAAATTGTCCGTCCCAGCATTACCCCCGAAATTGTCCGGCGGGGTTTCAAGTTGGCGCAAGCGGAAAAACCAGGAGCTGTTCACATTGATCTGCCGGAAAATATTGCCGCCATGGATGCAACCGGCACGCCGCTCACCCCCACAGATCATGAAAAAACCTATGCCTCCTTCCAAAGTGTCCAAACCGCAGCCGATCTGATCAACCAGGCCCAGAACCCAATTATTTTGATTGGAAACGGGGTTATTCGTTGCCATGCATCTGCGGCTCTGACCCATTTCGCCACAGAACTGCATATCCCTGTCGCCAATAGTTTCATGGGTAAAGGCGGCATCCCCTACGATCATCCCCTGGCCCTATGGTCGGTGGGGTTACAACAACGGGATTACATTAGTTGTGGTTTTGACCATGCCGATGTGGTGATTGCCATTGGCTATGACCTGATTGAATACTCCCCCAAGCGTTGGAATCCAGATGGGACGATCAAAATTGTCCACATTGCCCAGACCCACGCTGAAATTGACAGTAGCTACATTCCCGAAGCAGAAGTGGTGGGGGATATTTCCGATTCCCTCTATGAAATCCTCAAACGGGCCGACCGCCACCATAAACCAACCCCCTATGCTGTGCATTTACGCCAAGATATCGTCGCCGATTACATGAAATATGCGGAAGATGATGGCTTCCCGATCAAACCCCAAAAACTCATTTACGATCTCCGACAGGTGATGGGGCCCGAGGATATTGTCATTTCCGATGTTGGGGCCCATAAGATGTGGATTGCTCGCCACTATCACTGTCAACGCCCGAATACCTGTTTAATTTCCAATGGTTTTGCCGCCATGGGAATTGCAGTGCCTGGGGCGATGGCGGCCAAACTGGTGCATCCTCAGCGGCATATCGTTGCCGTAACCGGAGATGGCGGCTTTATGATGAACTTCCAAGAACTGGAAACCGCCCTCAGAGTTGGCACAAACTTCACGACGATTATCTTTAATGATGGTGGCTACGGACTAATTGAGTGGAAACAACACCGCTATTTTGGCGAGTCGGCCTTCATTAAATTTGGCAATCCAGACTTTGTCAAACTAGCGGAGAGTATGGGCTTAAAGGGCTATCGGGTGGAGTCGGCCCTGGATTTCGTACCCATGCTAAAAGATGCCCTAGCGCAAAACGTCCCAACAATTATTGATGTCCCGGTGGATTACAGTGAGAATCTTCGTTTTAATCAGCAAGTACAGGAAATCACCTGTGTCACCTAGGTGGCTGATGGGCGGCGTTGAAACACCAGGCCCAGGCCAATGCCGGCAAAGTAGAGAAGGACAAGGGCTCCAGCAAACAGACCTTGGGTAATGGGGTCAATGGAAGGGGTTAGGACTGCCCCCAATACCACCGCAACCACAATCACTGGGCGCCAACCGGCCAACATTTGGGGAATGGAGACAATCCCGAGGGCAATTAACAAAAACTGCAACACCGGCACCTGAAACGCCAAGCCTGTGGCAAACAAGAGCAGTAAAACAAAATCAAAGTAGCGATCAATAGACCAAATTTGCTCCACCACATCGGCGCCATAGCTAATGAAAAAGCGGAGAGCGGCAGGCATTAATAAACCATAGGCAAAGGCCAATCCCGTCGCAAATAGGATGGCTGAACCAAAGACCACTGGCCCCAATAACCGTTGCTCCCGGCGGGTTAACCCCGGCAAAACAAAGCGAATCACCTGGTAGATAATCACCGGACTGGCAACTAAGACCCCACAGTAGGCCGCGACTTTACAGGAGACAAAAAAGTATTCCCCAGGCCCCAACTGTAAAAACTTGGCCCCTTGGGCGGGAACTTGCAAAACCTGGACGATCCAGCGGACTTGGGTAAAGCAGAGAACGATCCCAACCACCACTGCCAGGAGGCTGTAAAAAATTCGTTGGCGGAGTTCTTCCAGGTGATCGAAGAGGCCCATCTCGACTTCAAAGGGACGATCATCCTCAGGATCAATGGGATCGGATGCAAACTCAGGGTTGGTGAGATCAGTTTGGGCGGCTAATTCCAGGGATTGGGGCTCGGTATCCAGGGTAGAACTCATGGGCAGCAGGGGCGGGAAAATTCAGCAAACCATTTAGACCCATTAGAACACACTCACAGGAATCGCTGGATTAATCCAGACTTGGCAGTTCAAATTGGCTGGGTTCTCACCACTGACAAAATCTGGCACAGGGTGACCGCGAAAATCCGTGAGATCGGGAATGTAGGGGGTGGCAATGGCCTGGAAGTCACAGGTGTAGGCTGCCAAAATGGTACGGCGACGATCGACAATCAACAGGTTATAACCAAAGTCACTGGCTGAGGTGCCAAAATGCTGGGTCAAGGCAAACCGATTCAGATACTGTAGCCGCCCCCAGGCCAGGCCCGAAACGTATAGCTCCACCCGGCCACCAAAGGATTGCACCCCTGGATAGGCAAACCAACGCTCCACCACCCCCTGCCCAAACTGCTGCGTCGCCCACCAAAGACTGGGAACCGTCAAGCCTGATTCCGCCGGGGCAGCACTGGAGACAACCACACCATTGGTCTCTGCACCGAGGACATCAATCACATGCACCGGCAAAATTGGCACCGGGGCCGCAACCACAGCCTTGGATAGCCCAGTCAAAATCACCAGGCCCAAGCCAATACCCAGGGAATATGTGCCGACGCCCAGCATTAATTTGCCCCTCTTAACTGAGTAATAATTGCCCAGGCCTCGGGGGTTACGGGTTGCACAGACAGCCGCGCGCCTTTTTGCAGCAACATCATCGTCTCTAGGCCAGGTACCGTGCGTAATTCCGGCAAACCAATCGGAGGGGTAATGTCCTGGAGGTATTGAATATCCACCATCAGCCAAATCGGGTTCTCCGGCGTACTTTTGGGGTCGTAATACTTGCTGTCGGGGTCAAAGGCAAAATGATCCGGGTAGGCAGGGCGCACCACTTGGGCAATACCCATGATCGCCGGGGGGGTGGCATTGCTGTGATAGAAAAAAACTAAATCCCCCACCTGCATCTGATCCCGCATCAGGTTCCGGGCCTGGTAATTCCGAACTCCCTCCCAACAGGTGGTTTGCTTGGAGGCCGCTTTGAGGTCAGACCAAGAAAAGGTATTGGGCTCAGATTTCATTAACCAGTACTGCATCTGCCGGTTCCAATCCTCTCAACAGTTACCCCAATCCCTTGTATATCATGCACAAATTGGCTCAAGGATAGATTAAGCTCCAGTTATTTACCCGCTTGTGGTAGGTTACAGGTGCTAAGGTGCGCGGCTAAGGGGCAATGGCAAGTTCAGACAAGTTTTCCTCTCATCAACTGGGCCGTGGCCCATCATTCCACAATGGGAGATCTTGGCAATTCCTGAGGCTAGCAACCCCCTACCTGTTTTTAGCACCAGCCCTGATTTTGCTGAGTTTAACGGTATTTTGGCCCGCAATTCAGGCTTTCTATTTGAGTTTTACCCGCTTTGAATACGATCTCACCCAGGCCCCAGCGTGGATTGGTTGGGGAAACTTCGTTCAGTTGTCCCAGGATCGGGTCTTTTGGCAAACCTTGGGAAATTCCCTGCTTTATCTGGTGGGGGTTGTGCCAATTTTAGTCTTTGCGCCCCTGGGTTTAGCAATCTTGGTCAACCAAAAACTGCCCGGGATGCACTGGTTTCGGACAGCCTTCTATACCCCGGTGATCATTTCCATGGTGGTGGCGGGCATTGCCTGGCGCTGGCTCTACGCTCAAAATGGGCTGCTCAATCAACTGCTCCAACAGACGGGCCTGGTTCAAGAGGCAATTCCTTGGCTCACCAGTCCCCAGCTTTCTCTCTTTAGCGTCATGGCGGTCACCGTTTGGAAAGGTCTGGGCTACTACATGGTGATTTATCTGGCTGGGCTACAGGGGATTTCCGCGGATTTGTACGAGGCGGCGGCGTTGGATGGCTCGGATGGCTGGCAAAAACACTGGGACATTACTTTGCCCTTGATGCGCCCCTATTTGCTACTGGTGGGGGTAATTTCCGCGATTTCGGCTACCAAGGTGTTTGAGGAAGTCTATGTGATGACCCAGGGCGGCCCCTTGAACAGTTCCAAAACCATTGTTTATTACCTGTACGAAAAGGCATTCATGGACTTGGAAATTAGCTATGCCTGTACCATTGGTCTGGTCTTATTTCTCTTGATTTTTACCCTTTCGCTGGTCAACTTAAAACTCAGTCAAGGGCGGGGCCTTGTGAACTCCTAAACCCAATTGGCCGAGAATTTTCCGTCTCACAAAAACCTGGGTTCAAGGTTCTGAGTATGGGATTTTCCCAGCAGAATCAGCCGAATCGCAGCAGAGTAGCCTAGGATCAACATAACTTCTCACTGGGGATCGAGGGGCAATGACCACTGGTTCCCGCCTGTGTACCCAAACTTGCCTATGTTCAAAAAATGGTTTCTGAGATGGCAACCCCTTGACCGTATCGCCTTGACGTTGATTGTGACGGTAATGGTGATGATTGGGGGCCTAGCCTGGGGGGGCGACCAAACCCTTCCGCGGATTCGTAACTTTAGCTGGCAAGATCGGGATGTTGGGGCAGAAGACCAGGCCTTTATTCTCAGTTTTAGCCGGCAAATGGACTGGAACCTGATTTCCGAAGCCATTGAAATTAGTCCCCCCCTACCCGGAAAAACCAGTTGGTCTGGGCGGCGGCTGGCCTATACCCTTGAAGAACCAATTCCCTACGGCGAACGCTTTCAGATCAATGTTGACATCCCAACTGAACCCCCGGCCCGCCCAGAAATGGAGCCATTTTCAGGATTCTTTCGCAGCCGGGATCGAGTCATGGCCTACATTGGTACGGGAGCAAATGCTGGGCGCTTAATCCTGAAAAATTTGACCCTGCAACAGGAAACCGTTCTCACCCCGAAAAACCTAACAGTCATTGATTTCCAGCCCTATCCCAACGGCGAGCGAGTTGTTTTTTCTGCCATTAATGCGGAGGCCGCCCAAACCGATGCGGAACTTTACACGGTAACAACGGGCATAACCCTACGCCCCCCAGAAACCCCGCGCCAATCCCCCCAACCCCCCGGACAACTGCACAAGCTCCTCGACAACGCGGATTATCAATTGGTGAAGTTTGAACTCTCACGCGACGGGGAACGGATCGTGACCCAGCGAATCCAACGCGGTCCCAACGGCGAAACCTCCCTCTGGCTGTTAGAAGGGAACCAGGCCCCGCGAGAACTTAATCAACTCAATATTGGCGATTTTCGGATTGCCCCGGATAGCGAAAACTTGGTGATGGCCCAGGGTGAAGGTCTCGCAATTGTTCCCCTCTCCAATCAAGGGCAAACGGAACTGTTGAGCTTTTTACCCCAGTATGGCCTGGTATTAGCCTTTAGTCCCAATGGCCGCAATGCCGCAATGGTGAAATTCAATCCAGACTTTACCCGCTCCCTGTTTTTAGTCACCAGCCAAGGCCAGGCCAAGGAACTTCTAAAAACCACTGGCTCTCTCCTGAGTGCAGCCTTTGATCCGCGGGGAAAAGTGCTCTATTGTCTAATGACACGGCTACAACCAGAAGCCCAATTTCGCGAGCAATCCTTTATTGCCATGGTGGATATTCGGGATGGAGAACTAACCCCACTACTGGAGCTGGCCGGACAGCAGGAGTTAGCCATTCACTTAGCCCCGGACGGTTCAGGCCTGCTGTTTGATCAGACCACTCCGGATCAGCAACAAAATTTTCAGGTGACGCTGTTACCGATTCAAGCAGCAGAACAAGGGGAAGTGATTAAGCTTTTACCCCTACGAAACCTCGGTAGCGGCATCCATCCCCAGTGGTTTCCCTAGGACTCTGAGGTTGCTTTCAATGGGTGTCAATCAGGCTCGGCATTGGCCTGGGCTGCTTGGTTAATCTTGAGTAGAGGTAACTGTTCGCCACGAAAAATTTCTAAACTGGCCTGCCCCAGGGCCTGGCTGAGATGCAGATATAAATCCCGCCCGACAATGCCACCAATGACTGCGGGCGTAGCCAGGCCCAACCAAAGTTTAGCTATAGAAGCTGTTGAAGTGTTCATGATTGGTTTCCGCCGTTTTGTCTTTGGATGATTCCCAAGGCTCCTAATCTGATTCAGGCGGCTCTGGATTATTTGGCTCCGATAGTAGTTCTTCCTTAGAGCGTTTCAGCATTTTCCACAGGACTTTGATATCTTTGTAAGCTTGCTGGGGACTGATTTTGCCGCCGGTTTCTAAGTTACAGATGTATCCAATTCGCTGGGCAAATTCCTGTAGATTGGCGTTAAACGCTAAGGTTTGGGGGCTAAATTCTCCCTGATAGCGGCTAGTGGGATAGAGAAATTGCTGCTTGTTAATCTCTTCGGGTTCTGCCACGAGTCTGCCCACCGCAATAAATTTCCTTCCTATATCTTAGATAGCTTAGAGGCAATATTCCCAGAAGCTGGTCAATATTCTCCCAAAAATCCTAGTATGGGAAGACAATACCCTGCTCTCATTTCCTAAAACCATAAAAAAACAGACCGTTGGACAGCCTGTTCGTTGATAAATCGGTAGTTTAGATGTCTGGGGCTGGAACCCTAGAGACTAGAGCCTAAACCAGCATAGGCACCATAGAAAAATAAACCCACAATCGTAATCACGCCCATCCCGGCAACAGTGCCGACAACCCAGAGGGGAATCCGACCATTTTGTAACATTGACTCATTCCTCCCAAAATAAATAAGTTGTTTCTCAAAAATTTGACTGAATATACCTTCCAAGGGCAATAAAATTTAATTACCTTGCCCCCTACCACAGCAGGCAGTCTGGAGACTGAATTAATTAAAGAAATAACTGGAGAACAGCAAGGCCACGACGAAAATCAACAGCAACCCCAGGTAAAGGGAGGTGCGGTTTAACTCAACGGGCTGACGATTTGGATTTGGTTCCATTGAATCCACCTAATTTAGGTCACTACAAGATGCCAACAACGACAGTCGCAATTATTAGCGCTGAATAAACTGCATGGCGGCAATGGCACCCAGGAAGAAAATCGTGGGTACACCCAAGGTATGTACAGCTAACCAGCGAACAGTAAAAATTGGATAGGAAATCGGTTCTTGGTTGGGAGTATTGCTAGTCATAGGGCCTTAATTTAAATCCTTGAGAAATTCGTTAATTTGCTGTTTGCTTTCAAACCGATCAGAAACCACTGGCACAGCTTGTTGTTCTTGGGAAAAATAGGTATCGGGGCGTGGGGTACCAAAAATGTCATAGGCCAGGCCAGTGCTGACAAATAACCAACCTGCCACAAACAGCGCCGGGATTGTAATACTGTGGATCACCCAATACCGCACACTGGTAATAATGTCTGAGAAGGGGCGTTCACCCGTAGTTCCAGCCACTTTATTTTGCCTCCCAATAAATTAAGGAATCTCATCACAAACAGCAATGATTCTATATGATACGCAACCTCGGGCCTCCCTACAATCTCCAACTCTGGAAATTTTTATTGTCCCTCAGAGGGGTTACTGATTAGGCAGCCCCGGCCTGGAGTTCCCCGGCATAACGCAATAGAATCCCTTGCTGGCCCAAGATAAACCCCTGATTTGGGCTAAAAAACTCGACTTTATAGAGGTTTGAGGCCACTTCAGAAATATCTCGGTCTTTTTTCCAGGTTTGGCCACCATCGGTACTGCAAAGCAAATTACCACTTCCCCCAGCCAGCCAAATCTCGTTGGGGGTGCGGTAGGCCAAGTCTAGGAGCCCGACACTGACGGCCACTTGAGGATTAACTGGCTTGGCCCAAGACTCCCAATCACTGCCCTCAGAAAAACTGAGATTGCCCCCATTAATTAACATCCACAACTGCCCATTTTGGCCAAAGCCCATGTTTTGAACACGACGAGAACTGGTGCGGTTGTGAGGTTCCCAAGCCGATTGTCCCGGAGCCCAAGTGGAATAAAAACTACCCCGGGATGAGACGGCTACATACTTACCCTCGGGAGAGCGAGCGATGTTACGCACAACACCCACCGCTTCTTGCACAAGGGCCTGCCAGGTTTTTCCTGCATCTTGGGTTTGGTAAATAGCCCCAATGTCGGTGGTAAGTTCCGCTTTTCCACTTCCCAAGGCAAAGACTGTATTGGGAGCGCCGGGCAGTTTAGCACTCAATGCCACCCGTTCCCAGGTTTGACCGCTATCGGTCGTGTGCAAGAGAATCGAGGGTTCACCGGCAATCCACCCTTCCTCACCCGCAAAGCTAATGGAAGAAAATCGATAGTCATCGGAATCTAAGACTAGAGACCGAGGTTCCCATGTGCGACCCCCATCGAGGGTTTCCATCAAGGTTTCATTGGTACCGACCAACCAACCATGTTTCGGGGTAATAAAACTGATGTCGAGGGCAGTTTCCTTAGTTGGCAGTTGCAACACTTCCCAGGGGTTAAAGTCTAAGGAAGGCAAGAAGCCACAACCGGTACAGAGCACCATTATCACCAGGCCCAGACCCAAGGATTGCCACAGTCGCATCAAACGCCCCATACGAATTGCTTAACCTCGATAAAATAATGTTTTGATAAATTTCTAGCTTGGGTCAATCAAATCCCAGGAAATTACTGAATTCCGTAAAAGCTGAGGAGAAACAGAAAGCCCACCAGCAATGCCCCGAAAATTAGGAGGTTTTTTTGTCCCGGTGTCAGGGTATTAACCCCAATGCCATAGCCGAGATTTTCCTTAAACCCAGAAGGGGTGCCAGAGGGGCCAATGTTGCTGAATTGGGTTTTGCGAGCACCACAAACCGGACATCGCCAATCCTCTGCCAAGGCGTCAAAGGCCGTATTCGGCGGAATCTGGGTCGTGCTATCCCCCTTCAAGGGTTCATAGACATAGCCACAGGAACGACATTCATAGCGATCTTGGGCATCGGAGGAGCTGGTTTCAGAATTCATAGGAAGCGGGGAAAACCAGAATGAGATCAGATAACGATAATTCAGACTCAGGGAGAACCGAATTATTAAGTATTATCACACGGTCGGTTACGCCCCCACGCAGCAATTCCGACCCAGGAGCAGAGTTGGCATGACTCAAGTTAGTAGAACTCTGAAAACTCAGCAATTCTAAAGAATTCTTAAACCATCGCCACGAAAAGCCCAGGCCCCAGAGATTTGGCTAGACTAAGCGAAGTTAACAGTTAACGAAATTAGCAAGGGCGAACGATGGGACTCGAACCCACGAATGGTGGAACCACAATCCACTGCCTTAACCACTTGGCTACGCTCGCCATGGATGTCGCTAATCTCTAATCATAACAGAACCTCATTCCCTATGAATCGCCCCCCAGTTATTGTGACGGCCCCGCCCCAAACAATCAAACGTCCGCACCGTCACATGGCCTGGATTGGACTGTTGGGCCTGGGGTTAGTGGGTCTGGGGGCAGTGGCCAGCATCTATAATCCTGACCAAACGGCCTATGAAGCCTTCCTAAGTCAACAGGCTCTCCAACATCTGGAAACCCAATTTTGCCCCTCAGAGTCTTCTCTCAAGTCCCTGGGCCTGGAGGCAATGGTTCAACAGGGCTGTCAAGGACTTCTCCAGCAGGGGCAGCAACCCTTACAAAACCTCATACGCTACCACACGACTCGAATCAACTTAGGGATAGTTAGTCTTTACTGCACCGAGTTACCCGGAATCACCCAGGCCAAGGTTTGGGCAGTGGGCTTTATGGGCCACATTTACCTCTTGCCATGATCTAGCCATTGCCATCCCCGAAGCCTCCTCCCGCTCTTAGCTAAACTTCATCAACCTGGACACTGCCCTGGCGCAAACAAAGCCAACCTTCCCCAGTCCATTTAATGACCGTAGAGGGAACAGTTGTGGCCTGGTCAGACCAACAATTAGCAGGCAGGGTCAGCACATCGGGAAATTGCTGATTAATATCTTGTTGCGTTAAAAGGGTTGGTTGTCCCGAGCGATTGACGCTGGTGGTGGCCAATGGGCCGGTTTGCCGGAGAATATCTCTTGCCAAATTCGAGTTGGGGACGCGCACACCAATGGTCTGGGGATCCAGGGGATTCATGGCCTGGGGTACCAGGGAACTAGCCGGTAACACCAGAGTCAGGGCCCCCGGCCAATGGTTGATCGCCATCTTCTGCCAAAGCGGCCATGCCGAATCTACTCCTTTGACGTAGGGCCACAGTGATTCAGGGTCTGCCCCCATTAAAATTAAGGGTTTGTCCATCTGGCGTTGCTTGGCCTGGTAGATGAGAGCCGCTTGATCCGGGCGGGCCGCAAGGGCAGGCACAGTATCCGTCGGAAAACTCCCTAGGAACAATCCAGAGCGAATGCCAGCAATCAATCCAGCGCAGGAAACCAATGTCATGGAACAGTCAAACGGTAGAGCCTTGGAACAATTTTATGAAATTCCCAGGCCAAACTTAGATTGCCACTAAAAAAGAAATCAACAGAGAAATAACTAAGGCACAGATGGTCAAAAACAGAGAGGATTTGAGGGATTCAGCGTACATGGGCCGTCTGTTAGAAGTGAACGAAAAAACTGGCTTAGTCTAAGCAGAATTAAAGCTTGTCATTACCCTGACCAGACTGCTCGGTTTATCTCGACTTTAGGGAACTCAAACCAGGGCACTGATCAATGGTTAGCATTTAATATTACAAAGTGTAACCCAGGCCACACTGAGCTGTAAATGAGGAAAGTTACCTATGGGCTGCTGACACCTTAAGTAGTAGTGATGTAGGCTCGTCTGATCCCATTGCGCTTCGGCCTAATCCCGTGTAGATATGGGAGGTGAAAATTTGATCAAGGGCGGCACACCACGGTGAAAGCAATTACACTTTTAGGCTCAACAGGCTCAATTGGGACGCAAACCCTGGATATTGTTGCCCAGCACCCAGACAAATTTCGAATTGTGGGCTTAGCGGCTGGTCGAAATTTAGACCTATTTATTCCCCAGGTTCGCCAGTTCCGCCCAGAGATTGTTGCCATTGTTGATCCAGCCCAAAAAACAGCCCTCCTAGAGGGACTTGCTGACTTAAATCCCCTCCCCAAAATTGCAGTTGGCGCAGAGGGTATTGCCGAAGTGGCGGCCTATGGTGATGCCCAAACCGTGGTGACTGGGATTGTTGGCTGTGCAGGCTTGTTACCGACGATTGCAGCGATTAAGGCTGGAAAAGACATTGCCCTTGCCAACAAAGAAACCCTAATTGCTGGTGCTCCCGTGGTTTTGCCTCTAGTGGCTGAGTATGGGGTAAAGCTGTTGCCGGCCGACTCGGAGCATTCAGCCATTTTCCAGTGTTTGCAGGGAGTGCCTGATGGGGGCCTACGGCGCATCATTTTGACAGCTTCTGGAGGGGCATTCCGCGATTGGCCCGTGGAGAAATTAGCGCATGTGACTGTTGCTGATGCCCTCAAACATCCGAACTGGTCCATGGGGCCGAAAATTACAGTGGACTCAGCTACCCTGATGAATAAAGGTCTGGAGGTGATTGAAGCCCACTATTTATTTGGTGCTAGTTATGACCAAATTGAAATTGTAATTCATCCCCAGAGCATTATTCACTCGTTAATTGAATTACAAGATACTTCGGTGCTGGCTCAGTTGGGCTGGCCGGATATGCGGTTGCCACTGTTATATGCCATGGCCTGGCCCGAGCGGGTACCGACGGATTGGCCGCGATTGGATTTAGTCAAAGCTGGTGATCTCACCTTCCGCACCCCGGATCATCAGAAATATCCCTGCATGAACCTTGCCTACAGTGCCGGCCAGGCCGGGGGAGCAATGCCCGCAGTTCTTAATGCGGCCAATGAGCAGGCCGTGGCGTTGTTTTTAGAGGGGCGCATCACCTTTTTAGATATTCCCCGAGTTATCGAGCAAACCTGTAGCCAATTTGCCGTGGATAATATCCCTAACCCAGGTCTGGAGGACATCCTCAATGCTGATCAGTGGGCACGGGCAACTGTGCGAGAACAGCTCCAAGTGAGTAAACCGATTGTTCTCGTCTAAAACCAGAGTCATTGCTGCAAAAATCGCAAGATCCAGCCCCGCTAGCCAAAAGGTTTCACGGATTTTTCTGACTTACTCCCCAGGGGAATAGCTATGATCCCAAGAGAGATGCTTGACAAATAGGTCAAAAAAACTGGGGATCATTCACCTGGCCTAGCACCAAGTCACCAATCCCCAGAATTTGCTAAGACTTTAGAGTCAAAAGTAACTGAACAAAATCAGCCTAGTAGCGAGCCGGAATGGGCCGGGCTGGGGGCTCAAACATCGGTGGATAGTAAACTGGCGGTGGCGGCGGTAAGGGGGGTTGGGCAGCCATTTGGCAAACCGGAATTTGGGCAAAGGATTCACAGAAGGGACTGTCTAAATCCTGGGTGCGGATAATTGTCCCACCAGCTTGCCGACTCAAAATATCCCGATAAACCACATTGACCCGCTTACCGACCCAGAAAAGGTCATTATCCTTGTAGGTTGGGGCACCAAACATGAAGATGGCATCACCAAACATTCCTTCAACAGCCGCTATGTCACTCCAAAATTCAGCCTCACCATCAATCCGTTGAAAGGCCTGAATATAGGTTGGCTGATCCACGGGGAAATTAGAGGGATTGACGTCTCGACTCTGGGCCTGGGCAATCGTTGCGGCACCACTCCAGGCCAAGGCAGCCACCGCTAAGGTTGTTGTTAATTTCACACCCATCATGTAAAGCTCCTCAGACTAGGGGGCGACAGTCTAGAACCTAAGGTCATTAGCAAATACCAGGGGACAAAAAAGGCCCTATCCTTGGCTCTAGCCTTATCTTAAAAGCTGAGGGTGAAAACCTCTGGCCATAGTGTGCAGGTTTATAACTGACCCGGACCTGGGGGGAACTGGCATAGCAGAATAACCCAGTGGTTAGCTCATTCAGCGTTAGCAGGAAAATCTTGGCGGTGGCGTTGGGAGGGAACAAAGCTAAATCCCTGAGTCAGGAGAAAACTGGCCAAGGCTGCTGTTGTAATCAGGGGAGTAATAGTTGCGTGGGAAATCACATTCAGGATCATCACCATGCCAATGGGCGCATTGACCACAGCTACCGAGACCGCAGACATCATGCAAACGAGGGCAACTGCCACAGGAATCGCGGGAATCAGGTTGTGAATGCCCATACCAACACAGGCCCCGACAAAAAAAACTGGAAACACGACGCCACCCTTAAATCCGGTTTGCAGTGACAGACTTAGGGCCAGCATTTTCATCAGGGCAACAACAAATAAAATCCCAGCACTATAGCGGGCCCCAAAATCTATCACCTCTTGAATTTGCCGCTCACCATAAAATAGGGTGATGGGATAAAAGACGGCGATCACACCAAAAGCCAAGCCTCCCAGGGTAATTAACAGCAGAGGTTTATGGCGAAGGGGTTGGCATAGACGCTTCACCCAATAATCAATTCCCAAGAAGATCACCCCCACCAGCGCCCCAACTACCCCCAGTCCCACCGCCGTGTAAATATCAACTCGGCGTAATTCCCCATAGGGCGGAAATTGATAAATGCCCCCAAGGTTTATTCCCGTCATCATCCGAAAAACGGCAAACCCAAGAAAAGAAGAAAGGAGCGTGGGAATAATGGCCTCAAAAAACTCCAGACTACGGCGATGGGGAACTTCGAGGACAAACAAGGCTGCACCGAGGGGGGCCGAGAAAAAAACTCCCATCCCCGATCCCATCCCACAAAAGGTCAGGATTCGCCGATCCCGCGCAGACAACTGCAGACGATCCCCCAACCAACTGGCAAACCCCCCGTTCATATCAATGAGGGGGCTCTCAGGGCCAGCACTACTGCCCACCGTCAGGGATAACCAGGCCGCCAAGGCGGTACCCGGCAGATATCGATAATCTAGTTTGCCCTTTTCATGGAGTTCTGCCACCGCTTCCGTCAATCCCCGCTCGGCCCCCAAATATTTGACAATTAGGCCGACCCCCAGTCCCCCCAGGCCTGTGATGATCCAGACTCGATAGCGCAACTCATCCCAACTGGGTAAAATCGCCCGCCCCGGCAACTCATTCCACAACACCTGAAACCCTAGCCGCATCGCCAAGTAAAACAACGTTGCCAGAAATCCACCAACCACCCCCACCGCCGCCGCATAGAGTAACAGCCGAGGATAGGGTAAATCTTTACGGGTAGAAACTTCGGAGTTCACAGCGGCAATCCCAGGAACATACAGCACTGCAGATAGAAATAGCAGACTTTCCGGCTAAGGGATAGGGGACGGGGCCTGGTGGGCGAGATCACAGCAGTTTGGTGATGGCCAACTCCCCGACAAATCTGGTAACCGTTGACAATACAGAGTATCCAGGTCTCTAGCCCATTGATCTTTGAGGGTCAATCCCATGTCATCAACCACTCAACCCCTATCTCTGACCCTGACCATCAGTGGCTACGTCATCCTCACAGGCTTGATCGTGATCCCCATGCTCTGGTTATCTGGAGGTTTTAAACTCCAACCCGCAAGGTCAACCACCGCCGCCCCCATAACATTGAATTTGCCGTCGAATCAGTCCATGGCCCCGTCACCCTAAGCCACCGCTAAAGCCTCTTGTCCATGCTGGCGGAGTAAGTCCATCAGTTCATCTCGGTAGTCATGGAAAATCGAGTGGCGTTTAATCATCTGGCCGCGGTTGGGAAGATTGATATTCATAATTTTGCGGACAGTTCCCGGTCGCGCCCCCAGGGCAAAGATGCGATTGGAGAGAAATACCGCCTCCTCCACATCATGGGTAATTAAAAAAATAGTCAAGCCGGTGCGCTCCCAGAGATCCAACATAAATCCGTGCATGGCTTCTTTTGTGTGGACATCAAGGGCCCCAAAGGGTTCATCCATGAGCAGGATTTTTGGTTCCGCCGCTAGGGCACGCGCAATGGCCACCCGTTGTTTCATGCCACCGGATAGCTCTCGAGGTAGGGCCTGGGCAAAGCGGGTTAAGCCAACCACATCTAAGTAATAACTGGCCTGTTCACGGCGAATCTGGCGGGGCACCCCCTGGAGCTTCAGACCGAATTCCGTATTTTGCTGGACATTCATCCAGGGATAGAGGGTGTAGTGCTGAAAAATCATGCCTCGATCTGGCCCAGGCCCCGTAATTGGGATGCCGTCAATTCGCACCTCTCCCTGGGTAGGTTGATCCAGGCCGGCAATTTGTCGCAAGAGGGTGGATTTTCCAGAGCCTGAAGCACCAACCGCGCAGACAAACTCCCCACGCTCCACACTTAAATTGATATCCTTGAGCACCAAAAGTGAGCCGAGGCGACTGTCAAATTGTTTGTAGAGGTGATCGACTTCAAGAAACATGGCGCTGATCATAACACTTTAGGCAAAAATTGGGGGTTACAAATGACATCTCACAGGCTGGTCATAAACATTGCTAGCATCGGTTCTCAGTGATCAATCTCTCAACGCCGATTCGAGGCCCAACGACAACTGAGCCGCAACAGATATTGAAAAAACAGATCAAAACTCAAGCCAATAATGCCAATCACGATCAGACCAACAAATATCTCATCGGTTTTTAAAAAACGCCCAGCCACACTAATGCGCCGTCCCAAACCTTCAGTGGCTGCGATCAATTCCGAAACAATCACCAGTTGCCAGGCCGCGGCCAAGTTAATCCGACAGGCATCAATAATTCCCGGTAACACATGGGGAACAATGACTTGAGTTAACACCTCCAGGCGATTACCGCCCAACATATAGGTTGCTTCAATTAAATCCTTGGGGACGAACTTCACTGTATCCATGACCATCAAGGCGTTAAAGAAAAAGGAGCCGATAAAAATCAAGGCGATTTTGGGCTCTTCACCAATCCCGAGATACAGAATCAACAGAGGAATAAACGCCGGGGCAGGCATATAGCGAACCAGGCCAAACAGCGGTTCAAACAGGGAGCGAATACTGGCAAAACTCCCCATCAAGATGCCAATGGGAACCGAAAACATCACCGCTAGAAAAAAGCCTAAGCCCACGCGGCCAAGACTCGCCAAGGTATCTGTTTGGAGTTCGCCCGTTGACCACAAATTGCCAAAGGCCTGGATCACGCGCCAGGGTGATGGGAGAAATTTTGGATCGATGGGAAAGGCTGCCGTTATCCCCCACCAGGCCAACAGCGGCAAACAGACGGAAATCACCACCAAGCTGGAACTCAGGGGGCGGGGAATATCCTCCGACAAGCGCCAGAAAACCGTTGGTCGTAGGGACTGTTGCCGCAGGTAGGGCTGGATCCGATGGGGACTTGATGCAGCCATGGGCGAATCCTATGAAGACGGGTAGAAGACAGTCATGACCAATTCCTAGGCGTTTTTCTCGGCATAGGCTTTCACAAAGCGGTCATCAAACAATTTGCTCACATCTGGCTTACTGTCAATGAGGCCCACATCCACCAAAAAGGTACCAAATTGCTCGGCAGCGTAGGGGAGACTGTTCATGGAATTACCGGGCAAGAAGGCAGAGAGATTTTCGTTAATATTCAAAATCCGAGTGCCATCGGCATATTCTTTATATTCTTCAACGCTTACCCCAGCCCGCTTGGCCATGATATCGAAGGCTTCCGCTGGATTTACGCGAATAAAATCCAAGGTGGCAAACCAGGAATCCACCAAGCCTTGGACAGCATCGGGGCGAGTTTCCACCATTTCCCGGGTCACGACTAGGTGATCTGAAATCGAACCAGGAAAATCCGCTGAGGTGAATAGAGCTTTGCTGTTGGGACGCTTTAGGGCCTGGGTTGTGAAGGGGGGAAATACCCCAACTGCATCAACTTGTCCGCCGACAAAAGCCGTTGCGGCTTGTCCGGTTTCTAGGGGCACAAATTCAATATCGTCTTGGGAGAGTCCAGCTTGGCGCAAACCCTGGAGCAAGAGGAAATGATCCACTGTGCCCTCTTCCGCCGCCACTTTTTTCCCTTTCAAATCCTGGATGGAGTTAATACCTTCTCGAACAATAATCTTGTCATTCCCGGTGGAGTAGTCGTTAGTCAAAACAATGACCAGATCTGCCCCGCCACTGAGGGAACTGACGGTATCCCCGAGGGTTTGGCTGTTGGCATCGAGTTGATTGGCATTGAGGGCATTGATGGATTCCAAATAGCCATCAAACCACTTGAGATCAACAGCAACATTGTTTTCCGTAAAAATCCCCTTATCCCCAGTAATCTGCCAAGGAAACCAACCCGGCCAGGCGCTAAACCCGAGGCTAACGGTACCCCCACTGGGAGTATCACTACTGGTTCCAGTTTGGGGCCCACTGGCGCAACTGACAATCAAAACTAAGCTGAGGCAAAACAGACCAATGGAGACCAGGAGAGAGCGACGTTTCATGGGAAATCCAGACAACAAGAACATCGAGAAGTAAAAAAACTCCCCAAACTAGACATGGCCAGTATGGAGAGGGGGTGAGTTGCTATCTGTAAAATTGGCTACATTATGCTGAAGAGATGATCGTTGTGGCTTAGAGCACCTTCAACTGGGGATAGGCCAGAAGCACTTCATCGGCGGTTAGGGTATCTCCCTCGGCCTGGGGTTGCCAGAGCAGTTCAACAGCCAACAAGCGATCACTACTGATACCCCCTAATTGCTGCAGGGCCTGGCGCAAATCCTGGGTGGAATTCACGGGCGGAAGGTTGAGTTTACCCTCAGAGGCCACCAACAGGGTCACGACAATATACTCACCACTGGCAGATTGAAAGGCTAAGGCATCTTTTTCGGCCTGGGTCATCAAAGCTACAGAAGTTTGGCGAATCTCTTGTCGATAGTTGGAGAGGGTTTCGGCGGACAATTTACTGCGCTCGTTTAGGGCCCGCTGATTAAATTGGGTTTCCGCACTTAAGAGTTTAGTTTGTGTTGCCTCTGCGGCCCCGTACACCCAAAAATCTGGATGCCGGAGGAGGGCTAGGGTCGATTCCTGGAGAACTTTGGTCAGTCCGGTGGCGGAGTTGGTATCGGCGGAGAGGGCAATTTTGTTCAAGTCTCCTTGGAGTTCCCGGGCCTGGGCTGTCAGACCAATGTGTACGGTATTTAGGGTAACGCTGGGGTTAGAAGCACCGATTTCACTCCCCAGGCCCCCATTATCCTCATCCCGAAATCGTCGAAACGCAGATACAAGAAAATTAGCCAGGCCAAAAAAGAGAATTAAGGTGAAGAGGCCTCCAAAACCACCGCCAAAGCCAAAAAAGGGAATCAGAAACGGAAAACCAAATCCGCCGCCATAGCTTGGAGTCGCATAGCCTCCCCCACGGGAATAGGAACGACTGGGTACAGGCCGACTGAAGGAACCCCCACCCACGCGCCCCCCACTCCGGGCCGCCAGAACACTGCCACCGTCAAGGGCCAGTTGCCATATCAAGGTAGCCATTAAGACTACGCCAAGAAGGGGACGGAAGAGTTGCCAAAGTTTTTTCATCATCATCGGTGTTAACATTCTGCATTTGATTAGAGGTCTAAAAAGTAGGCCGCTGTTCCCCTCTAGCTTACCGCCTCTGATCAGGCCTGGCAGTGGGGGCAACCGAAACATAGCTAGATCCAGGCGGATTGGCAGCCAAAATCACAGGTACATTTGGAGAAATTGGGGTGCGGGGGCGATTTTGACTAGGATTAAGGACAAACGCGAGATCAATGCGAGAGGGATATGGATCCAGTACAACTTGGCCTAGTGGCTTCAATCCTATCGGGGGTTTGTACCGCAGCCTGGACGGTTCTAACGTGGCAAACCCAGCAGGCCAAGGAAGAGGAAATTAAACGCGACCGCAATGCCGCTCTTTACGTCAACCCATACATTATGGCGGCGGAGGAATTACAAGATGCCCTATATCAGTACTTGAGTGGCAGCTATCACAAAATTCCCAATGAGGAAAAGCACCAAAGTTATGCAGGGTTTTCGGCAGCAGCCCTAGAAATTGTTTATACCATCGTAGTTTATTTTGGTTGGTCGCTAATTATTTACCGCTATGGGCCCTACACCAGTGATGAAAAGCTAATTGAACTGACGCGCCAAGTTTCAGAATCGTTTTCAGCCATCTTCCACTCCAGTGAAAGTGAAGAAGACCCATTTTATTTTTCCTATCCAGAGCAGAAAGCCTTGGGGATGACCTTCGTCCGGCCGATTACCACCCCTGGCGTTCTGAGTCCACACCAAAACAGTCATCGCAGTGCCATTGAGGAGGTGCCATTTCTGGGGTTTGAAGCGATTACACTCTATGACTTTGAAGAAGAAATTAAGCATCAACGGAATGAACATTCAGCACTTTATTTAAATATTCGTGATGCCTTGTCCGCCCTGGATCAGTTTGACCCAGAGAAAAACTTCCACGGCAGAGAACGCTTAGTGATGATTCAGAATTACCTGGTGGATCTGGTGAATTATCTTGAACAGAAAGAGGAATTTAGCCTTGCTGTGAATAAGCGCCGCCGAGTTCAGCATCACCAAACCTTCGTTGATCTATTTGGCTATGTCCAGGCCGAGATCGTGCATCATATACCAGGGCGGTTGCGGATTCGCTTTGACCACCTGAAAGGGAACTTGGCCTATGGTTTGCAACTGGAGTCTTTCCTGGCATCGGTGACTGGGGTTAGGGATGTACGCTTAAATCTGCCCTCCAACAGCATCGTGGTGGAGTACGATCCGAAAATTTACACCACAGAGGAGTTAAAGCAGGTGTGTACAGACTTTTTGCGCTGGAAGGAACTCAAACCATAAAAAAAGGAGCCATTGCTGACCCCTAAATGTTCATCGAATTTAAGTCCGTTGAGCTGGACTAGGCAATGGTGAGCAAGACCTATTTGATGCTGACTTTGGCACCCGCTTCTTCCAACTCTTTCTTGGCAGCCTCGGCATCGTCTTTAGTGGCCCCTTCTTTGATCGGTTTCGGAGTCGATTCCACCACTTCTTTGGCTTCCTTCAGACCCAGGCCCGTCAGGCCACGAACCACTTTAAGCACAGCAATTTTCTTGTCGGCTGGGACTTCTTCCAAGATGACATCAAAAGCGGTTTTTTCTTCCACTTCTTCCGCCGGGGCCGCCGCACCCACAGGGGCTGCCATGACAACACCACCCACAGGAGCCGCCGCACTGACCCCAAAGGCTTCTTCAATTTGTTTGACTAACTCGGCCGCTTCCAACAGGCTGAGGGTTTTTAACTTTTCTAAAATTTCATCGGTTGCAGCAGACATTCTGAAAACTCCTAAAACAAAACAAATGAACAGAACTCAGTCAACTTTTTGCGAATCCAAGCATCAACAGAAAACAGGGAAAAACTTAACCTTCGCCTTTGTCGGCAATGGCCTGGGTAGCCCGCGCCAAGGAGGCCGGCACTTCTTTAATCCCAAAGGCAATTTTGGTCGTCAAGGCATTCAACGCACCCGCCACTTGGGCCATCAACTCTTCCTTCGAGGGGAGTGAACCAATGGCTTTAACTTGCTCCTCGTTCAGGGCCTGGCCGTCAAACACGCCGCCGCGAATCGTGGTTTTCTTGGTGACTTTTTGAAACTCTTGGTAGGCCTTAATTGCCGCACCAAAATCATCCTTGACCAGCAGGAACGCCGAGGGGCCTTGAAGAAAGCCAGAAAGGGGCTGCCACTTGGCCTGGTCGGTGATGGCAATTTCCATGAAGGTATTTTTCGTCACCTTACAGACCGTATTGGATGGCCGCAGCCGATTCCGCAGATCGGTCAATTCAGCCACCGTTAGACCCTGGAAGTCAACAACCATGGCCATTTGGGACTCGCTCAACAGGGATTTGAGATCCGCCACAATCTCTTGTTTATTGGCGTAACTTCGACCCACAGGTCACCTCCTAGATAACAACGGAAAACTTGAGTCATCACCGGGACAAAATAAACCCCCTAACCAATTGGGCCGGGGGAAAACTCAAGCCAGAACGCCTATGGAGCAATCTGGGGATTGATTTTGAGTTACCTCGGCAGGATATTAAGCAATCTGCACCTGCTGTCTCCGGCGATTTAGTTTTTAGGGATTTGAGAATTTATCCCCCAAAATTTGGCAATATTGCTAACGCTCCTAAACTTCTCCAAGTTTGAGATCCCGCAGGCCACTGATGTCAACCTGGATCGAAGGGCCCATGGTGGCAGCAACATAGATACTGCGCCAATAACGACCTTTTGCTCCCGAGGGACGATTGCGATCAATGGTTTCTTGCAGGGCTTTCAAGTTAACCAACAGGTCTTCTGCGGCAAAACTGGCTTTCCCAAACAAGATATGGACAATCCCCGTCCGATCAGCCCGGAATTCCAGTTTACCAGCTTTAAACTCCGCAATGGCTTGAGGCAAGTCAAAGGTGACCGTTCCCGCTTTTGGAGAGGGCATCAATCCCCGTGGCCCCAAAATCCGACCGACTTTGGCAACCTGAGGCATCATGTCGGGTGTTGCAATCAAGAGATCAAAATCCATCATTCCTTTTTGGATTTCGTCAATCAGTTCTTCCGAACCGGCAATATCTGCTCCAGCCTGGGTAGCTTCATTAACTTTTTCCCCCCGGGCAATGACCGCAACCCGCAGTGTTTGACCAGTACCCTTGGGAAGCACCACCGTTGTCCGCAGTTGTTGATCCGTATATTTTGGGTCGATCCCCAAGCGGATGTGGGCTTCGGCGGATTCGGGGAACTTAGCGGTGGCGGTTTCTTTGAGTAAGTTCAAGGCATCCAAGGGCGCATAGGGGCGATCTTCCACCTTGGCCTGGAGTTCACGTAACCGTTTTGAGACTTTTGCCATTTTTTATTCTCCTGGGGTAATCACGGAGTTTAGCTCCTCCCCCATAAACATCAATAAACTTAGACAATCAACATCAATCAGAATTTCAGGGGAAACTAATCAACAATCGTCACACCCATATTCCGGGCTGTGCCTTCGATAATTCGCATTGCGGCATCAATATCGTTGGCGTTCAAATCCGGCATTTTTTGCTGAGCAATCCCTTGGAGTTGAGAACGGGTGAGTTGGCCAACCTTTTTCTTATTGGGTTCCCCGGAGCCCTTCTCGATCCCAGCGGCCTTTTGAATCAACACCGAAGCGGGAGGAGTTTTCAGAATAAAGGTGAAGCTGCGATCTTCATAGACCGAAATTTCGACTGGGATCACAGTACCCACTTGATCAGCCGTGCGAGCGTTATATTCCTTGCAGAACATCATGATGTTGACACCATGTTGTCCTAAGGCCGGCCCGATGGGGGGAGCAGGGTTTGCTTTCCCGGCCTGGATTGCCAACTTAATAATTGCAGTAACTTTTTTCGCCATGAATCAAAATCCTAACTGAGTTTCTCAATTTGGTTAACTTCCAGCTCGACCGAGGTTTCCCGCCCGAAGATAGACAGGAGAACTTTCAGCTTGCTGCGCTCGGGGCTGACTTCAATGACATCGCCTTCAAAGTCCTTGAAGGGTCCACTGAGCACTTTTACCTTGTCGCCTAAAACCAAATCAATTTTGTGAATCGGCTCTTGCTCTTCGACTTTGCGGAAGATGCGGGCGACTTCAGATGGGCTAAGAGGCAGAGGTTTAACGTGTCCCCGTCCCCGCCCCGAAGCCCGCCGTTGTTCAGACCCAACAAAGTTGATCACGTTAGGTGTATTTTTAATCACCTGCCAGGCCTCGTCATCAATTTCCACCTGACCATCCGCTAACGTGTTGGCCCGAACCCGGATCAAGACATAGCCGGGAAAAACTTTCTCTTCAACGGTTTGACGCGAGCCATCCTTTTTAATTCGGATTGTGGGGGTCTGGGGAATTTCAACTTGAAAAATTCGATCCGCCACATCAAGGGTATGTAGCCGTTGTTCGATTGTACTTTTGACTTTTTTCTCACAACCTGAGGCAACTTGGACAATGTACCAAAAGCTCTCTATACCTTCTAAGGGCTGGGCATTAAAAGTTGTGGATGAATTACCGAGGTCTTGCACCATAGGACAGTTAAAAAATACTCCGGGCCAACCATTGGAAAAGTTGATCGACCAGGTAGATCAGACCGGCGGAGAGGGAGACAATCAAAATCACAGCAGCAGATTCACCAATCAGTTTTTGCCGATCGGGCCAAACTACTTTATTGAGTTCTTCCTTAGTTTCCTGTAAAAAAACAGCCGGATTAAACCCGTTACCTGCGCCGGTTTTTTCCACATCGCCGCTTTTAGTCACGCTTGAACTCCTGCTTATTGGTAAACTGCCCTAAAACTTGAGGCTGAAGGGCCAGGCCAAGTCAGGACAAATTTATGCCCGGTCTTTCAGTATAACAGGCCTGGTCGGTGGATTATCAAAAAAACTAAGGAAGGTTTTGGAGAGATCGACTTGTTACTGGCTTGAGCATTAACATCCCCGGATGGTCTCCGATAGGCTGAGGGCCTGGAATTAATCTTCGTGGTCATCAAAGGGGTCAGCTAATTCCTTAGAAGGAGGGCCAAAGGAAAGGTAAATGGAGTAACCCGTGATGCCAATGCAGATAGCAGCCAGGGTAATACTAAGAACTGTTGCGGGTTCGTAGGACATAGGATGTTTTGGGGATCTGTTTCCTCTATAATATTACGGAACGTTAAAACTCTGCTCATTTAAGTAATACTGCTATGGCAAAACGCACTTGGTTAGGCGATGTTCTCCGTCCCCTCAACTCTGAATACGGGAAAGTAGCTCCGGGCTGGGGCACAACTCCTTTGATGGCGGTGTTTATGGGTTTATTTTTAGTCTTTTTGCTGATTATTCTTGAAATCTACAATTCCACCTTGATTCTGGATGGTTTCACGGCCAGTTGGAAAGGCTAAGGAATAGAATTTATGAATTTTTTTGGCATCGGCTTGCCGGAAATGATCTTGATTTTAGTTGTGGCTCTACTTGTTTTCGGTCCCAAAAAATTACCGGAAATTGGTAAAAGTCTCGGTAAGGCTCTACGGAGTTTCCAAGACGCGTCCCGGGATTTTCAAGACGAGTTTAAACGGCAAGCAGCTGCTATTGAAGGCGAATCAACGTCCACAGCTTCCCTGCCGGCCCAGGCCAGTGCTCCAGAAGTAATTTCTGCACCCACCAGCCCAGTGGTTACGGATGTTGCAGTGGCGGCGGATGTCCTAGAACCTGTGTCTGCCGTAGTTGCAGAGCCCGACCCAAGCAGTGAAAGCAGATCAAGCCATCCATCGGAATCCGTCGAGTCGGCTGCTTAGAAATTATGGCCGAATTGGTCAGGCCGCAACTGATTGTGGGCTTGGGAAATCCTGGGGAAAAGTACGCCAATAACCGGCACAATGTTGGCTTTCAAGTTGTCGATGCTTTAGCCCAGGCCTGGCGCATTTCCCTGAGTCATCATTCCAAGTTTCAAGGGGTATTTGGTGAGGGGGCAATTCCAGGCCAGGGAAAGATTCGTCTCCTGAAGCCGATGACCTATATGAACCAGTCGGGACAAGCAGTTCGAGCCGTCTTGGATTGGTACAAAATCCCCTTTAATACCATCTTAGTCATTTACGACGATGCCGACTTAGCCCTGGGACGAGTCCGGTTTCGCTTGAATGGTTCCGCAGGGGGCCACAATGGGATTCGCTCGCTGATTAGTCATGGGGGGAGTTCTAACTTTCCACGTCTTAAAATTGGGATTGCCAATGAATTTCGCCTGAATCATCAAGGTCCGCGGGATGCCGTGCCCTATGTCCTTGGCAATTTTTCTTCTGAGGATTTAAAGGTTTTACCCAAGGTATTGGACTTGGCAGTGGATGCGGTTACAGCCTCCTTGCGGGGTGGGGTTGAACAGGCCATGAATCACTACAATGGTCGGGTCATTTCCACAGTTGGGCCGGCAAAGAACTAATGCCTAAAAGCCAAGGGGTACATCAGTGGGCAAATCAGGCTTTGTTAGGATTTAAGGGTCTAAAACGTTGATGACTGAGTTTTCTGATCCTGTATGAGTCTTGCCACGATTCAACCCGCTGTCATCAGTGCTGTATTACCGGACTCCATTGCCGCTGAAATTGGCTTTGAACCGGGGGATGCGTTGGTAGCCATTAACGGTGAACGCCCGCGGGATTTGATTGATTATCGGTTTTTATGCGCTGATGAAGTTTTAGAACTTGAGGTGTTAGATCAGCGGGGAAAGACCCATCGTCTTGAAATTGAGAAAGACTATGACACCGATCTCGGCCTGGAATTTTCGTCAGCCTTATTTGATGGCCTGATTCAGTGCAATAACCGCTGTCCCTTTTGTTTTATTGACCAGCAACCCCCAGGCAAGCGGGCGACCCTCTACGCGAAAGATGATGATTACCGTCTAAGTTTCTTGTATGGCAGTTATTTAACCTTAACCAACTTATCCCAGGCCGAGTGGGACAGAATTGCCCGATTACGGTTATCTCCCTTGTATGTATCAGTTCATGCCACGGAGCCTGAGGTTCGGATTCAACTCCTAAAAAATCAACGGGCCGGCAAAATCCGCGAACACTTGGCCTGGTTCCAGGAGCAGGGATTACAAATTCATGCCCAAGTAGTGGTCTGCCCAGGCCTGAACGATGGATCACATTTAACCCAAACCTTGACCGACTTAGCTCAGTTTCATCAACCCCCCTGGCCCGCTGTGGCTTCTGTGGCTGTGGTTCCCCTGGGTTTAACGCGATTTCGTCCGACCGAGGATGAACTCATACCGGTGACCCCTGAAAAGGCCCAAGAGGTGATCGCCCAAGTTCAGAGCCTACAGTCAAGATTTCAAAAAACAGTGGGCAGCACCTTGGCCTGGTTGGCGGATGAATGGTTTTTAATTGCCGGTCACGACTTACCTCCTGCCAGCCACTATGAAGACTATCCGCAACTCAGTAATGGGGTTGGTTCAATTCGCTTATTTCTCGATGAATTTCAGGAATTGGCCGCAACCCTACCCCAAAAATTAACCAGCCCGCGGCAATTAACTTGGGTGGTTGGCAATACCGTCGAACGAGCGTTTACCCCGATTGAGCAGCGGTTAAATCAAATTTCCGGATTGAAGTTAAAGATGGTTGCCCTCAGAAGTAACTACTGGGGCCAGGCCATGACGGTGACGGGATTATTAACCGGCCAAGATTTAGCCTACGGTCTAATCAATATTGAGTTGGGGGAGCGGGTCTTAATCCCCAGTGTCATGCTCAAAGCGGATCGTCCAGTCTTTCTCGATGATATGCCGTTGACAGAATTGGAAAACATCCTCGGGGTTCCCTGTGACGTGATACAAGGAGGAGTCGCTGGTTTAATCCAGGCCTGTGTCGGGGCAAATCAGCGAACCCAGAAGCAATCCACCAAGCACCATGACTGACCTCAAGATTTCAGCCTTTCGGGATATTACGGCGTTTTTACTGGCTAGAATTGAAGCCCAATCCAGCTTGAAGTTTCAGGTTAAATACGTTCAAAATGCCGCCGAAGCCCACCAAGACTTGAACACGCACAAAGCTGATTTAGTCTTCATGTCCTACGATGATACGCTTTCCATTTTTATAGAAGAAAACTATCCCGATATTCTGGCCATCCAACCCATTCACGGGGGGATTCTGGATCTCTGTGGCAGCATCAACTTAAGTAAAAACACCATCAACATTGGGATTGATACGGATTCAGGCTATGCCAGAGTTCTACGGGCCTATTTGCGACAAACATACTCGGCAGCGGATCAGGAAAAATTTACCTTTGTCAAAGCCGGAGCAACAAATATTCGGGCCGAAAAACTCCACGCAGGGGAACTGGATGCAACCCTCTTAAACCCGCCGTTTTCCTGTCTCGAAAGTGTTAAGCGTGATCCGGGTTTTCGGGCCTTTATTAGAGATTATGTTGGGGTTGTAATCAATACGAATCAGTCACTTTGGACTTCACCGCCACAACGGGCATCGGTCGAGCAATTCTTAGAAGCATACCGACGCTGCGTCACCACCATGCGGGATGATCTGCCGACAACCATTTCGCAATTGGCGAGTTTTTATCACATCGACCCGGATACTGCCAGGAAAATTTATCAGCGGCTCTGGGAGGAGAATGGTCTCAGTTCAGGGTTTGTCTTTAATCCGGCCGGAATGCTGAACACGGAAAAATATTTTGCTGAGGATACAGGTTTGTGTGTCCCAAGTCAGCGGCCATGGCTGGAAAAGGCTAACTCTCTCTAGGGCGATCTCACCTCTAACCGATATGAGGCTCGCGGGGGTAGGTCATGTCATGGTTTTCAGTCTTTTCCTGCTTTATTCCCAAACCAAGTGAAATCAGGAGGCTTATCTCGCTGCCCATACCCACGACTTGATTCCAACCACGATAAAATTAATTATTGCTAACTGGCACCATGCCTATGCTTGCTTCCACTCAGGAATTGCTAGAAACAGCCCGGATTAATTGCTATGCCATCGGTGCATTCAATGTTTATAACCTAGAAGGAGTAAAAGCAGTTATCCAGGCTGCCGAGGACTCTAGAAGTCCCGCAATGCTACAGATTCACCCCAGTGCGCTCCGGTATGGTAGTTCCAGTTTGATTGCCCTGTGTTTAGAAGCAGCTAGGAGTGCGGCTGTACCCATTTCCGTCCACCTTGATCACAGTACCCAGGCCCGTGATATCGAAGCGGCACTGAAAGCAGGATTGAAATCGATCATGGCTGATGGTTCCCACCTGTCCTACCCAGAAAACCTGAAATTTACGCGGGCCATGACTGAACTAGCCCACGCTTATGGCGCCGTTGTTGAGGCTGAAATTGGCCGAATTAGCGGGACAGAGGATGGCTTAACGATTGCGGAGAAAGAAGCAAAAATGACGGATCCTGAGCAAGCTGTGGAGTTTGTCCAGGCCACGGGGGTTGATGCCTTAGCCGTCACAATTGGGAATGTTCATGGCGAATATAAAAGTCCCCCGCGTTTAGACTTTGATCGCTTATTAAAAATCCGCAAAAATGTGGCGGTTCCCTTAGTTTTGCATGGAGCCTCGGGGTTACCAGCGGCCATGATTGAACGGTCGATTCAGTTGGGGGTGTGTAAATTTAACGTCAACACTGAAGTCCGTCAGGCTTACTTGAGTTCCCTAAAACAGGAAATTTGCCGCGAGACAGATAAAGACCTGCTGGAAGTCACCGGGGAAGCCATTTTAGCAATGAAATCAGTGATTCAAGAGAAACTATCTCTCTTTGGCTCAGTGAACATTGACCACCTCCACGACACCCCCTACGCCCAACTGTTAGCAGCCCGAAGCGGACGGTGACCTTGACAGAGGTATCATTCGTGAGGAACATTGTGGCCTTGGTCTAATGGTTCACCCCCTATGCCCTTAAACCTATTTCAACTACGCCAGGCCCTGAACCAAAGCCGTGATGATTTCCAACATTTTAATCAAGATTTTGCCGAACTCCAGCAGGCCTACCAGCAGGCTTTTCAGCAGATTTCTCACCTGAGTCCCGCCCAGTTAGAACTCCAATTACCCCCTGAGGCCTGGATTGGGGCACGGCCGTTGGAGCGCGTAACTCCGGGTTGGCGGATTCCTTTTACCCAACAGTGGCAGCATCGAGATCAAAGTCGGGCCTGGGCTAAGTCTCGCTTGCAGGGGGTGACGACCGTAGCGGTGGATGGCTCTCAGGTTTTACCCTCCGATGACATTTCAATTCCCGTGGGGTTGGTTCAGGTGGCCTGGTTTGTGAATAGCCATCAGCCTGGCCTGGAGTACACAAAGGACTCGAAATTAGAAGTCCTCACCCCCCTCAAGTTACAGTCCGACCCGCACCAACGCCCCCCTGACCGACTGGTTAATTTACGACGGTTTCAGCTTGAGATTGAGCAATTAATCCACCAAATGCATGCCTACAGCAAGGACCCGAATTGTTTACTCTTTTTTGATGGCTCCTTGATTGCCACCTTTGCGGAAACCTTTGACCCCAGCAGTCGGCTCGATTACGTTTCGGCCCTTGTCAAACTCATTGAAGCCAGTGAAGCCGCCCAAGTCCCGGTCATTGCCTATATTGATCGCTCTCGAGCTCGAGATTTGTGTACCCTATTGGCCCACTTGGACACCCTGCCCCCGGCTGAGACGATTTTTGATAGTCATTTACTGTCGGGCCTGGCCTGGGGGGAACGGACGCCAGTTTTTCAAGCCCAACGGGTCGGGAGTGATGGTAAGCCCGGAATTTTAGCTGAATATGGGGAAATAGCAGAAAACGTTGCCTTTTGTTATCTCAAAGCCCACAGTGGGCCGCCGGTTCGCTTAGAGTTTCCCCGCTGGCTGGTGGAATTGGGGCAAATTGAAATGATTATGGATTGGGTACGGGGGGAAATTATTGCCGGTCAGGGATATCCCTACGCCATCGAAACAGCGGATCAAGCGGCGGTGATTCAGGCCACGGATCGGCAAGCATTTCTGAGGATCTTCCAGGCCTGGGCCGAGGCGGAAAAACTCAACCTACGATTTACCCGAAAGTCTGTCAGTAAAGCGCAACGGCGTTAGGTGCTATTATCTTTTCCGCAAAATCTAGGATCTTCAATGGCTATTGACCGGAATTGGTTCAGGCGTAATCAAGGCGGCTTGGAGCTTGCTCAACCAATCCAAAAGACTTTCTAACTGTTTATCCGCCGTTTGGATGCCCAGGCCCCGGACAGTCACTTTATTCGGGCTGTAGACAAACCGGGTTTGCAGATGTGAGGGTAAATTACTCGCCAACAAATTCCAGGCCGGTTCCGCCATCGGGGTTTCAAGGATAACGTGCTGTTTCGATTCTGGGCGGATCCGAGAAAATCCAAGTTTTTTCGCCACTTGTTTTAATTCCACAACGCGCATCAATTGCATGACAGGAGCAGGCGGTACCCCATAGCGATCCGTTAAATCTAGTAAGACCTGTTTTAAGGCTTGACCATCCTGGGAGGCGGAAATCGCTCGGTAAGCACTCATTTTTTGCTCTAAGTCGGGAATATAATCCGCCGGAATAAACGCAGTGATGTTGAGATCAATTTGGGTATCTTCCACCGTCGGAATTTCCTGACCCCGAATTTCCGCAATCGCTTCTTCCAGCATTTCCACATACAAGTCAAAGCCAATGGCATCCATTTGCCCATGTTGTTCGGCTCCCAAGAGATTGCCCACACCGCGAATTTCCATATCCCGCATCGCCAGTTGATAGCCAGAACCTAGTTGGGTAAATTCCTGAATCGCCCGCAATCTGGCCCGTGCTTCTTCAGTTAGGGATTCTTGGCGCGGATAAAACAACCAGGCATGGGCTTGAATTCCGGCCCGCCCCACCCGCCCCCGGAGTTGATAGAGTTGGGCCAGGCCAAACTTTTGAGCATCTTCCACCAGAATTGTATTGACGCGGGGAATGTCCAAGCCAGACTCAATAATGGTCGTACACACCAAGATTTCGGCCTCGCCATTACTAAAGCCCAACATCGTCGATTCCAATTCCCCCTCCTGCATTTGACCGTGGGCCACTAAAATTCGGGCACTGGGCACCATCATCTGTAATCTCCCGGCCACCTCCTCAATTCCCGCCACCCGCGGCACAACATAAAAAACCTGCCCACCCCGGTCTAACTCCTGGCGCAAGGCGGAACGGACTGTTTCTAAATCGTAGGGAGATAAATGGGTTTGAATCGGTCGCCGTGACGGTGGAGGTGTACTAATCACACTCATTTCCCGCACTCCAGACAAGGCCATATACAAGGTTCTCGGAATTGGTGTGGCACTCAGGGTCAAGACATCCACCTGGGTTTTCAGGGATTTAATTTTTTCCTTTTGATTCACCCCAAACCGCTGTTCCTCATCAACCACAAGCAGGCCTAAGTCTTTGAAACCTACACCTTTACCTAACAGTTGATGGGTGCCAACGACAATATCTAGTTCCCCGGTACTTAGGCGCTGGACAATGGTTTTGCGTTCCTCGGCACTGCGAAAACGATTGAGTAAACCCACATGAATCGGATAGGGGGCAAAGCGTTCCTTTAGGGTGTGGTAATGCTGTTGGGTGAGGATGGTTGTCGGCGCCAGAACTGCCACTTGTTTCCCAGCGGTGACGGCTTTGAAAATGGCCCGAATCGCCACTTCTGTTTTGCCAAAGCCCACATCCCCACAGACCAAGCGATCCATCGGCCGCTCCGATTCCATGTCCTGCTTCACATCTTGGGTGGCTTTGAGTTGATCCGGTGTCGGTTGATAGGGGAATGACTCTTCCATTTCCGCTTGCCACGGCTGATCCTCTGGATATCGAAACCCCTGCTGTTGGGCCCGTTGGGCATAGAGCTTGAGGAGGTCAACTGCAACTTTTTTAATTGCTTTTCTAACTTTTTGCTTGGTTTTTTCCCAGGCCTGGCCACTGAGTTTATTGAGTTGAGGCGGTGTATCCTGGCCAGTGCGTAGACGGGAGAGGGTATTAAACTGATCAGCAGCAACCCGTAACACCCCATCGGCATATTTCAGCACTAGATATTCGCGAGTTTCATGGCTGATGGTGAGAGGTTCGAGTTTAATAAATTGGCCAATGCCATGCTGCCGATGAACGACATAATCTCCTGGCTGGAGCTTGTTAACATCAACCTGTTTCGAGGCGGCCCGGCGGCGTTTGCGGACATACCCGACATTGGCGAGACTGTGCTGCCCAAAAAACTCCCGGTCAGTCACTAAAACCGTGCGTAATGTTGGTAGAACAAAGCCTTCTAGCTCGGCTAACCCCGAATATTTCAAGGCAATCGGAACTCGCTGGGCCTGGAGTTTATCCATAGCCGGAAAATCTTTCGGATTCGGAACAAATTGGGCCGGACAATCATGTTCTTGTAACAGAGCCACTGAACGGCTGGGCTGGGCCGAAATCAACCAAACTGTGAATTGTTTTTCCCGTTCTTGGCGGATGGTTTCAGCGAGCTTGCCAAATTGATGGGGAATGGCCGGGACAGGACGACTGGATAAATTTAAACCTTGATTAACTTCAGCCAGTTCATTCAGCTTGAGTTGTTGATGGTCATTAATTTGGGTGAGACAATCCTCAAAGTTTTTGTGAGTGACTGGCATTAAATCGGGTTGATTCAGCGCTTGCCAATGGCGTTCAATTTGTTCATACCAGCGATGACTATGTTGGCGACACTGTTCAAGTTCATCTAAAACAACGAGGGTATTGGCGGCCAGGTAATCAATTAAACTGGCAGGTTGTTCAAAGGCTAATCCTAAAAATCGCCGCATTCCTTCCGGGGGAGTTCCAGCTTGCCATTGTTCCTGTTCAGGGGGAGTGAGGATATCATTAATTTGGGATTTCTGGGATTCACTCAGGGCCTGGGCAATCAGGGGACTAAAACTGGTGGGGGTGAGAACAAGTTTGCTCACGATATCCAAGGAGCGTTGATTGGCGGGATCAAATTCCCGGAGTTTTTCTAATTGTTCCCCAAACCATTCCAAGCGCACGGGTAACTCAGCAGAAACAGGAAAAATATCGAGAATATCGCCCCGCTGACTCCATTGCCCTTCCGATTCAACTAGGGGAACGCGCTCATAGCCCAAGTTTGCCAGGGTTTGACTGAGGGTTTTGAGATCACTTTCTTGCCCCACTTCCAGCCGCAAACAATAATCCTGAAATAAACTCGGCGGTGGCAAATGGGGTTGTAGGGCTCGCTCAGTGGTGACAATGGCTAAATTTGGATTCTCACTGCTAAGTTCTGCCAACACCTGTAACTGTC
This sequence comes from uncultured Synechococcus sp., assembly GCA_964653145.1. Taxonomy (GTDB): domain Bacteria; phylum Cyanobacteriota; class Cyanobacteriia; order Thermosynechococcales; family Thermosynechococcaceae; genus Pseudocalidococcus. The sequence continues at coordinate 83,521 of CAZZCG010000005.1, read as the reverse complement.
CCCAGGCCATCTCGGCTTCTAAATCAAAGGGATCGTAGGGTGAGGCTTCCGAGGTGGGATAGAACAAGACTGAACCCCAACCCATCATTTCCAACTGCGCCGCCCAACGTCCGGCTTCTTCTAAGGTGGCAGTAATAATAAGTAGGGGCTGACTCTGGGCCTGGGCCAAGGTAGAACTGACTAAGCCTTTGACTAAGCGGGGAATCCCAGTCAAGTGAAGCGAGTTTTGCTGTTGGAGCTTGGTCGTGAGTTCCGCAATTAGGGGTAATTTTGCCCAACTACGGGTTAAGGCCGTTAAAGTCATAGATGAAAGTCAGGTAATGCAGAAATTGTTTAGAACTTGTTACGTTTACATCCTAGCAGGGGAGAGATGTTGGGGCGGAATAAAGATAGATACTCAATAGGCTTCAAAGAAATGGGCCACAGAGACTTAAGATATCGTTAATTTTCATATCTTTGTATCTTTGGCTATATTTCTTGAATGTTTGAGAAAATAAAATGTTAGATATTCACTCAATATAAACTTACATAGGTTTAGTTATGAGCTTTAAAAATGTTACGTTTGGTATTCCTGAGAATATTCAGCAAGGTTTGAGTTCTGGAATATATGAAAGATTTGGTGGAATAATCAGAAATTCATCTAATAAGCAAATTGTCGCTCACTTAAAAGAAACATCCACAGGTATTGACCAAGGGATAAGTCACTTAGCACAAATAGGTAGTATTTCTAGTATTTTGAACGTTGGCATCAGTATTATTGGTTTTAGTTTAGTTCTTTCAAAACTTAATCAAATAGAGCAAAAAATTGATCAGATTTTATCGTCTATTGAAGAAGTATCTCTCAAAATTGATTGGGGTTACAGAAGTAAATTTATTAACGCAACTAAGAAGTTACAACGTATTTTGATGACTGGAGGCTCTACCAATAAAGAATTTGCCCTTAATCAGATTGCACATGATTTTGGAGAAACCCATGAGATTTTCAAAAACTATTATTTGAATGATGGTAATTCGATTACTGCTCCTGAATACTTTTACACATCAGTTTTTTCTGGAGTTGGTCAAGCCATAGCTCATCTGGAATTAAATGAATTGAATGAAGCTTACATGATTATGGATGAGGTCAGTAATTTTTCAATACAAGCACTTGAGATTTATGATCAAAAGTACAATAATGAATTGGATTCCATAATTAAAAAATTTGAAACAAACAATGATGGTGATGGAATTGTGGGTGCTGGATTAATGACTTTTGGCGGAGGGTTAATTGGTGTTGGTCTTGCTGCAACTGGAATTGGTATTCCCCTGGCATTAGTATTGGCTGGTACCACACTAGCTGGTGGTGGAATTGGATTGATGAGCTACGACTCTTCTGATAAACAAAAAGAAGCTATTGGTCACTTAAATAGTTTTTACGAAGGACATCATGAATCCATGACTGATATTATTCGTTCAACGGTGGGTACCTTTTATGAAATTGAGTTAGTTATTAATCAGAATCTGTCATGGCAGAAATGGAAGAATCTAAAACCCAAGTTTTCTTTTGGAAATAATCATTCGGAATTTGTGACAGTCCTATTCTAAGAGGTTGTCTATTCTTCAAAATAATTGTTTATTCTTGAGTAGGACTATAAATGCGTTGTGCCGGAAACCAATCTTCATCCAGGCCTTGAGATAGAGTAAACCAGGGCGTTTCTGGAACTGTATCTGCTGCCAAATCTGATTGTATGATGGCTAACTCCCGTGCTTCTTGATAGGTTTGCTCAAACTTTTCTTGAAGATACTCCATCAGACTGGGGCTATCATCTAGAATTAGCTCGGCATCAAAGCGAACATTCAAGATATTAGCTTCAAGTTCAGGATAAAATCGGTCATGGCCTGGCCTGGCATATTGATGGGTAATTAAATATTCACAAATCGTTCTCAAGTAAATTCGGAGCTTTCGCTTTTGTTCTCTGCTTATTCCCTCAACTTCATCAATGAGATTGATCAGATCAAGATTGGCAAAGTCCTGATTTTTTAATTGCTCAACAGTTTGATCAATCCAGAGTTGAAAATCTGTATCGTAAAGTGATTTTTCGGTCGTCTCAGGGCCTGGTGTCATATTTTTTATTGATAATCATGTGAGGTTATTGATTCCGAGGCTGCCAATTTGGATCAAGGGCTTGCTCTAAGGTAAAGGGTGGCAACTTAGGGACGATACTGGAGTTGACTTGACTTTCTTTAAGAAAAATTTCGTAGCTCATTCGATATTCTTCTTCAAATGTTTCTAGACATTGGTTTCGTAGGCTTGGGCTTCTTTTGAGAAGAGACTTAATCTCAGACCTAAAATTTGCAACCTCCACATCCCATCCTCGTAAACAATAGTCTCGTTCTGACTCCCAATATTGAATCTTGAGCAGATGCCGTAGTAACTGCCGCATGTAACTTGACAGAGCATATTTATTACTGTTGCCGAAATCTTCAACTTCCTCGATTAAATTTTCTAAGTCAAGATCATTTAAGTTACCCGACTTCAATTTTCTAACAGTTTCATTAAGCCAAAGGTTAAAGTCTTGCTCATACAATGATTTAGATTTAATTTGCAGTTGAAGCGTCATGATTAGTTCTCAATATTTCAATAGGTTTTAGTGTTGCTTTTTAGTGAGTTGTTGCATCAACCAATTTGCAGCGGCGGTATTTGTTTCTTCTCCTAAGCGGGCTAAGGTTTGCGACAATAATTCAATCTCCAGGCCTCTTAACACATTTGAAATTGTGATCGGTTGATATTCTCCAGTTACGTCCAGTCCAAACGCTGAAACCTGACACTGCTGGACATCAATCACCCAATATTCCGAAATTCCCAACCGCGCGTACAGTTGTTTTTGCCCCGTCAAGTCTAACGCCAGGCTAGTATCGGCCACTTCTCCCACTAAATCCGGTAAACGCTGTTCAGGTAGAGTGATCCGGCGGGGTGTACCAAGTTGCCAGCGGGGAATATTTTCACCTTTGTAGAGAACTAAATCAGGGGCACAGGCCTGGGTTTCGGGGTTTTCAATCAGGCAGCGGCCATAGGATTGATAGGTTTCTTCAGGGTGAAGTAACGCCCTGATAAAGAAAATAGCGGTGAATAGGTCACTGATTGATGCGTGCCCAGGCCCCTCTTTACCCATCTCTATCCGTAGCCACCCGTGATCATAGGAAATTCGCTGCCAATCTGAATTGGGATCATCCCGCAATTCAAGGTACTCAGCCCAAGTTGCAGCCCGGATTTGAGTAATGGGTTTTGGGGTCGTAGTAATCATGAGGCATTTACCTGGCCTGGTTTCAGTTTAACTAGACCACTTCAGAATCATCTTGATCTTCTCTAATTCCAGTTTGGAGAGAACCCGTATGGCACAATTTCTCCAGATGTGATCAATAACTAAAAGGCTGGACTGTGAAAATTATTGTCGTGGGTAGTGGGGGTCGGGAACACGCCTTGGCCTGGTCTTTGTTGCAGTCTTCACGGGTGGAACAGGTGTTTTGTTGTCCCGGCAATGGCGGCACAGCGACACTCCCACGCTGCCAAAATATCCCGATCCAGGCCACGGATTTGGTGGATATTACCCAATTAGCCCTAGATGAACAGGTTGCCTTGGTGGTGGTTGGCCCAGAAGTTCCCTTGGCCATGGGGATTGTGGATCGATTACAAGCTGCGGGAATTCCGGCCTTTGGCCCTAACCAAGCCGGAGCCCAAATTGAAGCCAGCAAGGCCTGGGCCAAACAACTCATGGTCGATGCCCAGATTCCCACGGCCCGGGCGGCGGTTTTTACGGCAGCAGCTCCAGCGATTCAGTACGTGCGCGACCAGACCAGCCCAATTGTGATTAAAGCCGACGGACTCGCAGCCGGCAAAGGGGTGACCGTGGCCAGTTCAACCACCGAGGCGATTGAGGCAATTGAAGCAATCTTCAGTGGGGAGTTTGGGACAGCCGGTTCTCAGGTGGTGATTGAAGAGTGCCTCCAGGGTCAGGAAATTTCCGTCCTCGCGATCACCGATGGTAGTGTGATTATTCCCTTGGTTCCAGCCCAAGACCACAAACGCATTGGCGAAGGGGATACGGGGCCCAATACCGGGGGCATGGGGGCCTATGCACCAGTACCTTGGGTCAACTCGGAACTCATGGCCAACATTCATCGCCAAATTCTCCAACCGGCATTAGCTCAACTCCAGGCCCGGGGTATTGATTATCGAGGAGTTCTCTACGCCGGTCTCATGATTACCCCCACGGGCGAGCCCTATGTGATTGAATTCAACTGCCGCTTTGGGGATCCGGAAACCCAAGTTGTCTTACCCCTGCTCAAAACTCCCCTGATTGATGTGCTCCAGGCTTGTGTCAACGGCACCCTAAGTCAGTTGGGAGACCTGGCCTGGGCGGAGGAATTAGCAATGGGCGTAGTCATGGCAGCGGGGGGGTATCCGGGACACTTTACAAAAGGTGATGAAATACAGGGGATTGCCGCAGCCAGTGAGTTCGCCTTAGTTTTCCAGGCCGGAACCCGAGCTGCCGAGGCGCAACTGTTTACCGATGGTGGACGGGTCTTAACCGTTGTTGGCCGGGGGGAAAGCGTGACTGCTGCCCAGAATCAAGCCTATGCTGCTGTGGCGAAAATTAACTTTCACAATGCCTACTATCGCCGCGATATTGGCCATCGGTTATTGGCACCAAAACAGGCTTAGTCTGAAGCTGATCCCAGCCAATTCCAAACAAAAGGGGCCTGGGGATCTCAATGCTTCGTATAATCAAGGGTTGAATAAGGTAAACTCTACCTTGTTTTTAATTTTGGGACTTATTTTTATCCGATGGCCCCTGTGCTCAAGCGGGCAAAATTTACCCCCGATTTACTTTGACATGCTCGATCATCTGCTTTGACTTCTGAGGTTAATCATGAGATACCGTGCTTTAATATTGGCTTTTTGTATGCTGTGTTGCGGATTTTTCGCACTCAGTGGCTCAGCTTTGGCGGCAAAAGCGGGACTGACCTATGACGATATTGTCGGCACTGGCCTGGCAAACACCTGCCCCACCTTAGATGACTCAGCCCGGGGTGCCTATCCCATTGACGCCTCACAGTCCTACACCCTGACGGATCTCTGTTTGCAGCCCACCAACTATCTCGTCAAAGAAGAACCCAAAAATAAACGGCAAGTGGCTGAATTTGTCCCGACAAAACTCGTTACTCGGGAAACCTCCAGCTTGGATCAAGTGTCTGGGACCCTTAACATCAACAGCGACGGCAGCCTCACCTTTGTCGAAGAGGATGGTTTTGATTTCCAGGCCATTACCGTACAAATGCCAGGGGGAGAGCGGGTTCCCTTCCTGTTCTCAGTTAAAAACTTGGTCGCCACCACGGGCCCCAACGTTAGCAGCATTACCACCTCCACGGACTTTGAAGGCGAATACAATGTCCCTTCTTACCGGACAGCTAATTTTCTGGATCCCAAAGGCCGGGGGCTAACAACCGGTTATGACAGTGCCGTGGCGATTCCCAAAAAAGCTGACAGTGAAGAGTTACTCAAATCCAATGTCAAACGCTTCGGAATTACCAAAGGACGCATTTCCCTCCAGGTCTCCAAAGTTGATGGGCGGACTGGGGAAATTGCAGGTGTTTTTGAGAGCGAGCAACTCTCAGATGATGATCTCGGCGCCCATGAATCCAAGGAAATGAAAATCCAGGGGGTCTTCTACGGCCGCATTGAGCCCACGATCTAACCCCCTCGGATATACTGACCAACATTGACGCCCCTCAGAGCCAATGTTGTGGTTGGTAGCTTTCCTCTGTGACTGAACCCGTTTTAAAACTCCAGGCCCTGACCATTGCCTATCCCTCGACTCAATCGGAGCGCTCACGGGAAGCGGTGGCCGGGGTCTTTTTAGAGGTGGCTCCTGGGGAATGCCTGGGCCTGGTGGGGGAATCCGGCTGTGGAAAATCAACCATTGGCCGGGCGATTTTACGCTTATTGCCAGCGGGTTCTCAGGTCAAGGGAACCATTACCGTAGCTGGAGTCGATGTTCTTCAGCTCTACCCCAAACAACTGCAACGCTGGCGGGGCAACACCGTGGGTCTAGTCTTCCAGGATCCAATGACCAGGCTAAATCCCTTAATGACCGTCAAAGCCCACTGCTGGGAAGTACTCCAGGCCCACAACCCCAAACTTTCTCACCAGGCAAAGCTCAACAAAATTAAAGCCACCCTAGAAACCGTCAAAATCCCAGCCAGCCGCATTGAGCAATATCCCCATGAATTGAGCGGCGGGATGCGACAACGGGTGGCGATTGCCTTAGCCCTACTCCTGGAACCAGCATTAATCATTGCCGACGAACCCACCACCAGCCTAGATGTCACCGTTGCTGCCCAGATTTTGGCTGAACTCACCGCCCTCTGCCAGTCTCGACACATGGGGTTGCTCCTGATTTCCCATGATTTAGCTTTGGTGGGCAAATACTGTCAACAACTGGCGGTGATGCATCAGGGACACCTAGTGGAACAGGGAAATGCCCAGGAAATTCTCAGCCACCCTCAACAGCCCTATACCCAATCCCTTTTGGCCGCCGCCCGCCGGATGCACCAGGCCCCATCTCCAATACCCCTAACCCCTGAGCCTGAAGCCACGCCGGTCATCCTAAGTCTGGAACAGCTTCAACGCCACTACTCCCTCGCCCCCAACCCAATTGCTCAACTGTTGGGCCAGGCCCCGAGCCAGATTAAGGCGGTAAATGGGATTACCTTAGAGATTTATCAGGGGGAAACCCTGGGTCTAGTGGGGGAATCCGGCTGCGGCAAAAGTACCCTCTCGCGCACGATTCTGCAATTAGTCAAACCCACCGGCGGGCGTGTTTATTTTCAGGGAACAGACCTTAGCCAACTCACCCCCAAACAAATGCGGCCCCACCGCCGGGATCTGCAAATGATTTTTCAGGATCCCCATGCCTGTTTAAATCCCCTCATGAGTGTCGGCCAGAATCTCCTGGAACCTCTATTGATTCAGGGCCTGGGAACTACGCAAGCAGCAAAAACACGGGTTCTTGAGATCCTCGGCAAGGTGGAACTAACTCCCCCGGAAACCTACTTTGCTCGCTACCCCAAAGAACTGTCAGGAGGGCAACGACAACGGGTGGCGATTGCGCGGGCCCTAATTACCCAACCGCAACTGGTGATCTGTGATGAGCCGGTGAGTATGCTCGATGCCCATATTCAAACCCAAGTTCTGGAATTGATGCGGCACCTGAAGCAGGAATTTCACCTAACCTACCTGTTCATTACCCATGATTTAGCGGTGGCTCGGTTTTTCTGTGACCGCATCGCCGTCATGGAAGCGGGGAAAATTGTTGAGTTAGGTCAAACCGAGGTAATTTTTACGCAGCCCCAACATCCCTATACCCAAACCCTCCTGCGCGCCGCGCCACTTTTAACTCCTGCGGTTTAGCTCCAGGGGTCTATGGTGGGAATAGGAAATTTCAAGGTTAACCCATCTGTCGGCACCGAGAATCATCGGGGAAGTCCCAGCAGCCCTGAGACACTATAAAGTCCCCCAGATCACGGTTTCCATTCTTTTGGGCTCTCATTCCTGTTTTCAAGGGGCCTCAGCTTTGATCGCGGCTGGGTTCCAGGGATTGACTATAATAGGTGCAAGCATTACTGCAAAAGTCTTGACCCTTTATTGGGTTTAAGAAACTGTCAAGAGTCCCATCAGAATCCAACCGAGTCACTATGGCTACCGACACCGCATCTCCAACCTTAACTCAGCCCCAACGTGGGATTTTGATGACCAACTCGGCCCTAGCCCACGTCCTCGAATTGCGGCAAAAACAAGGTTCAGACCTCTGCTTGCGGGTTGGCGTCCGGGGGGGTGGTTGTTCAGGCATGTCCTACACCATGGATTTTGAAGACCCCAGTAATATTCGTCCCGATGACGAGGTTTTTGACTACGACGGGTTCCAAGTGGTGTCCGATCCCAAGAGTATGCTCTACATCTACGGCTTGGTCTTGGATTACAGTAATGCCCTAATTGGGGGCGGCTTTAAGTTTACAAATCCCAATGCAACCCAAACCTGTGGCTGTGGTACATCCTTCGCCACCTAACCCTTAATTCAGCTTTAATCCCAGGCCTGGGGCTGTTCCACTCTTCAGTGATTCAGTCGAAATTAAAATCACTGGCTAAATTAACGCCCACTGGAAAGTTCGACATTAATTTCATTCACCAAGCGGGGTTTAAGCTCCAGGGATTCAGCTCGGGGAAGGAGGTCAAAGAGGGCTCGGAACTGATCATCCAAAACAGCGAAATCCACAATTCCGGCCTGGTTAAAAACCACATCCCCTTGGGCATTTAGCAAAACGGTTTGAGGTACATACCCCTTGTAGTAATAACCCGGTTCCGTTGGGGTATAGCTGGGCTGAGGTGAAATCGAGTCAATATCAACGGGAATAAAATCTGCTGCTCGCCCATAAAAGGCCTGGAGTTGGGAAATGACGGTGGTATAGGCTTTACAATCCCGGCTGTCATTAATGTAGAACACAAGCAAAGTCGGATTGGGTCGCGCCAAGGATTGGGCCAAGGTCACCTTGGGAGGAACCAGAGAGCCATTCCCTCCATAGAGGGCAAATATATTCCCATCGAACCGATCATCATTGAGTCCAGCCCAGGCCGGGGGAGTAAACCCTGTGGTCACCATGGAGATGTAGAGGATGATCAGCGCAAAGAGGACAATAAATTTTTTAGCCATGATCATGCGGAATCTAGATACAGCTTGGGAATGGAATTGGACTTACGGGACTGACGGGGCTCGAACCCGCAACTTCCGCCGTGACAGGGCGGTGCTCTAACCAGTTGAACTACAGTCCCTTATTTTGGGCGATCTTCAGTATTGCGATAAAGGGGGAAGTTTGTCAAATGTATCGCTATTTTTAAGCCCAGGCCAGGTAGGGTAAGCTGGCAGCGGTGGCTCGGATTTGGTCGTGTTGGGCAACCAATTGACCACAGGCATCCCATTGGCCAGAACGGAACATTTCCCGCACCCCATCCGCAAGGGCCACGGCCACGGACTTGGCATCACGGCTCAAGGTTAAGGTGTCTAAACTCAGGCGGAGAGGTTGCCCCGGATGATGTTCAATGTCGGTTTGCAGGCTGGCAATATCTACGGGACTGGCGGTCACACAGGGAATTCCGAGGGAAACACAATTACCAAAGAAAATCTCGGCAAAGCTTTCCCCAACAATGGCCTGGATTCCCCACCGCATTAGGGCCTGGGGGGCATGTTCACGACTGGAGCCGCAGCCAAAATTGGCATTGACAACAAGGATGGTAGCCCCTTGAAATTGGGGTTGATCAAAGGGATGTTGTCCCTGGGCCTGGAGACGATCATCTGCAAAAACTTGGCTACCCAAGCCCTCAAAGGTGACACAGCGTAAAAAGCGAGCTGGGATAATTCGGTCGGTATCGATGTCGTTTCCCCGCAGGATAATGCCCCGTCCCTGAATTAAGCGCACCTGTTCCATAGCCGTTTGTCTAGCGTGATGGTTAACCTCAATCATAGCTGTTTGCTGGATCGCCCAACTTTGCCACAAAAGTTAACGATTTACCCAATTGCGGCTAGGATACTGTTAGACTCCTCCAGATTGACCGTCAAGACTTTAAAATTTCTAGGCTGGAACTTTTTGACTATGGATAAAGTCGGGGGAGGACAAGTCTCAAAGGGGATACTGTTCTTTTTGGGGCTTTGGCATTAGTCGTACAGTGCGATAGGTGTGTTATGGGTGCTCAAAACCGGATTCTTCCCCTAGCCTTGGCCCTGGGATGTGTTGCAACTGCCCTGCCGGTGGTCGTGCATGCCCAACAAAATCCTGGCTTTACGTTCAATTGGGGGGATGGGCCATCGGGTCGGCAACAACTCCGCTTTCACCTGGAATATGGCACGCCGGGGTTCATGAATGACCGCTACTGGTTACGCCTCGGCAAGCAAAATGTGGCTATTAATCGGATTAATATTACCTATCCCGATTACTTTGATGGGCATTTTTCTGCTCAAAATATTGAGTTACGCGCCGGGGGAGCCAATACCAACTCCCTCTTTAGCTTGCGGCGAAATCCCGGTGAAATTGTCCCCCTGATGGAAGCGACGGTGGATTATGATAATCGGATTATTGATCTCATTCCCAATGAACCCATCCCCGCAGGAACAGAAGTGCAGGTGGTGATTTCCAATGTTCGGAATCCACGGATTGGGGGGATGTACTACTTTAATGCCCGGATTGGTTCCCCTGGGGATGTGCCCTTGATGCGCTATATCGGCACTTGGATCTTGAGTATTTCCCGTTTTTAAGTCGGTCTATTTCCTAAGACAGTCTATGGGGTTCTGGTCTAGCCCACTCAAGGACTTAAACCAAATTTAGAACTGGGCCATACGCTCGACTACCCCAATTTATGCTGATCTAAAGTACTCATCGGGGGTTCCATCTTTGGAGTGACCTGGTTGTCTGAAAAATTTGGAGTTTTGCTGAGTTGTCTTCTCCTACGTTGACCGGATCATCGTTCCCAGCTCCGATTTCTCCTTGGTTTGCCAAGTTTCTCTATTGGGCCGCTGGAGATTGCTTACTGCGCACCTATTTTCGGGAAATTCATGTTTCTGGGCAAGAGTTTCTGCCGGAATGCGGGCCAGTGATTATTGCGCCTACCCATCGGTCTCGCTGGGATGGTTTAGTTATTCCCTACGTGACTGGGCGGCGGGTGACTGGGCGAGATTTGTACTTTATGGTCTCCCACGATGAGATGTTGGGGTTACAGGGCCTGGTGATTCGTAATTTTGGCGGGTTCCCAGTCAACACAGCTCGGCCAGGGACAGGGGCATTACGAGCAGCGGTGGAGATTCTCAAGCAGGGGCAGGCCTTAGTACTGTTTCCAGAGGGTAATATCTTCCGAAACCAAAAACTAACTGAGATTCGTCCAGGCCTGGCCCGCATTGCCCTCCAGGCCGCAAACTTACGCACTCAACCGGATGTCAAAATTGTTCCCGTTGCGATTCAATACGATCCAGCCATTCCCCGTTGGCGCGCCACGGTCACCATTCACATTGGTCAACCCCTGTTAACAGAAACCTACACCTGGCAGAATCACAAACAGGCTGCCACTCAGTTAACCGCAGACTTAACCCAGGCCCTGAAATCTCTAGAGTCTCCCCATAAATCCCTTTGCCTGGTTTAGAACTGGAGTCTTGGGCGAAGTGTTTAGGGATTTTAACTTAGATTAAGGATAGGGTGCCCCCTTGGGCTACTGTTCGTGCGTGCCATGCTTGCTCAGACTGAAGCACCGCTAAACTGCTGGTAACGGTTACAAGGATTTCAGTTTTAGCTCCTTAGGGACATGGCCATCGGAGCGTAGACATAACTGAACTGTCACTCTTTAGAAGTTGTCGCAAAAATTCTGTGGGCGAATCACAACTGCTGGAAAAAACCTTAGATCTCCTGGATTGGCCGAAGCTTTGCCAACACTTGGCGACCTTTACCGCAACCAAATTAGGCGCACATCTGGCCCAGGCCTGGCAACCCCCCGCGACCTTAACTGAATCTATCCAACTCCTGGCCCAAACCGAAGATGCCTATAGACTGACAGCCTACTATTTGCGGGAACTGGATTTTAGTCAAATTAAAAATATCCAAGCTGCCCTCGAACGCGTCGTCCATCAGGGGATACTCAGTGCCGAAGAACTTCTCCACATTGCCCAAACCCAGGCCGGGAGCCGGAACTTACGCCGCATCGTTGACAGTTACCCTGATTTATCTGCCTTGCAAACTCTCCTGGAGGAACTCCGCACCTTTCCGCAACTGGAGCAGGACATTCATCGCTGCATTACCGACCAGGCTGAGGTGAGTGAACGGGCCAGCCCCCAACTTGCCAACCTCCGTCAAAAACAGGCCGAAGTTCGGAATCAAGTGCAGCAACACCTCCAACAGATCATTCAACGCAAAGCCACGGCCCTCCAGGACACGGTGATTACACAACGGGCCGAGCGATATGTCTTACCCGTCAAAGCCACCCAACGGGACGCAATTCCCGGCATTGTCCATGATGTTTCCGCCAGTGGATCTACCCTCTACATTGAACCCCAGGCCACGGTAAACCTGAACAATAAACTCCGGCAACTCACCCGCCAGGCCGAGCAGGAAGAACTCCGAATCCGGGAACTGCTCAGTCAACAGGTCGCTGAAGTGGTCGAGGATTTAAGCCGGGGCCTGGAGATGATCACCCAACTGGATTTAGCGGTGGCCCGAGCCCATTATGGCCTGTGGTTAAATGCCAACCTGCCCCGATTTGTCAGCCCCACTGAACTGATTCACCTGCGTAACTTAAGGCATCCCCTTTTGGTTTGGCAGCAACAGCATGAACAGGGCGCACCCGTTGTCCCGATCACCATTACCATTGCCCCGCCCACTAAAGTTGTAACCATTACCGGCCCCAATACCGGCGGCAAAACGGCAACCTTAAAAACCCTGGGCCTGGTAGCGTCGATGGCCAAAGCGGGCTTGATGATTCCAGCGGCTGAACCCGTGGAACTTCCCTGGTTTAGTCAGGTCTTGGCGGATATTGGCGATGAACAGTCATTGCAACATAATCTTTCAACCTTTTCCGGGCATATTCGCACCATTAGCCATATTCTCCAGGCCCTTTCGGATTCCGCCTTGGTTTTACTGGATGAAGTCGGGGCCGGCACTGATCCCAATGAAGGAACCGCCCTAGCCATTGCCCTGCTACACCATTTAGCTAATCACGCCCAACTGACAATTGCGACGACCCATTACGGCGAACTCAAAGCCCTGAAATATCAAGATCCGCGGTTTGAAAATGCCTCGGTAGAATTTGACGCCGACACCCTTGCCCCCACCTATCGCCTCCTCTGGGGAATTCCTGGCCGCTCCAATGCCCTGGCCATTGCCCAACGCCTCGGCCTCAATCCCGAGATTATTGCCGCTGCCACCCAGGCCCTGCCGAAGGACGAAGATCAAGTAAATCGAGTGATTGCTGGACTAGAAAACCAACGCCGTTACCAAGAGGAAAAAGCTGCCACGGCAACGGAACTCCTTAGAGCCACGGAAAAACTCCATCAAGAACTCCTGACGAAAATTGAGCACCTCCAGCAACGGGAACAGCAATTACGCCAGCACCAAGAACAGGAGGTAAAGTCTGCCATTGCCCAGGCCCAGCGAGAGATTGCCCAGTTGATCAAAACCCTGCAAGCTGGCCCCCAAACCGCCCAAGCTGCTGCCCAAGCCCAGAGCCAACTCAAGGACATCCAGGCCAACTATTTACCGCCGCCCCCCGCCCCCATCCCCGACTATCACCCCCAAATTGGTGAACGGGTAAAAATTCCCAAGCTCCAGCAAACTGGGGAGATTCTCAGCCTGGAGGGGGATAGCCTGCAAATTCGCATGGGCTTGATGAAGGTTGCGGTTAAACTTGCGGATATTGAATCCTTGACAGGGGAAAAACCAAAACCCCCTCAGCAGATTCGCCCCTCACAGGTCACAACCACTAAGGAACCCCAACCCGTAGCCACAATTCCCACCCTTCGCACCGAGGGCAATACCCTGGATATTCGGGGACAACGGGTCGCCCATGCCGAAATTTTGTTAGATGAAGCTTTAAATAGAGGGGGAACAGTCCTCTGGGTGATTCACGGCCATGGCACCGGCAAACTGCGGCAATTTGTCCAAGATCACCTCAAGAACCATCCCCTCGTTGAACGCTTTGAATTTGCCCCCCAAACGGAAGGCGGTCGCGGCGTTACCCTTGTTTACTTTCGGGCATAGCTTGAACCTCTAGGGAGTTGCGCTTGTCCCGTTTTGTTCTAACCGTTTAGCCGCCAGGGCAATTAAGTTTTCGTTGGTGTCCACAAAGGATTGGATTTGATTAATATCCAAGTTTAAGACCGGCTCTGGATAGGCCTCAATAAAGTCAATTAAATTGAACCCCTGGGGATTGGACGCGCTTTTTAGAATTGCCGTCTCGATTTCACTGACGCCCTGGGGGCCTGGACGCAGGGTCGCAGCGGCTAAACTTTCCAGCACCTTGACCCCATTCTCAGTTTTGGCCCGTGCTTTCAGGTCTTCCACATCCACGGGATAGTTGGTTTTGAGGGCCACCTGGAGCTTGGTCTGCATATCTGCCGGCATCAAACTCAGAATAGATTGCAAGGAGCTCGGGGCGGTTCCAGTTTGGGCAAAGGTTCGCAAATCGGCAACGGAAACCGGAATTCCAGAGCTAGTATTGCTGCCCAAGACTAAGTTGAGTTGCTCGGCGGCCCGCCCCAGGCCCACCATTCCGGTTCCCCAGGCCAAGGTGGCAACCAAAATCAAAGGTGTAAGACGCATAATCCCTCTCAAACGGCGTTGGCTTGAAAATACTATACGCTGCTCTCAGAAAACACAACGCATTGAATTAAACTATCCCCAGAGATGCTCCCGAAGTTGCCAGAGTTCCCAGATGAGCCCCAGGGCTTGGATTTCCCCCAAGATGGCCCAAGTTAAGTCGGTTAGCTTAGAATACAACTAGGATTATGTAAAATTTCGTAAACAATCTTGCGGCATCCCCGTCCATGACTTCGGTAACTTCACTTTTTTCTCCCGTAGAGGCCGATCTCAGGCTGCTCACCGAAAATTTAAAACAATTGATCGGGGCCCAACATCCGGTACTGAATGCGGCCGCTGAACACCTCTTTTCAACCTCGGGTAAACGAATTCGGCCAGCCATTGTTTTTCTAATTTCTCGGGCCACCTTACCCCATTCCGAGTTGACCCCTCGACACCGGCGCTTGGCAGAAATTACCGAAATGATCCACACCGCCAGCCTGTTCCATGATGATGTCGTGGATCAATCCCAACTCCGACGCGGCATTCCCACGGTGCACAGTTTATTTGGGAATCGGGTGGCGATCCAGGCCGGTGATTTTTTGTTTGCCCAGGCCTCGTGGTATTTGGCAGATCTTGATAATTTAACCGTGGTCAAGCTGCTCTCAGAAGTCATTAAAGACTTTGCAGAAGGGGAAATTCAACAGGGGTTTAACCGCTACGACACTAGCCTCAGTTTGGATGCCTACCTGGACAAGACCTACTACAAAACCGCCTCTCTGATTGCCAACAGTGCCAAGGCCGCCGGAGTTCTCAGTGCTGTTCCGCCCCATCTGATCCAGGCCCTGTACCAGTACGGCCGAAATTTGGGATTAGCCTTTCAGATTGTGGACGATATTCTCGACTTCACCCGATCCACCGATGATTTAGGTAAACCTGCTGGCTCTGATCTGCGTGATGGCAATTTGACGGCCCCAGTTCTATATGCCCTGCAGGAAAAACCCTATTTAGAAGTTCTGATTGAGCGGGAATTTAGTGAAGCTGGGGATATTGAGGAAGCCTTGGAACTCGTCCGGGGAAGTTCTGGCATTGAACGGGCCCGAGATTTAGCCACGGGTTTTGCCCACAAAGCGATTCCCTGTTTAGATGATCTACCCAGTTCCGATGCCCGCCAGGCCCTGGTGAATTTAACGGATTATGTTTTAGAGCGGCTCTACTAAATTTCTGCGTTACGCCTGATTTCTAAACTGGTGGCCATTATCCCCAGGCCCACAATAGCTGCGGTCATGGCCCGTAGGGTTCGTTGGCCAAGGGACACGGGTTGCCAATCAAAATCTGTCGCAAGTTGAATTTCCGCTGCTGTCCACCCCCCCTCTGGGCCAATGGCTAACCAAAGATCCTCGGTTTTTGAAGTTGGGTTCAGGTTGCGGACTAATGGGGCTAAGGGCATTGCATCCGGCTCTAAGCTCAGGAAAAATTTTTGATCAGGGGGCGGAATTTCGGCAATTAACGCTGACCAGGCCTGGGGGGGATGAATCTGCGGAACACAAAGACGTTGGGATTGTTCGGTGGCTTCCTGGGCAATTTTCTGCCAGCGATGGAGTTTTTGCTCACTGGGGGCCGGTAAGCTGCGAGTGGTCAAGATCGGATAAATATCGGTGACGCCTAATTCCGTGGCCTGGTGGATGACTTGATCAAGGGCTTGATGTTTGAGAACCGCAATGACCAAAGAAATGTTCACGCCCAATTCACTTTCCCAAACCACCGAGTTCAGGAGTTGCGCCTGTTGCGTATCGGGAATTAACGTGGCAATCCAGGCCTGGCCCTGGCCATCAAGGGCTAAAAATTCGTCACCAGGCCCCAAGCGCAAGACATGATGCAGGTAATGATACTGTTCAGGATTGAGATCAACGCGATCGGCTTGTCTGGTCTGGGGATTGATGATTAACCGTTTTAAGCGCGTCATGGGGTCTCAAGATTGATCTAAATCCAGAAGCAGATTCACCGAGGGGATCGGTAGAGTAGATCATAGGTCAGTCGGTCACTGCCTTGATTGAGTTCACATGAGCGGATTTAACCTGGCCTGGTTCTTGGTTTGTCTTCAGGAATGCCCATGTATTTCAGCGTTGTTATTCCCACCTATAATCGCCTGCCAATCCTCCGCAAGTGTTTAATGGCCCTGGAACAGCAAACCCTGGCACCGGACTCCCAAATCTCAGGCTATGAAGTGATTGTTGTGGATGATGGTTCGACCGATGGCACCGTGACCTGGTTAGAGGCAAATTCAGACCAGCCCCACGTCAAACTGTTCACCCAAGCCCATCAAGGCCCTGCCGCGGCACGGAATTTAGGGGTACTCCAGGCCCAGGGGGATACCATTATTTTCATTGATAGCGATTTAGTTGTGACCGCAACCTTTCTCCAGGCCCATGCCACCGCCCTCAGCCAAGCCCAAGCCGAATCTGGAGATGATCGGGTTTTTACCTATGGTCGCGTCATCAACACGGCAAACTTTGATAACCCCACCAGTGAACCCTATAAAATTACGGATTTCTCCGCCGCCTTTTTTGCCACCGGAAACGTCGCCATTGCCCGCAAGTGGTTAATTGAGGCTGGATTATTTGATCTGGGCTTTACCCTCTACGGCTGGGAAGATTTGGAATTGGGAGTCCGCCTGAAAAATATGGGTTTAAAACTGATCAAAGCCCCCACCGCAGTTGGGTATCACTGGCATCCGGCGTTTACCTTGGAGCAAATTCCCAAGCTGATCGACCAAGAAATTCAGCGGGGTCGCATGGGCATTATCTTCTATCAAAAACATCCCACCTTTGATGTCCGCCTGATGATTCAAATGACATGGCTGCATCGGGCACTTTGGGGGGTGCTGTCCTTGGGTGGGCGGTTGAATGAACGAACTTTAGCTCCCTTTTTGCAGTGGTTAATTGATCGGGGAAAACCACAACTGGCCCTAGAAGTCGCCCGAATTTTCTTAAATTGGTACAACGTCCAGGGCGTGTATGCCGCCTATCGAGAGGCCCAACTCAACCAATCACCCACCTGACTCTGCCAATCGGACAACCTTTTGCGCCAATTCCGCCATCCGATTTGAATAGCCCCATTCATTGTCATACCAGGCCAGGATTTTAACTTGCGTGTCATCCACCACCATTGTTGATAGGGCATCAATCGTCCCTGAGCGGGGATCCCGACAATAGTCCACTGAAACTAAGGGCCGTTCTTCATAGCCGAGAATTCCCTGGAGGGTGGTTGTCGCCGCCGTTTCTAAGAGTTGATTCACCTCTGTGACTGTCGTCGGCCGGGCCACTTCAAACACGCAATCGGTTAAAGACGCGTTCAATAGGGGGACGCGCACCGCCAGGCCATTGAGTTTGCCCAATAACTCTGGATAAATCATCCCAATTGCCGTGGCTGAGCCAGTGGTAGTCGGAATCAAAGACATCAGGGTTGAGCGGGCCCGGCGCAGATCTTTATGGGGGGCATCGGTGACCACTTGGGTATTGGTGGCATTGTGAATAGTTGTAATTAAGCCGTGGCGAATCCCCAGGCCTTCATGAATCACTTTGACAATTGGGGCCAAACAGTTGGTCGTACAGGATGCCGCCGTTAGCAAATGGTGTTCTGCCGGATTGTAGAGATGATCATTTACCCCCATGACAATATTTAGGGCCTGGGTTTTAACCGGTGCCGCAACGATAACTTTTTTCACGCCTTTGTCAAAATATGCGGACAATTGCTCTGGTTGCCGAAATTTGCCCGAACATTCCAAGACTAAATCCACCCCCAGGCCTGGCCAATCCACGTCCCCCGGTTGACTGGCTTCGGAAAAACTCAGGGTTTTAGCCCCAATCGTGATTTGCTCTCCCTCTGTGGTTACGGTTTCCGCCCAAGTTCCCTGCACTGAGTCAAATTGGAGCAAATGGGCTGCGGTTTCCGGGCCACCTTTAATTTCGTTGATGTGAACAAACTCTAACTCTGGGAACAACCAGCCCGCCCGCAAGGCCAAACGTCCAATCCGTCCAAAGCCATTAATCCCAATGCGCCAGGCCATGTGACTACCCTCATTCCCAAGACAACTGGCCAGATTGTATCAAAAAAAGTTGATGGGTTGTTTGGGGTCGAGTTTTCTCAGGAGGTGTTGCTTAGGGCCTGGGGGCAATCGGGGACTTAACCACAGGGGAGATCCGAACAATTGGGACGGGGGGCGACAAAGGGGGCCTGGTGCAAGCCGACTAAATAGATCTCCAATTGAGTCAGGGTATCGCCATGAATTCGGTAGTAGATCCAGCGACCCTGTTGCCGGGCAGTTACCAGGCCAGCATCCTTGAGGGTTTTGAGGTGAAAGGAGAGTTTCGACTGACTGATTTCCAAGCGCTCACAGAGGTCACAGACACAGAGTTCTTCCTGCCGTAACAGGCGTAAAACATCTAAGCGAATCGGATCGGAGAGGGCATGAAATCCAGCAACGGGATCCACAGAGGTTAAAAGGGTTGCGCTTTTCATAACCTCATTTTAATGAATTTCATGGCAAGCCCCAGGCCAGATGTCAGGCAAAAACTACTTTTGTAGTAAATGGAAACCGACAAGAGCAGACAGGCATTACTCCGGGGTTACCGTTAAGACAATGACCGTCATATCATCCTGAGCCGTTTCCCCAGGCCCCATAAACTCCCGCACCGCCGCAAAGATAAAGTCCAAAGTTTCGCTGGAGGATAACTGTAACTGACAGGCCTGGGCCAGGGCATCCTGCAAGCGGGACTCTTCAAACCGAGCCTGTTGAGAATTTTCAGCTTCAGTAATGCCATCGGTATAGAAAATCACCCGATCCCCCGGCTCAAGCTGTACCGAAACCTCCTGGTATTGGGCGCGACCATCCAGGCCAATCAGCATCCCATAGGTATCCAAGCGGCGTACCGATTGAGTTTTAGCCTGCCAGAGCAGCGGTGGTAAGTGGGCGGCATTACTGTAGGACAGAATCCGAGTCTGGGGATTGTATTCCGAGTAAAAGAGGGTGACGAAGCGGTGGGAATTTTCCAGATCTGGCTGCATGGCCCGATTCAGGTGTTGCATAATCCGGCTTGGACGATGGCCGTTTAAGGCTTCAGCCCGTAACATCCCCCGGGTCATGGTCATAATCAACCCCGCAGGCACGCCCTTACCCATGACATCCCCAACAGCAATGCCCCAACGCCCCTGAGGCAGGCCCCGGTGATCTCCCTGGCCAAAGGTAATCGGAATAAAATCGTAATAATCCCCCCCCACCCAACTGGCGGTTTGACAGGCAGCTGCTAATTCCAGGCCTGCAATTTCTGGGCAATGGGTCGGTAAAAGGTTCTTTTGAATTTCGGCACCAATTTCCAACTCCCGATCTAGGCGTTGGCGCTCCCGGAGTTTGATGGCCAGTTCATCGTTAGCAATAGCCATCGCCGTTTGATCCGCAATCACCTGCATCAGATGTTGTCGGGTTTCTGACCAGTCGTACTGGGGAGCTTGGGTAAAGATGTACAGCCGGCCCCGTTCCTTAAGCTGGGAATCCTTAACCAAAATACTCGTCCCAAAAAACTTAATGCCGGTGGGAATCTGGGCCGCAAGTTGGGCATCCAGTTGGCTCTCCAAAGACTCTTGGGCATGATCCGGATCCACATTCGCCAGGCCATTGGCCAAGGTTCGGGTTGCCGTTTCCAGGGCTGAACGGATATTTGGGCATTGATCGCTGGCATGGCAATGGAGTTGTTCGAGACGCACCTGACCATCGGCCCGGAATAGCACGAGGGCAGTGGCATCAGCCTCGGTTACCCGGGACGTAATTAAAGGAATCAGCTCAAAAAACTGATTGAGATTGTTCAGGGTACGCAGGGCAAAGCTGAGGGAAGCCAGGAGTTCTTGAATTTTGCTGTTTTCCCGCTGGAGCCGCGCCACCAGTTGCTTTAGGGCCAAAACCGGGCCTGGGGAGGGTTGCAGCAGGGTGGATAACGAAGCAGGCGGGGCCGTCGTAGTCATGGAAAAAGACTCAGGTAGAGAAGAATCCAAAGCAGGAGAAAACTCGCAAATGCAGGAAAGTTGGGCTTTCACTCTCAGCCCTAGTCCCCCAAAACTTTTTATGGAAAAACGTAATTTGACTTGATAGTGTAGCACCTCCAAATCGGTTTAGTCCCAAAAACTAACCGGAGTAAATCTTAAGATTCCTGGCCTGGGAGGCAGCGAACAAAACTTAAGGATTTCTTGACAGGGGCCTGGATAATTTGACGGTATGATCCTGAAAACAATTACGCCCCCATCTGTTTTTAGGAGGATCCCCCGTGGCCCATGCAGTCACCTTAATTCGCGGCGATGGAATTGGCCCTGAAGTGGCTTTAGCGACCCAAACGGCCTTAGATGCAACCGGGGTAGCCTTTGATTGGCACGTCGTGGATGCGGGGGTGGACATGATGGACAAATACGGCACACCTCTCCCTGAAAGTGTTTTAGATTCCATTAAAGAGACCAAAACAGCGATTAAAGGGCCGATTACGACGCCGGTGGGGACTGGGTTTCGCTCGGTCAATGTGGAAATTCGCAAACGCCTCAACCTCTATGCCAATCTCCGCCCCGCTAAATCCATTGTTGGCGTCAAAAGCTATTTTCACGATATCGATTTGGTGATTGTCCGGGAAAACACCGAAGACCTCTACGCCGGAATTGAATTTGACTACACCACGACTGAAGCTGCCCAGGCCAGGAAATTTCTCAGCGATTTATCCGGTAAGCCGATTCGGGATGATGCTGCGATTGGGGTGAAGCCAATTTCCGTCTATGGCAGCGAGAAAATTATCAACTTCGCCTTTAACTATGCCCAGGCCAATGCCCGCAAAAAAGTCACAGCGGTTCACAAAGCCAACATCATGAAATTTACCGATGGGTTGTTTTTAGAGACGGCTCGGAAACTGGCCCCCAATTACCCCACCATTGAGTTTGAAGATCGGATCGTGGACAACATGTGTATGCAGTTGATGCAAAAGCCGGAACTTTACGATGTCATGGTCATGCCCAACCTCTACGGCGATATTTTGTCGGATCTGTGTGCGGGGATGATTGGCGGGTTAGGGGTAGCCCCTGGGGCAAACATTGGCGATGACTATGCGGTGTTTGAAGCGATCCATGGCTCGGCGCCCAAATATGCCGGTCAAAATAAGGCTAATCCGACGGCGTTGATTCTTTCCGGCGTTTTAATGCTGCAACACCTTGGGGAAATGGACGCAGCTAAACGGTTACAGGCGGCAGTGGAAAAAGTGATTGGTGAGAAAAAATATGTCACCTACGATCTAATGCCCCCAGGCCAAACCCCAGTTGGAACTCAGCAAATGGCCGAGGCAATTGCCCGGGAGTTACAAGCCTAACTGGCCTGGGCCGCGAGGGTTCTCCATAACAATCTCATCCAGGCCCTAGCTGCGTCGGCACAAAACTGAAACTGTTGGGGACTATTATTTTCCTTGAGTCGGTTGGAGCCACTGAAATAATTGGCCGAGAGTCAGTTGGGGTGGTGTGGATTGCCCCAGGCCTGGGATGGGCAAGTTCTGCTCTGGTTCACTAAACACTGCAATTTTCTGATCCTGGTCAATGACTAAAACCATTTTTTCAGCGGGATTAATTAACCAGGCCGTGTGGGTTCCATGGTTGACGAAAAATAGTAATTTATTAATGATCCGAGTCTCGGATTGTTCAGGGGGTAAGATTTCAATCACCCAATCCGGAGGCACTGTAAACTGATTGGCAATCTCACCGTTTTTGTCCCACGGAACCCGATCCATCCGAAATACAGCAATATCCGGCACTAATGAACGATCGGAAAACGTACAGCGCAATTCTGTCAAAGCCAAGGCCAGGCCCTTTGTCAGCAAGAAGCTATTGATAAACGCAACGAGTAAGGCTTGCAGGACACTGTGTTTTCCTTGTGGCATGGGTTTCTGTCTCAGTTCGCCATTCATGAATTCCGTCGCTGGTTTGGTCTCCGGTAAATCCAGAAATTCCGCCAGGGTTAGGAGTCGCTCAATACTCAGAGTCATAGCCGCCCCTCAGCCATAGAGTTAGATAAGGGAAAATTGAATTCTAACCAGGCCAAGGCCCCCTCCTCTGTATTCACATCCCCATCTAACCAGGCCACCCGTAAAGCCTTGAGAATTTTAGCCAGAATCGGTCCACGGGGATAACCCAGTTTTTGCAGGTCATGGCCGCTGAGGGGAAGCTGCAAACTCCGCCATTGCTGGAGGTATTGACTGATCACGGCCTGGTTTTCAGGATTCAATGTGGCCATGAGAATTAAATCCCCCAAGTTCCAGTGATCTAAAACCGCACAGATTTGACTCGGCGGGGTTGCAGGTGACGGGAGTGTTTGCCATTGCTGAAGATGGGTCGGTAAATTTTCTAAGCGGGCTTGAGCGGGGCCGGAAAGATGCAGATGTTGCGCCATCGCCCAGGCCAAGTTTTCGGGCGCAATCATGAGGTGCGGGGGACTGAGGGCTGCTAATAACACCGTCAACAAAATTTCCCAGGCCCCGGATTGTTCACTCCCTGTCCCAAATTGCTGAATCCAGTTCCAGGCCAGGCCCAGCCGCGACCATAGATCTCCTGGAATGATCACTTTTGGATGCAAACAGGTTAAGGCCGATAGGGTGGTGAGTTGCTGCAGGGCTATTTGGCCCGGAAAGGCCTCATCACTCCTCCGAGGTAGCTGGAAAATATAGCGCAATTCATTCCGCAACCGGCTTTGGAGGGAAGGACGTTTCTGATCCCGCTGGGGAATAACGTCAAAAACCCCACTGGTGAGAGCATATTGAATCAGATCTCGGGTGGCTGGATCCAATTCAAACCCCAAGCGCACCGCAAACCGCACCGCCCGAAAAATCCGGGTTGGGTCTTCAATGAAACTATTGGGATGTAGCACCCGAATTTGCTGAGTCTGTAAATCCTGCCAACCGCCAAAAAAGTCCAGCAGTTCCCCGGCCTGGGGGGAAGTTAAACGAATGGCCAAGGCATTGATCGTAAAATCCCGGCGATACAAATCCTGGCGAATGGAACTGGCGGTCACTTCTGGATGGGCGGCGGGGTAGGGATAAAATTCACTGCGGGCGGTGGCTATATCAACGGCAAAGTGGGGTAATTCCGAGTTTGGGGGCCAATGGAGGGCAGCGGTTTGAAATTGTCCATAGATTTGCAATTCGGTTTCGGGGTAATGGGTTTGCAGGGCCTGGGCGATGACCACTCCCGCTTGCTCTCCTTGATCCATGCCATCAACAACTAAATCAAACTCCTTAACGGGGGCCTGGTAGGTCTCATCCCGTTGCCGTAGGAAATAATCTCGTACTGCTCCCCCCACCAAATAGAGTTGCCAGCCCTGAGTTTCCGCCAGTTGGGCCGCCGTGATCAAAATTTGCCCCAGGCCCCGTGGGAACCCAGCAAACCAATCCGCAGCTAAATAATGGGGTGCGACATCCACAGGCGGTGTTGGGCGATGGAGTTGATAGAGCTGGCGTAGGACATCCGTGCGTGTGACAATTCCCACCAGGCCCCGCTGTGAATCTACTACAGGCAACCGTCCAATGTCATAGGTCACCATCAAGCGTTGGATGTCGTTAAGGG
This sequence comes from uncultured Synechococcus sp., assembly GCA_964653145.1. Classification (GTDB taxonomy): domain Bacteria; phylum Cyanobacteriota; class Cyanobacteriia; order Thermosynechococcales; family Thermosynechococcaceae; genus Pseudocalidococcus. Next base: position 59,527 of record CAZZCG010000005.1, on the reverse strand, counting down.
GGGTCTCTGGAGTAATCGTTCGCACCGGCTGTTTCATATATCCCTTCACGGGCGCATGACCAAACCCATGGTGGAGAGCAATGTCCAAATCCCGCCGCGAAATCACCCCAACTAGTTCTCCCGCTTCTGTAACGACCGATAACCCGGAATGGCCGTAGCGCAATAACACCCGATGGGCCTGGTTAATTTCACTGTCGGGGCGAATGGTGCGAACAGGGGCAGACATTAAGGTTTGGGCAGTGGGGGGCGTGGGAATTGCCTCTTTGATTTTTTCCCAGAGATCTTTGATGGTGTCCAGTGGCTCCGAGGTTTTAACCGTTACCGCCGCGGCCTGGGCATGGCCACCCCCACCAAACTGCTGCCACACCTGAGCCAAATCCAATCCGGGAATTTGACTCCGACCAATCAGGGCTAAATGACATCCGGCTTCGGCCCAGCGGTAACCATGGCCCAAAACACAGAGATCGCTTTCACTGGCACTGGCAAGGGCAGTAATTAGCGAGGAAAGTCCCGGTAAATAATTCTCAGTTTTTAGCAGCACCCAACTGAGGACATAGCCCTGAATTGTTTCTTGGTGGAGTTGGGCTAATCCCTCATGGAGTAATGGCTGTAGCTCCCGTTCCAGGCCAGAGGCGGCAAATTCTTGAATTGTCAGTTGATTAGCGCCCTGGCGGAGGAGCTCGGCCAAAGCAGCGGCATCTCTGGGGGTGGTGGCTTCAAAGGTCAAAGAACCCGTATCGGCATGAATTCCCAAGGCTAAAACCGTGGCGACTGCGGGAGTTAAGGCAATCCGCTTGGCCTGGAGAATTTCGGTAATCAGCGTACTTGTTGCCCCAACGGGTTCAATAATCGCAGTTTGGGCTGGAATATCGCTGGTTTGTCCCAGGTGGTGATCGTAAACTGTAATTTCAAGGCCCGGTTGCTCAATCCAAGCCCTAGCGGGGCCTAACAATGACCGGGCCTGGGTATCAACAATAAAAAGTTTTTGAATCCGATTGGGTTCGACTGCGCGGGCGGCAATCATCGGAAATTCATCTCGGTAAATCGCTAAAAAATCCCGTACCCGTGGATGGGCCCCACCCGTTAAAACAATGCGCGTTCCTGGATAGAGATAGGCCAGGCCAGCCGCTGCCCCGAGGGTGTCAAAATCTGCTGTGGTGTGACAAAGCACTAAGTCCACATTGCCCTGCACCATACATTTACTTACTGATAATTTTAAGATACCGTAAAGAGTTCTTAATCTCTCGATTTCACTGGGATAAACTTAACAATTTGGTACGGTGATCCAAAGTTGGCCTGGGGGTAAAACCGAACTTAGGGAGTCTAACAGTTGGCCTACAGTAAGAGTGTAGGTTCAGTCAGAAAAAAGGAGCGTTTACTATGGCTCTTGTACGTTGGCAACCCTTCCGCGAAATCGATGAAATGCAACGGGAACTCAATCGCATTTTCGATAGTTTATCCTCAACTCAAACAGATGGCGTTGGTTTAGCCTTTTCTCCCAAAGCAGAACTCACAGAAACCCCTGAAGCCTATGTACTTCGCTTAGAGCTACCGGGAATCAAGTCTGAAGATTTGGAGATACAGGTCTCAGCCAATGGGGTTTCCATTGCGGGTGAACGTAAGTCCGAATCCAAAGTGGAAGAAGGTGGGATGACGCGAACCGAGTTCCACTATGGAAAATTCCAACGGGTGATTCCGCTACCCGGTCGTATCAATCACCAAAACGTTACAGCAGATTACAACGACGGAATTCTTCAACTCACCTTACCCAAGGCAGAAGAGGAAAAACATAAAGTCGTTCGTGTTAGTTTGCCGTCCTAAAAACTATGGTCATTTCGCCGAGGCGGGAAGCGCAAAATCACTTGAAACATTTTCGAGTTTTACTGTCTAGCATCTCGGTTTTAGCAGAAATGACTATAGTCCCTACCCTCAATTAGCCTAAGGGCATCAGTGCATTGAAGGATCAAGGCATTAAGGAAGCTATGGCCCCAGATATTTCTGCTTGCTTTCTTAATGCCTATAGACCTATATGTGATTGTGTGAACCCTAGAAGCCTTGAGCAACGGGGATAGAGACTCCATGAAAGCGATTTAGGCAGTGGGGATTGTCAAAATAACCGTACTCTTCAAGACAAGCCAGGAAGTTGATTAAGGCTTGTCGGTTGGTGGGGTTGGGGTCGAGGTGATACCGTATTTGCAAAACAGCGCATCGAGTTTGGACTCTAGCTCGGCGAGCCGCAAGTTCTCGTTCTTCAGCCGCTCGGTTTCGTTCTTGATCTGCTCGGCTTCGTTCCTGATCTGCTTTGTTTCGTTCTTCCTCTGCAAGATTATCTCTTTGAGTTTCGCGTTCTCTTGCTTCAATCGCTTGGTTTCGGCTTCGATTTCCAGTGTTCCACACTACGAACGACCAAAGGTCTACAAGGCTGAGATTAACCAGGAGAGCCGCTGACCCCAAACAGAATGCCAGGAGGCTCCATTGGAGGGTGGTGAGGGTGATACCTGAGATGGGTTCGGTGGTGATGTTGTCATAAATCCTGAAAAGTGCTGCAACAGTATACAAAAAAGGTGGTGAGGTCCCAGGGCACAAGGGCAAGGAAACTAACCATGTTCTGATTTTAATCCCCAGGCCCCGTGAGGGCATTTGAACCTAAAAGTGCTGGTAAACCCGTTCTGGAATAGGAAGGATCACTCCTGAATTAGTGGAGACTAAGACTTTTCTATGACATTCAATCCTAGCGATTGTCAAGGTTTCAGATGTTTTTGTACTTTACGCATCTGTAAAATAGCGGAAAAGATTATCTCTTCAGGGTACTTTGGTTATCTAATTGCATTTCCAACTCAATTAAACGCAAAGATAGCAATATTTCCGCAAACATCCGTTGAAAAGCATAGTACCATCCCTGCCAGCCATCAAAAATACCCTGCTTAAGAATCAGACAGTAGACAAAAATAATCATCGGAGCAAGAACTTTCTGTTTTCTAATTTTGTCTCCCCAACTCAGTTGTTTCATAGGAGTTTCATTGAGTTTTTGAGCTTCGATAACCATGTATCGATCTTGAGCCCACAACCATCGACTCAATGGTTTACGATCATCATGATAAATATAGTTTATTAACTGTGCTTTCTTACCTGCTATTGAAACTTTATGGGCGTGACCATCGTCCTCATAGTGAGCAAATTTTGATCGATAGAGAACATATCGCGGAGGGAGAAGTGTGCCTCGAAGAGGTTTACCAAATACACAATATCGGAAGGGGCAAGAAAAGCCATTGATCGATACATCCAAGGAAATTTGATTTAGTTCCTGAATTAGTAAATCAGTAAGAACATAATCAGCATCCAAGGATAAAACCCAATCTGTATCGATTTTAGTCAATCCGAAATTACATTGATCAGCAAAGCTTCTGAATTGACGTTGAAATAACTCTATTTGAGGATATTGCTTGAGGATATTTAAGGTATTATCGGTACTGAAGCTATCAATAACCACGATTCGTTTTGCCCAGGTCAACTTTTGTAGTGTTCTCTCAATATTAGGTTCTTCATTATAAGTTAGAATTAGAGGAGTAATGAGATCCAAATTCATGGGAGTTAATCGGTACTTAATCTTGTTCTAGTTGTAGTATAAATTCTAAAATCTGTTGGTCGAGGATGAGCTTAACCACTAGTACTTTTTTGAGTTGAGTGTCTAGTTGAGAAAAATCTAGGGGAATCCCATAAGCATGACGAAAAAAGTGACGGAAGGCTCGCAAGCTGTTGAGATGTTCATAACTCTCCCAAGATAGCAGTGAAGGACGAACACCGGGAACAGGCTGCACCATCCGTTTAAGCAAGAGACTATGCCATTGTGAACTATCGCTAATATTGTTTTCAAAATAAAGGGCGACGACCCTAAGCAGTTCTTCCACAGCACAGTAAAAGTTATGGATTTGGTAAGCCACGCTTTCCTGCTTCTCGAGGGTATTCGGCCCCAGGCCTTGGGCACGATCCTGAAGGAGTCTGAAAACTCGCTCAATGGTCTGTTGTTGGGCCCTGATATCGACCTGGAAAAGAGCTAGCTGGCCACTGTCCATGGGATTCCGCCCTGACGCAGGCGCTCACGAAAAGAGCATTGGGCTAAGTTAATAATATCCACGTCTCGTTCTAGATACTCGGAAAGCTCGGCGACGGCCAGAAAAAATAAATCGGGATTGATTTGCTCGACGGCCAAATCCACATCAGAGCGGTGGGTAAACTGGTAGGGACGGGTGAGGGAGCCAACTAAATAGGCTTGGTAAATTCCGTAGCGTGGGGCGTGCTCCGTGAGCCATTGTTGGGTTTTGACCAAGATTACAAGCCGCTCTTGTTCGTATTCCTGGCGCTTCTGGGCCTGGAGTTGATCGAGGAGGGGAGTCGGAAAACTCATAATTGAGGTGGGGTACTAACAGCAATCCTAATTTATCTAAGCCAGGCCAACTTGTGTAATATTCGGTGAATCTTTGGTTCTTTGGGGTTGGTGAGAATTAGCAGCGTAATCTGGGTTGATATATTTGTCGAATTTCTAGTCCTCCAAATCAGCTGAGACTAACATTCCTTTCCAGAGATAGGGGAATCCCCCAGCAAATTTAAATTGCAAGTTTTTAAATCCGGCCTCTTGAAGCAACTGAGATAAGGTCTTCACCGAGAAAAACTTAATATGTCCTCCATCCCACAAGGCTGTGTAGTGCCGATCCATCCGATTAGTTAGGGCCATTGCGAGATTTTTCAAATATCCATGATAGGGAGTTGTGATAATAAACTGTCCGTTAGGTTTCAAGCATTGTCTGGCAAATACAACTAGGTCTCGGGGCGCAAATAAATGTTCAATAACATCACTGGAAATTACGACATCAAATGCCTCTACAAATTCACTAGGGGGGGGAGAATAAACGCTGTATTGGAGAAATTGACAGTTAGGAAATGCTTGGCGGGCCTGCTCTACACCCATAGCTGAGTCCTCAATTCCCGTCACATCAAAGCCTTTTTCAGCAAATAGATTTGTCAAGCTGCCGTTACCAGAACCAATATCTAAAACTTTGAGGGGTAAACCATTGGAACGCGAGCTTTGAGGGAGCAGGCTAAATAGGAGAGGAGCGTAGTAGCCATGGGAGTGAACTGCATCAGGAGTATTCCAGTAAGTGTTGTAAAAGCTCATAGTTAACCGATTATTTAAAAGTAAGTATAGAGAATAAATTAATTATTCGGTGACGACACACTCCGGCTGAGGGCCCTGCTGAAGAATCCAGCGATAAACGGTAAGCATCTCTATAGCAATTTTGTCCCAACTATAATTCTCAATGACAAATTTACGAGCTTTTTGACTAAGATTGTCTTTTTCAAGTTGAGATAAGCTTAAGTACTTCTCAATAGCATTTGTAATCGACGTTATATCTTGAGGAACAAGATAACCAACTTGATATTTCTCAATAGCTGATGCCAAAGCAACGCCAGGGGTTAACAGCACAGGTGTCCCAGCCGCCAAAGCTTCAAGCACTGCCACGCCAAAGTTTTCCGAGTAAGAAGTGAGCGCAAACAAATCAGAACCTTCTAAAAGTATGTTTTTTAGGTGTCCATCAACAAAACCAACACAGTGGGAAATGTCCGCAATATCAAACTTATGGAGTTGGTGCGTAATCCAATCTTGATAGGCTGGGTCGCCATCCCCTGCCAGCACAAAATGAACAGAGGAATTTACAGCCTTTACCTTGTTTAGGGCAGGAATTAAGAAGTCAAGGCCTTTTTTAGGGTGTAAACGACCTAGAAATAATAGTATAACGGCATTTTCGGACAGACTTAAATAGTCCCTTAACTGCCCTCGAGCATCTTGAATCTGTGGAACTGGGGTAAGTCCAAATGGCATGACAACACAAGATGAAGAAAAGTCTAAGGATTTAGCCTCTGCCTGCTCTTGTGCCGTTGAATACAAAATAGCGCGAGCATGATTAATATTCTGTCGCTCCAGCAACTTCAAATAAGTTTTCTTTTTTATTCGGGCTTGAGTCAGAGACCATTGACATAATAAGCCATGGGGACTTATGACATAGGGAACGTTTAGGAGTTGAGCTAACACCATTCCAAATGTAGAAGTGTAAGAAAAAACAGCGTGTATATGAATTAAGTCATAGGATTGAGCACACTTCCACAACCATTGGGTAAACTGCCAAGAAAATGCAAATTCACGAATTGCAGAGTAGGGAGGTGAAAATCGTTTAAAAAAATAAACAGGAATGCCTTGATAAACTGTCCGTTGAGCAAGTGGGACATCTAGAAGCTGTGAGCCGTGATCATTAGTGGTGGCAACTTCTGCTTGAATTCCCTGTAGATTAAGGGATTTGACCAGTTCTATCGTGACCTGTGATGGCCCACCTCGAATAGAGGACAGAGACGGGATAATGTGCAAAACCCTCATGCAGATTATGAGCTTCCATAAGGTTGATAGGAAACTGAGGTTGATAACTGTTGAATTCGCTCTCTATCAATAGGTCTGTAGGTTTTAAGCCTAATCAGGCCATTGCCGAGAATTATATATTGGAGTGTGACATATAAGGAAAAGTTAAGATTGGCCAAGAGAAAGGCTTCTGTAAATCCACCAACCAACATGGCAACCAGGCCAGCCGTCACGGCATTACTGTAAATTTGCTCTCGTGTTGACAGGGTCTTTAAGAAGGTGGCGGAATTAATTTTAAACACAAGACTCAAGGTTGACCAAGCAAATAACAGCATTGGAATTAGCCCCACCAAGCCGAGGACAGATGCCACACCCAGCCACGAGCTTTCCCCGAACCGAATTCGACCACCTCTAATGGGTACGCCCCACAGGGGATGATTCAAAAACGTATTCCACATTGAGGTGAACAATCCTTCCCGCGTGTTCTGTCCTCTAATTAGTTTATTCAGAGTGGTGTTGTCTGGATCGATGAAGCTGGTGTAGTCCGCAAAATTCAGGGTATGACTTAAATCAAAGGTAAAAAAGAGAGCAAGGAGAATCACAGCACCCAACCAGAAAAGTGTGTTACTGATTTTCAAGGGCCTACGGATAAAGCAGAGTACAACCACCCCGAACATCATAAAACTGGTACGGGACGCAGTCCGAAAAAGCGCAATAAATAAAAGAATTAGACAAGCAAACCAGAGGAGTTGCTTAAGTCGACTGCCCCGATCCAGAAGGTATAGTGCCAATAAACTAGGGGCAACTGCAACCATTAACACACCCGCATGGTGAGGATTCGCAGTCGTACCATGGAACCAACCTTGAATAAAGGTAATCGCTCTTAAGTTAATTGTGGCTTGATAAAAGTTAGCCGATACAAACATCACCCCCACCAGGCCAATGGCCCATAATGCCTTTTTTAAGCTTTGCTGATCCTGAATCCAAAGAGCAGGGCCCCGCAGATGCATAATCACAACGCTACTGAAAATAGCAAAGATAATGCTTCCCGCAAGCCAGTCTCCCCCCTGCACGGTTTTGAGTAAAATGGCAACTTGAACGAGCCATAGAAAAATAATTGGTCGCGGGATTGTCATTTTTCTTGGGCTAGTGTTTAGAAAAAATGTAAGTAAGAGCAAAATTACGAGTAAGGCAATCGCAAGGGGGCGGCCATTAGCTCTCAACATTTCTAGGGGAAATTCTAGAGGCGGAGCAATGACATTAAACTCTAAGTCTTGATAACGGGCCAGGGATGAAACAAAGCCAAATAATGCTAAGAGCCACCATTTAAAATCGGAACGCCAACGGGTGCGAGACACTTAGTTTTCTCCAATTGAGGTCAAGAGTCTCTGCCAATTCATCGCCCATTGCTCAGCGGAGTAGGGTTGCGCCAGGCCCTGTCCCCGTTGCCCCCAACTTGGTAAAGATTTAGAGACATTATGAATCCTAATCATGGCCTGGGTTAGTTTCTCTCTGTCATCAGTTGGGATTACTAGCCCATTATATTCAGAGCGCATCACTTCCACAGCTGAACCACAGGCCTCGGTGCAAATCACGGGTAATCCCGCAGCTGTAGCTTCCACAAGGGCCAGGGGCCAAGGATCAAAGCGACTCGGAAGAATAAAGCAGCCTGATTCTCGCCAAATTTGCTCCATCTCGTTAGGTTGAATGAAGCCGAGGTTGGTAATGCCGGGTTGGTTGTTAAGTTGGGGTTCCAAACTTCCTTTGCCGCAACACACTAGGCACCAGGGGTTCTCAACACGGTCACGGTAATGCCCATAGGCAGTAACTAAGAGATCAAGCCCCTTCTCTGTTTCATAGCGGCCAAGAAAAAGGAATTGCTGGGGCCAATCTACTTGGTTTCTGTGATCAGCAATTGAGGCTAGGTGAGTATAGTCAACGCCATAGACTCCACGCATAATTTTTTGCTGTGGAACTCCCAAGCGGATTGCATATTGCCAGCTTCGCTCCCCCGTCACCACAACTCGGCTCATCCGGCGCAAATAGTCTCGCAACAAGAATCTACCTAGGTGTTGTTTGATGTAGCCCCACCAAGGAGTATCCATAGCAAGAACACACTTAATATGTCTAAATTTTTTCAGGTAAGGTAGGCGGCGGTACGGGGAATGGAACCAGCCACAGAGAACGATCACGTCAGGAGCTTCTGCTGCAATAATACTTTCAATTAGAGGTAAATTATTCCGTTCTTCAAGGTTGAGTAAGCGATGGGGAATACCTGCCATTAACTGATCTTGAAATGCGGTTTGGGTCTTGGCTTGAAAGGCAAGGACAAAAGAATCTAGGCTGGATATTTTTTGCAATTCACGCCAGCAGGTCGCCATGTAGCCAGAAATGTCTGACCAACAGAACAGAATCTTTTGAGCCATGACTACGCGCTGGTGATAATTTAATTACTATATATTAAAAATATATTCTCTATTGCAGCGTCTACAAGTGCTCGATGGAACAAGATTTCCCAAATTGGGTAATCTCTGTAGACGCATGGCTGAGCTGAAGTCAAAGTTTAACATATTGACTGGGGCACAAAAACCACAGCCAAGTCGAACGGAATAATAAACATCATTATCACTGGTTTCTTAGGAATTTTCATAGATATTAACCAAAACTGTTTAGTGCTTCTACAATCCGATCTGTGCAGCGACTCCAAGTATATTGCTGCATGTGTTCATATCCACGGTGAATATATTTTTCCCTTAATCCTGGATCACGACTAAGATTGCAAAGTATATCAGCAATATCTTGACTAGCTTCAGGGTTAACTACAATTCCAGCATTACCAACAACCTCAGGTAACGAGGCACGGTTAGCAACTACTACTGGAGTTCCAGCGGCCATAGCCTCTAAGGCCGGTATGCCAAAGCCCTCATAATGGGAGAGGAATAACAAGGAAGAAGAGTAGCGCATTAGCCTGGGTAGATCATCATCTGGTACTGTCCCAAATAGCTTGATATTAGGTAACTCTTTAACTGCTGCCATATATTGTGGTTCGGAGCTTCCAACAATAACAATCTCAATATTAGACTTTGCCACAAGCAAATCTTTAGCAACGCTAAATATAAAATCCGCACCTTTTCTTAACCTGAGTCCACCTACAACCAAAACGAAAGGATTATTAGTCGGGCTTTGCAACCCTTGGAGATCGAGGGTAGCCACATCAAAAAAGTTCGATTCCACACCACAACCAACGACTATGATTTTATTTGCATCTGCTCCTAACAATTCAACCATTCGACCTTTAGAAAATTCCGAAATGGTAAAAATAATTTGATAATCTGCTAAAGCACGATAAATCCATTGACTCCATTTATAGCGAAACCAGCGATGGTGAAACGTATTAGACCAAGGTAAATTAGTTTCAAAAGCCTGAATATCGTAAATAGTAATAGCAACAGGACAGGAAGAGATTGGAATGTAAGTTTCCATTGGAGCGTATAACCAATCTGTCGTATTAGAAAGACAGTAATCCATTTTAGGAAATTGAATAGCTTTCCAAAGTCGCTCCGTAAAATTTTCAGGCAATCTAAAAGTCTTGTAGGGAATCTCACGTAGTGGGCATCTTGCATCTAACTTCCCATCAGGTTTTAGCCATTCCGAAGAAAATAGCAATTCTAAATCTAAATTTTCACGCTGGTGTAATTCGAGTAAAGTATTATTTATGTGTCGCCCTGCTCCCGTACATGGCAGATATGTGCGGATAGGGTGAATATAGGACATTATTTTCATAAAACATACTTACTTAACTGGTTAACACTTTTTTAAGTATAACTATGTCATGTCCGGCAGTGATTCTGGAGATAAAGGTAGGATGAGAAAGACAAACATAGCCACTTTTAGAAAACCAAAATATACATTCATGTACATCAATAGAAGCATAGGCTTCAGAATCAGAAACTTTGTACATAAGATCAAAACGAGGCTTTAACTTGCGCCAAAATACTGTTTTAATGTCATTTAATAACGTTTCTCTAACAATCCGCTTAGGTATTCTGATAAGAGCTTTATACAGTTTATTTTTGAGAATTGGAAGAACGGCCTTCATTAATTTATTTTTTGGATTTAAGTCTTTATAATTGAAATAGTCAACACCATCACAATTATATTGCGTGCAATTCCATGCAGGTTTTAAAATCAAATATCCACCTTGTTTAAGAATGCGGTCAATTTCATAAATACAGCTATCAAAATTTGGAATATGTTCTAAGGTATTAAGTGAGAAAATCAATTCTATGCTCTCATTTTGAAAGGGGAGTAAATCCCCGCTAGCACATACACGATGAAAAGAATCGAATCCTTCGGCCAATAATGCATTTAATGCATAGTCCAGGCCGATAAAGTTAGGAACTGTCTCAGCAAAAACTCCAGGGCCGCAGCCAATTTCCAGAGAATAACCTAGAACATGGTATTTCTTTAGAAACTCAGGAAATAAGTCTAGAAATATTTTAGCTTGTTCCAGACGAGAATTACCTTTACATAAGGCTTTATATCGTGATTGTTTTTCATAGACCTCAGAATAGAATTCATTAAGTTCTGAAGTTGAATCCAGCTTAAGAACAGGAACATCATTAGCTAGATTATAAGTGGCGTTACAGATTGTACACTTTAGTTGATGTTCTCCCTGATGCTCTAATGCCCCCAAACATCTTTTGCCATTATCATCCGTAGCGATACAAGCCAGCGTTTTAAAAAAATCAGAATGTTTTTGAAACATAACTGTATAATCCCTTTTTTATAGATAAAATCTCTGGTGCAGTTAGAGTTTTAGAGCAAAGCTTTGTTTGTCTTTACACTAGGTTTCACATCAATTTTGGAAATACGGGGACTCTGAGCTAAAATTAATCCATCCGGATTCCAAGATTCATGAATATAATAGTGATCCAGAACTTGATAATCAGCACTCCTGAGGAAATTTATACATTGATCATGCAATTCATCTGAGTGAGTTGAAATAAAGAAGAAATCAATCTTATAATTCTCAATTGCTTCTTTAGCTCCCTGCAACATTTCTAGCTCATAACCTTGGATATCACTATGTAAAATAGTTAACTTGCTTAGTGAATATACATCTAGCAGTTCATCAATAGTCACAATTCTAAGGTTGGTATTATTAGATGATTCTTTTCCAACACCAGCTTGGAGAAACTCTCCCGTGAAGTTATTGAGTTTGAAGTGTCGTATGCCGTAATTCAAATGGGAAAGTTTTGGTTCAACCATGAGATTAAAAGCGTTAGGAACTACTTGTTGAAACCATAATGAATAATATGCCCAATAAGAACCAAGTTCGATCATTGATGAACCAACAGGCAATTGTTTTATTACGTCTCTAAAGAGTCTTTCCTCCTGAGGTTCATGAATCCCCAAAGCTCTTTGCATTAATTTTCCATGGCCATAACCTTGGTAAGCAGTAGGGAGAACACGCAGGCCATTATGCATTACTAAGAGGCCATTACAAACTCTTCCTGCATCTAGCACTTTATCTAGTTCATACCAATCAGGGCAATCGTGAAAAGGATTTTCCTGGCTAAGGGCCATTTGTCGTTCCTTGGCATCCTGCCTAAGCGAATAATCAAGAAAGTGACTAAATGCAAGGGTTTTATGTTTTAACCAAAGTAAAATTGAATTCTTCTCGATGAAACTCACTTTTGATTGAAATTCAGCTTTCATAAGTTTTAGTTTTCCATGAGGTTTAATAAGTTAGAATAACTTAGATATACTCTGCAAAGAACAATACTTTAGCTTCTCGAGGTAAACTATAACATAGAAGGTTTTCAGAATTTACTATGTCAGTAATGTGTATGGCAATATACAATTTCACAAACTCAAAAGAAGACTAGTAGGCATATGTTTTTCAAAACAGCAATTACAGTTCAATGAGAAACAAAATCTCGAAAACTTCCAAGTCAAATTTAGATGAGTATATTTGTGATGCTTTAGGATTCCATTATTTTCTTGTAATACTCTAAATACATTTTTGCCGACTTTTTCCAACTGAATAGCTCTGCTCTCGCTAGACTTAATTTTGAGTAACTATAACACGCCTCAGAATCCACAAATAATTTCAACAAGGCTTGACATAGCTCTTCTTGGTCATAGGGATTTACTAGAAAACCGGCATCACCTACTACTTCTGGTAATGACGAAGTATTGGAAGCAATAATTGGGCAACCACACTGCATTGCTTCTATCACAGGAAGTCCAAATCCTTCATAGAGAGAAGGAAAAACAAAAGCAACTGCACTGCTATAAATTCCCGCCAAATCGAAGTCATCCACAAAACCAGTAAAGTGAATGTACTTTAAGTCTTTTTCATTGAGCTTATTTTCCTTAATTGTTAAATAAATTGAGTTTTCATTACCCCCACAAATGACCAAATGTATATCCTTTATTTTTTCTTGCATCATATTTATTTTGAAGCAGCTAATTAAATGCTTCATATTTTTATGGGGGGATAAGGAATGTAAAGAAAGGAAAAATCTTCCTGGGGGAATACCATATTTCATCCTGACTCTATCTCTGATATTAAAATCGGAAACAGGATAAAATAACTCGGGTGATGCCGCATTGTAAATCGTAATTACCCTTTCTGGATTTAAAGGGCGGCGATTCAACAAGTCATTGCGAGTTGCATTAGATACCGTTGTTACCCAATCATTAGGTTGAATTGTATCAATTATTCTTTGTGTTATGGATTTTTGTCCCTTACCGAAGTAATAACTGGGTAATATTAGAGGTGTCAAATCATGGACAGTTTGCAAATGATGATTAGGCAATACCTTTCGCACTTGATCGGGAATACGAGCATATGGTGAATGAAAAATATCAGCGTCAGATAGTAATTGCGGATTAATCGGTGTTCTAACTACATTGAGAGCTCTAGATAAACATAAAAAAAAATACCTCAGCAATTCATTTAAGGTACTTGCTTGATCAGATTTCTCAGGAATTCGCCTTTCTAGATTTTTGATTCTCTGAACAAGATCACCTATGGGATGAATAGCTGACTGTAAATGTGGATGAAAGCTCAACAATTTCTGGGTCTGTAAAGAAGACTCAATTGAGCCAGTAGAAGAGAAACTGATATCATTTCCAAATTTTTGGTACATTTCGTTTGCTAGTGACCAAGCTACTCTTGCTAACCCTGTTCTAGTTTTAGGATCAGCACCAACAGTAGAAATATCAAAAATCACTTTCATACAATGCTAGTACTTTTTTCAGAGCCAGTGGGTTAAGTTTCTTCCTGTTAAGCTTTGCAGCTTTGTCACCTCATCTCGATAGTACTCTTTGAGATACTCCCTTGTTTCAGGTTTCATTGGAGGATAACCCTTTTTAAAGAATATTTTTTCAAAAATAAGACGAACTCGTAAATTGTCCTTTATTGCTGTAGCATTTTTCATTCCTAACATTTTCTTCATGGGTACATATATTCTTTTATTAGCAAAGCCATACACAGATTTATAAATTTCAGAATAAACCTTGCTCTTTGGAGAAACACCTTCACGAGTAGAAGAATTATTTTGAACATCACCTGGAAAAAAATCATTATTTACATCTAGAAATTTAAATAGCTCCGCGGCGACTGATCGAGGATTATCAATAATATCATCGAAAAAAATAATCTTTAGTTGACTAGCATCAAAGTAATCAAGCCAATGCTGAATGTTAGTGTAATAAAGTGCCGGTTTTAAAAGTGATCTTTCATAAGTTTGGATTGCCTCTTCAAATGAAGAAGGAATTCTCTTATTTTGCCAGACATGAAAATTTTGTCTTAACGAATGCCAGTACATCGAATAAACTTGATCAACTGGATTTCTAAAGCAGACAAAAATTTTGACACCAGGTATTTTTTCTTTTGCTCTTGCAGGGGCATAGACTGAATCTAAATAATTTGTTGAAATTTCTCCAATAGCTTTATATTTATTAAGATTAACTTCCTCAAAATAGCTTTCATACTCTTCAATACTAGCGTTTAAATTATAGTCAGCAAAAAACTGTAACTCTTTGGCTGATGGAATAAAAATTTCCGGGTGTTGAGAAAGTAGCTTAAATAACCAAGTGGTTCCACATTTTGGAGCACCAATACCAATAAAGTTGGGAAGCATAATAATAAATTAGTTACAAAACTTACATATTTCCGTTTGTTCCACGGATTTGTCGCAACTTAAGAATAACCGAATCTGGGGTTATAGACTTACAAAATCTAATAATAGGACTTAATATCAGGCAACTAAGATATTCATATCCAAAATAAGTCAATCTGAGATAAAATGGAGCCACATTTTTGCTAAGCATCCAACGTTCTTTGATATACAGCAATGGGCTCCTTGCCTGACCGCCTGAACAGTCAAAATAGCAAAACAGAGTATTAATGATAAAAAACTTTTTTTTATCAACATACATTCTTACAAACATTTCGTGATCAGCACACCACTGATAGCTTGTGTTAAATTGATACTCCTTTTGACAGGTGGTTCTAACAAGAATAGCTTGATGAACAGTCGGCATCTGTTTCCACATCTGGTTTAAGTCGCTTGGATAAACTCGAAAATGTCTAGTTTGCAATTCATCAATCAATATTTTTTCCGCACCTGCACAAATAATATCTGCGTCGGTGTCAAAGAGATTGCTAACCTTACTAATTGAATTACAGTCATAGAAGGTATCTCCGGCATTCATATAGAGAATCCATTCTCCTGTAGCCAGGTTCGCCCCTTTGTTCATAGCATCATAAATACCTTCGTCCGGTTCGCTGAGAAAAAAGCTGATTTTATCAATATATTTGTTGATGATTTCATCTGTTTTATCTGTCGAACCTCCGTCAACGATAATGTACTGAATATTAGGGTAATCTTGTCCAATGACACTTTGAATCGTCTTTTCAACAACATTCTGTCCATTAAAAACAACAGTAATAATTGTCACTGTTAAAAAAGATGATTTATCCTTGTATTTAAAGTTCATCAATCATACAACATTCATTTAAGTTTAAGCCTAGAATTCATAATTAAAAAAGTTTAAATCTTTTTCAAACCGTTCTTTAACTAATCTTTGTGAATACTCAGAATAAATATCACGGTAGTTTCGGTTTCTTTTTGATTCATTTAATTTAGGAAGCTCTAAACATAGTCCTATATGCTTACAAACGGATAGAAAATCGTGATGCATATTCTCGAATCTACCAACGAAATCGACAATCATGTCACCATTCTGGTCAGTAATATAATCATATTGATAAACAACATTCCTATTTACTCGCCACTCAATATATTCATCAAAACTATTCATACGACTAACAAGATCGTGGTATCTATGAGACTTTTTTTGTCTCATGTAGTAATATAAAGAAACCTCCATGTCATAAGGATTTCTCACGAAAGCAAATTTATAAAATTCATCCCAGTATTTAGGAGAAATATTATTTTTAATTTCCAATGCAGTGGGATGGTGGGGAGTTCTTGCTGAAATGTTAGACAAATCAGGTATGATACTTAGCTTTCGCAAGAAATCTCCCCAAACGTTTTTTTGACAATAAGGGGCTAGACTAGTTGCCATACTTGTCCCACCACATTTATAGACATGGACGAATATAAACTTTTTTTCCAGAGAGATTAATGCCATAATATTTTTACTATTCGCCAGGAAGCTATGTTCACTTAAACGATCTACTTACAAAGTAGAAATAAACTCTATTCCTTTAGCTTGCCCCCTGCGTTTGGCTCGGGATACTTTTTTTTCTAAGCCATTCATTAAAAACTCCTTTGCATAATCGCGAAACCAATCTTTGAAAGATATTCTAGGAACAGGTAGATCGCGCACCTTAGCTAAGAGAATACCAGAAAACGCTAGCCCCTCAGCCAGTCTGATAATATATTCTTCCTGACATCTAAACTCGGGTATAATATGCTTCATTTTTAAGCTTGTGAATCGTCCAGTACCTAAACCAATATCACATGCGGTTAAAGCTAAGTCAGAATCTCCACATGAGGATAAATTACTCCCTTTTCTATCTAAACTGAGCCGGATAGGATCATCTCTAAGGTATGAAAGGTATTTTTCCATCACAACTCTGCGAATACACAAACCAGCTCCACAAGGTGCTGTGTAATATGGAAACGGCAAATTAGACCAAACATCATGTTCAAATTGACGAACTGCTAATAGGTCTAGATATGGATAAATCCAATCTGGAGGTTCTCCTTCGAAGAGAGGATCAATTATCCCTCCCCAAGCACCTATGAAGGGATAGTCATGACTGATTTTAAGAGTATTTTCTAAATAGTCAGAACTCAAGATATTATCATCGTCAACAAAAACTAAAATTTCAGCATTAGATTCTTTAATTCCCCTAACCCTAGCAGAAGTCAACCCTAGCTGTTCTTCCCTGATATGTCGGGCGTTAGGATGCCATGTCATGTCAATTTCCAATGCAAGAATTTTATCGCTAGCATTGTCAACCAGCAAAAGTTCCCATAAATGCGAAGATAATGTTTGTTGATCTAAAGCATCTAATACTTGCGACAGATATTTCTGTTTTGGGTTGTGGGTACAAATAATAACAGAAATCATGCTTACCTTTAAATGCGAACCATTAGTTTAAAATATGCTTTTAATACATAGCTTGAGCGAAATCAGCTTCTTTCTCCAAACTCTAAACATAGTCATCATATCTTTTTTTGAAAATATTGCTTTATGCGAATTAAGGAGTTTTAAATATTTTTGATAACAACTCTCATACATATCTGGATGAACTAAAGGCATTATTCTTGCCTCTTTACCCGAACTTTTGGGATCTCTACGAGCAACAAATATATTTTGCTTATACCAATATTCTGGAAAATTTATATCCCAAATTAAGGGTCTAATATCATCAGAGCAAACATATTGATATTTATTGAATATTTCCTGCCAATAAGCAGGCCATTGACAGTTAATGTGGCCCTGTCCATCTTGATGAGGACAAGCTGCGGAAAAAATCACTAAGTCTGCATGGTTGGTTAAGCAATGTATCAGACAATCTGCAAAATCAGCGTGTAAATGTTCTGCAACTTCTAAACACAATGCCAAATCGAACCTTCTCTGCAATTTCCAAGGCTTTGTTAGATCTTGGCATTGAAATTTCTCCTTTGAGAACATAATCGCACGATCATCAATATCAATGCCGTCAATCCCCATGCAGTCGACTATTCCTTCCTTTATAATAAAGTTCAACCAAATCCCAAGTCCGCAACCTACATCTAGTACACTCTTAGGTTGATAGTTCTCGATGATTATCGGCACGATTTCCGAAGGACCATCTGACAGATGAATATTTTTTGAATGTTCGTAATCAATATTATTGTTAGACATTTTGAGACTTACTGTTTCACCAAGTAACAAATTCCCGAAAGACAACTAATTCTTTCTTTTACTTTATTTTCACTCAAGAAATCATGTAGTGCCCTACTGCAACCATCCCAAGCGTAGTAATCGTCCAAAATAATTACACCACCTGTTACAACTAAATCAAATAGAGTATCCAAGCAAATTTTCGTAGATTTATACCAATCTCCATCAAGGCGCAGCAAAGCGATTGCACTATTTTTGTCGAAAGTCGGTAAGGTATCTTCAAACCATCCTTTACTTATAAAATATTGTGTTACTCCAGAAAGTTTCATCGCTTTTTCTGCCAATTCTTTCGGAGCACTACAGTTATTATGGTAAGTAGGTGATTTAATATCACTTTGCCACCTAAGGGCCGCCTCTCCATCTACTTCTTCTACATTAGGCAAGCCTTCAAAGCTATCAAATAAATAATATTTCCTTTCATTACCCAACAATGAAGCAATTCCTGCAATCATACCACCCCGCCAAACACCACATTCAACAATACTGCCTTCAATATTAGTAATTTTTCCTGCAAGAATCAGGTTATTAATATATGTTGTCTCTGGTATCATTGTGAAGTCGTGAAACCTACGATATATTTTTCTCATATTTTGGTATTGAATTTGCTTATTAATTTTCCTAACAAGTGATTTAATCATTCTCATTTTCATATTTATTTATAAACCTGCAATCATTTTGGGAAAGAAAAATAAATGCTTTACTTGGAGTAGAAGCCCAATAAACGACACATGGAATAATACCTCCATGAAATGCCGCTCAACGTCTATTTTTAAAGCTTTCCTGAACTTGTCCAAAACCGACCTCGAAAACTTTATCACAATTCTTAATTGTACTTAAGCGATGGGCAATTAAAATAATTGTAAATTGATTGCTTAAACTATTTATCGAATCCATTAACTCCCTTTCTGTCAAATTATCCAAGGCACTAGTCGCTTCATCAAACACCAAAACCTTTGCCTGCTTGTACAACGCACGGGCAATTCCAATTCGTTGTCTTTGCCCCCCGCTCAAACGAATTCCCCTTTCCCCAACAAAGCTTTCATACCCCTGGGGCTGAACTTCAATGAAATCTGCTATCTGGGCCATTTCAGCAGCCTGCCTAATTCGTTCCATATCAATCTGTCTCATCGGTACCCCCAAAGCAATATTTTCTGCAATCGAAGCATCTGCCAAATAAACGCTCTGTGGTACATGGGCAATGCATTTTTGCCAACGTCTTAAATAGTCACCCGTTAAATGAATTCCATCAACTAAAATTTGACCTTGGCTCGGCACAAGCAGTCCCATAAGCAAGTCTAAACAGGTACTTTTGCCACTCCCTGTTTTACCCACAAAACCGACCCGTTCACCAGCTCGAATCGTAAAGTTCAAATCTTTCAACATCCAAGGAGAACTCGCTTGATACACAAAACTAACATTCTCAAACCTTATAGTATCCTTGAATGACAAAGCTCGTTCAACGGGGTTGCCCCAAGTGGAATCAATTGGTTGCTCCACATAACTCAAAACAACACCAATGGAAGCATAATTTCCTGACAGGGAAGACCAACATAAATATATTTGCTGTACCGCTGGCAATAACCGCTGCCCCCCTAGGGCATATACTCCCAACGTTGCTAAAATATTGGAGTCGGTTTCGGAGTAGCTTAGTCCCCAAGCCAGGGCTGCAATCACCACTAAGGCCGCTGCCTCTAATCCGTAGCGGGGATAGGCACTAATAAACCCATTCACCGTTTGGGCTGAACACAAACGTTGCAACGTCTTCTGAAAGTTTTTAACGTAGTAATCTTGGTTGCCATCAAGGATAATGTCGCGGATCGCCCCGAGGCCCTCCTGCAATATTTGCACCATTCTCCGCCGTCCCACCACAATCCCTTGACTGTTTTTTCTTAGGCGTTTTCGAGCAGTTTTAACCACATAGCCATAAATAGCTCCCAAGGCAACTGTGACAATTAGCGCCACCTGAGGGTTAATCCAAATCAGGGTCAGAATGAGGCCCAAACTCACCAAAAGCGCCGTAGCCAAATGCAATAGACTCTGAATCGAGAGAACAACAGATTGCACATCAACCGTTATCACTGCCTGCACCTCACTGCTGTTGCGAGACACATGCACCTGGTAGGGCTGATAGAGCGTTCGACGATAGGCCTCTGTCCCTAAATCTTCACCGATTGCATTGGCCAATTTGAAGTTGACCCAAAGCATCAAAATTCGGATTCCCCCCACCCCCGCGGCCACCAGAGCAAACAAAAGGCAAATTGCTGTTCTCATATCAGCCGGAGTTTGCCACCCAAGCCACCGAGATACGGGTTGAGTCCAACTCGCCGCCCAAATTTTCTCTGGTTCTGACAACACTGCCAAAAAAGGGATTACCGCACTCAAACTAACAATTTCAGCCAGTGAGCAGACCAACATTAGGGTAGCGGTTAACACTAACTGGCGACGGCGCCGAGGCGAGAGATACTGAAAAAGCCGTCCGAGGAGAGTAAATAGGCTATGTGAAGTATCCACAGTGGTGATAAAGTCCCCAAGTTAAAACAAGAGCATGATTGAATTCTTAACCAAAATTTCCTAAGATACTGCGAAATCCTTGACATAAAACAAGTTATGCGCTTCTGCAAAACCGTATCTCGTTTTTTTTGGAGCTAGTATCCGACAACAGAGGTTTTTTACCTCAATTTTCCATCCAAATGATATTAACAAATATAAATATTTTGTCTACCGAAAAATACCTTGAACCCTACCCAAAAAAATGCCCCAGTACAACACTAGCAAGAAGTTGCTTCCATGAAGCCAAAGACTCCTCCACAAATTTGCTAATATCATTAAACTCAAAATGGAATCCGAAATCTATATTCAAGACATCGTAAAATTGTTTCCCAGTATTAAAAATATCAGGATAAAAATTAATTCCCAAATTATAGAAAAGATGATGTTAGAGGCAAGCTTTCATAGAACGAATCTAGTTTTTTAATAACCTTAGCGACACTTTCACTAATACTTTCCTCTGCTGTCAAGCATTCGACATCTGGGTTAACGGGCGGTTCATAGGGATCATCAATGCCTGTAAAGAACTGAATTTCGCCCTGCCTAGCCCGCTTGTATAAGCCCTTCACATCTCTTTCTTCACAGGTGGACAAGGGAGCATTGACAAAAATTTCAATGAAACTGCTGCCAATTTTTTGCCGAACCTCATCTCGGATATCCCGGTAGGGTGAAATAGCTGAAACCAATACAACAACGCCATTGCGAGTCAATAAATTGGCAACAAACCCAATGCGACGAATATTTTCATCCCGATCTGCACGACTGAAGCCCAGCCCTTTAGTCAGATTTTGCCGGACGATATCCCCATCTAGGACTTCCACTTTGAGTCCTCGCTCACGAAGGATTTTTGCCACTTCCAAGCTAATCGTTGTTTTGCCAGCACCACTAAGGCCTGTAAACCACAGTGTAGCTCCAATATCCATGAATTCTATTCCTTCAATAGCTTATAAAAGTGCAGTGGATATAGATGCAACCCTAGCATGAATTTTGTGAAACCCCTCAGATGAGTTACAGGTGAATCGAAATCATACTCTGAAATGTTTTTCAGAGTAAATCACAAGCTCTTCAATCACATCTTGAGTTCCTATGCTTCTAAACATTGGAGAAGATGCCCTGTCCAAAGAGCCTAATTCAAATCAAGACATCCTTCAAGGCCTGGAATCTTCTATAAGTTTGTTTCCAGTTTTATCCTAAGTTCTGCCTCAGGGTTCAAGCCTATCCTGCAAACAGCCTCCAATATCGCACATTGTTCCCTCACAACTAGCGCACTGTAGGCAAAACTCTAACTCATATCAATCCCCGTCATCAACTCCCCAAAAATCTTAGGCTGGAATAAAAACAACTCGTAAAACCACTTATCTGGTTTCATCAGCTAGTTCATCCAGTTCAACCCCTAAATCCTTGAGCCTAGCCGCCAGCCGATCCGCTCTGGCTTTTTCCCGATCCGCCCGCTGGGATTCTTCCTGAGCTAATGCCATGGCCTGTTCTGCCGGCGTCAAAATCCACTGGGAATCCTGGTCATACCAACGTAACCAACACCGCTCAATCCCTTGATATTGCCCCTGCCATAGCCCTAAACCTAACTGAGCTTTAGGTAGCCAAACCCCAGGCCCCATAATAGGTAAAGGGCGATAACTTTCCTGCACCAGGCCAAAAGCTTATAATTCATCCGTATAGCGATTAAAGACAAAATAGTAAGGAATTCTCAACATTTGCTCATAAACAGTCCATTTGCTGGGCGGTTGGCTAGTATCCCGTAAATTTTGCCCCAGATATTCTTTCTCGGTTCCGGGGGATAGTAATTCCACCACTACAAACGGAGTTACACCCTCTTGCCAAATGACATAGCTAAGGCGTAAATCCTGTTGATCATACAGGCGTGAGACTCCCAAGACCCCAAACCAATCTGGGCGCTTATACCACTGGGGGTGATACAGGTCGCAGTAAAGATTTAAGTCGCTGCCTGTAAAAACTGCATCTGGTTCATAGGTAGGAGGGCAAAAGGTTTGACGCAAGAGTTCGGGTTGAAGTAAGTGAAATTCATCGGGCAAACCAGGCTCCTGCGGATCCTCGCTGGGCAGATCATACATCGTCGGCAAAGTATCCCGAGGTGACAGCGGCGGGGAGGTTTGGTACATTCTCCATTACCCTCATACTTCCTCGATTGTAGGGTAGCCCAATCTATAAAAAGTAGAGCCTGACATTAAGCGGGAACAGGTCGTTGTGCTGCTAGTGGACAAAACGTAATTCTTCCCTAAATTTTCCGCCCGGATCATCGAGTCAGACATAGTAGAAGGAAGCTAAGGAAGATAAAGAAAATGGTTAAGCAATAATTATGCTTTAAAGTGTTTCGCCTTTAAAATAAAGTGTGTCTGGAGAAATATCAATTTCATCCGACCATACTACAGTACCATGAGCAATACTAGCCCGCATAAATAAATTCTCAGATTTCAAATCGGCAAAGATTTGGTAATCAAGATATGGTTTCATATCAAACACTTTAAGCTCTCCATTTTCAAACTTTATCCGTAGCTTATAATCTGGAAAAGCCCATACTTGCACAACATCGGGTGTCATAAAAATCTCTCATCTTAACGGGTCAATTTTAAAAGGTGTTTGCCCTTCACTCGCAAGCTGCCAGTCTGCCATCAGTTCATCTTGATGTAGAACGATCCAGGCTTGTACCAGCTTCATTTGTTTACCAGGTAACGTACCATCCAGAACTTCACCATCAGGAATACGCAAAACAGCCTTAAACTCAGCATAGCGAATATGAATATGTGGACTATGATGCCTATCAGTATCCAGTGCATACATATTCACCAAAATCCCATAAAACATACTAATTGTTGGCATGATTAACTCGGTGTTTTTTTATTCAACAGATAACGCTGATTCTGACACATCTGTTACTTTTTCATCCCTCCAATCCATTGATCCAGTAGTTTCGCAATCCAACTCAAGCATTTTAACTAAGGCTGACTTTACCGCGCCATTAAGACCAATAATCCCAACCCGATCCCCCTGCTTAGTTTCAAACGAAATATCATTCAGCGCCCAAAACTCATCATCCGTTGGTTCATCCTAGCTGCACTGAGAACTAAAAACCTGTTCCAAAGAACGTGCCTTTTCTGTCAACACATCCACCAGCGCCATAAATCGCTCCTGCTGCTGGGCAGAACATACGTCTTCCCTAAATTTTCAACCCGGATTACTATGTCAGACATACAACTGTTTAATCTGTTCCCCAGTTAACTAAAGTCTACCCTAAAAAGTTGAAAAGCAACCTAGGCTGACAAAAATCTAACCTAACTGAACCAGAAATCCCTCTAAGTCATCCATCGTCGCGAAATTCAATAACACCTCTCCCAAGGTTTCTAACTACGCCACAGATAATTGTCAAATCTGCTCCACTCTCACACCTCTTCCACTAAATTTTAAATGTCAAGTTCTGAAAACCTTACCGATGCCAGTAAATCAGTTATGGTTTCGGCCCATTGGCTATAGTCCAGTTCGTATAATTTCTTCATTTTGACATTAACAATGAGTATCATGATTGAGTTTTAGCGTAACAGATTTAGGTAACTATTTTTACCAATCTCTCTCACTGTCTTTTCCACTTTTAACATCAAAGTTTCATGACTCCGATCATACATTTCCTCTAGCTCATCCTTAGAACTGATCCGTTAAGGTAAATATTTTTAATCTTAATAATTTAGCTTAAAATCTCTGATAGTTTAGGAACACAGATCAGCAACGTTTAACCCTAAGTCTTTCAGAGTTTTTGATTTGAGTAGCCTTAAACCCTAAGCGTCTTCAAGCTTAACATTTAATTGTTTTTTCCAACGTCATCTCTATAACAGGATGTTTGTATTTTGTCTTCAGGAGCCAGTCACTTCTGAGAGTCTTAGCCTTTTACTTTTAAATGAAATCTGAGAACAATTGAAATCATTATGATTAAACCTCAAGTCATCAGAAAATAGCCCTGTTTTGCCATACATAACCTTACAAATTGTTGTCGAAGTTTTGAATAACCGTCACAAACGGGTATAGTGAATGTCATCCTAAAAGCCTGATGATATGCAGGATAATTCCCTTCGCCAGGCCTGGTTAACTATTTCCCCACCAGAACAGACTAAATATGAAATTACGCTCTGGGGCGGCGTAACTTGGACTATTGGCCGACATGCCAGTTGTAAGGTTGTCTTAGCCGATCGATTTATTTCACGGGTGCATGCGGCAATTAACTCCGTGCTCTTTCAAAATCAATACCTGTTCTTCATTACCGATCACCACAGTAGCAATGGCACCCTTTACAACGGTAACTATTTGACCCATTCCGCCCTGCTACACGATCGAGATGTGTTGATTCTTGGGCAAACGATGGTGGTCTTTCATTATCCGAATATGTTCAAGCTTGAGCATTTGTCTGAACCCCCGAGCTTGGAAGAAATTTCTTTGAGTAGTTTGCCTTGGCTAGGGGTTCTTAAACCATTGCAGTAACCATTGCAGTCGGAGTAACTCTTAGAGTTTTTGGATTTGATGCCAACGGGCAATGACAGCTGCCCAAAGGAAATCAGTTCAGGGATCAGGGTGGCTGATTTTCGCGATCATAAATTCCCAGGCCCAACTGGTGCGCTGCCGTGAAAACTGTTGCAAAACCAGGCCAGTCCCTTGAATCAAAGCCTGAAACTCCCCCGCTGAGTAACAGCCATGGTAGGTCGGGTCAAGCCACGGTAAAAGCCAATCGTACACTTGGCAAACCCAGTAATCTCGGCACCAATCCAAAATAACGATGTGCCCCCTAGGGTTAAGGATGCGGCGGAATTCAGCCAAGACCTCCTGAGGTTGGGAAAAATAATGAAACACACTGCTAGAGACAACCCAATCGAAGTGATGATCAGGAAAGGGTAACGCGGTGGCGCTTCCTTCGAGGAACCGGGCCTGGGGATAAGCCGCACATTTGGCCCGGGCAATCGCCAGCATTTGGGGCGAAAGATCAACTCCGGTGATGGTCAGTTCCGGCTGAGTGGTTAATAAACGCTGGGCCAACTCTCCCGTGCCACAGCCCAAATCCAGAACCCGATCCGTCGGTTTCAAAGCCAACCAGGCCTGGATGGAGGTTAAGGATTGCCCTAGGTAGGATTGCCAACGCTGATCATAGGTGGTCGCCATCTGGTCGTATTGCTGCTGGATTCTGGTGTCCAGGGAGATAACCGGAGGGTTTTGGGCCAGGAAGGGCATGGGTTAGCAGCCTACTTAAGGGTAATACCCGCGATATTCCCAGCCAGAAGCGTCGGAGTCACTGGAGGTAAATCCAGGCCAGGCAATGGACACACTTCCCCAGCTGCCGGGAGATCAACCGTAAACTGTGGGCGCTGGAGGGTTAAATGTCCCTGGTTGCAAATGCCGGTGTAGCGGATATTTTCTAAATTCACCTGTTCCAAATTGAGTTGTCCAGTGTTGTCAATGCCACTGAGGCTATTGCGGATCCGCAGATTTTTAATCACGCTCCCCTCAGATTGGTTAAAGAGAGCCAAGTTAGCCTGGTTAATCTCAATATTTTCTAAATCCGCAGCCCCCAACAGTTGGATCAAGGGTACCGCAGTTCCCGTTGCCAGTAGGCCCTGTTCACTACAGTTGGCCACGCTGAACTCATCAACTCCCACGGCCCCAGTGAGCTGCAAATTTGTGAGTTGGGGTCGCGCTTGACCACTCACCAGCAAGCAACTATCAGCCAGCACCACCTGATCGATCTGAATTTGCCCGATGCCACTGGCCTGGGGGGCTTTAATGGCTAGGAATCCGTTGGTGATTTCTACCCCCTGAACCTGGACTTCTCCGGACAGGCTCCCATCTGGCTGAATTAAAATACCGGTGTTTTCCAGGCTTAAGGTCTCGACACGGGCCTGGTGATGTAGGTGCAGGGCCTGGGCAACGCGGGTCTGCTCACCTTGGCCTTTGATGGTCACCCCTGGGGGTACCACGAGAACCTCCCCCAGAGCCGGATCCCCAAATTGACCCTGTCCCAGTTGAATGAGGTATGGGACATTGGGTGTCTCGGCCTGGGCAGTCATGACCCGTTGCAAAGCTTCCCCAAGGGATTTCAGGGGTTGATCAGCCGAACCAGGGTTCCCATCATCGCCGCTGGCATCCACATGGAGAGTTGGCACGGGGGTCAGGGCAGCCAAGGGATTAAATCTATGGAAGTCATGGGTAGCGGGGGCATCACTGACGGTCTCGGGCGGGGTTTCTGTGGCGGCAATGGAGGGTTTATGGAGCGGATTGCTCGCCCAACGCCCCACCAGATCATGGAGGTTATTGGCAAAGGCCATCAGTACCACAGTGCCCGACAAGCCAGCAAAAATTGTATTGCGCACCTGATTAATCACCCCAACAGCCTCCACAAAGATTGACGGCGCAAGTTACCCAGCCGCAGTGGATTTTCTAACTAGTCCCAGACGGATGATTACCGCAGACAGTTCCCACTTCCCCCAGGCCCAGCCAAACCAGGCCCCTGAGCCAGGTAATCGAATATACAAGACTAAGGGGATATATATACAATGAAGGGACAACGACCCCGGCCTGGGCCCAATCACTGTCTATGAATGCTTCGGCTCCCAAAGTTCCTACAGATATTGTCGTTCCAGATTGGTTAAACGCCTGTTTACTGGCTCCCGAGGCCGATGAGGGTCAAACCTTAATTTGCCAAGCCTTTACCTTTGCCTACGACCTCCATGCCGGACAAAAACGGGCCTCCGGGGAACCCTACATTGCCCATCCCGTAGCTGTTGGTGGCCTATTGCGGGATTTAGGGGGCGGCCCGGCTCTCATTGCCGCTGGCTTCCTCCATGATGTGATTGAAGATACCAAGACCACTGGGGTCGAGTTAGAGTCACTGTTTGGCCCTGAGGTGCGCTTGCTGGTGGAGGGGGTGACCAAACTCTCCAGCTTTAACTTTTCCAGTAAAACCGAACGCCAGGCCGAGACCTTTCGCCATCTTTTTTTGGCCATGGCCCAGGATATTCGCGTGATTATCGTCAAACTGGCGGATCGTCTCCACAACATGCGGACACTGGAATACCTGAAGCCAGAAAAGCAAGTCCGCATTGCCCAGGAAACCCGCGACATCTACGCCCCCTTGGCCAATCGTTTGGGAATTTGGCGGTTTAAGTGGGAACTGGAGGATTTGGCCTTTAAATACCTCGAGCCGGAGGCCTATCGTAAAGTTCAAGAATTGGTTGCGGAAAAGCGGGCCACCCGAGAAGCTCAACTCCAAGAAGCGATTATCTTGATGGAGCAACGCATGGCCAAGCTTGGCTTTCAGCATCTGGAGATTTCTGGACGTCCGAAGCATCTGTACAGCATTCACCAGAAAATGCTCCGCCAACAAAAGGAGTTCCACGAGATCTACGATGTGGCCGGGTTACGGGTGTTAGTGGCCAACAAAGACGAATGCTATCGGGCCCTAGCGGTTGTCCACGATTGTTTTCGTTCAATGCCAGGCCGGTTTAAGGACTACATCAGCCTGCCTAAGCCCAATCAATACCAATCGCTCCATACCGTGGTCATTGGCCTGGGGGGACAACCCTTAGAGGTTCAAATTCGCACGGAAGAGATGCATGCGGTGGCGGAAAACGGGATTGCGGCCCATTGGAAATACAAGGAATCCGGGGGGTCTCAACCGAGTAAATGGAATGCCCGGGATGAAAAATTCACCTGGCTGCGGCAACTCCTCGACTGGCAAAATGACCTTAAGGATGCCCAAGAATATCTGAACAGTATCCGCGACGATTTATTTGACAACGAGGTCTATGTCTTCACGCCCCAGGGGGATGTCAGATCGTTGCACTTGGGGGCAACACCCGTGGATTTTGCCTATCACATTCATACAGAAGTGGGCAATCACTGCGCCGGGGCTAAGGTGAATCAGCGGATTGTGCCCCTGGATACCCCCCTCCGTAATGGGGATATTGTCGAAATTCTCACCCAAAAAAATGCTCACCCTAGCCTGGATTGGCTAAATTTTGTCGTCACAGAAACGGCCCGCAATCGCATTCGCCAGTGGTACAAGCGCTCCCACCGGGAAGAAAACATTCAACGGGGGCGGGAACTCCTGATTAATGAACTGGGTAAATCGGGCCTGGATGCTCTCTTGAAATCGGCACGGATGCAGGCGGTGGCAGAACGGTGCAATTACCAGGCCGTGGATGATCTTCTGGCAGCCTTGGGCTACGGCGAAATTACTTTGGGTTTAATTGTCAACCGCCTCCGAGAAACAGCTAAACCCATTGCCTCTGATGCCCAGGCCCTGGCCAACCTCACCAGCAATACTCCAAAGGTCAACCCTCCTCCCTCTGGACGGGCCTCGGATTCGCCAATTTTGGGTATTGAAGGGTTGGTTTATCATTTAGCTGGATGTTGTAGCCCGGTTCCCGGAGAGCCGATTATTGGGGTTGTCACCTTGGGGAGCCGGGGGATTTCCATCCATCGCCAGGGCTGTCTCAATGCCGAAAGTATTCCCGGTGAACGCCTCATTCCGGTGCGCTGGAATACCCAGGCCAAGGGCAATCGCCCCCAAACTTACCCGGTGGACGTGCAAATTGAAGTGATTGATCGGGTGGGAATTCTTAAGGATATTTTGATTCGCCTAACCGATAATCGCATCAATGTCAGCAATGCCCAAGTCAAAACCTTTCCGGGCCAAACCGCCATTATTGATCTAAGTATTGATGTTGTCGACGCCCGCCAGTTGGATCAGACCTTTGCCCAAATCAAGAAAATTACCGACGTGGTCAGTTTACGCCGCCGTCACCAAGGTACCGCCCATCCCGCAGCAAAATCCCCGTCTTTGGGGGAGGGTGCAACTTTGCCGGTTGAATTATCCGCCTCGCCCTAGGGTTGGTAGGGGCCTGTGACCATTGCCTTTTTGTCCCTTGAGCACCATGGTCAATGTGTTGGGGGGAATACCCTTACCGCTCCTGGAGTTTGTGAAACCTGTGGCACTGAGTCAGGTTCCAGTTTTTTGCCCCGGCATCCGGCTCTTCAAGCTTTCCTCAACCTCAAGGCCCGGGCCATCCCCATTCCCCCCAGCCTGATCCTTCTCAACGGGGCCTGGCGGTCAGCTGCAGCCAATAGTTTGTCACTGTGGGAGCAACTCCAGGCCAGCCTTGTTCATGATTATTCCCATATCCCCTGGCAACAGGCCGCCCTCCGATGTCAAGAGGCCCTTAACCCACCTGTAGCCGCAGAGTTAAGCCCAATAGCCGCTGTGATCCAGGCCTGGGAGTGCGACCATGTTCGTCTAATTCCCTATATCCATAGCCAGGCCCAGATGCCACCGTTACCCTGGGAACTCTTTCCGCCGCAATGGGTCAAGGCTGGAGCCTGGATTGAGGGCGTGTATCAGCTATATCAATGCCTTTTCCAGGCCAAGCAATTATTAATTTGGGCCCACACCCCCATGGCCCTAGGGGAGCTCTCCGTGGAAATTCTCCTCCAACCTGGGATTCCCTGTTTAGTCTCAGGATCCGCGCAAGTCCAGAACAGGGCCTGGAAAATTCAAGCGATACCCGGCCAGTGGGAGGGACAAATGTACGGTGACGGGCAACCTGACACAGTGACCTTAGAGTTACCGTCACTGCGGTTACATTCCCACAGGGTGGGTCAGCACCTGGGTACGAGCAACCTAGACAGCCATTACCCCCCAGAACCCACCTCTCCATTGCCCCAAACTCCAGCCTTGAACTCAGAACAATTACAGCAACTCCGGCCGCTTCTAAAGGCCCTTCTTCCCGCAACCGATACCCCACCGCTGCAATACGTTTGGCAAACTCCAACCGGACACAGCTCTGCTCAACTCTTAGCCTGTGGCCCTAGTGAACCAGCCTCACCCCCAATAACCCAGCAGGTGCAGTTAGAGCCTCTGGGACTGGGGCAATTGGTTACGACTGGGCCCGCCCTGGCTCCGGCCTTGGTAGTGACTGCGGATGAAACTGACCCAGACTTTAGCAGCCAGGCCCCGGGGTATCTATTAGTGGTGAATGGGCTAAAACCAGAATGGGTCTCAGGGTTACGGAATGCCGCCGGCCTGGTTTGTGAACGGGGGGGATTAACATCCCATGGGGCAATTTTGGCCAGGGAGTTGGGCCGCCCAGCGGTGATTGGTTTTGCCCAGGCCACGGCTCAGATTAAAACCGGCGACGTTCTTTACTTGGATGGACAGCGGGGACAACTCTCTCGGGTTCACAGTCTCAGCCCCCACCCCAGTCCCCTCCAACCTAGCCGCCCCCAGCCCCAGCCAAATTTAGCCTCGCCACCCCCTGCCCCCTGCCAACTTTGGGTCAATCTCAGCCAGCCTGGATCTCTGGAAACCATCACTGATCTGCCCTGGACAGGAATTGGCCTACTGCGCTCAGAAATGCTTTTTTTGCAAATCCTCGAGGGACGACATCCAGAGGATTGGTTTGCCCAAGGTCAAGCCCGCCAACTCCAGGCCCACTTTCAGCAACGCTTGGCCCCAATTTTTGCCCAAGTCCAACCCCGACCGATTTTTTATCGTCTTTTAGATTTACGCACCTCTGACCTCCTGCCCTTAATTGGCAGTACCGGCATAGAAACTCCGGAATTAAATCCAGAACTGGGGTTGCGGGGACTCTCCCGAGCCTGCCTATATCCAGACCTATTAAACCTCGAGTTAAAAACCCTGGTGGAGCTGTGTCAGCAATACCCCTTGCCCCTGCGTCTGACCCTACCCTTTGTCCGCCATCCCAGCGAGGTGGAGTTTTGTCAGGATCTCATCAGCCGCACCGGCCTGGGGCAGTTACCCAATCTTCAACTCTGGGTGATGGCCGAAACCCCCGCAATGTTGTTTATGCTGCCGGAACTGGTCAGTTTGGGTGTGACCGGAATTTCCATTGGCTCCAATGACTTGACCCAACTCTTGCTGGGGGTCGATCGGGAGCACAGCCATTTATCCCAACAGTTGAACGAAACCCATCCCGCAGTTAAAGCTGCCTTGACGCAACTGATTCAAACCGCTAAAGAGCTTGGTCTAGCCTGTGCCATCTGCGGCGAAGCGGTAAGTTTATATCCCGATTGGGTGGATTGGCTCCTGGGCCTGGGAATCGATGGTATTTCCGTAAATCCAGATGCCCTCATAACCACCTGGCAGCGGATCAACGCTTTCCAATCCAAACCCACGAGGCTGAAGCACAATCAAGAACCCTGGCCTCGTCAGAATGATCACCAGGAGAGTCCTATATAGAGGCTCTCAAACAAGGCAGAAACTGGATTAAAAACAAAGAGCAATCAGAGTTTGCATTGACTGACTAATTTGACTAACCAAGGTTTGCGTCACGGGTAAGCTGTCCACCACCAGGCCCACACACAGGAGCATCATGTAGAGAATCGAAAACTTAAATAGGGAACGAGCCCGATCCTTGTCCGATGGTACTTGCACCAAATCCCAGGCCTTGTAAATAAATCCGACTCCTAAGCCTATGGCCACTGTTCCATAGAGCAAACCAGCGGAGTGATAGGGGTAAACCAGCAAGAGGGTTGTCGGCAGTAGAACCAGGGTATAAAGGAAAATTTGTTTTGCCGTTGCTCCGTCTCCATCCACCACTGGCAACATCGGCACCTTAACTTTGGCGTAGTCCTCTTGGATCAACATCGCCAGGGGCCAGAAGTGGGGGGGTGTCCAAACAAAAATAATCGCAAACAAAACCCAAGCTGGCCCACTCAGTCCCCCCGTTACTGCGGCCCAACCCACCAATGGCGGAATCGCCCCAGCTGCGCCCCCAATGACAATATTTTGTGAAGAAGACCGCTTTAACCAATGGGTATAGACTGCCACATAGACGACGATCCCGGCCATGGCCAAGCAAGCACTCAAGACGTTGGCAAAGAAAGACAACAGAGCAAAGGAAGTTAGGGCTAAGGCAGAGGCAAACACCAAGGCTTCCCAAGGTTGAATCCGCCCCGAAGGCAAGGGTCGCGAGCGGGTACGTTCCATAATTTGGTCAATGTCTCGGTCGTAGAAGCAGTTAATCGTGTTGGCAGAAGCTGCGGCTAAAGCCCCACTGACCAGGGTGACTAACAACAGCCAAGGGTTAACATCTCCATGACTCGCCACTTCCATCGCCGCCGCCGTAGTAATCAGAAACAGCAGGATCAAGCGGGGTTTAGTCAGTTGGTAGTAATCCCCCAAAATCCCTAAAATATTTCGTTGGCCTGGGGTTGTCCAAGTCGTGTCTTGCATAGCAGCTATCCGTCAAAAAGTATCCGAGTTCAATCTTGGTCAGGGTTAGCGGTCAACGTGTCTGAATTAGGAGTGTTGAATGTTAAGGAAGGGGAGTATCCGGGGCCTGGGGTAGAGCATCTCGCAGGACAAAGGTTGTAAACGCAACAAGGGTTCCTAACAAAGCAGCCCCAACCATTTGATGGCCCACCGTCAAAGCTGGAACCGAAAGCTTGAGATGATAGGTGGCACTACCAAGAAAAACCTGTAAGAGCAGACAGAGCAAAACCACTTGCCCCAAACGCCGCAAAAGGGGAGTTAGGGCCGCTTGACGCCAGGCCAAGATGCCAACCGTTAAACTGCCCAAGCTAGCGGGAATCACCCCGATCAAATGACTATTTAGCACTAGGCATAACCGCTCCCCATAGACGCACTGATGCAAGGCCCACTGGGAAGAAACCAGGCCCCCCAGAATACTTTGAGCAAAGATCAAAAGTACTGCCCCCAGGCCCCAAAATCTTAAACCCGCCGCCGTTCCCACCCCGCGGTAGGGCGTTAGCCAGGCCAGCAAAACCACCAATGAGCAGAAGAATAGTAACCCAGTACCCAAGTGGGCCGTAACAATTTGAAACTGCAGGAGTTCTGTCACCGTTAACCCACCGAGAATCCCTTGAATAATCACCAGGAGCAAGCTGAAACTGGCTAACACTGGCCATCCCTTAGGTAAATGCCTGCGCCAGACCCAGGCCAAGCTGGTTAAGGTAATCGCAAACAGCCCCATACTTGTGGCCACCAAGCGATGAAACCACTCTAAAAAGACCTGTAAATTCATTTGCTGCCGGGGAATCAACTCACCATAGCAAAGGGGCCAATCAGGACAGGCCAAACCCGCCTCCATCACCCGCGTGGCACTGCCTATCCCCATCAAAAATAGGGTCAACCCCGTCATCAGCAAAACCAGACGATAGAGCCAGGCCTGGGCATTTTTTTGGGCTTTAGCCGGATCAGCGATAGGGGGTGCCAGGGTTGAGGAATCGGGGGAGAAGCTCAGTCGTTCCAGCATAGGCAGTTAGGACTCTCGATGCAGCTCAAAATACACTCCCCATAGTAGAGAGGGAATACCTGGGGATCGGTAAATTCGTGAAAATCTATAGCTTTTCTTTAAGTTTCAAGCAGAGTATAAACTTTTCTTGCAGCAATTCCCCACACCTAGCTAGGTCTCTTGGGACAACCACTTTCGATCATTCCCCTGTCTGCATTAGGTTCTAAGAGCCATCTAGATTAACGCGTTGAGAACCAGGGTGCTAAAGGCTCAGCCCTGAATTGAAGCAAGAAACGTTCTGTCTGGGGTTACGGTTGTCTTTCCCGCTGCTCCCGAAGTTGTTGACTCAGGCTAATCAACTTGCGATCCAAGGAAAAACCCCGATAGGTGCCCACCACTTCTGTTTTGCTCACCAAGTCATGGAGAGTATTGTGACGGGGATTAATCCAGGCCCAGCTACAGTCCACAATCACTGGGGCCACCAACAGGACAATGCCAAACCCCAGGCCACTATTGATCGCCATCAAGGCCAAGAGCAAAAGGCCACCAAAAATCCCTTCCCGTTGGGTCATGGTTTGCAGCAAGGGGGTGCGATGCCGCTGATCCACAATCCGCAGATCCATCAGCCAATGCCCCAAGCTCTGTCCCTTATTCCGTGAGGCCACCCCAACCCGTAAGCCCCACCAGGCCAGGAGAAAGACTAAAATCTGCCCCCACTGAATTGCCGCATCGGGCACCGCAGCCACAGCACTTAAGACCCAGGCCATGAGAAAATCCACCCCAGCGGCGATCACCCGTTTCCAGGGCTTACCGGGCGGCAATTGTTGATATTGACGGGCAATGGCACTCATACTTTTCAGGCTACGGGAATTCTCAGTCTATGTAAAATACCGCCGCCACTGGGCCTGGACAAATTTCCATTGGGCAGCAATGTGACAGACAATCACCAGCAGAAACGTATAGGCCAGCCAAAAATGCAAACTGCGGGCAAAATCCACCCGGACAGGATCTTCGGGAAATAAATCCGGCAAGGTCAGCCCCAGAAGTTTGACGTTGTTGCTGCGGTGGGAGTTGGAGAAAAATAAGCCACTCAGGGGGACAATCACCATCAACAGGTACAGGGTGCAATGGAGGCCAAATTTTTGCCACCAGGCCGGGGAAAATTTCGGTAGTTGCTTGGCATATTTGCGCCACCAAACCCGCAGCAATACCACTAATCGGGCCACCAGGAGCAGCAGCACCAAAACCCCCAGGCCCTTGTGGAAGCTGTAGAGTTCTGTCCGTCCCAGGGTGCCGCGGGTAAGTCGAGCCATGATGGTCCCGGTGATGAACAGAATGACAAAACACCAATACATGGCCCAGTGAACCGACATCAACAGTTGAAACGCCGAGTTAATCCGAGTTTTAAATTTAAGCATCTGAGTCATTGGTCGAAATTCCCCAAACAGCAAGACTAGAGCGAAAAAATTGGGTAGCTACCCCAAACGTGCAAGACTTCCGTATGGTCTTTGAGTTCCTGTAGCGCCCCGTGGATTGTCCTAGGCTCCGGGCCCACTTCCAAATCGAGGAAAAAGAGATAATCCCCAAGGCTGCGTTTACTGGGGCGAGACTCAATCCGGCTCAGGTTGATCTGACGCTGGGCAAAAATTTGCAGGGCATTGACAAGAGCCCCAGGACGATTTTTCGGCAAGCTGAAGGCCAGGGAGGTGTGGGTATCTCCAGGTTCCGGCCAACCACTGGCACAGCGGGGTTGCATCACCCAAAATTTGGTGCAGTTCTGGGGGAGGTCGGCATCGTTGGGATAGTTTTGAATATCCTCAGCCAAAATCGGTAGGTTGTGGAGTTGGGCGGCTCGGACTGAGGTGATGGCCGCGGCTGTGGGATCAGCTTGGGGATAGGCGAGGGCGGCACTGGTGGAGCTGGTGGGAATTTGCGTGGCCTGGGGAAGAAACCTTTGCAACCAGGGCTGACACTGCCCCAAGGCCTGGGGATGAGAATAAATTTTTTGAACTTTTGTTAAATCGGTGGCCTGGGTTACAAAAGCATGGGAGATTGGCAAAACAAGGGCCTGGGTAATTTGAATCGTTTCCAATTGCCATAGGGTATCCAAGGTCATCGCAACACTGCCTTCCAGGGAATTCTCGATTGGGACAATGGCATAGTTAACCCGATTTTCCGCCAAGGCCTGGAGCGACTGGGCAATGCTGGGGTAGGGGCAGAGTTGAAATGGTTGGTGATGGGCGCGCTCAAACCAGGCCCCAAAGGCTAGAGCTGCGGTTTCGGTATAGGTTCCAGTCGGACCAAGGTGGGCAAGGGTAACAGTCATGGGGAGGACAATCAAAGGACAAAAGCACGGATCAAGCCAAGAAATATGTAACAAACGTGACGGCAAAACGCCCCAACCGTGGGTATTGTAAACTTAAGTTAAGAAAGTTAACGAAGCCAGGGAATATTTTCGATGTACCTCCACTTTACGGCTAACCAAACAGTAACCCTGGATGTGCCCCTGCAGCCCAGTCCAATTCAGCACTATCTGCGTCAACCCCAACGCCTAGTCCACGCCCTCACAGATCCCACCCGAGTTCAAATCCTAGGGGAAAATCGCTTTCGCCTGAAGATGCGGCCCCTGACCTTCTTGATGTTGACGCTACAGCCTGTGGTGGACTTAGACGTTAAAGCTGCAGCTGATGGTACCCTGAAACTCCGTTCGGTCGCCTGTGAAATTCGGGGCGTCGAGTACATCAATCAACGGTTTCGCTTAGATTTAGTTGGCTATTTACGCCCAGAGGTAACCGAGACCGGCACAACCCTAGTGGGACAAGCCGATTTAAAAGTGGGAGTTGATATGCCCCCGGCCCTGATGCTGACTCCCACCGCCATCCTAGAAGCGACAGGAAATGGCCTACTCAAAAGTGTTCTCTTAACGATCAAGCAACGGCTAATGCACCAACTGCTGATGGACTACCAGGCCTGGGCCCAGGAGCAAACCCCCGCACCGGTCGCGGTCGAAGAATTGGGAACCCTGCCTGGCCTGGTTTAGTGCAGGCTCTAAAAGGTAAAGGTGGTTCGAATCACCCCCAGAACCAAGGGCGGGTTAGCGGAATTGCTGTTGGGATTAATGACCGTAAAGATTCCCGGTGTGACTGCAACGTTAGGACTCAATTGCATGCGGTACAGCAGTTCCAGGTGGTAGGCGTTAAAGGCGGCCGGACGACTGGGGTGATCGGTGCGAATTAGCTGCGGGGGTTGACCAACAATAATCCCCAAAACATCCCCTTGGTTTAAAAGATCCGGAATGCCAAGGGTTAACGCATAATTCAATACCTCTGCCGACTGCCCCACCGCCAGGCCCTGGCCAGCTTTTACGGAGCTATAGCCCACCCAGCCAGAAATTTTTAAGCGCGCCATAGGGCGGGTCGTAAATTGCAGACCAAAACTATCCGCCTGATTGTTCCGAAAATTGCTGGTTGGGCCGGAGCCAAAGGGATTTTGGGCATAGGTACTGCCGGAGCCACCGGAAACATCCAGGCCAAAGGAGCGGACATAATTCAAGCCGACAGCAAAGCGTGGGGTTGGTTTAAAATCGACCTGTACCATCGCGCCATAGGCCCCCGTCAAGCCACCCGTGGGGCCTCCAAAAATAGGATTAGGGCCTGGATAGCCAGCGTTAAAACAGGGGGCTTGATTGCTTGCGGAACACCCACTATCGTCAACACTGGCAGAGCGTCCGGCCAAATAGCCCAAATTGAAGGTGATTCCCCGCCCATCGGCTTGGCGTGAGATGTCATAGACCAAGGCCAGCCCCGTTCCCCCCTTGATGTCATAAACCGGATTAAACCGCCCAAACCGAGAAATTGCCCCCTTTTCACTGGAGCTGAGGAGGCTGTTGTAGGTCAAAAAACTATGATCAAAGGAACCACCCAGTAGATCGACTGTTACCTGGGCCTGGGGACTGGGAACAAACCGATAAAACAGGGTATTTAATTCCACTTGGTTGGCGGTGTTCGTCTCTATGGAAAGTCGCCCCATATTCGTGCCAGTCAGGCTGCCGTAGTTGGGAAAATTAGCTGCTTGCATCCGAATCCGCAATAGATCCTGTCCGGAAAAGCTGGTGTCAAAGGTGAGGCGACTGCGGTAATTAACGGCCAGATTTGTGGTCAGGGTGTTGCCAGTTGCTTGCCCCGTGGGATCGGAAAAATTACCCCCGATGAGATCATTAACCCCAAATACAGCCGTTCCGTGGAGTTTGGTCAGCGGCGAAAACCGAGTTTCCTCAAGGGCGGTGGCTTGGGCAGCTAAATTATCCACCGACTCTTCCACTAAGTCATAGGTTGTCCTGTCTTCCTCCAATGAATTTGCAGCTTCTGCGAGAGCCGACCGGGTTAGCAATTCAGATTCCCCAGCTTCCCCACAGCGTTCCAGATTGTCCACCAGTTCATAGCGACTGAGGCGATTGATCTCCCTAGGCTGAGCCATTTCTGTAGAACTTCCACAGGGCTCCCTGGTTATGGGGAAAGTTGACGATGGAACAGAGCCAGGGCCTGGAATTTCAGAGGACAGTTGCGCAACTCCCAACACTCTTTCTGGCGGCCGCCGAGCCAACACCGAAACATCTCGGGCCCAGGCCAACTCTAGGGAACCCAGACTACCCCCCAGGCCAAGACATAGCCCCGCCCACCTCAGCC
The DNA here is from genome assembly GCA_964653145.1 of uncultured Synechococcus sp. GTDB lineage: Bacteria > Cyanobacteriota > Cyanobacteriia > Thermosynechococcales > Thermosynechococcaceae > Pseudocalidococcus. Next base: position 21,167 of record CAZZCG010000005.1, on the reverse strand, counting down.
TCCCCAGTTTGTCCCCCACCTGCCCCCCTCCCCGGCCTGGCAAAATTGCCCTTAATCATACTCCCTTCCCAGGAAACCCAAGCTAATTCCGGAGTGTTTCGAAACCGCATCAAGTCCTATGGTTCTCTCATGCTATGACCAAAAAACTGGCTGGCGTGATTGTTTCTCCCGGCAAAACTAGCTAAGCTAACCTAGGCAGTTCATAGCCTGATCCCCACCTTTCATCCCCGTAGGCAAAACATTCACCATGAGCTTGGAATATCCGGAAGATTTAAAATACCTGGACAGTCATGAATATGTTCGACTTGAAGGGGAAATTGCCACCATCGGCATTAGTGCTTTTGCCATTGATCAGTTGGGGGACATTGTCTTTATTGAACTACCCCAGGAGGGAGATGGCTTAACCCAAGGGGAACGACTCGGAACCATTGAGTCCGTTAAGGCCGTTGAAGAACTCTATGCTCCGGTCTCTGGCACCGTCATTGAAACCAATCAAGCCATGGTCGACGCCCCCGAAGAAATTGCCACAGATCCCTATGGTGAAGGCTGGCTGCTCAAGGTGCGGGTGAGTGAAAACGAAGAATTAACAGATGCCCTCAGTGCCGCAGAATACCAGGCCATGGTCGAGGGCGAAGCCTAGGAGCCCACTCTTTGCCTCAGTCAGCGGCCTTCATCCGGATTAAATCCCAGGTGCTCAGCATCACTGCGGCGATCCCCGCCGGACGGGTCAGTACCTATAAAGCTGTGGGTGACTATCTAGATGTGATGCCGCGCCATGTTGCCTATATACTCAGCAACCTCAGTGATCCCGAAAAAGACCAAATCCCATGGCATCGTGTAGTCTCAGCCCCAGGGCAATTGAGCAACCCCAATCCAGCCAAAGTCCGCCATCAACGGGAGCTACTCAGGAACGAGGGAGTTCTGGTGGATGCCCAACACCAAGTGCTCCAATTTGAGCAGTGTTTTATCCCCGTTGAAGAACTAGACAGTGACATTCCGCCCCAAACCCGGCCCGAACATTAACTGGCATTCCAGATTTCGCTTTTCCCCCAGAAGTTGAGAAGGATCAGGATTTGCGCAAACTTGCCCTAGAACTTAAGGCCAATACCCCGTAAAATCACAATCGAACCCAGTTGAGGACGCGAGATGATAGCCGTAGCGGTACTGGCAGCCGGACGGGGAACCAGGATGAAGTCGCAATTACCGAAAGTACTCCATCCCCTTGGCGGTCGGTCGTTGGTGGAATGGGTTCTTCAGAGTGTCAATGACCTCAACCCCAGCCGCAAGATCGTCATTGTCGGGTATGCCGGTGCCAGTGTTCGCCAGGCCCTAGGGGAGGTTCCAAGGGTTGAATTTGTCGAGCAAACAGAACAATTGGGCACGGGTCATGCGGTTCAACAGGTGATGCCACTCCTCGGCGACTTTACCGGGGATTTACTTGTCCTCAATGGCGATGTGCCGCTCCTGCGCCGCGATACCCTCAAAGCGTTGCTGAAAACCCATCAAACCCATGGCAATGCGGCAACAATTCTCACAGCCCAAATCCCAGATCCCCAGGGCTACGGACGGGTAATTTGTGATGGCAACAATATCGTCAAGCAAATCATTGAAGATCGGGATTGCACCACCGCCCAAAAGCAAAACCGTCGGATCAATGCTGGCGTGTATTGCTTTAACTATCCGAAACTGGCGGCCGTGTTACCCCACCTCAAAAGCGAGAATGATCAGCAGGAATTCTACTTAACCGATGCCGTGAATGATCTAGATCCAGTCATGGCCATGGATGTGGAGGATTACGAGGAAATCTTAGGGGTCAATGACCGGCAACAACTGGCCATGGCCTACCAAATTTTGCAGCAGCGGATCAAACAATATTGGATGATGTCGGGGGTAACCTTGATTGATCCCGCCAGTATCACCATTGATGACACCGTCCAACTGGCAGCGGATGTGATCATTGAACCGCAAACCCATCTACGGGGCGAAACAGTTATTGGCACTGGAGCAAGACTTGGCCCAGGTAGCTACATCGAAAACAGTCAGATCGCCCCCCATACCAGCATCAAATTTTCAGTCATCAGTGATTCCACCATTGCCAGCCACAGTCAAGTTGGCCCCTATGCCCATATTCGCGGGGATAGCCAAGTGGGAAGCCATTGCCGCATTGGGAACTTTGTCGAGTTGAAAAAGGCCCACCTTGGGACCCAATCCAAAGCCTCCCATTTGTCCTATCTGGGGGATGCACACCTGGGGGATCAGGTTAATATTGGGGCAGGAACCATTACCGCTAACTATGATGGGGTTCGCAAGCATCAAACCCTGATTGGTGACCGCAGTAAAACAGGGGCAAATACGGTTTTAGTGGCCCCAGTGACCCTCGGTGAGGACGTGACCGTGGCCGCTGGTTCGACCGTGACCGATGATGTTCCTCCCGCCAGTTTAGTCATTGCGCGGGCGCGGCAAGTTGTGAAGCCGGGTTGGCAGTTAAAACCTCCAGAAGCGTAATCCTATGCAATCCCTCAGAACTGGTGATTTCTTCCTCCGTTGGCGCTCGGGTGACCGGGACTTCTCGGGCCTGGATTTGCGGGAGGTTGACTTTACCCTTGAGGACGTCAGCTATACAGACTTTAGCGGGTCGAATTTGCGGGGCGGGATTCTCAATGGAGCCGATCTGGTCGGTTGTAACTTTACCCAGGCCAATCTATCGGGGGCGAAAATCCTGGGGGCAGATCTGAGTGCAGCCAACCTAACGGAAGCGGATTTAAGTAATGCCCTGATCAGCAGTTCAGTTTTGCTAGGGGCCCAACTCCCAAAAGCCAATCTCCGCCGGGCTGTGCTCACCTGTGCGATTATGCGGGGAACCAATTTACGGGGGGCTAAACTCCGGGGGGCAAACTTTGAATGTACCGATTTGACCGGGGCCGACCTGCTTGGGGCTGATGCACTCCGTCCGGAATTACTAGAAGCTCTGTTGGATAACACAACCATGCCCGATGGCTCCGTCTATGAACTCCAAAAATAAGGATTAATCTGGCTCCGGGTTTGAGCTAGGGGAATGATGACCAACCGCTTAACTCGTGCAGATATTGAAGCTCGCCTTACCTCTGACCAGGCCCGGAATTTTGCCCGCCTAGATTTGTCGGAAATTAACCTGTCTGGTTTAGATTTCAGCCACTGTAGCTTTGACCAGGCCCGCTTAGATCGCACCCGCTTTCGCCATTGCCAGATGGTGGGGGCAAATTTCAGTCGGGCCTATCTCAACGGTACAGATTTTCTCCATGCCAACTTAAGGGGGGCGAATTTTAGTCAAACACGGTTGTATCGCTGTCGGCTATCCCATGCCAATCTCAGCCAGGCCAATTTTTTACTGGCGGAACTCTGGGAAACAAAACTGGTGGCGGCGTGCCTCATCCAGGCCAACTTCACTGGGGCAGTGCTGCAACAAGTCAAACTTAATCGAGCGGATTGTCGGCAGGCTCAGCTAGACATCCACAGGCTCTATACCAAACGGAAACGCTACCTAAGTGTGCTTTTGGATTAACAATCTTGAGTTGATCATCTCCAGGCCCCAGGGAAATAGCAACGTCCTTCAAACACCGTCGGGATCCGTTAACCAGGTTTGGGTAGATTGATGACTCTGGCGGCGTTGGGCTTTACGGGAGTGGTGGCTCAGGCGTTCCGTTTGTTTTTGGTTCAGGTTCGGACAGTGAACTCGAGCTTCCTGCCGACTGGTTAATTCTTGGTGAAAGACCTGGTAATGCTCATAGCGTTCCCAAGCCGGCCCCAGACGCACCCCACAATCCGGTTCGTGTAGATGTTGGCAATTGTGAAACTGACAGGCCTGGGTTGTCAGACGCTGGCGAATTTCTGGGAAATATTGACCGAGGGAGGAGGGGAGAATCTGTAAATCTGGCTGATTAAATCCGGGGGTATCGGCCAACAAACCGCCCTTAGGCAAGGAAAAGAGCTCCACATGGCGAGTTGTGTGTTTCCCTTTGTGCCAATGGGCAGAGACAGCACCAATCCGAATCTCCTCCCTAGGAATTAGCTGTTGAATCAAGCTACTTTTGCCTACCCCCGAGGGGCCGCAGATGACACTCAGTTGCCCGGCCAGGATCCCGTACAGGGTTTCCAGGCCCCAAGCCTCAACCACGCTGATGACAATGCCTCGGTAGCCCCAGCTTTTGAGGCGGGCGATCCAGGCCTGGTGAAGCTCTGGCTCAACCAAATCCGCCTTACTCAGAACCACTGTAATTTCCAACCCACTGGCTTCGGCAGTGACTAAAAATCGACTGATCTGCCAGGGGTCGGGCTCCGGGTCTTTCAACGCAAACACAAGCAACACCTGATGGACATTGGCGATGGCCGGGCGAGTTAAGACGGTCTGTCGAGGTAAAACCGCATCAATTACAGCCCGCATCTCAATCCAATCTGGTTCTGCGATCACCACCTGATCCCCCACAAGAACCTGTTGCCCCTGTTTTTTGAGCTTGCCCCGCCGTAAGCACAGTAGTTGCCCCGGGGGTGTCTGGACATTCTTCAATTGGACTCGGTAATAGTTGGCCTGTGCGGCCATAACCGTGCCGTGGAGGTGACCAGACAAAGAAGCTAATTCAGGGTCAGTCATACCATCGTGGCTGGGCGCGAGACCGTCAAGCGAAAAAAGTCGGCCTCGGCCTGGAGGTGATGGAGCAAGTATCCCCCCATTTTTAAACTGTCCGGCACTTGTTCAATGGGTTCACCCGCATCGAGCCACACCTCTAGGAGAGTTTCCGGAGGGAGTTGGTTCAGGCGAAGTTTTGTCCGCACAAAGTTCAGAGGGCAGGGGGTTCCCCGCAGGTCTAGGATTTCCACAGCCTGATTCATCCGCCGAATAGCCCACCCAGAAAGTTTTCCAGGCCCCCTTTACCAATCCGATCACCGCGAATTTTCGCCAGTTTTTCCAGGAGTTCCCGTTCTTCAGTGCTAACTTTAGTGGGAATCTCCACCTCCACCGTAATTAGATGATCGCCCCGGGCCACCGGATTCCCTAAGCGCGGCACCCCCTTGTCTTCGAGTTTTAAAACTGTGTGGGGTTGGGTCCCGGCGGGAATGGTTAGCTCCTCCTCGCCATCAACGGTATTGACGGGAATGCGGCAGCCCAATATGGCCTGGAGATAGCTAATTTTGAGAGTAGTGAGGATGTTATTACCATCCCGTTGAAATTCGGCATCCGGTTGGACAAAGAGATAAACGTACAGATCTCCGGGGGGGCCATTGCGTTGACCCGCATCCCCTTCATTGGAAACCCGCAAGCGTGTACCCGTATCCACCCCCGCTGGAATCGTAATTTTGAGCTTTTTATTAACTTGGGTTTGGCCTTGGCCTCCACAGGCCTCACAGCGGTCTTGAATAATCTGCCCAGAGCCATTACAGGTGGGACAGACTGACAACTGGGTGAAACTTCCAAAGGGAGTCCGAGTGGAACGCCGCACTTGCCCAACGCCATTACAGGTGGAACAGGTGACGGGCCTTGTCCCGGGTTTTGCCCCCGTGCCATTACAGGTACCACAGGTTTCGGAGTGGGTCAGGCGAATTTCTTTTTCACCCCCGAAAACAGCATCCCGAAACTCTAACTTGAGATCGTAGCGGAGGTCATCTCCCCGAGTTGGGCCTTGGCGGCGACGAGAACCCTGTGTACCCCCAGCGCCACCAAAGCCACCGCCAAAGAAGGTTTCAAAAATATCCGCAAAGCCACCCATGTCCCCGAAGTCGCTGAATCCAGCCCCCCCAGCAGCCCCACTGACTCCCGCTTCCCCAAAGCGATCATAGTTAGAGCGGGTTTGGGCATCGGAGAGGACTTCGTAGGCGCGATTAATTTCCTTAAATTGATCCTCGGCTCCAGGTTCCTTGTTAACGTCCGGGTGATATTTACGGGCTAACCGGCGATAGGCACGTTTGAGTTCGTCTTGATCTGCGCTGCGCGAAACACCCAGTACCTCGTAATAATCACGGGCCATAAATCCTTAATCCTAATTTAATCAACCGCTTCATAGTCTGTTACGACTGTGCCTTCATTATCACTGATCACCGTGGCATCGTCGCTAAGGACTTGGGTGGCCTGGTCATGTCCCCCCTTAGAGGAAAATGCGGAGGATGCAGCAGCGGTTTGTTGATAGACCATGGAACCCACATTAAGAAGAGATTGTTGCATGGCCTCCAGCTTGCGTTTCATTTTTTCGGGATTAATATCCGGGGAAACCATGGCCGCCTGCATGTCCCGAATCACCAATTCAATATTTTTCTTGGCATCGGCCGGAATTAGCGTTGGGCTATTTTTAATGGTGGATTCATAGGCGTAAATCAGATTATCGGCCTGGTTGCGCAACTCTGCCACTTCTTTTTTAAGAATGTCCTGTTGGGCGTAGATCTGAGCTTCTTGGCGCATCCGCTCAATTTCCATGGTACTCAGACCACCCCGGTTTGTGATCCGAATAGCCTGCTGCCGCCCTGTTCCCCGCTCCACGGCCGAGACATTTAAAATACCGTTGGCATCAATATCAAAGGTGACATCAATTTGGGGCACACCCCGAGGAGCTGGGGGAATTCCAGCCAACTCAAAGCGACCCAATTCTTTGTTATCGACAACTAAAGGCCGTTCTCCTTGGTAGACAGAAACCTCAACCACGGTTTGCCCGTCTGCAGCGGTGGAAAAACTCTGGGTTTTACTGGTGGGGAGGGTGGTGTTGCGGTCAATGATTTTACTAAAGACACCCCCAAGGGTTTCAATCCCCAGGGACAAGGGGGTGACATCCAAGAGTAGGAGGTCTTTAACGGTGGTTTCTTTCCCGAGAATTCCCCCCTGAATGGCCGCCCCAAGGGCTACAGCTTCATCCGGATTAATGGCCCGATCCGGGGATTTACCAGAAAAGGCTTTGACAGCTTCTTGAATGGCTGGGATTCGGGTTGACCCTCCGACTAACAAAATTCGGTCAATTTCGTCAACGCTTAATCCACAGTCCGCCAGGGCCTGGTTCATGGGTTCGACGGTGGCCTGGACAAGGTGGCCCACAAGTTCCTCAAACTTAGAGCGGGTTAGCTCAGCTTCGATGTGTTTGGGGCCGGTGGCATCGGCAGTAATAAAGGGCAGGTTAATAGTGGTGGACATCGTCCCGGACAATTCCACTTTGGCCTTTTCTGAAGCTTCCCGTAACCGTTGCAGGGCCATTTTGTCTTGGGACAGATCAATTCCCTCCGCCTCCCGAAATGAAGCTAGGAGCCAGTCCAAAATACATTCATCAAAGTTGTCACCCCCCAGGTGGTTATTGCCCGCCGTAGATCTAACCTCAAATACCCCATCCCCCAGTTGGAGAATCGAGACATCAAAGGTTCCCCCGCCCAGATCGAAAACTAAAATCGTTTGATCCTGATCCTGTTTATCAATGCCATAGGCCAGGGCAGCGGCGGTGGGTTCATTAATGATCCGCATCACATCCAAGCCGGCGATAGCTCCAGCATCCTTTGTGGATTGTCGTTGAGCATCACTAAAATAGGCGGGAACAGTGATCACGGCCTGGTCAACGGTTTCCCCCAAATAGGCCTCCGCATCCTGTTTGAGTTTTTGCAGGATCATGGCGGATATTTCTTGGCAGGTATATTCCTTGTCGCGGATTTTGACATTGACGGTATGGTCTTTTCCCGTAATGCAGGTGTAAGAAACCCGTTCGCGTTCATTAAGGGTTTCATCCCAGCGCCGGCCAATGAAGCGCTTGATACTAAAAACTGTATTTTCAGCGTTAGTTACGGCCTGACGCTTGGCCAATTGACCAACCAGGCGATCACTGGATTTACCAAAGGCCACAATACTGGGGGTTGTTCTTCCACCTTCAGCATTGGGGATCACCATGGGATTACCCCCTTCCAGAACTGCCACACAACTGTTGGTTGTGCCGAGATCAATCCCAATAACTTTGCCCATGACGTACTTAGTAAGGTGCTATGAACGTTTTAACTTACAAATATTTAATTGCTTGAAATACATGGAGTGACTGCATCATCTTCAAAACAGGACAGTAGCCCAAACCACCATCCGTGATTGCTTTGATCAGGCTTATGAATTCAACAAACACACAACCGGCATCCTCTTATTGGAGAATACCCCAAACCTGCCGTTATGGTAGCACTGTAAATCTAAATTTTTTTGAACTTAGGCCAGGCCTGGAACTGTCTGCCACACCATGGGGGATTGCTAAGCCAGGGAGCGGGTCAAATGTTGCAGCTATTCCGATGGGGCTGAAGCGGGATCTGCGGGGGTTGCAGAAGGGGTTCCATCTCCGGGAATTGAGACTTTAACCATGGCGTGGCGTAAAACCCGCTCGCCCAGGACATAGCCACGCACCAGTTGCTCGAGAACTGTTCCCTCCGGATATTCGTTAGATTCTTCACGCATCACGGCTTCATGCAAGGCAGGATCAAAGGGCTTACCCTCTGGGCGCATCGCAGCCACTCCAAGACTCTTTAAACATTCCACGAGTTGCTTGTAAACCCCTTGATAGCTGCGATGGATTTTTTCTTCGGCATCAGTTTGGGGGGTGATGTGGGCCCGGGCTCGCTCAAAGTTATCCACCACCGGCAGCAATTCGGTTAGGGTTAAGCACTTGGCCTGTTCCGACAGTTCATCCTTTTCCCGTTGAGTCCGTTTCCGGAAATTATCAAAGTCGGCGGCCAACCGCTGGAATTGTAATTTCTGGTCATCTAACTGTTGTCGCAGCGCATCCCCTTCGATTGAGAGACGGGCAATGGTTTCCTCAAGGGCAGTTAACACTTCCGGGGCAACATCAGCAGTTTCGTCAGTTCCGCCAATCACCACGTCCGAGTCAACCCCCGTCACCAGAAATTCTGAACTCCCCCCATCATTGGGAGAAGTGCTGAGGTTATCGGCGGATTCCGTTGGTTCCGTGGGGGTGGTTACTTCATCTGCTGCCATGGCTACTGCTCAGAAACCTACATTCACTAAGATTCTATAGTTTTATTACAACTCAAAGGGCCCGCGCCATTGCGACAAATTTCCCCGAGGTAACTTAATTGTTAGCTTACCCTACTGTTGCCACCAGAATGCCAGGATTTCATTAAGAATCCCCCAGGCCTGGGTTGAATCGTCCCGGAACAAACACTTTTGTCTAATATAGAGGCAAGTTCGATCCCCCCTCGTTCACCATCCCCATAAAACCATGGTCAACACCTCTCCCCAGCGGCGTTCACTCACCGTCAGACGGCATGATACTCCAACTCAAAAAGCTCTAGTCGAATCAGGGTACGCCAACTCCGATCAAGTGCGTGAGGCCATGGTTGAGAGTCGAAAATCCGGACGGTCTTTGATTCAGGTTTTACAAGATGTCACCGGCAAGGCAATGCCCCCGGATGTGTTTCGGCAGTATAAAAAGCAACAACTGTTCGAGCTCAAGGTGATTTATGGGATTGATTGCCTTGATCCTGATTTAAATCGCTTTCCTACGGATCAGATCGGGGAACTGATTGGGACGATTTTACCCATTGATATTTGCCGCACCTATCAAGCCATCCCCATTTCCCTAAACCGAGATAGCGATCCTCCCTATCTCCTGGTGGCGATGGTGGATCCGGACAACCTAGAAGCGGTGGATAATCTGGGCAAGGCTTTGCGGGGCCAAGGTTTAATCCTTAAACGCATGGTGATCACCATCGAGGATTATCAGCACCTGATTACCCCATTCCTGGAAAAACAACTCCAGGAGGATAAGGGCAAAGGGGGGCCAGCTGCCCTCGGAAAGATTGACATTGAAGGGGACTTGGAGGCGATTGGGGGTCTGGAGGACGTCGATGGCGAACAGGAAATTGACCTGGTTGATGCCCTCAAAGGCGCTGAAGATGCCCCAATTATTGCCCTCGTCAATAAAATTCTAGCTAAGGCGCTTCAAGACGGGGTCTCCGATATTCACATTGAGCCCCAGGAAGAGTTTTTGCGGGTTCGGTTTCGGAAGGATGGGGTACTGCAACAGGCCTTTGACCCACTTCCCAAAAAAATTATTCCCGCAGTTGTGTCGCGCTTCAAGATTCTGGCGGATTTAGACATTGCTGAGCGACGAGCGCCCCAGGATGGACGGATTCGCAAAATATTTCAAGGACGGCGCATTGACTTCCGGGTTAATACCCTTCCCAGTCGCTGGGGCGAAAAAGTAGTGTTGCGGATTTTAGATAACTCCTCTACCCAACTGGGCCTGGATAAGTTGATTTCAGATCCGGAGAGTTTAGCAATTGTCCGTGACATGACCAAGCGGCCCTTTGGCTTGATTTTAGTAACAGGACCAACAGGTTCTGGGAAAACAACAACCTTGTATTCAGCCCTAGCAGAGTGTAATAGCCCTGGGGTGAATATCAGTACCGCTGAAGATCCCATTGAATATACCCTTCCTGGTCTGACCCAGGTGCAGGTGATTCGCGAGAAAAACATGAACTTCTCGGAAATTCTCCGGGCATTTTTGCGGCAGGATCCCGATGTCATCCTGGTGGGAGAAACTCGAGATAAGGAAACGGCTAAAACCGCCATTGAAGCTGCATTGACGGGGCACTTGGTCTTAACGACGCTCCACACCAATGATGCCGCCAGTGCCGTGGCCCGCCTGTCGGAAATGGAAGTGGAACCCTTTATGGTTTCTGCATCCTTGATTGGGGTAGTGGCTCAGCGGTTAATGCGACGAGTTTGTACCGAGTGTAGAATTGCCTACCAACCAACCTCTGAGGAACTGGCTCGTTTCGGGTTATCTGCATCGCAAAGCCTACAAACCACCTTTTATAGAGCGAATCGTCTCAGTACTGAGGAAATTCAAGTAGCCAAAGCCTCTGGACAGCCCATTTGCTCGAAGTGTAATGGGATTGGCTATAAAGGTCGGGTTGGGGTCTATGAAATTATGCGGGTGACGGAACGTCTGCAATCCCTGATTACCGAGGCGGCTCCCACGGAACAAATTAAGGAAGCAGCTGTAGAGGAAGGGATGAAAACCCTTTTAGCCTATAGTTTACAGCTTGTGCAGGAGGGTCATACCACCTTTGAGGAAGTGGAACGGGTAACCTTCACGGATACCGGTCTAGAGTCGGAACTAAAAGCCAAGCGCAAGACTGCTCTCACCTGTCGGGTCTGTCACGCTGGCTTGCAACAAGAATGGTTAGATTGTCCGTACTGCATGACTCCTCGCTTTGAATCATAAATACTGAATGATCATTGGATTCATGGTGGCCGGGGACTGAAGAAATATCGAATCAAAACAATCACTTGATGTAAACACGCCTTAATTAAGGAGCATGAACCATGGAATTGATGATTGAAGATTTGATGGAGCAGGTGGTGGCCAGTGGTGGTTCCGATTTACACCTGTCCGCTGGATTACCGCCCTACATTCGCATCAGCGGCAAACTTACACCCACTGATTATGAGCCGATGACGCCGGAGCAATGCCAGCGGTTAATCTTTAGTATGCTCAATAATACCCAACGGAAACATCTAGAGCAAAACTGGGAGTTGGATTGTTCCTACGGGGTTCGGGGCCTGGCAAGATTTCGGGTCAACGTCTATAAGGATCGAGGCACCTTTGCAGCTTGCTTACGGGCCTTGAGTTCTAAAATCCCCACCTTTGAGCAGTTGGGCTTACCAAATATTGTTCGGGAAATGAGTGAGCGGCCCCGAGGACTAATTCTGGTGACTGGGCCAACGGGATCGGGTAAAACCACAACCCTAGCTGCCATGATTGACTTGATTAACAAAACCCGGGCCGAACACATCCTGACGGTGGAAGACCCGATTGAATTTGTCTATGAGCCGATTAAAAGTTTGATTCACCAGCGGCAAGTGGGGGAAGATACCAAGAGCTTTGCCAACGCTCTTCGGGCGGCGTTACGGGAAGATCCCGATATTATCCTGGTGGGTGAGATGCGAGATTTGGAAACCATTCAGCTAGCCATTTCCGCCGCCGAAACTGGACACTTAGTCTTTGGCACCCTACACACTAGTTCGGCACCGCAAACCGTGGATCGGATGGTGGATGTGTTCCCACCGGCCCAGCAAACCCAGATTCGGGTGCAATTATCTAACTCTCTCGTGGCGGTCTTCAGCCAAACCTTGGTACCGAAGAAAAATCCAAAACCCGGGGAATTTGGTCGGGTCATGGCCCAGGAAATTATGGTCACCACCCCCGCAATTTCCAACTTGATTCGAGAGGGGAAAACCTCCCAGATTTATTCGGCAATCCAAACCGGAGGCAAACTGGGAATGCAGACCCTGGAAAAGGTTTTGGCGGATTACTACAAGGCGGGAATGATTAGTTATGAGGCGGCGATTTCCAAATCATCCCGTAGCGATGAACTCCAACGGTTGATTGGGGCAGGAGTTGCTCCAGCAGCAGCGATTCGTTAGTTGTGTTGAGTTAACTTCAGTCAATAGGAATTTCTGGCTATGGCTACCTATGAGTTACGGGTCAAGGATGCTCGAGGCAAGTTTAAGACGATTAAACATTCGGCTGAGTCGGTCAGGGATGCCCGGATAAATGTCCAGAGCCAAGGACTTCAGGTTCTGGAGGTCAAGGAAGCACAAAAACTCACCCTGAAGTCAGATCTTGACCTCAGCTTTCTCAGCAAGATCACGGTGAAGGACAAGGCGATTTTTTCCCGCCAATTTGCCTCACTGGTTAATGCTGGGGTGGCCCTCGTTCGGGGCCTGGGGGTGATGGCGGATCAATGTACGAACCCAAAGCTGAAAAAAACCTTGATGGCCGTAAACAATGATGTCCAGCAGGGGAGTAGCCTGGCTGATGCTATGCGAGGTCATCCAGAAGCGTTTGACAATCTCTACGTGGCGATGATCCAGGCCGGCGAAACTGGTGGTGTTTTGGATGAAGTGCTTAATCGGATTTCCAAATTACTCGAGGACCAGGCCAGGCTTGACAACCAAATTAAATCGGCATTGGCTTACCCGGTAGTGGTGGGGCTTTTGGCGGTGAGTATTTTTTTGGGGATGGTGATTTTCTTAATTCCTGTATTTGATGGCATTTTTAAGCAGTTAGGTGGAGACTTACCCCCCTTTACTCAATTCATGGTGGACTTGAGTGAATTTCTACGCACCCCCCAATACATGGCTTTGTTGATTATTGTTGTGGTTGGAATCGTGGTTGGAATTCGCTTTTACTACAAAACTCCCGCTGGCCGCCTGATGCTGGATAAATTAATGTTGAAGCTGCCATTGTTTGGTGAGTTAATTGAAAAAACAGCCGTCGCTCGCTTTTGCCGGACATTTGGTTCCCTCTCTCGTTCTGGGGTACCCATTTTGCGTTCCCTAGATATTGTTGGCCAAACCGCCGGAAATCAAGTGATAGCCAATGCAATTGAATCCGCAAAAGCTGAAGTCCAAACTGGGGGGATGTTAAGTATTGCCATTCAGCGGGCACGGGTCTTTCCAGTCCTCGCAACTCAGATGATTAACGTCGGTGAGGAAACTGGAGAATTAGATAAAATGCTGATGAAGGTGGCGGACTTCTACGAGGATGAAGTGGAACAGGCTGTCAAGGCATTAACCAGTGTGATGGAACCAATGATGATTGCCGTACTCGGAGGGATGGTGGGTTCGATCCTGGTTGCCATGTATCTGCCCATGTTCAAAATCTTCGACCTGATCAAATAGTCCCAGGCCCCGTTGACAGAGATGGGAAGATGAGCAAGCTATCCCCAACAACTCGCTACTATGAAATTTTGGGGATTTCGCCATGGGCTTCGATGAGTGAAATCCGCCAGGCCTATCGGGAAAAAAGCAAGCTTTACCACCCAGATACCACTCGCCTGCCATTGGCCCTAGCTCGAGAAAAGTTTGAGCAACTGAATGAAGCCTATGGGTTCTTGAACAGCCCTCAATTACGGCAGCAGCAGTCCGGTATTGCAGAAAAACAAACGGTCAACCACAGAAGCAAATCCAATGCACAATACGGGGCCTGGGGTATTAATGCTGCCATCCGGGAACGTCCCCTATCCGCTGGGGAGATTTTTGCACTCTTTATTTTGGGTTTGACGTTTTTAGGATGCCTAGTTTTAGCGGTTATCGTTGGTCTGAGCCGGGGAGAACTGATTATCCAGGCCTGGGTGTAGCGCGGCGAATATTACCCACGCCCCTAGGACCAAAGTCATTTCACCTGGGCCTGAGACAGAAAGATTCTGGCAACCAATCCGAGCGGTAAGTTTGAGTGTCTCTTTTTTAGTAGGAATAAGTATTCTTGGCTTAGTCAGCTTTATTGAAAAAGGAAAACGTAGCCGAACAGAATGACTCCAGCATACCCGCAAGAAATTTCAAGATTGATTGTGATGGGCCGGGCTAGATTCGAACTAGCGTAGGCGTAGCCAACGGATTTACAGTCCGCCCCCATTAACCACTCGGGCACCGACCCATTTGCTTTTTCAGCGTATTCTAGCCTACCACAGAAGGTTGACCATTTTCAGAGTTTGGCGGGAATTAGCCTGAGATTAATAGTTTTAGTTATTTGGCTGAAGCATGGAACACAATGCAGCTTAAATCCCTTTCTAGGGTGACTCTTGAGTGTCCACCGATCACCGATTATGATGGATACTTTCATAGTTCCTAGTATCTGGATTAACTTCAAAATGGGCATTCAGGGGTGGTTGGTGCTGGTGTAGGGGAGATACTTTGGAATTATCACAGGAGTTTGCCGGTACCCGCGTCCCGAAGTTCCCTTAGTTTTGTAGCTCAACTAACAACCAACGCCCAACTGCGCCGTCATCTTCCGTTCGACTACGTTCGAGAGTTGCATTAACGATACCTAAGTCCAGGCCTGGTAAAACGGAGGAACTGGAAATTTGCCGACTACCACCACCTAGAATTTCAAAGGCAATTACTGAAGCCATAGACGCATCAACAACCCAGTATTCCTTCACATTGACCTGTTCATAGAGTAAGCGTTTTTGCCCCAAGTCATCATTGAGAGAGCTCAGGGAAATTTCAATCACTAAATCCGGGACACCGAAATCATTGATATTAACTGGGCTAGTACTCTGTGAAAGTTCAAGGGGGTGTTTGCCAATGTAATAGGATAAGTCAGGTTGGAATTCTCGATGGTTTTCTGCCCGAAAACTGGAATTAGTAAACCCTTGGCATGGAATTTTTTTAAGCGTGCAATAAAAACTGACTAATTGAGCCAAAATCAGATTGTAACGTCCATGGATTGAGCTAGTTGGCATGGTCTCGATCCTCATCCAGCCATTGCGGTAGTAAAACTTGAGGGCGTTACTATCTGACTCCGCTTGATTCACCAGGCCGATAAAGTCTTCCCAACTGCCTTGAGTCCAAACATCAGTAACTAAGGGAATTGTCGGGATAGCACTGGTCATCACATCTAACCTGATTGTGAAGTTTTACACCACTTCTGACGGGACTTCAGTTGCTTTTGCGGGCATTTGGGGCTGGAATTGGAACAGGGAATAAACCACATTCCGACGAATCATAATCATCATATCCAGGAAAATTTCATAGCCTTCCCGTTTGTATTCCACGAGGGGGTCTTCTTGACCATAACCCCGTAACCCCACCGACTCCCGTAGAGCATCCATCTGTTGGAGGTGTTCCCGCCAGAGGGTATCAATCTGTTGCAGGATAAAGAATCGCTCGGCCTGGCGCATCAATCCAGGTTGGATTTGATCAATTTCGGCTTCTTTACGCTCGTAGGCAGTGCGGACTTGTTCGTGGAGAAACAACTGCATTTCGGCAACACTGAGTTGATGGAGATGTTCCGGTTCTAAATCCGAGAGTAAGTAAACAAATTCCTGGACTTTACTGACCAAGCTGGCTAAGTCCCATTCTTCCGGGGGCAGTTCTGGATTGACATAGGCAGTAACGATATCATCCATGGTTTTTTCGGCATATTCCAGGACGCGATCTTTCAGATCTTCGCCTTCTAACACCCGTCGCCGCTCGGCATAAATAGCCCGCCGTTGGTTGTTCATCACCTCGTCATACTCAAACACCTGTTTTCGGATGTCGTAGTAGTAGGTTTCAACTTTTTTCTGGGCGTTTTCGAGGCTACCGGTCAAAATCCGCGACTCAATGGGCATATCCTCATCAACCCGGAGCGCATTCATCATCCCCGCTACTCGGTCGCCGCCAAAAATCCGCAGAAGGTTATCTTCCAGGCTGAGGAAAAATCGCGTTGAACCCGGATCCCCTTGTCGGCCCGCCCGCCCGCGTAACTGGTTATCAATTCGGCGCGATTCGTGGCGTTCTGTCCCAATCACATGGAGTCCCCCCAATTCCACCACCTCTTGATGTTCCTGACTGGTAAAGGTTTCATACTCATGGCGGATCAGGTTATAGGCCTCCCGCAGTTTTTGGATCACGGGGTCTTGGGTGGGGGCTTTTTCCGCTGCTACGGCTAACAGATCCTCGGCCTGGAGTTCCGGCAGGCTGCGCTCACCATATTGTTTGACCGCAAAATCCACCGCTTCTCGAATTAAGGTTTCAGCGTCTTTGGAAATTTCTGTGGGAAAAATGTCGGTGGAGACTTTCCAGGATTTTTGTTTAACTTGGTCGCCAAAGCCTTGCCCGCCGGACTTTTGGTTACCCATCAAACTCAACAAGGACATGGGATCATCGCTTTCGGGCATAACAATCCGGGGCATGAAAAATTCCCGAACTTTTAAACGGGCCATGTATTCAGCATTTCCACCCAAGATGATGTCCGTTCCCCGACCGGCCATGTTGGTGGAGATGGTGACGGCACCCTTGCGTCCGGCCTGGGCAATGATTTCTGATTCCCGCTCGACGTTCTCTGGTTTTGCGTTTAACAAGTTATGGGGAATACCCTCTTGTTGCAGGAGTTGGGAGAGAATTTCCGACTTTTCCACGCTGGTGGTGCCGACGAGTACCGGCCGGCCTTCGCGGTGAAATTCGGCACATTCTTCGGCTACGGCTCGCCACTTGCCCATTTCGTTTTTATAGACCACATCCGACACATCCCGGCGGCTACTGACCCGATTCGTGGGGACGACGGTGACTTCCAACTTGTAGATTTTTTCCAGTTCGGCTTCTTCCGTTTTGGCGGTGCCGGTCATCCCCCCGAGCTTGGGATAGAGCAAGAACAGGTTTTGATAGGTAATGGTGGCCAGGGTTTGGGATTCGTTTTGGATTGCCACCCGCTCTTTGGCTTCAATGGCCTGGTGTAGTCCATCACTCCACCGCCGGCCTGGCATCACCCGTCCAGTAAATTCATCCACGATGACGATTTCTTCACCGCGAATAATATAGTTGACATCCTTGATGAACAGTTCCTTAGCCTTAATTGCGTTGAAGATGTAGTGGGCCCAGGGGTCTTGGGGATCGAATAGGTCTTCTACACCCAAGAGTTTTTCCGCTTCAATAAACCCTTCATCGGTCATCAGGACGTTCCGGGCTTTTTCATCCACTTCGTAATGGTCTTCGGCATTCAGGGCTCGGGCAATATCGGCAGCTTTGAGGTATTTTTCCGTGGGGCGTTCGACTTGACCGGAAATAATTAGAGGGGTGCGGGCTTCATCAATTAGGACGGAATCCACCTCGTCAATCACACAGTAATGAAACGGCCGCTGCACGACTTCCGCCATGGAGGTGGCCATGTTGTCCCGCAAGTAATCAAAGCCAATTTCGCTGTTGGTGGCGTAGGTAATATCGCAGGCGTAGCTTTTTTGGCGTTCCTGGGGTGGCATTTGCTGCTGAATTAAACCAACTGTTAACCCCAAAAACCGATGTACTTGCCCCATCCATTCCGCATCTCGCCGAGCGAGGTAGTCGTTAACGGTAATGATGTGTACCCCTTTTCCAGGGAGGGCATTTAGGTAAGCTGGCAGGGTGGAGACAAGGGTTTTGCCTTCCCCGGTTTTCATTTCGGCAATCTGACCGTCGTGGAGGATCATTCCACCGAGCATCTGGACATCAAAGTGGCGTAATCCTAAAACGCGGCGCGAGGCTTCCCGGACGACGGCAAAGGCTTCTGGCAGGAGATCATCTAGGCTTTCACCGTTTTCGTGGCGTTGCTTGAATTCTCCGGTCTTGGCCTGGAGTTCGGCATCACTGAGGGGTTGAATCTCTTCTTCAAGAAGATTGATGTCGGTCACCAAGGGTTGATATTTTTTTAATTTCCGTTGGTTCGGATCCCCAAAAATTGCTTTCAACATGGCCGATGACGCTGACAACTCTGTGACTTTTCTTCATCCTACAGTGGTTTGTTCGAGGGCGGGGCCAGGCCAGGGGGCTTTAGATCTCAGCTTGTTGGGGATAGGCCCAAATAATGGTTTCTTGCTTATAAATCACCAGGCCAGGCGGCATTCCCTTGGGCTTATAGACGTGTTTGGGTAGGGTATAGACCACCGGAACTTGACTGGTATGGCGGGCCTGGCTGTAGTAGGCGGCAAGATTGGCAACAAATTGGAGGTCTTTGGGACTAGGGGTATCTCCGGCTTCCAGGCGCAAAAGCACATGACTTCCCGGAATTTCTTGGGTATGGAACCACAGATCGTAGGGGCTGGCCAGGCGAAAGGTGAGGTGGTCATTTTGGCGATTATTCCGGCCGATTAAGACATCCCAACCGGTGGGCGTGGTGAATTGAAGAAAATTAAACGTGGTTTTGCTCGGACGGCGATAATCAGGAACTGGCAGGTAGTTTTGCTGAATCAATTCGTCCCGGATTTCTTCTAGGGTTTCCAGGTCTTCAGCGGTTTGATAGCGGTCACATTGCTCCACCGCCGCCGCAACTTGGGAAAGGTAGTTAATTTCCTGTTCTGTGGCAGCTAAAAAGGGTTGAATACTCTCCTGGGCGCGTTTGAGTTTCTTATAGCGCTTGTAGAAGGCTTCAATGTTGTCGCTGATGTTGCGCTCGGGATCGAGATCAATCGTCTGGGGCTCATCCGTGTCAAAGTCCGCCAGCGTTAAGGTTTTCAGGCCCGGTTGCCACTCATGTCTATGGGCATTGAGCAAGTTGGCCTGGTAAAGATACGTCTCGGCATCATTGGCTGCGGTGAGGCGTTGGCGAAAATCCGTCGCTTTTTCCATCAACTTAGTGAGTAAGTGCTTGAGTTTTTGGCTGAGTTGTTGCTTGAGTTGCTGCCAGGCCTGGTGTTGGAGTTGGTCTTGATAGTATTGGGACAACAGAGTTGACACAGAATCGGCCGCTTGTTTGAGCCCCCAACCCATCACGCCATAGCCGGATTCTCGCCACCCCGGTTGCCACTTTCCCTCGGCCATAGCACTTAACCAGGTCTGCCAAGCGGTAAATAACTGCTGCCATTGGGTTGGAGACAACTGATCCGTAGAAATTTTGGCGGGGCATTGGGCCTGTTCAAGGAGTTGCTGCACCAAGGCAGAACTTAACCCGCGATAACAACTCAGCAATAATTTATTGACCGGGCCTGGAACCAAACTCAAGCGGGCTTGCCATTGGTCAAACGGTTCCTTTAGGGTTGGAATGGCTTCGGTGAGGGGGGGCGGGGCCTGGTAGGGTTGGCCAGTTTGAATGGGGCGACGGCGCGATTGCTGGCTACTAACTTGATGGGCAGCAGTGACAATTTCCCCGGCCTGGTTAACCAAAATCAGATTGCTATATTTCCCCATGATTTCCAAATAGAGATGCCAAAGGGGCAGATCACCCGGCCGGCGCGCAAATTGCAGTTCTAACACCCGCTCCCAGGGCTCCAATTGACTAATCTGGATCAGGGCTAATCCTTTTATTTGATGTTGAAGCTGTTGACTGAAGGTGAAAGTGTCCGGTTGGCGGGGGGGAGCCTCACCGAGATGAATGCGGGCTGCTTGGGGATGCCAGGCCAGGGTTAACCAACCTTTTGTCTCCATGGTTCTCAGCCCCAAAGATAGGGTATGGCGATCCCGTTGATAGGCTAATTCCAACCGGGCAGGCACCCAGGCCTGGTTAATTTCCTGAGTCACCGCAATTAATGTTGTCAGATCAACCTGTTGCATGCTCGCCCTCCCCGAAATTACTATCGTGTCCACCCGCGCTCGAGGTCTAGGTTGGGGGTTTAGTCCTTGGCGATCTTCCTCAACATTAGGGATTGAAAATTTGGCTGTCAAATTGCCGTGGATTCAGTGCTTCAAAGGGATAGGGGCCTGGTAGGATGGGCAAGGATTTAAGCACAATGCCCCGGTTGGGATACAGATCGCAAGAAACCGCCAGGGACACACTGAAAAACACCGAGGAAACACTATGGACGTTGGCCAAAAAGTACGGGTATGCCGGATCCGAGATCGCGTTGACCAGGGGGTGGCCGGAAAATTGGGCAAAGTTGGGACTATTACTGGCTTCAAAATGACCGATGGCAGTGGCGTGGGTGTGGTGGTTGCCTTTGATGGCAAGGGTAGTACTTGGTTTTTTGAAGACGAAATTGAGGTGGTGGCGTAACCCTTGGGGCCTGGGACTTCGGAACAGCCGATGCAGTCGCTTCAAGAATGTTTGCAAAGGATCCCCGTGTGATAGGGTTAATGATGGTGCATTTGGGCACAGAACTATTCCCACGCGTTGCCTCTGGTTTCCGGTGGAGCGCAAACAATCAATCAGCAAAGGTAATGAAGGCGTAGGTTATGGTCACAACAGTCGAGCGAGCCAATGTAGGTTACATCACCCAGATTATTGGCCCGGTGGTAGATATTGAATTTCCCAATGGCAAGCTCCCCTCCATCTACAATGCACTCCGAGTCGAAGGTAAAACCGATTCTGGCCTGGATGTGGCCGTAACCTTTGAAGTGCAGCAGTTGTTAGGGGATAACAAAGTTCGGGCTGTCTCCATGAGTACCACCGATGGCCTGGTGCGGGGCATGGAAGCTGTCGATACCGGAGCCGCCATTAGTGTCCCGGTCGGAACCGCCACCCTGGGTCGAATTTTTAACGTCTTGGGCGAGCCTGTTGATGAAAAAGGAGCCGTGAGTGGGAGTGAAACCTCACCAATTCACCGGGTAGCTCCCAAATTTACCGAACTGGAAACTAAGCCCTCTGTCTTTGAAACCGGAATTAAGGTGATCGACCTGCTGACTCCCTACCGTCGGGGCGGCAAAATCGGTCTGTTTGGTGGTGCCGGTGTGGGCAAAACCGTGATCATGATGGAATTGATCAACAACATCGCCACGA
>CAZZCG010000004.1:0-206363 GCA_964653145.1 uncultured Synechococcus sp. | reverse complement strand
CAACTCGATCTTCACCTTTATGATAAACATCACAACGAGCTTTGACTGTATCGGCATTGGCAGATAAACCAAAAGCAAAGGAAGAGATTGCTAGCGTAACTGCAAAAAGTGTATTGGGGGTCTTCATTTTGAAAAAAATTAGTGCATATTTTATAATGGGTAAATCCTATATTCTTTTTGCCCATTCAAAGATATAAAATTGAATCGATTTACAAAATTTATCAGATACAGCAATAAATCTGATTGTAGATTTTAAGAAAATATTACGTCCATGCAAAAATTCTTTGCTACGATATAGAATCTTATTTTAATGTTTCTATAAAATATTCTATATTAGATAAACTTCGATACTTACAGCTAGAATTCAGTCGAAAATGCTCCGTTGTTCATTGGAGCTTTGATTGGATGCTAGAGATTCTTGTCGCTTGATGTGTTAAGTTTTATGTCTTGGTTCAACACTTCTGCCAAGAAAGCTATTTGTCGCTTAGGAACTGAAATGTAAACCCCTACCGTGCCGTGTTTTCAAGTTGATTTGTCGTTGTCGGGAATTGAGATGCTACCCCAAGATTCGGAAATCAGAGACTAACAAGAGTCAGATTTTAGGGTAATTTCTGATATCACTGTTGCAGCGCTCCCAGGCCTGGAGGTTTTCCTGAACTCCTGCTTCATAGAGTGAGGCAAACCCTTGCTCCAGAGGGATTTGATCAAACTCAGGATTTTTGGAAAACCACTCTGGCCGAGAATGGCCATGGCTAGGGCTTGTGGAGGAGCTAAACAAGAATCGTAATACATCTTGATAATCTGGTTGATATTCTTGCCTGCTCATTATTTCCTCTCATGCGTCAAGTTAGGAGCCTCACACAGTTTGCAGAAACCGAAATTTGCTCCCAAGATAATTACAGCTAGTCCCAAGCACCTGTCAACTGATCCAGTAGGATGACTATAAGTTCTTTTTCGGAAAGCGTAGATTCTCTTGCCGTTACACATTGCTTGGCTCGGAAAAAAATCACCCCCCTGTGGCAATGTAACCTACAGTCGGGAAATAACGAATGCACTTCAGGATCGAGGGCATCGAGTTAGCTTTCTCCACTTTGTCCAAGATGCCGATGGTGAAAATTTTGATCACAGTCAGGGGCCTGGGCGAAGTGAAGAAGTGCAAATTCCCTGCCTTTACAAATCCCAGGTTTATACCATTCCCTCCTTGCGGGCAAGTAAGGTTTTAGCCTCTGCCCTAAAGCAACTCAAGCCAGATATTGTCCATGCCTCCTTGACACTTTCCCCACTGGACTTTGTCTTGCCAGAAATCTGTGAAGAACTCAACATTCCCCTAGTAGCAACTTTTCACCCAGCCTACAGCGACAAGTACCGAAATCTATCTTCTGGTACACAGTTATTTATGTATCAGTTGTATGCCCCATTTTTAGCCAACTACGACCGAATTATTATCTTTTCTCAACCCCAGCGAGAACTCTTAATTCGATTGGGGGTTCCCGGCGCTAAGGTCATCGTAATTCCCAATGGAGTTGATACCGATAAATATTCCCCAGGCCCCTCCCGAGCTAAACAGGAGTTTAATGCCGAGCGACTTTATATTTATCAGGGCCGCATTGCCATTGAAAAAAATGTTGAATCCTTGCTCAGGGCCTGGTGTAAAGCCAAACTGCCAGAGGGCTGCAAACTCTTGATGGTGGGAGGAGGGGCTTTAATGCCTTCCTTAATGTCCACCTATGGACCAACCCAAAATATTTTCTGGCTGGGAACTATTTTAGATGAACAGCGCCGAATTGACCTACTCAGGGGGTCGGATGTCTTTGTCTTGCCCTCTTTTGTTGAGGGGCTTTCATTGTCATTGTTAGAGGGCATGGCCTGTGGGTTGGCCTGTCTTGCCACCGATGTTGGTGCCGATGGTGAGGTATTGGAAAATGCTGGGATTATCTTGCATCCTCAGTACGTCAAAACCCAACTGCAAACTCTCTTACCCTTACTGCATCAACACCCCGAAATGATCCCGATACTTGGGCAGAAGGCACGTCAGCGGGTAGTTGAACACTACAGTCTAGCTCGAAACATCAATGCACTTGAAACGTTTTATTTGGATGTGTTGCCAGAATTTAAGCTTAAAATTCCAGTGGGCCTGGGTTAGGGCGTTGGGAACTTTCTTCTTGGATATTTTGTGTTTAGGTATAAAGCACAAAAGATAACAATTTCCTTTAGAACTGAAATATAGAAACAACCAAAGCTTAGGGGTGTTTTAAGCATTGGTTATTTGACCTCGAAATGGAGCACAAAAATTGCCCTAAACCTTTACGAAGGCTACATTGACGCTTTTGACATTTAGCGGAAGGAAAGTGGATTAGTCTGGGCGACAATGATTATTCGCATAAAAAAAGAGGCCTGGAGGCCCCTAAAAAATCTCGATTTGAGAAGCGTGTTTTCTAGAACTGGAAGGTTGTGCGAATCACACCCAAGACAATCGGCGCATTGGCAGAGTTGTTATTAGGGTTAAACACGGTAATCAACCCAGGTGCCACAGAAATGTTCGGGCTCATCTGGAACCGATAAAATCCTTCCAAGTGATAGGTGTTAAAGGCCGTTACGTTACCCGCTGTCAAAAAGTTGTTACTGATGGACTGGGGTGGCTGACCAAAGATGAGGCCGGCAACATCACCCTTCTGCCATAGGTCTGGGGCCGCAGCAGTAATCGCCCAGTTAAGCAGTTGGGCATTGCGACCCGTGGCAGGCCCTTGTACGGCATTCACGCTGGAGTAGCCGACCCAACCGGATAAGGTAAATTGAGGGATCACTTTATAGGTGAATTGGAAACCGAGGTTATCAGATTCAACATTAGCGACACCACCACCAGTAGGATTGTTACCAGCACCTGTATACCCAGAAGTTCCAGTTGAGCCGCTTGGATCAACACCAAAAGCCCGAACATAGGTCACACCCAAGGCTAAGTCCTTAATAGGGCGCACTGAAATCTGAGCCAGAGCGGCATAGGCATCACCAAAGAGGCCAGCCTGATTTGCTGTTGGATTGGTTGGGTTTAAGGGGAGATTAGCAGCTTGATTAGCAGACGCACCACCACCTAAGTAACCGAGGGTAAAGTCAGCACTGGTTCCCGCTTCCTTGTTTTCAGCAAACTTCCAGTTATAGGTTAAACCCATCGGGTTGGTTCCATAAATTCGGTAAATGGGGTTAAACCGACCGAACCGAGACAAGGCACCGGTATCACTGGATTGGAAGTAGGGGTTGAAGGTAAACATGTTGTCTTCCCAAGACCCAGCATTGGCATCAGCCCAAATGGTCATGTTGGGTGCAGGGGAGAAGCGGTAGAAAAGCTTATTTAGGGCAAAGACGTTACCAGCACCGCCCTCATAGGCTAGGCGGGAAGCATTAGTTCCTGTGATTTGGGCATAGTTGGTAATGTTACCAGCCTGTAACCGAATCCGGAGCAAATCCTTACCAGTAAAGCTAGTATCGAAGTTTAGGCGCACCCGATCCTGGACAACGACATTATCAACAATGCCTGCCCCGGCAACATTAGTCCCACCAGGCCCAGTTCCAGGTGGATTGGCACGGTCACCAGAAAGGACATCAGACAAACTAAAGATCGCTGTGGCGTTAAGCTTAGTGACAGTCGCAAATTGGACGGCTTCCAAATTGGCAACCCGGCCTTCCAAGTTATCAACCCGGCCTTTCACCACAGCCAGTTCGTTGGCAAACTCTTGAGCTAACCGTTGCAGGGCAGCTAAATCTTCTTTTGTGGCAAACCGATCGCTAACGACATCTAAACAAGCATTCAATGCCGCCGCCATTTCGTAACGAGTTGCCGCCCGATTACCGCGGAAGGTGCCATCGGGATAACCTGCAATACAGCCATACTTCTCAACCAAAGAAGCCAGAGCTTGATAGGCCCAGTCTGTGGGGCGAACATCGGACAATTGCGAAACTGACGTAACTTGGGGCAGAGATTGCCGGGAGCGTCTACCAATTGCTGACGTACTGGGAGGCGTAGTCGTATTGATTTCAGGAGTTGGTAAAGCACCAGCGAGGGGATCCTCTTCCAAAGAAGAAACCGAGGGGGCATTCCGTAAATTGCCAACACTCTGAGCCAAATTGAGGCGGGGTTGTTCTGGCAAAGACAACAGTTGGGTCTGAGCCCCAGACTGCAATTCGGCAGAATTTAGTTGTAACAAGCTTGTTGTCGCTTCAGTTGCTCCAGCAGCACTCCCCAGGCCTAGGGCCAAAGCTGGAGATGTAGCTAGCAACGTCCACAATAAACGGGACATAAACGTTCTCCTTGAACACTCCTCAACACATTCAACTCTAAGATTAAGAGTTTTATGCACAACACCGTAAGAGATTTTGACTTGTACAAGCTTTAATACTTGTTAAGTCAGTAATTAGAGAAACCTATACATTAGGAATTCGACATTACTCGTATTTCCAACTATTACAGGTTAGAAATTACCTTATGTACACTATCATTCCCAAAGCTTGACTTGAGTTATGCCTTGGTTAAGATTGAGTTAAGGGATTAATTTAATTCAGTTCGGTTGATAGGTTGGGGGCTTGGCTGAGTGTAGTTGGAGGGATGGATTTAACGGAGGTCTGGGCCACGGGGAAAGTCGCTGTAAAAGTGGGAATGGTGGTTACCGCAGCATTAACCAAGTTAAATAGGGGATTAGCCAAGATACCCGCCAGAGAGGTGGCAATCACTGTCAAGACCAGGCCAACCTGTAAAGGACGCATCCCAAAAGCCTGCCAGTTGAGTTCCGGATAGTTTTTAACGGCCTCAGACATTTCTTGAGGTTCCTTCACCACCATCATCTTCACAACCCGGATGTAGTAGTAGATGGAGATAACACTGGTCAACAGGCCCAAGAGCACCAATCCATAGGCCCCTGCTTGCCAACCCGCCCAAAAGAGGTAGAGCTTACCAAAGAATCCAGCGAGCGGCGGAATTCCCCCCAAGGAAAGCAAGCACAGGCTTAACCCCAAGGTCAGGAGCGGATCTTTTTGGTACAGACCAGCATATTCGTTAATGTCATCGGTTCCTGTGCGGAGTGAGAAGAGAATAATGCAGGTGAAAGCCCCGAGGTTCATGAACAGGTAAATCAACAGATAAAACATCATGCTGGCATACCCGGCCTCAGTCCCTATTAAAAAGCCGATCATCACAAACCCGGCCTGGGCAATAGATGAGTAGGCTAACATCCGCTTCATGCTGGTTTGGGCTAAGGCCACCACATTCCCCAAAATCATGCTGAGAATGGCTAAAACCGTAAAGATTAACTTCCAATCCGGCGCCAAACTCGGAAAAGCCAAGGTTAAGAAACGAATTGCTAAGGCAAACCCCGCAGCCTTTGAACCCACAGATAAGAAAGCCACAACTGGGGTCGGCGCACCTTCATAGACATCTGGAGTCCACTGGTGAAAGGGAACGGCGGAAATTTTAAAGCTAATTCCAGCAATCACAAAGACAAGGGCAATTAACAGTCCCAGGGATTGTCCTGAAATTGCTCCGGCAATGGCAACTAGGGATGTTGATCCACCCGAGAGACCATAGAGTAGCGATGAACCATAGAGGAAAATTGCTGAGCTGGCTGCCCCGATGAGCAAATACTTGAGTGAAGCTTCGTTGGAGCGCAAATCCCGCTTCATGTAACCCGTCATGATGTAGGAGGCGATACTCAAAGTTTCCAAGGAAACAAAAATCATCACCAGTTCCTCGGCCCCTGCCAAAAACATACCGCCGACCGTGGCCGATAACAAAATGGTGATGAATTCGCCCAAGGCACTACCGGTTTGCTCCACATAGCGCATGGACATCAAAATCGTCACCACACTGGAGAGGGCAATAATTCCCCGGAAAAGAAGGCTCAGATTATCACTGCGGAAACTGCCAAGAAAACCCAAAGTTTCTGTTTGATCCCATTGCAAGGTCATGGAAGCAACCGCCCCTAACAGGCCAGCCACTGCAATGTAGGATGTCCATCGATCCGACCGCCGCCCAACAATTAAATCAGCCACCAAAACAAGTAAAAGGGTCAAAATCACAATGGTTTCGGGCAGGATCACGCCAACATTGAGCTGGGCCGCAAGAGTGGTGAAGTCCATGGACGGTAGTTCTTGATGAGATTGACAAATGTATCTTACCCCAAAGCTCTCAGTCGGCCCCGTTTCCAGAATTGCAAGCTCTTAAGGTCAAGATAAGTTTTCCCAACCTGTTCTAATCCCAGGCCTGGGGCAATTCATCGTTAAATGGGAAAGAGGACTTCAGGTAAAACCCTATGGCACGCTGGCACGCCTTAATTTTTGATGTTGATGGCACCCTGGCCGATACGGAGCGGGATGGACATCGGGTTGCTTTTAATCGAGCTTTTCAGGAGGCGGGCCTGGATTGGGATTGGTCCACCGAGCTTTATGGCCAGCTTTTAGCGGTGACTGGGGGCAAAGAACGAATGCGCTATTACCTGGATCAATTTCGTCCAGACTGGCCCCAACCCAGAAATATCACCGAGTTAATTGCAGAACTCCACAAATCAAAAACCAAACACTATACCGAACTGCTCTCAACCGGAGCGATTCCCTTACGGCCTGGGGTCAAACGACTACTCCAAGAAGCCCGCATTGCCGGATACCGCCTCGCCATTGCCACAACCACAACCCCAGCCAATGTCACCGCGCTCTTAGAACATACCCTTGGCCTGGAGAGTATTGATTGGTTTGAAGTGATTGCGGCTGGAGACATCGTTCCCGCCAAAAAACCCGCTCCAGACATTTACCACTATGCCCTGGCAGAAATGAAACTATCTCCAGAAGATTGTTTAGCATTTGAGGATTCTGAAAATGGATTAATCTCAACTCAGGAGGCGGGCTTAACCACAGTTGTAACTGTAAATGGCTATACCCAAACCCACAACTTTGAGGGAGCTACCCTAGTGCTTGACTGTCTAGGGGAACCAGATAAACCATTTGAAGTCTTGGCGGGTAACCCCCAGGGCAGAACCTACTTTAATTTAGATCTATGCCAGGCCCTGAGCCGAACCTAGGAATTAACCAAATCGGCCGCTGACATAGTCCATGGTGGCCTGTTCCTTCGGGCTACTGAAGACAACATTGGTTACGTCACATTCAACTAAATAGCCCACCCGATTTCCCTTTGTTGTGGCCTCAGCATTGAAGAAAGCTGTTCGGTCAGAAACCCGAGTCGCCTGCTGCATGTTATGGGTGACGATCACAATCGTGTAGTCCTTCTTCAGCTCATTGATCAATTCCTCTACCCGCAATGTCGATATCGGATCCAATGCAGAGCAGGGTTCATCCATCAAAATGACTTCTGGACGGGTGGCAATGGTGCGAGCAATACAAAGCCGTTGTTGTTGACCTCCAGAGAGAGATAAACCACTTTCCTTCAGCTTGTCCTTCACTTCATCCCAAAGGGCCGCTGAGCGCAAAGAAGTCTCAACCAGTTCATCCAAGTCGCCCTTATATTTGTTTACCCGGGCCCCAAAAACGACATTGTCATAGATTGACTTGGGAAAAGGATTTGGCTTCTGAAACACCATCCCGATCCGCCGACGCACTTCAACTGGATCAACGGTTTTGGCGTAGAGATCTTTGCCGTGATAAGTGATCTTGCCTTCGACCCGGGCCCCAGGTACCAAGTCGTTCATCCGATTGAAGCAGCGCAGCAGAGTACTTTTGCCACAACCAGAGGGGCCGATTAAGGCAGTTACTTGGTTGGCATAGATCTGTAGAGAAACATCCCGGACGGCTTTGAAGGAACCATAAAAAATTGAGGAATTAATCGCTTCCATCACCACGGTTGGAGCCGGAGCCGATGCACTAGAACCATTGGTCGTCATTGTTGAAATGCCTCGTTAGCAATCATGAACAGGAAAGAACCTTAAAACGCTTTTTTGCGAGTCAGAAACCTGGAGGAAATACTGACAAAAAGAATAATTCCCAAAAGGACAAGTGCCCCTGCCCACGCCAGTTCCTGCTGAGGCTTGTAGGGAATAATCGAAAAGAAATACACCTGAACAGAGAGGGTAGAAATCGGCTTCAAGACATCTGTTGACCAGAAGTTATTATTCAAAGCCGTAAAGAGCAAGGGTGCTGCTTCTCCCCCAGCCCGAGCCACTGCCAAGGTAATCGCAGTTGCGATGGTTGGTAATGCCGCCGGTAAAATCACCCGACTCACCATTTCAAACCGAGTCGCCCCCAGGCCAAAGGCTGCCAACCGCACTTCTTGGGGTACAAGGACTAAACCTTCTTCAGTGGTGCGCATAATAATCGGCAACATCACCACAGAAAGGGCAACTCCCCCGGCAAAGGCACTAAAACTCCCCATGGTTAAAACAACAATGGTGTAGGAAAACAACCCAGCTAGAATGGCGGGAATCCCACTGAGGACGTTGGCTGAGAAGCGTACCCAATAGGCAATTTTTGATCCACGGCCAAACTCAGAGAGCCAAATCGCCCCCAGAACCCCAATTGGTACACTGATGATGCAAGCGATGGCCAACGTAATAATGGTTCCTAAAATCGCATTCCCTAACCCTCCACCGGAAAGGCCAGGGGGCGGCGGCAGTTTAGTGAAGAGATCCAAATTGATCCGAGTGATTCCTTTGGAGGCCACACTCCAGATAATGGCAGCCAAAGGAATGATCGCAATGGCAGCGAAAACTCCACTCAACCCAGTCATAAACAGGTTGAAAAGATTGCGAGTCGAAGTCCATACCTTACTGAGGTTTAGTCCAGATTCGCTGGGAGTGGGTTGAGTAATTCCAGTCATGGTTAAATCCTACCGCTCAACGTTTTGGAACTTCTTAATAATGACTTCGGCGAGAATGTTCACTAACAAGGTCAGGAGCATCAAAATCAAACCAGCATAGAGCAGAGCTGCTACCTGTTCCCGACCCGCTTCCCCAAACTGAGAGGCGATCAAAGATGCAATGGTAGAGCCCGGTTCGAGAATTGAGGCGTTAATCCGGTTTGCATTGCCCACCAACATCGCCGCTGCCATGGTTTCGCCCATAGCCCGACCTAAAGCCAACATGACTGAGCCGACAATCCCAGAAAAACCGGCGGGAATTAGAACCTTAAGAATGGTTTCCCAACGGGTAGCCCCCAGAGCCATAGCCCCTTGACGCAAATGGGGAGGGAGAGACACAAGAGTTCCCCGAGAAATCGAGGTAATCAGGGGCAAAATCATGAAGGCCAGAACTAATCCCAGGGTTAAAATGCTCGTTCCTCGGCCTGGAGTTGAAAAGAGAGGAATCCAACCCAAGTTGTTGTGGAGAAAGTCAAAAAATGGGCGAATAAAAGGAATGAGCACAAAAATCCCCCAGAGCCCGATGACAACACTGGGGATGGCGGCTAGGAGTTCAATGGCAAAGGCTATGGGGGTAGAAACTGAGGTGGGTAAGAAATCCTCACTGAGAAAAACCGCAATCCCCAAGCCCAAGGGAACAGCCACCAATAGGGCAATAATGGCGGTAACAATAGTTCCGTAGATTTGTGGTAGCACCCCATAAATATTTTGTACGGGATCCCAAGTGGTGCTGGTGAGAAAACCCAGGCCAAATTTTTGAATGGCTGGGAGGGACGTCAAACCAATTTGGACAATAATCCAAACCAAGGCAACTGACATTGCTAAGGCAAAAACCATTGTCAAGTAATAAAAGGATTGATCCAGGTAATAGCGCAAATCCTTTTTAGCTTCAATGGCTGCAGCGTCTAAGGGAGGGGATGGTTCCGCAAGGGTCATAGGAATTACTCAAAACTTATGCAAAAACAATTCGGGAGATCAAGAATTCACTCAACCCCCCGAATTAAATCAGGGAAGCCAGTTCAATTAACCAGCTTTCACACCTTCGAGAACTGTTTTTACCCGCTCGACGATATCGTCAGGCATCGGCACATAATCCAGTTGTTCGGTGATCGATTTACCCTCTGTTAATGCCCAGATTAGCGTGGCTTTTAGGGCCTCCCATTTCTTGGCATCGGCATACTCGGGATAGACCATAATCCAGGTCAAACCGGCAATGGGGTAGGCTTGTGGGTTTTCTGGATCTGGAACCAATAGACCAAAATCTTCCGGCACCTCTACGCCAGCAAAGGCCAAGGAGGCGGCTTCCGGACTCGGAACAATAAAGTTACCCGCTTTATTCTGCACTTCAGCCATGGAGATATTGTTCAGCTTGGCATAGGCAAATTCCACATAGCCAATGGTGCCTTCATTTTGCTGAATTTGGGCTGCAACCCCTTCATTCCCTTGACCACCAACACCGACTGGCCAATCAACCGAGGTTCCCACACCCGCAGTCCAACCTGGGCAGGCGGCAGCAATGTGGTTGACAAAAATAAAGGTGGTGCCACTGCCATCGGAACGGTGAGCGAAGGTTATTGGTTTATCGGGCAACGTCGCGCCTGGGTTGTCTGCAACAATTTTGGGATCGTTCCACTGAGTAATTTTGCCTTCAACGATGCCACACTTGACTTCCCGAGAAATTTTTAAGCCTTCCACACCGGGTAAGTTGTAGGCTAAGACCACGGAACCACCGGCCATGGGAACTTGAATCGGATCGGCGTTGTACTTAGCCTTAAATGAAGCCAAGCGATCGCCTTTGATCGGGGCATCGGAAGCACCAAAATCCACGGTGCCATTGATATATTGTTCTAAGCCAGCCCCACTACCCACGGACTGATAACTGATTTGAACATCCGGATTAACATTTTGGGCGTAGGTGGTAAACCAGTTTTGGTACAAAGGAGCCGGGAAGGTCGCACCAGCGCCACTGATGGCAATTGTTTCACCCGTAGAAGTGGGGCCGCCACCGGTTGTTGTATCAGTACCACCGCCACCGCAGGCAACCACTGTGAGAGCGACTGACAACCCTGCTAGGGCAGCTAAAAGACGAGACCGCTTTAACTTTGCAATCATGATCCTCAATCACCAAAAAACGTCAAGCGTGAAGCGGCCAGAACCAGATAGAACTGGGAGATTCTGTAACGACGGATACAAACACTAAAATCCGAATCTACTTCACAGGCACGACAATACCCTGATTTAGTAAAGACTAGGTTAAGAGGAGTGGAATTAACTAAAACTTAAAGAAATAAACCTGGGGCAAACCGATTTGACCAATTTTCAACTTGAGTCCAGAAATTGCGGCAAAGCCTGACCATTCAAGCTAAAACCTAAACATATTTCCCTAGATGTCAGGGGCTTCATCTGGATTGTAAAGACATGCTTAAGGCCAGGAGGAATTAATTTGACCTTAACGTGGCCTGGAGATCATTGATAGTAATTTCTAATTTCAGGTTTGGACGGATACTTAGCCTTTGACGCCCAAATTCTGACATTCCATAGCTGGGGCTCAAAACAGTCAATGTTGATTTTCATTAACCGCATGCCTGAGCCCAGAACCATGGAGTAAGCTCAAAATACATCAAATAAAGTTGATATATTGGTTTTCCTCAACCTTCCGCCCTGGAACAACAACCTAATTTCCACCTAAAGGAGTGTTTTTAGGACCTATGCGTAGACTTTTGCCCCGTCCCCTGCGCCCATATTTGCGAGTTTGGCCGTTGACGATTATCCTGGCAATTCTCGTGGCCTGTGGTTCTCCCGAAACACCCCAAAGTCGAGGGCCATTGACCATTGATGGCTCCAGCACGGTTTATCCTTTGACGCAAGCTGTTGTGGAAGGGTTTCAAGCAATCCCCAATGGCGATGGTGTCATGTTTGAAGTCAATTTTTCTGGCACATCGGCGGGATTTCGGCGATTCTGCGGTGGCGAGACCATGATCAGTAACGCCTCAAGACCAATTCTTATTTCAGAGATGAATGCCTGCATCAGCAACAGTGTGCCGTTTATCGAGTTACCGGTGGCCTTTGATGCCTTAACCGTTGCCGTCAACCCTGCAAATACCTGGGTGGATCAGCTTTCCGTTGCCGAACTGAAAATCATCTGGGAAAAAGCTGCTCAGGGCAAAATTACTCGGTGGAATCAAGTCCGACCCAATTTCCCAGATCAACCTCTGCTGCTTTTTGGGCCCGGTGGGGATTCAGGTACCTTTGATTATTTCAATGAAGCCATTATGGGAGATGCCACCAATTCCCGCACTGACTACACCGGCAGTGAGGATGATGAGGTGATCGTCACTGGCATTGCCAACAACCCCAACGCCCTTGGTTATTTACCCTTTGCTTTTTACGAGCGGAATCAAGATCGGCTGCGAGCGGTGCCCATCGATGGGGGTAAAGGCCCTGTGTTACCCTCGGCGGAAGCTGTGCAAAATGCGAGTTACCAACCCCTCGCCCGCCCTCTATTTGTCTATGTAGATGCCAAGGTGGCCCAGGAGAATAACTCCTTGAAGGAATTCATTGAGTACTATGTCCAGCAGGCCCCGGATATTGTGTCGAAGGTCGGCTACATTCCGTTACCAGAGGAAGGGTATCAATTGGCAGAACTCCAATTTATTCGAGGAGAGGTCGGCACTGCCTTTAATGGGGTTCCGGAACCAGACATTACCATTACCGAAATTCTGCGGCGGCAAAACCAATTCCAAGCCCGTGGGGGTTCCTAGCCCAGGCCTGGGAAAAACCAATTCTGCCGTTTTGCAAGCGATTACCTGGGGATGGCAGAGTTTGTAGTTTTGTAAATACGCTATTCTAGGCTTGACCAGATGGTAAGAGACCAGAACTATGAGCTTAGAGACCCCAGGCCTGGATGTTGTTCTTCAGCAATTAAACTGGCGCTATGCCACGAAAAAGTTCGACCCCGACAAGAAAATCCCCAGCGAGGCCTGGAAACTGCTTGAACAAAGCTTGGTTTTAGCCCCCTCATCCTTTGGCTTGCAACCTTGGAGATTCTTTGTTGTTGAAAACCCCTCAGTCCGGGAACAACTCTTGGCCCACTCCTGGGGACAAAAACAAGTAGTGGATGCCTCGCATTTGGTTGTCTTAGCGATTAAGACCAACGTTGATGCCGCCTATGTGGATCACCATCTGGCGCGGATGGCGGAGGTTAAAGGGGAATCCTTGGAAATCCAGCAGAAATTTGGCGATGTGGTCAAAGGGTTTATTACCAAACCACCCTACCCCCTGGACTTGCAGGAGTGGGCCGCGCGTCAGGTTTATATTGCCCTAGCTCAAATGATGACCGTGGCGGCAATGATTGGGGTTGATACTTGTCCCATGGAAGGCATTAATCCGGCAAAGTATGACGAAATTTTGGGGCTAGGAGAGTCGGGGTATAGGACTGTTGTTGCCTGTCCCCTTGGCTATCGGGCTGCGGATGACAAATATGCCAGTTCTCCCAAGGTGCGGTTCCCCACTGAGGAAGTTGTGGTTTATATCTAAACTGCCTGGGTAGGTTTTGGCCTGGCTGCTTCGGAATCCCCATGAGCCATTGATCACCATGGAGCAGTCAGGGAACTATCCCTCTAACTGTTGCCCTGGCATCCCCTGAGCATGTTGGTTCTCCGAAGGCTTTGATCAATGAAACTCCTGAGTCAGCCCTGATAGTCAGGTCAATTGATCATCCAGGCCAGAAGTTTACCCCCCCAGGTTTCGAGGACTAAGGGCATCTGAAATCTAGACTGAAATTATTAGAACCCTACGTTTCTAGGATTGATAGGTAATCCAAAATTAATTTGACAGTAAGTTAATGCCAGGAACCAGACTTGA
This sequence comes from uncultured Synechococcus sp., assembly GCA_964653145.1. Classification (GTDB taxonomy): domain Bacteria; phylum Cyanobacteriota; class Cyanobacteriia; order Thermosynechococcales; family Thermosynechococcaceae; genus Pseudocalidococcus. The sequence goes on along the minus strand of CAZZCG010000004.1, from coordinate 192,655 downwards.
ACTGGTGACACGAGGATTTTCAGTCCTCTGCTCTACCAACTGAGCTATCCCGGCTTTTTGAGTGCTTGCTGATTATAACAAGAAAAAAGCCTGTTTGAATACGCTTTTCACCCATGCCCCCAGCAGTATCGTGATCCTCTAATCAACCGCGCTGAGGGATAGATTACGACTTACGATGAAGTGTTGACGATCAAGCTGCAATATATTTCAAAAAAAATTGATGGGTGACAGACATTCTTGATAAACTTCTCTTAAATGGGAAAGTTCAACCCCAAATCCGTAATGGGGCTATATGGTCTGATGTCACAAATGAGTCCTCACCCCCAACCGCGCACTGCCCCCCAAAAAATAAACCCCAAGCTTAACTTTTTTGAAAAGTACTTATCTGTCTGGGTTCTGGCCTGCATGGCTGTTGGCATTGGCCTGGGTCGAGTCGCTCCGGACTTGGCTATCCACCTTGAGCAAATTAGTGTATACCAGGTTTCTTTACCGATTGCGGTATGTCTATTTTTCATGATGTATCCGATCATGGTCAAAATTGACTTTTTCCAGGCCAAGCGCGCCCTACAACACCCGAAACCCGTCCTCTTAACTTTGGTCATCAACTGGCTCATTAAGCCCTGGACGATGCTAATTTTCGCGCAGGTCTTTTTGGGACATCTATTTCGGCCATGGCTCACCGGGACGGAAATTCTTCGGGGACAAGCTGTACCGTTGGTTAACTCCTACATTGCTGGAACGATCCTATTGGGAATTGCGCCCTGCACCGCTATGGTCATGCTTTGGGGATATCTGGCCTATGGAAACCAAGGACACACACTCATTATGGTGGCGATTAATTCCTTGGTCATGCTGGTACTCTATGCTCCCCTGGGTCAGTGGTTGCTGCACAGTAGTCATGTAATTGTCCCCTGGGAAACCATTGTGCTTTCGGTGCTGATCTATGTCGGATTGCCACTGGTGACAGCCGCCTATTCCCGCCATTGGATTTTGAAACACCGCGGTTCGGCCTGGCTAGAAACCGTCTTTTTTCCCTATTTAACCCCTGTGGCCATTGCTGCACTTCTGTTAACCCTGATTCTTCTATTCTCCTTCAAAGGCAACCTGATTCTGGAGTCCCCGCTGATTATTCTCCTAATTGCTATCCCTTTGACGTTGCAGACCATTGTTATTTTTGGCCTGGGCTATGTCGGGGCCTGGAAATTAAACATTAACTATGAAGATGCAGCCCCAGCAGCCCTAATTGGTGCCAGTAATCATTTTGAAGTTGCCATTGCCACCGCCATTACCCTCTTTGGAATTAGCTCTGGTGCTGCCCTAGCTACGGTTGTTGGAGTCTTAATCGAAGTGCCGTTGATGCTATTACTTGTAAAATTTTGCCAGGCCACGGCTCCCTGGTTTCCCCGAGACTTGAGCAAAGCCACCCTCCCCGATCCACGTTATTAAAAACCTCTCTACCCTCGCCCATATCTTTAGTTCACAAACCCATCATTCAGAGCTAGGAAATTATTGCGTCATGAAAAACGAAAGTTGACTCAAGGATCCAGGCGGCCGTACAGTCACTACACACTAGGTATGGTTTTGTGGATATTCATCCCACTGCAATTGTCGAAGCTGGTGCACAGCTAGGGCCTGGGGTCAAGGTTGGTCCATTTTCTTATGTCGCTGCCACCGTTGAGATTGACGCCAATACGAATTTAGGCCCCCACGTCACAATTCTCGGATTTACTCGCATCGGGTCTAATTGTCAAATCCATGCCGGGGCAGTTATCGGTGATGCTCCCCAGGATTTTGCCTACAAAGGTGAACCCAGCTATGTCAGCATTGGCAATCATTGCACCATCCGCGAGGGAGTAACCATTCACCGTGGGACAGCAGCAGAAAGTAAGACCCAAGTTGGCAATCATTGCCTGCTGATGGCCAATAGTCATCTGGCCCATAACGTCAGCATTGGTAACCATGTCACCCTAGCCAATAATGCATTGTTAGCTGGATATGTCCAAGTCGGTGATCGGGCCTTTATCAGTGGCAATTGCCTCGTCCATCAATTTACTCGAATCGGGCGGCTAGCTATGCTATCCGGTGGAACAGCGACCCAAAAAGATGTCCCCCCCTTTTGCATGACCCGTAGCCTCAGCACTAATACGGTTATGGGTTTGAATACGGTTGGTTTGCGGCGGGCTGGAATTGGCTTAACAGAGCGACAAACCCTCAAACAAGCACTCAACTGGCTGTATCATCCCAAACTCAATGTTTCCCAGGCCCTGCTGGAGATCCGCAGCCATTTTGATAGTCCTCTAGTGGTAGAACTGTGTGAATTTGTTGCTGAATCCCCGCGGGGTATTTGTCGTTTTATCCGCCACAACTCAACTGAGGAATAGGGCTGTTCAAGTCAAGGTGAATTTTTTCTCTTAACCTAGTCTAAGAATTTAATAATTGCCGACGGAGTTTATCCAGGGCTGCACGACTACTCAGGGAGCGAATCCATTCTCGGCCCCGTTGCGGGCTAAATCGATGTTCGTAGGTTTCAATAAAGTTATCAGGCCGTGCCAAACCGACATAAACCAGGCCCACCGGCTTATCCCCTGAACCTCCCCCCGGCCCAGCAATACCCGTGAGGCTCAAAGCCCAATCACTCCCCACAGCTTCTTTAACCCCCAAGGCCATTTGCTCGGCAACAATACTGCTCACTGCTCCACAAAACTCTAAGGCATCCGCATCAACCCCTAAGAGCTTTTGCTTAATCTGATTATCGTAGGCCAGCACTCCCCCCAAAAAATAAGCGGAACTGCCTGGAACCGTCGTAATCATGGCTCCCAACCCCCCACCGGTACAGGACTCAGCCACGGCTAGGGTTTGTTGTCTCTGTCGTAATAGTTGCCCCACCACCGCCGCCAGCGTATCCTGATCGGTACCGTAGCAGTCCGGGCCAGTGATGGCTAAGATTTGCTCAACAACGGGCTGAATAATCCCATCGGCTTCAGCTTCAGATTTGGCTTTTGTGGTGATTCGCAGACGAGCCTCTCCTTCTCCAGCGTAGGGAGCCACCGTAGGATCATTAAGGGCAATTTGAGGGGCGACTTTCTCTGCCAAAAGTGATTCTGGAATCCCCCAAAATCGGAGAACTCGGCTGTAAATAATTTCCTGGCCCCAACCTTGGGACTTCAAAAAGGGAACAGCAGTTTGCTGCCACATCACTTTCATTTCTGAAGGTACCCCCGGAAATGTCATTAAGGTTAACCCCGGACGCGGTTCCCAAATCAGGCCTGGGGCGGTTCCTGTGGGATTAGGAAGAATGGTTGCGCCTTGGGGTAAAAGTGCTTGCCGACGATTACTGGGACTATAGCCCCCCCGCTGGGCAAATTTTTGGTCTAAATCCGCAATTATTTCTGGGCGTTCAATTAAGGGCGTATCAAAAAAATCGGCAATGGTTTCGGTCGTTAAATCATCTTGGGTTGGCCCCAGGCCCCCAGTGAAGATCAACAAGCGCGCCCGTTCACAGGCAATGGCAATCGCTTGTTTAATCCGGGTCGGGTTATCGCCAACGACTGTTTGGTGGTAGTGGGGAATCCCAAGGCGAGCCAATTCCGCTGCTAAATAGCTGGCATTGGTATTTACCACTTCTCCTAAAAGCAGTTCTGTCCCAACGCAGAGAATTTCGGCACTCTGATTCCAGGCCCCGTGGTTCATTCCTCCTCCATCCCCTTAGTCCGTTGCCAGAGCAGCCACGTGGCCCAAACCATTAAAACCGTTGCCCCAATGGCATAGCCCCAACCACTGGGAATTCCGGCAAATCCCAAGGCCAAACTCCCCAACCAAAGGGTGAGGGCATAAATAAATAAAACTGCCCCCCGTTGAGAAAGGCCGGCTTTGAGCAATCGATGGTGGAGATGGCGCTTATCCGGCTGAAATGGGGAGAGCCCCTTACGCAGACGGGCAAAAACCACAGTAGAGGTGTCAATAATCGGTACAGCCAAAATTAAAAACGGCAAGGCAACAGCAACGGTGGTTACCCCCTTGATCAGGCCAATCACCCCAATCCCAGCCAAGGAAAACCCAATAAAGTAGGCTCCCCCATCCCCCATAAAGATTTTGGCAGGATTAAAGTTATAGCGGAGAAATCCCAGGGCCCCCCCAGCTAAAGCGGCCGCCAACAATCCCGCTGCTGGTTGATTCAAAAAGACGCTGACAAACATCATTACGGCTGCTGCAATGGCCGCGACCCCCGCCGCCAGACCATCCAGTCCATCAATGAAGTTGACCGCATTCGTCATGCCCACAAGCCAAATAGTGGTAATCGGTAGGCTCAAAAATCCCAGGCTCACCGTCCCCAGAAAGGGCATGGAAAAATTCTCGATCCGCACGCCCACGGCCCAAACCAAACCGGCAGCTACGAACTGAGCGATCAGGCGTACTAAAGCTGGCAGAGTAAACAGATCATCCGCCAAGCCAATCAGGAAAAAGACAATTCCGCCAATGGTGACCCCCCAAATGCCAAATTCATCCGCAGGTGGCAGCCAACCAAACCCGCCCGCATTCCAAACCAACAACAAGGCCACGAGGTTACCCAAAAAAATGGCCACACCCCCCAGGCGCACCATGGGCCGAGCATGAACTTTGCGGGCATTGGGTTTATCGACACAGCCAATCTTAAGCCCCAGTGTTTGCACCAAGGGCGTGACCCAGAGGACCACTAAACAGGAGGCAATAAAGGCAATCAGGTGATACGGCATCCACGTATGCAGGGCGGAGGGCAGTTAACACCTCTTAAGCTAGCACTGGATGCGGCCGTGACACGTGGGGATAGTGGGGAAACTTACTACAAAGTTGGGCTACCTGTTCTCAACAGGCCTGGGATAACTCTAGTAACTTTTGTCCCGAAGACACTAATTAAAAAAAAATAACAATTTTTGAATTGCCAGTGCAGTGATCTAAAGTTCAATTATTTTGGAAACAAATGCTTTAGACATCTATACCCAGGTTTCTACACAGCTATCTAAGTTATTCCTGTTCCTACTTCCCCCGAGGCCTCAATGACAACAACTCTCCCTAGTAATCAGGTGTTCCTCAACGCCCAGGCCAGTTTGCTGCAACGGCTGTATAACCAGGCCCCCACCGACCGGATTACTAATGGCCTGGTACAAGTTGGGGTTGTGGTCATTTTCAGTAATGGTAACTCGCCCCTCTCCGCCAATATCTATACCAATGCCCAAGGTGCGCTGCTCGATGTTAACGGTAATCCCCTGACCCAACTTTCCTTTGGGGGTGGCACAGATACCTTTGTTGGCGGGAAAGCCTTTGTCGCCTTGTCAGGAGAGCTTGATTGGGCCACGGCCAACGCCTTTCAAAGCAGCCCGGGGGTGTATGACGAGGCCCTCTTTAGTTTTGAAAATGCCCTGTTTTACCAAGTTCAACTTGATTCCTTTGAATTTACCTTTAATAACGGGCCCTTTGATGGCGCGAACCTCACCTCAGTCACTTGGTTTAGTATTCCGATGCGGATGTGGGTTCCAGGCAATACCAGCAGTGGCAATCAAAGCGGATTTATCGCATCACCGAATCAGGAAAACTGGGTGGCTGCCCTCCAAGGCCTGGTGCCCAATGGTGAAAACGTCTTTAAGGATGCTGATGGTAATCTCCTGATTGCGGCTTCACCTACCACTACCACCTTTAGCAATCCGAGTTATGCCTGGCAGTTTCTTCCCGATGTCAATGGCACAACCTTTACAGTTGCCAAAAACCTAAATTTTTATCCCAATCAAATTGTCCAATTCAGTGCATCAACCGGCGGCACGCTTCCCCAACCCCTCCAGGCCAACACCAATTACTATGTCCTTACTTATGACAATAGCAGTGGTAATTTAACCGTTTCCAATACACTTGGGGGCAATCCAATTACCTTCACACCGGGGCCAGATTTTGCCTTTGTTAGTCTGCCTGTGATTGATCCTCCCCCTAACCAATCTCAGGAGCAATATCAGATTATTCTTCCACAAAATCTTGATTTCCTACCTGGGCAAAAAGTTAGTTTCAGTCAAACAGGAAATGGTTTTCTGCCTGCACCGCTTCAAGCAGGAATCGAATACTTTGTCCAAGACTATAACCCGAGTACCGGAGCATTACAGGTTTCGACAACATCCGGTGGTGATCCAATTCAATTCACAACAACTGGGAGCAATCCGCAGAATCTTGCGGTCACAAATCAGTCTATTGCGGGTAACAGTGCCCCAGACCTAAACGTAACGATCACAACACCCGACTATCCCACCTCTGCCTATGCCAATTTTGATACCTATGTCAATGACTTTATTGGTTGGTTGCCGACTCTAACCCAAGGGACTCAACCGGCCGATTCTAATTACTCAATCTCAGGCTATTTTAACGGTGCTCCGAGTGCTGATGCAGGTGAATCCATTTGGCACAGTGCTGGCTTTTACAACTATCAAATCTACTATGACGCGACCAAGAAAAATGTTGTCCTGATTCCCGGTTCCCAAATTACCAATGCCGGAGTCAGTCAAGTCCAGGGCGTTATTGCGATTAGCGTCAGCGAGCTAGAAAACAGCATCATTGCCACCAACGGCACTTATACGGTTTATAACTCTTTAACCGACTACTTTAACAACACCCCCTATAACTACGTTACCAATTTTCCCTCTGACACAACTCCCGCCTCTGTCACCACAATCACCAACATTAATACCGGGTCTAACAATCAGTGGGGCCCTGTCTTTGCCAACTTAGCAACCGGATTTGTCGCGGGCTATTGGCGGGAAAACAATGCCTCTCAAAATACGGCCCTGTTTAACAACTCGAATTTCTGGTCATATTTCCAGGCCAACGGTACTCCCAAAGCCTTTAGCGACACCACCCCTGGATTTTTTGATCCCTATTCCAAATTATTTGCCCAAAACAGCAACAGTTATGGCGGCAACTATACCGATAATTTAACCAAAAGCCTGATATTGGGCGGCCCATTGTTAACTGTAGGTACGCCTAGCAATACTGACAACTCGATTTATGTCTCACTGTTGGATATTAACAACCTGCCCAACACCAGCCAAACTCCCCCCAGTTCCGATGTTCCGACTAGCTTTGCGGATTTCACCTGGAATGGCTATCAATCCCCGGTACAACTGGCCCCCTCTCAATTAACCCCAACCACTTTTAGTGCTCCACCTGCGGTCAATAACTTCTCCAGCTTTGGGGTGACGATTAACTTTAGTGGTCAGATGGTGCTACCCAACCCAGGCCAGATTAAGTTTATCAGCCTCAAATCTTCCGATGGCAACTTCACCGGCCAGGCCGAGAGCTTTAGCGGTTGGGGTAACTATCAATATCAACCCGGCAATCAAACACCTTTCTATAACCAGGCCGGCCAACTGGACGGAGTTGTGAATCTGGTTAATTTCCCCTTACCCAATGCCGCTGGCACAACCCTCTACACCGTTCAATTTTTAGATCAAGACAAAAAGCTGCTCTATGAAACTCAGTTTTACTTAACAACCGATGGCAACTATTACGGCGTTACCGTTGGCTCAGGTTCCGGACAACAAGTACAAGATCGGTATTTCCCCTTAGCCCAAAGCCAAACCATCCCGGCTAACAACCTCGCTGCCTCAGTCCCCTATACTCAATCCCTATTAACTAGCTCAGATTTTGGTGGATTACCCACGAGCCCCAGTAATCCCAACATGGACTATGGCAATTACCTCAATGCTCTGACATTAACTCCAGTTGCCGGTAGTTCACCCCAATTACCCCCGAATCTTTGGGATTACAACGCATCCTTCCTCGGGAATAACCCCAACTTACCTGTGCCGTGGGCCCCTCTGGTTTGGACACAAAACGGGACAGACTTTACGTTACCCAGCGACTACACCACCACCACACCAGGCCCAGCAAATTACACCATTAACACAGTTTTAACGACTGGCGACCTCACCTTTAGCTGGCTTGGCGGGCCGAATACGCTCGCAGGAGAACCCCAATATACCCTGCCCACCCCCTTTACCCAAACAGTCGGGACAACCGCAGCCGTACTCAGCAATTACACCAACAAAACCTTTGCCGCTGCGAATGGAACTCTCACCTTTGCCAATGCCCCCAATGGTCTGACTCCCCTCAGTTTCCAGGCCGACATTGATGGCCAATGGGCTTTGAGCACAAACCCTGTGACCCCCCTCACCAACGGCACTTATACGATCTCGATGGCCCAGGCCCTGACTGATGCCGAAGGCAACTCAATCACAGTCGGATATGCCGGGGAAAGTACCAGTAGCTACAGCACCACATTTACCGTTAACGCCCCTAGCCTCAGCTTCCAACCCCAAACCCAGGGCCTCACGGTGAAACTTCCCACAGGTGTGACCAGCGGCGGCCAATGGATGGATGTGAGGATTGACAGTTGGGAAAAATCTGAGAACTCCACGTTTATTTTGTATGCCACGAATGCTGCCGGACAGTTAATCAGCCGGGATCAAACCCAAGTCGGTGGGGCTGTTACTCTTGCCGATGCCACGCTGGCCAAAATTGGGGTCGTCGTTACGGATAATGGCACCCTGTTACAGGAAGGCCAGGCCTCGGTCTATTTACGGCCCGATCAATTTTTACGGATTGCGGTGCTGGCAGGGGATGGGAGTGTCATTGAAGATTTACCAGTAAGCAACACAGTTTTGGATGGTGGAAAAGAAGATAAGGCGTTACTGACCACGGAATCCTTCACCTTCACCGGCGAACTCGTAGATACCCTGACCCCAACTACCTGGCTGGCCAATGCCCAACTCCAACAGGATGAACCGATTTACTTTTTCCAGGCCAACTCAACCATCCAAATTGAAGCCTCCGGGAGTTGTGCGCTCACCAATACCTTGAAATGGGCTCCTGTGACATTTGATCCACTGACGGGGCAAAAAATGGTAGGGGGCGTGTTAGCCGCAGATACGGATGCCTTTCGCGACAGCCTCAAGGAAAATGCCCTTGATTTCAGTATTGTCGGTACCGGGGCCCAGTTTGATGTCACTAAAGCCCTGAAGATTGTGATCGAGGGTTACTATGCGCCCTTTTTAGAAACCTCCGCTGGGAATACGTTCTTCATTGGCACTGCGGCGAACCCCAACAATCAAACCCACTTCCGGCTTTTTGGTAATGGCGTATTTGGGATTGAAGACTTGCCCGGAACCATCACCAGCGACTTTGACTTTAACGATATGGTGGTTCGCATGACTCCTGTTTAGGCCTGGCATCATGGTGCATCTAATCCCATCTCTTGAACCACCAACAGGGTAAAATCTGCTCACCTTTGGGCCTGGAAAAATTGATCAATTAACCAGGCCTGAGATGAATGGAAATAGGTCAGCTTAAACGAGCACGGGGGCTGGTATCGACAAGTGGGGATAGAGGGGAAACTTACCACAAAGTTGGGCTACCCGTTCTCGACAGGCCTGGGCAGTAGTTTCATCCTCAGGACTATGGAGGCGATCGGCAATAATTTCCGCAATTTCTTTAAACTCAATTTCCGACATCCCGCGGGTCGTCAGTGCCGGGGAACCTAACCGCAAACCACTGGTGACAAAGGGCGAGGCAGGATCAAAGGGAATTGTGTTTTTGTTAGTGGTGATGTTGATCTCAGCCATCAGTTGATCCGCTACTTTTCCAGTCAGACCCACAGACCGCAAATCGATCAACAGTAGATGGTTATCCGTACCCCCAGAAACAATTCGTAAATCCCGTGCTTGTAATCCACTGGCCAGGGCCTGGGCATTGCGGATCACTTGGGCAGAATAGGCTTTGAAATCTGGTTTGAGGGCTTCCCCAAAGGCCACGGCTTTAGCCGCAATGACGTGTTCAAGAGGCCCGCCTTGGGTACCTGGAAAGACCGCTTTATCGAATTTCTTGCCCAGTTCCGCATCTTTAGTGAGAATCAGACCACCTCGAGGCCCGCGTAGGGTTTTGTGGGTCGTTGTTGTCACCACATCACAGATGGACACCGGGTTGGGATGATGCCCAGATGCAACCAGGCCAGCAATATGGGCCATATCGGCCAATAAGTAGGCTCCAACTTCATCGGCAATGGCCCGGAATTTTTCAAAGGGAATCACCCGGGGATACGCGGAATAACCACAGATGATTAGCTTGGGTTTGTGTTGGACTGCTAAAGCCCGAATTTGGTCAAAGTCGAGTTGCTCAGTCTCAGGACTCACCCCGTACTGGACAACCTTGAACCATTTCCCAGATACATTGACCGGAGAGCCGTGGGTTAAGTGACCGCCGTGGGACAGATCCATGCCCAAAATCGTGTCGCCGGGGTTAAGCAGGGCTAAAAAAACGGCAAAGTTGGCCTGGGCCCCAGAGTGGGGTTGGACGTTGGCATGGGCGGCTCCAAAAAGTTCCTTGGCCCGATTAATGGCTAGTTCTTCGACTTCATCAATGTAGTCACAGCCGCCGTAATAGCGTTTACCGGGGAGGCCTTCCGCATACTTATTGGTCAACACCGAACCCTGAGCCGCCATCACCGCTGCCGAAGTAAAATTTTCGCTTGCAATCAGTTCTAAGTGGTTTTGTTGGCGATGCAGTTCCCGATCCAAAATGGCAGCAACAGTTGGATCGACAGCGGTTAGGTAATCCCAGTTTGTTTTGGTCATGGTGTTCGGTGAAGGTCTTGCAAATTAAGCAGGGCTTGTTGTAGCCGATGCTCTACTAGTTTAAATCCTTAACCTCTCTTGCGATATGTAAACAGAGGCGTGAATTCCCATTTATCTGGCCTGGGGTGGCTCAACCGGGCAAAATTCAGACCCAAGGGGCAAAATCAGCATTGAGCCCTACTTATGAACCAACTTCCCTGCATTGAATTTCCTTGGGGATTAAAGATGTAATTGATACATTTCTTAAGGTTTGGCCTGGGGATCCCCGAATCGTTTTAATCTTTAGTAAACGCACTGCACAAATAAATTTTTAAGGGAGCCTTTAAAAAAACCATGGTTGTTAAGGCAAGTGGTGGAAGTTTGGTTGCCCGTCCGCAACTGTATCAAACCGTCCCCGTTTCCACGATTATTCAAGCTGAGCAGCAAGACCGCTTTCTCAGTCGGGGCGAACTAGATGAACTGGCCGTCTATCTCGGGTCAGGGAGTAAACGGATTGAGATTGCAACGACCTTAACCCAAAATTCTGAAATCATTGTCTCCCGTGCGGCCAACCGGATCTTTGTCGGTGGCTCTCCCATGGCATTTTTATCACGACCTGCTGCTGCTGATACTCCCAAATTCACTGCTGGTGCAGTGGGTAAAGCCATTGATATGCAGGAGGCCATGACCCTGGGGACTGCGACCTATGTCGATACCCGTGGTGGATTCCTAGAGGGATTACGCTCGGTTTTTAGTGCCACAGGGGGTGGTGCAGCTCCAGCAGGCTTTAAGCCCATCAATATTGCCCGCTATGGCCCCGAACGGATGCAGAAGTCTTTGCGGGACTTGGATTGGTTCCTGCGCTATACCACCTATGCCATTGTTGCGGGTGATCCCAATATCATTGCCGTCAATACACGGGGATTACGGGAAATTATTGAAGCGGCCTGCTCAACGGATGCAACCATTGTGGCCCTCCAAGAAATGCAACGGGCTGCCTTAAGTTATTTCCGTGGCGATAAGGAAGCGGAAGCCATTGTTGGGCAATATTTTGAAGTGTTGGTCAATGAATTTATTGCGCCGACCCCCTCAGATAAAGTGCGGCAACGGCCCTCCACGGATGCCCAAGGCTTGCAATTACCCCAAATCTATTTCAATGCCGCCGAGCGTCGCCCGAAATATGCGATGAAACCGGGCCTTTCAAGCACGGAAAAAGCTGATGTTGTCAAAGCGGCCTATCGGCAAATCTTTGAGCGGGATATCACGCGGGCCTACAGTCTAGGGATTTCCGACCTGGAGTCCAAGGTTAAGAATGGCAGCATTTCCATGAAGGAATTTGTTCGCCGTTTAGCGAAATCCCCCCTCTATCGGAAAAACTTCTATGAACCGTTCATCAACAGTCGGGTGATTGAATTAGCCTTCCGTCACATTCTTGGGCGTGGTCCCTCCAGTCGAGAAGAGGTACAGAAGTACTTTTCAATTATCTCCAAAGGTGGATTACCCGCCCTTGTGGATGCTTTGGTGGATTCCAAAGAATATAGCGATTACTTTGGCGAGGAAACTGTTCCCTACATTCGGGGCCTGGGGCAGGAAGCTCAGGAATGCCGCAACTGGGGGGCGCAACAGAATCTGTTTAAATACAGTGCGCCGTTCCGGAAAGTTCCGCAATTCATCACGACCTTTGCGGCCCAAGACCAGCCCTTGCCGGATCAGCACGTTTATGGTTCAGGGAATGATCCCCTAGAGATTCAGTTTGGGGCAATTTTCCCGAAAGAAACCCGGAATCCTGCAGCTAACCCCCAACCCTTCAGCAAAGATACTCGCCGGATTTTAATTAATCAAGGGCCGGGCATCAATAACCAACTAAGTAATCCTACAGCCCGTGGTGTTGCCCCTGGCTCTCTTGGGCCGAAAGTCTTTAAGCTGGATCAACTCCCCAGCATTGATGCTCGGATTGGCAAACGCACCATTAACACCGGTGGGGCTAGTGTCAAGTTTTCCGAAAGCTCAACCCAAGCCGTGATTCGGGCCGCCTATTTACAGGTTTTTGGCCGGGATGTTTACTCTGGGCAACGGCAAAAAGTTGCGGAAATCAAACTGGAAAATGGCGAGATTACGGTTCGGGAATTTGTCCGGCTATTGGCCAAGTCCAATCTTTTCCGTAGCCTTTACTGGACACCGCTCTATGTGACCAAAGCCATTGAGTATATTCATCGGCGGTTACTCGGTCGGCCCACCTACGGTCGTCAGGAAATCAACAAATACTTCGATATTGCCTCTAAGAAGGGGTTCTATGCCGTTGTTGATGCCATTCTCGACACTGAAGAATATAGCCAGGCCTTTGGCGAAGATACGGTTCCCTACGAGCGGTATTTAACGCCCTCCGGTGTAGCTCTGCGGTCTCTGCGCCTTGGCTCCATTGGGGAAACAGGCATCCAAGCCGAGAAGGAAGTGACTCCCCGTTTTGTGGAATTGGGCGAAGTTACAGAACTACGGACGGCTCCAGCAATTTCTTTCCGGGCTAATCAAGGGGTCTCCAAACAGCGGACTCAAACCAAGGTCTTTAAGCTGACTAATCTCGATGACAAGACCAACTTGGAAATTGTGATTAATGCTGCCTATCGCCAAATCTTTGAACGGGATATTGCTCCCTATGTGATCGGGAATGAGTTTACAGTTCTCGAATCCAAGTTGGGGAACGGTGAAATTACGCTGAAGGAGTTCATCGAGGGCCTGGGAACCTCCAGCCTCTATCTCAAGGAGTTCTACACCCCCTATCCCAATACCAAAGTTATTGAGTTGGGAACTAAGCATTTCCTTGGTCGCGCCCCCCTCAACCAGGCCGAGATTCGCAAATATAACCAGATTTTGGCCAGTCAAGGGTTGAAAGCCTTTGTCTCTGCCCTAGTGGGTAGTGCTGAGTATGCCGAGGCTTTTGGTGAAGACACAGTGCCCTATCGCCGTTTCCCCACCTTACCTGCTGCCAACTTCCCCAATACCGAAAAACTCTACAACCAGCTGACGAAGCAGAACGATGCCATTGTTGTGCCTAGCTTTGCCCCCGTCAAGCCGAGTTTAGATAGCAGCACCCTGCCGCTGGCGACCCAGGCCCTCAGCCAGATTAAAGCCTTAGATCGTCAAGGTGATCCCACCCAACCCCGGTTTATTCAACTGGGCCGCTCCTTTAGCAATGGGGACGGGCAATCGGTCGAGGTGGGAGTTGGCACCAGCCGGCGTCGGCCTGCTCGCATCTATCGGTTCACAGCAGGTTCATCCCGTCCAGAAATGGATTTGGTGGTCAATGCCATCTATGTCCAAGTGATGGATGTCTTCAGTGGTCAAATCCCGGCCCAGTTCCGCCGTTCGGAGTTGGAGAGCAAGTTACGCAATGGCGAAATTTCCGTGCGGGAGTTTGTTCGGACCTTGGCGGGTTCTGAGATTTACCGGAATCGCTTCTACACGCCTTACCCCAATACTAAAGTGATTGAATTCCTGTTCCGTCACTTGTTAGGTCGGGCTCCGGCAACCCAGGCCGAGATTCGTCAATACAACAAACTACTGGCGGATCAAGGGTTGAAAGCGGCAGTGGATGTGATGGTGGATAGTGCTGAATACGCCCGCTTCTTTGGCGAAGATGTGGTGCCCTACAAACGCTTCCCCACCTTACCTGCGGGTAATTTCCTTGGCAGTGTTCAGGCCGATGCGGATCTGGTCAAGCAATCCTGGTCCGATCTTTCGCCCTCACTATTGGGTGGACAATTTGCCCGTTAAGTAGCTGTTCTTAACCATTGATTTTCAACAGGCCTGGAGACCTTTGTTTCTGGGCTTGTTTTTTTGGAAAATTCACCCCTGCATTGCCTTGAGGTAAGCCTTCACCTTCAGATCAATTCCCGTAATATCCGTACCCACCACCACACAATTGGCTCCCATTTTCAGGGCCTGGTGGGCCATATCTGGAGAGCTAATGCCACCCTCGCAAATGATCGGAATTTTCAAGGTCTTAACTAAGGCAGCCAATAGATCCCAGGCCGGGGGATTAAAGCCCACAGTTGTTTCGGTGTAGCCAAAGAGGGTTGTGCCGACACAATCGACTCCGAATTCAGCGGCGGACTGGGCCGACTCAACAGTATCAATATCCGCCATCACAGGTTTACCGAGGTGATCTTGAATTTTGGTGATCAGGGTGGCGAGGTCTTCTGGACGGGGGCGTTGCGTGGCATCAATGGCAATTAGGTCTGCACCGGCGAGGGCAACGGCTTCGGCTTGATCAAAACAAGGGGTAATGTAAACCGGATAGTCGGGACTAACTTGTTTCCACAGGCCAATGATCGGTACAGACACCGCTTGACGGACGGCAGCAATGTGGGCGGGACTGTCAATCCGAACCCCCACGGCCCCTTGATTAACCGCTGCTTTGGCCATGGCCGCAATCACCATCGGATCATGCAAGGGGGAGTTAACTGGGGCCTGGCAAGAAACAACTAAGCCACCCGCGAGGGATTCCAGGCCAGGGGGGAAAGACACTGTACTCATCATGGTTTTCCAATGGTTCGTCCCAATCTTACAAAGTTCTAGGGTTGAAATAATCCTGTCCCTAGTCCTGGGCAACTATTTCGCCTAAGCTACTGTCAGAGGGTTCATGTCCACATCAGCGGGAGTGAGTATGAAGAATTGGCAGCAGCTTGTTGGTGTTACTGGTGTTTTGATGGCGGTATTTACCCCAGGCCTGGTTTTGGCCCATCCCCAGGGAGGCTCAACATTCTACTTGGCTGAAGCTGAACAAAATCCCCCAACCCCCGGTCAACTCCAGGCCAATGCTGAAGCCTTTGTGGATGCCCTCTTTGCCCAAAAGTTTGACCAGGCCTGGACATTTCTAGCTCCCCAAACCCAAAGTGAAAATCCGCCGCGGGTGTTAATGCACAAAAGTCGCGCCTTTCTCAAGGAAACTGGAGATTTTAAGCAGCGCATTGGCAGTCGAGTCGAGGGAGAAGTGGTGGTGGTGAACATTCAATTTGCCAACCTCACCGATGACTTAATTCTGATTTTTAATCAGGATCGAAAAATTGTCGGCATTGACTTTCCTGCCTCTGCTGACGATCTGTCTGTCCAACCCCCACCGGCCAATTGAACCCTCTTCTAGGCCGCCGCTAAACACCGATGAATCAGACCAATGGTGGTTGCTGGACATTCCAATTGCGGGGTTAAACCAACCTGGGTAATGACAATAAAGTCGCGTAGGGCCTGGGGATTTAAGGGCATCAGGGCCTGGCCAAGACTCAATGGAGACAGTTGAGCCTGACTACCCCAAAGAACATAGGTGGGGACTGCAAGGGCGGGTAGATAATCTGTCAGGTCAAAGCATAAATCCCCCCGGACAAAGGACAAGGCCGCACAGTCTGCATTTTCCATCTCCGCAGAGCGCAGATAGGCTTGGATCATCGCTGGACTAATGCAGTCGGAATCGGCAAATTGACGCTGGGCCATGAAGGTTTGAATACCAAATTCCGTAGCAATCCCAAACCAATACACCACTTGATCCAGGCCAGGGATTGCGATCATTTGGGCTAAGAAACTGGAGCGAAAATCCTCACCAAAGTCACTCAAGCCACTGGGATGAAATAGAATCAGCCGCTTTAGTCTCTCTGGGATCGCCACGGCTGCCCGAATCACCAAGGCCGCTGTCAGTGATGATGCAATGACGGTAATTGGCCGGGCCTGGGTAAACTCAGTGATCAAGGTTTCAATCAAACCCAGATAATCGGCATCGGTATAGGATTGCCGTGGATGTTCGGAGTCGCCCCAGCCAACTAAATCCGGGGCAATCACCTGATGGGTTGCAGCAAAGGCAGGATAAACCAGAGACCATTCATAGCTGGAGGAACCACCCCCAAAGCCATGGAGAAAGAGAAGAGTTTCTGGGGGTGCCTCAACGGAGGTTTGCAGTGGGTCTGCTATTGCGTAGGCGACCCGACCCAAGTCTGTGAGTTGTGACTGACGGCGAAATCCAGGGGGAAGGAGCATTCCAGGGTCTCAGAGGCAGCATTTTGAGTCTAGCACTGCCACCCTGAGGCCAGTTTTGGGTTGACGGATGACCTAAAGGGTAAATGTGAAGTCGGCGATTAACGCCCCTGGGACAAAGCTCCCCCCCAACGCCCGATGTTCGTAGGTATCCGTGTTGGCAATGTAGTCGGGGGTAGCTGTAAGACCAATTAAGTTCTCGCCCCAAAATCGATACAAGCTGTCATCGAAGCGAAGGTCTTGAATTGGGGCAATAATCTCGCCTTGGTCTACCCAAAAGCAGGCATAGCGGGTCATCCCGGTAATCCGTCCCTTGGGGCGGTCACTCCAATTCAGATAGTGCAGATTACTCAGGTAGAGTCCTGTCCCTAGGGTGTTGAGAATCTCGGCTTCATTGAGGGTGCCAGGGGTAATTTCTGGAGAGCGCAAGGCTTCACCGATGTCTGCCCCATTACTCTCCAGGCCATATTCCTTTGCAGTCCGGCTATTAATGAGGGTATTGACTAATTTACCTTGGCAAAGAATTGGTAATTGTTCTGGGGCAATTTCACCTTGACTGTTAAAGCGCGGGACGCGACCTTGGCTGAAGTTTTCAGTGAGACTGAACTGCTCTGAGAGATGTTTCCCCTCCCGCAAAGGTGCAAAGGCACTCTCTCCCTGACGGAGGGCAGACTCACTCACGGCTCCCCAGGACAACATTCCAACTAACTCTGCGGTGGCAGCGGGGGCTAAATAGGTACGGTATTGACCAGGGGTAATAGTTTTGACGGGTTGCTCAAGAATTTGCAGTTGCCCACGGGCGGCTTCTATTTGGGCGTGATAGCGTTCTGCGGACCAAGTATCCCCGGCCTGGATCGCTTTTACGGCCTTACCGGTGGGTGTAATCAAAGAGTAATCCAGGGTGAAACTTTCCGTTGCGAACCAATGGTGTTGTCCCGTGGAATTACTATTGCCGACATAGACCAGGCCAGCGGCGTATAGGCCGGTGAAGTCCAAATTCTGGACAGGGGTGAGGATTTCCGGGACAGCGGTTTCTGGGGCTAAGAGGTGACCGGGATGGATTTGAAAACTGGAGCCTGAATTTTGGGGCAGGACAAGGTAGGGATCCGGAGGTAGTTCTGGAAGTTCTTGGCGTAGGAGCTCTAGGGTGACGCGTCCCAAGGCTAAATCGCTTTCGAGGATTCCGGTGCAGGGAATACTTGCCTGGGCTGAGCGATCCTGGGCAATCAAGTTAAGACTGAGGCTGGCATCCATCACAGTGCCGATTTGTCTAACCTTGGCCTGGGTAAAGCGGATAAAGTCGCTGGTTTCGCCCCGTAGCGTTAAGTAGAGATGTTCCTGGGCCTGGAGTTCATTTAAAAGACTCTGGCTGAGGGCCTTGAAGTGTTCCGCTAACTGCTCTGGGGGCTGGGCAAGGTGAGGCATAGGGTAATTTAGAGTTGACCAAAATGGTGAATCAGACTTTTAGTTTAGTCAGTTTTACTTTGCAACAGCCTTCAGTTTTCCCCTTGGCCGAGCTTGATGGTTGTGTCTTTCCAGCTAAGGTACTCAACAAATGCGAGGCGTTACGGTTGTCAGCATGGATGTGTTCTATTTTTTTGGGAAATGACAATGGGTAAAAATGGAAAAAGTCTCAGAATCGCCTCTGTCCGTGGTAAGTCCTCCATCTGAACTGCAACAAACCCAGGCCCAGTTACAGCAGTTGATTGCCTGGCATCAACTCCATCATCCCCACCAGGCCACGATTTGGGGAGAACTCGTCAACCTAGAGAAAAAACTGGCAGTTCCAGTTTGGCGGGTGGTGCTTCTGGGGCAGGTGAGTCGGGGTAAATCAGCGTTGATCAATGCGCTCCTCGGCCAACCCCAATTTCTGACTGGCCCTCTCCACGGGGTTACCCCTTGGCCCCACTCCGTCCGTTGGCAATTCCTTCTGGACGGAAATTCCTATGCCTTAGATTTGACCGATACCCCAGGCCTGGATGAGGTTGATGGAGAGACCCGCGCCGCCATGGCCTGGGAGGTAGCCCAACAATCGGACTTAGTGTTGTTCGTCACCGCGGGGCCGCTGAATCCCCTAGAATTATCGGCACTGGCCCGCCTACAGACCCTGAAGTTGCCGGTGTTCCTGATCTCCAACAAGCAGGATCTTTACCCGGCCTGGTCAAACACCGATCTGGAACATCAACTACGGCAAGCGGGTTTCGGGGCGGCAATCTCTAGGGATAACATCATCCTGGTCAGTGCGGCTCCTGCAGGTAATGCTGAGACACAGGTTAATCCCCCTGCCGTAGACCCGCTCATCCTGAAGCTAGGCCATTGGTTGCAACATCAGGCCGTTTCTTCCCGGTGTCTCCAGGTTCTCAACCAGGCCCAGGAGATTGAAAAAAACCTGGGTACAGCGTTGTTGGCTCAGTCCTTGCCCAATCAATCGTTGGTGGGGGTGCTGCTGCTGGGGCTCAGCATTAGTCTCTTCCCTTGGATCTGGGTTGATGGGTTAGTGGGGTTGCTGGGCAGTTTTGGCTGGGTACGGTTTTGCTGCAAGTTCTATGGCATTCCCCTAACGCCTCCAGCCAGTGGTCAAGTTTGGCAAAAAATTCTTTGGATTACTCTTGGCCTGGTATTGACTGGCGAAATCGGGATGCTGGGGGGATTTTCGGAATCGGCCTGGGGGGGCATTGGTCTTGGACTCACGCAATTGGGGTTTGGGGCCTGGGGGCTCTATGCACTCACCGGGATTCTTCACCGTCATGTCCAAGCAGGATATCCGCTCACCATCCCAGGCCTGGAGGCTGCCTTGCCAGAACAATCGGTTACGATGGGGCTACCGGAACCCGCGACCCTTACCCAGGCCAATGCTAGTCAGTTTACGGATTGAGAATTTTGCCCTCATTGATCAGCTTGAGGTGAATTTTGGCCCGGGACTCAATGTGTTAACGGGGGAAACTGGGGCAGGCAAGTCAATTATTCTTGATGCTATTGACGGCGTCTTGGGTGGCAAATTATCCAGTCGTGTGATCCGGACCGTTAACAATCCCACCAATGACACAACCCCGCTGCGAACGTTAATTGAAGCTACGTTCTCCCTCACACCTCCATTACAAGCCTGGTTGGCAACAGCAGAACTTGATCCCCTCGATGAAACCCTAGTCTGTAGTCGCGAACTATCCTTGGCCGGAGGCAGTCTGCGGAGTCGTTCACGGGTGAATGGGGTCTTGGTCAACCGGCAACAGCTCCAGGCCCTGCGGGATTTAGTCGTCGCCATTACCGCCCAAGGCCAAGCCAGTCAAATTCTCCAGGCCGGGGTGCAGCGGGATTGGTTGGATAGCTTTGGGGGAGCTGAGGTGGTAACTGCCCGTCAAACTGTAGCTGCTGCCTATGGTGCTTGGCAAACCCTCCGCCAGTCTCAACTGGATGCGCGTCAAGGGGAACAACAACGGTTACAGCAACTGGATCTTTATAAATTTCAATTACAAGAATTACGCTTGGCAAATCTCGAGGATGTGGATGAGTTGGAACATCTGGAGGAGGAATTTCGCCGCCTAAACCACCTTGAACAGCTACGCAGCCAAAGTCTTCGCGCCTATCAATGCCTTTGCGAACAGGAACGGGGCCCGGCCAGTGTGGATTTAGTTGGGGAAGCGGCGGGTTTACTCCAGGAAATGCAGCAATACGATGCCAGCATTGCCCCCATCCAAGAACTGGTGGAAGCGGCCTTATGCCAAATTGAAACCGCAAGTCGGCAACTGAGAAACTATACCGATGGTCTGGATGGCGACCCCCAGCGTTTAGAAGATGTAACCGATCGGATCGCCCACCTAAAACAAATTTTGCGAAAATACGGCCCCACCCTTCGAGATGCAATCACTTACCAGGCCAAGATTGAGACGGATTTCAAAGCCCTCCTGGCCACAACCACGAGCCAAGATGAACTCAATGCCCAACTCCAGGCCGCGGAAACTCACCTCCACCAGGCCTGTGCCGAACTCCATCAACTCCGATTGGTTACCGCGCAACAACTGGGTCAACAACTGGTTCAAGAACTTCATCCCCTTGCCATGGAACGGGTCCAATTCCAGGCCCAACTTCAACCCATCTCTGCCACGAGCCACGGTGCAGACCTCATTAACTTTCTTTTTAGTCCTAACCCTGGTCAACCCCTCCAGCCCTTGAGTGAAACCGCCTCCGGTGGAGAAATGAGCCGATTTTTGCTGGCATTGCGGGCCTGTTTTGCCACCATTGAAACAGTCAATACCCTGATCTTTGATGAAATTGATGTCGGTGTATCCGGCCGAGTCGCCCAAGCCATCGGTGAAAAGCTCTACCATCTGGCCCAACAACATCAAGTTCTCTGTGTCACCCATCAACCAATTATCGCTGCCCTCGCTGATACCCATTTCCACGTTGAAAAACAGGTCGCAGAGACAACGCAACAAACAACTGTCAGTATCTATCCCCTGAACATCGACCAACGGGCAGAAGAATTGGCCAAACTGGCTGGGGGCGATACAAATCAACCAGTTTTGGACTTTGCCGCCGCTCTCTTGGCCCAGGCCACGGAAATCCGCCATTCCCTTAAGGACAAAACAAACCCAAGTAAGACGAAAACCACCCGTAAAAAATCTGCCGCTCGTTCTTAAATTTAAGTTCAGAAATTAAGCCTGTAATTCCCGGTTGAAACCTTGTTCAATTTTCCGCCTGGTCAACTCATTCATATTTTCTATCGAATGTAAAAATCCAAAAGACTTGATGTGATCAATAGATTATGTTTACGAGATGAGCAATAGAACTCAAAGCTCGAATATCTCGACATTAAAAAACCCCGGAAGATCCAGGGCTAGTCAAGTTCTTAAGGGTTTTCAGGCTTTAGGCAATCTTAGACCGGGGCTTTCCACTCGCCATCCACAAACCATTCCTGGGCCGCTTCAGCCTTAGTATTGGTCCGCCGGGCTGGAGTTTCCCGTGTGAATTTCATGTGAATTTCTCGGTTTTGCTCACCATCTGCGGCGACGGCTTTGATCGGAAAGTCAATTAAGCCATCTTGGAAAGACATTTGGAAGCGGAAGGTGCCATCGGGACTGAGCTCGATCACTTTTCCACCAATGGTCACAGTTGCATCAGGCTCAGTGGCGCCATAGACAATCAATTCTGCATCAGCCACCAACCAGAACTGCCGAGGTTTGATCGGGGGAGCAGAGGCCGACAAGCCGACACCGGACATGGTTAATCCAGAGGCCGTTGGCACCGCCCACAGACCTACACCCGAAGGAAAAACATAGGAACTAATGGCTTGGGAGGGCAACATTTCCGCCGAGGTGGGCAGCATTTGCATGGAACCAAAGAGTGATCCAGCCACCCGTTGCGCTTCCACACCCTGGGCCAGGCCAAAGATGTTGTCGTAAATCGGGCTTGCTTCTGCTTCAGGGGCTACGGTTTCGGGTGTTCCCAAATTGAACAGGGTTTTACCCCGTAGGTCTAAATCCCAATCCACGGTAATGAACTGATCCCAAATCCAATCAGAGGGATAGGTGGGGGGAATCCGCACGGGGGCAGAGCGAGCTAAGGCCAACCAACGCCCATCAGCACACCGGTAGCCAATTTCGACAATGTAGTCGCGGTCACTGACAGGAATGGGTAAGTACCACTCCCGGGCTAGTTCATCAGCGGGATACTCTTGAACGCTGTGGGGAATTTGGCTGTCCAGATTAACATTGGTGGCATCGTAAATCCGTAACGCCAGTTGTTGCCCGCCCTGTCGCCGCAGTTCTTCCCGGTGTTCGTTGGGAACATCCCAGTAGGTGTAGGCCCATTGGGGATCCCGGGGCATGAGGACAATTCGACTTTCGCCATAACCACCCGGCAAATCCCCCAGGCCCTCATCAACCGTCGCTAAGGCATCATCTAAATCAACAGCAGGCCCGAGATCAAATTTTGCAGCTTCCACTTTTTCTTGAGACTCCAATTTAGGGGGGACGGGTTGGCTGACCGCAGGAACAACAACTTGTTTTTCACGGATCGCGTCTAAAAGTTGGTCTTTGCGCATACGGCTGTACCGAGAAACCTGGAATTCACTGGCCACACGCCGCAATTGACGCAGGGTCATGTCTTCCAAGGGGGGTTGTTCTTTAGGCATAAAACACCTCCTAATTAATCGAGGTTAAATCTGACAACAGGACAATCACTTGAAAAAAGGTTGAATTATGAGTGTCTTAGAGATTCAGATTGAGTTCAGTTTGGGTGGCGATCCCCAGATACGTCAAGTTCTGTTAAGCAATTGATCCCCAAAATTGGCTAACCAGCAGATTTATGTCAGGATTTCTTGACATTCGCTCTTTGTGATTTAAGCTACGACTGATTTGGGGATCCTATAGATTGAGGCTTTTCCCGATCCCAGGCCACGGTTTAAGCTAAGGCAGGTCCTAATGTTTTACTTGCAATTACTGGAACCACAACTATGGCTAGTTTGTCGCAAACCTTGATTCTGCCCGGAACTGTTGTCAAGGTCATCAATCCGGGGGATACCTACTTTGGATTCCAGGGCCTGGTGCAGCGAATTACAGACGGTAAAGCTGCGGTTTTATTTGAAGGGGGCAACTGGGATAAGCTAGTGACCTTTCGCTTGAGTGAACTCCAACCGGAAACGCCCCAAACCAAGAAAAAGTAAACATAAACTATCCAAAATTCATCGGCAGGATTCGCTTGCGGCTGATCCACACCAGTTTGCGAACCTGGCCACATCCCATTCCCAGGCCAAGACTGTAATAAGCTGGGTTAGTGCTGCAGGAATTAGGGTAGGGGCATGGAGCGAATTCAGGTTGGATTAGTCTTTGGAGGGCGTTCTGGGGAGCATGAGGTTTCCATTATTTCGGCCCAGGCCATTGCCAAAGGTTTAACCACCGCCCCCAATGACAGCAAATACGAACTCCTGCCCCTCTATATCGACAAAGGCGGGGCCTGGTCTGGGGTGGCAACCGCGCAAGACATTCTGAAAACTGGCAAAGCCCTAAGTTTGGCTGAATCGGGGCCTGGGACTCCTTGGAACTTTCCCCCGGAAGTCACAGATATTGATGTCTGGTTTCCAATTCTCCACGGCCCCAATGGAGAGGATGGCACGGTTCAGGGGTTGTTCACACTGATGCAGCGGCCCTTTGTCGGCTCTGGTGTGGCGGCCTCGGCGGTGGGAATGGACAAAATTTTGATGAAGGCGGTGTTTGCGGCGGCAGGCCTGGCCCAGGTCAAATATTTACCGGTTAGTCGCAATGAAATCTGGTCTGATCCCTGCCGATTTGAAGGCCTCTGCACTCGCATTGAATCGGAACTGGGCTATCCCTGCTTCGTCAAACCAGCCAATTTAGGCTCATCTGTGGGTATTGCCAAGGTTAAAAACCGGGAACAACTCACGACTGCCCTGGATCAAGCCGCCAGCTATGACAGTCGAATTATTGTGGAAGCTGGAGTGAACGCCCGGGAAGTGGAATGCGCTGTCCTTGGCAATGAGACTCCCCAGGCTTCGGTGATTGGCGAAATTACCTACAGTAGCGAGTTCTATGACTACGAAACCAAATATACCGATGGGCGGGCAAATTTAATTATTCCGGCAAATTTACCCCAGGCCATTGTTGAGCAAATCCAGGCCATGGCTCTCAGGGCGTTTCAGGCAATTGGCGCGGCGGGTTTAGCCCGAATGGATTTCTTTTATCTGGAAGACACCGGCCAAGTGCTGATTAATGAAGTTAATACCCTACCTGGGTTTACCGCCTTGAGTATGTATCCGCAACTGTGGGAACAATCCGGAATTCCGTTTCCTAACTTGGTGGATCGCCTGGTTCAATTGGCCTTGACCTCTAAAGGAGATTAAGTCCTGAGAACCATAGGGATCGCGCTCGGGGATTGGGCTAGAATGTTAAGGAAGATTTAATTCTCTCTCATAAATCTTTCTCCCTTTTTATGGATTGTCTTATCAATCGTCGGGCTGAGTTTTCCGCCAGTCATCGCTATTGGTTGCCGGAACTCTCGGAAGCAGAAAACATTGCCAACTTTGGCGCCTGTTGCAATTTCCCCGGTCATGGTCACAATTATGTACTCTATGTCTCGATGGCTGGTCAGTTGGATCAGTACGGCATGGTCTTAAACCTCTCGGATGTGAAGCACACTATTCGCCGAGAAGTCATCGAACCCCTGAATTTTTCCTACCTGAACCAGGCCTGGCCAGAATTTAGCCAAACCCTACCCACCACGGAATTTATCGCCTACTGTATTTGGCAACGACTGTCCCCCCACCTGCCTTTGGTCAATATTCAACTCTATGAACACCCCCGGCTTTGGGCCGACTATCAAGGAGATGCTATGGAAGCCTATTTATCCGTCGGTGCCCACTTCAGTGCCGCCCACCGTTTAGCCTTGGATGACCTCAGCCTAGAGGAAAATACCCAAATCTACGGCAAATGCGCCCGCCCCCACGGCCATGGCCACAACTACCATGTGGAAATTACCGTAAAAGGAAAAATCAATTCGCGCACTGGCATGATTGTGGATTTAGTGGCCCTTGAGCGTGTCTTGGATGAGCACGTGATTGAACCCTTTGACCACAACTTTCTCAATAAAGACATTCCCTACTTTGCCACCGTGGTTCCGACAGCCGAAAACATTGCCATTCATATTCGGGATTTGCTCCAAGAACCGATTCGGGGCCTGGGGGCAGAACTCCACAAAGTCAAACTCATCGAAAGCCCGAATAATTCCTGTGAGGTCTATTGCACCACTAGTTCAACTCCTTTGACAATGCCCCGATTAGCAGAAACCAATTTGGTTAATGCCTAAGCCTGTCCTTTTTCCATCCCTTAAATTCCTATGTCGAATTACTCAGTGCCCTGGATTTTGGCAGTTAGCCTCCTTGTGGCGAGTTTTTTAATTTATTTCCCCTACATGATCGTGGCCTATGGACGCTTCCAGGCCGGGTTTGATATGGCAGCCCCGCGGGCAATGTTCGATAAGCTTTCTCCTCTGGCGCAACGGGCAACCTGGGCGCACCAAAACTCCTTTGAAACCTTTATGCCTTTTTGTGCGGCGGTTTTAGTCGCTCTGTTTGCTGGAGTAACCAGTTCTGCTGCAGCCATTGCAGGGATTGCCTTTTGTGTGGGGCGCTTTTTCTACTCCATCTGCTACATTGTCAACTTTCCCATTGGTCGTTCACTGATGTTTGGCGTGGGAACTGCGGCAACAATTACTCTATTTCTCGAAGCTATTGCTAAAATTCCCAATACCCTATAAAAATGGGTTAAAAATTTTTTGAAGCTTCAGGGTTTTAATCTCAATCTCTTATTTCAAGATCAAAACAACAAAGATCAGGTACACGAAAATCGAAACCAGCCAGCTTTTTTCATCAACTAACTCTTGAATCTTCCCAACCAACGTTTGCCCTCGCTTTCCCAAAGTTAAAACCAACAGTAAAGGCAGACCCGTAAGCAACACTGTTAACAAAGTAAACCCAAGGCCATACCACAGCGACACCTGGCGATGCACCATATGCACAGCAACCGTTAGCAAGCTGACAAAATCCCCTGGCATGATCGTAAATAACCCCAGGCCCAGGGCAAAAAGCTCTAGGTTAGGCATGGTTTCTAATTTGCCCATCCAGGCCGGTTTATGCGCCTTAGCCCGGGTCACATAACTGCGAATAGATAATAAAATCAAGAAGCCACAAAAGATCAGTTGTAAAACCAGAAATCCCTGATCCGATGTTTCCCGCGGCAGTTGGAATTTCACCCAAGAAAATAGCCAAACGAAGAGAGCCATAAACACCATCATTCCCAGCCAGGCCCCGCATAAATAGCTAACAGTTGCTTGCCGATAGTCGGAGCGGAACAACAGGATCATGGGGCTAATAATTTGAGGCCCGAGAATCATCGCCAGGGACAGTAAAAACATACTGACTCTACTTAGTTTGAATTTAAAGAAGTTGTTGGAGTTCTAAAACTCACAGGAGAGCCAAAGCACCCTCATCGGTAAGTTTAAATTAAAACGAAAAGCCAACATCAGGGTTATTTCCGATGTCAGCCCGTGGGTTTTAAAGCTTGATCCTTGCCAGTTAACCAATCAGCTTAATCATGCCATTGAGATTCTCAAGATTGCCCGTGGTGGGGAGCTTTACAGAGTTTTTCCAATTTCCAGGGACAAAATAGGTGCCAATCGGTGAAATAACATTGACTGTGGCAGATTGCCCTTTGGCCTGGCTAGGAATCACAATTTCGTAACTGCACTCCCGCTGTGAGACCTGTGTGACTTTGCCTGTGCTTTTGAAGATGGGCGGAAAATTACCACTGTTGGTTAGCTCCACCTTGATTCCGGCACAACTGTTCATGGCTCCAGCAATGGTGATTTTGCCACTGACCCTACTGGCTAGGGAAATATCCCGGGGAACAGTATTGGGGTTAATCGGGCCTGGGGTGGGATTGGCAGTGGCCAGAGTGGGGATGAGGCTAACGAGAAAAGCGGCGGTCATCAAAACATTGGCTTTCATGGTGATCTCCTGGGTTGGGGTGTTGGGGCAGGGTTGATAATTTGATCATCCTGGGACTGGCAGATTGAATCAGTGATGATAACCGAGTCAGATCTGTGTTTAACCGCACAGGATTTTCGGGCGTTACGCACACATGGGTTGCCCCTCACCAGGCCAGGTATCAAAAAACCAAAGACTTTAACCTATGATCATGGCGAATTTATTTGAGATTTCCACCGCGACCAATGGGGAAGAATTTTTCTCGCTCCTCGAAACTTCGGGCCTAAGGTTGGAGAAAATTGTTTCCCATGGGCAAAGCAGTCCCGCTGGATTTTGGTACGACCAGGCCGGGGATGAATGGGTGACGCTATTGCAGGGAACAGCCCAACTGGAACTCGAAAATCAAGGGATTAGGGAGCTGGTTGCCGGAGACTATTGCTTAATTCCAGCCCATTGTCGCCATCGAGTTGTGGCCACATCAGCCGATGCAGTTTGGTTAGCCCTCCATCTCCAGCCAGAGCCGTAACCATTTCTGTCAAACCCTTGACGCTCAAACAAACCCTTGACGCTCAAACTAGCACCCTTCAAGCTGGTTCGGGTCTCTCTCTCCACGGCTGTAGCTATAAGTTCAGAACATTCCCGAAAAATGCCAGGATGAGGATTAAAGCTATTGACCCAAGTACGATGTCCCCCACTCCCACTGAAGTCCAGGCCCTGTTTAATCGGATTGCCCCGGTCTATGACGATCTCAATGACTGGTTAAGTTTAGGGTTACATCGGGTTTGGAAACACATGGCGGTGAAGTGGAGCCGGGTTGGGCCTGGAGCAAAGGCTTTGGATGTCTGCTGTGGTAGTGGGGATTTAGCCCGGTTATTGGCCCGACAAGTGGGGCATGATGGTCAGGTGATTGGCTTGGATTTTTCGGCGGCTCAGTTGGCCGTAGCCCAGGCCCGGAGTCAGTTTTTACCCCAAATTACATTGGTGCAGGGGGATGCCTTAGACTTACCGTTTCCAGCACAGACCTTTGACGGCGTAACCTTGGGCTACGGATTGCGGAACGTGCAGGATATTCCCAGGTGTTTGCGGGAGATCTGGCGAGTTCTAAAGCCCGGGGCCTGGGTCGCGGTCTTAGATTTTTCCCACCCGGAAACCCAATCCCTACAACAATTCCAGGCCTGGTATTTGCAGCAGGTGGTTGTGCCCATCGCCCAGTGCTATCAAGTCACCAGTGAGTATGAATATCTTCTCCCCAGCATTGAACGCTATCCCCGTCCCCTAGCCCTCATCGATATCGCCCGATCCGCCGGTTTAACCCAGGTTGGCTTTTATCCCTTGGCTGGTGGATTAATGGGAGTTTTGGTGGGGCAGCGGGCAATACCCTAGGGGCCAGGTCAGTTCCGTGGATGGGCCGAATAAAAGTCTCTGGAGAATCTTGCCGGGCCTGGTGGGAAACTAAACCCATGATTTAAACCCACTGCAGCGACGGTACTGACCCTAGTCATTTCTGCCAAACATGAAACACTCATGGGTAGCTTTCCCAATGGTTTTCAATAATTTTGTATTTCATTTCCAAGCGAAACAACTATAGAATCAGATCCCGTTGAATGGCGTTGTCCCTGGCCATGGGTCTTATCTTGAACTCTAAATTTTAGGTAAATAGGTGTGATCAATCCCAAAAGTTATCTTTACCTCGGCATTGCCTCAGTGGCGTTTATTGCAGTTGTGGGTTGTATTTTTGAACTCAGTTCCGGGGAAGCGCAATTGGGTTTTGTGCCCACAATCGTGATTTTAAGTTTGAGTGTCCCCCTAGGCCTGGGAACCTTTATTGCCGCCGTTAAAGCTGGGCGCTCCGATCAACCCGATTAAGCTTGACTAAAGAGGGGATAGTTTTCAAGCTCCTGGCAGCAAAGGTAAGCCCAGGGTAATCAGGTAATAGACCAGTGGGGCCGTAAATACATAACTATCTGCTCGATCTAAAATGCCGCCATGGCCTGGGATTAAGTCACCAGAGTCCTTGACACCGGCATCCCGTTTCATCATTGATTCCGTGAGATCCCCCAAGAGACTGGTAATGCCAATGACACTTCCCAAACCCAACCCGGCGAGCATCCAACTGGGCCAGGCCAAGACCCAAGCCCCCACCAAGCCAACGGTAATACTCCCTAAAATGCCAAAAATTGCCCCTTCAACGGTTTTCTTCGGACTAATGGACGACAAAGGGGTGCGACCAATTAATTTCCCCATGATATAGGCACCAATATCCGCAGCCCAAATACAGCCGAATGCCAACAGGGTAATTGCTAAGCCCTCGGGTAAATCAGTGGGTTGCCAGGAGTTTGGCCAGTAGCCCCCCAGGGGAAAGGTGGGTTCCGGGACATTCAGTTGCCGAATTCGGACTAAATAACTGGGTAGATAGCCGCCATAAAATAGGCCCATGATTGAGGTGGAAATATCAGCAATGGAGGCAAGTTTTGGTTCGAACAAAAGGTAGAAACAAATGATTGTCCCAGCTAGGGGAAAAATCGCATCGGCAAAGCTGGGAAATTGATAGGCGGTGATAAGAAAGAGTTGACTGACCACAAGGGTCGTTTTGGTGGCCGGGACAATGCCTTTAGCTCGAGCTAGTTCAAAGTATTCCAGTTGCCCCAGATAAACTAAGCCCCCCAGGCCCAGGGTGAAATACCAGCCGCCCAAGAGGGTAAAGCCCAACGCCACGGCAATGGCCACCACAGCACTAACGATCCGAATCCAAGGCATAAACGTGCAGTCCTACTCCCAGGCCCCGCTAAACCCACATGTCCCAGATGTCGTCCCATGAGGTTGGCCAGATACGCGATTATTGTCTAGGATAGCTTATTCACTGACCAGGCAAAAACCAGACCAGTCCCAGGTTATACTGAATGGCGATACTTCCCTCCCCTGCTGTTGCCATGAGTACTCAAGTTAAAATTCTTCAGCCCGCTGGTGTGTTTGGTGGGCCTCAGGCGGCATCATTTCGCCAGGATGTGGTTGATTTCGTCCAGGCCGGGATTCGAGTACTGGTGATCGATTGCCAAGATATGACCTTCATGGACAGTTCTGGCCTGGGGGCGTTGGTGGTGGCCTTAAAAAATCTGCGGGCAGCGGATGGGCAACTATACCTCTGTGGGATTACGGAACAGGTGAAAATGCTCCTGGAACTCACCAGCATGGATAAGGTATTTTCAATTCTCCAGGATCAAGCGGAATTTAACAGCAGAATTCTTCCCACGTTAGCCTAGGACGGGGCCGAGTTAAGCCTTTCACCGGGTTTTTAGTTTTAGAAATTAATCGAGACACGCCCAGCTTCAGTTAGTTGGTTGCTTCTGCGGAGGGGGATTCTGTGGACGCAGGAGCTTCGGTCGCTTCTGGAGTGCTGGCGGGTGCGGTCGGGTTTGCAGCCTGTTCTCGACGTTTACGCTCAATTTCCA
This sequence comes from uncultured Synechococcus sp., assembly GCA_964653145.1. GTDB lineage: Bacteria > Cyanobacteriota > Cyanobacteriia > Thermosynechococcales > Thermosynechococcaceae > Pseudocalidococcus. The sequence continues at coordinate 162,071 of CAZZCG010000004.1, read as the reverse complement.
CCAGTTCCGCCATGATTTTCTGGGCTTGAATCATCTTATCGAGGTTGCTGCGGTAAAGTTCCAGATCTTTTTTCACCTTATCGGCGGGTAAATTTAAGACTGGAGCAAGGTCATCAATGCTAGTTTCGAGGCTGCTAAGTTCCTGGGTCGGGCTATCGGCGGCTTTCTCAAGAATGTGGTACAAGCCAATGGCCTGGAGACGGCTATATTTGGCCTGGGAATTTTGAATGACGGCGCGGACTGAATTTTGCCAGGCATCACCTTCAGAATTAACCCAGGCCTCAATTTTGGTTTTGATCTCTCCTAAGTTTTGGTTTTCCAGTTCTCCCCAGCGGGCTGCATCGGTTTGTAGTTGGTTGGGGTCAAATTCTTCCGCACGACACAGGGCCTGGAAAATCGAATCCCGATCGACTTCTGGACGGTAGCCGGACATGAAGTGGTTGTAAGCCGTAACAATCCCGAGGGCAAACAGGGGGCTGTAGGCAAAATTTGTATTGACCCGTAGCAGATGAATTTCAACCAAAAGCTCTTCGACAAACCGCCGAAAAATTGAATGGATGGGGCGTGTATGGGCGGCGTAAAAGGCTTTTTTAGTATCGGAGACGGTTTTGGGGCTATGCACGGTTAAAAAACTGAAACAAGTCTTTACCTATTGTCGCGGGTTGTTGTCCCTTTGCCTAGGGAATTTCTAGGAGGAGAACCTACTGGCTTTGGGTCTAGTTCCGTTGGATGTTCAAGATGTTCGGGATTTCCAGGCCTGGATCAGTCATTTAGATTAACTCAGTCATGGCCCCAAAGCAGTTAAGACTCCAGTTCATCAATTGTTTTCCCCAGGCCCTGACTCAGAACCTGAAAACCCGTGTCCGTTACCAAGACATCATCCTCGATCCGAATTCCCGCCACATCACTAAACTTTGCTAAAACTTCCCAATTAATCCATGGGCTCAAGCACGGATCCTGTTGGATTTGGTGAAGTAGTTGGGGAATTTGATAAAAACCGGGTTCAATCGTCACAATCATATTTGCCCGTAGGGGTCGATGTAGCCGTAAATAGCGCCAACCGGGTTTCTGACTTCGAGACCGCCCAGGCCCATAGCCCGCCAAATCCCCTAAATCCTCCATGTCATGCACATCCAGGCCAAGCAAATGCCCAATGCCGTGGGGAAAAAATACCGTAGCAATATCCAACGCCAGTAGATCACTCAGAGACCCCTGAAGAATCCCCACCCCCAACAACCCTTCCGTAAGTACCCTGAGGGCAATCCCGTGAATGTCCCTAAATTCGACTGTGGGTTTTATGGCCGCAATGGCCTGGGTTTGGGCAGCAAGGACGACTTCATAAATGGCTCGTTGGGTGGGTGAAAATTTCCCTGATACCGGCCAAGTCCGAGTTATATCTGCGGCCCAGCCCCCCGGTGTTTCAGCTCCCAAATCCACCAATAACAAATCGCCGGGATTAAGTGGATTCGGGGAAAATTCTTGGTGCAAAACCTGGCCTTGGGTGGTGACAATGCTGGGGTAGGCGAGGTTAAATCGATGGGCGGCAACAACCTGTTCCATCCAGGCCCGGACTTTGGCTTCGGTCTTGGCGCTTTTGGTCACTCTCATCCCAGCTTGGTGGGCCCGAATTGTCACCTCAATGGCCTGGGAAATTTCCGCAATCGCCGGGGCATCGTGGGTTAAACGTAACTCAATTAGGGCCTGGGCCAGTTCTAAATCCCGACCCCTAAGGGGAAATTCCACCGGACGTTGGAGAATTTGGGCCTGGTGCTGCCGATCCTGAGGATGAACCAAGGGAATTGTGGCGACATCGGCAATAAATTTTGGGAGTTCTGAGAGGGGATAGCTGGCCTGGGCCTGGAGTTGAATTGCCAGTTGATCTCGGGTTGGACTTTCGCCATGCCAGAGGGCAGCATCGGGGCCGGGTTCATCCCAAAACAGGATTAAGCGACCTGCTTCAAGGAAAATGACCGCATCGGCAAGATTCAGGCCTGTGAAATAAAGAAAATGACTACTGGCCCGAAAAGGATAGGTATTTGCCCGGAAGTTGCGGCTAACCCGTGACCCTGACCACAGCAGCACTGGATGAGGATAGTTTTCCGTTAACCGCGCAATCCGTTGCTGTTGAGCCATGGGCATAACTTAGGCAAAGGCCTGAACAATCCGCTCCAGGGCCGTGGCAACATTTTCCCGACTATTGAACGCCGAAATCCGAAAATAGCCTTCACCAGCGGCCCCAAAGCCAGACCCTGGAGTACCAACCACGTAGCAAGTGTTTAGTAACTTGTCGAAAAATTCCCAACTGGTGAGATTATTCGGGGTTTTCAGCCAGACATAGGGCGCATTTTCACCGCCAAAAACTGTAAATCCTGCCAGGCCAAGTTTTTCCCGAATCAGTGCCGCATTTTCCATATAGAAATTTACCAGGCCCCGGATTTGTTGCTGCCCCTCGCTGGAGTAAACGGCCTCAGCCCCCCGTTGGATGATGTAGGAAACCCCATTAAATTTCGTGGATTGCCGCCGTGACCACAGACTCCAGAGTTGGACTTTTTCACCAGTTGAGGCTGTGACTTCTAAGGTTTTGGGCACAACAGTCAAGGCACAACGGGTTCCCGTAAAGCCAGCATTTTTGGAAAACGACCGGAACTCAATGGCACAGGTGCGAGCGCCGGGAATTTCATAGATGGAGTGGGGAATGGTTGGGTCAGCAATAAAGGCCTCGTAGGCGGCATCAAAGAAAATAATCGACCCATGCGCATTGGCGTAATCCACCCAGGCCTGGAGATGCTCTTTAGTGGCGACGGCTCCGGTGGGATTATTGGGAAAACAGAGATAAATTAAGTCAACTTTTTGCTCAGGAATGGCAGCGGTAAAGTTGTTCTCGGCGGTAATTGGTAAATAAACCAGGCCCCCATATTCTCCAGCCCCATTGGCCACCCCCGTATGCCCAGCCATGACATTGGTATCGACATAGACAGGATAGACCGGATCTGTGACCGCAATCGTGTTGTCATCGCCAAAAATATCGAGAATATTGCCGGTATCACATTTGGAGCCATCGGAAATAAAAATCTCACTGGCATCGATGTCACAACCTCGGGACTGGAAATCGTGGGCCGCAATTTTTTCCCGTAACCACCCATATCCCTGTTCTGGGCCATAACCCCGAAAGCTCTCCCGCCGGCCCATTTCTTCCGTTGCTTGGATAATTGCATCTCGACAGGCCTGGGGCAAAGGTTCCGTTACATCGCCAATCCCTAAGCGGATAACGGGGGCTTCTGGGTTGGCCTGGGTAAACGCATTGACACGACGGGCAATTTCCGGAAATAAGTATCCCGCTTTGAGCTTGAGGTAATTTTCGTTAATGGCAACCATTGAGACCCAAGAGCTAAAAAATAATTCGTCTTTTATTTTACCTTAGCTTCAGACATCGGTATTATTGCCCCCTGCCAACAGCGAATACGGTCATTTGATCAATAATTCTGATGGGGTATATTTACCTGATCTTGGACTATGAAATTGTTAAACAGTGACGAATCATTTGTTGAAGCTTGGTTAATTTTTTAAAAACCCAGAGGTGATTCTGTTATCAATGATTGAGACTCTAAAGTTAACTGCTTTTAATCAACCATAGTCAATTAATTTTAGTTGCATCAGGCAATCTTTCCCAATGCAAGGATTTCAATTATTTTACTTGCACGATTCAAGTTTCATAGCTTTGGGTAAACCTTGCTGCGAGCTTCACTATCTAAAGACCTACCGTTACCGTTTAGTCTCCTGGAACTCGGGGCAAGCGGTGTTTAAAACCACAGAGAATTTCCCAGGAAATGGTGCCAAGGGTTGCAGCCCAATCATCCGCGGTAATGTCTTGGCCACCATCTTCTCCCAGCAGAGTCACCACATCTCCCTCTTGCAACTCAGGGTGTTCGGAAATGTCGATCATCAGCTGATCCATCGTAATAGCGCCAACTTGCTGAACCCATTGTCCATTGACCAACACAGACATTTGATTTGAGAGGCGCCGGGGCACTCCATCGGCATAACCAATCCCAACAACCCCTATTCGCATTGGCTGACTCGCAACGAACTGATGGCCATAACTCACACCAGCCCCAGCTTCAATGGTTTTAATTAAGGTAATCCGGGCTCGCACCTGTAACACTGGCCGCAACTTCACTTGAGAGCGCAGGTGGGTAGCGGGATACAACCCATAGAGGGCCAAACCAACCCGGACTAAATCATAGTGAACGTCTCGGGAGCGCAGGGTGGCAGCAGAATTTGCTAAATGTAAGCAGGGAATCGGCATGGCCTGGGCCTGGAGTTGTTGAATAATTCGTTGAAATTGGGCATGCTGGCTGTCCATCAGGTGGGGATCTCGATGATCGGCGGCTGCAAAGTGGGAATAAATGCTGGCAATGTGTAGATTCGGTAATCCCCGGACAAACTGGATAAACTCCAGGCCCAAGTCACAGGGACATCCCAAACGGGCCATGCCAGTATCCAGCATCAAATGCACGGGCAAAGGGGTTTCGGAATCATCTAAATGGCGGGAAAAAATCAAGGCTTGCTTGGGGGAAGAGAGAGTGGGTTGGAGTTGCCAATCAGCCATCGCCCGCACTAAACAAGGGGAATTCACAGCCCCTAGGACAAGTATGGGTACCTTAACCCCCTGTTGTCGCAGTTCAATCCCCTCAGGTACCGTCGCCACCCCGAGCCATGAGACCCCATTATTCAGCAGCGTTGGTGTGACCAAACTGGCCCCATGGCCATAGGCATCCGCTTTCACAACGGCCATAAGTTCCGTGTTGGGTTTGAGAATCCGCTTAATTTGGCGAGTATTTTCCCCTAGGGCATCGAGATCGATTTCGACCCAGGCCCGTTGACATTCCTGCGCTAACGACAGTCGCTCTCGACTCAGCATCAAACTCAACCTCACACCCACACCAGATCAACGGTTTAACATGCCCCTAAGTTCCCCAAGAGACTGCTAAAACTTCTCCTTCAGGACTACGATAAACCCAGCCTGCCTATACGCGGGAGTCCATCGAGTTTTCCTGGCTTGCTATGTTAGCATTTGTGAAAATCCCGGCTCCAGCAGTGGTATGGCGAAAGTGCTTGTCCTAAATGCCTCCTACGAACCGCTCAATATTACGAGTTGGCAACGGGCGATTGTGCTGTTGATCAAAGGAAAAGCCGAACAAGTCGAACACAACGGCAAGCTCATTTACGAAAATCTTCCCCTCCCCACAGTCATCCGCTTGCGCCACTATGTAAATATGCCCTACAAAGAAATTCCCTTAACGCGTCGTAATATTTTGCATCGGGATGGGCACTCCTGTCAGTATTGTGGCTACATGGGCGATGAACTGACCTTAGATCACATTCTGCCGCGCTCTCGGGGTGGGGGGGACTCCTGGGAAAACATTGTCACAGCCTGTGTCCGTTGTAATGTGCGCAAGGGTAACCGAACCCCGCGGGAGGCTAATATGCCCCTGAATCTAACACCGCGCCGCCCCTTCAGTAGCCTTTATTTTGAAGTTACGAAACATCTCCGCAGTGGTTCCCATCAGGAATGGCGCAAGTATGTGATTGGTCTGTAGGGTTTTATTCCCACCCCTGTCCCCAGGCCCCGGTTGTAGCCCGCTAGAATCATTCATAAATTTCATTCATAAATTTTGACCAATTCGATGGGGAAGTCCATGGTGAGGAAATTCGGCCTGGGAATTTTTACCCACCCACAGCGGCGGCGGGTTTGGGGATTTGTCTGGTTAGGACTACTTGTCTTGGCCTGGGTGGTGCTACATCCATTACTGACCTATGGGAAATCACCGATCTTAGCTAAGGGATTTCAAGTTTCCACCCTCGATGCCCTCAGTCAGGGGGTTTTTGCGGGGGCAATGTCGTTTAGGGATCTCAAAAAACACGGCAATTTTGGTCTGGGAACGTTTGTGGGCCTGGATGGGGAAATGATTGGCCTGGATGGCAAGTTCTATCAGGTCACAGCGGATGGCGTCGCGACCAAGGTGAGTCCAGAAACTGAAACCTCCTTTGCCGTAGTCAGTGACTTCAAGCCCAGTCAAACCATTAAACTTTCGGGCGCCTACGATTTTGCCGCGCTGCAAGCAGCCCTTGACCAGCAACTCTCCAGCTTAAATTACCCCTACGCCCTGAAAATTGACGGAAGCTTTCCCAAGTTGACTGTGCGCAGTGTTCCAGGCCAGGCCCCACCCTATCCCACCTTGGCTGAAGTGGTTAAGGTTCAAACCCTATTTGAGTTAGATCACATTCCTGTGACATTAGTGGGTTTTCGCTTGCCCCAAAATCTCCAGGGACTGAACGTCGCGGGCTATCATTTCCATGCCATCAGTCACAATCGTCAAACTGGCGGTCATGTCTTGGCTGGGGAGTTTAAAAATCCAACGGTTGAGATTCAAACCTTAGCCGATTGGCAGATTGCCTTTCCCCAGAATTCTGAATTTGCCCAGGCCCCGCACACTTAGAGCCATTAAATTCACCGCGGGCAATAAATTCCCTAGGGTTCTGGGGCCGCTTCAAGTTCACTGGCCTGGAGATGGGCCGAAAACTTCGGGGAAAACTTAACCGCATAGGGATAATTGGCACTGATGGGTCGCCCTTGCCACTCGTGCAATACCGCAGTTACATGCCCCACTAGCCCCTGAATGTCATAGGCTTGCCCCCGATGCTCTGGATGGTGATAGACCAATACCGACGTCTTAACGCGCACAGGACTACCAACATGAAACGGATGGTTCTCAGGCAGACTCATAGGGGATTCTCAAAAAACTTGGAAATAACAACAGCAGATGGGGCAACATTTTCTAGAGTACCGGAGTCGCGGAACATCCACGAATAAAGGGAATTAGTTCATTAAGTATTGTTACCCAAGCGTGATAGGTTTAATAGTGGCCAGTTTGAAACGGCATTAAGTCGGTTTGTGTCTGACCCTACGCCCAATTCGGAAATCCAAAACACTCCAGACTCCCCTGATGGCCCGGCAACTCCCTTGGGAGAAATTCCCCCGTCTGAGTCCATGGCAGAGTTTTATCAATTACGCCAAGAACTCCTGATTACCAGTTTGATCTTGATGGGAATTGTGTTTCCGAGTGTCTGGTATTTTTACTCGTTCAATACTGCCCTAAATTACGTCATTGGTGCAGCCACTGGGATGCTTTACCTTCGGCTTCTTGCCAATAATGTTGAGCAGTTAGGACGGGGAAAAAACAAACTGGGTAAGAATCAGTTACTAGTCTTGGTGGTGGTTTTATTTGTCGCCACACGGGTCGAGTCACTCCACATTCTCCCAGTGTTTTTAGGGTTTCTCACCTACAAAGCCGCGATTCTGGTCTACACGTTACGCACCGTGATTTTTCCGGCGCAGACGGGCCAGTGAAAACTGGTATGATTTTTTCGCACTTCCATGAGGTTCCGGGCATGATGCCTTCTGTGTATTTTCCAGATTGGATGATACTTCCCTTGGCCAAAATTGAGGTCGGGCAGCATTTTTATTGGCACATTGGCAATCTCAAGGTGCATGGGCAAGTCTTTATGACCACCTGGTTTGTGTGTTTGGTGCTAATCGTTGCGGCATTTTTGGCGACCCGGAACATTCAACGGATTCCCCAAGGCCTACAAAACCTGATGGAATATGCCTTAGATTTTGTCCGAGATTTAACCAAAGGCCAAATTGGCGAGGCGGACTATCGGGGTTGGGTGCCCTTTGTTGGGACGCTGTTTCTCTTTATCTTTGTTTCTAACTGGTCTGGGGCCCTAGTGCCGTGGAAACTGTTTGAAATTCCAGAGGGAGAGTTAGCTGCCCCCACCAATGACATCAATACCACTGTGGCTTTGGCGTTGTTGGTTTCCTTGGCCTACTTCTATGCTGGGTTTCGTAAACGGGGCCTGGGCTACTTCAAGAAGTACATCGAGCCAACCCCAATTCTCTTGCCCATTGCCATTCTAGAAGACTTTACCAAGCCCCTCTCCCTCAGCTTCCGTCTTTTTGGGAATATTCTCGCAGACGAATTAGTTGTGGGGGTGTTGGTTTTGCTGGTGCCCTTGTTTATTCCCTTGCCGGTGATGCTCTTGGGCTTGTTCACCAGTGCGATCCAGGCCATTGTTTTTGCCACCCTTGCTGCTACCTATATTGGTGAAGCGATGGAGGGTCATGGTGAAGAACATGAAGAGGCTCATTCCTAGGGATGAGGTTCGGGAAACGCCAAAATTGAGTTCAGCGACCAGGCCCATTGGCTGGTATTGTTAACTCTGGAAATTTGATTGATTTCATTCTGTAGTTAGAGGAATAAAAATGGATCCCTTAGTTGCATCTGCATCGGTTATTGCGGCCGCGTTGGCCATTGGTTTAGCCTCCATCGGGCCTGGCCTGGGTCAAGGTAATGCCTCGGGTTCCGCCGTCGAAGGGATTGCCCGCCAACCTGAAGCAGAAGGCAAAATTCGCGGCACCTTGTTGTTAACCCTCGCCTTCATGGAATCTTTGACCATCTATGGCCTGGTGATCGCCCTGGTGCTGTTGTTCGCCAACCCCTTTGCCTCCTAAGTAAGCTGCAGCGATCCGCGGGGATTGGTGGTTTGTCCGTAACATCTCAACACTGATGCTGATAAACCCCTAATCCCCAGATCCCCATCACCCGGAGAGATTGATGTTTGATTTTGATGCAACCCTGCCCTTGATGGCTGTGCAGTTTCTAATTTTGACGGTGATTCTTAATTTTATTTTCTATAAGCCCCTGACCCAGGCCATTGATGAGCGGACTGATTATGTTCGCAATAACCTCAGTGAAGCTAAGCAGCGGGCTGAAAAAGCCAATCAACTGGCCGCCCAGTATGAACAAGAATTGGCCGAAACCCGCCGTCAATCCCAGGCCCTGATTGCTGCAGCCCAGGCCGAAGCGACCAAAATTGCCGCTGCTGAAATTGCCGCTGCCCAACAGGAAGTTCAAGTCCAGCTACTGCAAGCCCAACAGGAACTGGATCAGCAAAAGCAAACAGCCTTAACAACCTTAGAAGCCCAAGTATCAGATTTGAGTCGGCAGCTCCTCACCAAGCTGTTGGGTGCAGAATTAGTCGGCTAACGGAGGAATATTGGTGGACGCAGTGTGGATATTGGCTACTGAAGAGGCGGGTCACTTTGGCCTGAACTTCAACCTGCTGGAAACAAACATTATTAACCTGGCCATTGTCATTGGGATTCTGGTTTACTTTGGCAAAGGTGTTCTCGGCAAAACCCTCGGGGATCGCCAAGCTGCGATTGCCACCGAGATTAAGGAAGCGGAAGACCGGAAACAAGCCGCCGCGGCCCGTTTAGCTGATGAGCAACAAAAACTGGCCAAAGCCCAAGAAGAAGCCAAACGGATTGTCAGTGATGCTGAAGTCCGGGCCAAGCAAGCCAAAGAGCAAATTCTCGCCCAGGCCCAGGTGGAAATTGAGCGCCTTAAAGCTACGGCTGGTCAGGACACATTAGCCCAAGAAGAACGGGTCAGCCTGGAAATCCGTCAGCGAATTGCTGAATTAGCCCTGAAGCAAGTGGAAACCGAACTCCAACAGCGGGTGGCCTCAAGTCAATCAGCCCAGCAGCAGTTAATTGACCGTAGTCTCGCTCTGCTTGGAGGTAATTAGATGTCATCCCCTGTAAGTGCTGCCATTACCGAACCCTACGCCGAGGCCTTGCTCTCTTTGGCTCAATCTCAGGGTTTAGTGAGTCGATTTAATGAAGACGTGAGCTTGGTTCTTGACACCTTGATCAACTCTTCAGAGTTCAAAACTTTCTTAGGCAATCCCCTGATTAAAAATGAACCTAAGAAAAATGCGATTCGGCAACTTCTGAGTGATAGAGTTCACAGCTACTTCCTCAACTTTCTTCTGTTGCTGGTTGATCGGCGGCGGATTTTTGTCACCCAAGAGATCTGCGAACAATACAAAGCCTTAGTGCGCAAACTAGAAAACATTGTCCTCGCCCAAGTCACCACGACTGTTGAACTTACCGAAAGCCAACGTGAGGCTGTGATTAACAAAGTTAAAGCAATTACAGGAGCCAATGGAGTTGAACTCTCCTGCCATTTGGATAGCAGCCTCATTGGCGGTGTAATTGTCAAAGTTGGTTCCCAGGTTCTTGATGCCAGCTTGCGGGGGCAACTCCGGCGCTTGGGTAACTCCCTTCTAGCCACCACCTGATTGTTTTTCTTCCCTTCTCCTTGTCCCATTTTTAGAGAGCAACTTCTATGGTAAGTATCCGACCCGATGAAATCAGTAGTATTATTCGTCAACAGATCGAGCAGTACGACCAGGCCATCAAGGTCGATAATGTTGGCACCGTCCTCCAGGTTGGGGATGGAATTGCCCGGGTATATGGCCTGGATAAAGCCATGTCCTCAGAGCTTTTAGAATTTGAAGATGGCACCGTCGGGATTGCCCTGAACCTTGAAGAGGATAATGTTGGGGCTGTGCTCATGGGTGAGGGCCTGGGCATTGAAGAGGGCAGTACCGTTCGCTCCACTGGAAAAATTGCCTCCGTCCCCGTTGGAGATGGGGTCATTGGTCGGGTTGTCGATGCCCTTGTCCGTCCGATTGATGGCAAAGGTGACATTGTTACCAGTGAAACCCGTCTTTTAGAATCCGCGGCACCGGGCATTATTCAACGTAAATCTGTGTATGAGCCCATGCAAACTGGGATCACTGCCATTGATGCCATGATTCCGGTCGGTCGGGGACAGCGGGAACTCATCATTGGCGACCGCCAAACTGGAAAAACTGCCGTTGCCATTGACACCATCCTCAATCAAAAAGGTCAAGACGTGATCTGCGTCTACGTCGCCATTGGTCAAAAGGCTTCTACAGTAGCTCAGGTTGTCGAAGTTCTCCGGGAACGGGGGGCCTTGGATTACACAATCATCGTGGCTGCCAATGCGAGTGATCCCGCTGCTTTGCAATACCTTGCGCCCTATACCGGGGCAACCTTGGCTGAATACTTCATGTATAAAGGCAAGCACACGTTAGTGGTCTACGATGACTTATCGAAACAAGCCCAGGCCTATCGCCAAATGTCCCTCTTACTCCGTCGCCCACCAGGCCGGGAAGCCTATCCTGGGGATGTGTTTTACCTCCACTCCCGCTTGTTAGAACGGGCCGCTAAACTCAGCCCAGAACTGGGTGAAGGGAGCATGACCGCATTGCCGATTGTCGAAACCCAGGCCGGCGACGTGTCTGCTTACATTCCCACCAACGTAATTTCGATTACGGACGGACAAATCTTCCTTTCTACCGACTTATTTAACGCCGGTTTACGGCCTGCCATTAATGCTGGTATCTCCGTGTCTCGGGTGGGTTCTGCGGCTCAGATCAAAGCGATGAAACAGGTGGCTGGGAAACTCAAGCTCGACTTGGCCCAGTTTGATGAACTCCAGGCCTTTGCTCAATTTGCCTCCGACTTGGATAAAGCCACCCAAAACCAACTGGCCCGAGGTCAACGTTTACGGGAACTCCTGAAGCAGCCCCAATACTCCCCCATCCCAGTGGAAGAGCAAGTGGCGATCATCTATGCCGGGAGTAATGGCTACTTGGATGATATTGCCGTGGAGCAGGTAGTGAAATTTGTTGCTGGCTTCCGGGACTACCTGAGCAACAGTAAGCCGCAGTATGGTGAAGCTGTCCGCAGCAGTAAAAAGCTGGATGAAACCGCTGAAGCCCTTCTCAAAGAAGCTTTGACTGAGTACAAAAAGACCTTCGCTGCTGTCGCATAAGCGTTTACCCCATTGAACTTATTGAATTAGCCTCAGAGTTTTGCCTTTGGGGCTTTTCTTTTGGTCACCTTCTCCTTGCTGACTGAATGGTTTACGGAATATTGCTAATATTTCAGTGACTAATCAAAAGCTCATAGAAACATTCGGCAATCAACACCCTTGATCTTTTTCGGGCTGATCAAACCGCAGACTATAATAAAAGCTGAACTTGGGGCTGTAACGGTTTCGACGTTCTTGTGAACCGGGTTCTATGATACAGGTCGAGAGTGAACTCCCTCTCGAAAATCAAGAGTTCAACAAAACGTAACTGCGAACAACATCGTTCCTTTTGCTCGTAAAGCTGCTGCTGTAGCCTAAACACCACTCTTTTGGTTCGAGCGTCTATGATTCGACTCCGTTAAGGATTGTAGACTTAACCCCCAACGGATGCTTTAGTTACTGCTCTCTGGGACAGTAATTAATTAAGCCTCTCTCAGAGAATCCTACTGTTCGGAACAAGGAACAGTTCCCGCCTGAGGATCAAAAAGGCTAAACCTGTGAATGAGTAGGACACTTAATAACTTGGGCGGACACGGGTTCGACTCCCGTCAGCTCCACTAAAAAATAATCTGAGACTGTTCACGAACATACTGTGATCCTGGGATTCAGGGTATTTCAGGTTGTTCTTTAGTTCCCGTTAGTCTCATAAAATATCCCAAAATCCAGGGGTGTTGTCATTCCAAAGCAAAGTGGCGATGCCATTTCAGTAGGGTGTTACGGCAAAAAAAACCTTTGAGCGACCAGCTACTATGTGAAACTGGTGTCAATTTTGCTCATTGATATTTGACCCTTGGGTTACCTCTCAGGAAATATCTCAATGCCGCAATACTTTCGCCCCCGAGCCCTCTGGAGCCTAACTCTTGGCCTGTTGCTGAGTCAGAACACCTCAGTCAATCTCTGGAAAAGTCAACTGGTGTCTGAGGTGGAGCAGATCATGTCCCTAGGAACCCTAGATAAAATTCCGATGCCCGATGATCTCACCCGAGATTTAGTTCAATATCGGCAGCAATGGCACAGTCGCAATCCTAAAATCGCCCCATTTCTTGGCCATTGGCGGCAGGGTTGGGAACTGTTTAATTCTGAATATGACCTTTTTATTTTTCCAAGCGTCGTTCCGGATCAGGTTTGCTTGCTGGCCACTGAGGTTCCCTATCAAGACCCCTTTGAACCTCCGGCAGCGTCACCACTACCTAGCCTTTCCGTCCTCAAACTCAACCCTCAGGAGGGGCAAAACCAGGCCTGGCAGCTCAAACGCAGCTTAATCCACTCCCTGCAGTACGACTCAGACCAGTTTCAATTCTTCGGCATCCTCCTAGGGCCCAACTACGATTCCATGCGGATTTATGCCGCCGCCGGCCCCCCGCAACTCCCCAGTGGCTTACCCAAGACAATTCAAACCGAGTTTACCCAGCACCAATGTCTTAGCGCACTGACCGGGCCTAATTAGTCACAACATGATTCGGGATCACAGAGTCAGCCTGGCTTATTGATGCCCTAGGGCTAACCCAACCACCAGCATTCCCAGAACTAAAAACGGTTGGGCACTGGCCTGGTATTTAACATCATTTTTCAGGGGATCTCGGAGAAAATACATATCCTGGAAGGTAATTTGAGGAATAATCAGCAGAACTAAGATTACGGCATAGAGATTTTGCTCAATGCTAATTAAATACCCAGCAATCCCGGCCTGGAAAATATCGATCATCAGAACGCAAATCCAGGCGGCAGTCCCAACCCCAAACATGACGGGAAGGGAGGCTAGTCCCAGCTTTTGATCCCCTTCGACGCTCTTGAAGTCATTGACAATCGCAATCCCCAGGCCGGCCATACTATAAATCAGTGTCAGGATAATAATTGTCAGGTTTAGCTCCCCAAACAATGCATGGCCTGCCCACCAAGGCAACGCAATGTAACTCGCTCCCAAGGCGTAATTCCCAAGCCAGCCATTTTTCTTTAACTTGAGCGGCGGGGCTGAGTAAATAAACGCTAAAAATCCTCCCCAAACTGCGGTAATGGTGACAGGGTAATTGGGATGCCCGGCCCAGGTATCCAAGAGAACTGCTAAGGCTAAGCCTGCAAACAACAAGATTAAAATCTGAGCTTTCACCTGCCCAATGGAAATCGCCCCAGAGGGAATGGGCCGGTAGGGTTCGTTAATGGCATCGATATCCCGGTCGTAATAGTCGTTCAAGGTTTGGGTATAGCCGGTCATCAATGGCCCTGAGAGCAACATGCAGGTCGCCGCCTTTAGGACATCTTCTAAACTCCAGGTATAGCCCCCCGATGAGGCTGCCCCACACACTACGCCCCAGATCAAAGGAATCCAGGTAATTGGTTTCATGAGTTGCAGGCGAATTTTCCAGATGTTGGTCTCCCCGGCCTGGGCTCCTTTCATCCCCAAGAGTTGGCGGGCAGCGGCAGTGGGGTCTTCGGTTGGGCTGTTGGAAGCTTCAGGTGTGATATCTGGCGTTAATTCAGGCTCAACCATGGGTATGTTTGCTCAGGAACGTTGAGGGACAGTTACCAGATTGCCAGGTCTTGCCAGAATCTACAAGATAATTAGCTGCTGTGCGGGGCCTGGGTTAGTCAAGTGATCAAGTCCATGGGGGTTGCAAAATCTAAAAGGGCTTCCGCCAAACTCTCAAGTTCCGGCAGAGAAAGGGTGCGAATTTGCAGTTTTAAATCCTCTAGCAGGGGGCTAAGTTTACAGGTCAGTTGCCGCAGTGTCAGAAAAACCTCTCCGGCTTGTCACCCTTGCTGAATCCCTTACTAAATCGGCCTGGGTCTGAAATTCGAGGTGCAGGATTTAATTCCCCACGTCCAGAAAACTGACAAAACCCGCCCGGATTGACTCCACAGAAAGCTCAGTTTTCAGAATATTAATGTCAGGAACCGAATCGCCCAATAGCCAAGTGACGATGGGCCTGGGGTTACTCTTCACAAGCGGTTTACCAAGGTTGTCCTAGGCCATGATTTTGAGATCAAGAGGCGTAATTGGTTATTAACCTTAACCCTAACCTTTGCTGCTGTTGGGTAATTCGGCAATCGGAATCGTGAAATGAAACGTACTGCCCTGGTCTCGCCCCGCTGACTCCGCCCAAATGGTTCCGCCTAAATTCGTAATCACCTGCCGACAGATGGCGAGGCCCAACCCCGTTCCCCCCGCCGAACGTCTTAACGCCCCTTCCTCCTGATAAAACCGATCAAAGACTGCCTCCAAGCGATCAGGTTCAATGCCGCGCCCCGTATCTGTCACCGAAATTTCTAACATGCCCGTGGCCTGGGGTTGAGCAGTAATCCGAATCTGGCCAGACTGTTCTGTAAATTTACAGGCATTATCCAGGAGTTTGGAGAGGACTTCCACCAACCATTCCCCATCGGCGCGGACAAGGGGCAACTCTTCAGGCAAAACCGCAGTGATTTGGGGCAATTCCTCCTTGGGGGTGCGTAAACTGGTCAGGGCTAAATCCACAATTTCCTGCATCGGGATCGGTTCGGGATGCCATTGGACACGACCACTTTCCAGTTGTGAGAGGGTCAGAAAGTCTTGGATTAATTTACGCATCCGTTCCCCGTCATTCAGGGCCGTTGAGAGCATCACTTGACGCAATTCCAGGGGCATATCCGGTTCGCTGGCTAGGCTTTCCAAACAAACTTGAATCGTGGAGAGGGGGGTGCGGAGTTCGTGGCCAGTAATGGCAATTAAGTTACTGCGGGTGCGATCTAAGGCTTCCAGTTGGTTATTCAAATCTTCAAGATCGGCATAGGACTCCGCTTGAATTAAGGCTACCCCCACTTGCGTCGCGATGGCTTCCACCAAATCCACGTCGGTTTCCCCCCAGGCCCCACTTATATCCCGATGGAGTTCGACAACACCTAAAAGCCGGCCTTGATAGAGTACAGGGGCTAAAAGGAGAGAGCGAATTTGATGTTGATGAAGGAGATCCTGATAGGTGGGCGTTTTAGCAATCTCAGGATCAGCTAGGGCATCTTCAACCACCATCGGCCGTTGGCCAGTCACCAATTGTTGGAATAGGGGATTGGGATAGAGCGGCCAAGTGTAATTTTTAAGGGACGTGGCGCCATCGAGCACGAATTGATGCTGAAGTCGGGCCTGGAGATCACTGGCTTTACAGCGGTAAATCAAACAGCATTGACACCCCACGGCCTGCCCTAATTCCGTGACAGCTATGGCCAAAATTTGCTCTGGGTCCAGGGAGCAGCGAATCGCCGCCGTAATTGAGTTAATCAGTCGTTCCTTCCGCTCTTGGATGGCAATTTGGCGATAGGCTTTGTTTTGCTTGTACTGCCCGGCCTGGAGATAGGTGACCAATCGATCCGCAAATGGGGCCGGATCCGTTGCATTGCTGCCGTGGGCTAAGTTCTCCGCTACGCGATTTAACCCCTGTTTCAGTTTCTTTTTGAGATGGGGGCAATAGTACTGGATTCGAGTTAAGAGAATTTCCGCTGCCACTGCGGTTATTTTGCGTTCAAAAGTCCAAATCCCTTCAAATCGTCGGGCCTGGTCTAAGTGGAGGTGTTGGGCATCCACCTGGGCCTGGGGGGAGAGGGGCATTTCTCGACAGATTAGGCAAGCAGCATAATCCCGACCCAAGGCCACCAAATGCCATTCCTGACTCAGAGCATCAGACGGGTCAAAGGCCACGGTTTCATAGTGCTCAGAACAGTTGGTAAATTCAGTTTCAGGTGCCGCAAGGACATAAACCTGATCGGACTTTTGGGCAATCCGGAGATAGCGATGGGCTTCCTGGCGATAAAACCGCTCCCGTTGAAAGCTGGCAATAATCACGGGGGTATCTTCACCTGCTAAGACTTGATCCTCCATGGCATGGGAGAGGGCCGTGAGGGAGGATTTGAAGTACATCTGGGGGCGCAGGTGGGGCTGGGCCTGGAGAAGTTCCTGCAACACAGACGTGGAGAGAGGCATCGGCGGCATTACCCAGTCAGGCGAGGCGAAAAAAAAGGGACACTCGGTAATTTAATTACACTATTTCCCAGACTAACGGATTTAGGCTCTTAGGATTGGGGGCGGCGTTTTTGCAAGAAGTCAGGAATGTCAAGCTTACTTTTACTGGCTTCGGAGGTCAGGGAAACAGGAGCAGTGGAACTGGTTGGTGTCACTGTAGCGGTGATTGGGCGAGTCTTGGTTTTCGCATTGGCCTTAACATCGGGCTCCCCAGAGAATCCCGTGGCAATCACGGTAACTTTCACCTCTCCTTGCAGTGACTCATCAACAACTGCCCCAAAGATAATATTGGCATCCACATCCACAACATCATAAATTACCTCAGCGGCAGCATTGACTTCATGGAGGGTTAGGTCTGAGCCACCGCGCACATTCAGGACAATCCCCTTGGCGCCCTCAATCGAAGATTCCAGCAAAGGTGAAGAAATCGCAGTAATGGCCGCTTCCCGAGCTCGCGATTTACCAGAGGCAATGCCAATTCCCATCATGGCTGAGCCCGCATCGGCCATCACAGCCCGAACATCGGCAAAATCAACATTGATCAAACCAGGAAGATTAATAATGTCGGAAATACCTTGAACCCCTTGCCGCAGAACATCATCCGCCACTTGAAAAGCTTCTTGAACCGTGGTTTGTTCAGAAATCACTGCCAGAATTTTATCGTTTGGAATGACAATTAAGGTGTCAACGCGGCTCTGGAGGGCCTCAATCCCTTCCTCAGCCTGTTGACCGCGGCGACGGCCCTCAAAGGTAAAGGGTCGAGTCACGACAGCGACAGTTAGGGCCCCCTGTTCTTTGGCCACCTCTGCCACCACTGGTGCTGCTCCGGTACCCGTACCGCCACCCATGCCACAGGTGATAAAAATCAGATCTGCATCTTTGAGGGCATTGGCCAGATCTTCTCGGGATTCTTCCGCCGCCTTTTGGCCAATGGAGGGATTGCCACCAGCACCTAAGCCCCGAGTGAGTTTTTGCCCCAGTTGCAGACATTGGTGAGCATAGGATTGAGACAGGGCCTGGGAGTCGGTATTGACTGACCAAAACTCTACCCCAGTGACTTGGCTGCTGATCATCCGGTTTACGGCATTACCACCGCCACCGCCGACTCCAATGACCTTGATTTTGGCTGCGTTTTCCACGAAGTTTTCCTTACTCCTGTCCACCGTCACTGCTGCTTGAGTTGGTGGGGTTCTCTTGAAGTCTGTACAAGTTCACCGTTACTAAAACGTAAATTTGTCTGGCTGTCAAGATAAACACCCTCCTAATATCGCTCTATCTTAGGCGTAAACGAGTCAGTTTGACGGTGGGGATGGGGGTAAGTTGCGTTTCCGTAAACGTCCTCAACAAATCCTCAAAAAATAGCAGGGAGCTCAATGACTCTGTAGCCTTTGGAGGTCCCCGCTTAATTTTTATCTCAATGATGCTGATTGAATCCCTTCGCGGTCTATCCGCTCAATTAATAGGTTTCCACATGCCAGCGACCTTCTTTTTTAAGGGTACCTTTGAGGAATTCAGTCCACTCAACTCCATTTTTGGCTGCGGCCTGGGTCATGGCTTCATCAATCCCAGGTTCCATGCCTTTAAGACCACACATATACAAGTGGGTATTTTTCTGTTGAATCAGATTCCAAAGCTCATCAGCGTGTTCGGCAATCCGACCCTGGATGTACATTTTGCCACCCTCAGCGGTTTTCTGTTCCCGACTAATGGCATAGGTTAGGCGGAAGTTGTCCGGATACTTGGCCTGGATGTCCTCCAGTTCTTCTTTATAGAGAATGTTGGGGGTATAGGCAACACCAAAGAATAACCAGGCCAGGCCCTTGAATTGGTAGTCGGGATTATTTTCCTTGAACATCCGCCATAGGAACGCCCGAAAAGGCGCAATTCCAGTCCCAGTCCCAAGCATGATGATATTGGCGGTGGGGTCATCGGGAAGAAGCATTTCTTTGCCCACCGGCCCGGTAATTTTCACCTCATCCCCAGGCTGGAGTTTATTTAAGTAGGAGGAACAGACTCCATAGACGGTTTCGCCAGTCTCTTTATTTTTGTATTCCAACTGCCGCACACAAAGGGAGATGGTTTTGTCATCCACCCGATCCCCGTGACGAGTCGAGGCAATGGAGTAGAGGCGTAGTTTGTGGGGCTTACCTTTGTCATCGGTACCGGCGGGAATAATCCCAATGCTTTGGCCTTCTAAATAGGTGAGGTCGCTGCCTTCGAGATCAAAGACGATGTGCTTAACTGTCCCTTCACCGCCTTCCTGCACCAGTTCCTCGTTGGAGATGACTTTACTCAGCAAGGGGTTATTGGGGCGATAGGTATTTACGGGGATATCCGCTTTCTTCGCCTTTGGGGCCGGGGCTGCAGCTGGCTCAGAGGCCGGAGTCGGGGTCGATGAGGGGACTGGGGCTGGCGTATCGGCGGAGATTGGGAGAATATTGACAATTTTGCCTCCCAAGCGGGAAATCTCCTGCATAAACTGATTCATCCGGGAATAGGGAACGTTATAAAAAACACTGCCACTGCGCCGAATGGGGTTATCAGATTTATCACTTTCACTGCTTTGGCGGAGTCCGACCACTTCGTAGCGAAATACCCGATTGCCGAAGCCTGTATTTCCACTGACCGCACTGGAGTTAAACATTGGCGCAAGGTTCTCCCAGACTAGACTTAAACAAATTGACTCAATAGATGTGTCTTATCTTAAGTAATTTTTTGGCCCCTAATCCTGAAGAAAATTGATAAATCTACCCCAGGCCAAGATGCCCTTCATGAGTATAGGAAAATTTAATCTCGCCTTCCAAGAGCCTGGGGGATTCTCCAACTGACAGACCCCAAAATGCCCTGAGGTTCAATCTTGCCATGGGTTGACGCAAAGACCAGCATCCCGCACACTGACAGACTGAATCCGAGGTTGTTCGGCTAGGGCGACAAATTTGCTTAAGGGTATCTTCTGGAGGAGGGTGAGGTCATGCCGGAATTTAGCTGGCTCCAGGCCATGGTGTTGGGGCTTGTCCAGGGAATTACGGAATTTCTGCCGATCAGTAGTACGGCCCACCTGATTATCTTTACGGATATTTTGGGCTGGAAGGATGTTTGGAATAAAACCGCCCTTGATGCGATCCAATTTGGCAGTGTGATTGCGGTCATTTGGTATTTTTGGGCGGACATTCGGCAAATTCTGGCTGGGGCCTGGCGAGCTTGGCAAACCAAGGATTGGCAGAACGAGGAGTGGAAGATTTTTCTCGGGATTGGAATTGGGACGATTCCGGCCTTGGCTGTGGGGCTACTGCTAAAACTCCTTGATATTGAGTTAGATTCTTCAACCCTGATCGCAGTTATGGCCCTGGTGATGGCGGCGTTACTGGGTCTGGCGGAAAAGGTCGGACAACGGCAGCGGGGGTTTGATCAGCTGACAACCCAAGATGGATTACTGGTGGGACTGGGACAAACCATTGCCCTTCTTCCTGGGGCTTCTCGCTCAGGATCAACCCTCACAACAGCTCTGTTTTTAGGACTAAAACGGGAAACGGCAGCCCGCTTTTCTTTTCTCTTGGGGATTCCCACCCTAACCATTGCCACCCTGATTCAAGCCGGGGATGTGGTGCAAGCCGGTAACCTGGGGATTCCCCTATTGATTGGGATTGTTTCTGCCTTTATTTTTTCCTATCTATCCATTGCTTGGCTGTTGAATTACCTGAAAAAACAATCCACCTGGGTCTTTGTCTGGTATCGGGTTGGCCTGGGTTTAGCGTTGTTAGCTTCAGTGGGTCTGGGTTGGCTGCGGGGATAAATTCTCTCCAGTTGAAACCTTGGGACAAACAGGCTAAGGTAATCGGCATTCGGGGATGGTTGTGCAGTTATCACATCTGCCAAAGGATCTATTGTGATGGACATTATCGAGGCAGAGTTAATTCCAGACAAAGCCCCAGAAAAACCCTGGCGAATTGTCAGACCCCTGGGAGCCTATCAACTTTTTGGCCTGGTCTGGGTGAATCAGGATGCCCCCTGGTTACGGCAACTCCCCCGGCTTCCCTACCCAGCCGCCACTCAAGGGGCCAACTTGATCGCCTTGGATGGAATTCGTGGGTATTTGCTGCTGATTAATCCAGGGAATGATCATGCTGAAATTCTTAATCCCTACAACGCTAAAGATTTTATTGATGCCCAGGGCCTATGCCTATGGCAAGATACCCTCTGGTTTTGCCGAGATGAGTCTGTCTATTTCTGCCAGCTTCCGGATCTCGCACCCCAGGAATTTACCCATCTCCCCTATCCTGTCCATGGGGTGGCGGTTGACTCCACAGGCGTTTATGTCTCGTGTCAAAAATCCGGCTACATCCATCAATTTGCCCCCGATAGTGGCCGGTTGATGCGAAAAATTTCCCAACCTGGGATTGGTACAGAAAATCTCACCCTTGCCCAAGGCTGTCTCTGGGTCTGTGATCGGCTGGAACAAACGGTTTATCAGCTGGATTTGGGTTCGGGACTAGTTCAGTTTGCCGCGTTGACACCCTTTACGGATCCCACCGCCATCAGTCTCGATCCCACGGGCCAAGTTTGGTTGACCTACGCCGGCCAAGAACCCTACTTGCGGGACAATCCCAATAACCTGGAGTCACCCCTGGAACTGGATTACCGCGACTACACCTATATTCATCCCCTCCAGTTTCATCCCCAACCGACTGAAGGGTTTACACTTTCCAATGGCTATCTCCTCGAAGTTTGCTACATGGAGGAAATTTCCCCCTTAGACCCACAAGCCTTGGACAATCTCGAATGGCGGATCGCCCTTCCCACAACCACATTGCGGCAAAAATTGGTCAAGGTCGAACCCATTGGTACCCCCTTCCACCTCGATGTTTCTGGGGAACAGGGAGAACTCCAAGTTGCGGTTTTTAAGTTTCCCGAATTGCGTTACCCAGAGGCGCGGTTGTTTGGTTGGCGGGCCTGGGTGGAAGTACGGGGGATCAAATATACCCTCACCCCCGATGATGTGCCGGAAAACGCGACCTTTCCCGAGGGGTTTGTTGAGCAATATTTGATTGATAACGATGATTTGTCCATGGATCACCCCATAGTCCAGGCCGCGGCGCGGGAAGCCATTGGAACCGAGACGAACATTCTCCGTAAAATGCTGAAGATTCGTAATTATGTCTATGATCGCCTCTCCTATGCCCTCACCCCGCAAATTGACACCCCCGATGTGGTGCTTGCCCGCGGTATTGGCTCCTGTGGTGAATATGTTGGTGTACTACTAGCGTTGGCCAGATCCAATGGCATTCCCTGTCGCACCGTTGGCCGCTATAAATGTCCACCCTTGCCTGACCAAATTGGAATTCCCCAAACCGCAAGCTACAACCATGTCTGGCTTGAATTTTATGTCCCTGGCTTTGGCTGGCTCCCAATGGAATCAAACCCCGATGATGTGGTAGAGCGGGGCCCTTATCCAACTCGGTATTTTATGGGACTTCCTTGGTACCACATTGAAATGAGTAAGGGTGTCCCCTTTGAACGGACAAATTACCGTGACCAAGGGATCCGGATTGGGGATTTAGCCCTAAATCATATCCGCTTTACAATTTTGTCGGAGTTACCCGCTCTCCCTTAGGGATCAAATCCAAGGTTAGAACCCAGGGATGTGAACCCCAAAGTTATGGTCGGTGGACTGTCGATAAACCCCCAAAACATCTGCTGCCGTTACGAATTTGCCCGTTTGCACGATGACAGAACAATAGCTCTATGGCTGCATCCCCCACTGCTCACCTAAAGCGCTCCCTAGGATTTACAGGGGTTTTGGCTCAATCCTTGGCTGGAATCGCCCCCACAACCACACCGACCATCAATATTGCAATTATTTTTTCCACCGCTGGGACGGGGACCTGGCTGGCCTACTTAGTTGCCACCGTTGCGGTTTTGGTCATTGCCCTGAACTTGAATGTGTTTGCTCGCTCCACAGCTTCGGCCGGATCCCTATCGGAATTCGTCAGTCTTGGCCTGGGTCAACGGGGTCGAACAATCACAGCCTGGGCATTACTGTTGGCTTATTTATCAGCCTCTATCGCCACCCTCAGCGCCTGCTCCGGCTACCTCCTCAGTGTTTTAACCGCCATTGATCTGCATCTCTCACCAGTCTTGTTGGGAGTAGTTCTTGGCCTGGTGTGTTGTACATTTTCCTTCCGCGAGATTCAACTCTCGACCAAGGTGATGCTGATGCTGGAAATGCTCTCAGTTTTGTTGATTATCCTCTTGTGCTTGGGGATTCTGGTTCGAGAGGGGTTGGTGATGGATCTGTCACAATTTACTCTTAAGGGAGTCTCGTTCAGCGGCTTTAACCAAGGTTTAATTGTGGCCATGCTCAGTTTTGCTGGGTTTGAAGCGGCAACGACCCTAGGCGAAGAGGCCAAGCAACCCTACCAGGCCATTCCCCGAATTTTATTTCTGACTCCGGTACTCTCCGGCCTTTTCTTCATCTTTTCCGCCTATGTGATTGTTCTTGGCTTTAACTCCTACAAAATTGCTGTGGCGACGAGTGATGCCCCCTTGGATGCCTTGGCTCTGGCGATGGGAATAGGCGACTTCGGGCTGTTGATTAGTATCGGGGCAACCATCAGTTTATTTGGCTGTGGCCTGGCGACTCTGGTGGCAGCAAGTCGACTGCTATTTTCGATGATCCGCGCTCAAGGCTTGCCTCAATTTAGCCAGACTGTTCAATCGGAAACGACTCAACTCAAGCAGGCCATCATGGTTTGTGCCGTCTTCATCTTCATCGGTGTCGTTCTGTCTCTCCTTTGGTTTAAGCCCCTAGATATCTTTGATTGGTTTGGGACGTTTAGCACCTTTGGCTTTCTCATTGCCTACGGTCTCAGTTGCATTGCTGCACCCATTTTTCTCAAGCGCTCTAAATCTCTTAGCCAGGGACATTTACTCGCCAGCGCGATCGGTTTTTTGGTGATTAGCTTCATTTTTTTAGGCTCGATTTTCCCATTACCCTCCTTCCCGTTAAGCTTGGCTCCCCTACTTTTTCTCATCCTCCTGGGCCTGGGGGTGACGTATTCTTTGTTCTACTCAAAAACCAACAGGGTTCAAGGCCAGGGGAAATGACACTATCACGCATCCTCGAACCCGAAGTCATGGACAGTCCCCAAGAGGCGACAGAGTATGATGCCATGGACTTTACGGAAGTTAACAAGGCCTTTGCAGATTTAGCCCTAAACCTCTATCCCCAGGCATTGGGCAATGTCATAGATTTAGGAACTGGCACAGCGCGGATTCCGGTTTTACTAGCCCAGGCCAGGCCCCAATGGCAAATCACCGGGGTAGATTTGGCTAAATCCATGCTCGAAGTCGGTCAACAACACATTATCCAGGCCCACCTTCAGGCTCAGATTTGTTTATTTCTAGGGGACGCAAAGTCCTTACCCTTTGAAGATGATGAATTTGACTTGGTAATTTCCAATAGCTTGGTGCATCATCTCCCCGATCCCTTGCCCTTTTTTAGGGAAATTCAACGGCTTTTACGGCCACAAGGGGCTTTACTAATCCGGGACTTAATTCGTCCGTCCTCTGAGGTTGACCTTGAAAACATCCTGAACAAACATGGCGGTGGCTCCAATCTTGAGCAACTCAAACTCTTTCGGGATTCCCTCCAGGCCAGCTTTACGCTTGAGGAAGTTCAAACTCTAATCCACCAGGCCGGGATCAAAAATTTCCAGCTTTATCAATCCTCAGACCGTCATTGGACCCTCGTCAGGCCGGCATCCCTGTCATAAATCTTTAGGTTTTTTTAACCCTCTTTTCGGAATAACCTGCCTAGGATCAGGGGGGAAAGTGGCGACAATTCATCACTTTTTGGCATACCCCAGTTCAACTTCAATCCTATGGAACAGATCCCTGGATCAATTCTCACCCTTACCGCTGGTATCCTCGTCACCCTGATCAGTCTTTGGGCAAGTCAGCAATCCCACTTCTTTTTTCCAGAACAAGCCTCAGATGTTGCGCCCCTAGTGGATAACCTCTTTGGCATGATGCTCGGGATTGGGACAGCCCTATTTCTGGTGGTTCAGGGCGCGATTCTTTACTTTGCCATTCGCTATCGTCAGCGGCCTGGGGATGAGGAAGATGGAATTCCAGTGCGGGAGAACTTACCCCTAGAAGCTTTTTGGACTGCGGTGCCTGCGATTATCGTGATTTTTCTGGGAATCTACAGTGTGGATGTTTTCCAGCGCATGGGAGGCTTTAATCCAGGTGATCATGCTGGCCACGCGATGATGGGACACCACGATGGCAGCGCAATTGTGGCCCAGGCCCCCCAAGACTCAATATCTGATGTGCCGATGCTTTTGGCCCAGGCCGAGAACATCCCTGAAATTGGCTTTGGAGCAAATCCAGATAACCTAGGGAAAAAGCCCGATGTGCTGGTGGATGTCGCCGGGATGCAGTACGCCTGGATTTTTACCTATCCCGAAACCGGCATTATCTCTGGGGAGCTACACATTCCCGTGGGCCAAGATGTGCAACTGAATATTTCAGCTAAAGATGTGATCCACTCCTTCTGGGTGCCGCAATTCCGCCTCAAACAAGATGCCATTCCAGGCATACCCACTGAACTACGGTTTAAGGCCACTAAGCCCGGAGCCTATCCTGTGGTCTGTGCAGAACTGTGTGGCGGCTATCACGGCTCAATGCGGACACGGGTTATTGCCCATACCCCAGAGGACTATCAAGACTGGGTCAAGCAAAATACCATTGCCCAGGCCCCGCAAGAAAATCCCCTGCTCCTCGCCCAAGCGGATCCACTCGTCCCGAATCCGGCGATGGTGGCCAACCACATCCATCACATGGGTATTACATCCGAAACCTTAGCCCAATTACACCCCTGACTTGTTCGAGTTTCATTGACCCACTAACGCAAACCCTTTGACCTGATTCAACTGTCCCACCCATGGCTCAAGCACAAATTCCCCTCGGTACTCCCCTAACAAATCCAGAACCCCAACACCCCGAGGCCTGGAAATGGTACGACTACTTCACCTTTAATGTTGACCACAAAGTAATTGGGATTCAATACCTCGTCACAGCCTTCATTTTCTATTTAGTGGGTGGCTTAATGGCGGTAGCCATGCGGGCAGAACTGGCTACTGCGGATTCAGATTTGCTCAATCCCAACCTCTACAACGCCTTTATGACCAATCACGGGACAATCATGATTTTCCTGTGGATCGTGCCAGCGGCGATTGGTGGCTTTGGTAACTATCTTGTGCCGCTAATGGTGGGTGCCAGGGACATGGCCTTCCCCAAACTGAATGCTTTGGCTTTTTGGCTCAATCCCCCAGCTGGGGCGCTATTGATTGGCAGCTTCTTTTTTGGGGGAGCGCAATCCGGTTGGACATCCTACCCACCCCTAAGCGTGATCACCGCCAATACCGCCCAAAGTATGTGGATCCTTAGCATCGTCCTAGTGGGCACCTCCTCAATCATGGGCGCCTTAAACTTTGTCGTCACGATCTACAAAATGAAAGTCCCCAGTATGCGCTGGGATCAACTGCCCCTGTTTGTCTGGGCCATGATGGCAACCTCACTGTTGGCTCTGGTTTCAACTCCAGTCTTGGCCGCAGGGTTAATTCTCTTGCTGTTTGACATTAACTTCGGTACTGCTTTCTTCAAACCGGACGCAGGCGGAAATGTCATTATCTATCAGCATTTGTTTTGGTTCTACTCTCACCCAGCGGTTTATCTGATGATTTTGCCCATCTTTGGGATTATGTCAGAGGTGATCCCCATCCATGCCCGCAAACCGATTTTTGGCTACAAAGCAATTGCCTACTCCAGCTTGGCCATTTGTGCGGTGGGCCTGTTTGTTTGGGTACATCACATGTTCACCAGCGGGACACCTCCCTGGATGCGGATGTTTTTCACCATTTCCACATTGATTGTGGCAGTGCCAACGGGGGTGAAGATTTTTAGCTGGGTGGCAACTCTCTGGGGTGGAAAAATTCGCTACACCAGTGCCATGCTCTTTGCCATTGGGTTGCTCTCCATGTTTGTCTTGGGTGGGTTGAGTGGTGTGACCTTGGGCACTGCTCCGGTGGATGTCCATGTCCACGATACCTACTACGTTGTCGCACACTTCCATTACGTCTTGTTTGGGGGCTCAGTCTTTGGCCTCTATGCCGGGATTTACCATTGGTTTCCCAAAATCACGGGGCGTTACCTGAATGAATTCTGGGGCAAAGTCCATTTTGTCCTAACGTTTATTGGCACGAATTTAACGTTTTTACCAATGCATGAATTAGGCCTCCACGGAATGCCGCGCCGGGTTGCAATGTACGATCCCCAGTTTGAGCCGATCAATAAACTCTGTACGATTGGGGCGTTTGTGCTGGCGTTTTCTGTCGTTCCGTTCCTGATCAACGTCATCTGGAGTTGGATGAAAGGCCCGAAAGCTGGGGATAATCCCTGGGGTGGCTTGAGTTTAGAGTGGACTACTGCTTCGCCACCAATTATTGAAAACTGGCACATTTTACCTGTGGTCACCACTGGCCCCTACGACTTCGGCGGCCCTCCGGTAGAAGAATCTGATGATGACGAGGAATAAGGAGACTTACCATGACTGGATCAACCCTCGATGCCACTGCTAGTACCCCGGAAACAGTAACGATTCACCATGGAGAACATGAAGATTATCGGGTCTTTGGCCTGGTGGTCTTCCTGATTTCAGAATCCTTGATGTTTGGCGGCATATTTGCAACCTATCTGATTCTGCGTGGCTTAACAGAAAAATGGCCCCCGGAAGGAACCGAAGTTGAGTTACTACTGCCAACAATTAACACGATTATTCTGGTTTCCAGCAGCTTTGTTATTCACAAAGGGGATGTGGCAGTCAAGAAGGGTGATGTCCAGGGAATGCGGCTTTGGTATTGGCTAACAGCAGCCATGGGGGCAATTTTCCTAGCGGGTCAGGTCTATGAATATATGACCCTGGGCTATGGTCTGCAGGCGAATATCTTCTCCAACTGCTTCTATGTCATGACCGGTTTCCACGGTTTGCATGTGTTTGTTGGCTTGCTGCTGATTTTGGGAGTTCTCTGGCGGTCTCGGCGTCCAGGCCATTATTCAGCCACTAAACACGTTGGCATTGAGATGGCGGAAATCTACTGGCACTTTGTCGATATTATCTGGATTGTGCTGTTTGCCTTGCTCTATATCCTGACCCAGTTCTAGTAACCCCAACGGTTTTACTCGTTCATGTTTTTGTAGGTCGCAACGGCGGAGGGTGAAATCTGGTTCAGGTAGCGGAAAATCCAATACTTGAAGACCGTATCCAACATCACCGGAAATGTAGCAATAAACATATCAATAAAGTCTTCATTCCTGGGCAAGCCAAAATGCTCAAGGGTATTGTTGACAATCACAGTCCAACCGTGGGGGGAGTGGAAACCGACAAACACATCCGTAAAGAGGATGATAATGAAGGCTTTGGCACTATCGCTAAGGCCATAAACCACCTCATCCATGAAGGTTTTCAGGATCGCGATTTGCGGACGATTGAGCAGTAACAGCAGGGTAAACGCTGAAACTCCCAAGCTGTCAGAAAGGATGTTTTTAAAAGGCTCAATCAGTTCCTTTTGGTATTCCGTTGACAGTTCAATGGCTTTTTCCCGCAATTGGGACTCTAATTCCGTGGGGGGAATCGGCACCTGGCTAATTAGGCTTTGAAAGCGCAACTTGTTTTCAAATTGCTCGAGTTCATCTAAAACCCGTTCCTGAATTTGGGTATTGAGAATCATCTCAATTTGTCCCACGGCTTTGAAATGGTTCACGATCGGGCCGATGACAACTGCCTTGGTCAATTGCTGGGTGAGCAGAGGAATGATAATCAAGAGCAAGACAAACCGAATCGCAATCCGTGTCCGAGCCTTAGAGGTGCGAAAGTCCCGAACAATTTCTTCTTCGTTGTTCTCCCCTGGGTCTAACTCCCGGCGAAAGCGGTCAGCGGTTCTGAGGATCGAGCGGGGAATAAAACTACTGTCGAGTTTCGAGTCATCGGCCAAATCCTCGTTGTTATATTCCGATTCGTACAAAGAATTAAGTTCTAAGTTGGCTGGATTATTGATCCGGGCGGCCTGCTCTGAAGGTTTCAGGGACTTACCATTCCCATTTTTGTCAAGATTTTGCCGGCTGAGGGAGGGCGCACCCATGGCCACCAGTTCAGACTGATGAAGGCGCTTGTAGCGATTGAGGGTGGCATCAATGAACCGAAGTTTGGCGGGAATTGAGAGTTCAGTCGGATCAACAACCGCTGCGGTCACTGTCACAGTGGGCTGGGGGTTAAGCTGCTCCCCATTAAAGGCGCCATTACGGGCAAGGGTAGGGGGCAGTTCAATATCCCTTGGGTTCTCCGGGTTGACATCAAGGATTTTGTGGGTTGCTTTAAATTCCGTTAGCCGCATTCGCACAGTTTTGAGGAGTTTCCGTAATTCGGCCTGGAAGTAACTCCCTTCGGAGCCCTCATTGATCGCAAATCGGCTGATGGGCCGGCCACCAAAATGCTCATTCTCAATGGCCTTAATTTTTAGGGCTGCAGCATAGGCGGTATTCAAGGCTCGCTCTGGCGTCGAGAGATACCACTGCTCAGAATCTTTGATAAACTGCCGTAGCCGTTGCAACATAGCCAATTGCCAGAAACCAGCACAGTAATTGAATCGTAGCAAATCGGACTTTAGGGAAATCAAGACCGCTGGAGGCAGTGATCGAGAAGACTTGATTTTTTATAAAGCCGATGATGAGATTTGAACTCACGGCCGCTCGATTACGAATCGAGTGCTCTACCACTGAGCTACATCGGCAAACGCTAACCTATACATTTTCAACCTATACCATAATGCCCGATT
Organism: uncultured Synechococcus sp.; assembly: GCA_964653145.1. Taxonomy (GTDB): domain Bacteria; phylum Cyanobacteriota; class Cyanobacteriia; order Thermosynechococcales; family Thermosynechococcaceae; genus Pseudocalidococcus. Next base: position 132,378 of record CAZZCG010000004.1, on the reverse strand, counting down.
CTTAAAACCCTGAAGGTGTTGTCCTGATTGATAGGTCAAAGAAAATTTAAGTTTTCCAAAGGATTAATTTAAGGCGGCACCCAGATTCGAACTGGGGGATAAAGGTTTTGCAGACCTCTGCCTTACCACTTGGCTATGCCGCCACCTCTGATGAATTAGATCTGAGGATTTCTACTATATCAGGTCTCAGTTAGCTCTTGGGCTACAGGGAGAGTTAGTTTGGGGCCATGGCCTGGAATTCAAGGGCTACGGCGTTTCCAGCATAGAGTTTAAGGGTTTGTCCCACCCGTTCAAAGCGATCCACACGCCCAAAGGCACTGAACATCTTATTTTCAGTTGTGGCGATGTTCTCCTCTAAACAAGCCATTTTGGTACTGGCGGCGGGTGAGAATTGAATTGAATTTCCCGCTACTGTAAATCCCCCTGTAAAGCGGTTGCAGCCACCGGAGCCAAAATAGCGATTTTTGTTACTGTCTAGCTCAAGATAGGGGAAATTACTTGCTGCAGGATTTAGGGGAAGGGCTTGGTTATCAATTTTTTTCAGTTGCCACTTTATGCCAGTTAGGCTTGACAGGGTTGTAGGGGAGGGGGATGTGCTATCGGGGTCATTGCTGCTGGTTTCAACCTGAAGGGGAATGAGATCGGGGACTTCATCCGCTCGGATTTGAAAGGTGACAAAACTTTTCCCTGAGGGACAGCAAAGAGCGTCTGTATCCCTATAGCGGGCATATTCAACGGTAATTTCCCTGGCATTGTTGAGCATCGGGCTATACAGGACGCCATCACTCCGGGAATCCATCAAAACGGGGGACAGGGTTCCAGCATAGCGGCCTTCCACATAGACAAAGGCCTGGAAACCCAGGGGGCGACACATGCCATCAAAGCCCGAGGTAGCTAAAAAAAGTTGAGTGCTGTCATAGGTTTGCAGTGGCCCAAACAATTTCCAGCCCTTTGCTACCAATGCTTTTTCAGACTCCAGGCCAGGCTGGCGAATTTGACTCACGCACTGGGAAATATTGCTTGGAGGCTGGGGTGACGGCAGTTGCGGCAGGTTGCCATTGGGACGATTCCAATTTTGGAGGGGTTGATCAAGCCAGGATTGAGGCGGGGTGTTGTTGGACTGGGCCTGGGCAAAATCGGGGAAACTCACCCCCAACATCACTACACTTGTCATGACACCGAGACTAAGTTTTTTAAAGGATAAAGTCATAATTTTTATTCCACATAGAACACTACGCTGTTTAACTTTAAGGACTATGGGGTGTTTGGGTTTGTTTCGCGGGGACTGGAGGTAGAGTCAGGGACATCAACTTCGTTTTTGGTTTGGTAAGGTTTGATGGGTGTCAAGAAACACTGGGAGCAGACCTTGGGGTGACCAGCTTGCGGATTGGGATCAGTTGTTTAATCCAGGTTAAAGGAAAATGAGTCTACGACTCGTCAAGCTAGAGTTGATACTCCAGGAGATATTACCTTGGGAAACGTCCTAATTGCTCCAAGGAAAGGGAATGGAGAAAATGGACACAAAATCTTATTGAGTTCTCAAGGAACAAGACGATAGCCTTTAATTTTCTGGAGAGGTTCACATGCATCACATAAGCCTGAGTTGGGACGGCAAGAATTTTTCAAGAGGTGTTATCGAACCGGATTGGTGTGGGTAAAGTAGGTCTTGTAGGGGAAAGTTAACTGAATTTAAGGAGCTATAGCCCTCATGAAAACTGAACTTAAAGCAAAATTTTTGCAACATCTCTTGTCCAAAAAGAAAGCCAATGAAGGGTTCACTCTAGTTGAACTGCTGGTGGTAGTTATCATCATTGGGATTTTGGCTGCCATTGCCTTGCCCTCCATGCTGAACCAAGCTTCTCGGGCTCGTTTAGCTGGAGCTCAAACCCAAGCTGGTGCGATTAACCGGGCGCAACAAGCCTATCGTTTGGAGAACCCCACATTTGCCACCGATATTGCGACTCTTGCAATCGGCAACCCTGCTGCTCAAGGCTATGCTACTCCTACAACCCTCACTAGTGATGCCACTGAAGGTCGAGTAGAATATATTCCTGACGATACAGCAACTGATAAAGCTGTTGCAGGTTGCGCGCAAGCATCTACCGCCGGTGTAACCAGCAGTACAATTACAGTTAGCGCAACACCCAGTGGTACAGCCCCTGCCTGCCCATAACCTATTATTCTTTGATCCTTATTAGGTTTTTAAGCCAGATCTTAATCTCAAGATCTGGTTTTTTCTTATTATTCATAATTTAATGTCCAAAAAGATGCGTATAGCCTTTTTTGATGCCATTCAATGGAATTATGTCATTGCCAGTGTCACTCAGCACCCTCTTGGGGGTACACAATCAGCCGTATGCTATCTAGCACATCAATTATCACTTCGAGGACATCAGGTTTATCTTTTAAATTACGTTCAAAAAATTGAGTTATCATTGGGAGTTATTTCCTTACCGACAAATACGATCTCAGAAAATACTTTTAATGCGCTGGATCTAGACTTTCTAATTGTTATCAACGATGCTCTGAACACAGAATTTCTAAAGCGAAATTTATCCACAAAAACAAAACTGATTCTCTGGACTGGGCATGACATAGATCAAGGGGGAGTACAGCCACTACAACACCCTCATAATCGGAATCTACACGATTATTTTATATTTTTGAGTCATTGGCAAAAAAACCGATTTATCAAAAAGTTTAATATTTCTCTTGAGAGATCGCATACTTTTCCACATTGTGTATCTCCTGCATTTTTAGACAACACTTCATTTGATGAGGTAAAAGAGATAAGTTCAAGAATGAAAAAGTACCCCATAACTTTGGCATATGTAAGCACACCGAATCGCGGTTTAGAACTTTTACTAGATATTTTTCCAATGATTCGTGCAGAATTTCCTGAGTGCCGCCTTAAAATATTCTCAAGTATGAAGGTTTATCAGCTAGATCATTCAGAAGATCCTTATCGAGAGCTTTATCATCGTTTTGAAAGTCTTCCTGGAGTTGAATATATTGGTTCGATCCCGCAACATCAATTAGCAAGCGAATTAAAATCAGTTCATATTCTTTGCTATCCGAATACGTTCCCAGAAACCGGTTGTATTGCTGTAATGGAAGCAATGGCAAGTGGGTGTCATGTTATAACAAGTGATTTAGGAGCATTGCCGGAAACTACCGCTGGCTTTGCAACGCTTATTCCCGTAACAAGTGATTGGAGAACTTATAGTAGAGAATTTTCTAATTCAGTAATTCAAATTATTTCTCAAATAATAGATAAGGATGATAGAAATCAACTAATTCCCAAGCTCAAAGATCAAATTTACTACATTAATGAAAATCACAACTGGATAATCAGAGCAGAAGAGTGGGAAGACTGGCTCTCAGGGATTAAGGATCAACACCTTACAAAGAATTGGCAAGCTCAAGCTGCCTATTACTCTTCGATAGGGCAGTATCATAAATCAATTGAACTCTACGAACTTGCTATCCAAAGCTATCCCGAACAGTTTGATGTATATATACAATCAGGTATTCTCCTAATTCTTAATCACCAAGAAGAGGAAGCTCAAGTCCTATGGTCAATATTCCTATCTCAACTAGAATCGGAAAGTAGTTCTATATTTATTCAAGAATTAGAAAATGAACTTCAAATAGCCTCAGATGAGCAGATGAAAAATGGTCTGGTGGACATGGCTATTACATTAAGAAGCTATATTATTGAATTTAACCCTTTTCATATTGAAAGTATAGTTTGGATCATAAAAACAGCAATTTCAGAAAAATATTCTTTTGATTTTACCACTAAATATATTATCTTGCTAGTTGATAGAATTAATTCTGAGGTTGCATCTGATAAAATTCAGGAGTTTGTAGTTCAAATTCAAGAACTAATTAAGTTCTTGTGTGATTGTAAGCCAACTGAACCGATAGTAATAGAGTTTATAGAGCAATGCTTACAAATCAAGAGTCACATTGGTGAATTCAAACAAATTATATTTGATGTCATTATTAAGCTTTCTCATGTTCAAAATTTGTGGGAGGTTGCTTCTCAATATTCTGAAATTTTCCTTAGGCTTACCAATCGCAGTCATCACGCTTTATTACTGGCAAGTGATATCAGTTACCACACTTTTCAATATGAAGATGCCCTTAGGCTGATTGACGAAGCCTATCAACTCAACCATAAGTCCCTTACTCAGGCAGTGATAAATGGAAAAAGATTAAAATATCTTCTTACTTTTGGCAATAGGTGGAAAGAATCATATAAAGTCTATTTGCTGCAATTAGAGATTTTTAATCTTATAGTTCAACAGTATCATAAATCAAGTATGGAATATAAGCATGAGCCACTACAACTCATAGTTATGCCATACCTTTTATTTTATATGGGTGATGAGCTAAATAAATATCAAAAAATTACTAATCAAATTTCAGAACTTTGTTGGAAAAACATCGTTAATAATGCAATAAATGATGGCTATATGCAATCCATTAGTATAGTTAACGAAAAACAAAATTGTCAAAAAAAAATCAAGATTGGATATATATCTCACTGTTTGAGAACCCATTCAGTCGGTTGGCTAGCAAGGCATCTCATTAGTAATCATAATCGTGATGAATTTGAGATATATTTATACTTTATTGGTAATTCAGATTCGAAAAATGATCCTATAAATGAATCCTACAAAAATATGGTTGACAATTATCATACTGCTGTCAACAATTATATAGAGGTAGCCTCAAAAATATGTAATGACAACATTCAAATCTTAATTGATTTAGACAGCATTACTAATGACATTACAGCAGCTGTAATGTGTTTAAAGCCCGCGCCAATTCAAATAACATGGCTTGGTTTTAATGCATCTGGCATTCCTTCAATTGATTATTTCCTTGTGGATCACCATGTATTACCTGATACAGCTCAATCCCATTACAGTGAAAAACTATGGCGAATATCAAATAGCTATCTTTGCGTAGATGGTTTTGAAGTTCATTTTCCTACCCTAAGAAGATGCGAACTAGAGATTGAAGATGATGCAGTTATTTTTCTAAGTTGTCAAACAGCCCGAAAACGCCATTCAGATGTCATGCGTTCTCAATTAGAAATCATCCGAGATGTTCCAAATTGCTACTTTTTGCTCAAGGGACTCTCGCACGAAACATCTCTGCGTAATTTTGTCGAGCAGCTTGCGAATGAAGTCGGATTATCGCCATCTAAGTTGCGTTTTCTGAGTTTAGATTCAACATCTATGATTCATCGAGCCAACTTAGGGATTGCAGATGTGATTTTGGATACTTATCCCTATAATGGCGCAACTACAACCCTCGAAGCTCTTTGGATGGGAATTCCGCTGGTAACTCGAGTTGGTCAACAGTTTGCAGCCCGCAACAGCTACACTTTTCTAAAAAATGCTGGTATCGAGGAAGGCATTGCTTGGACTGATGATGAATATAGACAGTGGGGCATCAAGTTTGGGACAGATCACGAACTTCGCCGCAAAGTAGCGGAAAAACTTCGACGAGCACGGCACTCTTCACCTTTATGGGATGCAAAAAGGTTTACCAATGAAGTAGAGGTAGCTTACCAGGCCATGTGGCACAACTATGTAACAGGTGAAATGATTGTTCCGCCGGGGCATCGAGTTGGCTAAGTTTTTTGTTTATCTGAGCCAAATTTTTAAACCAACAAAAATAATCTCATGACTAAGCCATTTTTATCATTATGTATGATTGTCAAAAATGAAGAGGCCAACTTAGCTCGGTGTTTAAGCAGCGTCCAGGCCTGGGTCGATGAAATTATTATTGTAGATACGGGATCAACAGACGCAACCCTGAAAATTGCCGAATCCTTTGATGCCCAGATTTTTCACTTTGAATGGTGTAATGACTTTTCCGCTGCTCGAAATGAGTCGCTTCAACACGCTCAAGGACAATGGATTTTCATTATCGATGCAGATGAAGAATTAATAGTGACTGACCCAGCCTGGTTAGAGCCGTTGCGAGAAAATCAGGAATCAAGTCATCTTCAGTATTGTATTACTTGGAGAGAAAATAAGGAAAATAATAACAACAATGCATTAACTGAGTTTTGGATTAATCGCTTTGGACGTAACCAATCTGGAATTCATTACGCTGGCCGGCTTCATGAGCAGCTCACTTATACCGAGTATGGAGAAACAGGCTATTTATCTGGGGCTCACCTTCATCATCATGGTTGTCCAAGTTATTCTGATAAAATTCAAAAACTTACAACGCGTAATATTCCTATTCTTGAGTCTATGAGGCAAGAGGGTAATATTGGTTTGATGTGGTTAATTACCCTTGCAGATCATTGTAAGGCTTGTGGAGAGACTGAAAAAGCCCAACAGTATTTCCAAGAAGCATATGAGAGAATTTTGCCCAATCTACTTTCTGGAGAAATACCAAAAGAAACTGGGTTTGTTCGGCTATTATTGTTCACTCTGGCATGGGATTCCCTTGAAGCAAGTGACTATGATCAGGCACAGTTTTTGATTCAGAATGGGATTCGCTGGTTTCCACAGTATGCGCCACTGCTGTATTTAGCAGGTTTACTAATTTTTTATTTAGGGTTTCCTTTAGGAGCCATTCCTTATTTTGAACAATGTTTGAGTTTGGGCAATCAAGATAAGTATGATCGTCAGGAACCTTTCGATCAAGCTTACCTCTATGCTCATCCAGCTTTTAGTTTAGGCTACTGCTGGCTAAAACTTGGTGAATACGAAAAAGCTCAGAGTCACTTTAATTTAACTCTCAGTTATGACCCAAATCATCAAGCTGCTCAAACCCAGTTCCAACAGCTTATTAACATTTTAGATGATTTTAGTTGTTAATGCTTAACAATGAATTGCAATATATTGAAACTCTGCTAAATCGACAGAATTATGCAGAAGTTATTACACTATGTGAGCGATATCTTGAAAATGATTCTGAAAATTTCGCTGCTCTAGGTTCGTTAATTATTGCTCTTATTCTCAGTTCAAAAGATACCGAAGCACAATTAATACTATCTTCGTTAGGATTGCAAGGCGAAGAAACATTCAAGCAATACATTGATCAACTCATAATCATCATTAGAGTTCATTGCGATAAGCTCATCAAAAGTCAAAATTACTGTGATGCATATCTTCTTTATTTTTATTTGGTTGAAATATCACCAACTCAAATAGATTTTTATATTCAACTTCTTAGATTATCTCTTTTATTGAATATTCCGGATTCTGATATTTTACCTCTTTTTTCAAAAATAAATTCTGAAAATTTTGAAAACTTTGATGCTTTATTTGAAACATTTTGGCAAGAATCACTTTTGGCATCGGATGAATATCAACGCTTTCTAATCAGTATTGAGTATGCAAAACTATGTTTAGCAATAAAGCGAAATAATTGGTCGGTCATGATTTTAATTGGTAAATTATACGCACGAGCAAGAGAACATAATATCTCGATTCAGTACTTAACCCAAGCCGTTTCTTTTGCTTCAACTGATATTGAAAATTGCATATCCTATGGACTACTGACACGTCATCAATTAAATTGTGGAGGGCATTGGCAAGAGGGATTTAAAACGCTAAAAAACTATAATTTCTTTTTAAGAAAAGTAGCAAATAGTTCTTTGAAAATTTTGCGTAATCATGTGTTAGAACTAATTCCTCTAGCAATTTCTGAACCACACTTACAAGATAATCCAGGAGACTATAAGACACGATTAAAGCAGGCCAAAATGCATGCTCCCCTCTGGAATGCCCCTCAATTTGCCAGAGAAGTGGAAGCTGCCTACCAGGCCATGTGGCATCACTATGTAACCGGTGAGATGATCTTGCCCCCAGGCCACGGTCTTGGCTAAGCAATAAATCCCAAAAAAAAGGCAGAGCTGCAGATAATGCGATTCTCCACCTTAAACGTAGTTTTCAGTAGTTAGGTCATTCCGTCACAATTGGAACCTAGGAGCTTAGTAGGCCAGGCCCATACTGCGAGTCGTTTCAGCACCCAGGTAAACGCGAATACTTAAGAAATCAGTGGGGCAAGCGGTTTCGCAACGTTTACAGCCAACACAGTCTTCCGTCCGAGGGGAAGAGGCAATTTGACCCGCTTTGCAGCCATCCCAGGGAACCATTTCCAGCACATCGGTGGGGCAGGCCCGTACACACTGGGTACAGCCAATGCAGGTGTCATAAATCTTCACGGTATGAGCCATGGATGCAACTGCTCCTAAACGATCAAGATCGGTAGTTTATTATCAATGCTTGGGATTGCCCCAGGCCAGATTTACGTCCAGGCCACCGTTGACAACGCCCAATAACCGAATTTAGTTTACCCCAGCGCCAAGTCCCGTCTTGATTCCCACCAACAAACTTCAAAGAATGTTACTTAAGCGTTAAGAGATGTGACTAACCTCAAAATTTCTAAGCAATATCCCAGAGGAAGCTCTATGGACTCACCCAGGCCACGACTTGGTTCCGACCTTGATCCTTGGCTTGGTACAGGGCATTGTCCGCTGCTCGCAGCAGTGCATCACTGTTGGGGCCACAATCGGGATAAATTGCAACACCGATTGAAACTGTGACCCCTCCAAATTGCTGATCTTGAAACTCGGTTCGTTGTTGGCGGACTGCTATCCGTAATTGTTCAGCCCGGCCCGTCGCCGCCGCAAGATTGGCATTGGGCATGACAACGATGAATTCTTCCCCCCCATAGCGGCAGATAACATCAGAGGGCCGGACATGGCTGGTGATGGCTTGAGCAACTTTCTGCAGGACAAAATCCCCAGCACTATGGCCAAAGTGATCATTGAAGGATTTGAAGTAGTCAATATCAATCATCAACAGGCCAATGGGGGTGCTACTGCGGTTACTGCGGGCAAGTTCTTTAGTCAGAAATTCATGGAGAAAGCGGCGATTATACAGACCAGTCAGGGGATCCCGCAAACCATCTTGGCGCAGGGCGTCCCGTAACTGCAAATTGGCAATGGCCAGGGCAAGCTGTTCGGCCAAGGTTTCCGCCAGTTGTTGATTGTGGGGGCTGCATTCCGGGGTGGCGTAGGGGGCTTCAATGAACAGGTGGCCGATGGTTTCGCCAAAGGCGGTCATTGGTAAACAGGCCTGGCAAAGATCATCAGCCTCGCTGGAAATTAAGTGGTGGCAGGTGAGGGGCGTCCCTAGATGATTGGGGCTGTAGAGGTGCGTTGTCCCCAGGCGCAGGGCCCAGCAATCCTGGCAATGAAACCGAGAAGCAGAGTGCAATGTTTGTCCCCAATGCAGCAACGCAACTAATTGATTGGGGTCCTCAGGATCGAGCAAACAGAGCTGGCCAGAGGATTCGAGGAAGAGTTGGGGACCATAGCTACTAATGACCTTGGCCGCTTCATCTAAGCTTTGGCAGGCCTGGAGAAAATCACTCAGTTGTCGGAGCAGTTGCATTTCTCGATTGCGTTGGTCTAGGTCAGCTACTTTTTTTTGCAGGGTTGCTTCGGCTGTTTTTAGGGCAGTAATGTCAATCGCCAGGCCCTGGATGAGGAGGGTTCCGTCCAGCGGATCCGTAAATAATTGCCCTTGATCCCGCACCCAAATAATCTGCCCATCGGCCCGCACCATCCGATACTCAACATCGATCGGCTTTCGTTTTGCAATTGCCGCCCTAATTTCCGCAAAAACCCAATCAAAGTCTTCAGGGTGGACATAGGTCTTCCAAGTGTTAAATAATCCCGCTTGCCATGCTGCCTGGGGTACGCCTAATAATTCTTCGATTTGGGGGCTAACGTAGGCATGTTCTAGGGTTGGGACTACGGGCGAGACATAGACAACCCCCGGACTTTGCTCAAGCAACAGGCGAAACCGCTCTTCAGCCTTGGTCAAACGAATTTCTGCCTCCTTGCGGTTGGTCACATCTAGGGCAGTCCCAAACAAACGTGTTGTATTACCCTGATCATCCGCCTCAATTTCCCCTTGCCCATTCACCCAATGCACCGAACCGTCTCGCCAAATAGTGCGAAAGTCGATGTTATAGGGACGTTGATTGTAGATGGCTTGTTCAACAGTTGTTTGCCAAAGCTCTCGATCCTGGGGATGAATTTGGGCCAGATGTTCCTCAAAGCTGGGAGGTTGACTGCCCGGCTCCAGGCCAAAGATTCGGAATATTTGATTTGACCAGGTAATCTGATTCGCCTTAACGTCGTAAATCCAATTCCCCATGGACGCGACCCGTTGAGCCATTTCCAGTTCGTCGCGGATCGTTTCTAATTCATAGGTTCGTTGGTTAACCTGGTGTTCTAAGTTGTCGCTCAAGGCCCGCAATTGCTCTTCAGCCTCGGAGCGTTCGGTAATGTCCATGGCACTGCTTAGAACGAGCAGATGACCCTCGGGATCCAGGCCTAAAATTGACGAATGAAAATCCCAGGTCAGCAATTTCCCAGATTTAGACCGAATCACAAACCCGCCAAAATGTTTAGTTTCCCCCGGTTTCATTTCCCCGATTTCCGCCAATGCCGCCAGTGCTTTTTCGGCCCATTCTGTGTCATAAACTAAGGCACACCAGGCCGCGACGGTTTGCGCTTCTGCCAACTCATAACCACTGAGGGAAATCCAGGCCTGGTTTAGGACTAAGATTTGCCCATCACTGCGATGTAAAACCATGGGAAACGGCGACTGCATGACAATTTGCCGAAATCGACGCATGGACTCCTGACTGTCTTTGAGCCGTAACTGTAACTCCTCTTCTTGGCGGTTGAGATACCCAGCCACATACCACAAGAGCCCCAGCAGCATACTGGATGTTACTAAGGTCACAAGGCCATCCCCCACCGTTGGCGTGATCCAGTGAGTCGCAACAATCGCTTGGTTTAACCAATGTAGAGCTAAGGGCAAAATCAGTAACCACGGCATCAACATCCGGCTCAATCGCCCACCAATCTGGGGACTACTAATCACGGCACTCAGCCCTTTGTTCGTTGAGAGGCAAAACATCCCCACGCAAACCGCCATGAAGCCGAGTATGGTATTTGAGGCCACAGTGGTTGCACTGTCTAAGAAAAAATAAAAGGCCTGGATTTGCAGCACATAGCCAAAGACCCCCAGCAAAGTAATCCAACTGGCAATCAATAACAAAATCTGACTGAGGACAATCCGCCGCCCCCGCCGATAATTCAGCAATTCGTAGGAACTGACTAGTAGCAAAAAGGTATAGGCGGCCTGGTCACTCATCCGGCCTGGTGCCCCACTTCCCGGCAGCGGCGCATGATCTTTGACCACTAGCTGATCGATCCCAAAATCCCACTTTCCCCAGAGTTCAAGAAGGGTTAACCCAGCCACAACGGTCACAAGGATCAGCGCCCCATTACGAATCCGTCTGGGCCAGGCCCCGCGTTTTTGGGCCAAGAGCAAAACCAGACCCAGGGCCAACAGACAGAGGGCTGTATTAAACTTCATCGAGTTTCGGTTACCGGGTAACAGATAGACCAACGCCGGTTGCTCTGTAAACCAACCAATCAGCACCACCGAGCTGAGAAGAACCACACACCAACCACACACCAAGCGGACACGGTCAGCAGTCATGAAACAATGGCCCCACAATAGTCCTAGCCTAATCGTGACAGGTTTTCTTGGTTGGGAATATGGTTAGCGACATTGGATAAAGATTCTTGATGCAAAACGCGACAGATGTTCATGGAATCGATTTGGCCTGGGGTAGATTCACCAAATTGCCGGAATAAAACGTGAGATGGATCAGAAAAAAAGGACTAACTTCAGGGAATTCAATTACACCGATGATTAATTCTGATGGGGTGAGGTGTTTTTTCCGTCCGCGGGGCCTGGAGGAGGGAACCACAGCCCCTATAATGACCTTAATGTGTCCTTCACAATTGCCCTGCACCCCGTTGGAGAGAAAGTCCATGAGTACCCCCGAAACTCCCCAAGATGCCGCTAAAGAAGAAACTCCAGTGCGGAAAACAACTCGAACCACGCGGACTAGTGCAGCAAAGCCTGAATCCACCGGGCAAATGGTTTCCTTAACTACGACAGAATCCGGCACCTTAGCCACCGCCCCCGAAACAACGGATTTTTCCGTTTGGCAAACCGTGAATGTTGCGGGTTTACGGCCAATTCAAAGCAGTGCCCTCCATGTGGTTGATACCATGCAGTCTTCAGGGTTACGCCCAATTTTCAACAGTGAGCTTGAAGTGGTGGATACGATTAATTCTTCTGGGTTGCGGCCCATTGGCTCCAGTGCATTGCGGGTGGCTGACTCTCTGAACATCATGGGAATCCGGCCAATTGCTGTGGACGAGTTTCAAATTGTGGAAGTTGTCAATTGGCTGGGGATGCGCCCGATTACCACCAGTGGTTTGCATATTACTGAAACCTATACCTCTGCCGGTGTGCGGCCCATTGCCTCGAATATTATTGATGATTCCCCCACCTTAATGGGTTTCTTGGACTAGTTCTCGTCGTCAACTATCTCTGTTTCGCCCAGGGTTAGGATCTGTCCTTTTCCTCAGAATGGAATTTTCTGACTTGTTTAGTGTCGGGATTTTCCAATTATCATTCGCTTTTACTGAGTTCCCCATGCTCCTAATTAATTGGATTGGGAAATGTTGTTTGGGCCATTTTCCATGGGCTTGAGATTTCAAGCTAATCCACTAAGATTTTGGGGGAAAGACCCGGCCTGGCTAGAATGGAAATTAGTCCCATAACCCTCCCTGGCCTCAATTCCCATGACTTCCACTGCCCCTCGGTTAGCGGCCCCTGCTTTAACGGGTGATCAAATTCGGCAAAAGTTTCTCGATTTTTATGCGGCCAAGGGACACACGATTCTACCGAGCGCATCACTGATTCCCGAGGATCCAACGGTCTTACTGACGATTGCCGGAATGCTGCCGTTTAAGCCGATTTTTCTGGGTCAACAGGCCCCGACGGTTCCCCGAGCCACCACCTCCCAAAAATGTATCCGCACCAATGACATTGAGAATGTCGGCCGAACTGCTCGACACCATACCTTTTTTGAAATGTTGGGCAACTTCAGTTTTGGCGATTATTTCAAGACAGAAGCCATTGCCTGGGCCTGGGAGTTGTTAACCGAAGTCTATCAATTACCCTCGGATCGATTGGTCGTGAGTGTGTTTGAATCCGATGACCAGGCCTGGGAAATTTGGCACAAAAAAATTGGGATTCCCCCAGAAAAAATTTGTCGCATGGGAGAGGAGAGCAACTTTTGGACGGCTGGCCCAACTGGCCCCTGTGGCCCCTGTTCCGAAATTTATTACGACTTTCACCCGGAATTGGGCACGAAAAACATTGATCTCGATGACGATTCCCGCTTCATTGAGCTGTACAACTTGGTGTTCATGGAGCTAAATCAAGATGCCAACAAACACCGAACTCCTTTACAGGCCAAAAACATTGATACCGGCATGGGCCTGGAGCGGATGGCGCAGGTGTTACAGGGTGTTCCCAACAACTACGAAACCGATTTAATTTTCCCAATAATCCAGGCCACAGCCAACTTAGCTGACATCAACTACTCAGACACAACCGAATCCATCAAAACTTCTCTAAAGGTGATTGGTGATCATCTCCGGGCAGTGGTGCACCTGATCAGTGATGGTGTGAGTGCCAGTAATGTTGGGCGAGGCTATGTCTTGCGGCGGTTGATTCGGCGGGTTGTCCGGCATGGGCGATTAGTTGGAATTACCAAACCCTTTACGACTGAAGTGGCAGAAGTGGCGCTCCAACTGTCTGAGGTGGTTTATCCCCAGGTGCGGCAACGGCAAGCGGTGATTTTGGCTGAGTTGGAACGGGAAGAAGAGAATTTCCTCAAAACCTTAGACCGGGGTGAAAAACTGCTCGCTGAAATTATTGCCAAAGCGAAATCTTCTAAGAAAAAATCTAAAGCTGCAACAATCTCTGGCCTGGATGCCTTTACCCTTTACGATACCTATGGTTTTCCCTTCGAGTTGACCCAAGAAATTGCCGCCGAGCAGGGATTCACGGTGGATGAAAAAGGATTTGAAGCGGAAATGGAATCCCAACGCCAACGTTCCCAGGCCGCGCACGAAACAATTGATCTCACAGTTCAAGGAAGTTTGGATCAACTGGCGGAACACATTCACCCCACTAAATTTATTGGCTATGACCAGTTTGCCTTAACCACCGAAATTGCCGCGCTTCTAGTAGATGGAGAAATTGTTAAAGAGGCGGGGCCTGGAACCTCAGTGCAGGTGATTTTGACCGAAACTCCTTTCTACGCCGAATCCGGTGGACAAATTGGAGATCGGGGCTATCTAGCGGGAAGTAATGTTCTGGTGCAGATCGAGGATGTCCAAAAAGAAAATGGCATCTTTGTTCACTATGGTCGAATTGAACGGGGGAGTCTAAGCCCGGGAAATACGGTTACCGCCCAGATTGATCTCACCTGCCGCCGCCGGGTTCAAGCCCACCATACTGCTACCCATTTGTTGCAAGCAGCCCTGAAAAAACTGATTGATGACTCCATTTCCCAGGCCGGGTCGTTGGTGGCCTTTGATCGGTTGCGGTTTGACTTTAATTGCCCGCGTGCTTTAACCCCGGCTGAAGTTCAACAGGTTGAAGACCAAGTCAACACCTGGATTACCGAAAGTCACGCTACCCAAACCGAAGTCCTCCCCATTGCGGTCGCCAAAGCCAAGGGTGCAATTGCCATGTTCGGGGAAAAATATGGGGCTGAAGTCCGAGTCATGGATGTACCCGGGGTTTCGATGGAGCTCTGCGGTGGTACCCATGTAGCGAATACAGCCGAAATTGGCCTATTCAAAATCATTGCCGAAACGGGAGTAGCGTCAGGAATTCGCCGGATTGAAGCCATTGCCGGGCCTGCGGTGCGGGACTATCTCAATCAACGTGATCAGATTGTGCGGGAGTTGATGGAGCGGTTCAAAGTTAAGCCGGAAGAGATCGTGGAGCGGATCACTGGCCTGCAAACGGAACTAAAAACCATGCAAAAAGAACGGGAAACCCTGAAAGCGGAACTTGCTCTCCTGAAAGCCAAGGATTTACTCACCCAGGCCCAGGTGGTGAACGAGTTAAATATTCTCGTGGCGGAACTCCCGGAAATGGATGCCAATGGCCTAAAAACAACAGCCGAATGGTTCCTCCAAAAACTTTCCCCCGGTGCGGTGGTGTTGGGTTCAGGCAGTGATGGGAAAGTAAGTTTAGTCGCAGCCCTAAGTCCAGAGGCGATCCAACAGGGGTATCATGCGGGGAATTTAATTAAAGAACTGGCCCAACTCTGTGGCGGCGGTGGTGGCGGTCGGCCCAATT
The DNA here is from genome assembly GCA_964653145.1 of uncultured Synechococcus sp. Classification (GTDB taxonomy): domain Bacteria; phylum Cyanobacteriota; class Cyanobacteriia; order Thermosynechococcales; family Thermosynechococcaceae; genus Pseudocalidococcus. Next base: position 117,067 of record CAZZCG010000004.1, on the reverse strand, counting down.
TTGCCCAGGCCGGGGGGAAACAACCAGAAAAACTCTCAGAAGCCTTAGATTTAGCACGAACTCGCCTGGAAACATAGATTTTAGGAGCCTTAAGGTGGGTAACATCAGAGTCTCAACTAAACTGAATTTTAATGGGGACTCCCAGTAAATAGTGACTTAGTAAATAGTCTCTCCTGATTAGACCAAGGTTGGTCATGAATTCAAAAATCCATTGGTCTCAGGTGCTTGGCTTGGTTGGAGTGCAGGGAGCTATTACCCTGGCATGGGTGATCTATGCCCTTTACTTACCGGATCTATTAGTGAGTTTGGGGTTTAGCAAAAGTATTGCAGGTCTTCTCTTACTTGTTGAACATTGCTTAGAGGCATTCATTGAGCCTTTTTTTGGACACCTCTCAGATATTTCTCAACGGACGCGGGGAAGTCGTTTTCCCTGGATTCGTTTAGGAGTCACTCTCTCAGTGATTCTATTCATTCTGTTGCCATTAGTGACATTTATTTTTGGCCCGAATCAGGTTGGACGATGGTTGTTACCAGGATTGGCAGTGCTTTGGGCCTCAGCAATGGCTATTTTCCGCAGTCCAGTGATGGCTCTATTAGGACAAGCAACTCCCCAACCCAAATTACCAATTGCAGCCAGTGGTCTAACCTTTATTCAACAGTTGATTGGTGCATTTCGATTTACCGCCTATGGGGCAATTTTGTCACTTGGGCCAATGTTGACCTTTGTGATTGGCTCAGGAGTACTTGCTGGGGCTGCAGTTGTTTTACGACGATTGACACCCGATATTTCCCCTCATGATCATTCAATGAAGTTCTTTCCATCAATGTCGGGCCGGGTTACGCTAGCGATTTTTGGGACGGGGATTAGTCTGGGGTTAGGGTTACGATTTATCTTTGCGAGTCTGTCAAAACTCTTGGCCTTGCGTTTGGGGGCTGATGCAGTTTCTGGGGGGTTATTGGCTTTTAGCCTCATTATGGCATTGAGTGCTTTACTGGCAGGGCAGATTGCGACCCGCGTAGGTAATTCAAAAGCAACAATGATTGGCCAATGGAGTACGGCTTTATTTCTTGCACTATTATTACTGACAACTCCTACGATTTTATTTAGTCTGGGAGCGATTGCCTTAGGAATAACCTTGAGTTTGGCTCTGAATGGCATGATTCCCTTTGTTCTAGAGACCACACCAAATCATCATTCAGGGCTAGGAATCGGACTCTATTTTGGTGGTTTTAGCGGGGCACTCGGACTTTTTGATTTTGGCTTTGCTGGAATAACTGATTTACAACCAATCATTAGTGCAGGCATTCTATGCTTTATTTTTGCTAGTGGCTTTGTATTTTTAGGTTATTCCAGGCCAACAAGGCAATTAGAACGGTGAAAGATATATATGTTCCATAACTAGCCGGAGAACTAGGGGGAAATTTATTATTGTGGCAGTGGGGGTAGTCCAATTTTCCCAGGCCGGGGGGAAACAACCAGAAAAACTCTCAGAACCCTTAGACTTAGCTCGAACTCGATTAGGACTCTAATTTTTGGGAGTAAAATCATGCATGGCGAACACAAACCTAATTTCTGATTGTAAGAAGAAACTAGGCATCACATCAGAGCAACTCATAAAATTTTGCCGAAGTCGGCGGATTATTGAATTAGCTCTCTTTGGTTCAATACTCAGGGATGACTTTAATTCAGATAGTGATCTTGATCTGCATGTTACCTTTGATGCATCTGCGAAAATCAGCCTGCCTAACTTGGTTGATATGCAGTTTGAACTCGAAGCTATCTGTCAGTAAAAATAGACTTAATCACACGAAAAGCAATAGAGAATAGCCGTAATTGGATGCAGAAAAAAGAGATTTCAGAAACAGCAACAGTGATTTATGAATAGCGATCAAAGGTATCTACCTATATGGGCAAGATATTGGCTTAAATGAGTAAGAAAAAATAGGGAAGAAATTGACTAGGGCAGGCCAAAACAACCGGTCACAAGAATTTTTTTATTGAAAAATTATTAGAGTTGTGAGCATTAGTTGAAAATCACAACTACGAAAATGCCCTGCTCTTGATTGATAAACTCGAAGAAATTTTGTGGGAAGACAAGTTAGCTAAAATCTACAGTTATGCAGTAGCGCTGTTAGTTCATTTAATCAAACAGGCAGCGGAAGAACACACAACTAGATCTTGGGAGTTTTCAAATTATAACAGCGTCAAAAGTATCAAACCCTTGAATCAGCGGCGAAAATCCGGGGGGGTCTATGCTAACGATACCTAACTCATTGAGATTATTGCCAATGCATTTGATACGGCCTTGAGAAAGGCAGCCTTGGAGGCATTTGAAGGGATTTATACCGACGAACAACTTTTGGACAAAATCAACCCAACTAAAATTAAAGATCAGGCTTTGGAGCTGATCGATAGTGGAGTAGGCATAAGATAATGCTTGTAAAAACAGAAAGGAACAGAATGCTCTAATCATTAAATTACTAAATACCACCCTCAGTTAGATGGGAGCAACTTACTAGCATATTGACTTTACTAGTATGCTTCGTAGAAGGTAAAACTTGTTATGTTGGAGTGTATGAACAAAAAAGGAAACTTAAATCACATCTGCAAAACTACGCTCCACCTTCCGAAAGTATTGAATTCCGGTAATGAACATCACCACCACTAAAAATAGGGAGAGCAAAAAGCCCGGCATAAATAGAGTCGATTCCCCACCTAAAATTGCCTAACGAAATCCATCAATCACACTAACCATTGGGTTAATGGAGTAAAGTAGTCGCCATTCCTCAGGCACAATATTGCTGCTGAAACCAACTGGGGAAATATACAGGCCAAACTGGACGACAAACGGCACAATGTAGCGAAAATCCCGATATTTAACGTTCAGCGAACACAACCATAATCCCGCCCCCATAGACGCCATAAAGGCAATACCAATAAATAGGGGTAAGGCGACAATGTGCCAACTCGGAACAAAGTTGTACCAGGCCATGAGAGCCAACATAATGAAGCCAGAAATTAGAAAATCCACGAAGCTGGTGACAATAGCACTGGCGGGGACAATCAACCGGGGAAAGTACACCTTAGAAATTAGATTTGCGTTACTGATCAAACTATCACTGGCGGCGGATAACGCTGTTGAGAAGAACTGCCACGGTAACATTCCGGCAAAAACTAGGATTGGGTAGGGCACACCTTCTGCGGGCAGGTTAGCGAGTTTGCCAAAAACCACTGTAAAGACAACCATGGTTAAAAATGGCCGAATTAACGCCCAGGCCACCCCAATAACCGTTTGTTTGTAGCGAACAGTAATATCCCGCCAAGATAAGATATAGAACAATTCCCGATAAGACCAAATATCCTGCCAATATTGCCGTTCAATTCGTCCGGGTTCAATAATCGTTTGCTGAGCCTTCGAAATCCCATCAGGTGTTGTTTGCTGTGTTGCCCTCAGTAGCATACTAATAAGCCTATCCGAATCCACGGGGCTAGCACCAAACCCATCAAATCAAAGGCGCAACAGCGGATTCCCAGAAATCTAAGTGGAGGTTTTCTGTTGTGGGAAGAACTGTCCAGAGGGGCCTTGGGTCTTGAGAGTTACCGCAGTGCCAATGGGGAGCGGAGTTTGCGTCCAGGAGCGGACATGAAGTTCCTGACCCGAGGCGGTTTTCAAACAGTAGCGATATTCTCGACCCAGGAATTGACGGGCACAGATAATGACATTGGATTCAGGGGCCGGTTCCAGGAGCAAATCATCTTCCCGTAGCATTAATTCCCCCTGAGCATCCGGCAAACCCTGGGGTAAGGGAAAGTCGCCCACCTCTGTTTGGCAAATACTACCCTGGGCCTGGGCCGGAAGAAAGTTGGCCTGGCTAACAAAGGCCGCCACAAAGCGCGACTGGGGACGGCAATAAATTTGCTCAGGTGTGCCCCACTGTTCAATCTGCCCTTGGCACATGACCGCCACCTGGTCAGAGATCCCCAGAGCTTCCTCCTGATCATGGGTGACAAAAATCGCTGTGGTTCCGGCAGTTTTGAGGATTTGTCGTAATTCTTCCCGCAATTGCACCCGGACTAAGGCATCAAGGTTACTCAGGGGTTCATCCAACAAAATCAAGCTGGGTTGGGGGGCCAGGGCGCGAGCTAGGGCAATCCGTTGTTGTTGTCCGCCGGAGAGTTGATGAGGGTAACGCTTTGATAAGTCCCCCAGGCCAACTAGGTCTAAAACCATAGCCACCCGAGCCTGCCGTTCCTTGGGAGTCATCCGGCGCTGTTGCAAACCAAAGGCAATATTTTGGAAAACAGTTAAATGGGGAAACAGGGCAAAATCCTGAAACACCATCCCTAAATTCCGACGTTCCGGCGGACGAGAGCGGTTTGGACTGGCAATTTGTTCACCATTCAATTCAATCACGCCCCGATCCGGCGATTCAAAACCCGCAATTAGCCTCAATAATGTGGTTTTACCGCACCCGGAGGGCCCAAGGAGCCCGAGAATGTCCCCAGCCTGCAACTCAAGGGAAATATCTTTAACAGCTGGAATAGCCTGGGAAGGGTAGGATTTTGAAACTCCCGACAGGCGCAACAGGGTCAAGGAGGTTGCGAGGGATGGTGATTCAATAGAGGCGGCGGTCACTGCAGACAACATGGGCAACTACAGAGTGAAACGTCAGACATGGGTCAGAAAAATAAATTAAGAATTATTCTCATTAATTCCCTACAAATCTATCAAAACACATTTTGTCGGAAATGTCTTGCTGAATACCGCTGCCCATACCAAAGGAAATCCAGTAGGGACATATTTCTGGTTGTCCAAGGAAAACAATGCTGTCCCCAGGATCGTAAAATGGCTGCTACCTTGGGCTGACAGACAAAAACTACTAAAACTAGAGGTTGTAACTAGAAGCCCTCACCCAACAAATGGCTAAAAACCTAGCTTAGTTGCTTTAAAATCCCCAGGGATTCGTCAACGTGGGCTTTGAAATTAAGCATGGAATCAAAAATGTGGCGAACGATCCCGGCCTTATCAATCACATAGGTGACACGTCCAGGTAGCATCCCAAATAGGGCTCCCGGCACCCCAAAGGCTTGACGAACCTGATTACCCTGGTCACTGAGGACGAGAAACGGTAATTTTTGATTTTGGCTAAACCGGGCCTGGGCCGCAACCGAATCATCACTGATGCCAATGACCTGCGCCCCCAGCTCTTGAAACACAGTGTAGGCATCCCGAAATGCACAGGCTTCAATCGTACAGCCGGGGCTATCTGACTTGGGATAGAAGAAAAGCACCACCGCTTTTTGATCTTTGAAATCAGCGAGACTGACCAGTTCCCCTTGGGCATTGGGCAAGCTAAAGGCAGGGGCTGCATCACCCACTTGAATGCGAGTTGCCATGTTGGCCTAATTTCCCCCCAACCATTTTTGGGCATTTAATCGTTGAACAACACCAAAAACCAACAAATCAAGGGTAATCTTGCGCTCATCACAGAGAAATGGCTCAATGGTGCTGCTGGGAATTCCTTCCATGGTTTCAGAAAAAGCTTTCCGACCCTGGATATCTTGATCGAGAAAATACAGCCGAAATTCATGCTGGCCCGGTTGCCATTGCCCTTGCAGTTGCCCATCTTGGAAGACGAGGGTTAAATCTTGCACTTGCCGGGCTTGGAGTGCTTGGGTGAGCGCAGGGATAAATTCCTGTTGAATAAACTCAGGAAAGGGCTTATCTTCCACGGCTGGTGGCTTTTCTTTTTTGGCCGGTTTCGCAGCGGCGGCGGTTTCCGGTTTAGTGGCTTCGTCAGGCATGACACTCCCTCAGGTATGGCTCAGTTTATTTTAAAGTTTTACTGGTACTGGGGTACGGCTGGTTCGGGTTTCATAGGCAGCAGGCTCAATCAGGGAAGTTCCCGTCATTTCTGAAGGCTGCTGAAGCTTGAGAATCTGCAAAATTGTGGGAGCTAGGTCCGCTAAACATCCGCCATCTCGCAATTGCACATCTGTTCCGTGGCCTGGGATTTGGCGTTTTTCCCCTTCAACTAGAATGAGTGGCACCGGGTTAGTAGTGTGGGCTGTCCAAGGGTTGCCATTTTCATCCTGCATGTACTCAGCATTGCCATGATCCGCGGTAATCAGCAGGGTTCCACCCACCTTCAGGGTACTGTCGATGACTTTGCCTAAGCAGGTATCAACTGCTTCCAGGGCCTGGATGGTTGCCGGAATTTGCCCGGTGTGGCCGACCATATCCGGATTAGCATAGTTAACCACCACCAGCGAATAAATCCCTTTTTCTACCCCAGCAACCACAGCCTCGGTCACCGCCGCCGCAGACATAGCTGGAGCCCGATCATAGGTGGGAACCATCGGACTGGGAATCAAAACTCGATCTTCACCAGGGAATGGGTCTTCGATGCCGCCATTGAAAAAATAGGTGACGTGGGCATATTTTTCCGTTTCTGCGACCCGGAGTTGAGACAACCCAGCCTCTGAAATAACCTGTCCTAGGATATTGTCCAAGTTTTGTGGCGGAAAGGCGACATCACAGGTGAGGCTGCCATCGTATTGGGTGAGGGTGACAAATTCTAAGGCGTTGATCTGTTGCCGTACAAAACCAGAGAAATTCGGTTCAACAAAGGCCTGGGTGAGTTGACGGGCTCGATCCGGACGGAAATTGAAGAAAATTACCCCATCCCCAGTTTCAACGGCCCCCTTGGCAATTCGAATTGGCTTAATAAATTCATCGGTAACATTCTCTTGGTAGGCAGCGGCGGCCACTTCCCACGGAGCTTGCGGGGTAATGGTCGCATCAGAGGTCATGACTCGATAGGCCAACTCCACCCGATCCCAGCGGCGATCCCGATCCATGGCGTAGTAACGTCCGCTAACTGTTACCACTTGCCCCAGGCCAATGTCAGTCAAGCGATCTTCTAGGGCTTTGAGAACTTCCTTAGCTTCCATCGGTGGCGTATCACGGCCATCGGTAATCGCATGAATACAAACCTCGTTCAGCCCCTGCTGTTTGGCCATTTCCACTAGGGCGTAAAGATGATCCGTATGGGAGTGGACTCCACCTTCCGAGCACAGGCCGATGAGATGGAGTTTACCCTTGGTTTGCTTCAGGGCTTGGCAGAGTTTTAGCAGTGCTGGATTTTGGGCTAGGGTGCCATCCTCAGCCGCATCGGAAATTCGAACCAATTCTTGGGGCACCGTCCGGCCAGCACCAATATTTAAGTGCCCAACTTCAGAGTTTCCCATTTGTCCTTTCGGAAGACCAACCGCCTTCCCTGAGGTGGAAATCAAGGTATGGGGGTAAGCATCCCAGAGACTATCCATCACAGGGGTGTGGGCCAGGGCTACTGCATTGGCTTCTTTTTCCTCTCGATATCCCCAGCCATCTAAAATAACGAGAACAACAGGTGCTATGGAAATCGAGGTCATGGGAAAGCCCTACCGATAGTCAATGACAATAGATTTAGGGTCGGAATGGGATTAAACAGTAAATCTGTGATAAATGATACCATCCCCTCTCAGAAGGGCAATGGGGACAATTGTGAGAAAACTGAAGATTTTTTAGTATTTCTTTATATTTACAATAGAGCCAGTTTATCCAGGCCAGGTGACTGTGGTTTTCTTAAACGAAAAGGAAAAAGTTAAAACGGCGGTCAAAGAACACCTCAAAGGAATCAATCCTTTGGTAACTGCAGGGGTTGTTGGCCTGGGGCTCATGACCTTAGGTATAGGAATTCGTTACTTCTTAACCGCTGCTCCCCCTGCTCCTGAGACAATCACGCCCCCCCAAACAACTCCCACCTCCCCCAAGATTACGGCCCTCGGTCGTCTGGAGCCGGAGGGAGAAGTGATTACGATTAGCGGCAGTCAAGGGGAACGGATTGGCCAGCTATTAGTTTCCGAGGGGGATGTAGTTCAGGCCGGACAGGTCTTGCTTTACCTCGACACCTACCCAGAACGACGAGCCGAACGGGATTTAGCCGCCGATCAATTGGCCGAAGCCCAAGCCCGGTACACCGCTGAAACCGAACTCGCCCAGGCCCAAATCGCCGAAGCCCGCTCCCGAGTCAGTCAAGTCAGTGAACCGAAGCAAGCGGAAATCCAGGCCCAAGAAGCCACTATCCAACGACTCCAGGCCGAGCTGCAATCGAATCAACGGGAGTACAACCGCTTTTTACAATTACAGGAATCTGGAGCCGTTTCGCTACAGGCCTTGGACGACCGGAAAATTCGGGTGCAATCGAGCCAAGAAGAACTACGCACTGCCCAGGCCAACCTTGCCCGGCTTCGGAACCAAAAACGCACCGATCTGGCTAATGCCCAGGATCAATTACGCTCAGCCCAGGCCAACCTTTCCCGCTCCCAGGCCCAAATCCAAGTTGACTCTGCCGCCAGTAACCTCAAATTGGCCGAGGCCCGCCTTGAACGCACCATGATTCGTGCCCCCCAAAATGGTCAAGTCCTGAAGATTTTTAGCCGGAGTGGGGAGGCAATCGGTGATGACGGAATTTTACAGCTTGGAAATACAGCCCAAATGTATGCCGTCGCTGAAGTCTATGAAACCGATGTTCCCCGGGTCAAGGTCGGCCAAGCAGCCACGATCTCTAGCCCTGCCCTGGAGCAACCAATTCCAGGCAAAGTCGCCCATGTGGGGTTATTAGTGGCCAAGAATGACGTTCTCGATACGGACCCTGCCGCCAAAACTGATGTCCGGGTTGTGGAGGTTAAAATCCGCCTTGATGACAGTCAACCCGTAGCTGGCCTAACAAATTTACAGGTCGAAGTTGCCATTGAGCCAGACGGTCAAGCCCGATGATTTTGACGATTCCCCTGGCCTGGTTACAACTCAAACGGGAACGAATTCGGTTGTTGGTGGCCGTTGCCGGGATTTCCTTTGCGGTCGTCCTAATGATGATGCAATTTGGCTTTCGGGATGCCCTGTTTAAGGCGGCCGTCCGGTTTCATGAGGGTGTAAATGCCGATGTCGTGCTGATTAGTCCCCAATCCACAGCCTTAATTGCGATGAAGCCCTTTAGTCGGCGGCGGCTCTTTCAAGTGGCGGGGTTTCCTGGGGTCGAGTCAATTACACCGCTGTATTTGGGGTTTGGTCTCTGGCGCAATCCGGAAACGAAGGCCACCCGACAATTGATGGTGTTGGGCATTGATCCCACCTCCGAAGCCTTTAGTTTGCCTGGGGTTGCGGAAAACATTGAAAAAATAAAGTTGTCAGACCATGTTTTGTTTGATGCTGACTCTCGCCCGGAATTTGGCCCAGTTGCTGAACTATTCACCGCCCAGGGGCCCTTCTCCACCGAATTATCGGGACGAACGGTCACCATATCGGGCCTATTTCAAATGGGGGCTAACTTTGGCGCCGATGGTAACTTGCTCACTAGTAACCTAAACTTTCTGCGGATTTTTCCTGAGCGGAATGTTGGGCTCATTGACGTGGGTCTAATCAAGGTTAAGCCAGGTACGGATATCCCAGGCCTGGTCTCAGAAATTCGGGCGGCCCTGCCTAACGATGTGTTGGTTTTATCCCATCCTGATTTTGTCGAGTTTGAGCGCACTTATTGGGAAAACAGCACCTCCATTGGCTTCATTTTTTCCTTGGGAGCATTAATGGGCTTCATCGTCGGCACCGTCATTGTCTATCAAGTGCTTTACACCGATGTCTCAGATCACCTGCCGGAATATGCCACCCTCAAGGCCATGGGCTACCGGAATGTCTATTTCTACGGAGTCGTGATGCAGGAATCCTTGATTTTGTCCGTCTTGGGCTATTTACCGGGGTTTGCTGTGGCCATTGTCCTCTACAACTTGATCCAAGGTGCGACCTCTTTGCCGGTTTGGATGACCTCAGAGCGAGCCCTGATGGTGTTTGTGATGACTGTATTGATGTGTACGATTTCCGGGGGAATTGCCATGCGCCGTGTCCAGGCCGCGGATCCAGCGGATATTTTTTAGGAATTGCTGCCGGAGAATACCCCCATGGATGCCGTCATTGATATTCAAGGCTTAAATCACTACTTTGGCAGTGGGCGATTGCGGAAACAGGTGTTGTTTAATCTCCAGGCCCAAATCTATCCTGGAGAAATTGTGATTATGACTGGGCCCTCTGGTTCTGGAAAAACCACCCTGCTCACCCTGATTGGGGCCCTGCGATCTGCACAGGAGGGCAGTTTAAAAGTTTTGGGGCAAGAATTACGCCACTCCAGCACCCAACAACAAATTCTCATCCGCCGCCAAACGGGCTACATTTTCCAGGCCCATAACCTGCTCCATGCCCTCACCGCCCGCCAAAATGTGTTGATGACCATGGACTTACAACCGGAAATCCCCACAGCCATTGCCCAAGAACGGGTAGAAACCATGTTAACGGCTGTGGGCCTGGGGGATCACCTGGACTACTACCCACATCACCTTTCCGGGGGACAAAAACAACGGGTGGCCATTGCCCGGGCCCTGGTGGGCTATCCCAAACTAGTACTGGCCGATGAGCCTACCGCCGCCCTTGACAAACAATCTGGACGGGATGTGGTGGAAATTATGCGAACACTAGCTCAGGAGCAGGGTTGTACGATTCTGATGGTGACCCACGACAACCGAATTTTAGATGTGGCGGATCGGTTGATTCACATGGAAGATGGGTGCCTTTACGAAAACGTGGCTGCTTCTTCCGCTCCATAGTCTTGGGAAGACTGACTCAAGGGGCCTGGAATTTTTTGAATCCTATTTTCAAGCTCTATTCAACGGTGACAGACTTGGCCAAGTTCCGGGGTTGATCCACATCCAGGCCCCGCCGCGCTGCAATGTGGTAGGCCAGCAATTGGAGGGGGATCACGGTCAAAATTGGCGAGAGTAATTCATCCACCTCTGGCACCGGCAGTAAGTCATCAAAGGTATCTCGGGCATCCTGTTCTTCCATGGGGGTGACTCCAATGAGGCGAGCATCACGGGCGCGAGCTTCCTGGGCATTGGAGAGGACTTTTTCAAACACCGATCCCGGCATGGCAATGGTCACCACGGGCACTTTAGCGTCCAACAGAGCAATGGGGCCATGTTTCATTTCTCCGGCCGGATATCCCTCAGCGTGGATGTAGCTAATTTCCTTGAGCTTCAGGGCTCCTTCCAAGGCAATGGGAAAATTAATGCCGCGCCCTAGGAAAATGAAGTCTTGGGTATCGGCAAAATCATGGGAGAGGGCTTCGATGTAGCGTTCTTGGCTTTCAAGGATTTGCTCCACTTGGGCTGGCAGTTGCCGTAGCTGCTGGATAATCTCGCCCAAGCGCAGGGGAGTAATGGTTTGTCGTCGCCAGGCCAGGTCAAGGGCCAGGAGGTAAAACGCCAGGAGTTGGGCAACAAAGGTTTTAGTCGCGGCAACCCCAATTTCAATGCCAGCGTGGGTATCAATGATGTGGGGGATTAAATGCCCCAGACTACTCTCCGGTCGGTTCGTAATCCCCAAAAGTCGCGGTTGAAATTCTGGGGTGAGGTGGGCGCGTCGTTGCAATTCCAGTTCTAGGGCGGCCAAGGTATCTGCCGTTTCTCCGGATTGAGTTACCCCTATGGTCAGGGTTTGGCGAGTAATCGGGGGTGGGGCATAGCGAAACTCAGAAGCATACTGCACCGTAGTCGGAACTTGGGCTAGGCCCTCCAAAAGATACTTACCCACCAGGCCCGCGTGCCAACTGGTGCCACAGGCCAAGATCTGCACCTGCTCCAGATCAGTCAAGATTGCTTCCGGAAGATTTAATTTAATTGGACTGATGGAATCTCTGGGTTGCCAACTGTCCTGCAGGTAATATTCCAGGCAACTGCGAACCACCCCCGGCTGCTCATAAATTTCCTTGAGCATGTAGTGTTTAAAGCCCTGTTTTTCCACTAGAACAGGATTCCAGTTCAAGGTGCGGGGGGTTTTCCGCAAACGCTGGCCACTAAAGTCATAGATTTCAGCCCCAGTGGGGGTGAGACAAGCAATTTCACCATTTTCCAGGGGCAGTACCGCACGGGTGTAGGGAACTAGGGCAGGGGTATCAGAAGCACAAAAAAATTCCCCTTGGCCAAAGCCTAAAACGAGGGGAGCCTGCTGGCGAGCGACAATTAATTCATCGGGGAAATCAGCGGAAACCACTGCAATGGCAAAGGCTCCCTGTAAATGCTGCACCGCCTGGCGCACTGCTTCTAGAAGACTGTGGTTAGAGGGCGTGGTGTTGGGTTCTGCTTGGCTCAGAAAATCGGCAATCAGATGGGGGATAACTTCTGTATCGGTATCGGAGTGAAAGACATAGCCCTTGGCCTGGAGGGATTCCCGCAATTCTCGGTAGTTTTCAATAATGCCATTTTGGACAACCGCAAGTCGGCCACTGGCATCACGATGGGGGTGAGCATTGTACTCCTCCGGTTTACCATGGGTAGCCCAACGGGTATGGCCGATGCCGAGACGGGCTGGCAGCTCCAGTTTTTCTAATTTTTCCTGAAGATTGATAAGTTTACCCTTGGCGCGGATGCAGTGGAGCTCTCCCTCCCAGATAGCAGCAATTCCAGCGGAATCATAGCCCCGATATTCCAGTTTTCGGAGTCCTTCTAACAGGATTTCAGGGGCAGACTGGGGGCCAATGTAGCCAACAATGCCACACATAGCGGACTCCTAAATTGTGGAAGTTAACGTCGGGCAAAATTTGGTAATTCAACTTGCATCCGCCGTTGAGATCGAGGGGGTTGAGCTTGCCAGGGACGAATCCCTAAAGAAACATTCTGCCAGGCCGGGGTCATGTCAGCCCAATGATGACTAGCCGCCAAGGCAACTGTTGATGAAGTTCTGGAACTTGAGGGCTCGAGTTGACCGGCCAAAGCTTGAGGATTACTAGCTGATTTATTGGCCTCCTGTGAGGGCTGTCCCTGGGATTTGCACTGGGCCTCAAGATGACGAACTTGCCAACGCAGGCGACTAATCTCAGCGGCCTGTTGCTGAACAATTTGGCGCTTATACTCAAGTTCAGCCTGTAAATCCAATGCACCTGAGGAGCTGACAGTGGGTTCAAACACAGGTTGATCCAACTGTTGACGGGAATTCACCAGGCCAGCCCATTCCTGCTCACTAAAGTGAAATTTACGTTTGTTAGACACACTCATCACCACACATTAAAAAAAGTCAAGAAATGAATAGGAACCTTAACGGAACCCCCAACACTGCCCTAGACTATAGAACTTTTTTCAAGAATTGTCACAGGGACAATAGTTTTGTAACGGAACATTACACATCGCTCTCAGCTAAGGATTCCTGGATTACGTTGACGTGGGTGCGTCTATGCAGGCGAGTTGCTTCTCAATCTCCTTTGACCAGGCCCGGCATTGCTCACTATCCAGGCGATAACTGAGGGGGTGGGCAATAAGGCGAGCAGTGCTGTAGAACAATTGCTCTAATTCCACCAGTCCATTGTCCTTGAGGGTCCGTCCTGTGGAGACCAGGTCAACAATGGCCTCAGCCATTCCGGTGAGGGGGCCAAGTTCCACGGAGCCAGACAGGGGCACCACTTCTACGGGTAAATCCAAGCTTTGAAAATAGGCGGCGGCGCAGTTGACAAATTTCGAAGCTACCCGGGCGTGGGCAGGTAAATCCCGGGCCGATTGGTAGGGGCTGGTTTGCTTAACGGCCACCGACAGCCGACAGCCTCCAAACTTCAAATCGGCAATTTGGGCCACCTCGGGGCTTTTTTCTTGCAAGACATCATATCCCACAATGCCCAATTGGGCTTGACCATACTCCACATAGACCGGCACATCTTGGGCCCGCACTAATAAGGCCCGCGCCTGGCCGGTCGGATCTAAAATCTGCAATTGGCGATGGGAGTTATCCGTGAGGGCGGAAAAGTCTAGACCAACCTGCTGTAGGGTTTTAATGCTGTCCTTTAGCAGGGCCCCCTTGGGCATGGCAATGGTTAGCATCGCAGCACCTCCTGGGGCGAGACAGATTCAACGGTGGGTTGACCAGATTCATCGATCCAAGCGATGTAGGGAATTTGTTGGCGTTGGGCTTGGGCTCGCAGTTGCTCCGGTGATGCAGCCTCTAGGGCCAATTCTGCTCGGACATCATTTTCCAAACGCAGGGTCTGGGCATGGTCAAAGGCCGCTTTTAGGGCTTGCTCTGAGGTGGGGGCAACCAACCATTGACTCCGCGGCGGTTCTTGGGGGAGTTGACCCTGGCTGGCTAGACTCTGCTGAAGATTTTCCAGATTAAACACAAAGCCAATTCCCGGTTGGGATAGCCCATCAGCACTGTAAATCCCAAGCAGTTGATCGTAGCGTCCCCCTTGGGCCACAACCCGCAGATCCCCATTGGCATAGGCGACCACATCCCACACCAGGCCCGTGTAGTAGTCAAAGGTTTGAATTAAACTCAGGTCAAGAATAATAGTTAACCTTTCTCCAACAATTCCCAATAGCTGCTGCAATTCCGCTAAGCGTTGTTCCCCAAGGGCATCTAAGGGCCAGGCCTGGAGCTTAGTCAGTACCGCTGTGGCGGGGCCTCGCAGATCCAGCAAATCCAGGGCCCGTTGTCGCTCTGTTTCCGGTAGGGGTAATTCCAGGAGGGCTACCCGGTTTAACTGGGCCACATGCTGGCGAATTTGTGCCTGCCAGGCCGGGGGAAAGGTGTTGAGTAAACATTGAGTTAGACCAGCTTCCCCCAACACCACAGACCAGGCCTGGAGTCCAAGGGTGTCTAAGCAATCTTGGAGAAGAAACAGAATTTCAGCGTTGGCCCGCAAGCCAGAACCACCGATGAGTTCCACCCCGGCCTGGAAAAATTCTTGGCGTCGATTCAAACCCTTCGCACTGGCCTGACGAAAGACATTGGCTTTGTAATACAACCGCTGTGGCAATGGAGTTCCAGCCAGGCGCGTAACGGCGGCCCGCGCAATGGAGGCGGTTAACTCTGGCCTGAGTCCCAACCAATCGGCTTCCCCATCCTGCAATTGCATGACCGTTTCAGGACGAATTGCCCCGCCCGCCATGAGGGTATCCAAGCGCTCCAGGGTCGGTGTGACAATTTCATGATAACCCCAGCGTTGAAACGTATGCTCCAATCGATATTCCAGCCAGCGCTGTTGGGCCACATCCAAGGGAAGCAGATCACGTCCACCGGTGGGGGGTTGATAGACCATAATTCAGTATTTAATCCGTTGTCCTACTTATTTTTCTTGCCAAATAGTCCAAAGAGACCACCACCTCCAGCTTTCGGGGGGGGTGTTTGCTGAGCTTTTTGCAGGTTTTTCTTCTCCAACTTAGCTACAACTTCCATGCCAGCAACGGCCTTTGCTTCCTGGGGATTGAGTTCCAAGGCTCGGCGAAAACTGACCTTGGCCATCGTGGCCTGGCCCTGCTGTAGGTAAATCTCTCCCATAAGGGCATGGCAGCGACTACTGCTGGGGTTCAGCTTCAGGGCATCTCTGAGTTCTTTGATAGCCGGCTGATAACTACCCTTTTTCATAAACTCCTGAGCCCGACGGACGTATTGTTCCGTGTAGGTATCTGCACTCCCGCTGGTGCCGGGGGGAACCGTTGATTTGGCGGGATCCACTGAACCGGGAGATGGGGTGCTTGCGGTTGGGGCTGTTGTGCCATAAAACGCAGGGGAGGCACCGGCAGACTTGGACTGGGCATAAGCAGGGGGTGCATTTCCGCCCTGTTGTCGCCAGAGATAAGCCAAATTCAACTCACTAATTTGCTCAGTGATGGCAAGGCTAGTGGAGAGGTTTTCGTATTGATTTTTCACCAGGGCCTCGAGGGCTTCCAGGTAAACCGCCTGTGGATTGGGAGCTTTAAGAATCGCCTGAACAATTTCTGAATCAGTGTCAAGGGGAATTTGTCCGGCCACCAATTGCTGTCCCAATAGCCGAAGAATAATTTCATACTCTTCCCGTTCTTTTTCTTGGGAGAGGACTTGATAGGCTGGATTAATCAACTTGGAAAGGAGGTCGCTGGCCAGTTTTTTGTCATCTCCATCGTCTCGACTGTCCGGATGCAAGCTCTTGGCTATTTTCAGATACCGTTTGCGAATGTCTCCAGGGGTTGCCCCAAGGGTAATTCCCAATGCCGCATGTAAATCTCTGGTTGAATTATATTTTCCCAGGCCCCGATTAATTTCAAAAGGCATTACTGTACTCAGTTTGGTCGCTTAAAAACAAGGTCAAGTATCGTCTGCCACTCAATCTATCAAATCCGAGGGGCTGTCGGCTAATTCTCGGGCAGCTTTTGCTCAGGGTTTTCCTAGGCTCCCAGGGCTGCAATGGAAACTTGGGCCGCCACCCGTTGGGCAATTTCTCGCAGGGCCTGGGCTGAAGCCGATTCGGGCGCGTTTAACACAATCGGCAGGCCAGCATCGCCACCCCTGCGCACATCCAGTTCCAAGGGAATACAGCCCAAAAGCGGCACTCCCAATTCCTGGGCCATGCGCTCGCCCCCATCGGAGCCAAAAATATCGTAACGACGATCCGGCAAATCCGGGGGAATAAAATAGCTCATATTCTCCACCAGGCCCAGGACATGCACTCCTAAGTTTTGAAACATTTTTAAGCCCCGGCGCGCATCCTGAAGGGCTACGGTTTGGGGGGTCGTCACAATCACCACACCAGCCATGGGCACCGCTTGGGCCAAGGTTAACTGAGCATCGCCGGTTCCGGGGGGTAAATCCACGATCAAGTAATCCAGTTCGCCCCACTCGGCCTGGTAGAGAAACTGGCGAATAATCCCGTTCAGCATCGGCCCACGCCAAATCACGGGTTGATCCGGATCAATTAAAAACCCCATGGAAACCATCTTCACCCCGAAGTTACTGGGAGGTTCAAGGACATCCCCAGTGGGTGTTTTTCGGACTTCAACAATGGATTGCTCCAGTCCAAGCATGGTGGGGACGTTGGGGCCATAAATGTCTGCATCAATCATTCCAACCTTGGCCCCCGCCGCCGCCAAAGAAACCGCAATATTCACCGCCACGGTGCTTTTACCCACCCCCCCTTTCCCACTGGAAATAGCGATGATATTTTTAACTCCAGAAATAGAGGTGCGATCCGGCAAGCTTTTTTGTTGGGGCGTTTCCGCCGTCACATCCACCTCGACTGCGGTTACCCCTGGAAGCGTAAGAACTGCTTTTTTGCAATCCTCAACGATGAATTCCCGCAGAGGACAGGCTGGTGTCGTTAAAACCAAGGTAAACCGCACCGTATTGGCCTGGATTTCCACATTGCGAATCATGTTTAGCTCAACCAAGCTGCGGCGCAACTCCGGATCTTCCACCGGGCGGAGAACATCTAAAACATTGGCAGGACTGAGAACGGCAGGCATAGCAGATAACGCTCTAGGATGCGGATTTAAAATTTCTATTTACAATTATAAAATTCTTTTGTATTTCGCAAACACAAAAAATTCTCAGGGAAATTGGCGGCTTTGCTGCTTCCCTGGAACGAATGCAGGGGAAAAATTAAGTCAAAATTAAAGGGATGCCCATGCCCCACGGCCTAACATTACTGGATCGTTTTTGACCATGCTGACCCAAGTAACTCCCTGGCAAGCCATTATTGCCGCCTTAACTGATGTGGTGGGGGTGGAGGGCATTGTCACTGATCCAGCCGAACGGTTGGTGTACGAATGTGATGGCCTGGCCAGCTACCGAACCATGCCCCAGGTTGTGGTTTTACCCCGAACAACTGCCGACGTAGCGGAGATCCTGAAAATTTGTGACCACTACCGAGTCCCCTTTGTGGCCCGTGGTTCTGGGACTGGCCTGTCAGGTGGCGCTCTCCCCCATGCAGAAGGGATTTTGATCGTCACATCCCGCATGAACCAAATTTTGGCGGTGGATTTGGAAAATCAGCGGGTTGTTGTCCAGCCAGGGGTAATCAATACGTGGGTGACCCAGGCCGTGACTGAGTCCGGATTCTTCTATGCCCCCGATCCCTCCAGTCAAATTATTTGCTCCATTGGCGGAAATGTGGCCGAAAATTCCGGCGGCGTCCATTGCCTCAAGTACGGGGTGACCACCAATCATGTCTTGGGATTAACGGTTGTGTTACCGACTGGGGAGATTATTCATCTTGGGGGAGCATTATCAGAGAACCCAGGCTATGACCTCCTAGGGGTTTTTGTTGGCTCAGAAGGCACTCTGGGGATTGCGACGGAAATTACCCTGCGAGTGTTACCAACCCCGGAAGCCATTCAAGTTTTACTGGCCGATTTCTCCACCATTGATGCGGCGGCGGTCACCGTTTCCGACATTATCAAGGCCGGGATTATTCCAGCGGGCATGGAGATCATGGACAACCTCAGCATCAATGCGGTGGAGGATGTGGTGGCGACCAATTGCTATCCCCGTGATGCCGGTGCGGTGCTGTTAGTGGAAGTGGATGGTTTAGCCGCAGAAGTCCCCTACCTCAGTGAGCGGGTGGCAGCAATCTGTCGAAACAATGGGGCGCGTCAGGTGCAAGTTGCAGAGGAGAGTACCGAACGCTTGAAAATGTGGCAGGGCAGGAAAGCAGCCTTTGCGGCGGCCGGTCGGCTCAGTCCCAATTATTTTGTCCAAGATGGTGTGATTCCCCGAACCCAGTTACCCTACGTTTTGCAGGAAATTGCCCACCTCAGCCAGGCCCATGGGTATGAGATCGCCAACGTGTTCCATGCGGGGGACGGAAATTTACACCCTCTGATTCTCTACAACGAAGCCATTCCGGGGGCCCTAGAGGCAGTGGAGGCCTTGGGCGGGGAAATTTTGAAGCTCTGTGTCCGCGTTGGTGGCAGCATTTCTGGGGAGCACGGTATTGGTTCCGATAAAAAATGCTTCATGCCAGAGATGTTTTCCCCTGCTGATCTGGAAACGATGGTCAATCTCCGCCGGGCCTTTGACCCCAAGGTACTGGCCAATCCGGACAAAGTTTTACCAACTCCTAAAACCTGTGGGGAAGCAGCCCATAGTGAGAGATTTGTGGCGACCACCGGAGTTGAACTGTTTTAACCAGGCCCCAGGTGGAACCATTTCGCTTCAATGGACAATCATCAGGATTGGGCTTGGCGTTGTTGGAGGATCAATTCCGCAAGGGCCAAGTCAGCGGGGGTGGTAATTTTCAGATTGGTTTCTTCCCCCATGACAATGTGCACTGGCTGATTAAACTTCTCAAACAAAGCCGCATCATCTGTCACCTCCAGGCCCCGGTCGCGTCCCTGTTGATGGCAGTCTTTCAATTCCTCAACCCAAAAGCCCTGGGGAGTTTGGGCCGCCCAGAGAAAGTCGCGATTCGGAGTAGCGGTCACTACGTTCGATTCATTGACAATTTTGATTGTGTCCTTCACCGGAACCGCCGCAACAAATCCAGAAACCTGATCCAAGGCCTGGGCACAACGGGTAAACAAATCAGGGGTGGCTAAACAGCGGGCCCCATCGTGAATTAGAACTTTTGTGGCATGGCTGGGCAAGGCCTGGAGACCATTAAACACCGATTCTTGGCGGGTGGTGCCTCCAGTAATCAGTTCCGTGGGGTAGTCAAAGTCAAATTCTTGAAGCAGGGCCTGCCATTCCGGAAAGTCCACCGGTTGTCCAATAATTCCCAGCCACGAAATTTCTGGAGTTGCGTTAATTGCCGCCAAGGTCCAACCGAGCAGGGGCCGTCCCAACACCTCCAAGAGCAATTTATTCCGTTGACCACCCATCCGTTTTCCCAGGCCAGCCGCCGGAATTAATAGATGCATGCTAAACTCTCAAAGATATTAATTGTGCTTTAAGAAATAATCTACCACGCTGTCATACTGTCAAAGGGGTTACTGCGGCAGAATCTATGGGTTGGGACGGTTTCGGTTCTATCTGGCTCTCGGTGCAGTCAAACTGGGTCGGGATTGGCGTTGTCGGGGCCTGGTTACTGGCAGTTTTGCTGACGGCGGAATTCTGTTATCGCTGGACAACGTGGGGCCCGGAAGTTTCTCGGAAAATTGTTCACATTGGGACGGGTAACATCATTCTCCTGGCCTGGTGGTTTCAAATTCCAGCCATTCTGGGGATTTTGGCAGCGATTTTCTTTGGCGGTTTAACGTTGCTATCCTATCGGTTTCCCGTGCTTCCCAGTGTCAGTGGGGTTGGCCGGGATAGTTGGGGAACGTTCTTTTATGCGATCAGTATTGGGATTTTAATGGCACTATTTTGGCCCGAGGCTGGTGCATTCTCAATTTTGGGAATTTTAATCATGGCCTATGGGGATGGGTTAGCGGCCATCTTTGGGCAACGCTGGGGCAAACACGCCTACGAAATTGCTGGGATGAAAAAAAGTTGGGAAGGCTCCCTGGTAATGGCAGGGGTGAGTGGAGTGATTACGGGCCTGGTGCTGGGAACATTAGAGTCAATCTCACTGGGGAGTTTGGTCGTCATATCCATGGTGGTGGGTCTGGGGGCCATGGGTCTGGAGGCATTTTCAAAGTGGGGCATTGATAACCTCACAGTTCCCCTGGGCGCCGCTGCCTTGGCCTGGTTTATGGTGAAGGGAGTCCCCCTAGGCCTGGGTTAACTGGAAACGTTACGAAACCTTTGTTGATCGTGATGGATTGATTGGTTATGTCCCCAAAGGAGAAATGGCTATTCCTGCTCAAGCATTTCTTAATCGTGTTTGTTCCTGTCTCCATCATCTTTACAGCCCTGTTGGGGTACATCTACAACAATCAGCGCAGTTCCATTCTCAATGACATCAAAGCTCGGGAACTCAGCAAGGTTAATCGGGGCGTCACGGCCATCGAGACTGGCTATAAAAATGTGATTTCAGATCTACTGACCCTCTCATCTCGCCCAATTTTGTCTCGACTGATTCGTAATCCAGCGGCAGATCGGGCGGAATTTCTTGAGGAGTTGCAGGTCTTTATTGAGAACAAGCAGGTCTATGACCAGATTAGTTTGGTGAACGCCAAATTCCAGGAAAACTTCTTGGTGGAAAACCGGAATGGGCAAGCGGTGATTATGCCCCCTGTTCCGGGCAACAGTCCTCGTGATCGCTATTACCTGGCAGCCAGCCAAAGCCTGCAGCCCAAACAAGTTTATGTATCCCCCATTGCCCTCAAGGTGCCGTCCTCAAACGTCATCCCACCGGATGCGCCCAGTCTTCGCTTTGTGGCCCCCGTATTTACGTCTCCAACAACCTTGGCTGGGGTTTTGGTAATTAACTTTCAAGCTCAGGCCCTGATTCGCGAGTTTAAGACGGCCTGTTCCGGAACTTTGAGTACCTGCTCGCTGGTCAACCCCCAGGGCTATTGGATTGTCGGTCCATCACCGGATCAAGAATGGGGATTTGCCCTACCTGAGCGTCGCCATCACAGCTTTGCCCAGGCCTATCCGGAACTTTGGCAGCAGATTCAAGCTGAAAAAACTGGTCAGGTTTTTAACCATGATGGCTTGTTTACATTTCATACGGTTTTTCCCTTAAGAGCTACCCATATCACCAGTGAGCTTAACTCTCCCATTGCCGTAAATTCCAGTCGCTATTTTCTCGTTATTGTCGATCACATTACCCCAGAGACGTTTCATCGGGCCTTTTATCCCCTGGCCTGGCAGTTGGGTGTCACCTTAATCATTGCCCTCAGCGTTATTACCTTTGCCGCAATTATTTACGCCAAACATCAACTCCGCAAGTACGAATTACTCGAGCAAATTAAAGCCAGTGAGCATACTTTCCGCTACTTAAGTGATTCTGTACCTGTTGGGATTTTCCAGGCCAATGCTGAGGGGATCAGTACCTATTCCAATCAAAAAATGTTGGAAATTTATGGCATTTCCCAAGAAGAATTGGCCAAGGGGGCCTGGGTTAACTTTATCCATCCCGATGACCGTGACGCGATGGTGGCCTCCTGGTTTGAGAGTGTGAAAAACCAAGCCCCTTGGCAATATCAATTTCGCCTAGTCCGAGATGGCTATGAACGCTGGATTGTGGGCCGGGGAACTCCGGTTTTTGTTGAGGGTGAGTTAACGGGCTATATCGGCTCCTATGAAGACTTGACCCAGGCCATGGAGCAGCAAAAATATTTAGAACAGGCCAAGGACGCTGCCGAAGAAGCCAGTCGCGCCAAAAGTGATTTTTTGGCCACCATGAGTCACGAAATTCGCACGCCAATGAACGCAATTATTGGCCTGACGGGATTGCTCTTGGATATGGAGTTAACGGAGCAACAGCACGAATTTCTCAACACGATTCGCGCCAGTGGGGATGCTTTACTCAGCTTAATTAACGACATTCTGGATTTCTCGAAAATTGAATCCGGCAAGTTAGAAATTGAAGCCTATCCCTTTGACCTCCGGGCCTGTGTTGAGGAAGCCTTGGATTTACTGGCCGCGCGAGCCCATGAACGGAGCCTGGAGTTGGCCTATCACATGAATCCAGAGCTTCCCTCATCGGTAACTGGGGATATGGGGCGGTTGCGGCAAATCTTGGTGAATTTAATTGGGAATGCCCTGAAGTTTACCCTGGCCGGGGAGGTGGTGCTGTACGTGGAGGGTCGGACTTTATCACCTCAAGAACGGGCAAACATGAATTGTGACAATCCAGACTACCCCTGTCATGAGTTTCAGTTTGCGATTCGCGATACGGGTATTGGCATTTCCCCCAGTGGCGCACTCCGACTGTTTCAACCCTTTAGCCAGGTGGATGCTTCAACAACGCGCAATTTTGGTGGTACGGGCCTGGGGTTAGCCATCTGTAAGCGGCTTGCGGAATCTATGGGCGGCACCATTTGGCTGGAAAGTCGGGATAGCAGCGGTGAATTAGCCAAGGCCGGCAACCCCCCAGACCTATTTTGCTCGGTGGATATTCCCCAAACGGGTTCAGTGTTTTACTTCAGCATTGTTTTGCCCGTTAGCATCCAGGCCGAGTCCGCGAAATCTAACCGCAGTATTGCCACACTCCAGGACCGCAAGGTACTGATCGTGGACGATAACGCCACTAACCGGCAAATTTTGATCCTGCAAACTGAATCCTGGCTCATGCAACCCCAGGCCTACGAAAATGCTGAAACTGCCCTGGCGGGCCTCAAGGCTGGCGCCGAGTTTGACCTGGGAATTTTAGACCTGCATATGCCGGGGATGAATGGCCTGGAGTTGGGGCAAGCAATTCACGAATTAACCAACCACGAAAAACTACCCCTGATCATGCTTTCCTCGGTGGGGCAGGGGAATAATTTAATTGCCAGTCGACACTTTGCCGCAGCGATCACCAAACCCATCAAGCAATCCGCCCTCTTTAATGTCTTGTTGCGCATCTTAAATGAGTCTCAAGCTGTTCAAGCAGAATCTAAATCAATCACCCCGGATGTTTCCTTAGCTGAAATGTCGAACCATTTACCGCCATTAAAAATTCTGCTTGCCGAAGATAATAAGGTTAATCAAATGGTGGCTTTGCGGATTTTGGAACGCTTGGGCTATCGGGCTGATGTGGCGGGCAATGGCCTGGAGGTTTTAGAGGCACTCCACCGGCAACCCTATGATGTGGTCCTCATGGATATGCAAATGCCGGAAATGGATGGCGTGACTGCAACCCAGGAAATTCATGCCCAGTTTCCTCAAGAAAAGCACCCCCGAATTATTGCCATGACCGCCAACGCCATGCAGGGAGACCGAGAACTCTGTCTGGATGCGGGGATGGATGATTATGTCAGCAAGCCGATTAAAATTCCGGACTTAGTCCGAGCCTTGGGAGATTGTCAGCCCCGTGAAGTCTTATCTACTCCCTAGCGGACCCAGGTGACTTGCCTATGCCTCGGTTTGAAAGTGTTTACGCAGCCGTTTAATCATTGAGGCTCGACTAATGAGGGTGAGTTTGCCCCGTTGCTGTTGGAGGATAATCGGCCCAGAAAAAAACCGAGACCAGGCCCCGCGACGGTAAATCACAAAATCCTGAGTAGTTTCGGAGTCGTCGATATTTGCTTCCGGTTCGTACCCCAGTTCTAGGAGAAAAGTTTCAATTTCCCCCAACTTGGCCTGGGCTCCATCCAGGGAAAACGAGGCCGTGTGGTTAAAGTAGGCTCCTACAATGCCCCCTACCAGGCCAAAAACCAGGCCAATTCGGTAGGGTTGTGGGGTGAACAGACTCAGGTCTAGGGTTTGACTCGCCAGTAGGGCCATAATTGCCGTGGTCATGGCGCAATAGTAAACAAAGGTCGTGCTGACCTCCATCCCCCCCAGTTCCTGTGGTTTTTTCCCTGCATCTGGAGTGGTTTGCACCGGAGTTGTTTTCTTTTTAGCAGCCATAGCACGCGCAGTTCCAACAAAACTCAGAGCTTCAGGGATTTCCGTCAAGCCACTGCGGACAAAACAATCCCAAAAATCTCACCCTAGTCTAGCGGTTTACCAGTCCCACATCACCGGCCGTTGGGGAATTGTCGCCAGGACAGTTTGGCTAATCCGATCAATTTCTGCCAACTCCGCTTCGGAAAGCTGAACTTGGGCCGCTTGAGCATTTTCCCGGGCCTGGGTCGCGGTGCGGGCGCCGACAATGGCGGTGGTTTGGGGTTGGGCCATTAACCAGGCCAGGGCCAAGTTTCCCAGGGTGGTGTGGTGAGTGGCGGCAATGGGTCTGAGGGCATCGAGGGCGGTGAGGGCGGCCTGGTATGTTTCACCTTTGAACAAAATGTTCGCGCTGCGATTATCCCCCTCAGAGAACACATGGTCGGGGCCAAAACGGCCGGTGAGTAGCCCCTGGGCCAGGGAGGAATAGGCCAAAATCGTTAAATTCTGCTCCACGCAATAGGGCTGAATATCTGCTTCCACCCAACGCCAAAACAGAGAATAGGGGGGCTGAACACTTTCAATCCGACCACAGGCCAGGGCCGCTTCTAATTGTTCACGGGAGAAGTTAGAGACCCCAATGGCCCGAATTTTGCCATCTGCTTGCAACTTCAAGAGGGCGGCCATAGTTTCTTCCAGGGGGACAAGCTCACTGCCAAAAGCTCCAGCGGGCCAATGGATTTGATAGAGGTCAATGTAGTCGGTTTCGAGATTTTTTAAGGAGCGTTCACAGGCCGCAATGACTTGGTCATATTTGAGGTGATTGGCAAAGACTTTGGTGGCATAGACACACTGATCACGCACATCCCCCAGAGCCTGGGCCACAATCTGCTCCGAATGGCCTTCCCCATAAACTTCCGCCGTGTCAATGGTCGTGATGCCAGCCTCAAAGGCCGCCCGAATCGCCTGAATTGAATCCGCGTCCTCAATCCCAACCCACCAGCGTTTACCGGCCTGCCAGGTTCCCATAATCAGGGGTGTAATTTGGATATTGGTCTTGCCGAGGGGCCTGGTTTGCATAGGGATTCACTCTTTTCGCTAGTTGGCAGTCTCAGACCCTAAGACTCCTGGAGCCAGCGGGCCGCATCTTTGGCATGGTAGGTCAAAATTAAGTCCGCCCCAGCCCGTTTAAAACTGAGGAGCGTTTCCAAGACCACTTTGCGTTCATCAATCCAATCATTCAGAGCCGCAGCTTTGACCATAGAATATTCCCCAGACACATTGTATGCCGCCACCGGAAGATTCGAGGCCTGTTTCACTTGCCAAATAATATCCATATAGGCTAAGGCCGGTTTGACCATGAGAAAGTCCGCTCCCTCGGCAATATCAAGTTCAATCTCTTTCAGGGCTTCTCGAGAATTGGCCGGATCCATTTGATAGGTGCGGCGGTCGCCAAATTGGGGGGTGGATTCGGCTGCATCGCGAAACGGGCCATAGTAGGCTGAGGCATATTTTGCGGCGTAGGACATAATCGGAATATCTGTAAATCCTGCCCCATCCAGGCCCTGACGAATTGCCTGAACAAACCCATCCATCATCCCAGAGGGGGCAATAATATCCACCCCGGCCTGGGCCTGGGAAATCGCCGTTTTTTGCAGAAGTTCCAGAGTTGGATCATTCAAGACCCGCCCGGTTAAATCTCCAGTTTGCAGGTAGCCACAATGCCCATGACTTGTGTATTCACACAGGCAAGTATCGGCTATCACGATTAAATCGGGAATGGCAGACTTAACCGCGGTGGCAGCTTTTTGAACAATCCCACAATCATGCCAGGCCCCGGTGGCGTCATCGTCTTTTGTATCGGGGATACCAAACAAAATAATCGCTGGAATCCCCAAGTCATAAACCTCTTTGGCCTCAGCCACAATTTTGTCCACCGAAAGCTGATACACCCCGGGCATGGATTTCACTTCCTGGGCCACGCCTTCACCGGGAACCGCAAACAGGGGATAAATCAGATCCGCAGTGGAGAGGGTATTTTCACTGACCATGCGGCGTAGTTGGGGGTGTTGACGTAAGCGGCGGGGGCGATGGGTCGGAAACATAGGGCAGGACTAAGTGTATCGTTGAGTCACTAAAGGTCAAGATTTATGGCTAAACCCTATTATCCCGTAAAGCCTATCCCCGGTTTTGAACAAAATGGGACAACCTCTTGGCCGAGACCACCAATAAACTCTAATCAACCCCAGGCCTGGGTCATGGTTTAGCACGCAACTTCTACAATGGAAAGTCAAATCTACTGTTCATGTTTCTTAACGTCTTTTTCCTCTTTTCCTCCTTGGTGTTTGCCCACCTATGACCTCAACCCAACGGCGATATCCCCCACCGAAGCGCTCGCGCCCACGCCTAACGAAAACATCTCGGCAGGTGGTGCATTGGTCTAAGTGGCTCCAACCTGGCCTGGTGGTCAAACGTTGGTTATTGATCAGTTTGGGGGGGATTTTCCTGGTGGGCCTGGGCCTGGCAATTAGTATCAAGCTCACCCCAATTTTCTTTACTTTTCAGCTCATTGGTCGGGCCGTTCAAATTCTGACGGAAATGTTCCCCAGCCACATCAGTGGGCCGTTGGCGATCCTCCTGGGCCTGTTTTTAATTTGGTGGGGGCAATCTCGAACCTTAGGCTCGATCACCGAAGTCTTACTACCGGATGGGGATAGTGAACTGGTGGATCGGATTTTGACCCATCGACGACTGGGCCGGGGCCCGAAAATTGTCGCCATTGGAGGCGGGACTGGACTTTCAACCCTGTTGCGGGGGTTAAAACTTTATAGCGCGAATATTACGGCAATTGTCACAATGGCGGATGATGGTGGCTCCTCCGGGCGACTCCGGCGAGAAATTGGGGTTTTACCACCGGGGGATATTCGCAACTGCTTGGCGGCCTTGGCGGATGAAGAAAAGTTAATTACGGAATTGTTTCAATATCGCTTTGAGTCTGGGGCTGGCCTGGAGGGACATAGCTTTGGCAATCTCTTCATTACGGCCATGGAAAAAGTTACGGGAGACTTAGAGCGGGCGATTGCAGCCAGTTCTCAGGTCTTAGCAATTCGGGGTCAGGTGTTGCCCGCCAGTTTGACTGATATGACCCTGTGGGCGGAACTGGCCGATGGGCGGCGGGTGCAGGGAGAGTCCAACATTACCGAAGCAGGGGGACAAATTACCGAAATTGGTTGCTATCCACCCCACCCCCCAGCCCTACCCAAAGCCATCCAGGCCATTGAAGAAGCGGACTACATCATTTTGGGCCCCGGCAGTTTATTTACCAGTATTGCCCCAAACCTGTTGGTTCCAGATATTGTTGCAGCTTTGGCCCAGCGCAATTGTCCCTGTGTCTATGTCTGCAACATCATGACCCAAGCCGGAGAAACCGATGACTACAGCGTGGGCGACCATGTTCGGGTCTTAGACCATGTGTGTGGGGAGCGAGTCTTTGATGCGGTTCTGGTGCAAAAAACACCCCCCAGTCACATCACCCAGTCCCGCTATCAACTGAGCCATTCCCAACCGGTGAGTTTAAATCGCGACGAATTACGGGAGTTGGGTTGTCGGTTAATTTTGGCGGACGTGATGGCGGAAACTCCCGAAAAACCTCTGGTTCGCCACGATTCGGCCAAATTGGCCCAGGTGTTAATCCGCTGGTATGAACGGGTGGGCAGTTGAAGAGGCAAGCCCTGGCAATCCCCTATGATGGGCCCTAGATTCCATCACTCAATACCCCTGTGATTACACGAATTAATCGATGGCTTGAAACCCATTGGGTCACTCCAGCGTTTGCGGCCCTGCTTCTTGCGGGCTTAGGTCTATTCTTTTTTGCAGCGGCAGTCAACTCCATGGCCGGTTGGCTCTACGTGATCACCGGGATTATGGTGGCCTTACTGTTTGTGGGCGCCCTAACTCCGCCACGAGTGCTTCAGGGCCTGGTGATCCAGCGGTTACCCTCAAACCCAGTGAGTGTGGGGGACAGTTTAACGATGCACCTGCAACTCTCTAACCCCAGCCGCGCCCCGCGGGCCCTGTTAACGATTCAAGATCACCTCCCCCCAGGCCTGGCCTCAACATCCCGATTGCCAAGCCGGGTGATCTCTGAACTGGGGCCCCAGGCCACAGAACAATGGCGATATCAGGTAACCCCCCAAAAACGCGGCATCTACCATTGGCGTACCGTTACCTTGCGAACAGCGGCACCCTTGGGTTTATTTTGGTGTCAGCGGGCCTGGTCAGTGCAGGGAACTGCGGTGGTCTATCCGATCATTCTCAACTTAAATGCCTGTCCGTTGCTGGATCACCTGGGCCAAGATACCTCACAAAAATGGGTGGATCGGCAATACCAACTGCAACTGTCCACAGAGGGTTTAACCCGTTCATTACGGCCCTATCGCTGGGGGGATGCCTTGCGGTTAGTTCATTGGCGCACCAGTGCGCGGTATGGGGAATTGCGGGTGCGGGAATTGGATGCCTTGAGTGGGGGAACTGCTGTTGTTCTAGGTTTGGATGTGGGCGGGGCCTGGATTCCCGATGAGTTTGAACAGGCGGTGATGGCCATCGCTGCGGTTTATTTTTACGCTCGCAAACAGAACATTCCGGTACAGGTGTGGTTGGGGCAGGCCGATGGATTAGTCAGTGAAATGGCAATTCTGCACGCACTCGCAGGGGTTCAACCCCAATCCGAATCCAGTTCCCCACCAAAGCAAGGGCCGATTCTTTGGTTTACTACAGCCGGCCAGACAGGGACAACAGCAACGCCCCCAACAATTGCGGCCTTACCCCCAGGCAGTGGTTTCTTCCTCTGGCCAGGCCAGGCCGGGCAAAGAAGCTTAGAGTTGGGGCCTGGGCAAATAATTTATCCCGATCAACCCCTACAACCCCAACTGGAAACCCTGGGAAGTGTTCCGCAACCCATCACCCGGTGATGAATCCGAGGCTGGAATTTCTGTTTTTTTCATCCACACCAGGCCCACCAGGCCAAATTCTCAAGTGGGGATTGTCGTGATTGCACTGGCAGGTTACATTAAAGAGCCTTCATCCCAATGTCACCATGTCCAACCAGGCCAGGCCATTTCTCAAGTGGGCCGGGGGCAAGACACAACTTCTCAGGCAACTCCAGCTCTATTTACCCCCAGCCCTACATCAGTCCCACATTGAAACCTACATTGAGCCCTTTATGGGGGGGGGCGCGGTGTTTTTTCACCTAGCCCAAACCTATTCGTTCCAAAATCTGATCATCGCTGACATTAACCCCGAACTCGTCTTGATCTATCGCACGATTCAAACCCAAGTCGAGGGAGTGATTGCTAGCCTTACAGAACTCCAATATCAGTATCACCAGGCCCCTTTAGCTACCCGAGAAGCGCTGTATTACCAGATCCGGAAGGAATTAAATGCCGCACGCGCAAATTTTCACTTGGATCAGATTGGAACCGCGGCAATCCAACGCACGGCCCAACTCCTCTTTCTCAACCGCACCTGTTTCAATGGTCTATTTCGCCTAAATCGGCAGGGGGAGTTTAATGTTCCCTTTGGTCGCTATGCCCATCCCTTAATTTGTGATCCGGAGAATCTGCGTCTGGCTGCCCAAATCTTAGCCCAGGCCACCATCTTGCTTGGAGACTTTACGATTATTCAGCCCTACGTCACCCCAAAAACCTTTATCTACTTTGACCCGCCCTACCGCCCAATTAGCAAAACCGCAAGTTTTAATTCCTATGCCAGTGGGGGGTTTGATGACCAGGCTCAGGAGCGTCTCGGACAATTTTTTCGCCAATTGGATCAACAGGGAGCCTACCTGATGCTGAGTAATTCCGACCCCCAAAACGAAACCCCCGATGACCGCTATTTTGAGCGCCTCTATGGGCCGTTTCAGATTCACAAAATTAAGGCTAAGCGGGCGATCAACAGCAATCCCCACAAACGAGGTGAAATCAACGAATTGTTAATTACGAACTATCCCGTCTGAATCCACACGCCGCCCAAATCCAGAGCACCGAGGGGCATGGCAGAATAGAACAGATGCAATCATAACCATTGGTCTAAAAACCAGTATCGGAGGACGGCACCGTGAGGCGATTCGGGCAGATTTGGTTAAGTTTTTCTTTGGTGATGCTGTTACTGATCACCGGCTGTACCCAGGCCCCGCCCTCCCCCTTTGACCAGGCCCAACAGGAAAGTACCCAGCGCGATGCCACCCCAGCAGTTGTTTCAGACGCCACCCAAGGCAGCGAGTTTAATAAATTTTTCCCGAGTTCCGAACCTGGATTCGAGCGAGTTTATACCCAGGAAAAGAAAGGATTTGCGGAAGCCAAGCTCATTGAAAACGGCAAAGATGTGGCAATGTTAGCGATTTCCGATACCGCCAGTGTTCCCGCCGCCGCCGCCAAGTTTGCCAGTAGCACCTCAGAAATTGCAGGATACCCGGCCTTAGAAATTGGCTCAACCCAAACCGCGGTCCTGGTGGCTGACCGGTACCAAGTTAAAGTGCTTTCCCGAGACCCGGAGTTTACCGCCGCCGACCGCCAGGCCTGGATTGCTAAATTTAATCTGGACGGTTTAGCCCAACTCCCCTAATTCCCACTAGGAGCAAAATATTGTGAGCGATTCAATCTACAAGGTGGTTGATCAACTCCCAACTGGGGGCATCACCGTCATGGCCTTGAATGCGTTGGATTTTGTTGTCCCCGGCCAATGGCAGAATCTGGTCGGTTTTGAAAATACAATTCGGAAAGTAACCGGGGAGACGGATCCAGGCCTGGTGCAGCAAATTGGCGAGCGGGCTGTTTATCTGTTTAACGACAAGTCCCAGGGCTATCAACGGGCCCTCTGGCTCTACCAAACCGTGGATAATACCGATGCCATGATTGGAGCCGCCGCCTTGGCCAACAAAGTTGGGGAAAAAGTCTCCTTTCTGGGCTTCCTCGACAAACTCACCCCCAAACCGGAAAAAGCCCAGGCCCTGGATTTGTCCATCAAGCTGGTGGTTGAAATTGTAGCCTTTTGCCAAATCAACGGAATTCCAGGGGACAGTCTAGGGGACTTTTTACGGGCCTTGGCGGACTACGGCGGTGAATCCTTGATGCGAATGGCGGCTTTGGTCTGTTTTGATGGCTTGATTCCCTTGGGGCCGGACTTTATTTTGAAGTCCCTGACGGTTTTGCGGGGACTGGAACCAAAGGAACTCACGGAAAATCCCACATTTAAGGCCATTGGCAAACTAATTCCCGGTCACAATCCCATTGAGCAACTGGGGTTTGTCTCCCAAAGTTTTAATTCCGTCCAAGGCTGGATGGGGAATTTTGTTCAAGAACGGGATCTGACCCCGGAAAAGGTGATTAACAGTCTGCAACGCTCGGTGGAATTGTCTAAGGATAATCTCGATGTGCTTGGGGCATTTTTGGACATGAGCACGAATTATTACTATCACACCGGCGTCCAAACCCTGGCGCGGCGCCTCATTGAACGGGCAGTGGCAGAGATTTAGTGCTTATGGAGATATCTGGTTCCCGCCCCCAGGCCATTTTTTTTGATGCGGTGGGCACGCTCTTTGGGATTCAAGGCAGCGTTGGTCAGATCTATGGGGACTTTGCAGCTCAGGTGGGTGTTGTCGTTGATCCCCAAGCCCTCAATCAAGCATTTTTCCAAAGTTTTGCCAGTGCCCCCAAACTCAATACCCCTGCCAACAGCCCAGATCATCTCGTGGTCTTGGAGCGGGCCTGGTGGGAAGAAATCGCAGCCAATAGTTTTGCCAAGCTGGGGGTTCTCGAGCAATTTGGGGATTTTTCAGCGTTTTTTCCCACCCTGTTTGATCATTTTGCCTTGGCGGATCCTTGGTACGTCTATGAAGAGACACTGCCGACGTTGTCACAATTACACCAGGCCGGGATCCGCTTGGGTGTTTTGTCTAACTTTGACAGTCGCCTATACCCCGTTCTCAAAGCCTTAAACTTGGCGGATTTTTTTGACTCAGTTACCATTTCCACCCACACGGGCTATGCCAAACCAGACCCAGAAATTTTTCAGTTGGCCCTGTCCACCCATCAGTTGGCCCCAAACCAAGCCTGGCACGTGGGCGATAGTTGGTCTGAGGATGTCCTGGGTGCTGCAGCGGCTGGCCTGGGGGCAATTTGGCTAAATCGGGACAAGGGTTCGATTCCAGACCTAGGGATTGCGCTGCGGGTGATTACGGCCTTGAGTGAACTGACGGAACCCTAAAATCAAGATCATTAGGGCACTGGGGAGCAACAACAACAGCCAGACCATTCCCAGACTATCGGGAAGCGGAAACTGAGTTCCCAGGGTTTTGATCAGGAATGCCAGGCCCAGGGAGGCAGCAACAATTTTTCCAAACCAGACCAGATCTGACCCCATCCTCTTGCCTTCTTTCAATGAATCCGGGACATCACCCACCGACTAAATTCTGAGTCAAGTGAGCCCAATCCCTTACCATCATAGACATCCCCCCCGATGTAATTGATTGGCGAATGTTGAAGTTTTGGTCTCAATCCCCTTGGGTAGCCCTGGCCCTCTGTCTGCAAATCTGCGGAGGTTCGGCGGTGAAAAGCCATGCCCAGGTCCCAGAGGTACCCCCGGCGGTAAAAGCTGGTGTTCGTCGAGATTTAGCCCGTCAGTTACGCGTTTCCCCCCAATCCCTTGAGATTATCCAGGCCCGGCCCCAAACCTATCCCGACACCTGTTTAGGTCTGAAACCACCGCAAACAGCCTGTGCTCCAGTTTTAGTCGTGGGTTGGCGATTGACCGTGACCGATGGCAGCCAGGCCTGGTTTTATCGCACCAATGACAGCGGCACCATTCTCTTGGTCGAAAACCTAGGACAACCATTTCCCCTTTTGCCAGAAACCATTGCCAGTGGGGTGATTGCCTTGGCTGCGGAACGATTTGACCAGGCCCCAGAGACCCTAGAAATTACGGCAGCAACTCCGAAAATCTGGTCAGATGGCTGCTTGGGCCTGGGGGGCCTAAATTTTTTGTGTACGGAGCAACTAACACCGGGTTGGGAAGTGGTCGTTGAAAGTCAACTGGAGACAATGCCTCAGCGCTGGGTTTACCGCACGAACCAATCCGGGAGCCTGATTGAATGGGATGTGGCCGGCAGTCAAGTCATTGGGCAACTGATTACACCCCCGACACGCATTGATCCCGCACAACAACCCCCAGGCCTGGAGGAATCGGCTGTATTTCGGATGATCACCAGCGGCGGCATTACCAATCGGACCACGACCACGATCCTCCTGGCCAATGGGCAAATTCAGCGGGAAATCAGCGAACCCAATGGCCGCCAACAAACCCGAATTCTCCAGCAGGTTAAACCCGAGGATGTGCAGATCTGGCAAGAACTCCTACGCCAACGTCGCTTTAACCGCTTTAACACAATATATTTCACCCCTGGGGATGCGCCGGCGACCTCCACCGAGATTTTTCTATCCAGCTCGGAAGCCACAACCCAATTTAATGACCTTGAGCAGTACAAACTTCCCGCCGATTTGCTAGCGATTCTTGGGGCCTGGGAACAACTGGTGCAACGGGGGAGGTTACCGAGAAATGTTTTACCGGATGCACCACTGCCCCGCTAACTTGAAGGTCTCCATCGGTGAGATTTCCCGGAGTTCCCATTCCCCAGGCCCCATCCCACTATTCATCGATGAGCCAAGTATCAAAGGTTGCCCCTTCATCCAAAATCCGTTTCGGCCGCAGAATTAAGATCACCTGGCCCAAAATCGCTGCCTCACCCTCAGATGCGGACCAGTGAAGTCTGGCCTGGCCATCCTGATCCACAAGAAAAAAATTCTCGGAATTCCAGGCCCGTTGCTCCCGATCCACAATCACTAAGACCTCTTCTGGCGTCACTTCTTCACTGGGATTGGGTAAATCTGTGGTGTTTGCCAAGATGGCGATTGGATCATGGGCTTGTCGAACCACTTGCCAACCCGGAATTGGCACAAAGGTACCGGCTGCGGAAGACTCGAGCATGGCAAAGGGGCCAGCTTCGGTGAACTGGGGAATGTTACGCAGGGCCTGGGCTGTCAGGGTCAACCTACCGACTAGGGGGATAATCCGGGGCATTTCTTCTTCCGATTCCAACCGATAAAACGGCAGACGCGGGGCAGATTTAGGTGCCGTCACCACACCAGAGATGAGTAGAGTTTCTAACTCTTTGCGGGCCGAGTTGGATTGGGCATAACTCAAGCCATGGGCAATTAAGCGCGACCGTTCTGCTAGTTCTGACTGTTGACGGGCTAAATTCCAATAGTAAGCTGCAATGCGATCACCACCAGTTTTAGAGAAGGCTTCAGGCACTGTAATTCGGCCGGCGTTCTTTAGGGCTTTAGCCACCTCGTGGGCCCCATCTGCATCCAAACCCCGACTGAGAATTAACTCTGCCCCCCAAACCCGTTCCTGCTGATTAAGAATTCGTAGTTCATACAAACAATCACTGGCCCGATTTTGAAAATGCTCCAGGGTTTGGGCATTAGCGTTTCCGGCCTGAATACTTTGATAAACCTGGTTGGCCGTAATAATTTGATTTTGGTGTATTGGTTCAAATCCGGTGGCTTCAAAGATGGCCTGGGGGGATAAACCAGATTTTTGTAACTGTTGACAGGCAAGCGCCCATTCGAGCCAATTCCCCTCTTTGCGGCGGAGTTTTTGGAGGATTGCTGTCACTTCAGATTCGCTTAATTTGACAGGTTCAACAGACATAGAAATCATTTCAGATAGATTTACTTAGCATTGGCTAGATACCAAAGATTTACTGAGGCCTGGGAGTTTTTAGGCAACAGGTCTTCACCTGCTCTAAGTGCTTCAATAAAAAACTTGGGCAAACTTTTAAATTTCACAGTGAGGCTAAATTGAGTGACTCAAACTTCGGACAATCTAACAACTTAAATTCCCAACCGCTGATAGATTTCCTCTAAATGACTGAGGTGTTGTTTGGGGTCAAAGCAATCGGCTAGTTCTTGGGCTGAAAGATGTTGGCTAATTTCTGCGTCAGTTTTGAGGGATTCGCGAAAGTTACCGCCCGCTTGATTCCAGGCCTGGTGGGCATGGCGTTGAACTAAGGCATAGGCCGATTCGCGAGTTAAGCCTTTTTCCACAAGAGCTAACAACACCCGCTGGCTAAAAATGACACCACCGTAGAGGTTCATGTTCCGAGCCATATTGTCTGGATAAACCTGGAGCGTGCGAATTAGTTCCGTAGCTTCCACCAACATAAAATGAGCCACAATCGAACTGTCTGGCAAAATCACCCGTTCCGCCGCACTGTGGGAAATATCCCGTTCATGCCAAAGGGCGACATTTTCCAGGGCCACCATCGCATTTCCCCGTAACAACCGCGCCAGGCCAGTCAGGCGTTCAGACCGGATGGGATTGCGTTTATGGGGCATGGCCGAGGAGCCCTTCTGACCTTTTGAAAAATATTCTTCAACCTCTAAAACATCTGTCCGTTGGAGATTGCGAATTTCCACGGCAAACCGCTCCAAACTGGCTCCCAATAGGGCAAGCACTTGGGCATAATCCGCATGGCGATCCCGGGAAATCACTTGGGTTGAGGCTGGATCCGGTTGTAGTCCCAATTTTTGACAGGTGAGGGCTTCCACCTGCGGGCTAATGTTGGCATAGGTACCCACCGCTCCGGAAATTTTTCCAACCGCAATGGTTTGATGGAGTTGACAGAGGCGTTGACGATTGCGTAAGAGTTCCGCTAACCACCCGGCCAGCTTAAACCCCAAGGTAATCGGTTCCGCGTGAATTCCATGACTCCGGCCGACCATAATCGTATAGCGATGTTCCTGGGCCTGGGTGCGGACAGCTTGAATCAAGTGTTCCAGTTGAGTCGAAAGAATGGCCAAGCTGGCAACAAGCTGCAAGGCTAAACCCGTATCCAAGACATCCGAACTGGTCATCCCCAAGTGAATGTAACGCCCCGCATCCCCGACATACTCGTTAACGTTGGTCAGAAACGCAATCACGTCATGTTTGACTTCCGCTTCAATTTCCAACACCCGCTGCGGATCAAAATTAGCCTTGGCTTTAATCGTCTCGACAGCATCCTGGGGAATCAAGCCAAACTCGGCCTGGGCTTCACAAACGGCAATTTCCACCTGTAGCCAGGTTTTCAACTTGTAGGCATCCGTCCAAATCTCACCCATCGGAGCCAAAGTATAACGTTCAATCATAAGCAGGTTGTCATCAAGTTACTAAAGAGCAATGAAAAACAGTCAAGACCTCAGATAATGCTTTATTTCCGTTCGGGATGACTGGCTGCTTCTCCATCACCCATTTGGTTAAGCCGTAAAATCATCTGATAGAGCCGGCCATAATCCCGTTGATTAAAATGCAAGCGAATTCGGGGTAAGTGGGCGGTATGAATAAAATTTGGCCGATGATCCGGTTGTTCGTCCCGAAGTTCACGCTCTGAAGCAGTGGTTTTTTCAATCACACCACTTGAGAGAATATCACCGAATTCCGCATTGAGGGTTGTCAGTTGGGTATCCGTCAGTTCCTGGTTCAGTCGCAAAACTAAATATTCATTGAGGTAGCGACAGGAATGGTAAACCCGATAGAAATTACCCAAGTTACCTAAGGCTTGTTCGACATTGTCAGTAATTGTGTAGATCTGGTCATCCACATCGCTGATCAAGCCATTACCTTTAAGTTCCCGTTGGACATACTCCTGCCAAGCCTGCCAATAGGTACCACCGGGCCGATCCACTAAAACCATGGGAATGGGAGGCGACTTTCCAGTTTGACAAAGGGTCAGACATTCAAAGGCTTCGTCTAGGGTTCCAAAGCCACCCGGAAAAACTGCAATTGCATCGGTTTCTTTGAGCAAAAAGAGCTTACGGGTAAAGAAGTACTTGAAGTGAATCAGTCGCGGATCCCCATCAATGAAGGGATTGGCATCGGGTTCAAAGGCCAATTCAATGTTTAAGCCAAAGGAATTGCCAGGCCCCGCCCCTTTGTTGCCTGCTTCCATGATCCCAGGCCCCGCCCCGGTCATAATCATAAACCCCTGCTCCGTAGCTCGGTGGGCAAAGTCATGGGCCATTTGATACTCAGGAGCATCGGGATTTGTCCGAGCTGAACCAAAAATCGAAATTTTACGGGTATGACGATAGGGAGCAAACACTTGGAGTGCTCTTTCCATGTCCCGCAATGATGAGCGAATGATTTTCCAATCCAGTCGATCAAAATCCTCATCCGCCAATCGAATGACCGTGGCTAATACCGTTTGAATCAGGTCGCCATTGGGAACAGAATCGACTTTGTTTAGTAATTGAATTAAGTCGTCTTGGAGTGATGCAAGGGCCGGGGAGAGTTGACTCATAACGGGGCCTGGTGGGAGCGAATTTCTATTTTATCAGCAGGCGATACCTGCACCCTGGCCCAGAAACAAATCAGATGCTATAGAAATTGTTCTAAGGTTGCTTCAATTTTAGTTTTGGGAACTGCACCCACCAAAAGATCAACCTTTTGACCACCCTTGAAAATCATCAGGGTCGGAATACTGCGAATACCGTACTGGGAAGCCACCGCCGAGTTTTCATCCGTATTGACCTTGACAACTTTTACCTTGCCTTCGTATTCCGTAGCAATTTCTTCGACAACCGGGGCCACCATCCGACAAGGACCACACCAAGGAGCCCAGAAGTCCACGAGTACGGGTACTTCACTGTCAAGAACTTCATCTTTGAAAGTGGCATCGGTAACCGACAAGGCTGAGGACATAAAGCAAAACCCTTGGGATCAAAGTTATACAGGCACAAAGGCAAAAAGCGTTTTTAAAGATTATTCGCTTTTAATGATCATCCTACCATATCGCTACCTGGCTCCAGGCCTGGAAAAGTTCAGAATCGGAGTAAAGTTGGTATTACATTTTATTGCAAGGATGTGACTGGAAGACCGGCGGGGAACTAAATGTCCCGAGTTGGCTTCTTAGCAGGCAAGTTCGGAGTTTGGCAGATGATTTGTGACTCATGGTCATTTTCCATGGAAGTGGAATACGAAAATACCTGCCAGCTTGACCAATTCTGCGGACTGAGAATCTCAGTTTTGGCAGAGATGATAATTTCTTCGCTTTGACCGTATAAAAATAGACATTTAAAAGGAAACCGCCTAAACCGAAGTCCAGGCGGGGTGTGGTGTGAGGAGTGAACGGAAACATGTGTCTCCGCTAACTACTATTCTAAGTGACGGTTGATAAACTGCTCTAGTTCCCGGAATAGCAATTCTGGGGGTTTAAGAATTTCTGCGGATTTGACTGAGATTGTTAGCAAGCAGGGAGTCGAGGCTTGAGCATTCCCTAACGACCCATGCCAAGTTTTTGAGCTTTTTGGTAAACCTTGCCTTCCGTTAACAGTGATGGGGCAATGACAATTTCCACCTGCTGCATTTCGGAAATATTCTTAGCCCCCAGGGTGCCCATGCTAGTTTGCAAAGCTCCAAGGAAATTGTGGGTACCATCATCCAGTTGGGCCGGCCCCCGGAGAATTTGCTCAAGGGTTCCTGTAGTCCCAACTCGAATCCGTGTCCCCCGCGGCAAAACAGGACTGGGTGTAGCCATGCCCCAATGATATCCACGACCCGGAGCTTCCACGGCTCGGGCAAAGGGAGAGCCCATCATTACAGCGTCGGCCCCACAGGCAATACATTTACAAACATCGCCCCCAGTCACCAGGCCCCCATCGGCAATAACGGGGATATATTTTCCAGTTTCCCGATAGTAATCCTGACGCGCAGCAGCACAATCAGCAACGGCCGTAGCTTGGGGAATGCCAACACCTAAAACTCCACGGGATGTACACGCTGCCCCAGGCCCGATGCCGACCAAGACACCAGCGGCACCCGCTTTCATTAAACTGAGGGCAACATCATAGGTGACACAATTTCCCAGCACCACTGGTATCGGCATCTCTTGGCAAAACTGGGTGAGATCCAAGGGAGTAATACTTTCAGGGGACAGATGAGCTGTGGAGACCACCGTGGCCTGGATGAAAAATAGATCAGCACCAGCGGTGGCAACAACAGACCCGAATTTACTGGCTCCCGCGGGGGTGGCACTGACGGCGGCAATTCCTCCCTGGGCTTTAATTTCTTGAATCCGTTTTGTAATCAGATCGGGATCAATGGGTTGGGCGTACAGGGATTGCATTAGGGGGACAAACTCCGCTGCATCCACCGCTGCAATTTGATCTAAAACCGGGTTAGGGTCAGCGTATCGGGTTTGAATCCCTTCTAAATTGAGAACACCCAGTGCTCCCATTTGGCTCAACTTCACGGCCATGCCAACGTCAACCACACCATCCATGGCACTGGCAATGATGGGAATTTCGCGAACCAAGGAACCCAGTTGCCAGGAGGTGTCTGCTAATTGCGGATCCAAGGTGCGTCGACCTGGAACTAAGGCAATTTCATCAATACCATAGGCGCGGCGGGCAACACGGCCACGGCCAAGTTCAATATTCACCATGTTGATCTCTATCTTTCTGTTAAGCTATCACGAACTCGGTTTACTTGGAGAACGGCGAATCGGGCGGGCCGCAGCGGGACGACGGTCAAGACCACTGGGATTAGGCCGATCACTGCGCTCAGAGGCTGGTTTACGGAAAGGCGGTTTTCCCGGCCGGGCGGTTTTCGGAACTTTCCGAGGCGGTAAAACACCAACGGGATTAGCTGCGGTAATCACGAGCCGGCCGCCTTGGCGTTGTGCGTGTAAATCCCAGAAGTATCCAGGGGACTTCATTTCCACCACTCCCTCAAGCCGCACTTTGAAGGCCTTACCCTTGTCTGTTTTTTTCTTCGGCTGCTGTTGGATTTTGACCATGACAAACTTCTTGTCCTGGGAGTTAAAGATCACCTCACCGCGAACGGAAAAGTAACCATCATCAGATTCAACGGGGTCATCCGCCGCCGCGCTGGCCAAGGGCGTGTCTTGCTGTAGGATTTCAGGCTCCCAAACCCCCACTATTTGTAAATGCAGAATCACATCACTGCTTTGGGGCGGTTGGGGCTTGCTTTTCCCATCCTGGCCATCCTGTTTGAAATCTTCTTTTTTACGTTCTCGGGCTAGGTCGCGGGTGCGGGGATAGACAACCCAGAGGTGCTCTTTGTCTGGATCAAGATATTTTTTAATGACATTCATCACCTGCCCCAGGAGCACGGCTTCAATTTCCTGGCCATCTTGAGTGACCAAAAGCCCGCGATTAAATTGCCCAGGGTCAGGCTTATAAATGCCTTTGACTAGGCCAATGGCCCGATATTGCATCCGCTCACTCACGGGGGGAATGGGGTGAAAGCGAATTCCAGGGGTTAGGTCTGGGGTCTGGGGGGCGACAGTCGGGGGAGTCGGAGTCGGTTCGGGGGCAGGGGTTGGAGGGGTTGCAGTTTTTTTGAGGCTGACAATTTCCGGCATGCCTGGACTGGACTTGGCTTTTGTCCGCTTTGGGGTGGATTCAGCTGTCATGATGGTCTCGCAAATGTCTCTGAAAAAGATGAGTATGGACTGGGCCAAATACTCGAGATTCCAATCATTATGTCCCAGGTTGGGGGAGATTGTCTTGGCGTTAGGGGATTTTTCCCTTGGATCTAAGATTTTGGGTTCTGTTCTTGGGCCAACAGTGGATCACACCCCCAAGCTCGTAAAATTAGGTTGCACTTGTTCAGTCATGGAGACAGCATGGAACGGACTTTCCTAGCCATCAAACCCGATGGGGTACAGCGGGGCCTGGTGGGAGAAATCATTCAACGTCTTGAGCAGAAGGGATATACTCTTGTCGGTTTAAAACTAATGCAGGTGACCAAGGAATTGGCAGAAACCCACTATGGGGAGCATCAATCAAAGCCTTTTTTCCCTGGCTTGGTCACGTTTATTACCTCTGGGCCAGTGGTTGCCATGGTTTGGGAAGGAAAAGGGGTGGTGGCGGCGGCCCGGAAACTCATTGGGGCAACCAATCCCCTCAACTCAGAACCAGGCACCATTCGTGGTGACTACGGTGTGGATGTGGGTCGCAACGTGATCCATGGCTCCGATGCACCAGAAACTGCTGTGCGTGAAATTGGGCTATGGTTCCAGCCGGAGGAACTAGTGGCCTGGTCGCCTAGCCTAACTCCGTGGATTTATGAGTAGCACCTACCGATAAAGGTTCCTCTGGAGCGATGACCTCAGTTTGTGGCGGGGTAATCGTCGCAGCCAGGCCTGGGGAGTCCAGATTAACGGGATTGCGTTTGGAAAATCCCCAGGCAAAACAAAGCCCAATGACACTGATCATCAACCAATCCGGTAAGACAAATTCCGAATCCACAACCCGGAGCAACAGCCGAAGTCCCACCAAGGTCACGGTTAAGTAGCCAGCATCTTGGAGGTGGGTAAAGATCTGCAGCCAACGGATAAAGAGTTCCGCCATAAACCGCAGAATAATGATCCCAATCACGCCACCAGTCAGAATTAACCAACGCTCATCGGACAGGGCAATGGCTGTTGTCACACTATCTAAGGAAAAGGCCAAATCTGTCATTGCCAGAATTGGGATGACCTTCCAAACCGAGTGAATATCCAGGCCCCGGTGATGGTGGCTGCTATCTTCTTCCGAGGTAAAGTATTTATAGGACAACCAAAGTAAATAAAGGGCTCCAGCCAGCTCAAACTGCCAGAACTGAATCACCCAGGTGGCGGAAAAAATCAGAATCACCCGCAGAACAAAG
Organism: uncultured Synechococcus sp.; assembly: GCA_964653145.1. Classification (GTDB taxonomy): domain Bacteria; phylum Cyanobacteriota; class Cyanobacteriia; order Thermosynechococcales; family Thermosynechococcaceae; genus Pseudocalidococcus. The sequence continues at coordinate 75,053 of CAZZCG010000004.1, read as the reverse complement.
GCCGCCACCAGGCCAAAATTCAAGGCCCGTTCTTGATGCTTGAGGTCGGGAATTCCCTGAACCAAGGCCGCCAAGGCAATGGCATTATCTGCCGACAAAACCGCTTCCAAGGCCACTAAAACCCCCAGGAGCAGCAGGGTATTCAGGCCAAAGTTAGGCGATAGCTCTAAAACGTAATCAAGCATTATAAATTCAGGTCAATCCCAGCAATTCCGGCAATTTTGCTGACCGGCTAAACTACTCCCACCATACAGTATTTTTTCAAGGAAATATTCTCGCCCTCGCCCCCGCTCCATGTAACAAACTGTAATCAGTATTGCCATGCACCGCAGGATTATGGACTAATAAGGACAGCAATTGGCCTGGGGATTCTGATGGCCCCTGGGTTACGCACACACAATGCCGCTGTTTAAAGGAGAACTACCACCATGGGTCTGACCGATACACAAGTCTTTGTTGCCTTGGCGATTGCCCTGATTCCTGCGATTCTGGCCTTTCGTCTCTCCACGGAACTCTATAAATAGCTATAACTAGACCAGGCCCCGTTTTTGGATAACTCCCCTGACCATGACCTCTGCCCCCCGTGCTTCTCAACGTATCCGCTCGGCCCGTGGTCTTACTCCTGCGGCCCAACAACGGCGGATTGCTCGGGAAATTCTGACTAAGGTTTTGGTGAATTTGGGGCTTGTCGGCGGTGGCCTGGTGGCGTTAATGCAACTCCTACCCTACTATTTCTCGCAACAGGAAAAGTTAACAGCCCTAGAACAAGCCGAAAAAGCTGCCCAGGCGCGGGTAACCCAACTTCAACAGGAGCTAAAGCAGGATCGACACCCCCAGGCCCAGGAGCGAATTGCCCAGGAAGATGCCAACCTGATTCGTCCCGATCAACGCCGGATTGTCTGGGTTAAGCCCGGAGTCTCAGCCAATTCCCAACCTGAGGCCAGTCCCGCCACCAACCCCACCACACCCTAGGGCAAATCGAACCGCGACCTGACTAGAGTTTTGCAGTTATTAAAGCTTTTGCCGACTTACCCGCTGGAACGAGTATCCAATTTTGACCACTCCAATACCAACCGACTTGCCCATGGATAGTTATCTTGCCCTTGGCCTGGCCACCTGCTTTGTTAAACGGGATGGCAAACTGGCCCCGATTCAAGTGCTTGAACCCATTCCCTCCGCTGCCCTTGAAGCAATTATCAAAGGGATTCCCACCTCCTACTCTAAAATCATTGGCACAACCCTCGCAGCTGCCACGGCCAACCCACCCACCCTCCCCAAGGACTTTTTGGCCGACAGTCAGTTGTGTGATGAGTTTCTCTCCCGAGCCACCGCCGCCGCCCGCACGTTTCAAGCTCGACCCATTGCCACCACCCACGTTCCCCAAGGCAGCATCTTCACGGAGTTGAATTTTTCCACTGAACGCAAACGGGTGCTAAATTCCGAGCGACTGGTGACTGCAGAAGATAACGTTAAACAGCACGCCTACACCCATCAAGTCCTGTAGTGGCCTGGAATTAACTAATTTCCCGCACCACCGGTTGATCATTCACCAATTCTCCGACAAAAATCCTTGATGCCAGGCCAACGAACAGGCCATTTTCCACCACACCGGGGATATTATTTATGGTGGTTTCCAAGGTTGTGGGATTGGGAATACTGGCAAACTTGACATCTAAAACCATGTTGCCTTGATCCGTAATCACAGGGCCATCCTTTTTCACACCCATCCGCAAAACGGGTTCGCCACCTAACTTGGATAGGGCCCGCATCACTGGACTAATGGCCATGGGCAGGACTTCCACGGGGACGGGAAAAGTGGAACCCAATTCCGTGACTAGTTTTGAGCTATCCACCACCACTAGGAATTCTTCGGCGAGGCCATCGACAATTTTTTCCCGCGTATGGGCCGCCCCTCCGCCTTTAATCAAAACCTTCTGGGGATCCACCTCATCAGCACCATCAATGGCCAAGTGAATGATTTCGACATCATCTAAGGTCACTAGGGGAATCCCAAACTGTTTGGCCAGCACCGAGGCCTGGAATGACGTGGGAATCCCAACCACATCGGTTAATTCTCCTGATTTGAGGCGGTTTCCCAGGTACTCAATCACAAAAGCCGTCGTTGAACCAGTCCCTAAGCCAACCACCATCCCAGACTTGACTTCCTTAGCCGCGGCCTGGGCAACTGCTTGTTTCATTAACTTGACGGCATCTGCACTCATGGGGACTCCTGAACCTTGAACACGCAATCAGCAAACAGGTCTATCTCTGCGTATCCATTGTCTCAGGTCATGACTACCATCAAGAAGGATTTTGTGAGGTTTTTCGCATCAAAGAAGACCAAGAATGAGGTATGCCAACGGTGAATAAGCGCCTTGGGCCTGGGTCTGTCTAAATGTTGGCCTCTCATATGCGTAAATTTAGGCCATAAGATTTCCGCTACTTGATTCCAGGCCAAGTTGGGAGTCAGATCAAAAATGAATTGCCAAAAACTGATCGGCTGTCAAAATAGGGCAAGTAAACCTCTCTGTGATCTCTAGTAAGTCTCGATCACCTGTGAGCAAGTAATCTGCCTTACCTACCATTGCAAGTGTCAAAAAAGGTACGTCAAATAGATCACGGCATTCAGGGATTGGTGGTAAATGTTCAGGCATCGGTACAGTTTCACAAAACGGTAGATAATCTGCCAACAACGCTTCTTGTTCTGAGGGAGTTAGCCGAAACTTGGGATAAGCCAAAACTCGAGTTAGCTCTGTTATTGTTTCCTCAGATGCTAAAGGGGTAAAGCGATTTTCCTGCCAGGCGAGCCGCAACTTTGCTGTATTTCCCCCGAATACTAAAGCTGACAAAACCAAATTTGTGTCAATTACCACTCGCAGGCCTGGTTCCAATTTCTCCCCAGTTGTCATCCCTGACGCACCCAAGTGATCGCATCCATCACATCCTGCGCACTCAAGTCCAATGCTGCTAACTTAGCTCGGACGGCGTCAGCGCGTTGAATTTTTACAGGCGTCAGAATGATTTCTCCATCTTGCACCCTCACCTCAAAATACTCAGCTTCTCCAATTTCCTTAGTAATTGACTTCGGGAGCGTTAGTTGATTTTTGGCAGTTAATTTAGCAAGCATGGTAACCCTTTCAACCACACGGCAAAGCTTAGAAAGTAAAAATTCCTTACCCTAAGCATAGTCATTCATCATGGAAAGTTGAAAGAATGTCAGATTTCAGTCGTGCTCCCAAATCCCAGTTTGCAATCCTTGGATCAATTACCGGAGAGGGCTGAATCAATACCTGACCTGCTCGCTGAAGCCAAATAACACCACTATCGGCATACCCACTCAGTCCAATTTCATCAGCAACACCTGGGGAAATAACCACTTCATCTGCTTCCCTGGCCTCGTCAGGTAATTAATTCATCATAATCGGGGCCATGCCAAGCCTAAATCTACAGGAGCTAGAGTACAGGTTGAAAACGTAAGCCCTATTGATCGTAGTCACCACCTGTCAACGGTCGCGGGGCCTGGTCGTAGAATGTGGCGGTCATGGTCGGGCTCAGACTCATGGAGCGGTTGTAATCCTGGCGCGCGAGTTCCACTTGGCCCAAATCAAAGTAGGCCATTCCCCGGCTATAGTAGGCGGCAACAAATTCTGGATCCAGGGCAATGGCTTCATCAAAGTTTTTCACGGCATCTGGTAGCTGTTGAAGGGCCAGGTGGGACATGCCACGATTGTAGAAAGCACTGGAGAAATTTGGGTCTAATTGGATGGCCTGGTCGTAGTCCCGCAGAGCCTTTTGGTGATCCCCTAAATCTGCCAAAGCCAGGCCCCGTGCGAAGTAGTAATCCGCCAAACCTTGACGTTTAATCGCCTCTGAAAAGTAGGTAATGGCCTGGGGAAAATCCCCCTGTCCTTGGGCAACTAAACCTAAATTATAAAAATCCTGAGCCGTTTCCGGTTTAATTTGCAGTTGCTGCTGAATTTCTGTAGAGGTGAGCGTGGCCACAGCAATAGGAGTGCGGGTTTGGGCTAGGCCAGGTAAGTGTAAGGCTCCAGCCATGAGGATGGTTAAACCCAGGGTGCGAATCGTAATCATAGGACATCAGGGGGTAGGGTTTTGGGAGCGGGGGAGAACAGGGGATTTGGTGTGAAGGTGAGGGGAGAGTCGAGCCAGGGTGTGGGGATTATGAAGGAATTACGCCCTTAGCCGTAGTCCTAGTCATCAATACCCTCAGTAGAATTTCGGAACTTCACAATTTCCATGGAGCCAGGGTTTGAGGGTTTCAGCAGTGATCCACAAGCGGGGGTGATGTGATCTGAGTCGCAAGCTCTACATCCATACCTCAAACCTAACGGATTCCCCCTGGCCTGGTCGTCCTCCCATTGGATGAACTTTTGAATTGGACACATTCCGTTACCTGGGCAGCGGGGAAACCCATAGCTCTAAAGAAATGTTGCGAACAATAAATATCCGTACAATCACGGTATGCCTGATCAAAAAACCTGCTTAGGCTTAAACATGGGGTCAATTTTACGAGCTAGTTCTAAATTCGATCCACTGTCGTCGGGAATCGCCTTCCTTGAGCAAAATCGGGGTTTCCGCACACAATCAAGACACTTGGGGGAGTTTTAATCTGTATGACTGTTTTGCCCATTCAGACCAGCAGTCGGGAGTCGTCCTTACCGTTTGTCGCCCAAACCCTACGGCAACTCCATCCGCAACGGCGCAATCACTTTAGTTTTGAAGATCACTTTCATGTGGAGCGGGAGAAAGGCACCATTCAGGATTGGCACCAGGCGCGACATGTTCTAGTGACAGAAGATTTTGTAGTTGGGATGATCAATGGCCTGGAGCAGGAAGTCGGCCCAGCCTCAACCCTGGTGATGTACAAAATCGGGGAAGAGTGGGGGCTCCGGGATGCGGAATTCTTTCAACGAAATTTTGAGCAAGAGTACGACCGGGAATTACGCCAGGCCAACTTAAGTTTTCTCTTCGAGGCCTGGTGGTGGCCCTTTATTACCCAAGGCTGGGGGAACTGGGACATTGACTTGTCTGAGCAGAAAAATGGCTTCATGTTTATCAATATCTTTGACTCAGTGGTAGCTCGAACCTTGGGGGATGTGGGTAAACCCGTTTGCTATCTCTACGCCGGATTGTTTGCCGGTTTCTTCACAGGCCTAATCAAAAAGCCCCTCGGTTGTATCGAAATTCAGTGCTATGCCATGGGAGAAACCTACTGCAAATTCCTCGTGGGCAAGCAAGAGCGGATTGATGCGGCGGCCTTCTGGCAAAACGAGGGAGCTACAGCCTCCGACATTGAGAAACGGATGAAAAATGGTCAGTTTGCTCCCTAACAGCTTTTCTGACTGTGTATAGGTGGAATCTTGCCCCTGATTAGACTTTAATGCCTTGGTTTGAAATTTGAGATTTATTACCTGACGTTGACCTGTTCATTTTTTAGTATTGGAGAATTCCTATGTTGACCCAATTAGACCGTTTGACCACTGAAGCTGATGGCCGTTTTGCCTCTGCCTCTGAATTGCAATTCTTGAAAGATTACCTGGGTTCGGTGGATGATCGCATCTCCGCCTACAACAAAGTCAAAGAAGCTTCCGAAGGCATGGTCACTAAGATTCAATCGTTGCAACAGGCAGAGAAAGCCAACTGCTACACCTTCAGCGGCAAGGATCAATCCAGTATCTGTCGCCGAGATTTGACCAACGCCATTCGCCTCAGCACCACCGCCATGTTGTTTGCTGATTTGGATTTGCTGCGGGACGGATTCCTACTTTGGTATCGCACCATTGTCAAAGCCTTTAATTACTCCCACATGGCCGACAACACCTATGGGAAAAAGCTGCCGGAAATGATGAAGAGTCTGCTCTCCGAAAAAGAATATAAGCTGGTCCAGCCGATTTTGGCGTTAAATCATTCCATCTTAGCCGGCTAGGTCAAACCATTGCTCAAATTGGGAGTAAGCCAAGGAAATTTAGGTCAACCCGGCTTCGGTTCAAGCTTTGTCTGAGTTACCTTGGCTCTCTCAACTGCCTCTTTGTCAATGGACAAATTTCTACTCAATCAGGTTTAAATTCCGAAGATGTTAAAACAACTAACTCGTTTAGCCAATGATGCAGACGGACGCTTTGCCACAGCCGCTGAGTTGAAGTTTCTCAAGGATTACTTGGATACAGTTGATGAGCGAATCAGTGCCTACAGCAAAATTCGGGATGGGGAAAACGAGATTTCCGAGAAACTCGCAACGGCCGTCAAAGGACAAAACCCCTACATTTTCCAAAAAGGCAAGCAGGACTACAGTGCCGTTTGCAAACGAGATCGCCAACATGTTCTGCGCCTCTCAGCGGCTTCTATGCTGTTTGGTGACTTAGAGATGCTGCGAAACGGGTTTTTACTTTGGTATCGGACAATTATTAAAGCCTTTCGGGATGAAAAAGCAGCCCAGGCCACGTATCGAGTCTTACCGGAAATTGTCAATCAGCACCTCACCCCCACCGAAGCAGCCCTCCTGAAACCCAGCTTAGAACTGGATCAGTCGATCTTGGGAGAATAGTCTGGTTTGTCTGACTCCGTAAAAATGGCACAATCAATAGGCTAGGGTCGGATTGGCTCTTGGCCCACATTGATGAAGCAAGGGTTTAAGGGAATAGCATGGGGCAAGGAACAGAGCAGAGTGGTTCAGGGTTAGAGGAAATCAAGGCTACCCGTATCGAAAAAGCAGAAAAGCTCCGGGGCCTGGGTCTCAATCCCTATGCTTACCAATTCGACCGCACCCACCATGCCGCTGACCTCCAGGCCAAGTACGCCGATTTAGCAGATGGCGAAACCGTTGATGTTAGCGTGGCTGTGGCGGGACGGATTTTAAACCGACGCGTCTTTGGCAAACTAGCCTTTTTTACCCTCCAAGACGAAACCGGCACCATTCAGCTCTATCTCGATAAACAAACGATCCAGGCCAGCATGGGCGAAACCGACCCAGAAGCCTTTGATCACCTGAAACAACTCACAGATGCCGGGGATTTTCTGGGAGCGACGGGAACGATTAAACGGACGGAAAAAGGCGAACTCTCGGTTTATGTCCACAGCTACAGGATCCTGACCAAATCCCTACTGCCTCTCCCGGATAAATGGCATGGCCTAACCGATGTGGAAAAACGCTATCGGCAACGCTATGTGGATCTGATCGTTAACCCCCAAGTCCGGCAAACCTTCCGCCAACGGGCCTTGATTACAGCCGCAATTCGCCGGTATCTAGATGAGCAGGGCTTTATTGAAATTGAAACCCCAGTTTTACAAGCGGAAGCAGGGGGAGCTGAAGCCAGGCCCTTCATTACCTATCACAACACCCTGGAGATGCAGCTTTATTTACGCATTGCCACAGAACTGCACCTAAAACGCTTGGTGGTGGGTGGGTTTGAAAAAGTGTTTGAAATGGGCCGAATTTTCCGTAACGAAGGAGTCTCAACTCGGCACAACCCAGAATTTACCAGCATTGAAGTGTACCAGGCCTATGCGGACTACACCGATATGATGGCTCTGACCGAAGCTCTGATTACCCAGGCCGCGCAAACGGTTTTAGGCACGCTCAAAATTACCTATCAAGGGCAAGAGATTGATTTAACTCCCCCCTGGAAAAGGATCACGATGCATCAGGCTGTTGAGGAAGCCACGGGGGTTGATTTTGCCCAATTTACGGATCTCTCAGAAGCCAAAACCGCTGCTCAAACCGCCGGGATTAAAGACATCGAAAAATGCGACACCATCGGCCGAGTCCTCAATGAAGCTTTTGAACAAGCGGTTGAACCCAATTTGATCCAGCCGACGTTTGTTTTAGATTACCCCGTTGAAATTTCTCCCCTTGCGAAACCCCATCGATCCGCACCCGGCCTGGTGGAGCGCTTTGAACTGTTTATTGTCGGCCGGGAAACAGCCAATAGTTTTTCCGAACTCACCGATCCAGTGGATCAACGCCAGCGTTTAGAAGCCCAAGCCGCTCGCAAAGAAGCCGGAGATTTAGAAGCCCACAGCATTGATGAAGATTTCTTAGCCGCCCTCGAACAGGGAATGCCACCTACAGGGGGCCTGGGGATTGGGATTGATCGTCTTGTGATGTTGTTAACGGATTCCCCCAGTATTCGGGATGTGATTGCCTTTCCCTTATTGCGGTCTGAAGTCTAATGAGGGGCCTGGGAATACAGTGAAGTCATTCCAAGACCTCTAGGGCTAATCTCCTATGAAAACTCTGAACCAACTAAAATTTTTTCAGTGCCTACTCATCCAGATCAAAATTTAAAATCTTGCACCCTAATGGCATTGGTGGACTTAGTTGGCCTGGAATAGAAGGATTGATAGGTTTTACAAGGCTCAGACAGAGACAAAAAAGTGGTCAACAGAATCAGTGTCAACCACTTGTCCATTTGAGGATGTTGAAGTGTGAATGGGCAACGTTTTATCAATCGTCCCTAGTCACGGTTAGGCACATTGATCAGGGCTGTACCAATACTGATATTCCCCTTAGCACCAGTCTGAGTCACGGTAATTTGATAGGGCAAACGCTCCCCCCCCTTAGTCCGCATTTGGACATTATTCAAATGCACCTCCAAGGAACTCCCCGCTGGAACTGGGGTATCAAAGTCAATATCCACAGACCCATCTTGGCGGGAAACCTTAACCGGAACGTTAGCCCCTGATTGATCCTGAATGGTGACCCCAGAAAAATTCTCCATCTGTTGAGGAAGCCCAATAGCCAGATGAGTTAGGCTCATGCCATTGCCCGCAATCCGAATAATGTGATCACTACCAGAAATGGTCGCGCCGGTAATACTGGGTAATACCACTGTCGGCAACGAAGCTTTTAGGGGCGTCGCGGTCGTTGGCTGAGATGGATTCGAGGGTGCTGGGACTGATTTAGCAGAGGGAATTGGCTGGCCTAAGGAGCTATTTCTGAAGTGTGGGAGTAGGGGGGAGGCTGAGGCAATGATCCCAACGGAGAGAAAGCCAAGGGTTAGGGTGGGAATTTGGACAAGGTAGCGATAGAACATAGTAGTTCTCCAAAGCATGAATGTGGTCAAGGTGTATGGTTCTGACCCTAAGACTGGAATCTGAGAAACCTCTGAGATTGCTCTGAGGTGGGGTTTGGAATTAACCAAGCGAGCAGATCCCTGCCTCAAGCCACGTCGATGATTCAAAGGCTAAAGCTTACCCTCAGTAATTTCTCAGATGAAGCTGATAGCCTAAAAAAGATCAAGAGTATGACCTATGGCCCGCCAGATTTTGCTAATTGAAGATGAACTCAAAATCGCTCGATTTTTGCAATTAGAGCTGGAGAGTGAAGGCTACGATATGATGATTAGCCACGATGGCCAGGCCGGGTTGATGTTAGCCCGTGACCATTTGCCGGATTTAATTATTGTTGACTGGATGCTACCAGGCCTGACCGGTGTGGAAATTTGCCGCCGTTTACGGGCCACCGGGAATCAAACCCCAGTGATCATGCTAACGGGCCGGGATGATATTCATGACCGGATCACAGGCCTGGATGCTGGAGCTGATGATTACTTGATTAAGCCCTTCAGTGTGGAAGAACTGTTAGCCCGGATCCGCGCCCGTTTTCGACAACAAGCCCCAGAAACCGCTGAATGGTTAGAGTTTGATAATTTACGGGTGAACCAACGGACACGGGAAGTGTATCGAGATAATCGGTTAGTGGAGTTAACAGTGAAGGAGTTTGATTTACTCACCTACCTTCTTTCCAGGCCCCGTCAAGTCTTTACTCGGGAACAAATTTTAAATCATGTCTGGGGTTACGATTTTTTGGGAGATTCCAACATCATCGAAGTCTATATTCGCTACCTACGCCTAAAACTCGAGTCACCGGAACAACCGCGCCTAATCCATACTGTCCGAGGGGTGGGCTATAGTCTGCGAAGATCAACTCCTGTATCCTAGATTGTGCAAGGCCTTTAATGTTCAGATTTAGTGTTTTCTCAGTCTTGTGATGTTGTCAGAGTCGTGGAATAACAGCCAAAGAATCCTCTCTATCCTGGCTGCGTTGAGTTGCCGCACGGGAAATTTAGAAGACTACTTGGCGATGATTGCCCAAGGGGTCAGTGAAATTATTGGCATGGATTGGACGGTTGTCAGCCTGTGTAGCGACAATACGGAACGCTTAGTGGCCAGCAATCTGGAGATTCCCGCGGATGAGCAGGTTTGTGATTTGTACGGCACCGTCACCCATACCGTTTTTGTGACCCAACAGCCCCTCTGTATTGAAGATGTACGCCTGCAACCGGAATTTGGGGAGTTACCCGAAGGCTACTTATCCTACTTAGGTGTGCCCCTGCGTACCCCCTTGGGAGAAGTCATTGGGGCAATTTGTTCCTTCAGTATGACGCCGAAACCCTGTCTGGTGGATCAAATCAAAACCGTTACCCTCTTTGCGGAACGGGCCGCCACTGCCCTGGACAACTATTTTCTCTATCAAAAACAACAGGACTTCAATCACCGCTTGGAGTCAGAAATAGCCCGCCGCACCAGCGAACTGGAACAGGCCCAAGCCAGGTTAGTCGCCCAAGCCCGCTTAGTGGCCATTGGGGAATTTGCCTCCATGATTGTCCACGAACTCCGAAATCCCCTAACGACGATCAAAATGGGCTTGAATTATTTCAACAAACTGGACTTAAGCCCCGCGACCCAGGAACGACTCAACTTAGCCTTAGATGAAGCACGGCGGTTGGAGATGCTTTTGAGCGAAATTTTGTTATACGCCAAACCCCAAACCCTCAACATCCAGCCCCTCAACCTCAACACCCTTGGGATGGATATTCAACCGCTTCTGGAGGATTTACCCGAGGCGCAACAACATCAAATCGAATGGGAATTTCATCCGCAAGCGGCCTGGATTGCTGGAGACAAGGATAAGTTAAAGCAGGTGTTATTTAACGTCATTCAAAATGCCTGTGAAGCGGCCACCCCAGGAACTGTCATTACCTGTCGCATTCATCAACCCCGGCTAGAGTTTTGGGCCATCACCGTTCACAACTGGGGCGAAACCATCCCGGCCACGGAACTGGAAAAGTTAACCCAGCCCTTTTATTCCCGTAAACCCGGTGGCACGGGCCTGGGTCTGGCAATCGTGGAGCGAATTTTGTCCGCCCATCAAGGTTATCTGGAGATCTGCTCAAGTTCTGAAGCAGGAACCCAGGCCACGATCTATTTGCCCACCATGCCGCCAACCCTAGATTAAATCTCCTCTGGGGGCTGATCCAGGGGAATCAGTTGGAGGCTAGAGGGCTAGGGTGCCGGCCGGATAAATCCCAGGTTCTAAGGGACGATTGACATAGGAAGCCTTGCCAATTACGGTTCCGGACGGAATGACTGCCCCAGGCCCTAATTTGACCTGCTCGCCAACATAGGTCGGGCCGCATACCTGAGCATCGGCATGGATGTCGGCAGATTTGGCCACCCAAACCTGTGGTGATAATTCCCAGGCCTGGTCAGCAATGGGATAGGGCATTTCTCCAGCCAAGCTATCGAGGTGGGCTTGATAGTATTTCTGGGGTGTTCCTAGGTCTTGCCAATAGCCCTCCCAAACATAGCCCGCCATCGTCTTTTGTGCTGCTAAAAGATTGGGAAACACCGTGCGCTCAAAACTCAAGGGTTCGCCATGGGCGTAGGCAGCAAAAATTTCTGGCTCGAGGACATAGGTACCGGCGTTAACCGTGTCAATGCCAAGGGCAGCGGCTTGTTCTGGGGTTGGTTTTTCCCGAAAGGCCACCACTCGGTTCACGTCGGTCGCAGGGGAATGGAGTTCAACCAGGCCAAAGGCAGTGGGATTTGTAACCCGCGTGAGGGCCAAGGTGGCCTGGGCCTGGGCTTGCCGATGACAGTCAATTAAGGCGAGTAAATCCAAGTCCGTCAAGATATCAGCGTTAAAAACCAGCAATGAGTCACCGGAAAAATACGGTTCTGCCAGTTTCATCGCTCCGGCGGTGTCCAGGGGAGAATCCTCACGAAGATAGCGAATTTGCACGTCCCAGGCCTGGCCATCGCCAAAGTACTCTTCAATCTGATGGGATTGGTAATGGACGTTAATTAAAATATCCGTAATGCCCACGGCCCGACAGCGCTCCACCATCCAGGCCAAGAATGGACGATCTAGAAATGGCAACATCGGTTTGGGCGTGATTTGGGTCAGCGGTGCCATGCGCGTTCCCTTCCCCCCAGCAATGATCACAGCCTGCATAGAACTTGATTAATATCCACCCACGGTACGAACTAAGTGTATCGGTTTCGGAGACCTTCCCAGCATCCAAATTTGAAATAACTATTGTTCCCTGGAGTGATGCGATTTACAGCGATTACTTCCCAGATCAAGAAATTTTGCATGGCAGGGAAGATACCCATGGGCTTTGGCCTGGAGTTGACTGAATCTTTTACAATATCCCCTAGGTATAATGGCTTACTAAATCTAATGAGGATTGGTACTTAATTGCGAACATCCGGAACATCAGGGAGCGACTCAGAAATTGCTAGTCAATGATCGGCACCACGAACTGGCCCTGTGCCAATTTAAAAACTCTCCCACTCGCAAGGAACTTTCCCCCCACCACTGCTGACGATTAAATTCAAGAATTTCTCATCCCACCATCAACAGTCATTTAAAGTTGTTCCATTCAACCCTGCCTCCCCTAAACCCATCTCCCACTCACCCTAGACTTCAGAGGTTGTCCCCTTGGCTGCATCATCCAAATCCCGTTCCCCAAAAAGTGCCAACCGTCCCCGTTCATCCCAGGCCATGATGATGCCTCCCCGTCGCCGCTCTGCTTGGAATTTTTTGGGATGGGGGATGGCCTTTTTAGGTGTGTCCGCCCTTTCCATGGCCGCTGGAGTTACGGTTTCGCTGATGGCCCCGTTCCGTCAGGATAATGGCGAAATGGCACCTTCCTTCAGTGAATTTGTCGGGCGCAGTTTTCAGTATGGCCTGGGGCGACCGGTCAATATTTTGGTCATGGGCGTTGATTTAGAACCGGGAGAGGTGGGCTTTAGTCGCAGTTCCCTAGATGGCCGCAGTGACACAATTTTAGTAGCCCGATTAAACCCAGAAACCGAAAGCATTACCGTCCTCAGCATTCCCCGGGATAGTCGGGTCGAGATTCCAGGCTATGGAATGCAAAAAATCAACTCGGCTAATGTTTTTGGTGGCGCGCCCCTGGCCTCTCAGGTGGTTAGCCGCACCCTCAACTATGTTCCCATTGACCGCTATGTCCGGATTAGTACCGAGGCCTTTCGGGAATTGGTGGACTTAGTTGGGGGCGTTGAAGTCAATGTCCCAGTTCGCATGGAATACACAGACCATACCCAAAAGCTCTACATCGATCTTCAGCCTGGCTTACAAACCCTTAATGGTGAACAAGCGGAGGGGTTTGCCCGATTTCGGTACGATGGCCTTGGAGATATTGGCCGGGCCCAACGACAACAGATTTTATTAAAAGCCTTACAAAATAAAATGACAAACCCGATGATGCTGGCCAAGCTCCCCCAGCTCTATCAGGTGATGCAGAAGTATGTGGATACGGATCTCAGCTTTGGGGAAATGATGGCCATGCTCCAATTTGGCCTGGGGGCATCCTCAAACTTAAATATGCTCCTCCTACCGGGACGCTTCAGTGGCGATGGCTATGATGCCAGTTATTGGCTTGTGGACTACGAGGCAACGGATCGGCTTGTGGATCGTCACTTTTTTGACAAGGATTGGCGCTGGAGTTCCGGCGAGATGGTAGATCTGCGTGGATTGAAAATCGCGATTCAAAATGCAGCCACCAGTGATCATGCTGCCCAAGCCATTGCCGACTATTTAATTGCCCAAAATTACCGCAATGTTTATTTGGACTCCGACTGGACGCAAATAGAAGAAACCACACAAATTATTGCCCAGCAGGGAGACCGAGAAGCAGCAGAGGCCCTCCTGATTGATTTTGGCTTAGGGTCGGTGGCCAAAAGTTTAGTCCAAGTGAATGCCACTGGCAGTTTAGGCTCAGATGTCACCATTCGGGTTGGGGATGATTGGCGGAAATTTGTTCCCCAGCAGTTCTAATGCAATGGCTGGAATTGAGGTAAATCCCGAACTCTCAACCTCTCTAAGGGCTATTTTGGCATCGGGAAAATATCAGGTTAGAGTAGAGACAGGCTAAACCCAAAGCTAAAATTTTTGCTGTCAAGGAAGGAGCTTACCCATGGGTGAAGATTTTGATACCAATCAGCCCAATGTCCGCCAAATCCAGACCTTGATTAAAGAAAACACGGAAGTTGAAGTGAAGCTCAGCACCAGTGATTTAGTCGTCGGTAAGTTGCGCTGGCAGGATAGTCATTGTCTGTGTGTATTGGATCACTATGACCAGCCAACCATTGTGTGGAAACAGGCCATTGTATTTCTCAAGCCAAAGGTCTCCTAACCCCTTAGTCATGTCTTTTCCGCTGACTCCCCTAGAGGTATTTCTATGTCCTTAATTTCACTCCTAAAACCATGGTTCAAACTGGGACTATTGGCATTGCCACGGGGTTTAAGGGCAGGAATTACCTCGGTGTTATTCCTGATGCTTGCAGTAAGTCTGAGCTTTTTTATATCTCCCCCCCAGGCCTGGGCTGCAGTTGCTGTGGACACGGCTGACTTAACCGTAAGTGACATATCCGCAGAAAAAATTAGTCAGTTTGCCCAAGCCTACCGCCAAGTCATTGATTTGATTGAACAACGGGCCCCAGAACTACGCAGTGCAGAAACTCAGGCTGAGGCGTTGGAAATTGAACAGGACATCGAAGGGGCTGCCATTGCTACCATTGAAGCGGCGGGTTTAACTGGCTCGGAATATTTGCAACTACTGGGACTGGCCAATAGTGACTCTGAACTTAGCCAGCGAATCGTCACCCAACTAGAAGAAAACGGTTAAGTCCACAATCTGACTGGGTTTAGCGGGCCTGGTCATGGTGATTGATTTATCGGTTTAGGGGCTAAAAAACTTAAAATGGCCTTGTTAAATTCTTCGACGTACTCGAGATAGGGCCAATGTCCACACCTATCAAATACACGCAACCTAGCATTGGAAATTCCTTATTAACCTAAGAAAGTCAGGCTTCATTCCCCAAATATTAGCAGCCGTGCGCAAGGTTCGGAGTTGAAACTGCAAAACTTCAAGGGGGATATTTCGAGTCTCCAGGCCAATAAAGTCTTCAGTCAAAAAAGCGTCCGGATTATAGGCACACTGGCGAATCAAAAATTTTGCAGTCGCAGGGCCTGGACGATTGAGAGCTTCTCCAACAAATGGAATCGTCGAAAGCCGCATCCCCAAACTCAGTTCTTTGCCTAAACCAGCACTCCCGACTAAAATCAGCTTTTCAACTCGCCCAGGCCATGAACAAGTTAGAGCGATCTACCTGCTTCACCCACAGACCAGTAAGGTGCTCAGGGACAGACCACCTAAACAAATTGATCTGTGGGCGTTGGTATTGAATCTAGCTTTAACGAAGAAGCTAGAGATTTTACAGTCTAAGCAGACAGACCCTATTCGACAGCCGAAACAAGTTCCCGTTGCGGTGGCGTGATTTGAATCTTGACTTGACCGGCCTCATCCACATCTACAACTGCAGTTGCACCCTCTGTCATTCGGCCAGTGAGCATTTCCTCAGCCAAGCTATCCTCCAACAACCGCATAATTGCACGGCGAAGGGGTCGAGCACCATAACTGGGGTTATACCCTTCATCAATCAAGCGATCTTTAAAGCGCTCCGTTACCGATAGAGCAATATTGCGCTCGGTCAAGCGAGTGAAGACTTCCTTGAGGAGAATATCGGCAATTTCCTTGACCTCGTCCTTGGTGAGTTGCCGGAAGACAATTATTTCATCCAAGCGGTTAAGAAACTCTGGACGGAAGTATTGCTTCAGTTCCTCATTCACCAACGACCGAATCCGATTGTACTGAGATTCCGCCGGGTTGTCGCTGGCAAATTCAAAGCCCAGGCCCCCAGCACCTTTCTCAATCACCTTGGAACCGATGTTGGAAGTCATGATCAAGAGGGTGTTCTTGAAGTCCACGGTTCGTCCTTTGGAATCCGTTAACCGCCCATCTTCCAGGATTTGCAGCAACAGGTTAAAGACATCCGGGTGTGCCTTTTCAATTTCGTCAAACAGCACCACGGTATAGGGCCGCCGCCGGACTGCTTCCGTTAATTGTCCGCCCTCGTTATAACCGACATAGCCAGGAGGAGAACCAATCAATTTAGAAACCGTATGCCGCTCCATAAATTCCGACATATCCAAGCGGATCATTGCGTCCTCGGAGCCGAAGAAGTAGGCCGCTAAGGCTTTGGTCAACTCAGTTTTACCCACACCCGTTGGTCCAGAGAAGATAAAGCTGGCAATCGGCCGATTGGGATTTTTCAGTCCCACCCGGGCCCGGCGAATTGCCCGTGAAATGGCTTTAACCGCTTCATCCTGGCCAATCACCCGCTGGTGGAGCGTATCTTCCATGTGGAGCAGTTTTTCCGACTCAGTTTCGGTCAGTTTACTCAGGGGCACACCCGTCCACGAGGAAACAATGTGGGCAATATCCTCTTCCGAGACGACCGGAGATTTATCTTCATCAGTGGTGGTTTCGGCTTTTTTCTGCTGGGAAATGTTGCGAATCTGGGCCTTAAGATCCATTTCCTTATCCCGGAGTTCACCAGCCTTATCGAAATCCTGGGCTCGGACTGCATCGTCTTTATCTTTGAGGACTTGCCGCAGTTCCTTATCCAGTTCCTTAGCCGCTGGGGGCAATTGGGAATTGATTAAGCGCACCCGGGAACCGGCCTCATCAATTAAATCGATGGCCTTGTCAGGTAAATAACGGTCAGAAATATAGCGATCTGAGAGTTTAGCCGCAGCTTCCAGGGCCTCATCCAAGATTTTGAGTTTATGGTGTTTTTCGTAGCGCTCACGTAGACCGTAGAGAATTTCAATGGTTTCATCCACCGAGGGTTCACCGACCATCACCGGTTGAAAGCGCCGTTCCAGGGCAGCATCCCGCTCAATGTGCTTCCGGTATTCATCGAGGGTGGTCGCCCCAATACATTGGAGTTCACCGCGGGCTAGGGCCGGTTTGAGAATATTAGCGGCGTCAATGGCCCCTTCCGCCGCACCCGCACCAATCAGGGTATGAACTTCATCGATCACCAGGATTACGTTTCCGGCTTGGCGGATTTCATCCATGATTTTTTTCAGGCGCTCCTCAAATTCACCCCGGTATTTTGTTCCAGCTACAAGCAGGCCGATATCTAGGGTAACAACACGCTTTTCTTGAAGAATGTCGGGAATGTCACTATTGGCAATCCGTTGGGCTAACCCTTCGGCAATGGCAGTTTTACCAACACCAGGCTCGCCAATCAGGACGGGATTATTTTTTGTCCGGCGACCGAGGATTTGGATCACCCGTTCGATTTCTTTTTGCCGACCGACCACGGGATCAAGCTTGCCATCAACAGCCAATTGGGTCAGGTTAGAGCCAAATTCATCCAAGGTGGGAGTTTTTGTCCGGCCAGAGCTTGCCCCTGCAGCCACTTCTGCGGTTTCACCCAACATCCGAATCACTTGGGTACGGACTTTGGAGAGATCTACGCCTAGGTTTTCCAGAACCCGAGCCGCCACGCCTTCGCCTTCCCGAATCAGACCCAAAAGCAAATGCTCTGTGCCAATGTAGTTATGACCCAGTTGGCGGGCTTCTTCGAGGGACAGCTCTAAAACACGTTTGGCGCGGGGGGTAAATGGAATTTCTACGGCAACAAAGCCTGAGCCCCGACCGATGATTTTCTCAACTTCAATTCGAGCGTCTTTAAGGTTAACCCCCATGGATTTCAGGACTTTGGCAGCAACTCCGGTTCCTTCGCCGATGAGCCCTAGGAGAATTTGTTCTGTACCGACAAAGTTATGACCCAGGCGGCGGGCTTCTTCCTGTGCCAGCATGATGACTTTAATGGCTTTTTCTGTAAAGCGTTCAAACATGGCCCTATCCCAAATGGTTGCTGCGTGCCGGTAAGGACAATCTTAACACGGGATTTTCGGTGCTTAGTCGTCCACAAACCTAACCTCCACTGTAGTGTTTTGGCTTGAATTTGGGGGAGGGGATCAAGTTCGGTTTTTACGGCTAAGGAGTTACCTCCGATCGTGATTTAGGTATTGATTATTCCGGTTCCTGCCCAGGGAAGTCGCGATCATCTGGAAGTTTGGAATTCAGGGAATTTCTGCTCCAGTGGAGATCGGGAACGTGTCGAGTTCGCCTTGCCCTACAATGCAACCATGAATCCATCTTTGACAGCCCAAGATAGCCCTTTGAGTCCCGCATCTGGAGATAGGTTCTTGGAACCCGGCCTGGAGTTTGAAATTTCTTTTCCCCAGCCTTGGACCCATCTATTTGAGGTGGTTCTGCGGATTTCTCGATGGCAGCAGGATCTTTTGGATGTCAAGTTACCGGTTTGGACTCCCGGTTCCTATCTGGTGCGCGAGTATGCCCGTCATGTTCAGGATTTTGCTGCCGCGAGCGAGGATCAGCCCCTCCAGGTCTGGAAATGCACCAAAAACCACTGGCAAATTGCCACCCCCGGAATTACGGAAATTGAGATTTTCTATCGCGTCTATGCCCATGAACTGACTGTCCGGACAAATCATCTGGATGCCAGCCATGCCTATTTCAATCCGGCCGCGCTCTGTGTCTATGTCCCTGGCCTGGAATCATTGCCGATCACCGTACAAATTTTGGCCCCAGATCAATGGCGGGTCACGACTCCTCTCCCGTCAATTCCACAGCAGCCCAACACCTTCCTAGCTCAGAATTACGACACCCTTGTGGATAGTCCTTTTGAGATTGGCAGTCATGGGGTCTATGACTTCACGGTTTTAGATAAGGCCCATCGCTTAGCAGTCTGGGGTGAGGGAAATCTTGAACCAGCACGCCTCATTCCCGACTTAGAAAAAATCATTGGTTTGGAGGCAAAACTCTTTGGTGGCCTGCCCTACGATGACTACACGTTTATTTTGCATTTGACTGGTCAAGGCTATGGGGGCCTGGAGCACAGTCATTCCTGCTCCTTGATTTATAACCGCTTTGGCTTTGTCCAACCGGAAGCCTATCATCGGTTTTTGTGTTTGGTGGCCCACGAATTTTTCCACCTTTGGAACGTCAAACGCATTCGTCCCCAGGCCCTGCACCAGTTTGATTACGACCGGGAAAACTACACCCAATCGCTTTGGTTTTGTGAGGGGGTAACTAGCTACTACGACCAACTGATTCCCCTCTGGGCAGGGATATATGATCAGGCAACCTATTTCAAACTCCTTGCCGACGATATTTCCCGTTATTTGGCTACCCCTGGCCGTTGGGTTCAACCCCTAACTGACTCCAGTTTTGATACCTGGATTAAACTTTATCGCCCCGA
The DNA here is from genome assembly GCA_964653145.1 of uncultured Synechococcus sp. Taxonomy (GTDB): domain Bacteria; phylum Cyanobacteriota; class Cyanobacteriia; order Thermosynechococcales; family Thermosynechococcaceae; genus Pseudocalidococcus. The sequence continues at coordinate 55,580 of CAZZCG010000004.1, read as the reverse complement.
TGCCAATAGCTCCAACTCGCAAATGTCCTATTACCTCAAGGGCGCACTGGTGACGTTGCTTCTGGATTTAAAAATTCGGGCCAAGTTTGACAATCAACGCAACTTTAATCAGGTCATGGGGCAACTTTGGCAGGACTATTGTACCTCTGGAGAAGGATTTACCCCAGATCATCTTTGGGCCGTAATTACAGAGGTGGCGGGAGAAGACTTAACCGACTTTTATCAGCAGTATTTATCTGGAACCACGGAATTGGATTTTGCGAGCTATTTTGAACCCTTTGGCCTGGAACTGCGCCCCAATGAACGGAAAATCCTCCCCTACACCGGGATAACCCTGAAACAAGACCGGGGCCTGGTGACTCTCAAAACCGTTGACTATGATTCTCCCGGACAAAGAGCAGGACTGACAGTGGGGGATGAATTACTGGCCTTGAATGGGTTTCGGATTACAGCAGATCAATGGGCCGAGCGGTTGCAGGAATTGGGGCCTGGGGCTGAGGTGAAAATTACTGTATTCCACCAGGAACAATTGGTGACCACGAGCCTGACCTTAGGAACAAAGCAACCCAACCGCTTTGATTTGGCATTGATGGAACATCTGACTAGCGCCCAAACCCAACGACTCCAGGCCTGGTTAACGTTTGCCTGACCACCACAACCGTTCTTCCCGAGAAAACTTGACGGTGTAAAGGGTAATGACGCCTTCAGAGCCGATATCTAAGTTTTTTATCCAGTAAGAGGGGTGCCCGGTGGTGGCTAAATCACTAATAAATCGCCGTCCGACCCGCCGCCAACTTGGTTCTTTGCTCCGCCAGGCCAAACGACAACAGGGCCAGGGTAATTGCTCCCGGTCATACAGCCGGCAACAGGCTCCAACCACCTCATAGCGAAACAAGCCCCCTGGACTGTAAAACACATAGCCCGCTGGCCAGGGATGGGGAAGCTGAACATCCAAACCCAAAACTTGAGCCACCGCAGTCATAGCCGGAGCTTAATGGTGCAAAAGTTCTTTGACTTTATTGATCAAATCCTGGGGGTCAAAGGGTTTAGTAATGTAGGCATCAACCCCTTGTTTTTTGCCCCAGTGGATATCGAAGGCCTCAGCCTTAGTGCTGCACATGATTACGGGGACATTTTGGGAGGCAGATTCGCTTTTCACCCAGCGACAAAACTCGTACCCATTCATCCGGGGCATGACAACATCGAGAATAATAATGTCTGGGGTGAATTTTGCCATTTTTTCTTGACCGTCTACCCCATCCCCAGCTTCAGTGACTTCTAAGCCAATGCTGGTCATCGTCTCCACAATCATGGCTCGCATAGTTGGACTGTCATCAACGACTAAGACTTTTGCCATATCCCCTCTTTTGTGGTAGCCCTATCGCCAACTGAATGTTACCTTGACTAGCGCTGAGGCAACGTGGGATGTGTCCTGAATAGGGAAGTAAAACTAGCTTAACTGCAGTATCAATAATATCCGAATTACCTCGGTAGCGTGCAAAACCGTGATCATCTTTACATCTGTGCTAGATGTGATGGCAACTATACCTAGTCTCGCCACCTCCCCCCATGTCCATGCCCCCACAGCCGAAATTCCCACCCAAGACAGGACTGAAGCCCTCGCAAACCCCATTCCTTCCTCCCAAGTGGTTCGGGAAATACACCTGGTTTGGTCTTGGGGGACTGATTCTGGCTTTGGTCTTAGCGGGGGTTATCCATGGATTACAGGGAACAACTGCGGCAATCACCCTACCCGGTGAGGTTATTCCCATTCATCGAGTGCAAGGTCGCGCCCATGTGTCTCCCCAGGTGGAGCAAACAGTAACCCTCACGGGCCTGGTGACCTTAGTGGAGGAGCGGGGCTTTTTTCTGCAATCAGATATGCCGGATCAGCAGGAGATAACGTCAGAGGGGCTATTTGTATTTACAAATTCACAGCCCAGGGTTCAGGTGGGTCAGCGGTTGGCCGTGCGGGGCCGAGTCAGTGAATATCGCCCAGGCCAGGCCGAGAATGATTTAACCCAAACTCAGTTAGGGGCACCGCGGGGTAGTCAGTTGGAGGTACAAGTTTTGGCCCAAAATCAAGGCTTACCCAGGCCAACCCAACTCTCGCAATCGGAGCGTCACGTCCCCACCGAGGTCATCTATCGGCCCGCTGCCCAAATTAGCCCAACTGCTCCCCCATTAGATCCCCAAGCTCGAGGTTTAGACTTCTATGAAAGTTTAGAGGGAATGCGGGTTGAAGTGGTGAATCCACAAGTGGTTGGAGCACCGGATCGGCGGGGGCAGTTCTTTGTGGTAGCAGATCGGGGTCAGGGGGCTACGGGGATGAATCAACGGGGGGGGATTACCATCCAGGCCAAGAGCGTCCAACCCTATCTTGATGGTGACTTTAACCCTGAGCGTCTCCGGATTAATCCTAAGTTTATCGAGAACGACCCGGGGATTGGGAGCCTCCAAGTTGGGGATCAGCTTGAGAGTTTACGGGGCATTCTCACCTACAGTTGGGGGCAGTACGAGTTACTTTTAGAACCCACACAAAGGATCAAAATCAGACAATCCGCCACCATATCCCCAGAAGTCACCCAACTCCAAGGGGATGCCAACCATGTCACCCTGGCCAGCTTCAATGTCGAGAACCTGAGCATCCAGGCCCCAGAGCAGTTAACCGCCATCGCCCAGGCCATCGTCAAGAATCTCAAGGCTCCGGATGTGATCGGGTTGCAGGAGATTCAGGATGACAGTGGGGAGATTGATAATGGCACCGTTTCCTCCCAACGCACAGCCCAGGGCCTGGTGGAGCAGATTCAAGCAGCGGGTGGGCCAAAGTACGAATACCTGGAAGTTACACCCCAAAATAATCAAGATGGAGGTCAACCTGGGGGGAATATTCGTGTTGCATTTCTCTTTAATCCCCAGCGGGTGCAATTGGCCCCTAGCCGCCAAGGCCCCGGTACCGCCCAAACCCAAGCCCAACTCACCCCCACCGGCCTGACCCACAACCCGAGCCGAATTCGCCCCCAAGACCCGGCCTGGCGGAGTAGTCGCAAACCCATCATTGCCCAGTTTCAGTTTGGCTCCAGCAGCTTTTATGTCGTTAATGCCCACCTCGCGTCTAAACGGGGAGACGATGCACTGATGGGAGCCAATCAACCACCCAACCTGAAAAGTACTCCAACGCGGTTGGCCCAGTCCCAGGTGATTCAGCAATTCCTCAGCCAAGTCCAGCAGCGTCAACCCCAGGCCAAGATTGTCCTCCTCGGGGATTTGAATGATTTTGCCTTTTCCGAACCGGTGCAACGCTTAAGTCAAAGCCCCCTAAACTTAGTCAACTTAACAGCCACAAACCTAGACCCCTTGGATCAGTACAGCTACATTTTTCAGGGTAATTCCCAACAACTGGATCACATACTCGTGAGTCAATCCTGGCTATCCGACAAAACCCCTGCCCCCGAGGTTGATCTTGTCCACATGAATGCCGAGTTTAATCCCCACATCAGCGATCATGATCCGGTGGTGGCGCGTCTGGGCCTGGGGTAGGGTCAAAGGGGAGGGTGGGCGGGTCAACTCCCGGGATGAATTGTCGGGAAACGCTCAAGGCCTGTGATAAAAGCAGTTGATATTCGGGTTCGGGAATCGTGAAGCTGCCAAAGCGGGCCAGGTGAGGGTTATCCAGTTGGGCATCAAAGAGGAGAAAGTTTTGTTGCCGGAGATGTTCAACCAATTTAACGAGGGCCACCTTCGAGGCATTGGGGACGTTATAGAACATGGATTCGCCAATGAACATGCCACCAATGACAACGCCAAAAATGCCACCGGCCAAGTCATTATCCAGCCAAGTCTCAAAACTATGGGCCCAACCCGCCTGGTGCAGGGCAAGATAAATCTCCACTAATTCATCGGAAATCCAAGTCACCTCCCGCCGCTGACAGCCCTGGATCACAGCCAGAAAATCTTGATTAATCCGTAGGTTAAATCGGGCCTGGTTGAGGAGAGGCTGCAACGACCGGGGGTATCTAAATCGCTCATCCAAGGGAATCAGGGTGCGTTGGGCTGTGGTATACCACCCTAGAATTCCATATTCATCCATGAGAAAGTGACCAGAGGCATACCCCTGAATAATTTGCGATATGGAAACGTCATCGATCAACTGTCGAGAGGCACAGGGAAAAAAGCAGCTAAAGTTTGATGACAGATGCTCATTTAAAAACAGCTTTGGAGATGGTTGATTTAATCTTTCTCATCTTAGTTCAATTTGATTCCAAGTACGGGCCTGGGAAAGATTTTCTCTGCAGACTCTAGGGGATTTTGATTCCTCTGGGCCAAGAAACTCCCGCAAACTTTCTTGCTTTTTTTCTCAATTTAAGCTGTTTCTTTCCAAGATCAGACTATTTTCGCAATTTTAGCAAATCATCATCGTCGGAAAAAATCCCCAGTTTAAAGCTGTTATCGTAGATTCAATTCACTTCGGCATAATCCCAACAGTCAATGGTTTTAAGAGACGGATACGGCTAAGGCAATCGTTGAGAAATCGATTATGAAACTAACTGAAATTAAATTACTTGTGTATCAGCAATCCCAGGCCAAAACTCCCAAGGCGCTGAAAGCCAAATACCCAAATCTTCAGACCTTAGATTTTCGGCGCAAGGCCAGTTGGTTAACAGCCCTGAAACAAGTTTCCTCCGAGCCCATCAGTTATGAAGAGTGGATAGCCACCCCGCCCGCCGAATATCGTGACGTTTTCGCTGGAATTCAAAACACCCAAGCCCAATTTGAAGCCCACCAGGCCTGGGCCGAGAACCTAGCTACGGAACTGATGGAACTGGCAAATCAACTCAACCTCCAGGCCCAAACTGCCCCAGAAGCGGAAAAGAACTGAGATTAACCTAGCCACAAGGATATGAGCAACCGCCATTTTTTACCGATTAGTTGGGTGGAGTGGGGGCGACTGGAGTTTCCGGATTCAGGGGTAAATACAAGGTGAGAATGTCTCCCCAGCGATGATCCTGACGCACCGTTAGCTTTCCCCCCAGGGCGTGGAAAAGGGTTTTGGTCACGGTTAAGTTCAAGCTTAGATGCCCGGTTTCGGGTTGCCAAAGTAGCAGTTTTCCGAGGGAGGCCAAGGTTTGACTGCGATGCCGTTCACTGGAGCGCAATTGCACCTTAAGTTGCGACCCGGCCAAACTAAAATGCATGGTGAGGGTACTCATGGGCGGCAGGGTTTGGCTGAAATGTTCCACCAGGCCAGTTAAGACTTGATCCAGCAAATTGGGATCACTGATGACGGCAGGTAGGGCCTTTGGACAATCCATCTTAAGCATCAGGTGGCGGCGTTGGGCCTGTTTTTGCCAGCGGGGAAGATTGTCACGCAACACCTCATCCACAGAAACCGGGGTCAGGGCCAAACTGGGGGCATCTGGGGGTGTTGTCATCAATTCGGCGGCATGGAACAAGAGACTAAATCGATCTACCTGTTCATGGCATTCTTGGACAATGGTATGGAGGCGGGGGTATACCTCAGGGGGTAAATCCGAGCGTTTGAGGAGCAATTGCGTCAGGGTTTGAATGGTGGCTAAGGGGGTGCGGACTTCATGGGTTAAGGCCAGGAGCAGTTCTACATCCAATAAGCGGGATTCCTCCCTAGGGGTATGCTGGTGACCAACTGGGGCCTGGGCTGCGGGAAAGGTTCTAGGAGTTGTTGGCAGCAGGGGCGAGGGGCCACTAAACCGCAACAGAATTTGGCTAAATTGCGTGACTAGCCGAAAATCCGGAGCAACGGGAGGATGAGCCAGCCACCAGGATCCAAGATTTGCCATCAGAGCCGGAGCAGATCGGGCAATTCGGTGTTGGAGTTGCTCCCAGGCCTGGGTAATATCAACGGGATCAAAGGAAAAATGCAGCCCGGTTTCAGGAACAAAGGACAACAGGAGCTGCCAATCCGTCCCCGCAAATAAACAAAACAGGGATTGGGCCAAGGGGTCGGCAGGATTTAGGGGAATAAGTCGAGGCGGTTCAGCTAAGCCAGTGGTGAAACCCGGTGGTAAACAGGTTTGGGTTGGGGCGAATGGGGAAAAAATGTAAGCGGTTAGTTGGGGATGTTGCAAAACCGGGGCGGGCCCCATGAACAAATACCCAGCGGTTACCGGAGCTTGGACAATTAAGATTTCCTCCAGGGCCTGGATTGCCGCTGACCATTGCCAACTCAAATCCTGGGGGTTTGCTAAACTGCCTGGACTTTCCACATGCATGAGGGTCGGAACAACAGAATTCATGGAAAAACTTGTAACCCCAGACCTGGACTCCTGCTTTGACCATAGGGGAGATCCTCAGAATTCACTAGGGTTAAAACCGAACTAGGTCAGCAGTTCTTCACCTTTGCCACAATCCCCCTGAACCAGCACCTGGGACATTTCCATTAGGCATAGGGCGCAACACAGGCTTAAAACCGCTACCAAGGGGAGTTTTGGAGACCTCCGCTTGAAGAACAATGACGCCCAACCCCAAAAAATTCGGCTGCTCTTCTCCCAGAAAAATCCGTTATGCTGCAGGATAGTTTACGCTACTCAAGGCAGATCAACCATCTCTCCTGGCCTGGTGTTTTTCCTACAGAATTAATGACTTTGAACGCATTACACTATCCGATCTTCGGCCCCGAAATTATCTGTCCCCACTGTCGGCAAATCATCCCGGCCCTGACCCTCACCGATAGCTATCTCTGTACCCGCCATGGCCCCTTTGAAGCAGATCCTAAAACCAGCGACTTGATTCATTTGCAATCTGGACGGCATTGGCGACACTGGCAGGGGGAATGGTATCGTCAACACACCCATCCCGATGGCATCCGGTTTGAGATTCACGAAGCCCTTGACCGACTTTATACCCAAGGCTACCGAGCCACCCGAGTCGTGATTGCCAAGCGCTATCAAGACCTAATCAGCAGCTATTTGGAACGGGGTAATCAATGGCGTGCAGGCGGGGGACAAAAGCTGCGATTGTATGGATTGCCCGTGGAGTTTAGTCCCGACGCCACCGAAGAACCCTGCTGGGATGTGATCAATTTTGACCTCGACAAAGAACCCGGAGCCCCCGCACGCCCCCCCTATTTTCGACTGTTTGAGTAAAGTTACTAAAAAAGGCCGGGATTAAGCATTCAATCACCCGGCCCAGATGAGTATCGAAACTGTAACTTAACGGGACAAGGAGACAGGATCACGCAATGGAGCATCTAAGCTGATCGGCAAGGGTTCCGCCTGCCAAATCTCTTTGCAGTATTCCCAAATCGTCCGATCCGAGGAGAATTTACCCATGCGGGCCACATTCAAAATTGACATTTTCGTCCAATGGGTTTTATCCCGGAACGCCGCCGCTGCCTTGGTCTGGCAATCCACATAGGACTGGTAATCCGCCAAAAGCATATATTCATCGTGGTAGAGCAGGGAATTGACAATCGGCTTGAATAGCTCTGGCTCCCGAGGATTAAAGTAATCACTAATCAGGCTGTCCATGACCCTTTTCAACATTGGGTTGTTCAGGTAATAGTCGTAGGGATTGTACCCCTCAGCCTTAAGACTCATGACCTCCTGGGCCGTTAAACCAAAGAGGAAGAAGTTTTCTGGGCCTGCTTCTTGGCGAATTTCGACATTAGCTCCGTCCAAGGTACCAATGGTCAACGCCCCATTCAAGGCAAACTTCATATTTCCGGTACCTGAAGCTTCTTTCCCAGCCGTGGAAACCTGCTCCGACAGATCCGCTGAGGGATATGCCATCTCACCCAAGGAGACGGAATAGTTATTCAAAAAGACCACTTTTAACCGGCCGGCCACGTCGGGATCATGGTTGACCATATCCGCAACAGCATTAATCAATTTAATGATCATCTTGGCCATGAAATAACCCGGTGCCGCTTTCCCCCCAAAGATAAATGTCCGGGGTTGGATATCAATCGCAGGGTTGGCCTTGATTTGTTCGTAGAGGGTGATGATGTGTAAGACGCAGAGGTGCTGGCGTTTATATTCATGAATCCGCTTAATTTGCACATCAAAGAGGGAATAGGGATCCACTTCGATTTGGTTGTTGCGCCAGATGTATTCCGCCAAGCGTTCTTTGTTGCTCTGCTTAATCCCTTGCCACTGGGTCTGGAATTCCGGATTATCCACTTGGGCTTCCAGTTGGCGTAGGTCATCTAAATGCGTCACCCAATGTTCAGACCCCAGGGTTTCGGTAATCAGGCCAGCCAGTTGGGGATTGCTCAAGAGTAACCAGCGCCGGGGCGTAATGCCATTGGTCTTGTTTTGGAACTTTTCAGGATACATCTCATAGAAGTCCCGCATGAGTTCCTGTTTAATCAGTTCCGTATGCAGTTCTGCTACCCCGTTCACCGTATGACTGCCGACACAGGCCAGGTGCGCCATGCGAATTTGTTTGCCGTTGCCTTCTTCCACTAGAGACATCCGAGCCAAGCGGGCCGTATTACCGGGGTAACGCTGCCGAATTTCATTGAGGAAACGGTAATTAATTTCGTAAATAATTTCCAGATGCCGAGGTAGGAGCCGCCCAAATAAATCCACAGACCAGCGTTCTAGGGCTTCCGACAGGAGAGTGTGGTTAGTGTAGGCAAAGGTGCGCTGAGTAATATCCCAGGCCACGTCCCAGGTCAACTGATGCTCATCAATCAACAGCCGCATCAATTCCGCCACACCAATGGAGGGGTGGGTATCGTTGAGTTGGATGGCGGCTTTGTCGGGGAACGCCTCAAAGGTGCTGTGGTTCCGCAGATAGAGGCGAATAATATCCTGGAGCGAGCAGGAGACAAAGAAATATTGTTGCCGGAGCCGTAACTCTTTGCCCTGGAGGGTTTGATCCGCCGGATAGAGCACTTTCGAGATGTTTTCACTGAAGGTTTTGTTGGCCACGGCCTGGGTATAGTCACCGGCATTAAACACCTGTAGGTTAAAGTCCTCACCCGCCCGCGCGCTCCAGAGGCGTAAGGTATTAACCGTATTGTTTTTGTAACCCGCCACTGGGGTATCGTAGGGCGTGCCATAGACCGTGGTTTCAGCTATCCAGCGGACACGATAATGGCCTTGGGCATCGGTATAGGCTTCGGTGTGGCCGCCAAACTTCACTTCCACGTTGTAGTCGGGTCGGGCAATTTCCCAGGGATTCCCAAACCGCAGCCAGTTATCCGGCACTTCCTGTTGCCAACCAGCACTAATTTGCTGTTCAAAAATCCCAAACTCGTAACGAATTCCATAGCCCACCGCTGGAATTTCTAGGGTTGCCAGGGAGTCAAGGAAGCAGGCGGCCAATCGTCCCAGGCCCCCATTCCCTAAACCCGGTTCCGCCTCTCGATCCATGAGTTCGGTTAAATCCAGGCCAAAGTCAGCCATGGCTTGTTTCGCTTGTTCATAGAGGCCAACATTGATCAGGTTGTTTAGCATTAACCGTCCGATCAGAAACTCTGCCGAGAGGTAATAAACCATTTTGGCATCGCTTTGATAGTAGGTTTGGGCTGTTTTAATCCGCCGATGCAACAACCGATCTCGGACTGTGTAGGCCAGGGCCATGTAGTAGTCGTAGCCCGTGGCAAAGTTGGCGTCTTTCCCCTGGATGTAGTGCAGATTGTCGAGAAAGGCCCGCTTGAGGGTTCCAACCGTCATCCCCGTGCGATCACTGCCGCAGTACATATCCTCTTGGGTCAGTTCGGCAGGGGGGATGTTGCCGTTGAAATTTTGATTAGTCATGGCGGAACCGGCATTGAAAATAGATACTTAGCTTAATCCTAGGCCAGATGTTGGAAAAGTACTCCTGACTACCAGCTAAGGAGCCTTAAGAATTTATTAATCTCTACCCAGGCCGGGGGTTAACCAAGGAAAAGGATCGGCGCCACGGTTAGGGTTTGCCAAGAATTCAGCGCGATATGCTGGAACAAGCAATTTAGGTTCTGCTGTGGTTTGCCCAACACCACCGTTTCCCCCGAGTTCAGCCCAAGCTTTGTTGGCCGAGGCTTTGACCCTAGCCCGAGAGCTAGCCACACCTGCTACCGACTCTAACCAACTGGCCACCGTCAAGGCCCGACAACAGCGTTTTCGCCAACTCCGCCAAGACTTAACTGCATTTAGCCATCCCCTGACTGATGCCCCGCGTCCTTGGGAGACTCTGCCCGCGGCAATTCGGCAGCAGTTTGTCCAGGCCTGTTTATTGTTGCGGTTCTATCCCGCCTTGGGGGGAGACGATTGGCAAGGAACCATGGCTGCCACCACCTTAAAACAGTTCCAGCCGGAGTCCATTCCCACCGCCCTTCAGCATCCAAAATTTCAACCGGATCTCTGGCAATGGTTTGGGTTAGCCCCGGAAGCTCTGGAGCAGTTTCAGGCTGACTTAGCAACCCTAGAGCATCAGCTTGCCCAGCATCAACGGGTAATCCGGGCTGTGCGGGACGAAATCCAGGCCAGGGGTTGTCTTGGGGTTTTTCAAGCTCTCTTTGGCCCCTTGGAAATTCCAGAGGTGTGCTTAACCTGGGGCAGTACGGCTTGGCAGATCTACTTTGGCTTGAGTTACGACGGAGACTGCCTGTGTACCTGGGATGAAGCTGAACGCCCCAACTTCCAGGCCTGGAATCAACTAGAAACGAGCGCCCGAGATGCCATTCAAGAGTTTCTGGCGGGACTGGGGGAATTTAATTACGGCAAATTTGACCGCTTTCCAATTTTCGGGGCCTGTGCAGGGGAGGAGATTGATCCGGCCTGGGTTGCAGCCATAGCAGAGAAAACTGGGGTTGCTGGAAGTCAGGTGCGGCGGGTGTTGATGCGTTCCGTCAGTATTTTGCCAACCCATCGGGCTGAGTCGTTTTTAATCCACGACATTTGGGGGCATCACTGGCAGTTGTGGTTGACGAGTTTTCTGAATGATTATGAGTTTCTTGGGGACTGTGAACGGGAACTTTGGCCCGGAGAAACTGCCTATACCCCCCATGGCCCCCTAGCTTGTCGAGATTTATTTGAGGTACAAGATCAGCGCGTCACGTTGGCTACAGAGAAAGCCCGCCTATTTTTCCATGGGGAAGTTCAACAACGGCTTGGGTTTTTATTTACGCACTTACTGGGGGAAATGCTGGCGGATGTGGCTGAGTTTAAATTTGTCTGTCACTTTCCTGAGGAAATTTCTTGTTTACAAAGCTCATCCCTGTTTGCGGATCATCCGGCCAAGCTAGATTTGTCATTGCTGGATGTGGATTTCTTGTTTTTGAAAGTTTTAAAACCTCTGCTAGAAGTACGGTTGTCGATCACTGAACCAACCCCTTTGGAAGCCGGACTTTGGAGTGAGTGGCAAGCCAATTCATCAACTCGATTATCAGATCACCACAAGCATTTCCTCACGGCCGCAGTAGCGGAGTTATATCGATTGTTCTTTGAGGAGTTCCAGGCCTATGCGCCTGATTTTGAAACTTCCCAGGGGCATTTTGCGGCGATGATCTTTAATTTCCTCCATATTCAAAATGCCGTCAACCAACTTTATCATCACGCCTTAACCCAGGCCGGGATACCTCTCCGGGATTTATTGCTAATTTTTATTGGTCAGTATTGTTCCCAGGATTGCTATCAGGAATTTTGGACCATTGACACAGTTTTAGCGACGGATTTCTTACCCTGTTGCTACCACCTCCAGGCCTGGTTAGAGCGTCATTCTCAAGTCAATCCTCCGGATCATGGCTAGTCCTCTCGGCAGCAGCTCCTGGGGACTATTGGCGGTGGCGGCGGGCCTGGATTTTCTGCTTGGCGATCCCTGGGACTGGTTGCATCCCGTGCAAGTCATTGGGGCTGTAATTCAAGGCGGGACTGATTTGAGTTTGGCTCTCTCCCGTCGGATTCCCATGACCCCATTGGTTCAAAGACTTTTCCTCAGGGGGGCCGGACTGGGCTTAACCCTGATGGTTATTGGCGGAACCGGCATCCTGAGTTGGGGCCTGGTACAAATCACCCATCATCTGCCTTGGGGGAGCTGGGCCTGGGGCGTAGGCTGGGGTTTGCAAGGGTTGCTCTTGGCCAGTTGTTTGGCCGGGAGAAGTTTACGGTTGGCAGCCCTTTCGGTTTTAACCCCGCTCCAGGCCGGTGATTTGTTCGCAGCGCGGCAGATGTTGAGTCGGTACGTGGGTCGGGATACCGTTGACCTATCTGAGACAGAAATTCTCCGGGCTGTGCTTGAAACCGTTACTGAAAATGCCACAGATGGGGTTCTGGGGCCGTTGTTCTATGCGGGTGTTGGCTGCTTCATCCCCGGACTGGGCCCACTTCCCCTGGCCATGGCCTACAAAGCTGCAAGTACCTTGGACTCCATGATTGGCTATCGGCGGCCACCTTTTACGGATATTGGTTGGGCTGCGGCGAAGTTGGAAGATGGAGTAACCTGGGTTCCCTGTCGGCTAGTGGTGGCTTCCTTAATACTGTTGTCCGGGCAACCGCGCCAGGCCTGGGCCATTTGCCAACGAGATGCGCCCCAAGATCCAAGTCCCAATGCAGGTTGGAGTGAATGTGCCTATGCCGTGTTTTTGGGGGTTCAGATGGGGGGGGAAAATTACTATCAGGGAAAACGTCAAACTAAACCCTACCTGGGGGAAGCTCGGCAACCCATTTCTATGGCAACAATCCACAAGGCCCTGACCTTAACTCGAACTCTCTTTCTGGGTTGGTTAGGGGTTTTGCTAGTGCTCTTGGCCTGGGTGCGGTGGGGATGATGGAACTTAAAACGGGGGAATATTTCGGATCACCGAGGCCCCGTCAGGATTTTTAATAGGGGTAGTTTGGGTTTCAGGGGAGATGTCATGAGCGCAGCACAACTGGTTTGGATTAGTGGCCTAGGGGTTCTAAGTTACCTGCTGGGTTCAATTCCGACGGGCTATTTGTTGGGGCGTTGGCTCAAGGGAATTGATATTCGGCAAGTGGGTTCTGGTTCAACCGGGGCAACAAATGTATTGCGCAATTGTGGTTGGCCGGCAGGATTGACGGTGCTAGTGGTGGATGTGGGTAAAGGGGCCCTGGCCATTGGCATCGGTCGCTGGCTCCAAGGGATGTGGAATTCAAATCAAGAGCCCCTGTTAGCAGCAGGTGTTTTTATTCTGTTGGGTTTGCTAGCAGTGATTGGCCATAGTCAGCCAGTGTGGTTGGGGTTTAAGGGGGGGAAATCCGTGGCCACCAGTTTGGGGGTTTTGTTGGCATTAAATTGGCCGACGGGCTTAGCAACTTTGGCTGTGTTTTTAGCGGTTCTGGGCCTGGGCCGGATCGTTTCCTTGGGGTCAATTATTGCAGCTCTGTCTTTACCCCTGTGGTTCTGGGTCTTTGGTCAACCACTTCCCTACTTGGGTCTGGGCTTAGCCATGGCAGCGTTTGTGATTTGGCGTCATCAAAGTAATATTCAACGACTCTTAGAGGGGACTGAGCCAAAACTCGGGCAATCCGTCTCAGAGGCTAGTTAGGCCTGGGAAACTGAGTCTCAGTCTTGACTGGCGCTGGGGGAGACCTCAATCAAATTTGCAATTACCCACCCTTCAGAGCCATCTCGGGTCTTAATCCGATAGAACTCACCGTCACTGCTGGTTTCTAGTATTTCGACAGTTTCATTAAGGGCAATTCCAGTTAGAGTGGCACTGCTGCGATTCGGTTCGGCGCGGACTGAAAGCCCTAAGGGTTCAATGACGGTTCCGATCTTTTGGTCGGGGTTGTCTGCAGAAGTTGGTGTTGCGGTTGGCGATGGATTGGGGCTGGGGGTTGGAGAGGCTGAATCTGCAACAGGGGTAGGGGTGGGGCCCGTGATGGGAAATTCATTCTCAAATTCTGGCCGGGCAGGAGAAACAAGCAAGGGCAGCGCTAACCAGTAAAAGCCACCAGCCAACAGAGCAAGGATGACCCCCAGGCCAAGAACTGTTCCCAGTGTTTTATGCCCCATATTCGGCCGCACCACGCGTAAATGTAAGAAATTATATCTGGCCTGGGCAACAGGGGAGGGTCAGAGAGAACGGGGATAGATGGCACTAAACTTGGCTGACCTGCTCTGGGGTGGCGGTTAGGGGTTGCAGATTTTCATCCACACGGCCATCTTCTCCAGTGATCAGTCGGGCACCACGGTTACGGGTGAAATAACTCCAGGCCCACTGGGTCATAACCACGAGTTTGTGATCAAATTCAATCAGGTAATAAATGTGAGCAAAGACCCAAATCAACCAGGCCAGGGGCCCCGAGAGTTTTAAGCCCCAGAGATTCACCACCGCTTCATTTTGCCCAATCACAGCCAAGCTGCCCGCATCATCGTATTTAAATGTGGGGAGCGGCTCACCTTGAACTTTGGCTTTAAGCAATTTGGCTAGAAATTCACCCTCCTGGATCGCCACCGGGGCAATGCCGGGTAAAGGATTTCCAGTTTGATGGGCGTAGTGGGCCAAGTCACCAATCACATAAATATTGGGGTAATTCGGTAAACTTAAATCCGGCTCGACAATTACCCGGCCCACCCGATCCAACTCAGCCCCAGTTGCTTCCGCCAGAACTCGCCCCAGTTTAGATGCTTTAACCCCCGCAGCCCAGAGAATGGTTTTTGCTGGAATGGTCTCCATTTCATCCCCGTGTTTGGTCGTGACGAGATCGTCTTTGATGTTCGTGACGAGGGTACGGGTTTTAACGGTGACGCCCAATTTATTCAGGGAGGCTTCGGCTTTGGCAGAGAGGTCTTCAGGGTAGGGGGGCAAAATCCGATCCAGGCCCTCCAGCAATAAAATCTTGGTCTCGCTGGTGTCAATGTTCCGGAAATCTTTTTTTAAGGTCGCAAAGGCTAACTCGGCAATTGCCCCGGCCAGTTCTACCCCCGTCGGCCCACCTCCAACGATCACAAAAGTCAACCAGGCCTGGCGTTTGAGCGGATCCGTTTCTTTTTCCGCAGCTTCAAAGGCCAAGAAAATACGCCGGCGCATTTCCAGAGCATCTTCCACGGTTTTCAGGCCAGGGGCTGTTTGTTGCCAATGATCGTTGCCAAAGTAGTGATGACTAACCCCGGTCGCGACCACTAAACTGTCGTAGGGAATTTCCCGATCTTTGGTGTGAATGACTTGAGTGTTGGGGTTAAATCCTGTGACTTCATCCAGGAGCACTTGAACATTGGCATAGCGTTTGAGAATGGCGCGCAGGGGAGATGAAATATTGGCCGGTGAGACACTGCCCGTGGCGACTTGATAGAGCAGGGGTTGAAATAAGTGAAAATTACGCTTGTCAATTAGGGTGACTTTAACCGGGGCCTGGCCGAGGGATTTGGCTGCATACAATCCGGCAAAACCGCCACCAACAATCACAACTTGATGCAAATCTGCGCTCATACCACCCCAGGCCTGGCAAAATAGAAACTTTAAGACAACTTAATAAATCCCCTATACCATAGCAAGGATTTTCAAGTTGCCAACCCAGGTGCGGGATTCATCTGAATCCGAGATATTCACCAAAAAGCTCTGGTGGCCAGAGCCCTAGAATCGGAGCGCAATTGGAAGCTAGGGATTACTGGGAGGGAGTTCTACAATTTCAAACCAGTACCGACCCAGTTGGCACATGATCTCCACCAGGCCATTGAACGTCACGGGCTTTGTAATAAAGGAATTAGCACCAAGGTTATAGGTTTTGTAGATATCTTCTTCAGCGGAGGACGTGGTCAGAACAACAATCGGAATTGAACGCAGATTTGGATCGGATTTAATTTCCTTGAGGGCTTCCCGACCATCCATCAACGGCATATTGAGATCCAGCAAAATCAACCCAGGCCGGGGAGAGTCGGTCAATTTTTGATACTGACCCCGGCGATAGAGATAGTCCAGTAATTCTTCCCCATTGCGGACGGCATGAAAGTCATTGGCTAACCGACACTCTGTAAGAGCTTTATGGGCAAACATAATGTCATCTTCGTCATCGTCTGCCATGAGAATCGTAATTGGAGTTGAAGTTGAGCGAGGCATTTGCTATGACTCCAAAATCTGGGGATTGAGGGGTAAGGTCACGACAAAGGTTGAGCCTTGATTAGGTTGGCTGATGGCAGTAATCGTTCCCCCGTGCCGATCAACAATTTTACGGCAAATGGCCAGGCCCACCCCTGTTCCCTCGTACTCATGGCGGTAGTGGAGCCGTTGAAAAATTGTAAAAATCTTACTTAGATATTTCTCATCAAACCCAATTCCATTGTCTTTTACCCTCAATTCACACATGGGTACAAACGCGGGCAAAGCCGAAGTTAAATTGGCAGTGGGCGGCAGGGAGCACAGGGTAATCAGAATCTCCGGGGGGGTATTCGGTTGGTGAAATTTAAGGGCATTACTAGTTAAATTTTGGATTAACATCCGCATTTGCAAGGGTTCAGCCTTAAGGTTAAGTGCAGCAAGAGATACCGTGATCTTGGCCTGGGTATCACGAATATGAATTTCAAGATCAGAGAGTACATCATTAACAATTGACTCTAGGTTCACCTCAACTAGTGGATTAACGCGGGTCGAAAGTCGCGAATAAGCCAGCAGATCATTAATCAAAATATGCATCCGCTTCGCCGCATTTTGCATTCGGTCAAGATACATTTTTGCTGTTTCATTGAGACCAGAACCCAATTCGGAACTTAGGAGATCCCCAAAGGCTTGAATTTTTCGCAGTGGCTCCTGTAAATCGTGAGAGGTAATGGAAGCAAAATCTTGGAGTTCTTGATTACTCCGCTGTAGTTTTTCGGTGTAGGCTTGAAGTTTCAAATCAGCAACCCTACGCTCAGTTACATCTTGTAATTCTAGGAGAACAAACGCTTGGTCAGAACCAGGAACGGGGAGAATTTGTCCATTTATCAAATAAGTTTGCAAACCAGTTCGGGCAAAATTTCGCTGTAGTTCGATGCCTTGAAAAGCTCGGCCCTGATCCAGGAGTTCGTTTAGGCATTGATGCAGATCACCCTGCTGCCAGTGTTGATGCTCCAGTTCAAACAGTTTTTGATTTAAAGTCTGATTGCGGGAAAGGTCAAAGGCCGTCAAAAAAGCCTGATTGCAAGTGATGATCTGAAGGTTGTTATTTAAAACGAGGAGGGGTTCTCGCAGATTATCCAGAATTGCCTCTAGATATTGAATTGTGGCCTGGTCAGAAGAAAAAGTCTGAATACTGCTCATGTCATTTCGATATTATGCGGTCAAATTAACTGGTTTAACTTAGAATTTCTGGATAAATTTCTCCATCTCTGCTGCGGGAAGGGGCCTGGAAAAGTAATACCCTTGGGCAAAATCACAATTAATTGAACGTAACACATTCAGTTGGGCTTCGGTTTCAACCCCCTCAGCAACGACATTCATATTCATGTTATGGCCCAAGAGGGTAATCAGACGGGCCATTTCCAAGTTGGTGTGACTGGTATCAATATTAGTAATAAAACTGCGATCCACTTTGAGGCTATTTATAGGTAAACGATGGAGATAACTTAAAGAAGAATAGCCAGTTCCAAAGTCATCTGTTGCAGTTAAAATACCCAAGTTAACCAGCTTTTTTAGGTTTTCACAGGCAACATTAATATCTTCCATAATGCTGCTTTCCGTTATTTCCAACTTGAGATGGTGCGGCTCCAGCTTGGTTGTCTTCAGAATATCAATAACCACCTCGGTAAAGTTTACTTGATGCAACTGACGGCTGGAGAGATTGACACAGATCTGCACAGGCTCCACAAAGTTAAAACGAGTTATCCAGGTCTGCATTTGTTCACAGGCTTGGAGAAGCACCCATTGATCAATGGCAACAACTAAACCTGTTTCTTCCGCAATAGAAATAAAGTCTGCCGGAGCCACCAGGCCACGGATAGGATGATGCCAACGCACCAAGGCTTCAAATCCAGCCAGCCTGAGGGTTGCAACATGGATAATCGGTTGATAGTAAACTTCCAATTCCTCTTTCAGGATGGCCTGCCGCAAGTCCGCCTCAATCTGCTGAATCGTGGCAATTTCCTTATACATGGTGGTATCAAAAATGGCATATTGAGACCGCCCCATCGCCTTGGCCCGATACATGGCAATATCCGCATCGCGAATGATGTCTTCTGCTAGTTCATAGTCACTTTGACTCAGGGCAATCCCAATGCTGACACTAATGGTGAGGTCTTGAGCTGTGAGATGAAAGGAGTGTTTAATTTCTTCATGGATGCGATTAGCTACGGTGATGGCATTACTCAAATTGGGGGTATTGGGCAACAAGATCACGAATTCATCACCCCCAAAGCGGGAAATTGTATCCTCAGCCCGGATGCAGTTCATGAGGCGGTGGGAAACGGCAATCAATAGCTCATCACCCACGGGATGCCCAAAACTATCATTGATGATTTTGAAGCGATCTAAATCCAAAAACAAGACACTAAAGGTATAGCTGGGATTGCGCTTGGCATAACTTAAAACCTGTTCCAGTCGATCCAAAAACAGTGTGCGATTCGGCAGATTTGTCAGTTTGTCATAGAGAGCATTATGGAGGAGTTGTTCTTCTGTGCTAATGCGTTCGGTAATGTCCGTTTGCAGGCCGACATAGCGGGTCAGTGTTCCTTTGCCATCAAAGATGGGGTTGAGCTTAAGTTCATTCCAAAAGCTGGTGCCATCTTTACGATAGTTCAGTAATACTCCGGAAAATGGTTGTTGATTACGAATTGCTGCTCTCAAAAGCTCTAAGGTATCTTGGTTCGTCCCTCCGCCCTGGAGAAACCGACAATTTTGACCAATGACTTCTGCTTCTGTATAGCCAGTAATTTTAGTAAACGCTGGATTGACATAGAGAATTGGCATATCCGGGGCCTGGGCATCGGCAATCACAACCCCAGTGGAAATATTCCGAATCGCGACTCCTAATTCTTCATACTTTTGCAGGGATTCCTTGAGTTCCAAGAGAATTTGAAAGTTTTTGATTGCATACCGAATTGAGCGATCGAGGGTATTGGCATCGATGTCCCCCTTAATCAGGTAATCCGCGGCCCCAGCCTCCATTGCCGCCACATCAATTTCTGTATCTCCCAGGCCAGTCAGAAGAATAAATGGAACGTTGGGACTGTGGGGATCATTAAACAGGTCTAAACCGGTATCTGTTCCCAACCAGTAATCAACTAAATAAATGTCATAATTGTTGCCTTGAATCTTAGTTTGAGCTTCATCAAGTGTCGCTGTCCAATCCACAACATAGCGAGGGGCAACGATTCGTGATAGCAACTGTTTGACAATGAAAAAATCCTCTTCATCGTCATCAATGACTAAAACTCTAACAGTAGCCAGGAACATTCATCATCCTTATACCGGAATCAACGGAAACACAATTCAATCTTTAATATTTCTGGTGAATTAATACGATAGGCTATCTGAATAGTTGCTCCATATTTTCTCTGGAACTAGGTTTCAGATCACCAAAGATCCCCCCCTATGGATTGCAAGCAGAAACCCATAGCTTTTGTCTATTTTAGCGTAAACTTGCTTCCCAACAGTGGGATCAACTTCAGACAAAATTGATGCCAACAAAACACCCATTGAGCTCTCTATGGAAGTTACTTTGATCAACCCAGGCCTTGGGAATCGTAATACAAGCATGAGAACCAAGAAGATTTCTTAGGATTTGTAACATGAAGTATTAAATTGAATGATTTATTTACAAAATTCCAATAAAAATAACTCTAATCTTAAAGACTTATCAAAGATTTACGCCCACCTCGGGGCCTGGGGCAGAAGATGAAATTATAAGCAGTCAAATGTTGGCTGTGTCTTATCGCTACAAAGGAGAGAGAAATGTTTGCTACTCCTGCTCAAGCCCAAAGTTTACCCACCGATCCCTCCCAGGCCTTGGTCTTACCCCTAAACCGTTTGAGTTTGGCCGATCTGCCAATTGTGGGGGGAAAAAATGCCTCCCTGGGGGAAATGCTGCAACAACTCACCCCCAAAGGAATTAACGTTCCCGATGGATTTGCGACCACAGCCCACGCCTATCGAACTTTTATTCACGATGCTGGCCTGGAGCCAAAATTACGGGCATTACTGGATCCCCTCGATGTAGAAAATGTTCCCCAATTGCGCCAAGTCGGTCAAGAATTGCGGGCCTTAATCCTCGATACTCCCTTCCCCGAAACCTTGAACAGTGCCATTGCCCAGGCCTACGAGGAAATGTGTCAACGCTATGGCCCGAATACGGATGTTGCGGTTCGTTCCAGTGCCACTGCCGAAGACTTACCCGATGCCAGTTTTGCCGGTCAACAGGAAACCTATCTCAACGTCCATGGTCTCACCGGAGTCTTGAAAGCCTGTCACAGTTGTTTTGCGTCTATTTTTACAGATCGGGCGATTTCTTACCGGCAAATTAAAGGCTTTGATCATCTGGATGTGGCGTTATCGGTCGGTGTCCAGAAAATGGTGCGCTCGGACTTAGCTACCTCTGGGGTGATGTTCTCCATTGACACCGAAACTGGTTTCAAAGATGCAGCTCTGATTACGGCTGCCTATGGCTTAGGCGAAAACGTTGTCCAAGGTGCGGTCAATCCTGATGAGTATTTGGTTTTCAAACCCACCCTAAAAACCGGCTATCGACCCATCTTGGAAAAACGCCTCGGCAGTAAAGAAATCAAAATGATTTATGACGTGGGTGGCTCCCGGTTGACTAAAAATATCTCGGTTTGCCCAGAAGAGCGGACTAAATTTGCCCTCAGCGATGAGGAAATTCTCCAACTCGGTCACTGGGCCTGTGCTATTGAGGATCACTATTCCCAACTGCGCGGCACCTACACCCCAATGGACATTGAATGGGCCAAGGATGGTATTACCGGGCAACTCTTTATTGTCCAGGCCCGGCCGGAGACTGTCCAATCCCAAAAAGCCACTAATGTTTTGCGCTCCTACAAACTCCAAGAAACCGGGGAAGTGCTTGTTCATGGGCGGTCTGTCGGTGAAATGATTGGCCAAGGCAAAGCCCGGGTGATCATGGACGTGCATCAGATCAACCAATTCCAGGCCGGGGAAGTCCTGATCACTAACCGCACCGACCCGGATTGGGAACCGATCATGAAAAAAGCCAGTGCCATTGTCACCAATCAAGGAGGCCGCACCTGTCACGCCGCGATCATTGCCCGAGAAATGGGAATTCCAGCGATTGTCGGATGTGGAGATGCTACAGCGAAATTGAAAACTGGCTCACCCGTAACAGTCTCCTGTGCGGAAGGGGAAATGGGGAAAGTCTATGCCGGTCTGTTGAATTTCCTGATTGATGAGGTCGCCCTAGAAAATCTCCCCCGCACCCGCACCCAAATCTTGATGAATGTGGGAAACCCAGAAGAAGCCTTTGGCCTGGCCGCAATTCCCAATGATGGGGTCGGGTTAGCTCGGATGGAGTTTATTATTGCTAACCACATTAAAGCCCATCCTTTGGCGTTATTGAATTTTGACCAGTTGGATAACTTTGAGGTGAAAGCCGAAATTGCCGAACTCACGGCCCAATATCTCGAAAAATCCGAGTTCTTTGTGGACAAACTGGCTCATGGCATTGGCACGATTGCAGCCGCCTTTTACCCAAAACCTGTGGTGGTGCGGATGTCCGACTTCAAGAGTAATGAATATGCCAACTTACTCGGTGGGCAGCAGTTTGAACCCCTGGAAGAAAACCCGATGATTGGCTGGCGGGGGGCATCGCGCTACTACGATCCGAACTACGCTGCCGGGTTTGCCCTCGAATGCCAGGCCATGAAACGGGTCCGGGACGAAATGGGCTTAACCAACGTCATCCTGATGATTCCCTTCTGTCGAACTCCGGCCGAGGGGCAACGGGTCTTGGATGAGATGGCGAAACATAGCCTGGAACGGGGCAAAAATGGCTTACAAGTCTATGTCATGTGCGAGTTGCCCAGTAATGTCGTCTTGGCGGATCAATTCTCCCAAGTGTTTGATGGCTTCTCCATTGGTTCCAATGATTTAACTCAGTTGACTCTGGGCTTAGATCGGGATTCTGGCTTGGTGGCTCACCTGTTTGATGAACGCAATGATGCGGTGATGCGGATGGTGGCCAAAGCGATTCAAACCGCCAAGGAAAACGGTCGCAAAATTGGCATCTGTGGCCAGGCCCCGAGTGACTATCCTGAGTTTGCCCAGTTCTTGGTTGAACAAGGGATTGACTCGATTAGTTTGAACCCGGATTCGGTCTTGAAAACCATGCTGAGTATTGCCGAAACAGAGGCTGAGTTAAATCAACGCAATACCTGAATTATTCCCCCTTAAACCGCAACCCCAGGCCTGGGCGTGATCTCCAGTGATGACGGTTCGGGGCCTGGTGGTTTTCTGTCTTTATTGCACCGAACATCTAATTTCTTTGTTCAAATGGGAGAGGATTGCGTCAACTAGGTACTTTTCCAAAAAAACTATATCCCCAGTGAATACACACCCTTGGCAAACCCGGTCAGTCACTTCCCCCCAACCACGGGCTCAATTACCCCTATTCCAGGCCACGCAACGACGACTGGCGATTTGGTACACAATGGTCACCGGCATTTTGCTGTTGGTCTTTGCCATTGGTTTTTTTCTCTATGTCCGGGGAACGCTGATTGAGCGGGTGGACGATACCTTAAATCATGTGGTCGAGGTGGTGAGTCGGTCGTTGATCATTACCCCTGAAGCCCGTGAGCCGATTAATTGGCCCGTGAGTTTTGACCAAAATCCCTTTGCCACCGCGGCCATTGATGAAGACCACATTGATTTGGAAGGGTTTAATGCGGCTGGTGATTTAGTCTGGTCAACCTTTGATGATGTCCTGGAAATTCCCCTCCGGCCTGGGCGTAATCCTGTCACCATCGTCACCAATCCCCTTGCACCCCCAGAGTTACGCCACTGGCTCAGGCAAATTACGGTCACGCTGCGGCAAAAAAATCAGGTCATTGGCTATTTGCGTGTCAGTCATCCCTGGTTTGAAGTCACTCGTCCAAGTCAAGAACTACTGCGTGATTTGGGCCTGGGCCTGGGGGCTATGGTGGGGTTAGTGGCGGCCAGTGGTTGGTTTTTGTCCCGCTTGGCCATGGAGCCAATTCGCCAATCCTATGCCTACCTCAAGCAATTTACTGCTGATGCTTCCCACGAATTACGGAACCCCATCGCCCTAATCCAAACCAATGCCCAAGTGGCCCTCGCCGAAGCAAATCCTGAACAGCCTACAGAACACCTGCAACTCATTGAACGGATTACCCGGCGGTTGGGGCGTTTAGTGGATGACCTATTATTTCTCGCCCGACAGGATAGTGGCATTGTCCCGTTGCGGTTAGAGTCCTGTGCCCTAGATGGAATTGTCATGACCGTAATCGCTGAACAGCAGGCCATCGCCCAGGCCCGGAACATCGCGATTGACCTAGAGATTACCGATGCTCAAGAGTCTGCTCAGGGGAATTTGAACCATCAGGTCGAACCCTTTACGCTCCCGGCTGACTCGGATCAACTCTGCCGCCTTTTTACCAACCTGATCAGTAATGCCATTGCCTATAGTTCAGCCGGGGGAAGGGTTTCCGTCCATTTAGCCCAAACCGAACAACACTATGCCGTTAAGGTGCAAGATCAGGGGCCTGGAATTCCCCCGGATGCCTTGGGTCGGATTTTTGATCGGTTTTTTCGCCTAGAACCCACCCAAACAGACGGAACTGGCCTGGGGTTAGCCATTGCCCAAACCATTGTCCAAAACCATCAGGGTAAGTTGCTAGTCGAGAGCCAACTACACCAAGGCACAACCTTCACCGTGGTTCTCCCCCGTCTCAGTGGCTAAATGGGACAAAAGGCTAGAGTAGAACTAGAACAGAACTGCCCTTGGGAATTGCTCCATGTCCACTAATCTCTATGAAACCGACTTTTATGCTTGGACAATTGAACAATCCAACTACCTCAAAAGCGGGGCCTGGCAGCAATTAGACTTGAGCAACTTGGCAGAGGAAATTGAATCCTTGGGTAAACAACAGCGACAGGAATTGCGTAATCGCTTAGGAATCCTGCTTGGCCATCTCCTCAAATGGGACTATCAACCTGAAAAGCGCAGTAAAAGCTGGCGAGCAACGATTCGAGAACAACGACGTGAGATCACCCGGCTCCTCCAAGAAAATCCAAGCCTAAACCCCTACCTTTCCGAAGCAATTGCCATCGGATATGAAGCGGGAATTGATCTGGTGGTGCGAGAAACTGATTTGGATGATGCCGATTTGTCCACCATTTGCCCCTATCCAACAACCCAAATCCTGGATACTGATTTCCCGGCCGATTTAAATTCATAATCCCCCCAGGCCAAGTCCATCTAAGCGGTTGAGATTCCCCGGCTTCAAGGGTGCATCAATGTCGCCAGAATCGGGTCTGTTTTAATTTTACTTTTATCCCCTAAACCACAGGATTGAACTTAAAAAAATGCTCAGTGAATATTCAGTTAATTCAGACCCGGCCTGGCAGGTTGGCGAGATTTTAGAACTAGAAATTACAGATTTAAGCACGACTGGGGATGGCCTGGGGCGGTGGCAAGAGCGGGTGATTTTTGTCCCAGATACGGTGCCGGGAGATGAGATCCGGGTGCGCCTCAATCATGTCAAACCCCGCTATGGGTATGGGCAGCTTCTAGAGGTTATTTCCCCAGGCCCCGGTCGCGTCAGACCCGCGTGCATTGTGGCGGATAAATGTGGCGGTTGTCAGTGGCAAGTGGTGGACTATCCCCTCCAGGCCCAGGCCAAACAGGAGCAAGTGCAAGCGGCCCTTGAGCGGATTGGTAAATTTAGTGGGGTTCCCCTTGATCCAATCATTCCGGCCCCGACCCCCTTGGGCTATCGCAATAAAGTCAGTTATCCCTTGGCGTTTAATAAGGGTCGCGTCCAGGCCGGGTATTACCGTAAAGGTAGCCATCACATCGTTAACTTAAATCAATGTCCGGTGCAGGATCCCCGCTTAAACCCATTACTGGCCGGAGTGAAATTGGATCTTCAAGACCAGGCCTGGAGCATCTACAACGAACTCAACCACACCGGGGCCTTGCGACATTTGGGCCTACGGATTGGGCGACGGACAGGGGAAATTCTCTTAACCTTAGTGACGGCCTCCGATGATTTGACTGAACTCCCAGAACAAGCTGCGGTTTGGCTGGCCACCTATCCCGGCCTGGTGGGGGTTTGCCTGAATCACAACCTCAAGCCCGGGAATCAAATTTTTGGCGACGAAACTGAGGTTATTGCGGGGCGGGACTATATTCGGGAGCAGTTGGCGGGCCTGGAGTTTCAGATCAATAGCACCAGCTTTTTTCAAGTCAACACAGAGCAAACGGAAACCCTCGTCACCCTCATCCAGGCCGAATTGGCGCTCACTGGGGCTGAAACCATCTTGGATGCCTACTGTGGTGTCGGAACCTTGAGCCTACCCTTGTCCTCCCAGGCCCAGAGAATTTTGGGAATTGAAATTAATCCAGCGGCGGTGATACAGGCCCACGCCAATGCCCAACTCAACCGGATTACTAATGCCGAATTTATTCAGGCCGACATGGGAGATTGGCAATTCCTCGGTGAACATCCCCCTGATATTGTGCTGCTAGACCCCCCTCGGAAAGGCTGTGATCCGACCACCCTAAACCATTTAAAAACCTTGGCCCCAGAGCGGATTGTCTATGTCAGTTGTAACCCCGCCACCTTAGCCCGAGATTTAAACGACCTCTGTCACGCTGGCTTTTATAATTTGACGCGGGTACAACCCCTAGATTTCTTCCCCCAAACTGCCCATGTTGAAACCGTTGCCTTCCTCCACCGCCGGGCCTAATCCATGACGGAAGCCCTCATCGCCAGTTATTTACCCCTAATTACCTGGATTGGCCTGGGGATTTTAGCCTGTCGTTGGATTCCCCCGATGATTCCGACTTGGTTAGGGCGGGGCCTGTATTGGATCGGGGTGCCGATTGAGATTTTTGCCCTGGTGCGCCAAACCGATTTTAGTCAGATGATTGGCCTGGTGCCAGTGTTTGCCCTGATTACCTTGGCCGTGGGGTTTGTAGTGGCCCAAATCAGTTACCCGCTCCAACGCCGCTGGTTTGTTCCCCAATGGTTAACCGTGAATCCGACCCAGGCCAGTTTATTTTTACCCACCGCCACAGATCGGGCCTATCGGGGGAGTTACCTGGTGGCCTCCGTGTTGGGTAATACCGGGTTTGTTGGCCTGGCGATTGCGATTCAAGTCATGGCTCCCGAGTATCTGGGATGGGCTGTCTTTTTTGCCGTAACTCAGAATGTGATTGGTACCTATGGTTGTGGGGTCTTAATTGCCAGTTACTATGGCCGCTCGACCCAGGGCTGGACACAACTGAAGGATTTAATTTCAGTCCCCAGTTTGTGGGCGTTTCTCTTAAGCATGGGCTTACGCTCGGTCAATTTTCCTCACGGGTTAGACTGGGCCTTAAAAACTGAAGTCCAACTGGTCATCCCCTTGGCATTTGTGTTGATTGGAATTCGTCTAGGTCAGTTACCGAGTTGGCAATCCCTAAAACTAGCCCTCTTACCGACCATGATTAAGACCCTAATTTTGCCCCTGATCATGGGGGGTCTGGCCTGGGCCTACGGGTTACCCCCCCAGGCGATGTTTGCCATTGTCTTGATGGCCGGAACTCCCACAGCCTTTGCCGCCCTGATTCTTTCTGAAGAATACGAACTAAACCGAGACATCAGCACCAGCAGCATTGCCCTGAGTACGATGGGATTTTTAGGCTGCTTACCCCTGTGGCTCTTAATAATTCGAACTTAAGGTTTAGCCTTGCTCAGGGTTCGGGGAATTGACTAAGCGCACCTTTGTCGCCAGGCCCAGGATCTGTAAAAAGCGAATTGTAACCCAAGTCAGATCAAATTCCCACCATTGCAATCCATGGCGGGCCGAATGGGGATAGGTGTGGTGGTTATTATGCCAGCCCTCACCAAAGGCCAACAGGGCCACCCACCAGCAATTGGTTGAACAGTCGGAATTTTCAAAGGTGCGATAGCCAAACTGATGGGTTGCACTATTAACAAACCAAGTCACATGGTAAACCGCCACCAAGCGGACAAAAATGCCCCAAATGACCCAAGACCAACCCCCCAGGCCATACAACAGCAGCCCAAAAGCCACCTGAATCAAGATGAAATAATCATCCAAAAAGCGGTAGAACGGATCTTGATTAATATCCTTGGTTAGACGCTCGATTTCTGATTTGGCCGGAATTTCTGAGAGCATCCAGCCCATGTGACTCCACCAAAAACCACGGCGAGAGTTGTGTTGATCTAAGGGCTGATCGGAATGTTGATGGTGATTCCGGTGCAGGCCAACCCATTCCAGAACTCCCCCCTCACAGGCCAAGGCCCCACAAAAGGCAAAGAAATATTCCAAAGGTTTGGGCAACTGAAAACTCCGATGGGTCAAGAGCCGATGCCAGCCGAGGGTAATCCCCAGGCCCCCTGTCACCCAAAACATCACCCCAGCGATGGCCAACCCAGACCAGCTAAAGGTTCCCGGAATCAAGGCGCACAGGGCCCCAAGATGAACTAAGGCCATAAAAAAAATGGTTTTCCAGGCCGGTTTCAGGTTTTGGGGGGGCAGTTCTTGGGCAAGAGTCATGGTTATTTATACTTACTAACTTTGTTCATTATCCCTGATGGACTCGCGAGCAGGGGTACGGGTTCCACATCATTCTCGGAATTTCTCCGTAATCTTGGAAACGTCCCCCAGGCCATGTTGGCTCTAAAGTAGTGAGGAAGATGAGATGTTTGGCTGGCGATTCATGGCACAGTCCCCCCCACCCATTCCAACTCCAGCTTATAAAAACCGGGCCATGGCAATTCTCTTGGCCTTTGCGGGGTTATTGTTGCCGGGTCTGCACAAGTTTTATCTGCGGCAATATACCTGGGGCCTGGTTTATGTAATTTTGGGAGTACTGTTCCCGGCTTGGGCCATTGCCCGCGTCGCCAGTGTCATCGAAGCCGTCTGGTATTTACTCCAGGGTCAGGCAAGTTTTGATCAGCACTTTAACGCCGAATTTATTGCCTTGGTTCCCAGCTTAAATGTTGAGTCTGTTCCTACTCCGATCCATGCTCCCAGCCATTCCTTAGGGACAGACCAGTTATTGCGGCAGGGTGCTTTGAAGTAAACGGGTTGTCCAACGACTGAGCCAGCCCCGAAATTGATGACGGCGGTACCATTTTTGAAAAGCTTGCTCGTAGGCCTCCCCCTTGGGTTGATAGACAGACCAGGCCTGGAGTCCTAGGCGCAAACTCAAACCCAGGAGTACATACAGGGCCCAGGGAAACCCCCACCCCATTAGGGCATTTAAGCCGACACAGCCCCCACTCAAGAGTAAGTAGCGGCCGGCCCGTTGTCCCAGTTGCCGTTGACGCAGTTGATCAAATTCCGCTTGCTTGGCCTGGATGGTTTGTTGAGCCTGCCATTCTTTTTCGGCGATCACCAGATCACTCGGAGTCAAACCCAGTTCTCCAGCAATCTCCACCAAGTCGTCCCAGGAAAATTCCCCCTGTTGCTGTTGACGGGAGAGGGCGATTCGCAAAATTCCCTGCAAATCCTCGGAGGTGTAGGCTGAGTGATTTTGGGGCATAGGGCAATCCCGTGAAATAATGCAACCAACGCTAACGTGATTTTCTGTTTCTATTATGCCGTTTGTCGAATCGTCCCCACCCATACCCCAGGTTCTGTGTTTAGGGGAGGTGTTGGAGGACTGTCTGACCCGCCATCAGCATCGGCAATGTTTCTTAGGGGGGGCACCGGCCAATGTCGCTGCGGGCCTGGTCAAGTTGGGAACTCCAGCGGCATTTATCGGGGCCATTGGTACCGACGGCATTGGGGCGCGGATTGAAGCTCAATTACGGGGCCTGGGCATCAATTTAACCGGATTACAGCGCATTGCCAACTATCCAACCCGACAAGTAGAAGTGGCCCATTTGGAGTCCGGTGATCGTCAGTTTGTCGGCTTTTCTCCAGGGGATGTGTCAACCTTTGCCGATGCCATGCTCCAGGCCCCAATGTTGCCTCAGAAATTATTCCCTCAAGCCCAATTTCTTGTTCTCGGAACCCTGGGATTCGCTAGTCCGGTTACGGCCACTGCTATCCGTGAGGCCGTGACCCTCGCCCAGGCCCATCAGGTGAAAATTCTGGTGGATGTGAATTGGCGTCCCATCTTTTGGGCAGACCCCAATGCCGCAAAGTCAGTAATTTTAGACCTTTTGGCCCAGGCCACAGTGATCAAATTAGCCGCAGAGGAGGCTGAGTGGTTATTTGGCAGTGCTGATGTCCAAGTGGTATTTCAATCTGCTCCAGGGCAACCGGGTCTAGTGGTGATTACCGATGGCGAACAGGGCTGCCAATACGCCAGTGCTACCCAATCCGGAGCATTACCCGCCTTTGCCGTCTCAGTCGTGGATACAACCGGGGCCGGAGATGGGTTTGTGGCCGGGTTACTTCACTGTTTGGTCCAGGCCCCAGATGGGCAAAGTCACTTGGATGACCCGGCCTGGTTAAAAGAAACAATGCGCTATGCCAGTGCAGTTGGTGCGATGGTCACCCAGGCCCCCGGTGCGATTGCCCCCCAGCCCGATGCTGATGCAGTCCAAGACTTTTTAAACCGACACCCAGCTTAATGCTTGACTTGGCTCAGCACCGATAAACTTGGCTTGGCGGATAACTTCAAGGGGAGGGGCATTGGCAAAGCATGAAGAGTTTCCAGAGCTGCCTGTTTGACCTGAGTTTCCGCTTCCGTCGCCAATAGCAGCACCAGGGACTCTTGATAAATTTTGGCCTGATCCGGACTTAACGGCAGCCGACTTAAGCGACGAATGGCCAGATAGCGGGACAGGGCCTGGGGATGGGTTAGGGCCTGGATTAACTCCTGCCACTGTTGTTCTTGGTGTCCTTGGCGTTGCTGTTGGCTTACAGTCATCCCCAAAACCAGGAGTCCATAGATCCCCAAACCTTGGATTAATAATCCCAGCCCCAACCAAGAGTTTGGACTAGCTTGCCACAACTTCAGGGCCACGTAGGTACCACTGGTTGCCCCCATCGCCGCCACCCCTGCCAACAATAAGGGAAACGTTTGACAAGCCCGCCAAAAAGTTTGTCCTAGGGTTGCCACCAGGCCAGCCGCCCCAAGCAAATGATTTTTACCCCGCTGCACCAGAAATAAAGTTCCAATACCTGCAGCGGTTGCCAAACACAAAACTGCATCGGTTTCCCAGATGGCCACACCAATTACAGTCGCCCCCAAGGCCAAGGTTGCCTTTCTGTTCAACGGCCAATGCCAATAGAGACGATACTGGATCGAGCCTGAGGGGAAAATACGTTGCCCACGCCGGGGTTTAACGGTCTTGACCTGAGTTGCTGATGGAGTTGAGCCGCGTCCCACAGACAATGCCCCAACATTAGATAAAAAATAATGTTCCTAGAGTCTTTAGCATAGCGGATGGGCTTTATTCGCTTCTAGTCTCCAGGGCCAGGCCAGTCTCCGGATCAAACAGATGAATCCCTGTTTCCCCCAGGGACAACCAAAGCTGATCACCCACGCTGACCCGTAATCCTGCCCCCGCCCGCACCCGCCAGGCCTGGGATTCTGAGTTGAGGATCACTTCCACCGCCAAAGAGGTTTCATGGCCCAGTGCTTCCACCAGAACAACCTTGACGGGCAGATGATTTGGGGACTCGGAACTGAGGTGAAGGGATTCTGGCCGCACCCCGAAAATGAGGGATTTATGTTCATAGGCAGCTAAACTTGATCGCCAGGCCAGCGGTACGTCCCAGGCCCAAGCTCCACAGTGTAATTGTTGCCCTCGATAGCTGACGGAGAGAAAATTCATCGGCGGCGAACCAATGAACTCTGCCACAAACCGATTAGCAGGGCGTTGATAAAGTTCCAGGGGAGTCCCCAATTGTTGAATTTTGCCGCCATTGAGAACCACAATCCGATCCCCCATGGTCATGGCTTCAGTTTGGTCGTGGGTAACATAAATCGTCGTCACCCCTAATTGCCGCTGGAGTTGGACGATTTGGGCGCGGGTTTCTGTCCGCAATTTGGCATCTAGGTTGGACAGCGGCTCATCCATCAGAAAAGCCTGGGGATTGCGGGCCATGGCGCGACCCAACGCGACCCGTTGCTTCTGTCCCCCCGAAAGTTGCTTGGGATACCGCTGCATCAGGGGTTGAATTTGCAGCATTTCGGCCACGGTCTGAATTCGGGCTTGAATGGCACGTTCCCGAGGTGACTGAAACTGTAGGGGACGCGGTAGGCGTTGGGTTAAATTCACCAGGCCTGCTTCCAGGGGCAAAGGCAAACCCAACCGTGACGATTGTGAGCCCAGGCCAAGATGCTGAGTCGGAGTCCGGCGTAACCCAAAGGCTAAATTATCCGCCACCGTCAAATGGGGATAGAGAGCATAGCTCTGAAACACCATGGCAATATCCCGAGCCTTTGGGGGTAAATCATTGACACATCGCTCCCCCACCCAAATCTTGCCCGCTGTTGGCTTTTCCAGGCCGGCAATCAGTCGGAGCAGAGTACTTTTACCGCAGCCGGAAGGCCCCACCAAAACCATGAATTCCTGATCTTGGATGTGAAGATTTATGTCCGCCAAAACTGAAACCGGCAACTGTCCAGCCCGGCCCGTTCCGTAGGATTTACTTAGCTGCTCCAGAACAACGGCTGCCACAGGTAGTTACTGCATCCTAAGCGCTGTGTCTTGAGAACTCAACCTCAACCTAGGATTCAGCCTCGTCTTCCTGATCCTGTTCCGGGAAATAGAACCCTTGGGCCCGCTCAGTCAGGATGGATTTGCCAAGGGAAAGGGCGCGTTGGGCTTGTAAGTTGGCTTTCCGTTTCCAGTTTGAACGACGGATATCCCGTTTGGATTTAGAGGTTTTCTTCTTTGGGCAAGCCATAGTGCAGCTCGTTGATTATTTCAGACAGCCCCTCATTTTAACATTCCGTTTCTAGATTCACCAGGCCACAGAATGACCTTTATCATCTCCCAGCCCTGCAACTAACTTCTCTGGTGGTTTCGCAAAAAGATTGACGACAAAAGTGTTCATAACCCATACCTGAGGTTTTCCTTAGTATCTAACCCTAAGCAGAAATGACTTGGGGCAATTGACATCTGGTTCAGATCAGGTCGCAGGATGGATGGGTAGGTTTGGGAATTGAAACTGGCGGAAAAAAGCTTGCCGGGGGAGTTGGGCTAACACCCGTTGCACACTGGCCTGGAGTTGAGGACGACCATGGGTCTGTCTTTGGGGTTGGTCAGCCAAAGTTTGCCAGTAGTCAATTAAGCTGAGTCCCCCGACGCGAATCACGTAGGCTACACTCGCCCCTTGGACACAACTCCCAGCCAAATAGGTGATACTGTTGCCCTTTAACCAGTGCCCTAAGGCTTGAGTTGATACTTCCACAGCTCCCAATTGCAGCATTTGCCGAAGGAGGGTTTCAGCAAGGGGCCTGGCCTGGGTTACCTCGAAATCTCGTTGATAGAGTTTGCCCAATTCCAGGGTTAACTGCACCAACAAGCCGCCAGTCACAACCAAATCGAGCAGGGGAATCGGATTCACAGCAGCAACCCCCGCCCCCAGCCATTGATAGCGGGTAATAATTGGTAGGGCCAAGGTTTGACGGAACTGTTTGACCTGTACCCGAATTTGCTCCTCAAGTTTTTGGGCGGCGGAAAAGGTGCGTTGGTGAATGAGTCGTTGTCGGTCTTGGGTCTGGATCTGAGCCAAACGGGAAATCAGCGGTTGCCATTGTCCAGGCTTGAGGCTCAGCCAATCCTCCTGAGATAGCAAGGACTTTAGTTTGCGAGTTAATTCCGCGGCAATGAGGCCCTGATTGGCCAAACTCTCCTGGGGGGATTGGGGCCAGACCAGCAAAACTGGATACTGCTCAGATTTCAACACCCTTAAGGCCTGGAGTTCTGTTTGGGTCAAGTCACCGTTAATCAGAAATAGGGTCAAGTCGGCCTGGGGAGGATGGTGAAGGGCTTTCAGGTATTTGATCTGAGTGTTGGGGTCAAGATTGGGACTAATCTGGGATTCAAGCTCGGCCGGATAACTTCCGAGGTTTCCCCAAATTCCAATCTCTAGGCTCTGCCGACTCTTGGCCTGGTGCAGGGATGCCAAGGGAAGATCAAAATCCATCGGGGCCTGGAGTTCCTTTAAGGTGGTATTCCACAGTTCACAGGCCTGGAGTTTAGCGTTAATGTCGGCAGGAGTTACCCCAGATGTTTTGGGTAAATCCAGCCTAGGCGCCCCTGACCAAAGCCGTTGTCCTGTCCACCAGGCCCCGCCCCCCAACAGCCCCAGGCCCATTACCCCCCTGAGGGGATGTTCCACTAACCAGGAAAGAGCCAAAAATACACTAATGACACTCAGGGCAAACCAAACAGGCATGGGGACAATTTTTGACCCGATCGGGCATCACAATACCTAAAAGCCTACCAACTCCCTGGCCGAAAACCTAACTCTTGCCCTGAAGCGGAGTTCAACCGTTAAAGGAGTCGCAGGCCCAGGGAAAATCCACCGTCCACGGTCAAACAGGCCCCGGTGATATAGGCAGCTTCTGGTGAGCAAAGAAACAGAGCGGCGTCGGCCACATCAGAGGGAATTCCAATACGGCCCAAAATGTCCCCATGGCTGTTCTCTCCAAACTCTGTTCACCATGATTATTTACCAAACACCTAATTACCCCGCAGTTTAACCCCTGGAGCCCTGAAACCCGATGGATAGCTCACTGACAACAGTTGCAAGCATTTTAGAGTTTTATTTTTTAGAAAATTTCATAACAGGTGGGCGATGTTTCCCTTGTTACAATAGGAGCGTTTCATCCACAGTTTTGCCCTGGACAGGTCTGGCCGCCTTGCCCAAACTCAAAAGCTTAGTTATCGAGGGGTCGGTTCTGGGTACAGGAAATTTACGGATTTTAAGGAAATACGCTCTCTATGACAGATGATGGCCTCAAGGCAACGGAACAACCCCAATCTTCCCCTGAAACCCCAACACCGGAGAAAGCTGAGGCCTGGTGGGTAGAAATTCTCAAAACCCTGGGAATGGCGCTGATTTTGGCCTTTGGAATTCGGACGTTTGTGGCCGAGGCCCGCTATATTCCCTCTGGCTCGATGGAACCTACCCTGGAAATTGATGATCGTCTAATTGTCGAGAAAGTAGGTTACTACTTCCATCCCCCCCGCCGCGGCGACATTGTGGTTTTTAACCCCACGGATACACTCCAGGCCGTTGGTTTTCGGGATGCGTTTATCAAGCGAATTGTTGGGATGCCGGGAGATCAGGTGGCAATTTCCTCAGGGCGAGTTTTAATTAATGGCCAACCCTTTCCAGAACCCTACTTGCCCCTTTCCTCGTTTACGACAGTGGATACCTGTGCGGGAATGATGCCATTTTTAGGTCAACCTCAAGTTATTCCCCCAGACTCCTATTTGGTTCTCGGCGACAATCGGGGAAATAGCTTAGATGGTCGTTGCTGGGGAGTTGTCCCACGGGATCATATTATTGGTCGGGCCGCCGTACGGTTTTGGCCCCCCACACGTTGGTCTTTAATTCCCGAGGGGTCTGCCCAAGCCGAAGATTGAGGGATTTTGAATTTTCCCGGCCCTTGCTCGCCATTACCTAGAGAAGTCCGAGTTATGGAATAGGTGAGCCTTGAGATATACACCTTGGTTAGTGAGTCCCTGGGTGCGCTCTCTTTTGTCCTTCGCGGTCATGGTACTGGTGTATAGGGCATGGTCAACCCAGTGGTGGGAGTTACGAATCCTCTTGGCGTTTGACTTGGGGTTGTTGCTTCATCTGGCAATTCTTGGCTTCTTTATGTGGCAAGCGACTCCGGAACAAACCTACCGCTATGCCCAACGGGGGGAACCGAGCACCTTGGGACTGTTGACCATCGTCGTACTTTTTTCCCTATCAAGTTTGCTGGGGGTAGCAATTATGCTGGATAACTCGCAAAAATATCCCCCACTGGTCACCAATGCCCATCTGGGACTCTCACTTTTAGCAGTTTTTTTATCCTGGCTGATCGTTCACACCTACTATGCGATTCACTATGCTCGGCTCTATTACGACGAAGTGCAACATTTACCCCAAGTCAGCGATGAAGCTCTTCCCTATGTGAAGGGTCTGGAATTTCCCCACGATGGTCTAGTGTCTTACCGCGACTTTCTCTATTACTCGTTCACCATTGCCATGTGCTACCAAACCTCAGACGTGTCCATCTTGAGCTATGAAATGCGTTCCGTGAGCTTGGTGCAGTCAGTCCTGGGATTTATGTTTGTGGCGGTGATTTTTGGCCTGGTGGTGAATATTGTTTCCAATCTGGCTTAGGTAACTATGCAAGGCAGGCTAGGGAACATTTAGAAATCCGCTGTGTAGGGATAGTAACCATCGCCCCAGGTTCCAATGGCGTCGTCCACAGGCACCCCCATTTGCTGTCCATCGGCCCAGTTAAAGTACACCGGGCTGCCCACGTAGTCATCGTTGAGTAGGCCTGAGTCTTGGGTTTGGCGAATTAGACTGACGGCCGCCTCCTGTTGGGCAACTTGCCCGGATTCTTCAAGGACTTGATCGGCTCCCTGATAGTTGGGGCCAGGTTGGGGCAGGGGTAGGGGTTGAGCTTGACCACCCAGGGGTGTCCCCGCTTCAATCGGTTGCAGGTCGGCGGCCTGGGCCAAGAGAGTTCGCTGGGATTCACTGCGGGCTTCTAGGGGGATAAACACACCTAAGCACACAACCCCAAGGGCAACACTCGTTTCTTTCCAGGCCATAGGTCAAGGATTCAGCGCAACTACTCCAGAATAGCTGATTCTTTTGATTCCCTTCCTTCAGGCCTTAACCCTACCGATGGAGATGATGCTCTGGAGTAGGAAAGTTCATAAAACCTTAGGCTGCTAATTTTTCTATCCAGGCCTGGATCAGCGCATTCACCTCCCCAGGGCATTCATCGTGGGGACAATGGCCAGCATTCACGAGAGCTAAGTCCGCCTGGGGATAGTAGGCCTGCATTTTTTGGGCTTTGCTGGCTGACATCCAAGGATCTGCTTCCCCCCAAAGTAGAAACAAAGGCTTTGCTAATTGCCCCAGAAGTACATCTAAAGGTCGCCCCGGAGGAGACTTAAACACTGCCCCAAAAACCCCCAAGGCGCCCCGATCAAAGGCCGGTCGATAGATTTCCTCCACCAGACGATCTGTAACTGCAGTGGGATCTTTGTACACCTTCAGGAGAACATCGCGAATTTTTTTCCGTTGCCGCATCTGTTGAAAGAGCACAAAACTAAAAATTTCCACCACAAAGGGGAGTTTCAGAATCGCCCGCTGGAGGTTAAACCCTTGTTTTTGCTGCTCGTCACTGAAGGGGCCGGCACAGTTGAGAAGAATTAAACCCTGGGTCAACTCGGGACAATCTACGGCAAAACACAAAGCAGCATAGCCTCCAAGGGAATTACCGGCCACTACCACTGGGGCCTGGATTATGGATTGGCAAAAGTCTTGGAGTTGATCTCGCCAGAGTTCGCCACTGTAGGTCAGGGCTGGTTTTTCCGAGCGTCCAAATCCCAACAAATCAATGGCCCAGACGCGGTGGTGTTTTGAGAGTTGAGCGATGTTTTTGCGCCAATGATCCGTGGAAGCTCCAAACCCATGGACTAGGAGAAGATTAGTGACCCCTGACCCGGCCTGGACGTAATGGATTCGTTGCCCCCGCCACTGCCAGAACTGGGACTCTAACTCAATATCAAAGGGATCGGTAGGGGACTCAATCGCAAGTTGGCTGGTCACGGGACAAATCTCAAGATTTATTAACTTATATTAACAAGGTTAGGAAATTGCCGAGGCCTGGGTTCCCCACAGCGGAAGAATTATATGGACAACATTGGACTATTCAATAGGGCTTTCCCAGGCCGGGGGCGGAGATCGGGCAACCTTGGCCAAGGTGGTGAAGTCCCAGTAAAGAGTCATAGAATGATGCAGAATCTTAAAATTTTGTAAATTCTTGGGCGGATATGGGATTGGGAAGATCGACATTTCGGCAATGGCGTCGTTGGCGGTGGCTGGTTCTTTGGGGATGTGCCCTAGGATTGGTCTTGGCCATTGGATTACAGTCACCGATGGTTGCTCAACCGATGGCAGTGCCAATTCCGGAAAATCCTGAGCCACCGGATGATATTTACTTGCCCCCACTCACCCCCACCCCCGCCCCCCGGACTGAAATTCGCGGCGTTTGGCTGACCACTACGGACACCCCGGTATTACGAGATCGGGAGCGGTTAACCCAGGCCCTGGATAAGCTGACCCAACTTAATTTCAATACGGTTTATCCGGTGATCTGGAATTCCGGCTATGTCACCTACCCCAGCCCCATTGCCCAACGCCACAACATTCAGCCCTTTGTGATTCGCGGCGTCCAAGACGGTTACGACATTTTGGCCGAGGTGATTCAACAGGCCCATTGTCGAGGGTTATTGGCAATTCCCTGGTTTGAATTCGGCTTCATGGCCCCAGAAACCTCAGAACTGGTCATCCAACATCCCACCTGGGTCACGCAACGCCGAGATGGAACAAAAACCTGGGTTGGGGCCGCCGGTGAAGTGGTCTGGCTAAATCCCTTTCATCCTGAGGTGCAGAAATTTATCAAGGATTTAGTGGTGGAGGTGGTGAGCCTTTACGATGGCGACGGGATTCAGTTTGACGACCACATGAGCTTGCCCAACGAGTTTGGTTACGACCCCTATACCCTAGCCCTGTATAAGGCAGAGACGAAAAAAGAAGCTCCAGCCCATCCCCAGGCCACGGATTGGGTCAAATGGCGGGCAGACAAAATTACAGCATTTATGAATGAGATCCACGAGGCCGTGAAAGCCCGTAAACCCAATGCCATTGTCTCAGTGTCCCCAAATCCCTATCCCTCGGCCTACAACAGTTCCCTCCAAGATTGGGTCGCTTGGATTAATCAGGATCTGGTGGATGAATTAATTGTCCAGGTGTATCGCCCTAGCATTCAAGCGTTTATGGAGCAAATTGTCCGTCCAGAACTCCAGGCCGCCAAAGCCAAAATTCCTACTGGGGTCGGCGTCTTAACCGGATTACGCACCAACCGCACCCCGATTGATCTGGTGAAAGCCAAGGTTACTGCCGCTCAAATGGATGGCTTGGGGGTTGCCTTCTTTTTCTTTGAGAGCTTGTGGAGCCTGGGGCCCGAACCCCCGGAAACTCGCCAAGCAGCCCTACAATCCCTGTTTACTTGGCCCGCGACCCGGATGGCAAAACAGGCCTGTCCAGCAGGGAATTTTTCCGCCGTTACCCCCTCACCCACCCCTGAACCTGAGCCAACCCTAGCTCCTGCGCTTTAAAACCAACGTTCTAGAATATGACTGAATCCACCTCCCCCATGTTTGAACCCTCCAGTGCTCAAGCTCCCCCAGCCGACCTGACGCTCAAAAATTCCAGCTTAATCTCTGGAGCCTTGTATCTGTTCTACGGGGCGTTGACGTTACCGTTGCCAATTCTGGCTTTTCAAACCCAGGCCCCGATTCCTGTTTGGCTGTTGGGGATTGGCTTGCTGCTGGGGCTTATCCTTCTAGCTGGGGCCTTGAGTTATCGGGTGCATCTCAATTCCGTCGGCATGGCAATTACTTACCCGGCGTGGGTTCCAGGATTTTTACGGCGGGAATGGACTGTGGCCTGGTCAGACATTGTGGCGTTACGCCCACGAGGTACCAGTCAAGGGGGACTGGTCTATTACCTGCAAACGAACACAGGTTTAGCCTATCTCTTACCAATGCGGGTGGCGGGCTTTAGTCGGATGTTGGATTACCTGCATACCCAAACTGGCCTGGAGACCAAGTTAATACGTCCCTTGGCCCAGGCCTGGATGTATGGACTCCTGGGACTTTTTGCCCTGGGACTGTTCTTGATTGATGCCTGGATCATCCTGAACTTACCCCCAGTCAGCTGAAGGCCATCGAGCCATTTGTTAAATTTGTAAACGTCACCTCACGGATAGTTTTCCTCCATGGCCCCTGAAACCCTGCTTGTTTCCCACGATCTCCCCAGCCTCAGCTATACCCCCAATTCCGAACGCTTTGATTTGACTTGGGAAGCCCCGCTGTCCACTTTACTGGGCCTGGGTCGAGCCGCCGGAGCAGACTTGGTGGAGTTTTTTCTGGAGCGGGTGAACTATATCAGTTGCTTGGCCGAGGAAGACAAAATCACCAGTATCTCACCGCGCCTATCCACTGGAGCCGGGGTGCGGGTGTTTCGGGGGACCGCCGATTGTTATGTCAGCACCAACGACCTGAGTTTTACCGGTTTGCGGGCCGCCCTCGAAAAAGCCTTGATGTTGATGGGGCTGCATGTACCCAGTGCCCAGGCCTTTGTCCCAGAAATTCATTTAGAACTACTTCGGGATTATGCCACAGCCAAAAGTAAAGATCACTGGTTAGGGGCCTGTAGTCCAGTCAAAGAAACTGGAGAAATTCTCCTAGCCGCCAGTGACACAATTCAAAAAAATGCCCAACACTTGCAATCCCGGCGGGTGAGTTATTTTCGTGATTGGCAAGAGGTATTAGTGGCGGCCAGTGATGGAACATTTGCCCGGGATATTCGTTTAACCCAATCGGCGGGGGCTTCCGTCTTGTGTGCAGATGGTGAACATCGCACGTCTATCGGGGAACGGAAAGGGGATACCAGTAATCCAGAATTTTTACGGGCCTGGGATTTTGCCACCACTGCGGCGGATGTGGCGGAAGCAGCCGGGCGGATGTTGCGGGCCGACTACATTGAATCCGGAACCTATCCAGTGATTATGGCGAATCAGTTTGGCGGAGTGATTTTCCATGAGGCCTGTGGGCATTTACTGGAAACGACTCAAATTGAACGGCAAACCACCCCCTTTATCGATAAAAAAGGTGAAAAAATTGCCCACGAAAATCTCACGGCCTGGGACGAGGGTATTTCCCCTGGGGCCTTTGGCACCATTGACATGGACGACGAAGGCATGCCAGCCCAGCGCACCTTACTGATTGAACGGGGCGTATTGAAAAACTTTTTAAGTGATCGGGCAGGTTCCCTCCGCACTGGTCATCCCCGGACAGGCAGTGGGCGGCGGCAAAGCTATGCCTATGGAGCGGCTTCTCGGATGCGGAACACCTACATTGCCCCAGGCCAATATTCCCTGGATGATCTCTTAGCTTCTGTGGACAAGGGGCTCTACTGCAAACGCATGGGTGGCGGGAGTGTTGGGGCTACGGGACAATTTAACTTTGCCGTGGAAGAAGCCTACCTGATCGACAATGGCAAGATTACTAAACCCCTCAAAGGTGCCACGCTGATCGGGGAAGCAAAGGAAATTATGAATCGGATCTCCATGTCTTCCCAGGATTTGGGTCTGGCGGCGGGATTCTGTGGCTCCGTCAGTGGGAGTATTTACGTCACCGTTGGTCAACCCCATATCAAGGTGGATAGTATTACCGTGGGCGGTCGTTAAGGGTGAGGCGGTTCCGGGCCCTCTTCCTGTGGGGACTGGGATTCTTGATTTGTTTTGGGGTGTTTTTCAGTCATCAGATTCGGGAGTATGCCCAGGCCAATGTCAATTTTGTTCAGGAAGCAGCTCCGATTGAGTCACTGGCGGTTGTTAGCTCCCCCAATGATTCCCTGAAAACGCCCCCAAGTCAGCAAGTCCAAGTTAGTATCCTATTCTTTGTCTATGATTTTGGGGAAATTAATCAAGTTCTGCAAAAGTACAATCTCAATGCGGTGATTGGTCTTCAATGGCAGGATCCTCGCTTAGGTTTTACCCCTGGCAGTGAAAATGAAGTCCGGACAGTACCTTTAGCGCAAATTTGGTGGCCCGCACTAGAGGTGGCCAATGCCATCAATTTTGAGCTTAAGAGCGATGAGAATGTTCGAGTTTTGCCTGATGGAACAGTCGTTTATTTAGAGCGAATTAACCCGACCCTCTCGTCAGAATTGAATTTGCAGCGGTTTCCCTTTGATCGTCAGGAGCTCAAGTTTGTCATTGAATCAGAAGTGTACAGTGCCGAAGAATTAGTTTTAAATGTCCGGGACAAACCGAGTCAGTGGCGCCAAGAGGCTTTTTTAAGCGAGTGGAACCTGGAAAAAATTACCCAACGTGTGGTTACAACCCAACTGGTGTCAGATGCCGATGAATTTTCCCAGGCCCGGTTTGCAATCCAGATTCGGCGGCGGGCAGGTTTTTATATTTGGAAAGGCTTTTTACCACTTTTTTTAATTACGGTCGTGGCCTGGTTATCCCTCTGGGTACCCCTGCTGAATGTGCCCACTGGCCCCTTACCCCTTTCCATTGGCGCCTTACTGACGGCAACAACCTTTATTTTTACAATTGCTGGTACCTTACCCCGCATTAGTTATCTGACATTCTTTGACGCATTCTTCTTAGCTTGCTACATTTCGATTTTTATCACCTTAGCCGTCAATGTCTACCTCACAGCTCAACTTAGCCCCACTGCTCAAAAGCATGAAGAGGTTAGAGTCTGGGCCCGTAAACTAGTTCCCG
The DNA here is from genome assembly GCA_964653145.1 of uncultured Synechococcus sp. GTDB lineage: Bacteria > Cyanobacteriota > Cyanobacteriia > Thermosynechococcales > Thermosynechococcaceae > Pseudocalidococcus. Next base: position 14,001 of record CAZZCG010000004.1, on the reverse strand, counting down.
GAAGTTTTGGGCTTTCAGTGCTGATCATCAGCTTGATCTTTTTCCTTTAAGATTCAGACGATTGCCTTAAATTCCAATACCACGCTTACCATTGGGATGAATCGTAAACCAATTCGTCCGGGCCTGGGAAAGTTGATCCGGAGAAATGTTAGAGCCCGTTAGATCCGCATTGTGCAAATTGGCTCCGCGCAGGTTGGCATTCGTCAGAGTTGCTTCCCTAAGGTTAGCCCCTTGCAGATTAGCGCCCTGTAAATCCGCATTGACAAAATAAGCTCCCATCAGGTTACAGTCCTTCAGGTTGGCTCCACCGAGGCTAGCCCGACCAAAATCGGCATCATTCATCACTGAATTACGGAAATCGGTTTTTTGTAGTGAGGCCTGGACAAAGCGGGCCCCCGATAGGTTGACTTTTCGTAAAACCAGATTATCTAAACGATGTTCCGTAAAGTCCCTCTGACCTCGGGTGTAGGCAGCAACCAGAGCCTGGGCCGTCAACCGATTTCCTTGGGGAGTAGCTTCACGACTCACCGGTTGTCCAGCACCAAGAGGGGAAATAGCGGGGGTTGATGGACGTTGTTGCGGCGGGCGAATCGCGGGGGGGGTGACGCGGGTGTAGTTGGGTTGCAAATCGGCCCGTGCCTGTTGAGCGCGAACAGCATTAGCCGCATAGCGGGTACTCGGGGAAACGGCCGTGCGGGGATTATTTCGCGTTTGGGGGGAATTACTTCCGGTTCTGCCACTGGAGGGATCGATGCGGGAAACCGGAGTAGAGGCCAGGCCTTGGCTTAAATCCCCATAGGGCTCCGGTTGAGAACTGGCGATTTGTTGCTGATATTCAGCCCGCTGTTGCACCCGATCCAAATCCAGCAAAACATCCTGGGCCGTCTGGTAACGATGTTTAACCGAAACCTCCATCAACTTTTCTAAAACTTTTTGGAAATCTGGACTGATGGTCACCCGTGTCCGCCAAATAAATTCCCCAGTGGTGTTGTCATACCCCAGATCCTTGGGAGACTTACCTGTTAGTAAATAAATGCAGGTCACTCCCAACGCATAGAGATCGCTCGAATAAACCGGGCGCATGGCCATTTGCTCAGGAGGTGCATATCCGGGAGTACCCACGGCAAAGGCGGTAAACGCTGAGTAATCTTGGGGATTAGCCAACATGGCCTGGCTAACCTTGTCTTTAACAGCCCCAAAATCAATCAAAATTAATTTGCCATCAATTTCACGGCGAATTAAATTGGCGGGCTTGATGTCTCGATGGATGACTTCAATTTTGTGAAGATAGTCGAGAATGGGCAGAACTTCCCGTAACACTTCCTGCACCTGTGCCTCAGACATGGCCCCATTGCGCTTAACTTCCTGCTGGAGGGTTAATCCCCCGACATACTCTTGAACAAGATAAAACTCTGCCCCCTGCTCAAAATAATCCAACAGGCGCGGGACTTGGGGATGATTACCAATTTTACCTAGGGTAGTTGCTTCCCGTTGAAACAATTGCCGCGCCATTTCGATCACATGGGGGGCGGTGACGGCGGGGCGCAGTTGTTTAATCACGCAATTGGGCTGGCCGGGTAGAACCATGTCATCCGCAAGAAATGTGGTTCCAAATCCCCCCCGTCCTAATACCCGTGCACAGCGATACCGATCTTTTAAAAGTATTTTCGTCCCACAGGCCTGGCAGACTTTCGCGTCATTTGGATTTTCTGGCTTGGTGCAGGCAGGGTTGTAACAAAAGCTCATAAGCTCAGGTTCGCAGGTGAGTTAGCGAGGAAACGCTTGTTTGCAAAATCCAAAGGACACACTTAAGCAGCATCTTCCGTATTTATACGATACTCTCTCAGGGAGAAAGTGACATATCCGTAATTTCACGGAAATTAGTTTTTCGCCACTCAACACATAAGCCTGAAACCATTGATTTGTATGATGAGGTCAGAAAATCCCTTTGCAAAGAAGATTGAGCTGATTCAGGAGAGTTGAACCCATGGGAATCGGAGTATTGCCCCACTCAGAACTAGATCGGAAGGAAGTCTTGGCCTGGTTAGGGAAGCATGTGCCCTCCCCTCGGCTACAGCACATTTTAAGAGTTGAAGCAATGGCCCAGGTCCTAGCTCAGCAGCACAACTTAGATGCAAAAAAAGCAGCCCAGGCCGGGTTATTGCACGATTTAGCAAAATATTTTCCTACAGAAAGACTTTTAAGTTTGGCCCAGGCCGGAAACTTAGAAATTACCGAAGTTGATCAAGCCGACCCCCATTTACTCCATGCCAATGTCAGCGCGTTGGTTGCTCAAACTGAATTTCAGGTCACAGACTCAGAAATCTTGGCAGCCATAGCTGATCACACCTTGGGGCGGCCGGGGATGGGATCGCTCAGCTGTGTGGTTTTTTTAGCAGATAGCTTAGAACCCGGCCGGGGGGATGGGAAGGAACTCAATCAACTCCGCCAAGTGGCCCAGGAAAGCCTCCATGCCGCTGTTTGGCAAACCTGTGATCGGACATTAGAACATCTGGTTAAACATCACCGTCTCATTCATCCGCGGATGATTGCCACGCGCAACTGGGCACTCCAACTTTCTCCCCCAGGCCAGAACAAAGGAAAATCTTAACGCTATTCTAGAAATACAAACCCTGGTATCAAGATTGTTGTCTGATGTGTTCCGATATCCTTGTTTAGCATTGAGTTAACATTCATCCAGATTTGCCTTTGACTAATTTAGCCACAGCCCCCGCCCACCCCCCCGATCCCGTCCTCGATTTAGCCTATGCCGTTGCAGAAGCAGCCGATGATCGCAAGGCGGACAATATTCAAATCTTAGCGGTGGGTGATGTTTCCTACCTGGCAGACTATTTTGTGATCGCCACAGGTCGGTCAAAAACCCAAGTCCGAGCCATCGCTCAGGCCATTACGGCGGCTACGGAACTCCACCATCAACGCTTGCCCCAACGGACAGAGGGACTGAGTGACTGCACCTGGATTTTGCTGGACTATGGGGATGTTATTGTTCATGTGCTGCTACCCAAGGAACGGGAATTTTACAACCTCGAAGCCTTTTGGGGCCATGCAGAAGTCATCCCATTTCCACCCGGACTAAGAGAAGGCTAGAATAGAGAATGCTGTCAAAAAATTAAGAATGCAGGTTTGTCATGGCCAAGCGGATGCAGTTGGTGCTCAACGAAAACGTCTATAAATTGGGAAAAATCGGCTCCATTGTCGAAGTTGCCCCCGGATATGCCCGCAATTACTTATTGCCTCGGGGCATTGCTCAACCCGCCACTCCAGCTGCCCTTAAGCAAGTCGCTCGACTCCAAGAACAGGAGCGGCAACGGTTAGCTGAACTGAAACTGGTCGCCGTACAACAAAAAGCCACCCTGGAAACCATTGGCACATTTTCGATTGCGATGCCCGCTGGGGAGAAGGATGCCCTCTTTGGAAGTGTTACCCACCAAGACGTGGCTGCAGCTATTCAAGCCATTGCCCAGGAAACCGTGGATCGGCGAGAAATTACCATGCCGGAAATTCGCAAATTAGGCAGCTACACCGCGGAAATCAAACTCCATCCGGAAGTCACCGCCACCATTACCGTTTTGGTTGTGCCTGAATAACCATTTTCTATGGTGCAAGAACTCAGTTTTCGCCCGGACTTTTCTCCGGTTCCGCCCCAGAATTTAGATGCTGAAGAATCGATCTTGGGCGGAATTTTGCTGGATCCGGAGGCCATCAGTCGAATTGCAGATCTCTTGCCCGTAGATGCCTTTTACCTCAGTGCCCATCGGGATATTTATCGCGCCGCCTTAACACTCCATGCCCGGGGAAGTCCCACGGATTTACTCTGTCTAACGGCGTGGCTCCAGGATCAGGGCCTACTGGAAAAAATTGGTGGGCAGAATAAACTCGCAGAATTGGTGGATCGGACGGTTAGCGCAGTCAATATTGATAAATACGCTGGCCTGGTCAAAGATAAATACTTGCGCCGGCAACTGATTCAATCCGCCAACGAAATCGCCCAGGCTGCCTACGATACGAGCCATGCCCTTGATACAATTCTCGACCAGGCCGAGCAGCAGATTTTTAGCGTTACCCAGGATCGGGTGCAACAGGGTTTAGTGCCCACGGAAGAGATTCTCGCCAGCGCCTTTGCCGAACTTGAGCAACGATCCATTGGCAATATTCTCCCAGGTCTCTCCTGTAATTTTTATGATCTGGATAATCTCACCCAGGGCTTTCAACGCTCAGACCTAATCATTGTGGCCGGGCGGCCCTCCATGGGAAAAACGGCGATCTCGCTACAGATTGCCAAACGGATTGCGGAAATTCATAAGTTGGGGGTGGCGGTTTTTAGTTTGGAGATGTCCAAGGAGCAGCTGATTCAGCGACTATTGGCCAGTGAAGCCAGGATTGACAGCAATTATCTGCGGGCGGGTCGAATCAGTCAGCATCAGTGGGAGCCCTTGAGTCGAGCGATTGGCGTGTTATCCCAACTCTCAATCTATATTGATGATTCCCCTAATCCGTCCTTAGGAGAGATTCGTTCCAATGCCCGCCGCCTGCAAGCGGAACATCCCGGGGGCCTGGGGCTGATTTTGGTGGACTATCTACAGTTGATGGGTAGCGATGATGGGACTGAAGGGCGGGTGCAAGAGCTATCTAAAATTACCCGTTCCCTCAAAGGCCTGGCTCGGGAGTTAAATGTTCCTGTGATTGCCCTATCCCAGCTCAGCCGGGGGGTGGAGGCCCGGCAAAACAAGCGGCCGTTGATGTCGGATCTTCGGGAAAGTGGTTCCATTGAGCAGGATGCAGACTTAGTGATCTTGCTCTACCGTGATGAATACTACAACCCCGATACCCCCGACCGTGGGGTCTGTGAATTAATTGTCGCCAAGCACCGCAATGGCCCCGTGGGCACCGTCAAATTGTTGTTTGATCCGCAATTCACCCGGTTTGAAAATTTAGCTCGGGATCGCTAGCCAGGGCCTGGGGCTAATTTTTGGCGGTGGTACCGTGAACGTCTTGGGATTGGTGTAAACTGAATCAGCTTAATTTATCAAGGTTTCTGGCGAAAGTTCATGGGACGAATTATCGTTATTACGTCCGGAAAAGGCGGAGTCGGCAAAACCACCACCAGTGCAAATTTAGGCATGGCCCTGGCTCGGCTGTCAAAATCAGTAGCATTGATTGATGCGGACTTTGGCCTGCGAAATTTAGATCTTCTGCTGGGCCTAGAAAATCGAGTTGTCTATACAGCAATTGATGTCTTGGCGGGGCAATGCCGTTTAGACCAGGCCTTGGTACGGGATAAACGCCAAAACCAGTTGGTGCTTCTACCCGCGGCCCAAAGCCGAACCAAAGAAGCAATTACGGCCGAACAAATGCGCAAACTGGCCCTTGTCTTAGCCCAAAAATTTGATTTTGTTTTAATTGACTGCCCAGCCGGAATTGAGGGGGGATTTCGCAATGCCATTGCCCCAGCGGAAGAAGCAATTATTGTCACCACTCCAGAAATTGCTGCGGTTCGGGATGCGGATCGAGTCATTGGCCTGTTGGAAGCAAACCGGATTCATAAAACCCAACTTATTCTGAATCGTCTGCGGCCAGCCATGGTAAAGAACAATGACATGATGTCGGTGGAAGATGTGCAGGAAATACTCTCGATTCCGCTGTTGGGAATTGTTCCAGAAGACGAAAAAGTGATTGTTTCAACTAACAAGGGTGAGCCCCTAGTTTTAGCGGAAAACCTCTCTCTGGCAGGCCAGGCCTATCAAAATATTGCTCGACGGATTGCGGGTGAGTCCGTGGACTTTTTAGATCTCAGTGGGGATTCCCGGGGAGTTTTTGCTCGGATTAAGCGCATCTTCAAAGGAAAAGGTTAGCTATGATTACTGATCTTTTGGAGCGGCTGTTCATCAAGCAATCTTCCAGTCGGCAACAGGTCAAGCAACGGTTAAAGTTAGTTCTGGCCCACGATCGCTGTGATTTAAATCCGGAGATTTTAGAGAGTATGCGCCGGGATATTTTAGAGGTGGTTTCTCGGTATGTGGAATTGGATCTCGATGCCCTTGATTTTTCTCTGGAATCTGATCAGCGCACCACGGCCTTAATTGCCAACCTGCCAATTCGTCGCGTTAAAGCCCCATTGTTATCCGAAGATATGCCGGTGGAAACCAGTCCAGATGCCTTGGAATTTGAGCTTTAGGTGATGCTTCGGGATAATTAAATAGGATTCTTTCATTGAGAACAATCCTTATGGAAATGCTGGAAATGACTGAGACAATGGATTGGCCCAGTGTGATTGCCGGGGGTCTGGCGGTGTTAATTATCCTAGGGGGGATGACGATGATGTTTACGACGGCCTGGACGCGCAAGTGAATTCGGGAAAGTTTCGCCTGACAACAGGGCTCTCCTATCTGTGTTTGGGCCTGGTGGCGGTGTTGATGCTCATGCCCTTGATCTGGCTTGTGAGTACTAGTTTTAAGTCAACCAGTGAAAATATTTTTGCCTTTCCCCCCCAGTGGCTCCCCCAGGCCCCAACCCTACAAAACTTCATCACCGTTTGGCAAACCAATCCCTTTGGGCAATACCTCTGGAATAGTACGGTGGTGGCGGGGTTAACGGTGGCTTTAAATCTCCTGACTTCTGCCTTGGCGGCTTATCCCCTGGCACGCTTGAATTTTCCGGGTCGGGACGGGATTTTTGCCCTAATCTTGGCAACGATCATGATTCCCTTTCAAATTGTCATGATTCCCCTCTACATCTTGGCCGTACAGTTGGGGTTGCGAAATACCTATGTGGGGATTATTTTTCCAGCCCTGGCCTCTGCCTTTGGCATTTTCCTCCTCCGTCAAGCTTTTCAGAGTGTTCCTAAGGAGTTAGAAGAAGCGGCCCGTTTGGATGGGTGTTCTGAATTGGGTCTGTGGTGGTTTGTGATGATTCCGGCGGTGCGCCCAGCCCTAGTTACGTTAGCGATTTTTGTCTTCATCGGGGCCTGGAGTGATTTCCTCTGGCCGTTAATTGTCCTCGATCGCCAAGAGCTCTATACCTTACCCATTGGCGTGGCAACCTTGGCGGGGACATTCTCCCTTGATTGGCGCTTAATTGCTGCGGGTTCAGTTATTTCAGTTGTACCAGTGTTAATCGTCTTTTTACTGATGCAGCGTTACATTCTACCCTCGGAAGCCAGTAGTGGTTTAAAGGGGTGATCCGAAATGTGAGTGAAAAAAATCTGTATTGCTAAAACCGAGCAATGTACTGCAATCCTAAGCACAACAAAACCAGGCCTGCCACCACTAGATAAAATCGTCCTACCACTTGCAATTCACTCCAGCCACTCAGTTCAAAATGGTGGTGCAGGGGAGCCATTTTAAATAAGCGTTTACCAATACCATCAGGCCCCTTCGTAGCTTTGTAATATCCAACTTGGGCAATAACTGAGAGAGACTCCGCAAAAAACAATCCACTGAGAATGAATAGTTCCCAAAGATTCTGACTGATTAAACCCAGGCCCGCCAAGGCAGCACCCAAGGCCAACGACCCGGTATCTCCCATGAACACCCGCGCTGGATTGTGATTGTGATAAAGAAACCCCAAACAGGCCCCACTCAAACTTGCCCCCATGATCAGCACATCTGGATGTTCAGTACCTGCAAACATGGCTAACCCCAGTAAAGCAATGGCCGCCGTACCCCCCGCCAACCCATCCAGGCCATCGGTCAAGTTCAGGGCATTCCCTTCCGCCATACAGACAAAAATCGCCAAGGGCCAGAACAAAATCCCTAAGGGCAGCAACCACCCCCAGGAAAAGTCAATGGTAGTGATCTCCGGTGATGTTGTTGCCAACCAAAGACAAAACAAGGTAGCGGCCAGGGCTTCCAAGAGTAACCGTAGCTTAGCCGACATTCCCTTATTGGATTTACGAACCAACACCTGCCAGTCATCCCACCAACCAATTGCCCCATAGGCCAGGGTTAAACCCGCAATCGCCACTGCTGGAATCGGAACATGACCTTGGGTAATCGTGGCCCAAACCAGACCTGCGACCAGGCCCGCTGGAATTAAGAAAACACCCCCCATAGTAGGTGTGCCAGATTTTTTGAGATGGGATTGGGGGCCATCTTCACGGATGATCTGTCCAGTTTTTAAGCGCCTGAGAACCGGAACTACCCCCAGGCCCGCCCCAGCACTGACCAAGCTCCCCAGCACAAAGGGAATGGTTAGGGAAAATTGCCACTGGCCCCAGATACTCCGCAAGATGTCCAGGGAACTAGCCCATAGGAGTAATCCAGCAAACAAACTAATAAATAAGCGTTGACCAGTCCAAAAGATTGACGATGGGGCCTGGGTTGCGGGTTGTGACATAGGGGCATTGGCCAAACAGCACTAACACCCTAATAGCTTACAGGTCGTCATCCCCTTCGTCTTCATCATCAAAGTCAGAGACATCATCCGTGGCAAACTCGTCAATTTCGCCAATTTCATCCAGGCCACCACCGTCAATGATGATGTCTTTTTCCGCTTGATCCCGTTTGACTAAGCGCCCAGACTGCTCCAACCAATCCAAGACCGATAATTCCGGGCGAGACCGGGCGGCTAGGTTTTTTTGTGACAGGGGCTCTTCGTAGAGGGAGGGATTGTTCAGGGGCATGGTCGAGGTTTTATCAAAAATGCAGCATTGTTTATCTTAACGCCTGGCCTAGTATGCTGGATGTCCCGTTATCTTTTCCTCTAATCAAGAATCTGGATTAATGCGTCCTTAACAGATATCTCTCCTGTTCTTGGGATTACAATCACATTTGAAAATATCCGTTTTCAGCCTCTGTCAAACCACAACACCTTGTTACACCACCCCCAACGAGTGTCACTAGGCCAACCACAAATGCCCAAAGCCGACTATCTGTGGCCCGTTGTTGAATCCGAAGCTCGTTGACGTCTTCTCTAAGTTCAGAACGTAGTGCCTCTACCTTTTCGTTAACCGCTTTAACTTCCCCTTTCACATCATTGATCTCGGCCTGAAGTTCACTCATTTCAGTCTTCATCTCAGTCCGTAGCTCACTTATTTCAGCCTTGATCTCGGCCCGGAGTGTCTTAAATTGCTCTTCAGTGCGGGTGATGTGGATGTCTAGCTTCTCGTCCATGGCCTGGAGAAAGTCCATGATTTGTCTGGCTTCGTTAGCCGTTAAAACTTGACTCATTGCTTTTTCCAGTACGGTCTCTGTCCTGATTTAACCTTTTGGCAAAAATGGCTGGCCTGGGATCGCGACTGCCGTGGATTACTAGAAGGGTAGCAATGGACATTAAAGGCTAAGGGATGGTTTGAAGTATGGTGATTATAACAACCCCGTCTAGGCCGTAACCCGAATTTCCTCTTGCTTCCAAAGCTGCCTCAAGTTACTTTTGATAGTCATAATCGCCACAATTAAGGCACCAGATATTTTTGATGCGCCATCCTATCACGGCTACTGATATTCTCCAGGCCAGTCATCGCCTCCAAGCCATTGCTCACCACACGCCAATTATCACCTCCCGCACTGTTGACAGCCTCACCCAAGCCCAGGTTTTCTTTAAGTGTGAAAATTTCCAACGCACCGGATCCTTCAAATTTCGGGGAGCTTATAACGCCCTTTGCCAACTGACAGATACCCAAAAACAACGAGGAGTTCTAGCCTATTCCTCGGGGAATCATGCCCAAGCCATTGCCCTTGCCGGAAAACTTCTGGGAATTCCCACTACGATTGTCATGCCCCAAGATGCTCCGGTTGTGAAATTAGCTGCAACTCAAGCCTACGGAGCCGAAATCATCACCTATGACCGGGATCAAATTACCCGTGAGAGCCTGGGACAACAACTCGCAACCACACGCGGACTGACGATCATTCCTCCCTACGATCACCCCCAGATCATCGCGGGTCAAGGAACTACAGCCCTAGAACTTTTGCAATCCATTGAAGCGTTAGATACTGTTTTGATTTGTTGTGGTGGCGGCGGGCTATTGTCTGGCTGTGGGATTGTCCTCAAACAGTTTGTTCCAACTTGTCGCGTTATTGGGATTGAACCGGAATTGGCCGATGATGCCACCCGCTCATTTTATAGTGGCCAACTTCAAACCATTCACAATCCCCCCACCATTGCCGACGGTGCCAGAACTCCCAGCTTAGGAACCTACACATTTCCCCTTGTTTTAGAGACTGTCGATCAAATGCTCACCGTATCCGAAGCGGCAATTATTCAGGCCTGTCGTTTTTTGGGAACGTACCTAAAACTCGTTGTGGAACCGACTGGAGCCTTAGCCACCGCTGCTCTTTTAGACTTAGCCTCATCCGGGGCCTGGGCAGGACAACGCATTGGGGTTATTTTAAGCGGTGGTAATGTCGATTTATCCGACTGGTTCGGGCATACTTCCCTACCCTGATTTTGTAGTCTTTGATCATGGCCAAATTTCTTCTGGGTGAACCGGCCCCGTGGTTTACGTTACCTAGCTCGATCAATCCCCAGTACAACATTGATACGGTGGGTGGTCATCGGACAATTTTGTTGTTTTTAGGTCATTGCAGCGTCCCCCTCCTTAAGCGAGTTTTAGAAGGATTCCTAGCCCTCCAACCCCAACTTGCCAGCGAGCGCATTCCTCTCTTTGTCATTAGTAATGACCCCAATGATCAATCCCTACAGGCCTTAGTTGAACCCACGGGCTATTTAAAATTTCTCTGGGATTTTGAGAGCCAAGTTAGTCACTTGTATGGAGTCATTCAAACTAATAAAAACGGACAAGAAAACTACCATCCTCATGCCTTTATTCTGAATCAACGCCTGCAAATTGTTGGAATAGTCCCGGTGCAAGGCCAAGCCAACTATCCAGCCCAAATTGTTGATCTAGCTCGGAAAATACCTCCAGAACCGCCTTTGACAGTAGCCACACCGCAAGCTCCGGTTTTATTTGTTCCACATGTCCTTGAACCTGGCCTGTGTCAAAAGCTCATTGATCTCTATGAAGCCGATGGGGGGCGGGACTCTGGGTTTATGCGGCAAGTGGATGGCAAAACCGTCGAGATCATGGACAGTGGGTTTAAGCGGCGACGAGATTTACTGATCACGGATGAGCAATTGCTATCTCACCTGAATGCCTTAATGGCCCGCCGACTCCGTCCAGAAATTCGGAAAGCATTTCAGTTTGACATTACCCGCTTTGAACGCTACCTCGTGGCCTGTTATGACGAGCAAAGCCAAGGATTTTTCAATCGCCATCGTGATGACACAACCAAAGGAACTGCTCACCGCCGTTTTGCCATGAGTCTTAACCTCAATACGGGGGACTATGAAGGGGGCTATCTCCGGTTTCCAGAATTTGGTCCGCACCTCTACCGACCTGGAGTGGGTGAAGCTGTGATTTTCTCCTGTTCTTTACTCCACGAAGCCACCCCTGTGACCAAAGGTCGTCGTTATGTCCTCCTCAACTTTTTCTATGATGAACCTGCCGCTCAAATCCGCTCCCAAAACTTGGAATATGTAGGACTTGCCGAATAGCCTGTCCTCTAGACTTCTCCAAGAGCGTATGACCGTTAACATCAGAGGATTTTTTCTAGGCCAACGATCAGTCGTTTGAGTTGTGTAACTTTGCGAATTGCCAACACCACACCGGGCATATAGCAGGCCCGATCACTGGTGTCATGGCGGAGGGTATAAATTTGTCCGGGCGCGCCAAAAATAACCTCTTGATGGGCAATCAATCCAGGCAAACGAATGCTATGAATCGGAATATTTTCAGCGGCGGTGGCTCCTCTTGCTCCGGCTAAATGTTCAGTTTCAGTCACTTGGGCGGGGTTAAAGGTTTTGCCAAGTTCTGCCAGCATTTGGGCGGTTTGGATCGCAGTTCCACTGGGGGCATCGGCTTTTTGATTATGGTGCAGCTCAATGATTTCCACATGGTCAAAATATTGTGAGGCCTGGATTGCTGCCTGTTGGAGAAGTACCATCCCGATGGAAAAGTTGGGAATTATCAAGACCCCCATTTCAGCTTTGTCAGCAAACGCAGCCAAATCATTGAGTTGTCCAGGACTCAAGCCCGTTGTGCCGACGACTGGATAAACCCCATAGGCAATAGCCATCCGTACATTTTCATAAACTGAATCAGGATGGGTAAAGTCCACCATGACGACCGGTTGTTTTTCTTGGGCAGCGGCGACACAGAGTTCTTGTAGGGTCGGACTCACTACCACATCCATAGCTCCCAGGCCCAACAGTGTGCCAATATCCTCCCCCAGGCCTGTGCGATCGACCACTCCATAGAGGTCTAAATCTGGGGTTTGCTGAATGGTTTTAACCACCTCTCGCCCCATTTTGCCCAAGGCCCCCACCACAATGACTGACTGCGGCATTTTTTCCTGTTTCCCATTAATCTCCTTGTTGATCCTATCAGGGGCCTGGGGAGAAATTTTCCGATTCCACAGAACCCCAACCACGACTAAAACTTGGCCCGTACCGTAAAGGTATAGTCTCCCCCCGGCTCCAGTTGGTAGTCTCTTTGCTCTAAAAATCGGCTCAAGGGTTCTTTAATCAGGGCGCGTCCCAGGGCGGGAGTAATATCTAGGGCTTTATCCCGAAATCGCCACTGAAATTGCCAGGTGTATTGACTCGCCAAAACCTCACCACTCATCTGCCCCAATGTCCAGGAATGCTGAGTCACGCGGACATAGGCTGTTGTTTCTGGTAAATTTCGCCGCCGACTCGCACCCACTGCTTTAACCCACCTCTTTACAAAATGTCACAGGGCAACTCGGAAAAGTGTCTTGCTGTTTTTGCATAAACAATCGTGATCATGGTAACTACTTTTCGAGCATTTGCCAGGCCTGGGTCATGGTTGCTTGGCAATGATCAGCCCCCTCAGTTACCTCACCCCTGATTCCGTTGCAGCATACTTGTTAGGTATTTTCCATGAGCGTCACAACTCCTTCCTCCCCTGAACTGCAAGCCCGCTTAAAGGCCGCCATTGCTTGTTTGAATTTGAGCTTGGAGGCGGAGTTGACGCAATATCGTTGCCATCGTCTTGTCCAGAGCCTTTCCCCTTTTCCAGCGACCCCCAATCCTGAACCCGACATTCCAGTTGACCCGCCCACACCCACCGCGCCAAATCAGCCGGAGCCCCTCTCCCCCATCCCCGAAGCTGTGATGTTAGCGACCGTTTCTCCAGAATTACCAGGCCAACTGGAGTCCCCTGAAGATGTGACGGTTCACGCTGCCTTTGAGACAAGTTTTGATCCCAGTTTTGCAGAAGCCTTTGATGAGGTGGCCTGGTCAGTGCCAATTCCTCCCGAAGACATTGTCCCCAATCCTGTGGCCGCACCTCAAGAACCGGAATCCTCGCCTTCATCCCCAGCTAAGGTGACCCCAGCCTCCCCCACTCAAGTAGCTGCTGATACCGTCCTACTATCGGAAGTTCCCACTATCCCTCGCCCCCTAGAATCCCCTTTTGATCCCCGAGTGGACTTGGCTGTGAATCCTCCCCCGGTTGAGTTTGCCCCCAAACCCACTTCCCCCGCGCCTGAAGTTTCCCCAGAGGTTGATGAACCTGATGTTGACGAGGCCTGGTTTGACTTGGGTGAATTTCAACCCTTTCCCAGTTCTGAAACGACACCACTGCAGCAGATCCCGGACGATGAATTTCCCTCCTTTCGCCTGACTGAGGATCTTGAGAATTCTCTCTCTGACGGGGAACCCGATCATCAAGCTGCTCCCCTCCATAGCTACTTAGATTCCGCCACTGCCCTGTTGGAAAATGTTCCAAATTTAGAGCAGCCCACGCCAGAAGAACCGGAACCGGATCAATCCAAGCGGATGTTGCTGATGGCTTGCGTCATGGGTTGTTTAGTCAGTGTCACTGGTGCAGTTGGGTTTATTTGGTGGCAATCTCAACCCCAGCCCTCCCCATTGCTTGAGCAGTTTGCCGATGTCCCCGTACCCACAGAACCCGAGTCCCTGCCCAACCCGCCCTTACAATCTGCTGAGGGTACACCG
>CAZZCG010000003.1:229158-242100 GCA_964653145.1 uncultured Synechococcus sp. | reverse complement strand
GTAGCTCAGTTGGTTAGAGCAGGGGACTCATAAGCCCAAGGTCGGCAGTTCAAATCTGCCCGGAGCCATCCCACCCACAACCCCCGAAACGCAACCCATTCAAGGCGTTTGCGGGATTTTCGTGGGCCAAATATCCCCAATTCGGGGCCGTGTCGACGGTCCATTGCTGACCAAAATTGGACATGATTGTGCGTCGCTGGGCAAAAATCGGTCCAAAAATCGGTCCACTTTTTTGAGCGGTGTCGATGGCGGCGGACTTCAATACAAGGGCAGATGCCGGGTGATGGGGTCGATTTTCCAGTCTTCGGCGGGGCCGATGGCGAGGGCAGTGATCGTGGGCTCGCCGAATTCCGTCAGGCCTTTGTCCTCCACCAAGCAATGGGGCACCCCGGCGTCGACGGCGGCATCCCGGAGGGCGAGGAGTTGTTCTGCCGTCTTGACGTGGCAGCAAATCTTTTTCTAGTCTCCGTCGAGCCACTCTTCTTCAGCCAAGGTGAGTTCATCGAATCCGTGCAGTACGGGATTGAAGCATCCGAGGACCGCGTGCCCGGCCTGGGCAATGAGTTTCCCCGTTCGGACGGTGCGGGTGCCGCCGTTCTTGTCCGGGTAGTGGGTGCGGACGATGATGACTTGTTTCAAGTTGCTTTCCATTGATTTCTTGGGGGTGGGGTCGGTCAACTCATGAATTTGGAACGTGATGCCCGTGCCCAGAAATGCCTGTTCAATATCGGAAAAGGGGAGGGAGTCGAGTTCACGAACCTTAATGCTGAAGTAGTCGATGAAATAGCTCGTCTCTATCTTCAAATAGTGTTTCAAGTCCTCCAGGCAATCCCCCTCCGTTTCAAAGGGGCCTCGCACTTTGCAAGTGCAATCGTCTTCAACTTTCGTCCAGATGTACATAATTGATTCCTTGGATTAGATCTCTTCGTCTTCATCGGGGGCACCCGAGGCATGGGCCAGTTCACAAACCAAATCGGTCAATTGCTCATGGATTTGCGACCAATCCATTTTGTGTTCTGCAATGCTGGATACCGCCGCCCACTGCTCTTTGCTCAGGTGAGGGGCAATCATGTCTTGCTCCCACCAGGACATGATGAGGGGGGTTTCCGATGGCATCTGAGACAAGTATTTGATCGCTTCTTCAACAGTCATTTTTCCTCCAGTGATTTCGAGGTTGATTTGGTATCCTGTCCAATACTAGGGGCGGGATTGGAACATGGAAGAGAAACTCCGGGCCATCAATGAGCTCCTCCGGAAAACGGGGGTGCGTCTCTCCATTGAACAGCGGGGGGATTCACTTTCTCTTCGGGGTATGTTCCCCAATCCGGAGGGGCTGGGCCGCAAGCGGATGCGATTCCCCCTCGGACTCAAGGCGAATCAGTACAACCTGGGGAAGGCCCGCGACGAGGCCATCCGGGTGTGGGGACTCCTTGAGTCGGGACGGTTCCAATGGAAGGACTTCATGGATGGGGAGGAATACGCCGCGGCGGTCATCGCCCGATTTGAAAAGTCCATCGTCGACGGCGGGTGCTCCGTGCAAAACCTCGAAGAGATTCGGAGCAAGGCCCTCAAGTTCATCCCCAATGAAATCCTCACCACGGACTTGCTCGTCGACACGCTGGAGAAGACGCCCCCGAATACCCGCTCCCGTCGACGGAAGGCGCAAATCTTTTTCCGCCTCGCCGAGTTCGCGGGGCTGCCGGGGGCCGGGGTCCTCTTGGACATGAAAGGGAATTACTCGGCGCCGGGTCCACGGTCCATCCCCTCAGATGATGAGATTGAAACCGCCCTCGATGGCATGAAGAGTCCAATTTGGCGGGCCCTGGCGTGGCGGCTCGCCATTTGGGGGCTCCGGGCGCACGAGGCGTACATGTCCTCCTTCGGAACCGAGTCCCCCTTCGAAGTCGAAGTGCTGGATGGGAAGACGGGACCGCGGGGCCCAGTGCTGCCGCTGCATCTGCGCTGGGCCGAAGAGAAACCCTGGCACGACCCCGTGCCCAACCTCAACAAACGCCCCCACGAACCCAATGGGGTATTCGGGGAACGGATCTGTCGGGGCTTCCGCCGGGCCGGGCTCCCCTTCACCCCGCACTGCCTCCGCCATGCCTGGGCCATCCGCGCGTCGACGACCTACCGATTGCCACTCCCCGTCTCGGCCCGGATGATGGGGCACTCCGTCGACGTGCATACGAAACAATACCATCGGTGGCTGTCGGCGGATGAAACACGCCGGGTTTGGGAAGTGGCTCAACAAGGAGTCACCGCCGGCGAGCGTTGATGATGTCTTCCACTACCCTCTCTACATTGATAGATCTCAGACCGCCAAGAGATAGAAAATGTCTACCCTCCCTCCAAATAAACGGGCGATTCTCTCGGATCATTCGCTTGATATTTGTTCTTGACCAGCCTTTCATTCCTAGTTGTTTCTCAAGTTCATGCCGAGCTTCCTCGACGGGCAAAAACTTGGATGTCATGTAATTGAGATGGTGAGGTGATCTCAGGTATCCATTTCCACTGTTAGGTGTTAGGATTAGCCCCATTCTATTATGGGAGTGACAATTAGAGTATCCCAACACAACACAAACTACCTCTAGTCTGAGGACTGAGGTAGGGCCATGAGAGCATTATTTAAGCTGAGAATTTTTGACACCCTTAATTACATGTTTCTTCGTACTCCTCCGTCTCTCCCTGGTAAGTGGAAACGCATTCGTAATATAAATCCTGAATGTCGTCAGCGGAACAAACCTCACTCAGAACTGAAAAAGTACCTTTGCCAGCTCGGACGTCGGTTGCAAAATCAATCCAAGCTCGTTTGACAGAGGTCTTTAGCTGTTGGCGTTGAGTGGCAATAGCAAAATGCCGAGAGGATGATTCAGCAGGAATAGTTGGAACAATTGCCTGCCCTACCTCTAGAGGTTCGTGAATAATCCCATGGGGCACAATTTTGAGCCTGTGCTGAAGGGGTAACCATTGCTTACCAGCTTGAGAACGCTGATAAAAGCAAAACTTAAGTTCGAAATCTAGGTTATATAAATTCACACTACGCCAGAAGTAGCGGTTCCTGTCACCTTGTTGGAACCGATAGGTTCGATTTCTAAGTGGGCTTGAGAATCCAGATTCCTGTTGAATGGTTTTATCCAAGTACTCCAGTCCAGGACGCTCAATAAGGAGGGCACACTTCTCAACGTCTGAGAGATGCCGGGTAATTGTCCGACGACTTAGGCTGCTTCCAACGGCAATTGTGTCAATACAGGCACCTCCGGTAGCATTGGGGGGGGTAAAGACTGCTTTTTCAGTGCGATGAACAACCCCTGGAAGGAGCCTCTCCTCACTGTCGAAGAGTCGCCCGGGAGAAAACCACCTCATTTGAGCCATGCGTTGATGGCCAGTTTGATGTGGGTTTCCTTTCACCTCATATTGCTTTTTCAAGGCGGCCTCGGCGGCTATATTTTGACGGATGTAGGTCAGGATGCGAATACCAAGATTTCGACCCCGCAGCACTTCTTTAACTCTTACCCTTGCCATTCCATTGGTATTGTCCAACCCAAGACGACGATGGATATCAGGCCAGCTCCGAAAATGAACCTTGTAATACCCACTGCCCAGATTTTCAACAGACAGAAACCAGTGGCTTGATTTTGAGGATTTGAGTTGTTTAAGTAGTGTAGTGCGGTGTTTACCCAGGAGTTTGGTAAGGTCGGCAATATGAAATGTGACCCAGCCAGAACCTTGGGGGTCTAATGCTCGAAGAACATAATAGGTCACAGCAAGGGCAGGCGCTTTAATCAGGAGTGCCGCCGAAACAGTGATAAGACGTTGGAGAGCATTTTCAATATCCACAATCCCATCCTAACAATCAATCTTAGGAAGCCTCAGCATGACATCTTCAGCCCTGGGTCAGGTGCGCAATGATCCCGTCATGCTCAAGGGTCTTAATAACCCTCATGCGAAAACTAGCCACTCGGGCAGATTTAGGGATTGCTTGCTGGTGACATAAGGATCGACTGGGGCAGGGGGGGGGATGGAACCACAATTTACTGGCACGGTTTTTCCCAAGCTTCCATGAATATGTGTCAGCCAAACTTAACCCCTTTAAAGGTCTTCGGTGATTGAGCATATCCGGTATGGTTGAATCTTGAGTAGAATTAGGAGCCCCAGACAGGATTGGCGAATATGGACAAGCAGCAGGTACAGCGACTGGAGGGTAAGGAGTTGCTGGACAAAGTTGAGCAGATGGAAGACGTACCAGTGAAGGAAAAAGCCAGAGCGTGTGGCTATGTTACGGCAACTGCTCAGGGGGAGCGGATTGACACTCGGGGGTGGTATGAGGCGGTGGCCAAGGCGTTTGCAGAGGAGAAGAATATTGCCCTTGACCCTCAGCATGACCGTCAGTTTTCTTATGTGGCAACAGTGCAGAAAAATGGATCGCTGCTGGTGGGTTACTCCTACCTGAAAATGATGGGAATAAAGCCCGGCCAGCAGTACAAAATTGAACTCCAAGATGGTGATATCCTCCTAAAGCTGATTCGAGACAATTAGGAGAGGGAAGTGATGATTGCTCCCGTGCCCCGTAGAAAAACTCAAAATGGCGTCTGATAATGCCCGTAAGTTCTTGGCAAAAACCTATCCCGATGATTTGGCTCTCTGGCTGTTCGAGGTGCTTAAGCCGTAATGTCAAAGCCACTGCCATGATTCGAGTATTCAGAGAGATGCAAGCAAAGTTAAACTTCATCTTGTGGGGGTCAGTTCCGGCAAACGAAGTCGAATATCTTCTTGAAGTAGGCCGAGCTGGGCGGGTGCACTTCTGATGTCAAAGGAGTGTACCGGATTTCGTTTTTGGAAACGAAGTAGCCTTGACGGAGAGTAGCCATCTTCCCGACCCCGCATTCGAACCAAATGAGTGCGTACCCATTGTCATCCGTAGCCAGTTGAACAAGTCGGCCTGCCGGATTCGGCGAGTGGGTGATGCTGACCCGGACCGGGCCTGAAGCCGGGGTTCGAGGTCCCGCGGCAAATCCAGTCCCCGGCACTGAAACCCATTTGGCATTTTGCAGAAACTCCATTGGCTGGGGATTCTGAGCCAAAAGAAAGAAGGCAGTGAAGAAGTCCATGGGTGGGGTGGGGAATGCTTTTCTCCATGTTAGGGCGGTGGCCCCATTTCTTTGACCCACCCATCACCGGAAAGCTTTCGATGGTTCGAAGGGTTTTATCCGGCTCCTTGGAACCAGGGCGGCATTATGCCGCGACCATTCGTTCGACACTGTAGGTTCTCTAAGAATATTTCCTAGCGGAAACGGCCCCTTTTCTTTACCCAACTCTGAGGAAAGGCTATGTCCAATCCCAAATGGTCAAATCCGCACCGGCTGAATGACTTCTGACGGGCATCCCGCAACGAGCTGCTCGCTGTTGCTCGGAAGTGGAACTTGGAAGGGACTCTAGTGTGGCAGCTGGAGAAACTCAAGTTCTGCAAATCAAATCTCGTCGACGGCAATGCCCCTCGAGAGATTTGGGATGTCGTTCACTTTCTGATGCAGAACGCCCGCATCACAGTGAACGTAGAACAGGCTGAGGAGTGCCTTGAAATCTCTTATCGGGTAACTGCTTCCTGGCATCGAGGAATTTTCCCAAGAAATAGAGGGTCTCATGAGTAGCACACACGAAAGCTGCGAGACCCCTTTTCTTGTAGTCACTTGGTACCAACCATGTTCAATTCATTTATTTCCATGCTTTCTTCCAAGTCCGCTTCCAAAGTTGCTAAGGCCCCCAAAGCCAAGACTGCTATTGAAGAAGCCCTTCTCCGCAAGGAGAAAGACTTGAACAAGAAAGTGGAGGAGCGCACCGTTCGCAGCTCCTCCCTCGATCGTGGCAAAGCCATCCTAAAACGGATGGAAAAAACCATTGACGAGAAGGACCGGAACGGACTATTGCCTGAGCAACTCGATGCCTGGGAGGCAAAGCTTCGCGAAGAGGCTGAACGCCTTTCCCGGTAAATGGAGGATTTGGGCTTGTATTAGAATCGGGGCCCGAAGGCCCTTTTTCCTGACCTTAGTTCGAAATCATCATGAGCAAAGAATTACTGAGACGAGCGCAAAAAATGGAACAGCGAGTTGAGCGTGGTCGTCGACGAGGCCTTTGGGAAAAACGAATACTGGATGAAATTGACGTTCGACAAGCGCGAATCATTTCAGGAATAGAAGAGTTGAAGTCAGCAAACATGACTCCAATTGAACTGCGTCGTCGACGGCGTGCATTGTGGAATGAAGTGATGAAAAGTCTGTGGCAATTGATTCGGGCAGGCGGCCCTATTTGATTGTCCTGACTTTGTAATTACCAACTTCATTCAATTTCTTGTTTTCTTCCAAAACTCAAGTTTCTGTTGCTGAAGAGTCTTCCAAAGAGGCTGCTCTCACCGCATCTATCTTGAAGAAGGAAAAGGCTAATTAAGCGAAGGTTAAAGCTGTGGTTGCCCCCGTAGCTATCTCGATCGAGGTCAAATGATTCTGAAATGGATTGCAAAGACCATCGACTAAATGGATGCTAATTGGCTTCTCACCGAGCAACTCAGCGCTCTGGAGGCTCGTCTTCGTCAGGAGGCTAAGTTCTTATCCTGGGTAATGGATGACCTGGAATTGTAGTTGAGTGAGAAAAGGGGTTGTTCGTTACCACAATTGAACTTTTCAGCGCATGGCTTCGGCCCCCTTTGTTTGATATAGTTGCTATTTGAGAGGCTGATTGAGTAGGGGAGTCGTTGTCGAAAGACACTGGCCCAATCAGGGTGCACGAACCTAATTAGTCAGTCTTTCCCTTTGGAAATTATGAGTCCCTAAGTATACCGCCTGACAGAAAACCCTCGTGACCCTTTTGGGTTGACAGCTATGTTCCAGTTCTGGAAACGTAAACCGAAAGAGCAAGAGAAAGTACTGATTGACCCAGTGAGCCGAAAAGAAGTTCTCGATGAAATGGGAAGAATGTACAAGGATATTGGACTGACGCTTGATGAAATGGAGAGCCGAGGGCTATTGCCGAGACAACTGGACGAGCGCGTACAAAAGTTGAAAGAAGAACGGGAGGCCTTGAGGCAAAGAAGAAAGGATGCAGGATTTGATGGGTAGCAGAAAGTTGACTGCGCTGAAAAAAAGTTACTGCCATCAGGTAAATAAAGGAGGCTCGCCACTGGGTGGACTCAACCTTGATAGAACTTGAAAAAACTGGAAAAATACCTGAACAATTGCTGCCAACAATGGAACGGGAAAGCCCGGTATTGAACAGCTTGAGTTCTAATTTCTGAAACCGGAGTTCCCTTGTGGGGGCCCTTTTCTTGGAGGTTATATGTGGAACACAGAACCATATCGAGGACTTCCGTCCGTCGACGAACTATTGAGGATTGCAGAAGAAGTTGACCCGGTTCAATTCGAGTTGGATAAACAACACCGCGATTGGGAACGGGCATTGAAGTACAAAGAAGATACCCTTAACATCTTGTTCGCTCGATACTTCCGAGTGGTCACTATTCCGGTCCTTCAGAATCGAGTGACGGGATTACACCCAGCCCAAACTCTTCTCGTTGCGCTCGAGATTTGTGAAAGTCCCAGAAGTGGGCAATTGGAAAAGCTTAACCGAAATGAGAAACGTTTGAAAGTGCTGGGTGTCGACAAAGCCGTAGCGCTTTTTGAAGCAGGCTGGCTTCGAGAAGATATGTTTCGATTGAACCTCTGGGACTTGCGAAATTGTGCAGAGTTCGTAACCTCTATTCGAGGAGAGCTTGCCGACAATAACTATCGATGGAAAGACATCTACGAACAAGAATGCATAAAATCAGATGGGGCGTCGACAATTAGTTCCGACAAACGAAGTTAAAAATCTTCCTCCAATAGGCAGAATCATTCGGACTAATACGGGACGATACGGTGGAATACCCCACCTGATTTTCAGAAATGAAGGCGCCCTGGCGAAGAACAGTCATTCTGTCTGTTTCACACTCGAGCCAAATGAGGGCATAGCCAGCGTCATCGGTGATCAATTGTGCGAGCCGCGCACCGGGCTGAGGTGGATGATCAATCTTCACTAGAACCGGAGGTGAGGCGGAGGTGCGGGAACTGGCGGCAAATCCGGTTCCGGGTACCTCGACCCATCCAGTTTTGTTAATGGTTTCGACGGGCTGGGGACGCTGGGCCAGCAGAAAGAAGGCAGCGAGGAAATCCATGAACGGGGCGGGGGAATGCTTTCTCCATGTTAGAAGGCGGCCCCTTTTCTCTATCCACTTAAGAGGAAAGGCTATGCCCAATCCCAAATGGCCAAATCCAAAGAGGCTCAATCAGTTTTCCTCGCCGCCAAATCTCTGCTGCTCACCACAGCCGAGAGCCTTGGAATGGAAGACGAAGTGCCGATTCAACGGCTACGAGGTCTGAAGTTTGCGAAGGCCGCGCTCGACGGGGATGCCCCTGAAGAGTTGTGGGCAGCTGTCGACTTCATGATGCAGCAAGCCCGGATCTTGTTGCCGGTCGACGCAAACACCAGCGACATCTGTTCTCAGGTGGCGCACAAAGTGATTGCATCCTGGCATCGGGGGTGCATTCCCAAGAAATAGCGAGGCCTACAGAGCGACATACCAGAAAGTCGCAGGCCCCTTTTTCTTGTCGTAACTTGGTAACAACCATGATTAATATTTCTTTCTCCCGTCCCGTCAAAGTTCAAGCCCCAGTCGAAACGGAAACCCAAGCTCTGCTTTGGCAGGCAAAGGCTCGTGAGGCTGAGATGGAGCAGATGGAGGTAATTCTTAATCGGATGACCGAAACTGCTACAGAGATGGGCAATCGACAACTTCTTCCAGACCAAGGTGATGCCCGCAGGGATTCCCTCAAGCAGAAGCTTGAGGTTCAAAAACTCTCGCTGAAGCAGATGGGTCTGTAACTTCGGTTCAAGACGATGCACAATGGGTTGGTGAGGAAGGCAACCAGAAAATTGGGGTCGGATGCCGACCACGTCCTCCTCACTTGAACAAAATTTCCATTGCATTGAATGAGTTCCTTATTACACCGCCTGACGGAAGTCTTGATGCCTTGTCTGATTTAATCTTCGTGCGTTTCTAACCTCTTACTTTGGTGTAATTGTTGAATAGTATGTTCAGCTTCTTGAAGCGATTGTTGAAACCTGCAGTTGATCCCCGCACGGAAAAGGAAATCCTGGAGCGAATGCGCTGCCATTATAAGAAGCTCAATATGACTCTAGACGAAATGGAGAAAGCGGAATTATTGCCACATCAATTGGAAACACCTCGACAGCGGGTGGCAGAAGAATATGATGCTCTCAACAAAAGAATGAAAGAAGCCGGATTTGAAATTTATTGAAACTCTTTAATAAATCTGGTGACTTGGCTACCTTATCCTCAGACTTCTGAATTTCCTTCGATAGGTTCGGCTTCCTGAAGAGTGCGGAGTTGAGGAATTGCCGCCTTGCGAATTCGTTTCTGAAAGATGTTGAAGGCTTTCTTGTCATGGGGTGTGCGGTTGAAGTAATGAATGAAGGCTTTAATGTCTTCCAATGCTCGAATGGAGACGACAGCTTCCCGTTGGTCTGAAGATTCCGCTGAACTGAAGAAGTTGTGAGTGGTGAGAACGGCCAACTCCTTGTCACAGACAAAGAACTTCTGATGAGTGTTGAAGACCTTCATTTCGAAGTTCGGATACTTCTCTTTCAGGTCGAGAAGAATTTTAAATCCTTGATATTTCCACATGGCATCAGGCTTAATGCGCCCTTCCCGGAGATCGTTGTAATAGCCCCAGCCGATGCAAACTCTGACTCCACGTTCCAAAAGATGCCGAATGCCCGGAATGTTGATGACGTTGCGAGGACACACATCTTTGAATGACAAATAGGGAGAGTCCACAAGATTCCTGAGCTGCCCAGCCGGCCAGGGATTGACCAGGATGAGTTGGGTCTGCACCGAGCGAAAAGCAGTGAGCAACAACTTCATGCTCTCATCCCGAGTGAAAAAGAATTGTGGTTGGGTATGATACTGCGAATGACTCAAGTATTGGGAAAGAGTCTGAGACATGGCGTGAATGCGCGCCTCTTGGAGATATTTAAACTCTGATTGCCACTTCTCAAACTGTTGATGAAACTCCCCAAGGCGGCCGTCGACAGAAGGTAAAGAATTGAACCTTGAATTGACGCGTTTTATATTTGAATCGAGAGCTACCATCGAAGATCGAAGAGAATCGAGGGAACCTTCAACAATGGCTCGATGGGTGCGGTTTGACTCTTGCAATTTCTCGACTTGGGTGATGCGTGACTCTTGCAATTTCTCGACTTTAGAACTCTTCTCTTTCACAGAAACAACCGTCTTCTTCAAGTGGATGAAGCTGGTCATATCGAAAATTGACTGAGCGGTCAAACTCACCGCCGCAAGACGAACATCAATCCAAATAAAAAACACGGTCACGACATAAACGGCAGACCGGACGCCGAGATAGAGATTGCTCATCAAACAAAGTTTTACCCCATCTTGCCAAAAAACTCCCAAGATTGGGGTGAGGCATTAGCGAAAGTTCACATTGAATCTGGGGTCGTCGACGGTAAGAACCTATTGATCAAGTCCACTGAAGAGTTCCCAAGATTCCACCTTGACTTGCGGGACCGACTACTGGAGGTGATCTGATGGATGAGGCAATTGCCTTGTGGAAGGCGACGCGCGCCCCGATTCATTGGAAGCTTTCAATGCCTTGGTTTCTTTCGCCCAGTCTCATGGCTTGATGGTGGAGGAGTCGGGGCAATTCGTGCTCATCCACGAAAGGGACGGCGACGTCAACACGATGCGTACTCTAAACCAAAGGCTGAAAGATATCAACATCTTTGGTGTTGAATTCCGCATCTTGGGAAACATCATGTTTCGGATGTAAAGTGTTTTTTATAGCTCGAAAGTCGAACTATGATTGAAGTATGGGGCGTACCCAGCGGACTTCGGTATGGACCCCATACTGCTTGATTCGTCAGGACGCGGCAATGTGCGGTAATGTTTCCTGCTGAACGCACTGAGGCAAAGGATGTTCTGGTAGGGTGGGGAAACCCCGGCATTCTCGAGGATGCTGAAGCTTCCCCGAATGCCCCATCCAGCCGTGTGCCTGGCGGGCATTGCGATGGCCCGGCGAGTACATGTCCCGGTTGACAATCGCCCGACCGCCCCCCGGACAAAGGGGCCCCATAACATACGCCTGATGGCAGTCTCCTTTCCCGAGGGGCAGGCAGTTCGATTCTGCCGGGCAGACATGGTGTACCTCAAAACGACATTCTGGGCAGTGCGGGAACGCTGCCCTTTCTTGTCTTCTGCCTGCGCTGGGTTTCGTCTTCGCGGATGTGTTCCCTGTGACAGGGCGAGCGTCGACGGAATAACTGGTCGTCACCCAGAGCGAAACTGGTTCGAATCCAAGAGAGGGGATTTGAAAAGTTTGGAGAATTGCCGTGGAAACGCTGGACGAATTGCAAATGCAATTTGAAGTCCTTACCAATAAGATCACCGATCAAAAGGGGGAGATTCAGTGCGTCACGGACAACATTACCAAATTGGAGGGGGAACGCCGAACCCTCTTGGAAGAAATCAAAGAAGTTTAATTGGAGAATTCCCGTGAAAGCATTGGAAGCATGCTTGAGCATCATTGAGAGGGACCGAATTCAACTCGAGGATGGGCACAGGTCCTTTACCGTGAGCCCCGGCCACCCCTCGCACGGGGATCCGAAGTCAACCCTCGCTGGAAATCCGGTATCAGGGCGCAGTTGTCTAGATGGTTGATGGAAACTATGTTTCGAAGTTCCGACGGACGAGATCGACACCCTCGACACAGTCATCCGAATCACGAAAGAACTAGACCGAATGGAATCTGCCTCGTCGGCGCCGTCTCGACTAGCAGAGCAGCCCCGCCAATCAACCGATCGGTGTGTGAATGCCCATAGGACAACCTGGAACGGCTCGTCGAGGACTTGACAATCGTGGCCGATGAGTTCGGGGAAGGAGTGCGTGACAGCATTAGTCTAATTGCTCGGACGTGGTGATAGGGTCAATTGGAGCCTCCGCCAATCCCTTGAGATTTGAGGAACCGTTTCATGGCCTCGGGGTCATGTGGTGCCGCATCGTGCCGGGCAATCATTTGGTCGATGATACATTTATCGGTAATGCGGAGCCCAAGCTCTCGTTGGTCTGATTTTTTGTAGGAGCTCAGAAAGTTATGACTCCCTAGGAAAGCCTCGCGCCCATCCCGAATAACGTACTTCTCATGGGTATTCGCGCACTTGAGTTCAAGATTTTGGTATTTACGTGAAAGTTCGATGAGTTTTGGCAGACCCCTGTACTTCCATTCTTTAATTGGTTCATTATCCAAATCATCGAAAAAGCCCCAGGCAATTGAAACAACTCGCCGGGCTTCAAGGTGATCACAGAGGCTTGGCTTCATTGTGTTGCTGAGCCAATGAAGGCGATCTGTGAGGAATGGATTTGCAATTCGCAAGCGTTTGCTCGAATGTTTCCAGAGGTGATGGAAGATGTCAAGACTGGGTTGGCGATCAAAGACCAATTCCACCTGAACCTTGCAAGTGCGAATCGCATTTTGAAGGTCATGAATGAATCGAACAGCTTCTTTGAGGTCCTGATGTTGAAAGGCATCCACGCGATGAGCGAGGGCTCTCACTAAATCGGACAACTGCTGAATTTCATGATATTGACGCGAGACTTGATCGGCAGTGTCCAAGACTTGCTCAGTGAGTTCTGCAACTTCACGTTCAATGGCTGGAATTCTGATGTGAAAAACTTGAGGAGCGGTTTCCAGTGCCAAGACTCGCTCTTCAAGTTCCTCCAATTGAGCCGCGTCGACGGTAGGCTTCGGAGGTTCTGGCTTGGCTTCCAGTGCCAAGACTCGCTCTTCAAGTTCCTCCAATTGAGCCGCGTCGACGGTA
>CAZZCG010000003.1:0-229058 GCA_964653145.1 uncultured Synechococcus sp. | reverse complement strand
GGCTTCGGAGGTTCTGGCTTGGCTTCCAGTGCCAAGACTCGCTCTTCAAGTTTAGAAAGGACTTTGGTTTGTCCCGTCCGGGGGCGCAACGTTGTGCCCGCAAAAGCGGTCAGGGCGGCAGCAGACAGGCGAATTTCAAAAGCAACACCGACGGCGGCAACAAACAGGAGAAAAAGTCTGAGGGCAATCATGAGGAGACCATCGGCGGCGAAGGAAGGGTCGTCAACGCCCCTTTGTTTTGAACTCTTTGATAATTGAATATGTTAACTCTCGTCTATGAAGTTTCACGCCTCGATCTCAACAAAAACGGATTCCCTTCCCTCCGGTGTGGGGGAAGTACGCCTCAAAAAACGGACACATTGCCGAGTTGAAATGTGCGAGCTCTGTGGGCATTACTTCTGATCTGGCATGCCTACTGCCATGCTTCATGGGGACAACACCAGTTGAACTCGCAATAAGGAGTTTGACGGGGTCACTCGGTTCAAGGTGAATCCTCAAGTTTGTCATGACAATTCCTGGCATTGAATCCCCTACCTTCGACAAGCGGGGTGTCAGCACCATCTGGAGTTGCTAACTCCAGATCACGGTCGACTCCAAACGCGACCTCTCCAAGTTGGAAGGCATCGACAATTCCTGGGGTGCGGAAGACATCCTGGGCATCCAGTTTATTGAGGCAGAAGAAGAAAACTTCATCCGTTATGAAGCCCCCAAAGTCAATGCCCTGGCCGGTATGGGCGCACAAGGGTTCAAGTTCCAGGAGCAGCACTCTCAAGCTAAGCTCGTGGGTCAGGTCGCCGCCCACCACATTGCTGCTGCCGGCGAAGCCGAAGGTGGGTGATCTCGACTACTAATTCGATTCAGACCGGGGCAAACCCACCTTGTTCCGCTTGAGTTATCAAGAAATAAACATTCCATTTCCTCACTGATTACCGGAGAGTAAAAGTATTGCACCATCAGAGCTCATCAAGCTGCTGGGAGATAGAGGTATCTCTGGAACCCTGTGAATATCCGACCTATTTCCAATGGCTGTCCCAACTGGGTTACTGCATCAGCGATCGAGTCGTGATACTTGAGTCGGAGTAGAGGCGTCAGCTTCTCTCGATCAAGCTCTTCGACTCCAACTGTCACATAGTGCTGAAGAACGAAGTCAAGAAATACCTGTTGTTTATCACTGAACTCTGTTTTCACCCAAACTCGCGCCGTTGCCGCCCGCTCCTCCCGGGTCATGGGTGTCATGGAAAAGGCAACATGGGCCAGGACGTCGAATAAGTCGCTGGATTCCGCATCGATGATCCGCTGCATCTCGGCAAGTTGCTCATGGCCGAAGCCTTTTTCCGCTAACCCCTGAAGGAGTTTCTTTCGAGTGTCTGGTTCGCTCCAGATGGTTCGCAGTTCTTCTTCATCGTTGAAGAATTCTGGAAGTTTTCCGAAGAGGAGTTCCATGAATTGCTGTGAACTCATCGGCGTACCATCCGGGTGCCAGAAGCTTGTGCAGGTCATGTGCTGGATGGTGCGCTCTTTGCCATCTGCCAATTTGACCTTGGCCTTCTTGCGACAGACGCACGGTTGCTGACCACACCTGGCACAGGGTTCTTTTGGACAGATACACGGCGATTGACCGCAAACCGGGCAGGGGTCGGGAGTCGGTTTTTCACATTTGTAGGGCGATTGCTGGCACGTTGGACAAGGGTCGCTTAATTCTGGCGGCACAGGCTCGCCGTCCCACTCGGGATCGAGGAAGTGTTGATGGGCCTTGACGAAATCGTAAATTGTGAAGTAGTCCTTGCCATCGAATAGTCGCGTCCCCCGCCCAATGATCTGTTTGAACTCGATCATCGAGTTGATGGGCCGCATCAACACAATATTTCGGATATTGCGAGCATCGACACCGGTCGAAAGCTTTTGTGATGTGGTGAGGATTGTTGGG
The DNA here is from genome assembly GCA_964653145.1 of uncultured Synechococcus sp. GTDB lineage: Bacteria > Cyanobacteriota > Cyanobacteriia > Thermosynechococcales > Thermosynechococcaceae > Pseudocalidococcus. Next base: position 227,131 of record CAZZCG010000003.1, on the reverse strand, counting down.
GTGGTTTTCTCGTTGTCCTGGAAGTCGCGAAGGTACCCCTCACCAAGTTCGCCGTCGTTTGCTGTCACTCGCTGGCAGTAGTTGGGGTTCTGGCTTTTCTTCATCTGGTTGATGAGATCGCGCACCAGTAGGGCGTGGGACTGATTGGCACAAAAAACCAGTGTCTTCTCGCTCTGGTCGATCTGCGACAAGAATATTTCAACCCGCTTCTGCTCGCGTTCCCTGATCTCGATGATCTTGTTGAAGTCCTTTTCCTCGTAGTTCTTGCCCGCCTCGATTTCCCCTTCTATGACGGTGTCATCAGCGGTGTAGGTGTATTCATCGAGCGTGGTCTGTATCTGCTTCACCTTGAACGGCGTCAGGAAGCCATCGTTGATCCCGTCTTTAAGGGAGTAAACAAACACAGGCTCGCCAAAGTAACGGTAGGTGTCTACGTTCTCCTGTCGCTTTGGGGTGGCTGTCAACCCGAGTTGCACCGCTGGAGAGAAGTACTCCAGGATGCTGCGCCAGTTACTCTCGTCATTCGCCCCACCCCGATGGCACTCATCAATGACGATGAAATCAAAGAAGTCGGGTGGATACTCACCAAACCACGGCGTTGGTTTGCCATCCTTCTCCCGGCCGGTCATGAACGTCTGGAAAATAGTGAAGAAGAGGCTCCCGTTCTTGGGTACCTTCCCCTTTTTCCGGATGTCCTCCGGCTTAATGCGGATCATCGCATCTTCGGGAAAGGCGGAAAAAGCATTATAGGCCTGGTTTGCCAAGATATTCCGGTCGGCAAGGAATAGGATACGTGGGCGGCGATTGGGGACACCTGAGAGATTCCACCGTGAGTGGAAGAGCTTCCAGGCAATCTGGAAGGCAATGAACGTCTTGCCTGTGCCTGTGGCGAGGGTCAATAGGATGCGGTTCTGGTGTTTGGCAATGGCCTCCAGCACCCGCTCAATGGCGATGTCTTGGTAATACCGCCCGGGATGGGAGCCGCCCTTGTCCTCAAAGCCCACAGCAGAAAACCGATCCCGCCAAGGGTCTGTTTGAGTGAAGGTCATTGACCAGAGCTGATCCGGCGAGGGAAAGGCAGCCAGTTCGCCTTCTGTGCCGGTTTCCATATCGATGCCGTAGATACCCCTACCATTGGTGGCGTAGGTGAAGCGAATACCGAGCTTCCCGGCGTAGTCTTTTGCCTGACCGACCCCCTCAGTGAGTGGTTCTGTGTCTGCCTTGGCTTCTATGATGGCGAGCTTGGTGTTGCGGTATTCCAACAGGTAGTCTGCCCTGAGTGATGTGCTGCGCCGATTACGTCCTTCGATGCGGCCAGGACTAATCATGTACTCGCGCCGAATCCGGCTGCCCTCGACAACTCCCCAGCCCGCTGCCCTTAGTGCGGGATCAATCAGCTCGGCTCTGGTGTCGGCTTCGTTCATAGGACGATCACACTTCTGTCAGAATTTTGATTGCCTCGGTCGTATCGTCGAACTGACCTGTAAGCTCTGGATTATCTGTGAAATGGTACGAAATGAAGCGGGCACCATCTCGCTCCAATCGACTGAAGAAATAGCAGGCGTTCTTGGCTGACTGGGGTGATGGACCAACCTGAATCAACGGCAGAAGCTCAAGCACCTTTCCTGATTCTTTTTTTGAGAGATACAGACGCTCAATATCCAAACACGATGCTATTGTTCGAGTTTCCTTCAAAAACTCGCTGTTGCTGCCCATCATAACTGCCACTTCATTCTCGAATAGATCACGGCGTCGACGGCTGTGAACTCCATGAATCAGCTGGGTTTCGTTCCATATATCAGCCACTACCTCACGCAACTTTTGGACTTCTGCGAGGAGTTGTTGATTTCTTATTTCTGCTTCCTGCTGTCCAACCACCCCAGGGTGTCCAGTCCAATCGTTTCGCATCTGGTTTGTTCTTGAGAATATTTCGGCCAACTCCTTGCGGCTAAAAGTAGTGGGCAGGGAGAGTTTTGAATCAGCAAACATCTCCGCACAAAGTACCCTATCGCTCATTGCTACATCTGGCTTTTTCCCTTTTTCATTGAGCAGGTTGCGAGTCTGTTTGCCCAAATACTCAACCACGACTTTCCAAGTTCCAAAGGTCGCCCGATTGAAACTCAAATTTTGTCTCTGCATCACTTCGACAAGCTTCTGTTTGTGAGGAGCAAAAAACGCTTCATTGGAATTGAATGCACTCAACAGAATGATGCTGAAGAACTGAGCTGATCCCTCAAAGAAATGAAGGAGGTGCTCATACTTCATCTTATAGTCTTGGCTCGGGGTTGCCTGCCAAGCCCGGAGAATCGATGCCAAAGGGAAGGGGAGTGTTTCAATCCATTGGTCGAGAGTTGCTGAAGTGTGTTGCTTGATGTTGCCTCCAAGCTGTCGAGCTAGAGCATCAATTTTCTTTTCCACTTGTGGGGCAGATTGGGGATTCCTCCAAAGCTCGCGACGAAGTTCGGTAATCTCGTTCTGGAGAGCCAGGACTGTGTTTTGCTCGGCTGTGATCCGCCTTTCGATTTCAGTTATCCGAAGTTGTGTGGTGAGGTCTGGAACAAATACACGAAGTTCTCTTAAATTCTGAATGTTCAATTTAGGAACTGTGAACCCAGTTTTACTTCGTTCGCGGAGCTCTCTACCAAGGTCAGAGTTGAGAAACTGAGCGACAAAGTGGGCACTTGAACGGGCTGGATTGATGATGACTTGAGCATAGTTATGTGCTTTGAGTGTCAACTCATTCGGCGATAACACCACATCGCTGTTTCCAATCAATGGAATGTAAATCGCGTTTTCCAATGGTTGAAATGCGAAATCCGCGCCGGAATGCCCCATGTTGATTCCAGATTTTATGTCTCCCAACTCAGCCAGACTTGAGGACTGAATGCCAAATTGTTTTTCAGCCGACTTGATCGCCTCAGAGGCGCGTATATGGTCAAAACCTCGGAAGGAATCGGGTGAAACAAACCGCCCGAGTTCTAGCGAACCTCCTTCTCTCCCCTGTCGGAAGTTCTCAATGACCTGAAGGTTTGTGTTTGTGTCGACGGATAGCTGCCCTACAAACATCCGTTCTGAGGTCTGTTGGCGGACTATCAATAAATAAGCTGGGATGTTGGTGTATGGTGCAAACGTCCCAGGGGGAAGGAACAACGCTGCTTCCAGGCCAAGACCGAGTTTGCTGAACTGGCGGAACACAGACTTCGGCTTCCAGAAAAAGGATGGAGTGACAACAAACAATCCAAGTCCTGACTGACTCAAATGCCTAGAAGCCTCAACCAGAACTAGATTGCCGAGGTCGTCAGCCAATTCGACTACTTCTCCAGAGGAGAGAGTTACACTCAGCGGATGATTCGGCCGACCCCCCATTGGCAGAATGCTTGCAGCCAGATCAATAGATTGAGGCAAGGAATCGAGTAAAGGCAGGGGATCACCCAATTGCCAGCGAACCTCAGGCACGAGAACTTCTCCAAGTCCATACACCGTTTTGTTCTGCTCAAACGCTAGTGCCTGCTCCGGCTGGCATTCCTCACGCAATACCTCGATCAAGAAACCCACACCTGCACAGGGGTCGCAAATTGTTTTGGCTGAAGCTTCTTTCGCTAGGGTACAGAACACTCCAGCCAACCATTCTGGAATATGGACATTGAATTCTCCTCCAGTCCGACCAAATCGTTTGACAAAAAACTGCCCCCAAGTAGCCAGGTCTTTCGATGTAAAACGAATTCGCTCGTTTCGAACAAAGTCAGCGAGTCCTTCAAATCCAGATGATGCTTTGTGGCTCTGAGCAAATTTTTGCCAAAGTTCTTTGTTCATGATTTTCTACAGTTCCCCTGTGAATGCTTGATGAAGGAGTGACTTTTTCAATTCCAACAGTGCCACCTGCTTTTGCTCGTAGAGCCGCGTTAGTCGTTGGGTTTCGACGGCGAGGGCGTCAAGTTGGGTGACAATTCGCTTTTGGTCTGACAAAGGCGGAGTCGGGATTGGATAGGTCTTCAACTTCGCGCCGTTGATATTTGCTTGGTTGACACTCGAAATCACAACCGTCTTGCCGTAGTCGAATGCGATGCGGCTGTTCAGAAAGTAATTTAGGTAGTCCGCATCCAGCAGTTCGGGCTTCCGATGAATCCGAATGAGGTAGCCAGCGAAGATTGCAGGCCGCTCGCCTTTGTAGATGGCAGTCTTCCCGACCAACTCCGGGCTGTTCGTCCGGTTAAACAAAACATCGTTGTGCCGGAGCGTGTATCGCTCGATTTCCTCTTTATCGTCGGTATAGACGAGGTCTTTCCAATCAAATCTCCCGCCTTGGATATTCCCCATCCGCAGCACTGGTATCTTTCCTTCCTTCTTAGACTTCGCGGAAGACCCATACTCCACCCCGGTGCATAAGTCGCCTAGAGCGGTTATTTTCCATCTCTTATGGGCGAATACAGATTGGAGGTGGCTTTCAAAGAGGGCGCGGGCGTTTTGGAGGTTCCGGGCTGCGTTGGCCTGGGCGGTGGACAACCCGGCAAAAGCTTCGTCCAGCAGGCCGACAATCCGCTGCTGCTCCGAAAGCGGGAGAACAGGGACTTCGGTGTTTTTGATTTTGACTTGGGAAATATTCGGCTGTGCGTTGCCTGTCGCTTGTGCAACCAAGTCATCTTTCTTCGATAACAAAAAGTAGAAGAGGAACTCCGGCAAAAACGTTTCGTTTGGGTAAATGCCGCAGACCGCCTGATTCGTAGCGGCTTTGAAGCGAAGAATTCCAACCTGCCCTGCGGTAGCGCCATACATTGCAACCAACACTGTATTTTCAGGGAAGATTTTGGCTGCCGAGTTATCAAGTCCAAGCTGTGTGATGAACTTGGTTGCCTGTGTGACTTCACCTTGGCTAACCTCCCCACTCATCAGCCAGGGGATTGTCCCACCTTCGTAGTACTCTTTTCTGTCCTTTAAAGGCGTGCCGCCAGAGCCGGTTTTGCAGACATCCCCAAGAGGTTGCCATTTCCACCCCTTCTTCATTTCAGCAGCCCCAGGATATTCTCCAGAACTTTTGCACTTTCGGCATCAAGTGCAGCAATTTCAGCCATGATTTCCTGTGGACTGCGATGGGGCACAGTCTCGCCGCCGTTAGGATTTTTCACAGAGAGGTCGAAGGTGGCAAGGTCAATATCCTTCGTGTCGACACTCCAGCTTTTGGGCGAATCGGCAAACGTCTTCTGAAGCTGCACGAATTCAGCGAGATCATCATCATTGAGTGGGTTAGTTTTGCCAAGGTTGCGGCCGGGATCGAGCTGGTAGAACCAGACCTTGCGGGTGGGGTGGCCTTTCTCGAAGAACAGCACCACGGTCTTGACACCCGCGCCCTGAAATGTGCCGCCAGGGCAGTCGAGTACTGTATGGAGGTTACAACTTTCCAGCAGATGCCTACGCAGACTCACCGAAGCATTGTCAGTGTTGGAGAGAAAAGTATTCTTAATGACCACGCCGCCGCGTCCGCCTGCCTTGAGGCTCTTGATGAAATGCTGAAGGAAAAGGAATGCCGTCTCGCTGCTGCGGATCGGGAAGTTTTGCTGAACCTCCTTTCGCTCTTTCCCCCCGAAGGGCGGATTGGCCAGCACAATGTCAAATCGATCCCTCTCCTGAATATCAACCAGGTTCTCACTGAGCGTGTTTGTGTGGAGAATATTCGGTGCCTCTATCCCGTGGAGGATCATGTTCATAATCCCAATGATGTAGGCGAGCGACTTCTTCTCCTTACCGTAAAATGTGGCTTCTTGCAGGTTCTTATCCTGTGCAGTCGTCCGCTTGGGGTTGGCCTGCCGCAGATAATCAAACGCTTCGCAAAGAAAACCTGCCGACCCACACGCGCCATCGTAAATTGTCTCGCCAAGTTTGGGAGCAATCACATGGATGATGGCCCGGATGAGCGGGCGCGGCGTGTAATACTCACCGCTATTGCGCCCAGCATTCCCCATGCGCTTGATCTTCTCCTCGTAGAGCGCCGACAGCTCGTGTTTCTCGATCTGTGAGCGGAAACGCAGTTCATCAATGTGGTCAATGATCTCGCGGAGGTTGTAACCGCTGGTGATCTTGTTTTTCAGCTCCCCGAAGATTTCGCCGATCTTGTATTCGATAGTGTTCGGGCCAGAAGCGCGATCCTTGAACTTGTGAAGGTAAGGAAAGAGCTTCTGGTTGACAAAGTCACGAAGGTCATCGCCGGAAAGGGCATTGTTGTGGTCGAGTTGTCCGGACTTGTCCTTGGGTACAGCCCAAGTTTCCCAGCGGTAAGGCTTGTCAAGGAGATACGAGTATTCCTTGCCCTCAAGCTGAGCCTCAGCAGCGCGGTCTTGTTCAAGACCATCGAGGTATTTCAGGAACAGGAGCCAGGAAGTTTGCTCGGAATAGTCGAGTTCAGTAGCGCAACCGGCTTCTTTACGGAGAGCGTCATCAATGTTCTTGAAGGCTTGCTCGAACATGGGGGAACTGACTCCCGAAGCGGGGAATGAAATTATCTTTCTGTATGTTAGAGCGGGCTGACTACAGTTTCAATTCCATCTTGGCACTGAAGAAAAACAGTTCACCCTGCGCCTCAATCAATATATAAATATTCTTAATTCTTGAGGTCTTGATCGAGAAACTTTCACAAAAAAGTGGACGTTAACATGAAAATCTTCATAAAATATAGAGGTAAAACCTGGCCATATTCACTTTGGCTTGGATACGAACAGGAAATTAATATAATGAATGCCTCACCCAATGGACGTCTGACCGGCTCCGACCTCCTTGAGAAGTTAAACTCATTGAGCGCAACTTCCCTGAAGCAGAAAGCTCATGCATGTGGCTATGTCCTCAATACGGCTCAAGGGCCACGTATTGATTCAATGAGGTGGTATCAAGCTCTCGCTCAAGCTCTTGCTGAGCAAGCAAACCTTCAATTGGATTCGCCTTCAACTCGAGAATTATCTTTTGTTGTAACTGTTCAACGAAGTGGCTCGCTAACGGTTGGTTATTCTTACTTGCGTTCCATGGGAATTGAGGAAGGTCGTAAATACAAGATTTGTCTTCAAGATAATGGAGACATTCATCTTGAATTAATCCCTAATTAAGCAGGCATTGATTTACCTTGCGGTCATAGTTTGAATGACTGGGGTAGCTTGTACCAGCGTAAATATTCTGTCAAGAGTAATGTAAAGGTTGGGATCATCGTCCCAATCATTGCACTATTCTTGGCTTATTTTTTCAGGAGTAGAATACAATAGGTTCATCGAAGTTGAAGTCTTGCCAATTGTGAGGTAACAGCATTGACTCCAAGACCAGTATTCTCAATTGATAATCACTACTCAGCAATCTGACCGGTTCTGGTTCGAAATACAATTTCACTTCACCCGTCCTATCTACAAGACCAGAGTTAATTCTCCGATAGAAAGGAGAGTTCGGAGCACCCAATTCCCAGAAAATAAGTTCGTGACCTGTTGCGGCTGCTTCTCTGAGAAACTCGCGAACTTTATGAAGTACCCCCCAGTCCCGCTTGGCGTGCTCGGAGTTCCACTGGATTTTCCCAGTTTTTGGGTGAAACTCAACAATGACCTCCCCCTCTTCATTTCCCCCAATGACTCGCCAGCCCTCGACGGTCCAGATATCTTCATCCTCAGTCCAGGTTTGAACTTCCTTCCAAATCATATTTTTATCAAAAGCCATGGTTTTAAAAATCTCGGTTCTTTCTTTTTCACTCGGACTCGTCCAATTCAATGTTACGGATTTCCATTTCCACCAACTTCTTGAACATCTGAGGTCAAAGCGGCTCCAGTAGGGGGAGGAACTTGGGATGATTTTAGGGTCGCCAAAGCTCAAGTTGACCACAGCCACCTTCTGGGTTCTCAAGAATTAGTCCGACGTATTTACTGTCGGTCTCTAAACTACCTTCTCAAACATTCCAAGCGTCCGGCAACAATGCGTGGGCGACCCAGAACACCTCCGACCTCTCCACTTCGAGTTGGACATTCCGTGCGATATGAATTCCCGTTCCCGAGGCCTCGAGCCCAGGCTTCTTCCAACCACAGCCGTCGAGGATGGAGTTCTCTGAATCAATCCCGCCTTCGAACTCCGCTAATTCTTTTCTCAACTGCATCCGGTCATGGGCAGTGCGATGAGGACTGGGTTGATATACCCCCAAGAGGTTTTCATACTCCATTCGAAGTCGGACAAAGGTTTCGACCGCAGGCCTGGGTTTTCGTCCCTCTTTCATGGCCGACATCCAAAATCGGAACGCCGTCGACGGCTCGTATTCATCTTCCATTGTGGTTGGGGGCGGTGGTCTCAAAAGACGGGGCTGCGGCTGATTTCAACTCAAGACATTTTCGCGCATCTGACCACGGTGTCGACGACGGCTTCAGCCCCGAATCGGTTCATCGATTTCGTCGCGGTCCAATTTTCGGTCCACTGTTTTTCTCGAAGCCGGAAACCCTTGAAAAAACTAGAGGTAAAGCACACAACATTGGGACTCATAAGCCCAAGGTCGGCAGTTCAAATCTGCCCGGAGCCATTGATATTTAGATCCAATTGAGTTATGAGGGAACTTATTGGCATCTTTATGACTATCCATTATTAATTTGTTAAGAATATTTAACACTTTTGAATCTGATACTATTCTGGGTTAACGGTTGCGGCCCAGTTTTTTGCGAGAGTAATCAAATCAGACGGTAACATCACAATGGTTGTTGTATTATTCTCAGCCCCAATTTCCGTAAGCATTTGTAACCGCCGAAGTTCAAGGGCTGCTGGATTTTCCGTAATGTTGCGAGAGGCTTCCGCCAGTTTAATTGAGGCTTCTTGTTCTGCTGTAGCTTTGATCAGGCGGGCTCGTTTTTCCCGTAGGGCTTCGGCTTCTTTGGCCATGGCCCGTTGCATCCCCAGGGGAATTTCCACATCTTTCATCTCCACCCGTTCAATCTCAATTCCCCACGGCTCGGTAATTTCATCCACAATTTCCTGCACTTTCTGGTTAATCCGGTCCCGATTTTGCAGGACATCATCTAAGTTATTTTGCCCTACAACATTCCGCAGAGTGGTCATTGCAACCTGATAGACGGCCATTTGATAATTTTCAACCCGATTAACTGCCTTATCTCCCCGCAAAATCCGATAGTAAAGAACGGCATTGACTTTGATCGTGACACTATCCGCTGTGACAGTTTCTTGGGGTTCAATATCAACGGTTTTGGTGCGGACATCCAACTGCACTTTTTGATCAATCACCGGCACAATCCAGTAAATCCCAGGCCCCTTGACCCGATGCAGCCGTCCCAAGCGAAAAATCACGCCCCGTTGATATTCCCGATCCAGCTTGATCCCGGTACTGGCAAAAATGAGTATCCCCAGCAAAACCACAAAAACGGTGCCGCCCATGACTCTGCTCCAATGAAGGCTCTATGTCTATTGTCCAGCTTAACTAAAGCATTCCACCCAAGCTTCCCAGGCCCCGCCATTGCGCGATTCCATAAACCTGCTCGAAATCAGCCAGCCAAACCTAAGGATATTCAAAAACTCAAACTGTTTTAGGGTAAGGTTGTCCCTGAGCTGTCCCCGTTGCGTTCTAGTCTTACCAAGATAATTGGGAGAGTTCTTCTACAGTATTCTTGGGAATTCATTACATTGGGAATTTAGCGATCTTTGAAGTTAGCCCCCGCCCTATGCCGCCCAAGTCTAAATCAAATCCCCAAGCTTCTGCCTTGCCCCTGCCAGCCCTACCTAACCTGATCCGGATTCGCGGCGCCCGTCAGCACAACCTGAAGAATGTGGATTTAGAGTTGCCACGGGATCAGCTAATTGTCTTTACAGGAGTATCGGGTTCAGGGAAGTCTTCCTTGGCCTTTGACACAATTTTTGCGGAAGGACAGCGGCGGTATGTGGAATCTCTGAGTGCCTATGCGCGGCAATTTTTGGGGCAACTGGACAAACCAGATGTGGATGCCATTGAGGGCTTAAGTCCAGCAATTTCCATTGATCAAAAGTCCACCAGTCACAATCCCCGCTCCACCGTTGGTACCGTCACCGAAATTTATGATTACTTGCGTTTGCTCTATGGCCGGGCCGGTGAACCCCATTGTCCCCATTGTGATCGCCCCATTTCACCCCAAACCATTGATCAGATGGTGGATCAAGTCCTGGGCCTGGAGGATGGGCAAAAGTTTCTGATTCTGGCTCCCATGGTGCGGGGAAAAAAAGGAACCCACAAAAAGCTACTGTCGAGCTTGGCCAGTGAAGGTTTTAGTCGGGTGCGAATTAACGGGGAAATTCGGGAACTAAGCGATTCGATTGAACTGGATAAAAACCACAGTCACACGATTGAAATTGTTGTGGATCGGTTGATCAAAAAAGCGGGAATTGAAGAACGTCTAGCTGATTCTTTGGCAACTTGCCTGAAACACGCCGAGGGCATTGCCGTAATTGATCTGATGACGGAGAGTAAACCCCAGCTAGCGGTTGTTGCAGGCAACTCTGAACCACCGAAACCAGAAGACCTGATTACCCTTACGGCTGCCGAAGCCCCAGGCCAGTATCAGACCCCCACCCAGCTTGTCTTTTCCGAAAATTTTGCCTGTCCCGAACATGGGGCCGTGATGGATGAGTTGTCACCGCGCTTGTTTTCCTTTAATTCTCCCTATGGAGCCTGCCCAAACTGCCATGGCCTGGGAACGTTGCGGTGTTTTTCACCGGATTTGATTATTCCCAACCCCGAACTGCCGGTCTATGCAGCGATTGCACCTTGGGCGGAGAAAGATAACAGTTACTATTTTTCCTTACTCTACAGCGTCGCCCAGGCCTTTGAGTTTGATATTCAGACCCCCTGGAATAAACTCACCAAACTCCAGCAGGAAGTCATCCTCCACGGCACTAAAGACCCAATTTTTGTCGAAGTGGATTCACGTTATCGGGAACGGCGCGGCTATTACAAAAAATTTCCCGGTGTCCTAGCGATTCTCCAAAACCAATACGACGAAACCACGTCGGAATTATTTAAGCAAAAGCTGGAGCAATATCTGGTTGACCAGGCCTGTGAAGTCTGTCATGGAAAACGCCTAAAACCGGAAGCCTTGGCCGTGCGCTTGGGTCAGTATGCCTTACCGGATTTGACCAGTGTTTCGGTTCTCGAAGCCAAAGAGCGGGTGCAAAGCCTGAAACTCTCCCCTCGCCAGGCCCAGATTGCGGATTTAGCCTTACGGGAAGTCCAGGCCCGGTTGCAGTTTCTGATTGATGTGGGTTTGGATTATTTAACTCTGGATCGCAGTGCCGCCACGTTATCGGGGGGGGAAGCCCAACGCATCCGACTCGCCACACAAATTGGTTCCGGGTTGACAGGGGTTTTATACGTTTTGGATGAACCGAGCATTGGTCTGCATCAACGGGATAACACGCGCCTACTGAATACCCTGTTTAAGTTGCGAGATTTGGGCAATACCCTGATTGTCGTCGAACACGATGAAGAAACGATTCGGGCAGCAGATCATTTGGTAGATATTGGGCCAGGTGCGGGAGTCCATGGTGGAGAAATAGTCGCGCAAGGGGCATTGGAAAATATTCTGACCTCATCCGCATCCCTGACTGGTGCCTATTTGTCTGGTCGCAGTGCCATCGCTACACCCGCATCACGCCGGCCTGGGAATCATCGCAGCATTGAAATTAAAAATGCCCATCGCCACAATCTGAAAAACATTGATGTGGAAATTCCCTTAGGTAAGTTGGTTTGCATTACCGGAGTTTCTGGGTCGGGCAAATCCACACTGATGAATGAACTACTTTATCCCTCGCTACAGCACCATTTTGGCCATAAAGTCCCGCTGCCCAAAGAAATTACTGGAATTAAGGGATTAGCCGCCTTAGATAAAGCCATCGTCATTGATCAGTCCCCCATCGGTCGTACCCCCCGCTCCAACCCCGCCACCTATACAGGGGTATTTGATGTAATCCGAGATGTTTTTGCCGAAACCGTGGAAGCTAAAGCTCGGGGCTACAAGCCGGGTCGGTTCTCTTTCAATGTCAAAGGTGGTCGCTGTGAGGCCTGTGGCGGGCAGGGGGTGAACGTGATTGAGATGAATTTCCTCCCCGATGTCTATGTCCAATGCGATGTTTGCAAAGGGGGCCGCTATAACCGAGAAACCCTACAAGTTAAGTTCAAAGGGAAAACCATTGCCGATGTCCTCCAAATGACGGCGGCGGAAGCCCTGGAGTTTTTCATTAATATTCCGAAAGCGGTGAGTAAATTGCAGACTCTAGTGGACGTGGGCCTGGGCTATGTCAAAATCGGGCAAACGGCTCCAACTCTCTCGGGTGGAGAGGCGCAACGGGTGAAATTGGCCACGGAACTCTCGCGACGGGCCACGGGCAAAACCTTGTATCTGATTGACGAACCGACTACGGGCTTATCCTTTTACGATGTCCATAAGCTTTTAGATGTGCTGCAACGGCTGGTGGATAAAGGCAATTCGGTGCTGGTAATTGAACATAATCTTGATGTCATCCGCTGTTGTGATTGGATTATTGATCTCGGGCCGGAAGGGGGCGCACGAGGGGGAGAAATTGTTGCAACGGGAACCCCAGAACAGGTGGCCCAAAATCCCCTGTCTTACACTGGCCAATATTTGAAACCCGTCTTGGCTCAACATCCACCCCAGGCCCCGATTGAGAACAAAAATTAAGCCCCTCAGTCAAGATTTGCATGGCCAGGATTTTTGGTCAGAAGCATTTTTTAGACGATGTATGGGGAGTGAGCAATGGGGATGCGGCGTTTCAGGGGATGGAAGCTGGGGAAACTAGGCTTAGGTTTTGGGGGCTTTCTATTACTTCTGTGTATTACTTGGTATCAAGGCGGTTTGGCTCCCTCTCAGGCCCAGGAAATGGCTGTGGTTCGTTGGGAATCAGGCTCCTTTCCCGTGGAAAACTTTCAAACCTATTCTTCACCCTTTGGTTACCGGCGTTCCCCCACTGGCGGATTAAGTACGGAATTTCACAATGGTCTGGATTTTGCCGCGCCGGAAGGAAGTTACATTCGCAATTGGTGGGCTGGGCAAGTGATTGAAGTGTCTGACCATACTGCCTGTGGGACATTGGTACGGGTGCAATCCGGGGCCTGGGAGCATGTTTACTGCCACATGATGGGGCGGGTTGAAACCGATGGTCAGGGTCAAGTTATGGTGGACTCAGGAGGGGGAGTACGGATTCGCCAGGGCCAGACGGTATCAACTGGAATGCGCATTGGACGAGTGGGCATGACCGGGCGAACAACGGGGCCGCACTTGCATTGGACCTTACGGTATCAGGGGCAGTTGGTGAATCCTGGGGTTGTGCTCCAGGCCATGGCAGATGCCCAACAGGGTTAAAGGCTTTAGCCAGAGTCCGCCACTTTGGTTTCATAACCTGGGATTTTAAGCATCCTGGGGTAATTGGGCCAGGTTCTTCTCGAATAGCGTAATTTCTAGATGTTCATCTTCCCGCACCGCCAAGGAGCGTTTGACCTGTCCCAGGAGTAAGGGTTGAGAGATTCCCGGTTGAGGATGAATTACGGTGCGGGCTTGGATCAACAATTGATTGCGACCAACGCCTAAGCGTCCGGGTGAAAACAAGTCACTTGCGGCTTGCTCAAGGGTGGCCTGGAGTTGAGTTGGGGTGATTTGATTGGGGAGGGCAATCGTGGCTAAATTGGCCCCATTATCAAAAACCAAGCTGTAACGAATTGCTCCCGGAATTTGGGTATGGGTCAGGGGCACAAGACTGAGGGCAAACAACCCGGCGGTGAGGACAATCATGAATCCAGTGGAACCCACTAACCGAAAGCGAAAGCCCCACTTGAGCAGGAAGCCAACCCCAGCCAATACCGCCACTGCCAACGTAATCCAGGCCGACCACTGTCCGTACTTAAAAAAATCCGCAGGGGTAAACATTTAGTCCATCTCCTCATTACTGACAAATTCTGGTGCTTGATTGGAGGCCTCCAAGGCAGCGCGGAGGGTATGCCAGGCCAGGGTTGCACACTTAATTCGGACCGGAAACTGGGCCACCCCCTGCATCACGTTTAATTTTCGCAGTTCCGTCGGAAACTCAAATTCCCCCTTCATCATGGCCTGAAACTGTTCAACCATGGCCTGGGCTTGGGGGATATTTTTTCCGCGTAGGGCTCCAGCCATTAAATCCACAGAGGCCATCGCAATTGCACAGCCCTCGCCTTCAAATTGAACATCTTCAATAGTCTGTTGATCTGGCGAAAGCTGCACAGTCAATTCAATCGTGTCCCCACAGGAGGGATTGTGTCCCCGCTGCTGTCGGTCAATGGGATTAGTGCGGCCGCGATGGCGTGGCTTTTTGTAATGCTCAAGGATGACCTGTTGATAAAGGTTTCTGAGATTGTCCAGGGACATTGTGGTGGCTAAGGGGTTCCAATGATTGCAACATTCGTTGACACTTTTCTAGCTTAACGGCTTTATCCCCTCTCTCCCCTGGGAATGTATTGATGCCCACCATTGATTGCCATGGAGATTACGGCAGGGCAAGATCCGGACAGGCAGACCTTAGGCACTTCGAGACTGGGAGAGAGATTGACTCCGGCCCAATTCTGAGAGAACAACAATTTTCCCATTGACTAGGCCCTGGAGGAGTTTCTCCAACAAAGCAGCATCGGTGGCAGCTAAATCCTGTTGCCAAAGGGCTTGATTAATGGCGTACTCCTGGGCGGGGGTAATAATCCGGGTGGCCAAGATACGGCGGGCAGTTTGGGCAATTTGGGACGTTTCAGTTAAGGTCAACATGATCCTTAAAGGTTCCTCAACAACGGCTGATACGGCTTGACTCTAAGCAGGGGCAACGTTTGGAGTCCAACCTGCCAATAGCTTCAATATATGAACTCCTAAGATTGGGAGCCGTGACTCGAGCAACCTGAACCTTGTAATCTTGATCACCAGGGAACTGATTAACTGGTCAAACCGACATATCTGCCCATGGGGGTGCGTAAAGATCAATACAGCAAGCTGAGCCCACCTGGTTTTCAGGGCCAGGACGTACCCCACAGC
This sequence comes from uncultured Synechococcus sp., assembly GCA_964653145.1. Taxonomy (GTDB): domain Bacteria; phylum Cyanobacteriota; class Cyanobacteriia; order Thermosynechococcales; family Thermosynechococcaceae; genus Pseudocalidococcus. Next base: position 212,090 of record CAZZCG010000003.1, on the reverse strand, counting down.
CGCTCGTGAATCTATCCTTTGCTAATGTTTTTGACTTGAGGAGTTTGGTAACCATGCACAAGCAACAGTTTCAAGGCCTTGGCCTGGTGGCATTAAGCTGCATTGGATTGGGCATCGGGGCCGTGCCAGCGGAAGCCGCAAGTCCCTTTGGACAACGGGATGTGGATCAGTCGAAATATGCAGTGATTGCCATGCCAATTGCCCGGGGGGGATACAAACTCTTAGTGGTGGAGCAGGTGAGTGACAAGCGGGATTGTTGGGCGGAAAGTGGAAAGGCACCCACCGTAGTTGATCCCCTTTTAGTAACCTTCGACTTTACGGGAATTTGTGGCCGCAGTACTGACAGTAATGGCTATTCCATCCGGGTTGAGCAGCGGGATATGGGGATGGATTATCGCTTAAGTATTGAACAACAGGGCAATGAGCTGTTTTTGACCGGGGTTCGGAATCGTGGAGCCGGAGAGGCCAAAATGGTAATTGGACGCACCAACGGCATTGTCCCAGGGGCCTTCATGAAGTTTTACCTAGAACCAAACTGGCGGTTAACACGGCGAACCTTTGAAGAACGCACCTTAGGGCATGTCTATTTCACATCAGACTCGATGCAAGCTGCCTTTAACACCCCGATGGCTGCTCCAACAGTGGCCCCCCTTAACCCTGCCCCAGTCCCCGCCACCGGTTCAGTGGTTCCCCCCGCCGGCCAACCTTCAGCGGCAGAACCCCCAGCAGTCAACTCCAATGTTGTCGAGGTTGCGCCAATGGAGGGTATTACTCCCGCCCAGGCCCCACAACCCAAATTAGAATCTGAAGCCAGCCCTGCCAGTAATGTCACCAGTTCCCAGGCCAAGGCCATCAATACGCCCCAAGACCCCACGATCCAGGAACGAATTAATCGGGCCCGACCACCCCGGAGCATGACCCGCTAGTTTGGGAGGAATGGCTGGGGCCTGGAGATTCGGCCGAATTTGTTGATCTTCTAATTGGCTCCAGTCGAGCCGGTAAGATGGGGTAGGTTCAGCATCATGGAGAACATCGTGCGCTTTGCGGATTATGATCCAGGCCCCTTTTATGATGAGTGGTTCAGTACCACCGGCCAGGCCCGCCCCCTTGTCCAGCCCCTGATTGAGCGCGTCGAATCCCTACCCCCTGGGGAAATGCTACGGCGACAACAAACCGCCCAAACCGCCATGTTGAACTTGGGGGCAACCTTTAATGTCTATGGGGAGGCGGAGGGAACTGAACGGGCCATGCCCTTTGACATTATTCCCCGGGTCGTATCAGCTGCCGATTGGGCCCTCCTAGAGCAGGGATTAAAACAGCGGATTTTTGCCCTTAATTGTTTTCTGGCCGACATTTACAGTGACCAGAAAATTATTAACGATGGGATCATTCCGCGGGAGCTCATCGAGTCAGCCAAGGGGTTTTTACCTCCCTGTATGGGCTTAAAACCACCGGAAGGAATCTGGTGCCATGTCACAGGAACAGATCTGGTGCGGGATGGTGAGGGGAAATGGTATGTCCTGGAAGATAATCTCCGCTGTCCATCGGGAATATCCTACGTTCTCGAAAATCGGCGGGTGATGAAAAGTACCTTCCCACTGGTGTTTGAACAGATGGACATTCAACCCGTGGATGAGTACCCAGGCCACTTACTGGAGACATTACTCAACTTAGCTCCCCAAAACCTACCGAATCCGACGGTGGTGGTTTTAACCCCCGGAATTTTCAACTCTGCCTATTTTGAACACTCGTTCTTGGCCCAACAAATGGGGGTAACTCTGGTGGAGGGACGGGACTTAGTGGTGGCCGATGGCTACGTGCAAATGCGGACAACCAAAGGTCTGAAACGAGTGGATGTGATTTACCGGCGCATCGATGATGATTTCATTGACCCAGCCACATTTCGAGCGGATTCAATGTTGGGGATTAAGGGAATTACTGAAGTGTATCGGCGGGGACGGGTGGCCTTTGCCAATGCTCTTGGAACTGGAGTTGCTGATGACAAGGTGATCTATGCCTATGTCCCCCAAATCATTAAGTACTACCTGAATGAAGAAATGATCCTGGCCAATGTGCCCACCTACCTCTGTTGGGAGCCCCAGGATTTAGCCTATGTGCTGGAGCATTTAGATCAACTAGTGGTTAAAGCGGCCAATGAATCCGGGGGCTATGGGATGCTGATCGGCACTCAATCAACCGCAGCCCAACGGGAGGATTTTGCTGCCCGGATCAAGGCCAATCCCCGGAACTATATTGCCCAACCTACCCTCTCCCTCTCCCGCGTCCCCACCTTAATTGAAGGGGAACTCACGGGCTGTCATGTGGATTTGCGTCCCTATATTCTTTACGGTGACGAGATTTATGTGCATCCAGGTGGATTAACTCGGGTAGCTATGCGCAAGGGTTCCTTGGTGGTGAACTCCTCCCAAGGTGGGGGTAGTAAAGATACGTGGGTTCTCTGCCAAGATTAAGGGGTCTTCTTGGCCGGGTGAACTCTACTGGCTGGGACTGAGAGCGATCTGGAATCGGGGGTTAGGGCGATAAAATAGGGAAGCGCTTTAAATTGAAAGTGCTTTGCTGCTGACGTAGATTTGCTTTACCAGGTTAGTCATGGACTTAGTTACCCTAGAAAATTGGCTCGATAATACGGTGTTTGCCATCCTGTTGGTGACAATGTTGATCTACTGGGTGGCAGCGGCCTGGGGCGAGAGGGTGCAGTGGTTAGCAGGTCTAGGGCGCACGGGCATGATTTTGGCCAATCTGGGCCTGGTGGGGTTGTTGGCTGCGCGCTGGATTGAAGGTGGGTATTTCCCCATCAGTAACCTCTACGAATCCCTATTCTTTCTCTGCTGGGGTCTGACCTTGATGCACTTAATTGCCGAGGGTCTCAGTGGAAATCGGTTAGTCGGAGTGGTAACCGCACCCTTGGCCATGGGAATTGCCGCCTTCGCCACGCTCTCATTACCCCCAGAAATGCAGACATCAGCCCCCTTGGTACCTGCCCTAAAATCCAACTGGTTGATGATGCATGTCAGTGTGATGATGCTCAGTTACGCAACCTTAATGGTGGGTTCATTGGTGGCCATTGCCTTTTTGGTGGTTACTTGGGGCCAATCCGTTGAGCTTAAGGGAAACTCCATTGGCTCTGGGGGCTTTCGAGTTTTAGGTAAACATCCCAATCTGGCTCCGTTGGCAGCAACAGCATCAACTTCAGCGGAGATTTCTAAACTAAAGGGCGAAATCACCAGCTCTGGCACCACGGCAGTTTTAGCCGCTCCAACCACCCCACCCACCCTGACGTTAGGCCTGCAACGCTTAACCTTAGCCGAAACCTTGGATAACCTCAGCTATCGGATGATTGGTCTGGGCTTTCCCCTTTTGACCATTGGGATCATTTCTGGGGCGGTGTGGGCAAACGAGGCCTGGGGGGCACCCTGGAGTTGGGATCCCAAAGAAACTTGGGCCTTAATTACTTGGTTGGTGTTTGCTGCCTATCTCCATGCTCGGATTACTAAGGGCTGGCAGGGGCGAAAACCGGCAATTATTGCCACCTGTGGTTTGGGGGTGGTTTGGGTTTGCTACCTGGGGGTAAACTTGCTCGGTAAAGGACTGCATTCCTACGGCTGGTTTTTCTAAATCTGTTGATAACCGCCATGGCTGGGGCCTGGAGTGATTTACATGGCAAAATCCACACCCAACTGCGGCAAACTCAGTTTTTACCCCACCAGGCCAGGTTGTTGATAGCGGTATCCGGTGGCCAAGACTCGATTTTTTTACTGAGGCTTTTGTTGGACTTACAGCGTCTCTGGGCTTGGGAGTTGCAAGTCATTCATTGTAATCATGGTTGGCGGGCTGATGCGAATCTCAATGCTGAGTTTGTCCAGGCCCTGAGTCACGAAGCAAAAATCCCTTGTCACATTGAAACCGCCACTGAGCACCTTAAAAATGAAAATCAAGCACGGGCCTGGCGATATCAAGTGTTTGCTCAAGTTGCCCAAAAATTAAACATTACCCACGTTGTCACTGGCCATACAGCCACGGATCAAGCGGAAACCCTTCTATTACATCTAATTCGGGGATCAGGGTTAACTGGATTGGGCGGCATGGCCTGGAGTCGAGAACTAAGTCCGGAGCTAGCGAAAGTCAAATTGGTGCGGCCGCTTTTGGGGATTACTCGTGAGCAGACTTTGGCGTTTTGTCAGGAGCAGGGCCTGGAGATCTGGTTGGATAGCACGAATGAAAACTTAGACCTGCGGCGGAATCGGATGCGCCTGGAAATGATGCCCCTGATAAAAGAACACTTTAATCCCCAGGCCGAGATGGTCTTAGCCCAAACCGCCCAACTGTGCCAGGCCGAGTCTGATTTTCTTGCTCAAGAAGCCCAAAAACTTTACGCGGCGGTGGTAAACCTGGAACTACCAGGCCTGGATCAATCTCAACTCCAGCAAGTCCATCCTGCGCTCCAACGCCGATTAATTCGTCAATTTCTCCAGGGCTTTTTCGAAATTTCTCCTACCTTTGAGCACATTGAGGTAGTGATGCGATTAATTTCGGCCCCAAAAAATAGTCAATCAGAATCCTTACCCCAGCATATCCAGGCCTGGGTTGAACCACCGTGGTTGCGGTTTCGTCGTGTTGAGCCAATCTAATCGGACAATCTTTACAACAAAAAACAAACTTACCGGCCCAGTCCTGAATTCCCAAAGTAAAATCGAACTAAATTATTGACAAAATTCTCTTAAAAATAGTCACTGGGATGGCAACCATGGGCGCTTGGACACAATCCTTTCGGAAAAAACCTGTTTCTCGGCAATTGCTTCAATTCAGTGGTCCGATAAAAGCGGGCATGAGGTTTGGCCTGGGGATTGTCGGCGTGGTTTTGTCTGGGACACTCACCTGGGCTGCTCCCCTGCAAGATTCTCCCAAAGCCCTCGTGGATGAGGCCTGGCAGTTTCTTCACCAATACTATATTGATCCAAGTTTTAATCAGCAGGATTGGTTGAGCTTGCGAACAGAACTATTGGCCCGCACCTACACAAACCCCCAGCAAGCCTACGCGACGATTCAGCAAACCTTAGCCAAGCTCAATGATCCCTACACTCGCTTTTTACCCCCTCAGGAATACGGGTTTTTATTGCGCCAAACCCAAGGGGAACAGGTGGATGTTGGCCTGGTGCTTCAGCAGGATGGGGAGGTGATTCGGGTAAGTCAGATCGTCGCCAACTCTTTAGCCAGTCAAGCCGATGTCAAGCCTGGAGATGAGGTGGTGGCGATCAATGGTCGAGCAGTGGATCGACTGACCCTGGAACGGGCCCAACTGTTGATGAAGGGGCCGGCGGGTTCAACGGTGAGACTATCTCTGAAGCGGGGCGACGAAAAGCCATTTCTGGTGGAAATCAAGCGAGCTGGCAAAATTGATCCGACGGTCGCCTATCAAACCCTTTCCTTGGCGGGAACTCCGGTGGGATATATTCGCCTGAGCAGTTTTAACAGTTCCTCAAGTCAGGATATGTCAAACGCGATCCAGGCCCTGAAAAAAGCCAAAGTCCAGGGATTTATTCTCGATTTGCGGCACAATCCCGGGGGGCTCTTGGATGCAGGCATTGAAATCGCCCGACAATGGCTACCCAGTGGCATCATCGTCCGGATTCGCCAACAACAAAGTCAGGCCCAGGATGTGCGTGCCAATCAAACCGCATTAACAAGTCTGCCCCTGGTAATTTTGGTGAATAATACCTCCGCCAGTGCCAGTGAAATTTTAGCGGGAGCCCTCCAGGATCAGCGACGGGCGACGGTGGTGGGAAGTCATACCTTTGGTAAGGCCAGGGTGCAGGCGGTTCATGAGATGTCCGATGGCTCGGCCTTAGTGGTAACAGTGGCGCGCTACCTGACCCCCCGCGGGCGTGATATTGCTCAACAGGGAATTATTCCTGATGTGCAGGTGGCGGATCATCCGATTTTTGACTCGCAGCTGAAGACGGACCCTCAGGCCCTAGCGATGCCCCAAGATCCAATGATTGCCCGCAGCCTGCAATTATTGGCCGGACAGATTCAAGCCCCCCTTGTGCCCAGTCAATGATGGCTCCAGGCCTCAGACTCTGTGGATTTTGCGCCTGCTTAGTGTAATCTGTTTTTCTGCTGTTGATGGAATGAGTCCATGTCTGTTGCTGCTGCCTTAATTTCACCACAGGGCCTGGAAAATGTTCAGATGCCGGCCACACCATTGAAGTTAGGGGTTTTAGCATCAGGAGCGGGGAGTAATTTTGCTGCCTTGGCCCAGGCCATTGCCCAAGGAGAACTGGCGGCCCAGATTTCTGTCTTGATCTATAACAACCCCGATGCCCCCGTCAAAGCCAAAGCCCAGGCCCACAAAATTCCAGCGGTTTTGCTCAATCATCGGGATTATCCCAATCGGACTGAGCTGGATGGGGCGATCGTAAAAACCCTCCAGGCCCATGAGGTGGATTGGGTCATCATGGCAGGTTGGATGCGAGTGGTCACGCCAGTGTTGTTAACTGCTTTTCCGGATCGGGTCGTGAATATCCATCCCAGCTTGTTGCCCAGTTTCAAGGGTTTACATGCCGTAGAACAGGCCTTGGCGGCGGGGGTTAAAATTACCGGCTGTACGGTGCATTTGGTTCGTCTGGAAGTGGATAGTGGCCCGATTTTGATCCAAGCTGCAGTGCCGGTATTGCCCAACGATGATCTAGCCGCACTCCATGCCCGCATTCAGGTTCAGGAACATCGCATTCTTCTGCAGGCGATTCAAATGCTGCCCGGCCTGGGATAAGTTGCCCCACTGCGGTCTTGGGGATCAGGACTATGGCTGGATCAACCTTCTCCTGTAGGCTGGAAATGAGGCTGATTCGATGCGTTGTCGAGGCCTACTGTTCAGAGTTTCGAGGATGTCATGTCCCACGCCACAGATGTTCTGACCCTGGCCCGCTGGATGGCTGCTGACTTTAGTAACCAGGCCCAAGCCTTTGAAAATCCGCCTTTTTATGCCCATATTCGGGTTTGTATGCGCCCCCTCCCCCCGGGAATTGTTTCAGGTTTAGGGTTTTACGTGGAGCAAGCCTATGATTATCTGCTGACGGTGCCCTATCGGGTTCGGGTTTTAGAGCTGGTGACGAATCAGGAGCGGATTGAAATCAAAAACTACACCCTCAAAGATGAAAAGAAATTTTATGGCGCGGCTCGTCATCCCAGTCAACTTAAACCAATGCAACCGACGGATCTCGAACTGTTATCAGGCTGTAACATGATCGTGGCCTGGATGGGGGAGAATTTTCGTGGGGAAGTGGAACCGGGTAAGGCTTGCTTCGTTGTCCGCAAAGGCAAAACCACCTACTTGGACAGTACCTTTGAGATTGATGCGGAAAAGTTTATTAGCTATGACCGGGGCCGGGATCCAGAGACCGATGAACATGTTTGGGGGTCTTTAGCCGGGCCGTTTTACTTTACCCGCACTGCCAGCTTTGCCGATGAGATTACTGGATAGTGGTTACGGATTCGATTCCCAAGGGGGCCTGCTTCAGCTCTTGATAAAATGATGGGTATCCGGACAGCGGTCTTCCTGTTTTGATTTGTTCATTGGTTTTGATAAACACCCATGCAGACTTACTATTATGTTCTTGCCAGCCGTAAATTCCTACTAGAGGAAGAACCCCTTGAGGAAGTCTTAAAGGAGCGGCGGCGTAACTACCAAGAAACCGGCAAAGAGATTGATTTTTGGTTAATTCCTGAACCCGCCTTTTTAAATGCCCCCGAGTTGAGCGCTGAACGTCAAAAATGTCCCCAACCCGCCGCTGCCATTATTTCCACTAATCCGCAATTTATTCAGTGGTTAAAGCTGCGCCTAGAGTTTGTGATCACGGGTCAATTCCAGGCCCCAAGTCCGAGTATCCCGGAGCCTCTCGTCACCCTAAATCCAGCAGTCCCCAGCCCCTAACTGGCCCCAAGTTAATGTCTCCCCTGAGGTGGTGTGTCCCCCAAGACCATTAACAGGCTGAAGAGCCATTACCCTAGGGAACTAACCTGATCCTGTTCGGAGCTTTGACCAGAGACACAGTTGGGTATCGGAAGCCTGCCAGATTAGATCATATACTCCTATGAATGCTATTCCTGGTCTGCGTTATCTTAAACAGTGAATGGATTTTGATACCGGTCAATTACGATTCAACGGTAACGTCCACTAGTACCTATCAAGGATGTCCCATGTTTGTGACTGAATTATCCCCCCTTGCTCAAGAAGTTGCGAAAAAGCCCGTAGCCTTCTTTGGTGGCTTTGTTTCTGGACTTCTCGGATTAAGTTTGTCGGAAGAGCCTGTGAGCCAATGGTTAGCCAAGCAGGGAGCTACGGTGGATTCAAATAGCACAACTAAGGCTTCATCTCCTGCCTCTGGGCCTCAATCCATCTCCATTGATTAAGATGTCAGCGGTGAATTAGCGGCGAAACTTGACTAGTTCCTCAAGGCTGGCCAAGAGATCCACACGGACAGATTGGATTGCTCCGCTGGCGGTCACTTGAAATTCCCAGGCCACATTGACGCTGAACAATGGAAGTTCCACATAACCCCGAACTAAAATCCGTTGATTGGCGGGGCTGAGGGGGTTGGTGTTTGACTCGATGGTGTCCCAGGTTTTGGGAAACGCCCGCATACCGATGGCTTCTGCTGACAAATACTGCTGAATTGCCTCGGGGCCAACAACACCCGCTTCAAAGGGCGGCCAGAGAATTCCTTCCCCAGCAAACAACCCGGCCACCTTGTCGTAGTCTGCGGAATTTAGGGCTGAGAAATATTGACCTAAAGGAGTTGGCATGGATGGGGTTTCCAGGCCTGGAGTCGTAGCGTCTAGGGTGGTTGGGGTCTGGAGTTCTAAAAGGGCAGTCATCAAAAAATTCTCCCAGTCATCAAGCAATAAATCAGCTCAGGCTAGTCACATGTACTAGATGCAGCAAACCCCTAAACCAGGCCTGTAACGCTACAGTAAATCGGGCTTAGGGGCAAAATAGTGGTTGAACTTAGTTGTAGAAACTAGTCTTGAAAGGGATCAACACCCATCTCGACAACAGCATTCCGCAGAACGGTAATTTGTTGACCAAAGTCAAGATTCTGAATGGCAGTGAAGGCTTGCTCTGCATCTCGGGACAGGCTGTAGCCCGCAGGAACAGGAACAACAAAGCCTTGACGCATTAATTCTGCCAATTGGAACCAGAAAGCAAGTTTTGTATTGGCACTGAACACACCGTAGGCCTGGGTGAGGGGAGTGGCGACGTGATTGGCCAAGTCCCGCATAAATTGCAATTGGGCGTCAAAGGAAAGGGCTTTAACTTGATTCAGCAAACCCTCGGCCAACTGCAAACGAGCCGTCCCAGGAGCTGCAGCAGTAATGGAGCGCCCGCATTCGGTGTAGAGAAACCAGAGCAGCCCAAGTTTGTCATCCACACTCAAGCAATTGAACAACGTGGTCGTGTCTTGAACAGCGGTGCTGCTGGTGTTGATTGCTAAACGTCCAGTTTCAGTTGTGTAAGCCATAGTTCAGATAAGAGACCGTTACATCAGCTCGACCTGGGCAACCAGGCAAACATTATCTCTTCCTCCTAGTCAACATATTGCAATATATCGTTACAAATTGCAAGTAAATGTTACAAATCACAGTCATAACTAATTTCTATGGTCGGATGGGAACTTTGCAGCTATCAGTTTGGAGAAGCTGGGGGGAACTGGAACATTGAGCCGGGCCTGGGGATCCATGAATCGGGATGAGAGTTTTTTGTTTCCCAGGCCGGGGCCTCTGTTCTGGAGTTTGTTCCTGGGCAGGTTCCATGGCGATTCGGCTCAAGCTGGAAAAAATTTCCAATCCCCACTTGGAACCGCTTAGGAGTGATCTAACAGCCCACGGGGTGTCATAGGATAAATAACGCCCTCCTTGTCCCAGAACCTCTAACCTCTATGAAGTCTTACCTTGCTGCCGTTGTTCAAATGACTAGTTTGCCGGATGTGGCCAAAAATTTAGCCCAGGCCGAGGAACTGATTGAACTGGCGGTGCGACGTGGGGCCGAGTTGGTGGGTTTGCCGGAGAACTTTTCGTTTTTGGGGGATGACACGGTCAAAGTTAAGGAAGCGGCAAATATTGCCAGTCAAACGGAACAGTTTTTGCGGCGGATGGCCCAGCGATTCCAGATTACGCTTTTGGGGGGCGGTTATCCGGTTCCCGCAACTGAGGGGAAAGTTTTTAATACGGCACTTTTGTTAGGCCCCAATGGCCAGGAGTTGGCACGCTATCAAAAAGTTCACCTCTTTGATGTGGATCTCCCGGACGGCAATATCTACCACGAGTCTGGAACTGTATTAGCAGGCTCCACAATCCCCCCAATCTATAAATCACCTTCCTTGGGGAATATTGGTTTATCGGTTTGCTATGATGTCCGCTTTCCTGAACTCTATCGGGTCTTAGCTCAATCGGGAGCGGATATTCTTTTTGTCCCAGCGGCGTTTACGGCCTTTACTGGCAAAGACCATTGGCAAGTTCTCCTCCAGGCCCGAGCGATTGAAAACACCTGTTATGTCCTGGCTCCAGCCCAAACGGGTCAGCACTATGCCCGCCGCCAAACCCATGGCCATGCCCTGATCGTAGATCCCTGGGGGACCATTTTGGCTGATGCGGGGGATCGGCCGGGACTGGCAGTGGCGGCCTTGGAACCGTCTCGCCTAGATCAAGTCCGTCAACAAATGCCCTGTTTACAGCACCGGGTTTTTTAAGGTTTTCTTAAGGCAATTCAGCAAACTCCGGGAACACCACCGCGGCCTGGAATCGGTAACTACTTGGACTGGAAAGCCACGCAAGTCGGGACTCACGCCATCGTTCTAACCCATCTGGAGGATGCTAAAGTAAAATCCCTCACCGATGATGAAGACTTAACACGACTGAAATAGGTAAATCTCTACAGCGTTTTGTGAAGTTATGTTGCAGTTTCTCAGAATTCCCGTTAACCTTGAATCAGTTATGGCACGTTAGAGTAATTCCATTGTTTCCCACACCATGAAGTCAGCCCGCTGGACGAAATTAATTGACTACCTCCAACAGGATTTGGCCTTGCCCAGTTCGACCATTTCGTTTGGCTTAAAACATTGCGAAGAAAAAATTAATCTTTTGCCCGTGGTGCTGTGGAAATATGGCCTGGTGTCTCTGGAGCAGTTGGATCAAATTTTTGATTGGATGGAAACCAGTTAATCGGTTTTTTCTAGCTCCCACCTCGATACGTTACTTTTGGCAAAATAGGCCTCTGAGCTAGGGCTTTTTCCAGAGGATGGCTCCACCCGTTTCCTGCTCAAATAAATAAAGATTTTCAGGACTAACAGTTAAATTTAAGGTCTCACCAATCCGAGGTTGGGCATCTGTTTGCGCGATCAAGAGGATCGGATGCTGTTCCAGGCCAGGGAAATGACAGCGGATCCAAGTTTCCCGACCCATGGGTTCGACTAAATTAACAATCGCTTCGAGGCCGGATTCGGTTTCTGCTTGAAGTTGCCAATGTTCCGGCCGCACGCCCAAATCTACTGAGGATCCGCTTGCGAGTTTTGGACGGAATTGGTCAGGGATCGGCCAGGTTTGTTCACCGAATCTGAGTGTGCCATTTTCCACCCGGCCTGGCCAGAGATTCATGGGTGGTTGCCCCATAAAACTCGCGACCATCCGATTGCGGGGATGATGGTATATCTCAGCGGGTGTACCAATTTGCTGGACTTGGCCCCGATTTAAGACCACAATCCGATCCGCTAAGGTCATGGCCTCCACTTGATCATGGGTGACATACAGTGTCGTAATCCCTAAATTTTGGTGCAGTTGCTTCAATTCCGCCCGAGTCTCGTCCCGCAATTGAGCGTCCAAGTTTGAGAGGGGTTCATCCAATAAAAAAACTTGAGGAGAACGGGCTATGGCTCGGCCAAGGGCAACCCGTTGTTGTTGACCACCGGAAAGTTGCTTAGGTTTACGCTGAAGGAGTTGATCAATCGCCAACATTTTGGCAACCCGTTGCACCTGGGCCTGGATCGTAGCTGGGTTCGTCTGGCGCATTTTCAGACCAAAGCCAATATTTTCTGCCACCGTTAAATGGGGATAGAGGGCATAGTTTTGGAACACCATAGCCACATCCCGGGCCTGGGCAGGCACTTGGTTGACACACCGCGCCCCAATGTAGATTTCGCCTGTGGTGGGTGTTTCCAGGCCCGCAATCAGTCTTAAAATCGTGGATTTGCCGCAACCAGAAGGGCCCACCAAAACCCAAAACTCCCCGTCGGGAATGTCTAAGCTGATCGGTTCAATCCCCCCACTGGCCTCTTTGCCTAAACGAGGATCATGGAAGCGGCGACTCACCTGATGTAGTTTGACGTTGGCCATGGGGCGTTAACGAAGACCAATCCAGGTAAAAAAGTCAGTGCCGGTAAATAACTCCAGGAGCAACAGGGCAACAAATCCAATCATGGCAAAGCGGCCGTTAATCAATTCGGCATAGTAGCTCCAGCCAAAACTCGGTTCCGGGGCAGAATTTTTCTCATCACTCATTTTTAATAGTCCTCTGGGGTTTTGCTCTTTTTTAAGGATTGCACAGACTCAATCAACCCTTTCACCTGGGCCTGTCCCGCAGATTTTTCAAAACTCATCGGAAATTTCCCTCGCTTCACCATCCGCCACCCCAGAGGGACTAAACTCGCCAGGCCCCGAACATCACGAAACGTATTGCCAATCACCTCCAGGCCAAATTTCCGTTCATCAATCCAGCCCCCCCGTTTGACCAAATCCACTAAGACTTGTCGGTGACGAATCGGCCGCGCGGCTGGTAGTGATGGGGCCTGGTCGAGAATTTCACCCTTAATTTTGCTGATTTGATCCAGCGGGTTCACGTCCATTGGGCAGACAGAATTGCAGTTAAAACAGCGGGTACAGCCCCAAACCCCACCCGTTGAATTGTATTGCTCAAGCCGTTTTGGCGTCGTCTGATCGCGATTGTCCGCCAGCATTCGGTAGGCTTTGGCCAGGGCATGGGGCCCGACAAATTCTGGGTTGACTTCTTTGCCGTTGCAGTCGGAATAACAGGCCCCGCACAGAATACAGTTGCCCATGGCATTCAACTTGGCCCGCTCCTCTGGAGATTGTAAAAACTCACGCTCTTCTATATTCCGGGCGGCGGTGCTGACGTAGGGATTCACATCATCCAAGTTTTGCCAAAAGGGCTGCATATCCACAATTAAGTCGCGCACCACCGGCAAATTTCCCAATGGCGCAATCGTGATCATATTGGGTTCTAAGGATTTTTCTAGTTCTTGAGCCACACTGTTTTGACACGCAAGGGCCGCCCGACCATTGATCCGCATGGCACAACTACCACAGATCGTATTCCGGCAATTTTTCCGAAAGGCTAAACTCCCATCCTGCTGCCATTTAATTTGGTTGAGGCAGTCTAAGATCGTCGCTCCGGAGCTAACGTTTAAGTCAAAGGTTTGGGAATAGGGAGCACTGTCCGGGGCCTGGCGGAGAATTTGAACCGTAAGTTCCATAGCAACTCTTAATAACTACCTTTAGCCTAAACCACAGGACTCAGGACGTCCGGCGTGAACTCCATCCCTCAACAATCGTAAATGTTTTGAGTCTCTCGGATACTTTTGCATCAGTTAAGCAGTCACCCTAATCATTTTCGTGGGGAATCAAGTTAAAAACCCCTAAAACTAGCACGAGCAGTATTTCTAAAGTTCTCGCCTTTGGAAAAGTTGGCTTTAACCCACCGATAATCTAAGTCAACCTTAATCGGCATCCATCACGGCCCGTCGATCCAGCATCAGTAATTCCCGCAAATTATCCGTATCCAGTTCTGTTAACCATTGCTCCCCAGCCCCCACCACTTGTTCCGCCAGGGCTTTTTTGCGCTCGATTAGGTCGTGGATTTTTTCTTCTAGGGTGCCGGCACAGACGAATTTATGCACCTGAACATTTTTTTTCTGCCCAATACGGAATGCCCGATCCGTGGCCTGGTTTTCCACCGCCGGATTCCACCACCGATCAAAATGAAACACATGATTGGCTCGGGTCAAGTTTAAGCCCACTCCTCCAGCTTTGAGGGACAAGATAAAAATTGGCGGGGCCTGGGGATCCTGTTGAAATTGGTTGACCATTGCTTCCCGTTTTGGCCTGGGGGTGCTGCCGGAGAGGAAAAATACCTCCCGTTGGGTTTGGGTTTGGAGGTGGGCCTGGAGGAGTTTCCCCATTTCCGCATACTGGGTGAATAGTAAAGCCCGGTCTCCTTCGTCTATGAGTTCTCGGAGCATTTCAATTAAGCGCATTAACTTACCAGAACGATTCGTCCCAAGTTTTTTTTCCTTGAGATATTGGGCCGGATGGTTACAAATTTGTTTGAGTTTTGTCAAGGTTGCCAATATCTGACCTCTTCGCTCAATACCACTGCTGTCTTCAATAGCTTTTAAGGATTGCTGAACAACTATTTCATAAAGACTGGCCTGCTCGGAAGTCAGACTACAAAATACCGTCATTTCCTGTTTGTCAGGCAGGTCTTGGATGATGGATTGATCGGTTTTTAAACGTCTGAGAATAAACGGCTGCACATGGGTACGCAAAGCATTGAGGGAGGTTGTATCACCATATTTTTCAATGGGAATGGCATAGCGTTTTTGAAAATAGGGTTTATTGCCCAAGTAGCCTGGATGAAGAAACTCTAAAATTGACCAAAGTTCTGTCAGACGGTTTTCTAAAGGTGTTCCTGTTAAGGCAATCCGAAAATTAGCATTGAGTTCCCGTACCGCTTTTGATTGACGCGTCTCAGAGTTTTTAATATTTTGGGCTTCATCGAGAACAATATTTTGCCACTTAATTGTCTTGAGACTTTCCAGATCACGAAAAATCAAGCCATAACTTGTCAGAACAATATCGTGCTGTTTAACAGTTTTTTGGAGGGCTTTTGCTTTGGGGCGGTCACTGCCGTGGTGAATATATGCCTTCAGGCCTGGGGCAAACTTTTTAATTTCCCGTTCCCAGTTGCCTAAAACCGAGGTTGGGCAAACTAAAAGTGTGGGAGAATAGGGAAGAGTTTTAGACTGTAAATAAAGTAAGAAAGCTAATAGTTGAATGGTTTTACCCAGGCCCATATCGTCCGCCAAACAAGCCCCTAATCGCCACCGTTCTAAAAAGGCTAACCAACTCACACCCCTGGCCTGGTAGGGTCGTAATTCTCCAGCAAATCCGGGTGGGTTACTAACAGGTTCGAGGGTTTGTTTTCCAGTCAGGGCATCAAGTAAGGCTTTGAGTTCGCCATCCGCATCCAGGCCAACCACGGGTAATTTTTCAACGATGATACTTTCTCCAGTGGCAATCCGTAGAACATCTTGGAGGGTTAATCCATTACTCGCTTGGCGTTTGGCAAAAAAGGCCTGGGCCGATTGAATATCTTGAGGACGTAGTTCTACCCATTCCCCATCCACCTCTACGACCGGACTATTGAGGGCAACCAAGCGGTTAAACTCCGACTGGGTCATTGACCGATTACCCAAGGAAATATCCCAGCGAAAATCCAATAAACTTCCTAAGCCCAGGCCAGGTTCATTGCCTTTGGGTAACGCCGCAGTAATTTTCAGACCTAAGCGGGGGGCAGGTTTTGTGCGGTTCCGTTCCAGGCCTGGGGGCATGACCAACCCAAAGCCATTGTCCTCTAAGCGAATTGAACCAATTTTGAGAAAGGTATAAACCTGAGCCGCATTTAACTCTTGGTCTACAGGTCGGGCAGTCTTGAGGCTAGTTTCTAAATCGGGAAAAAGTCGCACCGCCAGGCCCAGGCCAGAGAGCAGAGTTTCTTGGGGGCGTTGGATCGTTTGGGCTTGAAAGGTAAGGGATTCAGAGGGGTGTTGCCATAGGTCTGATGCCGTGATCCGCCAATCCGGTTGCTCTTCTGACTGCAAACCAAAGGTTAAAGACCAAGACTCCGAGTCCGTGGGGGGTGGGACTAGCTGAAAATAAACTCGCCAGCGATGTTGACCGGAAACTGACGGGGCAATGGGGGCTAACCACTGGTTAATTACTTCCAACCACTGCTGATTGGCCTGGGTTAACTCCAATGATGTGCCGGGGACTAATAATCCGTTTAACCACTTTTGTGGGACAGGTGTACGAGATTTGGGTTGACGGTTGCGACTCAGGCTTTGTTCTTGGAAAGTTGCTTGGCCAATTAAATGCTGAATCAACCCCTGCAAAAAACTGGTGATCAGGTGGCGGGCATCGGTGGGAAAAGCAATCTCCAGGCCCTGAACATCATCGTCTAAATCGTAAAAGCGAACTGACTGGGGCATTTGGGCCGCAAACATCTGTAACCGCTGCCGATCCGTGCCACTATCCAGTAGGGGCATCCAGGCCAGTTGCACAGAGGTGGAATCTTGGTTGGATTGCTGCCAGGGAATGAACTTACCGCGTACAACTAAATCCAGGCCCCAGCGAGTCACATGGGCCCAAAACCGGAGATCATCGCCGATGGGATGGGATTGTTCCCGAGTAGCAGCTAAGGGCAGAGTTGCGATCCAGGCCAAGAGAGCATCCCAACCCACTACTCCCCCGAATACCTTCCAAGGAATTAAAACCTGTGGAGGAAGCTGCTCGGTCTTGGGTGACTTTAAATCCTCAGCATTGGTTAAACCATCCTGTGGGGGCCCAGGAATTAGGCTTTCACTCGTAATCTGTGTGGGGATCCCGAGGGAACAGGGTTTTGCTTCCAGGGAATCCGTCAGGCCTGGGGCAACAGTTTTCAGAACTTCTTGAAACTCTTTGAGGCTTAAACCATAGGGATAGGGGGCAATCGCTTCAGAAATTGGGGTAATTGTTTCAGTCCTGTCTCGCCATTTTTCACCCCACAAATAAAACCCACCGCCGTCTGAGGTAAGCAGCCAACTCCCGTGCAAAATTGTCATGCTGTCTTCGGGGCCTTAGATGTCAAAACTGAATAGCAAAAATGAGACCCAACCACTGGATCTCGCCGCCATTCACTCCTCCAATCCTAGCACTGGGGTTCAGCTTAATTAGCGGGAGGCCTGGTACTGTAGCCATTGGTTCAGATGAATAGGGATAATCCGTGGATTTAGTTCCAGACCTCAGGCATATTGATAAGCATTTACCTAATACACCTCAAATGCTGCGGGAAATCCGTCAACATGGAGATGCTCATGTCTTTATCAGTCGCGAAATTATGGAGTACGTGACCCAAGAAATTTTGCGGCGTGGGCAGTTTACCGGATTAGTCAGAGGTTTTGAACGCTTCGGGTTAGAGTTTGATCACATCATTGGCTATCGAATTGATAGCGAGAACAGACAAATACCGCTTTACTATGGCGAGATGAAGATCAGAGGAGGAAAGTACCATGTTATCCCTAGAGTCCGTCCATCCCAGTGAGTGGCAGTCTCTGGAAGTTTGGGCCGATCCGACCGCAACTGATATTCCCTATATTTTGATCTTGGTTCTCGATGAATTGGGGCAATACAAACTTTACGATCCGGCGGAAGGTTACAAACTAATCCTGGCTTCCCATGACTATCAAGAAGTGAGACAGTTTTTGCGGGAAGACGAGTATGAGCCTGTCGGCCAGATCGGGGTAGTGGAAACCGCGGTGATGGTTAATAGGTAACTAAGGTTTTAATCGGAACATTTGGCAGATTTTTGCGGCCACCTAAGTCTTCAAGTTCAACAATAAAAGCAAATCCGGTTAAGTCCCCCTGGGCCTGGTTGACAAGTTGGGCGGCGGCGGCGGCGGTTCCCCCGGTGGCCATTAAATCATCCACGATCAAGACCTTACTTCCGGGTTTGACGGCATCTTGGTGAATTTCTAGTTTATCGGTGCCATACTCCAAGCTGTACTCAACGCTATACACGGCCTGGCAAAGTTTTCCGGGCTTGCGAATCGGGACAAAACCAGCACCTAAGCGATAGGCCAAGGGCGCACCAAAAATAAAGCCCCGTGATTCAATCCCCGCTACATAGTCAATGCCAATGTCTGCATGGTGTTCGTGGAGTTGATCGATCACGTAGCGCAGGCCCGCTTCATTTTGCAACAGGGTCGTGATGTCGCGAAATAAGATCCCTGGCTTCGGAAAATCTGGCACATCCCGAATCAACGCCTTTAAATCCATACTTCACTCCTAAAAATCCGCAGTTCCGCCCCAAATCCTAACCGATTCTTGCCCCAGTTACGCAAAAAATAGCCGCTGAAAACTGACGAACTGCCCCAGACCCACTAAGCCCCGATACAACCCGGCCTGGGCTGAAATTCCAAGGGATAGGGTTTCAACTCGGGAAAATTGGGGAGGGCTATTCAACCAGATTTGGGGATTCCGCACCTGTTGAGCAAAAATTCGGCAGTCCCGATAGGATTCACTGGCAATGGCACTAACGGGCCCGGAACTATGGCGGTTAATCCAATGAATGCCGGCCTCTAAATCCGCAACTTCAGCAAAAGCAACCGTTTTTTTCAGATAGGCTCCTGACCATTCTTCCGGTTCAACCAAGTGGTATTGGCTCACTTCTGCTGCCAAGGATGGGGATAACCGCACTTCATATCCCTGTTGACTCAAGCTGTCCCACAACCAGGCCAAGAGGGAGCGATTTAATTCCGGTGGCACCAGGACTTTCTCTAGGGCTACAACGGGATCCGGCTCGGCCTGGTAACTGCGCGTGATCATCTCCAAAACCAGTTCTGGCTGTCCGGTATGGCTCCAGTAAAGGTAATTGTTGCCAACGGCTAAGGGTAAAAGTTGTCCACTGGTCTGTTGACGAATTTGCCGGACAAAACTGGGGCGACCCGCCGGAATCAGAAGGTTGAAGTTGGGTTGGGCTGAGGTCAATTCCTTTAAGGAAGTTTGGGGCTCCAGGGACTGTATTGCTGTAGTCGGTAAGTTTGTTGTCGCTAGGGCTGAGTGAATCAAGGCCATCAGAGCCTGGTTGCTGTAACTGGTTTCTTCTGAGGGCCGAACAATCAACACATTACCGGTTTTGAGGCACAGGCTAGCGGCCAACAGGGCCATCAAAGGAAACCCCTCGTAGACCAGGCCCACTAAACCCACGGGAATGGGAAAAGAATGCCCAGCCACACTGGATGAAACCGCCAAGGGATCAGGAGCCAGTAATAACCGTTCCAACCAGGCCTGGGCCATTTTGAGCCGGTCTTGGGTCAAACGTAACCAGGCCAGGATGGTGGGAGATGCCGCTAAATCCCGACTCGTTTCCAAATCCAGGGTATTGGCTTCTAAAAGTTGATCCGCATTCTGCCGGAGCTGCTGGGCCAAATTTCGAATAACTTGGTTCCGAACCGCCCCAGAAGTTAGAGCCACCACTGTCCGGGCCTGGGCCGCCGCCTCTAAACACTCAGTTACAGTTACGGGCAAAGGACAAGAATGGGTCATCCTGTCATTATCAACTTAGCGGCGAGCAAGGGCAATCCAAATGAATAAAGCCGGCAAAAGGGTCATCACAATTGACATTACCACCCAAACAATGGCTTCGAGTTTCAACGGGGCCTGGAATAACAAAGGCACCCAGAGTAGGACGGGCAACAGTAGAAAAATTCCCAACCCCAAGGTATAAAGCCACGGTTGCTCCCCCAGGCCTCGACGGAGGGCTTGCCACTGTAACCCAGTCCAATACCAAATCCGTTTGTAGGGGTAGGTGACCACTAGCTGCTCAATGGAACAACCGTCTGGGCGCACGACAAAAATCTGCTGACACCGTTGACATCCTAAGGCTTCTGTTAGGACAATCGGCATTAACTCCCCATTGCGGCGGCAGGGACAGGGGTAGCTCGCAGCGGGGTCAACTTTATGGGCGTTGGGGACAGCCACAGGACAATAAAATTAAAGAAATTTCCCATTCATCAAGTCGCCAAATCCAAGGGAAATCCGCGGCATCTGGCTTGTACCCATAGCATACAAATTGGCTTCAAAATTTTTCCAGAGTGCTACATTAAACGCAACATTTTTCCACGATCACCCACTGACCCTTAGCCATAGCCCATGCACCAAACCTTTGACGCCGCCCTTGAACGCAACCTCCTTCACGCCAACCAGGCCGGGGCAGACCATAATCGCCAACACCTAGATGCTTGGGGAATCACCTGTTGCAACCTGATGAGTAGCCCAGGGGCAGGGAAAACAAGTCTATTGGAAGCATCTCTGGATCGGTTAACTGCTGCTTTTCGGGTGGCCGTGATTGAAGGGGATATGACGACAGAATTAGATGCCGAGCGGTTACGTCAGTCCGGGGTTCCAGTCATAGCCATCAATACCGGGCGGGCCTGCCATCTCGATGCCCACATGGTAGCCGGCGGGTTACATCAATTTGCCGAACAGTACAATCCGAGTGAGTTTGATCTTGTCCTCGTCGAAAATGTGGGAAATTTGGTCTGTCCAGCAGAGTTTGAGGTCGGGGAGCACTATAAGGTGGCCCTGCTGAGTGTGACCGAGGGCGAGGATAAGCCCCTGAAGTATCCGATTATGTTTCGGGAAGCAGATTGTTTACTGATCACGAAAACAGACTTGGCCCCCTACGTGGATGCAGACCTGAATCGCATCATGGCCAATGCCCGGGAGGTGAATCCCAGTGTGGATATTTTCCCAGTCTCCGCAAAAACAGGAATGGGCCTGGATGCTTGGTTGGCCTGGTTAACAGCGAAGGTTTTAGCAAAGAAAGCCGGGCCTGGGGTTAGTCCAGTCCTCCGTTAAATTCCTTCTCCTGAACGTCAAGGGAAGGGGAGCTATTTTCCTCAGAATGAAAACACAACCGCATTCGAGCCGGTTATGGGAGTCACGAAAAATGTCTTCACCTTGAGGGAAATTCAACGGTTTTGGCGGACATGGCAAGAGCCCGAGTACGGTGATCACCCTAACGGGATAATTCAGCACTAACAGGGGGAGAGTGCTAAAATCAGGTCTGTTAAATGGCTCGTCAAACAAATTTTGCTCCCACGGATGCACGAGCCCAACAGAGGAATTACGACTCCATGAGTAAAATCGTCATTTTCCACGAAGAATCTCGCCGCTCCCTCGAAAAAGGGATTAATGCCTTGGCTGATGCAGTGCGGATTACCTTGGGCCCCAAAGGTCGCAATGTGGTTCTGGAAAAAAGTTACGGTGCGCCCCAAATTATCAACGACGGGGTAACCATCGCCAAAGAAATCGAACTAGAAGACCCCCTGGAAAACACTGGGGCCCAGCTCATGCGGGAAGTCGCATCTAAAACCAATGATGTGGTTGGCGATGGCACCACAACCGCCACACTCCTAGCCCAGGCCCTGATTCAAGAAGGTCTCAAAAATGTCGCCGCCGGAGCCAATCCCGTTGCCCTACGCCGAGGCATGGATAAAGCCATTGGTGCAGTGGTTAACGGCATTGCGGAAGTTGCCAAACCCGTCGCTGGAGACATGATCGCCCAAGTTGCCAGTGTTTCCGCCGGGAATGATCCTGAAGTGGGGGCGATGATCGCCCAGGCCATGGATAAGGTCGGCAAAGACGGCGTGATCACGGTTGAAGAATCCAAATCCCTTAGCACTGAAATGGATATTGTCGAAGGGATGCAATTTGATCGGGGTTATATTTCCCCCTACTTTGTCACCGATGCCGAGCGCATGATTGCTGAATTCAGTGATGCCTACCTGCTGATTGTTGATAAAAAAATCAGTAGCATCCAAGATTTAATTCCGGCGTTAGAAGGGGTGGCCCGCTCCGGTCGGCCGTTGGTGATTCTGGCGGAAGACATCGAAGGTGAAGCTCTGGCTACCTTGGTGGTTAATAAACTCCGGGGAGTCCTCAACACCATCGCGGTCAAAGCCCCTGCCTTTGGAGAACGCCGCAAAGCCATGCTCCAAGATATTGCGGTTCTCACAGGCGGACAAGTGATCTCCGAGGAAATTGGCCTCACCTTAGATCAAGTGGATGTTGGTATGTTGGGCCAGGCCAGTAAGGTCACCGTCACGAAAGACACAACGACCATCCTCAGCAGTGGCGGCACCGAAGCCGCAGTTAAAGAACGGGTCAGCCAAATCCGTAAACAACTGGAGGCCTCCGATTCTGAATACGACAAGGAAAAGCTCCAGGAGCGGATTGCCAAGCTGGCCGGTGGGGTAGCAGTGATCAAAGTGGGGGCGGCCACGGAAACCGAACTCAAGGATCGCAAACTCCGGATTGAAGATGCCCTGAATGCCACCAAAGCTGCGGTTGCCGAAGGAATTGTTCCCGGTGGTGGGACGACTCTCCTGCATCTGGCAGCAAAAATCACCCCAATCCTGTCTTCTCTAAATGCGGAAGAGCAAACTGGCGCCAAAATTGTCATGAAAGCGTTGGAAGCGCCCTTAGCCCAAATTGCCGATAATGCGGGTCAAGAAGGGGCTGTGGTCGTGGAAAATGTCCGAGCCGCTGACTTTAACACCGGGTTTAATGCGGCAACGGGAGCCTATGAAGACCTGATTGTTTCTGGAATCATTGACCCGGCCAAAGTGGTGCGCTCAGGGTTACAAAATGCTGGTTCTGTGGCCGGCCTGGTCTTGACCACTGAAGCCTTGGTTGTGGAAAAACCAGAGCCCAAACCTGCAATGCCCGCCGGTGGTGGTGGCATGGGCGGAATGGGAGGCATGGGTGGTATGGGCGGAATGGGTATGATGTAGTCCCCCCATGAGTCTTTCCTCTGACTGGGCCTGGGAAATAACCCCCAACGGTCAATATTTAACCTGTTCCTTACTGGCAGATTTTGCCCACGGATTCTTTTCCCGGGATTTTTGCCAGCAGACACTCTTTGACTTAACGGGCTATTTAAATCCCCAGGCCCAGCCCTTCCGCCTCAAGCAAACCCACAGCAACCAAATTTGGTCAACCCAGGCCATCAAAGCCCAAAACATAGCCAGCCTTGACTATGAAGCCCAACTACCGGGAGATGCGCTAGTCACATCAGAGGACAATGCGGCGGTCTGGGTTTGTAGTGCTGACTGTGTCCCGCTTCTAGTTGCAGATTTAAAACAGGGTTTTGTGGCGGCTATTCATGCGGGTTGGCGAGGCACTGCCTTAGGGATTACCCCCTTAACAATCCAAGCTTTATTAGCCCAAGGAAGTGAGTTGGCAGACCTTCGAGTGGCGATGGGGCCGGCAATTTCTGGGCCCAATTACCAAGTGGATGTTGAGGTGGCAGTACAGTTGGGTAAAACACTTTTAAGTTCGGGCTCATCGGATTCTGGGTTAATCAATCCTGAGACGCAGCCCAAGGAATTAGCCAAAGTTTTGAGTTATCTTAGTAGTCAAGACCCATCCCCAATTGACCACGATGCCCATCCCGATAAAGTTAGGCTCGATGTTCGTCGGATTAATGAACTCCAACTCCGCAAACTTGGCATGAGCCCAGAGCAGATCACCACAGCTCCCTATTGCACCTACAGTGACGAGAGGCACTTTTTCTCCTATCGCCGGGAGCATCGCAAGCAAGTTCAGTGGTCAGGAATTGTTAGCAAAAATTAGTTTCCGGTTTCTCCAGACAGGTCGCTGAACCAGGGTAGCTAGAGCTGGGAAAAATTTTGGCTTCTAAACTCCATTTCTACCCCAATCCGCTGGTATTCCGATAACCGTATTGCCCTTAAACTCAGCCCTGCAGTTTCATCTCCAAGGGTAAACTGGAGTATTTGCCTTGCTAGCTGGATAAAATCACGTTAAGATAGTTTACAAAGCTTAACAATTAGGTTTGTTCCCCCCATGAACATGGCACTTCCTCAGGCAACTGTCCCTGCTGTCGCTTCTCCAGCGCAGTTGGCACAAGAATGGGCTAAGCGTTATGTACGGCGACTGGATGAAAATAGTCAAGCTTTGATCGATGATCCCAGCCAAATTGCCCAAAAGTTACAGGCAGATTTGAGACAAGCAAGCGTCCAGGCCTGGCAGCGAACAGAAGGCTTTTTAGGTGAAGAACTCCTCCGCCATGAAATTGCCGCTGAATTGATCGATCCCTGGGATATTTCCAAGGACATTCACGAAATTTTTCGTCTTACCCTCAATGTCTATCGAGATGGGAAAACTCCAGAGCAATTAACAACTCGGGTCGGGCCAACAGTGGGGGAAGTGCGCCGGAAACATACCGCAGTGGATCCGCGGGTCATTGGTTTTGTCAGTCTCCAGTTTCACCACACCGGGATGATCTTGCTGCAACAGGCCCCGGCTAGCCAACGACAGATTCTACAAAACTTTTTTAAGGTTATTGACGATCACCTCTACATGCCCCTTCACAGGGCTTATGATGCCGCTGCTAATCATGATTACCAATCGCCAGGCCTAGTCCTAGTCCGCAACATCTTGCCCCAAAGTTCTGAAATTGCCACAAGCATCTGCGAACGGGTTGCCCAACTCCATGCTAACCATCGCTGTTACGGCGGCCCACTCAACCATCCCCAGGTGCGAACCTCCAGTGTTAGGGATGTGGAAATGTTTCAGATCTATCTCTGGGTCTGTCTGCTAGAAGGCAGTTTGGATGCAATTCAACGGGAGTTGTTTCCCCTGTGCCTGATGCTTTACCCAACCTTGAATGTCACTTGGGAGTTGGTCTATCAAATGATTTATCTACTGGGCAAGGAAATTAAGGAACGGACAAAAGATTTGGACACTTCCGTCTTAGTTCCCTACTACCAGGCCTTGCGGACGATGTTTGATCCAAAAATTTTCCAAGGCTTGGCGTAGCCGGACAGCAGTACAATAGGGTCTTGGCTAAATTTTTAGTAACCCCTGGCCTGGAATCCTATGCTTGATCTGTCTGGAAAATTTGCCCTTGTTACCGGAATTGCCAATAACCGCTCCATTGCTTGGGCCATTGCACAACAACTTCACCAGGCCGGGGCCAAGTTAGCAATTACCTACCTCCCCGATGAGCGCGGGCGCAATGAGCAAAAAGTTGGCGAATTAGTTGCTCCCCTCCAACCCAGCCTATTTTTACCCCTAGATGTCCAAAACCCTGCCCAAATTACCGACCTCTTTGCTGAAATCCAGACCCAGTGGGGACGTTTAGATAGCCTCGTACATTGTCTGGCCTTTGCTAACAAAGATGACTTGGGCGGAGACTTTAGTGCCGTTTCCGAAGCAGGTTTTAACCTGGCCCTAGATGTTAGTGCCTACTCCCTGATCAGCCTAGCCCATGCTGCTAAACCCCTAATGACCGAGGGTGGGGCGATCACAACCTTGACCTACCTAGGTGGGGTGCGGGTGGTGCCGAACTACAACGTCATGGGGATTGCCAAAGCAGCCTTGGAAATGAATGTTCGCTACCTTGCCGCTGAATTTGGCCCACAACAAGTCCGTGTCAATGCCATTTCCGCAGGCCCGATTCGCACCCTGGCGTCATCTGCTGTCGGCGGAATTTTAGACATGATCCATCACGTTGAGGCCAATGCGCCCCTACGACGAACGGTGACCCAAACTGAGGTGGGACAAACCGCCGCCTTTTTAAGCAGTGATCTCTCCAGTGGAATTACTGGGCAGGTCATTTATGTGGACGCGGGCTACTCCATCATGGGGATGTAGTTGATTTGGCCACAGATTACTCTCCAAACCCAGGCCTGCCCGATCCATCTTCCCTGGGTTATTTCCACTACCATCCCCTCAGCTAAACCCATGGTCAAGGTTCGATTCTTCTACAGGTCAAGATTAACGTTTCCAGGCCAAGGCTCCCTATAATAAATTGGACTTTCAAAGTAAGGCTCCCATGCGAATTTTAGTGACTGGCGGTACAGGGTTTATCGGCTCCCACCTGGTTGACCGCTTAATGGAGGCTGGACATGAGGTCATCTGTCTGGACAACTACTTCACCGGGACAAAAGCAAATGTGGAGCATTGGCTGGGTAACCCAAATTTTGAACTGATCCGCCATGATGTCACCGAACCCATTCGCCTAGAAGTTGAGCAAATCTACCACCTGGCCTGCCCAGCGTCTCCAGTACATTACCAGTACAACCCCGTGAAAACGATTAAAACCAATGTCATGGGGACCTTGAACATGCTCGGCCTGGCCAAGCGGATTAAAGCTCGGTTTTTGTTAGCCTCCACCTCAGAAGTCTATGGGGATCCCCAGGTACACCCACAAACCGAGGACTATTGGGGCAACGTCAATCCCATTGGTATTCGCAGTTGTTACGACGAAGGTAAACGCGTCGCTGAAACCCTCACCTTTGATTACCAGCGCCAAAACAATGTGGATGTGCGGGTTATTCGGATTTTTAATACCTACGGGCCAAAAATGCAGATCAATGACGGTCGTGTGGTCAGTAACTTCATTGTCCAGGCCCTGCAGGGGATTCCCTTAACGGTTTACGGTGATGGTTCCCAAACCCGGAGCTTCTGCTATGTTTCCGATCTGGTGGAGGGCATGATTCGCCTCATGAATGGGGATCACTCGGGGCCGATGAACATTGGTAATCCGGACGAATACACGGTGCTGGAATTGGCCCAAAAGATTCAAGCAATCATTGATCCCAGTGTTGCCATTCAATTTAAGCCCCTACCCTCCGATGATCCTCAGCGCCGACAACCGGACATTACCAAAGCCAGAACGCACCTGGGTTGGCAACCACTGGTTCCCCTAGAAACCGGCTTAAACTTAACCATTCCTGACTTTCGTGAGCGTCTAGTTGCCCTGGGGAAAATTAAGGAGTAGGGGCCTGGATTGGCCGGATTTTTCCCACATTGAGGCTAAGAGAGTCGTTCTAAAGAGACCAGTGCTGATGTCTGCAGTGATCACCGTTACCCCCAGCGAAATTGATGCCCTCGACTTCACCTCCATCACGGATACCCTCCAGGCCTGGTTAGCCAGTCAAGACCTGACACAATTTGAACAAAGTCTCCAACTACAGATTGACTATCCCCGCCCGGATGCTGAACCAGATTTAGAACTATCAGAACTGGCAGCAGTCCGATTGTGGTTTATTGCCCTCGATAGTCGTTATCCCTGGCTGCCATTTTTCCTCGATTGGCGCAACGGAGAACTAATTCGTTATGCCGCGATGTTGGTTCCCCATCAATTCAGTCGTCAACAGGGTATTCAATTTAATCCCCAGGCCTTGGATATTTTTGTCATGCACAAGGCGTTTGTCCTCTGGGCTTGGCTGGAGGAACAGGGTAAGGCATCTGAGCGGCGAATCCGGGCCATGGCGGAAATGTTCGGGTACGAGTTAGATCACAGCTTTTTTCAATTACTTCGACAGTCTCAAGCTCGGTCAAGGAACGCCTGATCTTCAGCCTAAGCCTTACCCCCAGACTTCCATGGGGCTTGCGAGGATTTTGTGAACAGGATGTAGCCAAAACAACAACAGCATGAATCGTCTTCGTAGAAAATGCATAAAAGCTTGACAAAAATCCATAGGTAATTCTTAGATTTACTATCGATTCAATCCACCCTTGGTTATTATGGGGTGAGAAGTCTTCTCCTTCCTGACTGTTTACCTACGAACCCGTTCTATGGCTCGCTATACGCATTATTTAAAGGTTGCCCTCCCAAAACAGCAGGTTCAAGATGAAATGGCTAAGGCCCTCGAAGCCTGTGATCTTGAGTTACTCCACCGAGATGATGCTTACCTCGTAGCTAGAGAAATACCCGGTCGCTCAGCCCTGACCCAACTGGTAACGGTTGAAGTTTTGGTGAATGATGCCCCCCAGGCCGAACTGGCGGAAAACAGCGACGACGGCCAAGAAGTGACCAAAGTTGATGTGGTTTTTAAGAATGAAGAACTTCCCCTCAGTCGAAATAACCACTGCTCCCAAGTCTATCGGCAAGTACAGCAAGTCCTGACGGAGGAACGAAACTGGCAATTAATCGGTAATATTGCAGGAGCGTAAGTTTTTTGGTGTTCCATGGCCCCCTCTGCAACTGAGCATCATTTACTGGTTATTGAAGATACCCGGGGAAAACGGACGATCCATCTAGAGGCCGCCACGTACTCCATCGGTCGGGATAAATCCAATGCCATTGTGGTGGAGTCTCCGGGAATTTCTCGACAGCATGCCCTGCTTCTGCGCCTACCCAAGGCTGACGGGAAAACCTATCAATATCGACTTGTTGATGGCAATGCCAAGGGAAAACCCAGCGCCAATGGCATTTTCTTCAAGGGCGACCGAATTAAGACTCGGAATCTAATCCATGGAGATTTGCTGTTGTTGGCTAATGAGGTGAAACTCAGCTACGAAATCGTCACGATGGAAAAGGCAGAATTTATCAAATACTTAGACACAGTGGATTTCCACAGCATCAAGTCGATTCCCAAAACCAGCACGGTGACCATTGCCAATGAAGAACTTGATCTGGATCCGACCCTGGTTAGCAAGGATGCCTCCCTCCCATCTCCCCCCGTCTTAAAAATTGTTCAATCCACCCCAGGCCCAGCCTCAGACTCCAACTTGATGGGGCCGAAGTATTGGCTCGTGGGGGTAGGGGGAATTTTAGTCGGTATTGTCGGTGGTGGACTCTTACTCTGGGGTCTAGGAATGTTTAAGCCAAACCAACCGGAGCGACCCCCCACTCCAGAACCCAACAGTTGGCATCCTCAAGGCAGTTTATTCAGCTAAGCCTAGCCCTTTGACTTTAAACCCCTAGGAGCTGGGCATCGTTTCCATTTGTTCAAAGTCTTTGTAGGCACCATTGCCTCCGATCCACTCGATCAAGGTCACCCGAACGCGCCCGCCGTGATCCACCATAATCTGGGCCTGGGCTTCTTCATTGGGTAGGAGATTTTGGGGTTGTAAATTGGCCTTTCCAGCGGCCACCAACCGTTGGCTATTGGGGGCATAGATTTCGTAATTCACAACAATGCGGTTAACGTTACCCCCAGTTTGATTCATGGCTCGGATCCGCAGGGTATGGAAGGCTGTTCCGGCAATATCTTCGCTTTGGACTTGGGCAGCCGTTACTCGCACAACTTTGCTATCGGGTTGTTGACGGGCAAACCAGGCCGGGTCAGGGGCGGCGGTGGATATTTGTGCGGGGGCCAAACCGGCTAAGGCAAAGGCTAGAAAGTGGGCAAACATGATTTTTTCTCGCACATCGATAACAAAGAAGCGGGCAGGCGCCGAGCTGTCACTCCCAAGGAATGATCCCCATTATGGTAAATTAGTCTCAATAAAATAATCTAGGATTTCTTTATTCTATGGCTGTTGCCGCTCCTCCAGTTGCCCATGTCATCGGCCTAGGTAAATCTGGTTCAGCCGCAGCCTTACTCCTGCAACAACAGGGATGGCAGGTAATTCTCAGTGATCGGGGCAACACCGCTGACCTCTGCCACCAGGCCCAAACGTTACGGGCCCAAGGAATTCACGTTGAACTTGATTGGCAATTTTCCTGGCCCCCCACCGCTGCCAGCCAAGGATTACCAGATCCAACCCTGATTGTAATTAGTCCAGGTGTTCCCTGGGGACTACCAGGCCTGGTTGGGGCCAGAGCAGCAGGGATTCCGGTAATTGGGGAAGTAGAGTTGGCCTGGCGAGCCTTGAAACAGATTCCTTGGGTGGGGATTACAGGAACCAACGGCAAAACCACTACCACGGCCTTAACCGCTGCCATTTTTCAGGCCAGTGGTCTGCATGCACCCGCCTGCGGCAATATTGGGTATTCCATTTGTGAGGTCGCCCGCCGCAATTCAACCCAGCCCCACCTAGATTGGGTGATTGCCGAACTCAGTAGTTATCAATTGGAGTCACTCCCGACCCTGCAACCCAAAATTGCCCTCTGGACAACCTTTACCCCGGATCACCTCGAGCGCCATGGCAGCCTAGAGAATTATTGCTCGGCCAAATGCTTACTCTTGGATCAAGCGGAGTATCCAGTTTTAAATGCCGATGATCCCTACCTTCGCAACCATTTACAAGCCCGCTATCCCCAGGCCTGGTGGACTAGTACCCAAGGAAGTGCAGCTTTACCCGGTGGTCAAGAACGGGGGGTTTATCTGGAGCAAGGGTGGGTAATGGTGCAGTCGGAAAAGCTGTTTCCTATTTCGGCTTTAGCGATGCCCGGTGTTCACAATCAACAGAATTTGCTCCTAGCGGTTGCCGCTGCTCACTTAGCTGGTATCGATCTCCAGGCCATGGTCACCGGGATTAAAACCTTTCCAGGGGTTCCCCATCGGCTGGAGCGAATTTGCACCTGGCAGGGCATTGACTTTATTAATGACAGTAAAGCCACCAACTACGACGCGGCGGAAATTGGCCTCCAGGCAGTCTCGGGGCCAGTGATCTTAATTGCTGGGGGACAAAGTAAAAAAGGACAAGCCGAGGCCTGGTTACGCCTGATTCAAACTAAAGTGGTGCAGGTTTTACTGATCGGGGATGCGGCCCAAGAATTTAGCCAGTTGTTAACCCAAATCGGGTATATCAATTGGGAAAATGTGCAAACATTGCCTACTGCGATCCAAAAAGCCATGGAAATTGCCCCAGGCCTGGCAGCTAAAACCATCCTTTTTTCCCCTGCCTGTGCCAGTTTTGATCAGTATCGAAATTTTGAAGAACGGGGGGAGCATTTCCGGCAACTCTGCCCCACCGAACTCCCCTAGGGTATTGTCATGATTCCGCTCCCCTTCAGTGTTGTGTTTACCTCCCCTGGCCCAGCCCTAGACCTTGGCCCCATTAGTTTGCGCTGGTATGGCTTGATCATTGCCACCGCCGTATTTATTGGCATTGGCCTTTCGCAGCACCTGGCCCGCCGCCGTCATTTAGACCCGGATCTAATTCCAGACTTAGCTATTGTTTTAGTCTTAGCAGCAGTTCCAGCGGCGCGGCTCTACTATGTTGCCTTTGAGTGGGACTACTATCAAAACCATCTAGATCAAATTATCCAAGTCTGGCAGGGGGGGATTGCTATTCATGGAGCCATTTTTGGGGGGCTGCTGGCAACGATCATTTTTAGTAAGGTCCGACGCGTTTCTCTTTGGCAGTTACTGGATGTGGTCGCGCCCTCATTAATTCTGGGCCAGGCCATGGGGCGGTGGGGTAACTTTTTTAACTCCGAGGCCTTTGGTGCCCCCACAGACTTGCCTTGGAAACTCTATATTCCCCCAACTCGGCGGCCCCCTGGTTTGCGGGACGTCAGCTTCTATCACCCCACTTTTCTTTACGAATCCCTCTGGAATCTTGGATTATTCGGCATTTTGCTCTGGTTTTTTTATCGTTTCCCCCAGGCTAGGCCGGGAACCATTGTTTTTATCTATGCCTTGGGCTACGGTCTGGGGCGAATCTGGATTGAAGGGCTACGAACCGATAGCTTGATGTTGGGGCCTGTACGCATCGCCCAGGTGATGAGTTTATTGTTTATTGGCGTGGGTTTAGGAGGCCTAATTTGGGCCTGGCGAGGCGGTTACACCGAAGTAAAACCTCCCCAACAATCCTAAAGAGGTATTAAGTCGGGAGTTAAACCTGAAATTTACTCTTCTTCAGAGTCGCCCATTTCCATGCTGCCTGGGGGCACAATCGCCGCGGTGACAATCGCATCATCTTCATCTAGGCGTTGCAACCGCACCCCCGTAGCTGAACGAGATTGGGAAGAAATCACATTCACGGCCTGGCGAATAATGATCCCGCGACTGGTGACAATCATCAATTCATCATCCAGATTTACCACCCGCAAAGCCGCCAACTGATCCGCCGTGGTTTTGGATTTAAATTTTGTGGCCATCAGTCCCAGGCCTGCTCGGTTTTGTAAGCGGAACTGATTGACCGGAACCCGTTTGCCAAAGCCATTGGTGGTCACCACTAACACCCAGGGGCCAGGATAGCTAGTCACCGCTTCCGTATCCTCTGTTTCCGGGACATCTATTTCGGCCTGGTCGGCAAAGGTGGCAATGACTTCAGCCGGAATAATATCCATCCCCACCAATTCATCCCCAGTCCGTAACGCCATGGATTTTACACCCCGCGTGGCTCGTCCCAAGGGTCGGAGTTGGTCGTGACTGGCTCGAAAATGAATCGCCATCCCCGCCCGAGAGCCGATGATGATGCTATCCGAAACTTTGGCCCGCCGTACCCAGCGGAGTTGATCCCCTTCTTCCAAGGAAATGGCAATTAAACCATTGGAGCGGATGTTACTGAATGCTGCCAAGGCCGTTTTTTTGATGTAGCCCTTGGTAGTGAGCATGACCAAAAACTCATCATCACTAAATTCCTGGACAGCAATGACTGAGGTAATTTTTTCTTCACGGGGAATTGGCAGCAGTTGGACTATCGGTGTTCCGCGGGCATTGCGGGAGCCAATGGGGATTTGATAGGCCGGTATGGCATAAACCACACCCCGATCACTGAAGCAGAGGATTTGATCGTGATCGTTGCAACCAAAGAAATGCTCGACCTGATCATCCTCTTTAATTTGTGCCCCTTTCCGACCGCGACCATCCCGACTTTGGGCTTCAAAGGTATCCACGGGCATCCGTTTGATGTAACCCTGCTGGGTGACCAAAATAACCGATTTCTCGTTGGCAATTAGGTCTTTGGTCAACAGTTCGCCATCATCCTGAATAATGACAGATCGCCGGGGCGAGGCAAACTTGGCTTTGATTTGGGTGACTTCGGTGGTGATAATGTCTAGAACCCGTTCCCGGCGCTCCAAAATATCCCGCAAATCCGCAATCTGGGCCTGGAGATCTTCGTGTTCCCGTTGAATTTTTTCCGCTTCCAGGGCTGTGAGTCGCCGCAATTGCATTTGAAGAATGGCATCGGCCTGGAGTTCACTCAGCCCATAAACCTGCATCAATTCTTGCCGCGCCAGGCCCGTATCTCCAGATCCCCGAATCAATTGAATCACCGCATCTAGGTTTTCCAGGGCAATCAATAACCCCTGGAGCAAATGATCCCGTTCCTCAGCTTTGCGGAGGTTATAGCGGGTACGGCGGGCAATGGCTTCTTCGCGAAAGTCGAGAAAAACCTCCAAAAACCGTTTTAGCGTCAGAAGTTGGGGTTCTCCGTTCACCAGCGCCAGCATATTGGCCCCAAAGTTCATTTGCAGTGGGGTTTGCTTAAACAGGTTATTCAGCACTACCCGAGGATAAGCATCGCGCTTCAGTTCTATTACCATCCGCAACCCATCCCGGTCGCTTTCGTCGCGGATATCGGAAATGCCCTCGAGTTTTTTGTCGTTGACCAGTTCAGCAATTTTCTCCATCAAGGCGGCTTTATTGGTCTGGTAGGGCAATTCGGTAATGATGATCGCTTCCCGGGAGGGTCGGCCTGGGTTTTCCAGGGTTTCAATGTTGGCCACAGCCCGCATCGTCACAGAGCCACGCCCAGTCAGGTAGGCATCCCGAATCCCGGCTCGGCCCAAAATTTGCGCGCCCGTCGGAAAGTCGGGGCCTGGAATGTATTGCATCAACTCCAGATCCGTAATCTCAGGATTTTCGATCAGGGCAATCACCCCATCGATAATTTCACCCAGGTTATGGGGCGGAATATTGGTGGCCATCCCGACCGCAATCCCCGAGGAACCATTGAGCAATAGCTGGGGAATCCGGGCTGGCATCACCAGGGGTTCTTGTTGTGAGCCGTCAAAGTTATCGCCAAAGTCAACGGTTTCCTGTTCGATGTCTTGCAGGAGCGCGTCACTGGTCAGTGCTTGTAACCGACATTCGGTATACCGCATTGCGGCCGGTGGGTCATTGTCAATGGAGCCAAAATTACCGTGACCATTGATCAGGGGATGCCGCATGGAAAAGTCTTGGGCCATCCGCACGAGGGCATCGTAAACCGCCGTATCACCGTGGGGATGATATTTACCCAGGACTTCCCCAACAACACGGGCGCACTTCCGAAACGGGCGATCTGCACTTAGCCCTAGCTCATGCATCGCGTACAAAATTCGCCGATGAACTGGTTTTAAGCCATCCCGTGCATCCGGCAAAGCCCGACCGACAATCACACTCATGGCGTATTCGAGATAGGAACGAGAAATTTCTTCCCGTAACTCGGTGGAAATTATCCTCTCTGGCGTGGCATCCGAGGCAAAGGTCATAGAGCTATCCGTTGTATACGCGGGGCGGGAAATACGGCAAAAAATCTTGCTAAAACTTAGAGAAAACCCAGGCCAAGCAAGGAATGCAGAGATTCAGTAACCATTTTAACACTTCTGGAAACAATATATTTTTTCAAGCCGGAGGTGTTACCCCCACTCCTTGCGGCGTAATGGCTTCCAACTTACCAAGCCGTCCTAGTCCAAGCCAAGCCCAGCCGAGGGAATTGTGTCCATGGTGCTTACCGGAGACCCAGTGGACGTGTTAGAGTTTGGCAGAATAAGGTGTGTGATAAGGCAACTGGGAGCTGGGGGCTACGTCAGTCCTAATGGTTCATTTCCATAAAAAAATGTTCTTTTCCCAGTTGGCATTGTGTTTGAGGGTGAGGGTGAGCAACGGCATGCATCTCAGTAAGATGTCTAGGCAAGATTGGGCTGGCCTGGTGTGCAAAGGAATCGCCATTTCACCATTGGTCTGCCTTGGCATTTCTCAACAAGCCCTGGCAACTTTATCCAAACCCGCAGCATCAGAGCCGTCCGGGATTATAGCTTTAACAGTTTCCTCAGAGCCCATCCCTTCAAACCTTAGCCCCGAGCCTAACCCCAAAGAAACGGCATCATTAGAGTTACAACTAAATACCACAGAGTCTGACCCTACTTTTGGCAGTCTTACTGTCCAGGCCCCTGAACCCAAAATTGCCCAAGGACAGTCAGCTGCTACCCCTAACCCTAGTCCAGGCCCCGAAGAAGTTCCCCTCACTACTTCAACTGAGCCCATTCCAACTCCAGACCTTATTCCCCTCAACCCCAGCCCAAATCCACTAACCTTACCGACAACCCCCCCTGAGGTTGAGATTGACGTAACCAAACCCATTACCCTCCAGCAGGCGATTCAACTCGGGGTGCGCAACAGTCTTGTACTCCAAATTTCCGAGCAACAACTCCGGCAAGCACGGGCAGCCCTTAAACAAGCAGAAGCGGGTCTTTTCCCCAGTCTGGCCTGGCAAACAACCATGGGGCGGGGCGTTCCACCAACAGGGCAGCTCATTAACTTTCCCTTCAATCAACAGCAACAATTACAACTGCAACAACAGCAACTCCAACAAACTCAACAACAATTAGCCGGACAGCAACAAGAGGCTAGCCGGATTCTGCAAACCCAAATTAATCGGTTGCAACAGCGGTTTCAAGGGCCTCAGATTACCACTTTTAATGATCAGCAAAACTTAGAGCTGCAACAGTTAATTCAACAACTGCAAACCAATGCAGCTCTCTCCGCAGCACCCCCAGCCTTTCGCCCCATCAACCTCTCCCCCTTAACCCTAAATGCCGGAAGCTTCAATTCAGTCCCAGGATTTGCCAACTTTTCCACCAATGCATCCGGCGGCACGATCATCGGTAACACTGTTAACAGCAGCATCACCCTGAATTACAGTATTTGGACTTCTGGCAGTCGGGACGGCGCAATCAAGGCCGCTCAAGAACAGGTTCGCCTGTCTGCCTTAGAAGTTCAGCGGCAATTGGATCAATTGGTCTTGGATATTACCAATGACTATTTCAACGCCCAACAGGCCAACGTGCAGCAGCAAATTGGGGCAGCAGCGGTCACCAATGCCCAGATTAGCCTACGGGATGCAGTGGCCTTTGAACGGGCTGGCCTGGGAACGCTGTTGGATGTCCTCCAGGCCGAACTCAATGTTGCCAATGCCCAGCAAAACTTAAACCAGGCCGAAAATTTACAAGTAACCAGTCGCCGGCAATTGGCCCAACGCCTCAACCTGAATCAAGAGACTGACCTGACCTTGGCGGATGCGGTGCGTGTTGGCCCGGATTGGACCTTAAGCCTGGAAGAAACCATTACCCTCGCCTTTCAAAACCGGGTCGAACTGGAACAACGGATTGCCCAACGGAATATCGCCCTCCAAAATCGCCGGGTGGCCTTAGCCGCGATCAAACCTCAGGTGGGAGCCTTTGCCAATTTCAATGTCTTTGATGAACTTACCGACAGCGTTTCCGCTCAATACGGCTATGCGGTGGGCCTACAGGTTAGTCTGGCGCTGTTTGATGGCGGTAATGCTCGGGCCAGTGCCGGTCGCCAAGAAAGTTTAGCGGCCATTGCCTCGGAACAATTTGCCAGTACTCGGGATGAGATTCGGTTTCAGATTGAACGCGGCTACAACACCCTCGTGGCCAGTAAACAAAATATTGGTACGGCTCGCACGGCCCTCACCAGTGCCACGGAAGGCTTACGGTTATCTCGGTTGCGATTCCAGGCCGGAGTAGGGACACAACAGGAAGTCACCAATGCCGAAACGGACTTAACCCAGGCCCAGGGGAATTTATTAACGGCAATTTTGAACTACAACCGGGCTTTAGCAGTGCTGGAGCGGTCAGTGGGCTATGCCAATGAAATTGGGGGTTATCGCCTTACAGATGGGTTAGCCCCTTGAGGGGCTTGGGTGTTGGAAGTGCGCCACCATTCCATACTTTGTCGCCAGGCCCGTGAGCGGGGTTCTAATTCCTGAAAACTGGCTGCCACCTGGGTAAACACGGCTTCAATCTGAGCCAAGGGCACTGCATCCGCCGCCTCAAACTTAATTGCCAACCGCCCACCTTGACTGAGCCGCACCACATAAACCTCTTGGTAAATCGGGGTTCCGGGATTTTTCACTAAAGATTCCCCCTGAATCCGCCGGCCGAGAATGGTGCGACTAACCGGGGTAATCACAGAGGAGGCTGGGGCCAAATCTAGACTGTGACGTAACCAATGCATGAGTTCTGAGGGAGATAAATTTCCCAGGACACTTTCCATCCCCGGCACTTCCACCAGGCCCACGAGGAGTTCATGTTCACCGGGGCGGGCAGAGGGTGGATAGACCACTGCTACCCCTTCAGTAATGGCTGCGGGTGGGGAAAAGGCCCAGGGGGTTTCAAAACTGAGTCCTAGTAGTTGGTATTGACGGGATTGGGGCGATTCTGAGATCACTGGGGTAGGGTTGGCCAAGGCAATCGTGGAAAAAACCAGGCTCCCCACGCCGACGATGGCCCCAAGGGAGATGCCAAAAAATTGCTTCACTGTTTTGCCCCAAATAAGATTTCGCCTAGTCTTTTAATCGAATTCTGGCCGGGTTTATGCAGAGTGGTTGGTTTCTGTAAAAGTATTCAGAACTTTACTGGTCAAGTCATCAATTCCACTGCCGGCCTCCCTTGTGGACTGATGTCACGGGGGTTCAGTTCCAATTTCTGATCCCATCCTGGGGCAAGGTAAAATTACAAATGATTAAGCTAACCAGGCCAGAACCCCCTATGACCTCATCCCCCACCCAACCCCAAGAGCTTTTTGCCATGAGTGCTGAGCCGGAATCACCCGTCGGGGCCTGGAGAGAGTTTGCCCAGGAAACCCTGGCCCTGACCCGCCGCCTCTTTATTCAACTCCAACGCCGGCCATCAACCCTCATTGCTGGGGTAATTCAGCCCTTGATGTGGTTAATCCTCTTTGGGGCCTTGTTCAAAAATGTTCCCCAGGGATTGTTTGGCGCTAGTCGGGATTATGGCCAGTTTCTTTGCGCTGGGGTGATTGTGTTTACAGCCTTCAGTGGGGCCTTAAACGCGGGCTTGCCGGTGATGTTTGATCGGGAGTTTGGCTTTCTAAATCGGCTATTGGTGGCCCCACTGGTGTCTCGGTTTTCCATTGTCTTGGCCTCGGCCTTATTTATTACGACCCTGAGCTTGATTCAATCGGCGGCAATTGTGATCACGGGCTATGTTTTGGGCAGCGGGTTACCAAGTCTGTCGGGCCTGGGGGTGGTGACGTTAATTGTTCTGTGCCTGGTCTTTGGGGTGACGGCCTTGAGTTTGGGGTTGACCTTTGCCCTGCCCGGTCACATTGAACTCCTGGCGGTGATTTTTGTCATTAACTTACCCCTGCTGTTTGCCAGTACAGCTCTTGTTCCCCTGGAATTTATGCCCCCATGGTTGCAGGTGGTGGCCAGTCTGAATCCCCTGAGTTTTGCCATTGAACCCATTCGCTATCTTTATTTACACGCAACCTGGAGTTTCAGCGATGTGGTGATGGCAGCTCCCTGGGGATCGGTGACATTAGTGCAATCCATGGGACTGTTGCTGGGGTTTGCGGGCCTAGTGACCCTACTGATTCAGGGACTGTTGCGGAAAACTCTCTCCTAGGTTGGCTTTATCTCTGTTCCTGGACTGGTGGGGACTGTGTCACAATTTGCCAATTTATTGCGTTCAAGGCATCTCGTGGCCTGGGGATTTTTGGCTCCAGCGATGTTTTTCCTCGGCATCTTTGTCTTCATTCCCATCCTCTATCTGGCGGGCTTAAGCGTGACTGGGGGCAGTTTTACCCGCTCTGGGGCCTATTGGGTCGGCTGGCAAAACTATGAACGGTTATTGTTCAGCTCAGATTTTTGGCAGGTGCTAGGAAACACGATTTACTTTACTGTTGCAACTGTGCTGCCGAGTCTGGTAATTCCCCTAATTGTGGCTGTGGGCTTAAATGCACCGATGCGGGGACGGGCAATTTTACGGACGGGTTACTTTTTGCCTTCCATTGTTTCGATTGTTGCTGCGGGCCTGGGGTTTCGCTGGCTATTCCAAACCGAAGGGCCAGTCAATGCCATTTTGGGGAATTTTGGCCTAGAATCACTTTCCTGGTTGGGAAGTACGGTCTGGGCAATGCCAGTGCTAATTCTCCTCAGTATTTGGAAGCAGTTGGGCTTCAATATGGTGGTGTTTTTGGCCGGTTTACAAACTATTCCCCTCAGCCTATATGAAGCTGCCCGCTTAGATGGGGCTGGGGCCTGGCAACAGTTTCGCTATGTGACGCTACCGGGACTACAACCGACTTTAGTTTTATCGGCCGTGACGACAACAATTTTTACGCTTCGGAGTTTTGAGCAGGTGTATGTGGTGACAGGGGGTGGGCCACTAAATACCACTAATCTCTTGGTCTATTACATCTACCAACAGGCGTTTGGGATGTTTGACTTTGGCTATGCAGCTGCTGCGGCAATGGTTTTGTTAGTGGCGACCTTGGTGCTGATCTGGATTCAACTAAAAACGTGGCAACAGTCCTAGCAATGGCCTAGGTTGCAGGGGTAAATCGCAATGGAAGATTCCTAGAGTCAAGGGCAGCCACATTAGTTCTGGGGGCGATTAAACATCTGCTGCAACATCTGATTGACATAGGTTTGCCCGTAAACTTTTTTCGTCGAAGTCTGAGTTGTTTCTTCAATTAGCTCGCTCACCAGGCCAACACTTTCAAGTACTTCTGTTTCAAGCTTGTCAGTTTTATCTGCGTCTTGATTGGCATCAGGTTCGGGGAGTGGGGCTTGAGTGTGCAAGCCTTGATTCTCAACCTCAGGAGTTTTCTGATCCAGATCGGCAGTGACTGAACTTAAATTTAAGCTGGTTTCTGGCTGTAAATCGCCTTTCTTCAGATGCTCTTCTAGGGCCCCTGAGGTTTCTTCGATCGAAACTGGCCGACTCGTATCCCCTAACAGCGATCCTGGTGGAATCACAGCCCCCGCAGGCACTGAGGTGTTAATGATGGTTGTTGCTGCACCGACACAGGCCTGGGGGCCAATTTCACCCGACCCCATGAACAAAACCCCTGCCCCTAAACTGGCTCCAGTGGCAATCAGCATGGTTCCATGGCTGGCATGAAGAATCGTTCCCATCCCAATACAGGCTCCGGCAGCAATTTCCAGGCGACTGCCCGATTCAGCCCAAAGTAAGACACCAGAGGCAACCACAGCATGGGGATGAATAAATACTTCACCAATGCATTTGGCCTGGGGATAGTTAAGGGGAGCAAGGGGGGGTAAGTGCTTGACCATTGGGGCCAGCCTCCCAGGTAATATCTGCCAGACTATTTTTTCTGGGGTTGTTGGATCATGACTTCCGCTACCCGTTTTTTCGCTTTGGGATCAATGCCAATTAAGCGGACATACTCTCCGGAAAACTCCTGCACAGCGGTGTTCAAAGCAGTAATTGCCTCACCTTCATTCCGCGGATGAATCACCGGGCCGCTTTGCCAAGAGCTGGTGCGATAGCGGCGGGCATCGGCGTGTTCAGTGCCTAATTGGTACCCCTGCTGCAACAATTGCCGGATTTGCGCCACCACATCTGCACTAAAGCCATTACTGTTAGTAGGGTGAGGGCTAGAGGCTGAACTGGCAGTGGGGGCGAACCCCTTTGACTTGGAGGATTTTCCATTACTGCTAGCAACTTTACCGCCGGAAACACCCTGGGGCCGCTGAACCATGATTTCGGCCACGCGGGTCTTAGCTTTGGCATCTACCCCAATCACACGTACATAGTCTTTGGGGTGCTCGGTCAAGAAGCTGTTTAACTCGGCCTGGGGATTACTGCCAGAGAGCTTTCCGCCACTATTCCAGGAGCTGGTTTTGAATCGGCGTTGATCTGCGTATTCCAGCATTAACTGACAACCCCGGCGGACTAAATCCTGAACCTGTGCATCCAGGCCAGGATCCGAGCTAACACTACCACTCGATGCCGCCGTAACAGTTACTCCCCCAGAGGCAATCACGGTTTTTCCATCGGGCCGTTGAATCACTTGCTCTAGAACCCGACGCTTGTTTTTGGCATCAATTCCAATCAAACGAACATATTCACCCATGTGTTCCGCCAAGCAGTTGTTCAGAGCAGCAATTACATCGGGTTCACGGGTGGCTGTAATCGGAGCGCAGGTTTGCCAAGAGCTTGTTCTGTAGCGACGGGAGTCGGCATGTTCTGTCCCAATGTGGTAGCCCTGTTGCAAAAGTTGGCGGACTTGTCCAACCACCGAATTATCTAAACCGGAAGCACTGGTCGTGGTAGCAACAGACACCGGTCGGCTTGAAACTCCAGGGGTAAAACTGGCAGGAGCATCGCCGGGCCGCTGAATAGTTTGTTCGAGGACACGCCGTTTATTTTTCGGGTCAATTCCAATCAGGCGAACATATTCACCCGCATGCTCAGCTAGACAACTATTCAAAGCCGCAACAACATCCGGTTCTCGAGTTGCCGTAATGGGGGAGCAGGTTTGCCACGAGCTGGTGCGATAGCGACGGGGGTCAGCATGTTCCGTACCAACTTGAAAGCCCTGCTGGAGTAGCTGCCGGACTTGCGAGACAACATCTGTTGTTAAACCCATAGTGCTTCCCTGATTCTTTGAGTGTTTGACTTGAGTGTGGGGATCGCGACGGCTCCCAATCTTGAGTTCATCCCGCAAGGGGGCAATACAGGCGACATTATCCACACAGCGATACCCTGTCCGCAGCGCATCATTAATTTCGACAACATGCTGGGCAAAGTGAACATCGGTAGCTTCAACATTGGGCAACTTGTCGGCTTGGGACTGGGTGGTGATAATTGCTCCGGAGGGTACATATTTCCCCGGCGGCAACTCCACATCTTGAACCAAAGCATGCATCATGACGATACAGCCCTTGCCCAAACGTGCATTAAAAATTGTGGAACGAAACCCGATAAAGCACTCAGCCCCGATGTAGCATGGCCCGTGAATTAAAGCCATGTGGGTGATTGAAGCATCTTCGCCAATCCAGACAGAATACTCCTGCCCATCATCCCCGACGACTCGTCCCTGTTGGAGGCCATGAATAACAACACCATCTTGGATGTTAGTCCCAGCCCCAATGTAAAAAGGAGTGCCTTCGTCCGCTCGAATCGAGGTACTGGGGGCAATGTGAACTTCCGCTTTAATCCGCACATCCCCAATCAAGTTGGTAAAGGTGTGAACGTAGGCGGAAGAGTCAATTTGCGGTTCGGCTAAGTCTTTCGACCAGGGAGTGGGAGGAGCCGGATAGGTTTGGACTGCCATAGGGATTCTTAGTAGTATTGTTGGCGTTTGCTGTAGAGCAGGCCGTTGTCTAAACTGACGGTGTCAATAATGGCGACAACAGCCGCATCAATGGGTTTATCTAGCGCACCGGCAATGTGACGCGCTCCACTGCCACGGCTGACTAAAACCCATTCCGCTGCACCGGCCCCCACCGTATCGGCCGCCACTTCATAGCCGGGGATTGGCTCACCTTGTTCATCAAGGAGTTGCACGACAAGAAATTTAACCCCTGTGAGGCTAGTTTCTTTTTGGGTACTAGTGACGGTGCCGCGGACTTGAGCAATTTGCATTGGGGTTATGGCCGACCTAAGGGACGAATACCACTGACGCTTTCCCGGAATTGCTCGACGGCCTCGGTGTAGCGAATCGGGAGGACGTATTCCAGGTTTTCGTGGGGACGAGCGATGATGTGGGTTGAGAGTACCTGACCGCCATTCACCCGTTTGACGTTCTCAATCCCGGCAGCAACTGAGGCCTGGACTTCAGAAACATCACCCCGGACAATTACGGTAACCCGACCACTACCGATTTTTTCATAACCCACAAGAGTCACTCGAGCAGCCTTGACCATCGCATCAGCGGCTTCGACGACGGCGGGAAAACCCAAGGTTTCAATCATTCCAACTGCAATTGCCATTGTTAATAACTCCTAGAGATGTTGCACCTAAATGGTGTCAAGTTGGTT
Source organism: uncultured Synechococcus sp. (assembly GCA_964653145.1). Taxonomy (GTDB): domain Bacteria; phylum Cyanobacteriota; class Cyanobacteriia; order Thermosynechococcales; family Thermosynechococcaceae; genus Pseudocalidococcus. The sequence continues at coordinate 169,490 of CAZZCG010000003.1, read as the reverse complement.
TACAAGCAGTTCAACAGAAATGTCAAACAAAAACTATCGAAACTTTTTCGGGACTTGAGCATTGCTAAACAGTCTTGATTACGGGATTGATCATGACTGAAACTTAAAGCCCAATTAGTTTCGGAATTGCTCCACCGCCTCGGTATAGCGAATGGGGAGAACGTATTCCAGGTTTTCATGGGGCCGAGCAATGATATGGGTTGAGAGCAGTTCACCGCCATTAACTCGCTTGATGTTTTCAATGCCCGCCGCAACTGAGGCCTGGACTTCCGAGACATCACCCCGAACGATAACGGTCACGCGACCACTCCCGATTTTTTCATAGCCAACAAGGGTGACCCGGGCGGCCTTCACCATGGCATCTGCGGCCTCGACCACGGCCGGAAACCCACGGGTTTCGATCATTCCCACAGCAATTGGCATCAGTCATTATCTCCTGAAAAATGAGGCTAAAATTTGTCAATATATTTCCACAACGACGTTGGCCGCCTGGCATTTTAAGACGGTTGGACTTAAATCATCCGCATGAACGAGGTTCTACAGTTGACGGGAAGGCCGTCTTAGCTATCTGTTATTAAGAGTAGATTTAGGGGGATCATTTGACAACAGAATCCCCAATAACAATTTCTGGCTCTGGTGATTACAAAACCTAATCCCTAAAGCCCTGACAAAAATGATTCCCAGGCCATGACAACGCCTGAATAGACATTAACCTATGGCAATCGTTTTTAGCATTGATCCAAGCAAGGCAAAGGCTGTCAACCTCAGATATTCAGGGCTTTGTTATGGATGTTTTCAATCATAAAACTGTTTTTGATAAGCTTTTTTCTATCAACCAATTGCAATATAGTGACATAAAAATTTGTGATTGTTTTCTCGGGTTTGGAATTCTTCAAATGAGCAGGGGATACATTTACCCAGGCCCCACAGGACTCAGATCTTAATTTTCTGGCCAGGCCAGGAGGTAGGATGAAATTTACGATCAAACCAAGGCATCACTGGGCCCGAAGAGCGGGATGTGGGTTTGGATTGAGTGACGACGGCATGGGGCAACCAAGACAATGGCCGATATTTTATTGACAACAAGTTGGTTGATTCCCTGCTATGGCCTGGTGGGGGCGGTGGTGGCTTTGCCCTGGGCAACTGGATGGGTGCGGCGAACGGGGCCAAGACCGGCGGCCTATCTCAATTTTTCCTTAACGCTCCTGGCCTTTATCCACGGTCTTTTAGTCCTACGAATTTTGGAGCAAAACGGGCCGACAGAGTTAATCTGGCATTGGTTAAACGCACCGGGCCTGGAGATTTCATTTCCGTTGAGTGTAACTCCCTTGAGTGTAGGTGCGATGGAGGTGGTCACAGGGCTGAGTTTGTTGGCCCAACTGTTTGCCTTGGGCTATCTGGAGAAGGATTGGGGCCTGGGGCGTTTTTTTGCGTTGATGGGATTTTTTGAAGCCGCGTTGAGTGGGATTGCCCTAAGTGACTCCCTCTTGCTCAGTTACATGTTGCTGGAATTACTGACACTTTCCACCTATCTACTCGTTGGATTTTGGTATGCCCAGCCCTTAGTGGTCACCGCTGCTCGAGATGCCTTTTTAACCAAGCGAGTTGGCGATATTTTGCTGCTGATGGGAGTGGTGGCCCTAGCAACCCAGGCCGGAAGCTTGGATTTTCCAGTTCTCTATGAGTGGGCTGAACGTGCCAATTTAGACCCAAGCCTGGGATTTTTCCTCGGACTAGCTCTAATTGCTGGGCCAACGGGTAAATGCGCCCAATTTCCCCTACACCTTTGGCTTGATGAGGCAATGGAGGGGCCAAACCCAGCCTCGATTATGCGAAATTCTGTCGTGGTTGGGGCCGGGGCCTATGTCCTGATTAAACTCCAGCCAATCTTGGTTCATTGCCAGGGTTCAAATGTGATTCTCATTACCCTGGGGGTGGTGACAGCCGTTGGGGCCTCTTTGGTGGCCATGGCGCAAATCGATGTCAAACGGGCCCTATCTCACTCCACTAGCGCCTATTTGGGGTTGGTGTTTTTGGCGGTGGGCTGTCAGTGGATTAGTGTCGCCTACTTAGTTCTGCTGGCCCACGGGGTGGCCAAGGCCCTGCTATTTATGAGCATTGGCTGTGTGATTAATACTACCAATTGCCAGGATTTAACGGAATTGGGTGGATTAGGAAAACGCATGCCAGCAACAGTCACGGGGTTTGTAGTGGGCAGTGCCGCCCTAGTTGGCGTCTTACCCTTGGGGGGGTTCTGGGCCGGCTATCGGGTGATCACGCGGGTCGGGTTTGAACAGCCGGGAATTGTGGCAGTGATGCTGATTGTCAATGCCCTAACCGCTCTGAACTTAATGCGGATGATGCGATTGATCTTCTTAGGCGAACCGCAGTCCAAAACCCGCCGCGCCCCGGAAGTGGCCTGGCCCATGGCTGTACCCCTGATTAGTTTGACGATTACGTGTGCCCTAGTCCCTTTCATTTTGGCCCAGTTTGAATTGCTCCCGCCGGCAACGGACATGGATTGGATCACGGTGGTGCTACTTAGTGGGTCGGGGATCATTGGCATGGCAGCTGGGGGCCTGGTGAACCTGAATCGAACCTGGTCGCGTCCCCTCCAAGGCCAGTTGCGGTTTTTGCAGGATTTGTTGGCCTACGACTTCTATGTGGATCGGCTCTATCGAGTGACGGTGGTAGCGGGGGTGCAAGTCCTCTCAAAATTAAGTACTTGGGTGGATCGCTATGTGGTGGACAACGCGGTGAATTTGACCGGGCGGGCGGCCCTAGTTGGGGGAGAGATCCTCAAATATGGCACAGGCGGGCAATCCCAAGGATATTTAGTCTTGATCTTTGCAGCATTGTTGGTGGCGGGACTATTTTTGCTGAAACCCTTAGGCATGACGTTTGGTTGGGGAGGTTAAGCAATGCTGAGTTTATTGTTACTCTTGCCCCTGATCGGTGGTTTAGCCCTGAACTTGATCCCAGCAAAATTATCCAGTTCCACCTATCGCACCATTGCCTTAGTCATTGCGGGAGTGGTTTTGGCCTGGACTGCCGTAGTCGGACAACAATTTAATCTTGCCCAGGCCAGTGCTCAGTTAACGGAAAATCTGGATTGGTTGGCCAATTTGGGCTTGAACTACCGCTTGGGGGTGGATGGGCTGTCGTTGCCGCTGATCTTTTTGAACAGCCTCTTAACCCTGATAGCCATTTTTGCCACGTCCTCAGAAATCAGCCGTCCCAGACTCTATTACAGTTTGATTTTGCTTTTGAATGCCGGGGTAACTGGGGCCTTTTTGGCGGATAACCTGCTCCTATTTTTCCTGTTCTATGAAGTTGAGTTAATTCCGCTGTATCTGTTAATTGCGATTTGGGGTGGGCCGCGCCGCAACTATGCCGCCACAAAGTTTTTGATTTATACCGCTATTTCTGGGGTGATGATTCTCAGTGGCTTCTTGGGCCTGGCCTGGTTAACGGGAGGCTTGAATTTCGACTATGACCCCTTGATGGCCCAGGCCCTACCGGTCGTTTCTCAATGTATTTTGCTGGGGCTAATCTTGGTCGGAGTCGGGATCAAAATTCCCTTAGTGCCCTTTCATACCTGGTTGCCCGATGCCCACGTGGAAGCCTCAACGCCAATTTCGGTCCTATTGGCCGGGGTATTACTGAAACTGGGCACCTACGGCCTAATCCGCTATGGTGTACAACTATTTCCCCAGGCCTGGCAGGTCTTAGCCCCCTATTTAGCAACTTGGGCTGTGGTTAGTGTTTTGTATGGCTCGTTGATGGCCATTGCCCAGAAAGACATGAAAAAAATGGTGGCCTACAGTTCCATTGGGCATATGGGATTTGTCCTCTTAGCCTGCGCGGCGGCGACTCCCTTGAGCCTATTGGCAGCCATTCTCCAGATGGTCAGTCATGGGTTGATTTCGGCGTTGCTATTCCTGCTGGTGGGGGTCGTTTATGCCAAAACCAAAAGTCGAGATATTGATACCCTGCGGGGCCTGTTGAATCCAGAACGGGGCTTGCCGGTGATAGGCTCCTTGATGGTGGCGGGGGTGATGGCCAGTGGCGGGATTCCCGGCATGGTTGGGTTTGTTGCGGAATTTATGGTCTTTCGCAGTAGTTTCCCCGTGTTTCCGGTGCAGACGCTTTTAACCATGGTGGGAACGGGCTTAACGGCGGTGTATTTTCTCTTGCTTGTCAACCGAGTGTTCTTTGGGCGTTTAACCCCGGAACTGGCCAACTTGCCACGGGTCACATCTCAAGAACGCTGGCCGGGGGTGATTTTGGCGATTTTAATCATTCTCCTGGGCCTGCAACCCAACCTCTTGATCCAGTGGAGTCAAAATACGGATAGCCTTTTAACTGCCTTTCACAGTGTCCCCCAGGCCCTGATCACCTCCTTGCCCCAGTAATGAATCGCCATGAATCTGATGACCCCCACCGCTGAAACTGATACCCAAGAGCAACTGACTACAATCTTTGATGCCCTGCAATCCGGCCAGGCCCTGCTCCCAGATTCTCCAGAAAATGTGATGGAAGTGGTGGGAATTCTCAAGAGTTATGGAATTGTCCTCAAGGCCTATGCCGAAAATTTGATCTACATTGCCGATCATCAGTTTTTGGTACTCTTTCCCTTTTTTAAGTATTTCAACGGGGAAATTTCCTGGAGCAAACTCTGGCGGCATTGGACTCACGACCGGATTAACTTTGAATACGCTGAATACTGTTTACGGGTAATGCTCTGGCATGGCGGAGGAGGCCTAGATGCTTATTTAGATTCGGAGGAGTTTGTCACCCTAGCGAAAAAAGCCATTGCGGCCAAAGTCAAAAAAAATCCCCTGATGTCGGCATTGAATGCTCTGTTTCCAGAATTTCTCCCAGAGGTGGTGCGGCAGTGGGCCTATTACAGTGGTCTAGGGCAGTTTTGGACGGTGATGTATCCGATTTTCCTAACCCTGAGTGATGAGTACGATGCGGGCCGGATTACGACGATTCCCCAAGTGGTGGATCATATTCGCCGGGGCCTGGTGGCTGATGCAGCAAAACCGGTAACCTATGGTGTCGAAATTGACGGGCACACCTACGATATTCTTCCCGCCAGTGCCAGACTCACCTTTTTGATGGATACTGCAGTTCCCTATGTTGAGGCGATTTTCTTGCGGGGGACTCCCTTCTTTGGCACCGTTTCCTATAATGCCCAAGCTCAGCAAATTTCCCCAGAACAAAGCGAGTTTGGCTATGGTGCCTTGTTTGCCGACCCTCTACCCACGGGTGCAGCCGGTATTCCTCCCACGCTGTTAATGCAGGACATGCGCCATTACTTACCGGATTATTTACTCAAGTTCTATCAAGACGACAATCGCGGGGAAGATGATCTGCGGGTCAAGATTTGCGCCACATTTCAAAAATCCATGTTTTGTGTGACGACTGCAGCGATTACTGGATTAACTCCTTACCCCTGGGATACCACCAATCCAACTGAAAAAGATGCAAACGGGGCCTGGTATCAGCAGTGGCTCCAACGATTACAAACCTCTCAGCTATTTGTTGTCCAATAAAATAGTATTTTATACTGGAGAATTATATAAAATGTAAGCCTGTGATGCTCAGTTACATTGCAGCCACACCTATTGATATTTAGAACTTTAACTCTCGCCAATAAATGAGGACAAACCCGGTCGAGTTGATAGCACCTGTTGTTGCTTGTATCGCACCTATGGTATCTCCCAGATGTTGCTTCTATTGCCGGGTTCAACTATTTCTACACTCTCCAGTTAATTTATGGCTACGATAAGGCTGGTGGGTACATATGTGATTGTGAACCGCCGGCATTATCGACAGATGGCCAGTCGTCCCTTCCTGATTCCAACTCGACAAGCCAAACTCAACGAGGCATTACAATATCCTCCTGCCGATGGTCGCATGTGGAGTGGCATGAAACTTCCTGAATGGATTGCCTGAAAAACTGGACTGAGCTGGTTGTATCCTCGGCAAGGCTGGGATTAATTGTAATGCCTCAATTACGGTATAAAATGCCCTCGCCCCCGTCATGCCCACCCAATTGCTGCTTGAAACACACCTTAAAAAAAAAGTTGCTGTAGGGAGTTTTCAGTTCTGGTACACATATCCTTAAACTCGGGAAGAGGTGTGGGCATTTAATGAACATCGCTTGGGGTTCAAGCCCATTATTCGTAAAGTCTGAACTAGGTGAGGGCAGTCTCAGTTGCTATTGTTGATCATTGCTATCAATGGCTGTACTTGTATACGTTTTTTCTCCAGACAGTTGGTTGATAGAGTAGTTTATTCTCGCAAGATTGAGTGCAGCTTGATTCAATCAGGAATTCAAGAATTTGCTGACGTTGTCGGGGCAGGAAGTAACAAGAAAGTTTTACTCATGATTGATGGTACAGAATGACATCTTGTTTATATGGTAAGTTCTCATGAATAATTCATGTTTGCTATATGGGCTTTAAGAATCAGTGGAAGCTTGGGATGAATCAACATACGCCAATACTGACACAGTTAACCAGAAGAAAATCACTATTCTTGGGTCATGCTGCGGGTAAAAGCCCAGATCGGTTCAGCTATAGTCAGCTCGATTCTAGTCTTGCCAAGTCTTCAAGAATGATTATGCTAAGGGGGCTGGGTCAAAATACCTAAGTATCATAATTTGGCCAGCAATCCACTTGGCCTGGGAATGCCCAGATACAGAGTTAGTCATTCCTGGAGCAAACGTGCATCACCATGCCAAATACTGCCATCAAGGGTCAAACAGCATTCCGAATTAATGAATTACAATTATAGATTTTCAGAAAAATTACCATCCTCAACAGCCCTCTATGTTCATTTACTCCAATCTTATTGACAACGGAATAAAAATTTTGAACTGATTGAAACTCCAAAAAGTCTTACTGTGTATGGGTTTCCCAACCAATCGGGATGATAGGATTTGAACCTACGACCCCTTCGTCCCGAACGAAGAGACATTAAACGCTGTGAACCTTAACCAATAACCATTTCAAGGATTCTCAATAATGCATCCGGGATACAATCCGGGACACATGGCAATCTAAAAACGCTTAACTTCTCTTTTCTCCCTTGGGTTTCTGCACCCGCTTAGGTTTTGCTTCTACTTCCTCTGACTTAGCTGCCCCAGGCCCCGTATCGGCATCAGGTTCCGCCGTGGGTTCATTGCCAAAGTCACGGTTAAAGGCATCAAGAATCACGCCACGAAGCCAAATCACCCGGTCTTTATCTGGTAGCTGCCGCAATCTGGTATCAACATTCACAGGCAACTTAATCCCCGTCACCTTGCGGGACAATTCGCCTGGAACATCCCCGTAACGCTTTCGCATTGCCTCTATGAACTTGGGAGGCATCACCGGATTAGGATTAGCCACAAATCACCTTTTAGCTTGTTAGCTTGTTAACCAGAATCATACACAGGTTAACAAGGATAAGCAAATCCTATAATCTTTGCTTGTTAACTAGAAAAATGCCAATCATAAAATACTTGTTTTGCTTGTTAACTAGCATATATTAAGGGCATGGAGCAAACGCCACACGCTCCACTCACCAAAAAGGAATTTCTCTAATGACCACTCGCACCGCCTCAAATCTCATCTACACCGCCAGCGCCGCCGCTTGCATCTTAGGCAAACGGTTCTCTAAGCTGGCTATCGAAATCTGGGCAAATGTTGTCTATCTCCACGGTTCCCACCTTTCCCGGTTCATGAGTAAAAAAGCATTCAAAAAAGCCTTTGTCTCGTTCCGTCAAGCCGGTGTTAGAGCCTTGACCGTGACCGCTAACCTGTTCGCTCCCAACACTTTCAAAGTGCGGAATGAAACGAAAGGCACCGCCTACGATGTTCTGATTGTTGAGCAGCACATCACCTGCGGTTGTGAAGATTACAACGCTCAACACAGGCATTTTGTAAAGGAGTTTGCAAACACGGTTACGCCGTTCTAAACCATCTCGGATTTAACTCCCTAGCCGATTACGTCAATGCCTAGAACACAATCAAGGAGGGCTTTATAGTCTCTCCTAACTAACAGTAATTAATAGTAAAATTAAGTAAGGATGGTAACAGAAAATGACCTATCAAAAGTATCTCGATAACCTTCGTGAAGAACAAGATAACGACCGTTTGGCTGCTGAAGCTGATAACAAGCCATTCAATTTTGATTACTACGGGGATATGGAGCAATTCGAGATGAATTGTCTCGCCCAAGAAGCCTACTGGGATTGCCTTGAATGTTCTGCCCCACCTGAAGTTTTAGAAGATTGCCCGCAATAATTACGCCGCCTCTGGGGTCTGCCACCAGGCCCCGCAATTTGCCCTAGAACACCTGGAGAAATACCAATGAATGCAACCTTACCTCACACTGTTATCACCGCCCGTGTCGCCTACATCAGTGAGCCAAAAGCATCCAAATATGGGTCTGGTCATTATCTCAGTGTGATGTTTCGGGATTTAAGCATTGCCGATGACGACAACCCCGATGGCAAAATCTGGAAGAATTTATCCTCTGAAGATTCATCGCTCTACATGGTCGGGGACGTTTGCGAATTAACGCCTCGACTGGATGACAAGGGTAAAACTCACCATGACATTGTGGTAGTTCAACCCGTGGATACCACCGACTCACCCGCCCCGGCTGGTGCCCCCGTAACCGTCAAGCAACCCGTCAAAAATGCTGTTGTCTCTACTGCCACTGATGACAAAATCGAGCCGCCCACTGCCCCCGGTGAATGGTCACTCAAACAGATTCAGACTGCACTTAGCCGTCCGTTACCCCAGGCCCTATTGGCAACAAAGAAGATGGGAGGTCGTGATATTCAATACATCCCCTGGTATCAAGTCAATCGGATTCTTGATAAATACTGCCCCGGATGGACTTGGCAGATTGTGAGGATGGAGTTAACGGGTAAACAGTTATTTATGGTTGGGGAATTAGCAGTGCTTACCCGTGATGGCCTGGTCGTGCGGTCTGCCAGTGGGTGTGAAGATTTGGATTGCTCATCTTACGGCGATCCAAGTTCTAACGCTGAGAGTATGGCATTCCGCCGTTGTGCCGCCAAGTTTGGCTTGGGACTGTACCTTTACGACAAATAATCACCTGGGGCCTGGGAAGCTAAAACAATTCCCGTTTTGCTGCTTCCACAACCACTTTCCTAAGCCAAGCTGACTTATCCGGCAACCCATACACCTTCTGAAACACAGAAATAGGGACTCTCACACTAAGCACCCTGCTCGATAACATCTCTTGGGAGTTATCTTGCCGTTTGTATTGCTTTGCCTTGAACTCTTTTGTCTGGATGGGATTCGGATTGGCCATACACTCACCTGCTATCACTATTCTCAACCTATCACAGTCAACAAGGATAGACATGAATTTATTGCTCACTATGCAAATGGTTGACAAAATCAATCCTAAAAGAGTTGTAATCACGAGTTGACCAGGATATATTAGTTTCAGAGGAACAGAACACCGCCTCTCATGCCCCCAAAGCTGGTAGCCAGGCCACTTGTAAAAGGCAGCAATGCATTCTCGATGGGGTTCAATCCGCCCTCTTTTCAGGAATTGGATTGCCACTACAGCACAAACATTCAAAGGATTTTGACAATGAACATCACGCAAAAAGAGTTGGCTCTTGCCACGATTGATGTCTTTTTTGATTCTGTCCAGTTAGTTGTTTCATTAACACGCTTTGCTTTCGCCATTGGTCTAGTAACCCGTGATGCAGGATTCGCCACTATCCAGTCCGGCCGGAATGCCCGGATTAAGTTTGATGCCTGGGTGGATGAGATTGTTGAGAACGCCACATTCCGGCCAACTGCCTTACTTGCTCCCGCTGCCGCTGATGATTCATCCCAGGCCCCGACTGCTCCAGCACCTACTCCGGTTATTGAAGCTGAGATTATTCCGGCCACGCCCAAGACGGATGAGTTAAGGCAATGGATTAAGGCCAGCCGCCAAAACTATGCCGAGTTGGCCAGCATCACCACCGATTTGATTGAGGACAAGGAAGAATCCATCAATCAGGACTTGGCCGAGTTAGGGATTCAGGAGTTACGGCAAATCGCCAAAGACAAAGGGATTGAGAAGTATTCCCGCAAATCTAAGGCTGCGTTGATTCAAGAATTGGCCACGGTTTAATTTGTCACTCATGGCCTGGGAGGTGACTAACCAGGCCCCTACAACACCATTCACACCAAGGACTTAGACCATGTTTACCACCGACTTTGAAACCGAGATTGCATCCCTCGATGCTAAGATTGCCCAGGCCAAGACCTATCTAAAAAAAGATTCGCCAATACAAACGGCTTTTATCCAAAATTGAAGCCGAGAAAGGTAATGGACAATTAGACCTTTTTGATATCCCCAGGCCCAAGACTCCACTCAAGAAGTTGTAGAAGTGGAGACTTCCCCAGATACCGCCCCGACTGTCCAAAATCCGCAAGTCGAATGTCCAGAATTGGATGATCGGAAATCTATTGACGTTGAGCCATTTTCCCAAGAGGTTATTGAGCAACCCGCCTTAGCTCTTGTCACTGAGTCCGTGGCCAATATTGCCCCTCCCACAGACAACGGCTTAGGCCCTGCGGTGTTGGGTGAGTTGGGTATTCGTGAGCTTTATGACATTGCCTGTCAACACGGTATTAAATCAGTAAAACGTAAATCCAAAGACCAACTGATCCAAGAATTGATGACTGCTTAACCCACTCATGGCCTGGGAGACAACTCACCAGGCCCATGTTGAGACTTCCCCAAATGGCTATATCCATCCCCGACTGTCTAAATATCCATATTCGATAGTGGGAAATCAGCAAGTCTTACCCATTCAGGGCTTGAGCCAATTTTTAATTCCAGCACCTTCGCTATTCCCTGGTTAATATAATATCCAGTATTAAGAAGAGTAGGTTTATCATGCGGACTTTAGGAATAATCGCAACATTCACAATCATCTTTAATAGTTTTTTAATGAACCCAGTCCTTGCAGAGGAAACAGAGCTGATCCGGTTACAGCATAGAAATTAAGTTTCCAAAAATTGTCTGACTGCAATTATGCGAGTAGAAGAAGATTTAATTAACCGATTTGTCTTAAACAGAAGCTCTATCCATCAAGAAAAACACTTTGAATATCTTAATAGCTATACAATTATTTTTGTTTTATCTTATGGACAAGATGGAGTAAATTTTATGTACTCTCCTAAGTTAATGATGGATTTGGCAAGAGATGTATTTTTTAATTGTAAAGATAGCAACGTAAGTTCAATAATAATTGGACTAGATGCAAGTTCATTTCACGTTCAATTTGGCGAAGTCAATGGCAGATTTGGGGCCTTTAAGTGTATTGAGGATGAAGTCTCTATAACTTCCAATAATAGATATCAATATCCTCAAATCATACCTTGGGGCTATCAAGCTTGTGCTCTCTAAACACTAAGTTCTCCGCACTTGCGAGTAGTGTGCTGAGTATAGAAGTTCTCATGTGGAGAATTACCTAGATGCAGTACGTCATCTCAGACTTAATCGCCATCCTATTAACTGCCGTTCCAGGCCCGGCCCAGCCCAAGTACAAACCGTCACTGCCTATGGAACCACTGAACTGGATGCCAGGTTGCCCTAATGCAACAAATCCAGGGATGGGGGGGTACTAGCCGCAGTCCTTTACTGTGAGCTGATGTACCGCCTGGATAACTAGAGTCTGCGAATGATTTGGTAATACCAATGTCGGGGCCTTGTAAAGCCTTAAGCAGGCCCAATTTCGCCAAGGTCAATGTCAATTTTTTGACCGGATTTAATCGTTACGATGTCCGTCCCATCGGCCACGACAACATCAAAACCCCGGCGTCTGAGTACATTAGCGGCTTTCTGTAAATCCTCATATTCAGCCCCGGTAACGGTTCTTTCCCCTTGAACCGCCCGATCTAAAATCAAGCTGAGTTGGTTAATGTTGCTCACGTTGCTGACTTCAAATAGCTCCCGTAGCGATTCCTTAATTTGTTCAGGGTCAACCAACTCGGGATGATTCGACTCTAACTGCATCACCTTGGCTTCGATTTGGGACAACAAAGAATCGGCAATCCGGCGCACTCGGCGATAGCTCCCGAAATGCTCTATGGCGAGCTCGGCCAGTGACATGGATAATTTCTCTTTTACCTTCTTATCGGTTTGTGTCCTGAGTTCACCCTGAAACTGATTCCGCTGTTCCGGCCAGCTTTCCTCAGCACTCCATCCAGCCAAGGTTTTATACGGCACATGACTTATCTCAGCCAAACCCCGCAGCCCAATCCGAGGGCCATGGACATACCGATTACGACATTCTTCTCTTGACCAACCTTTATCTGCCATTGGGGATTATCGGGGTGGGTTTTCAGTGAATTCAACAAAATCTTATGACTTCATCATAAATCAGGCTTCATTGAAAGTTCATCGAATTCAGTAAACCACTACTCCGCTTTGCTGACTCGCCAAAGGTACTGTGTGCCTTGCTTTTCTAATCGGGTAAAGATAAAGCCATAGCGGGAAAACTCAGGCCCTTGGACAATCTTCCCCAGGCCCAGAATCGTAGCCAGATCATGACTTGGTAGCAGCCAGCCGTGAGCCGCCGCCTTATCCAAGGCCTCTAATCGTTCCACCAATAACGCCGTTTCACTTTGCCGGGGAGTCATAGACAGAATTTCAGCCACCAACTCCAATGACTCATTGAAGGTACTAGGATTCAGAGCAGTGGGAGGGGATTTAACAAGGCCTGGGGATGATTCAGTTAATTCAGTGAACTCGGTTAACGTGCCACCTTGGGCAAGGGTATCATCCGCTTGATCCAACTTGGCCATATCTTGGGGTGTGACATAGGCGGTTCGTCCAATCCGCCTTGGCTCAATCCCTAACTTGGCAAACCGACCGTAGAGCGCAGGACGTTTTAGGTTATAGCGTTCAACTAACAGCGATACCGGAATGAGATCAACATCAGACATAGGTTTACTTTTCATTGAATTTGATGAATGTTCGATGAAAGTTCACCAAATTCAGTAAATTTATGCCAATACTCGCAAATTCCGATTCATCCCTTCCTACAGGACTCCTGACTGGCTAATGCCCCAGGCCTGGTTTACCTATTTCCAGGCCGCCATCGTCATCATGATCATCTCAATCCCTGTAGTGCTGATGCTATTTTGAGAGAGACAATTCAACAGGCAGGCTTGATAGGAATCTCTACCCATAGCTTTAGAAGAACAGCTTTGACTCAGTTATCAGCAGCGGGTGTGCCGTTGCGGGTGATTCAGGAAATATTGGGGCATCGGTCATTGGCGGTGTTGCAGAAATATCTTAAGGTGGGGACTGGATAAGTAGAGAGTGCCATTAATCAGTTGGCCTGGTGAGGGTATGAATAGCGAACTTAAAATGAGCTATTGTTGCACTTGCACTCTGGACAATCACAGTGGATATTTGGAGGCACTGGTCTCGGAAAACGTACCCACACTTCGAACAGAGGGGAGTAAACACATGATGAGTATTAAGTAGCTACATTCCTTCTTCTGATGTCTCAAAATATGTTGAAGATTTAGCTTGGCAATAAGCCAAGCAGACGATCCGTATACACAACCGCAAAGTTATATTTCAATCTAAAGCACGTTTCTCTTGAATCAAACAGAAGAATCATTTCAAACCTAGATCGGAGAAAAAATTGTCATAAATAGTATTTAAGTATGGATTTAAACAATCATCTTTAGAACATTTTCTAGAGTAATAATCTCTAAAGTCCATATTATCTTCCTCACTATTCATTCTCTTTTCTGCTAGTGCGACTGAAAATTTTGTGTCGAAAATACCAAGAAAATACTCTAGTTCCTCAACCGCAATAGTATGCCAATGATAGCTTTTAGAGATTGAAGGATATAACTGTCTAATCTCATCTCTCAAAATCGAATTAAGAAAGTAAGAGCGATCATAAGTGACTACTATCCGTTCACTTATAAGAAGATTATCAAACCAATCGGGACGAAGACAAATATCATTTTCTAGATCATGTTCAAATTCATACATCTGATGAACACCAGAACCAATACTTTTAGTAAGGTTATCTTGGACATCTTTTGGTTCACCCCATTTCTTTGCATTTAGGTAGAGTCCTGCTTGTTTAACTTCAATTAAAATTACTGAATTACTTTGAATAACAAACCAATCTGGTGTATCTTTCAGATTTTTCTTACCTCCATATTTCCATTCCGGTTTTACATTATCCTCGCCAAACGTTTTTTTAAGAAGTAAGCCAATATATTGCTGAAAAACATTTCCGAAGGAACCACGAAACTGATTCCCTTCTTGAGTTCTAAAATAATCCGAAAACAAAAAATATATGCCTCTTGTTACTTTCTGATAAATTAAAGTCGGTATGGGCGTTAAATAAATCTTAGAAAAACCAGGCCTAATATTTCGATCTGGAATAATTGCAGGTTTAAGATGAAGGGGATTAAAGCGGAATTTATCATAGGTAATATTAGGCGGGATGTCAGTTTTTGATTGACTTCGGAAATCTTTATAACTACATGAAATAAGATCGACAAAAGCTTGTTGTTTATTAGTGCAAAAAAAATTTTTAATGGATTCAGGGATGTTTTCTAGTTCGTCATATAAATAAAAAAATCCCTTCTCAGATCTACCTGTAAATACCAGAGCTAATATTAATATTTCCTCTAAAGTTAAACCAGAAATATTCTGAATTGCAGTTTCTAAATCAACCTTGTTATTATCCGCTACTTTATTCCATAAATCTTTATATATAATTAAAGTTCTTGGTAGTAGATGACGAAATTCACGATCATAATCAAATTGAGATGCACCAAATCTAATAAGACATCCCTGAGAATTACTCTCATCTTCTTCAATTGGGTCTGGAAGACCAAAAAACATATCAATTGCTATCAATAGATTGTCTATAGACATTTTCTGATTTCGATAATCATTAGAGTTTTCAATTAATAGCATTGACAAATAAGCCAAAACTCCATCAAAAATCGGCACATCTTTGACGTAACGTACCGCTTGATCAGACTTGAAAATTTTGTAAGACTCCTCTCCTATTAATCTAAGTGCTCCATAAAGCTCAAAACGTCTTAGATATTGAGTTATATCTTTTAAGGAGTATTTTTTGCCTCTCTTGGGTAAATAACTGATTACATTCTTACCTGCAATATTTCCTTCAAACCTAATCATGATATTTACTCCTTTTACGACCTAAATTCATAATAAAGCCATTCAAATTATTTCTAGATTTTTCAGAATATATTAACTCACCACTGCTGCAAACTACCCGAATCTAAACTTGCCTTAGGATTAAAGTGCAGCTTAAACCAGCGGAATAATGCCCACTCTTACTAAAGCCATTGAGATTGCCACCCAGGCCCACCAGGGGCAAGTAGATAAAGCGGGTAAACCCTATATTTCCCATCCGCTGGCAGTCATGGGCCTGGTAGAGGGTGAGTCTGAGAAGATTGTGGCGGTGTTGCATGATGTGGTGGAAGATACCTCGATCACCTTGACCAACTTAGCAGCAGAAGGGTTTAGCCCAGAGTGTGTGGCGGCCGTAGATGCCATCACTAAGCGAGATGGAGAACCCTTAGACGATTACCTAGAGCGGGTGAAATCTAACCCCATTGCCATCAAAGTGAAGCTGGCAGACTTAACTCACAACATGGATTTGAGCCGGATCGCAGAGCCTACACTGAAGGACTTTGCCCGGATTGAACGGTACAAGCAAACCTATCAAACCCTCCAAGCACTACTTGGGTAAATCCAACCCCCACCTATCCAGGCCTGGGTACGCCTGTAAAATACTCTACGTTGTTAATCGAGAGAAAATCATGGCAGTCATAACCCTAAGATATAGATTTCAAGGAACAAAAGATGAATTATTTATGGTTGGAGATGGAAAACTTAAAGAATTGACTGACAATCTCGAACCTAGATGTAATTTGGTTCATAAAAGCTGTGAAAAAAATTCCCAGGATATGGAGCTACATATTTTGATGCCCGAAATGCGTTGATGAGTCAGAGTTAAACCCTATAAATTTATGAAATTATCAACCTTATTCGTTACTCTTTTAGTAACTCAATCAATTACTGTAGAGCAAGCATTGGCAAATCAATGGATCACTCGTTGTGGAAGAAATGTTCAAGAGTCAATACAGTGCAAGTTTATTAAAGGTGATGCTATTCTTTCTGGATCACAAGGAATTCTGAACACCATCGTTTTTCCTAATGGTGTTAAATATCAATACTTCTATACAGGAGGAGTAGTTTGTAACCTTGAAGGTTTGATGGTCAGGAAAATAAGTGGATATTGGTTTAAAGCTTCAGCATACTGCACTGAGGAGAATCGTCTAGTATTTATACTTCCATCTGGAAGCATTTTCTTTTGGGTCAATGCTTTTGATGATTAAGCTCCAACAGTATTCCTATTGTAAAGACCATTACTAGATACAAAAGGAGGATAGAAAAGGATGACATTCCAACCCACTCAGCGTTATTTTGATGCCTTGGAGTGTGCCGCTTCACTCCATGAAGGACAAAACCGCAAAGGGACAGCGATTCCCTACATTTCCCACCTAGCGGCTGTGGCTACGATTGCGATCCACTATGGAGCCGATGAGGATGAAGCTATTGCCGCTTTGCTCCATGATGCGGTGGAGGATCAAGGGGGATTGCAAACCCTAGATTATATTCGCCATCAGTTTGGGGAGAAGGTCGCTGATATTGTCCAGGCCTGTTCGGATTCTGTTGCCGATACGAGCCAGGGCGAAACCAAGCTCCCCTGGAAAACCCGCAAGCAGGCCTATCTCGACCACATTAAGACTGCATCCCCATCGGTGCGTCTGGTCTCTGCGTCAGACAAGCTGCACAATGCTCAGTCCATGCTGCGGGACTACAACAGTCAGGGAGAGGCACTCTGGGGCCGGTTCAATGCCGGGAAGGAGGGAACGCTCTGGTACTACCGCAGTCTGGTAACAGCGTTCAGGGAACATGGTGATTCACCCCTACTGCAACGGTTGGATGAAGTGGTGACTCAATTAGAGGCCATGGCAGACGCATCTGGCAAAGTTGCGACTCATTGATACCGTAGAGAAAACGGCTAGGTAGGAAGTAATGCAAGAGCATGAGATTGAACAGGCCCTAATCGAGAAGCTGGGTGATCTGAAGTACACCTACCGCCCCGACATTCGCGACCTGGCCAGCCTTGAGCAGAACTTCCGGGCCAAGTTTGAAGCTCTGAACCAAGTCCACCTCAGCGATGGCGAGTTTAGTCGTCTCCTAGACCAGATCATTACGCCCGATGTGTTTGCAGCGGCCCGACGCCTCCGGGAACGGAATAGCTTTGAGCGAGATGATGGGACACCATTGTTCTACACCCTGGTCAACATCAAAGACTGGTGCAAAAACACCTTTGAAGTGGTGAACCAACTACGGATCAATACTGCCAGTAGCCACCACCGCTACGATGTCATCCTTCTAATCAATGGGGTTCCGGCGGTTCATATTGAATTGAAAAATCTCACCATTAGTCCCCGGCGGGCAATGCAGCAGATTGTGGATTACAAGAACGATCCGGGGAATGGCTACACGCGGACGCTGCTTTGTTTTGTCCAGTTGTTCATCGTCAGCAACCGTACCGATACTTGGTACTTTGCCAACAATAACCCCCGCCACTTTAGCTTTAATGCCGATGAGCGGTTTCTCCCCCTGTATCAGTTTGCGGGTAAGGATAACCGAAAGATTACCCACTTAGACAGTTTTGCCGAGACCTTTCTAGCTAAATGTACCCTAGGGGAGATGATTAGCCGCTATATGGTGCTGGTGGCTAGTGAACAAAAGCTGATTATGATGCGGCCCTACCAAATCTATGCGGCCCAGGCCATTGTCGAGTGTATTCATCAAAACTGTGGGAATGGCTATATTTGGCACACGACAGGCAGCGGCAAAACCCTGACTTCGTTTAAGGCCTCGACACTGCTCAAAGATAACCCGGACATTGAAAAATGCTTGTTTGTGGTGGATCGTAAGGACTTAGACCGCCAGACACGGGAAGAATTTAATCGGTTCCAAGAAGGGTGTGTTGAAGAAAATACGAATACAGAAACCCTGGTGCAGCGACTTCTTTCGGATGACTATGCCGATAAGGTGATTGTGACCACTATCCAAAAGCTGGGCCTGGCTTTGGATGATACGGCTAAAACCAACAACAAACGCAACTATAAGCAACGCCTGGAGCCACTTAGGAATAAGCGGTTAGTCTTAATTTTCGACGAGTGCCATAGATCCCAGTTTGGCGAGAACCATCGGGCGATTAAAGAGTTTTTTCCCAAGGCTCAGTTATTTGGGTTTACGGGGACACCGATTTTTGAGCAAAACGCCAGTTATCAGCAGTTGGAAGGAGAAGAAGGCTCCTGGAAAACTACGAAAGCAATATTTCAGAAGGAACTTCATGCCTACACGATTACGGATGCGATTGAAGACCGGAATGTATTGCGGTTCCGCATTCAATACTACAAACCGAAGGATTACCCTCTCCCCAAGGTTGGTGAAGCATTGGCAAAAAGAGCCGTTGTTGAAGCCATTCTGAGCAATCACGATGCTGCTACGGCGGGGCGGAAATTTAATGCAATTTTGGCGACGGCTTCGATTAATGATGCGATTGAATACCAGGCCCTGTTCCAAACAATCCAGGCCGAGAGACAGACCACTGACCCGACCTTTAGCCCTTTAAACATTGCCTGTGTATTTTCGCCCCCGGCCGAGGGGAATAAGGATGTGCAGCAAATTCAGGAGGATTTACCCCAGGAAAAGGCCGATAACCAAGTTGCCCCGGATGAGAAAAAGGCGGCCCTGAGAGCGATTATTGCGGCCTATAACCAGCAGTACGGCACAAACCACAGCATCAATGAGTTTGATCTGTACTACCAGGATGTGCAGAAGCGGATTAAGGAGCAGCAATACCCGAATCAGGACTTACCCCATAGCCAGAAGATTGACATCACGATTGTGGTGGATATGTTACTAACGGGGTTTGATTCGCCGTACTTGAATACGCTCTATGTGGATAAGAACCTGAAGTATCACGGGCTGATCCAGGCCTTTTCGCGGACGAATCGCATCCTGAATGACACGAAGCCCTATGGCAATGTTTTGGATTTTCGGCAGCAGCAGGAGGCCGTGAACCAGGCCATTGAGTTGTTTTCGGGCAATTTCAAGGAGAAGGCGCGGGAAATTTGGTTGGTTGATCCAGCCCCGGTGGTGATCTCGAAATTGGAAACGGCGGTGCAAAAGCTGGATACGTTTATGCAATCCCAAGGCCTGGCCTGTATTCCAGAGGAGGTGTTTAACCTGAAGGGGGATGCGGCCCGGAGTCAGTTTATTAATTTGTTTAAGGAGGTGCAGCGGTTCAAAACCCAACTGGAGCAGTACACGGATCTGACGCTGGAGAATACGGCAACCATCGAGCAGGTATTACCCAAGGAGCAATTACAGGCTTTTCGGGGGGTGTATCTGGAAACGGCACAACGACTGAAGGAGAAGAAAGTTAATCCTGATCCAGCCGTAGAGCAATTAGATTTTGAGTTTGTATTGTTTGCTTCGGTGGTGGTGGATTACGACTACATCATGGGGCTAATTGCCAACTACACCCAGGCCAGGCCCGACAAACAAAAGATGACCCGTGAGCAGTTGATTGGCCTGATTCAAGCTGATGCCAAGTTTATGGATGACCGGGAGGATATAGCGGCGTATATCAGTACGTTGAAGGTAGGGGAGGGGTTAGATGAAGCAGCAATCCGGCGGGGCTATGCGGAATTTAAGGCCCAGAAGCAAACCCAGGAGTTAGCCCATATTGCCACGACCCATGGCCTGGAACCCGCAGCCCTGCAAATGTTTGTTGAGCGGACGATCCAGCGGCTGATTTGTGATGGGGAAGCGTTGAGTGAATTATTGGCTCCGTTGGGGTTAGGGTGGAAGGCCCGGAAACAGAAGGAAGAGGCATTGATGGCGGATGTGATCCCGTTACTGCATAAACTGGCCCAAGGGCGGGAGATTTCGGGATTGGCGGCCTATGAGTAGTAGATCAATTGATCTGGTGGGTCTTATTCATGAGCTTTGTATTGTTGTGCCCTGCTGAGTGTGGATTTAGTTGATGGGTAGTTGATAGACGACTGGGAATTTTCGATGATGGCTACCGAGACTAACGTATTTTCAAGGTTTTCGGGGCAGAGAATTTAGTTGATGGGTAGTTGATAGCCAAATTTTCCCGTTACTGCATAAACTAGCCCAAGGGCATGAAGTTTCCGGGTTGGCGGTCAATGAGCAATAATCGCCTTATGGTTAACCCTAAACTACTGACTTGGGCACGGGAGCGGGCTGGGCTAGAGATACCTAAACTGGCTCAACGCTTTCCTCGGCTAGTGGAATGGGAAGCAGGAACATTACAACCAACGCTAGGACAACTAGAAAAATTTGCCCACTCGGTTCATGTGCCTATTGGTTATTTGTTTTTGCCTGAGCCGATTGAGGAGCCAATACCGATTCCTGATTTTCGTACCTTGGCCAATCGGGAAGTAGTGCGCCCTAGTCCAGACCTTCTTGATACTCTCTACTTATGTCAGCAGCGTCAGGATTGGTATCGTGAATATGCTCAAGTGCATGGATTATCCCGGCTGGATTTTGTCGGTAGTGTTACCGTCGAGAGCAATCCAATCACGGTGGCTACAGCGATAGGGGAAAGGTTAGGGGTTGCTTTGTCCGACCGCCAACAGTGTGGGAACTGGACTGAGGCATTGCGGCAGTTGATGACCAAGGCAGAAGCGGCGGGTGTACTAGTGATGGCCAGTTCCATTGTGGGGAGTAATAGCCATCGTAAGCTCAAGGTAGAAGAATTTCGAGGCTTTGCTCTAGCAGACAATTTTGCGCCCCTAATTTTTCTCAATGCCGCAGACAGTAAGGCCGCGCAGATGTTTACCTTGGCCCACGAACTGGCCCATCTCTGGTTAGGAGAAAGTGGGGTTTCTAACTCGGAAGCAGGGTGTTTACCTGAAGGGGAAATTGAGCAGTGGTGTAATGCTGTGGCGGCTGAGTTACTCATGCCCATAGATGCAACCCGTGAAGCTTATCAACCCGATCAACCCTTGATGCTGGAAGTTCAACGATTGGCACGAGTATTTAAGGTGAGTACCCTGGTGGTGTTACGCCGTTTGCACAATGTTGGCTCTATTTCGGAAGCTGAACTCTGGCACAACTACTATCAAGAACTGGAGCGGATTAAGATGATCGACCGGGGTGGTAGTGGCGGCGGTGATTTTTACCGGACTTTGGGAGCGCGCACGGGAAAACGCTTTGCCCAGGCCATCATCACGAACACACTAGAGGGGCAGACTCTATTCCGAGATGCTTTTAGGCTATTGGGGGTGAAAAAAAGCACAACGTTCTACCAGGCAGCGCGTGAGTTGGGCGTGATCCCATGACCTATTTGCTGGATGCCAATGTCTTTATTCAGGCCAAGAATTTGCACTATGGGTTAGATTTTTGCCCAGCGTTTTGGAGTTGGCTGGTGGAGAAAAATGAAGCAGACGAGGTAGTGAGTATTGACAAGGTGGCTGATGAAATTAATGCGGGGCAAGATGAATTAACGGCGTGGATACGGCAACAGGGTAGGGGATTATTTCGGAGGACTGAGGCTAATATCCTGCAACAATTTGGGCGGGTGAGTGCTTGGGTAACGAGTCAAAATTACGAACCTGTGGCGATTAATACGTTCTTACAGGTGGCAGATTTTTATTTGATTGCCCATGCGCTGGCGGATAATCATGTTGTTGTAACTCATGAAGTGCCTGCAAATTCAACAAAGCGGGTGAAGATTCCCAATGTTTGTATCGGGCTTGGGTTGCGGTTTATGACTCCGTTTGAAATGTTGCGATGTGAACAGGCCCGGTTTGTGTTGGGTAATGGGAGGTGAACCGTGAACCAGGAAACACGCCAGAAACGTTTAGCAGAGGCATTGGAGCAAGCAGCGGCCTTGAACTTTTTTGTAGATATTACTGATCCAGTGGCTTGGCAACGTGAACAACGTCAAGATCGCCCTCTGCCTGGGAGAAGTGGAGGCAAGGAGGATGAAGAAAATGGCAAGAATTGAACCCATACCAAAACTCTCGCCAGTGGTGAGACAATTACGCAACATCATTAGGCTAAGGTCTGGATTGGGGGTGAATTATGGCTATTCCTAAGTTGCGGTTTCCTGAGTTCCGGGATGCGGGGGAGTGGGAACAGAAGAAGTTAGAGGATGTTTCGGATTTTATCAATCAGAAAGTATCTCTAGAAAAAGTTGCATTATCTAATTACATCAGTACTGAAAATATTTTGCCTGATTATGGTGGTGTAACAATAGCATCAAAATTACCTCCATCAGGAACAGCTACACGCTTTATAAAGAAAGACATTCTAGTTTCAAACATTCGTCCCTACTTAAAGAAAGTTTGGTTTGCCAACAAAGATGGTGCTGCATCGAATGATGTGATAGTAATTCGTCCAAAACCTAGTATCAGCAATCATTACTTAGCATTTTTGATAAGAAACGATAATTTTATTGATTATGTAATGAAGGGTGCTAAAGGTGTGAAAATGCCTAGAGGGGACATATCCCTGATGAAAGAATACGCACTAGCTTTACCATCCTTTTCAGAACAAAATAAGATTGCTGACTGCCTTGCTTCTCTAGACGATCTGATCACCGCAGAAACCCAAAAGCTCGACTCGCTCAAAGTACACAAAAAAGGGTTAATGCAGCAGCTTTTTCCGGCAGAAGGCGAAACCATTCCAAAACTACGCTTCCCTGAGTTTAGAGATGCCGGGCCGTGGAAAGAGAAACCAATTAAACAAGTATTTTCGATTTTTCAAGGATTTGCCTTTTCGAGCAAGGATAGTCTAAATAGTGGAGTAAGATGGCTTAAAATTGCCGATGTAAGTATTCAGAAGATGAATCACGGCACTCCATCTTATTTGCCTATTGAATATAAAGAAAAATATGAAAATTTTTTAGTTAAATATGGTGATTTTGTAATAGCCTTAACTCGCCCAATATTAAATAAGCAGCTTAAAATAGCCCCTGTAGATAAAGTATTTAATGATGCTTTGTTAAATCAGCGAGTTGGCAAGTTAATAACAAATCAATATTCCATTTTTGTATATTTCTTAATTCAAACATCTAAATTAATAAGTGATATTGAAAAAAGCATGTCAGGCAGTGAACCTCCTAATTTATCAACTCAACAAATCGAAGATATTAAAACTTTTATACCTTCTAAAAAAGAACAGCAAAAAATTGCAGATTGCCTCTCATCTCTTGACGACCTAATCACCGCCCAAACGCAAAAAATCGAAGCTCTGAAGTTGCACAAAAAAGGGTTAATGCAGCAGTTGTTCCCATCGGTTGAGTAGCGTCAGGAATGAGCAAGAAGGTTATTATCATCGCTGGCCCCAATGGTGCAGGAAAAACCACCTTTGCCCGTGTATTTTTGCCTCAAGAAGCCCAATGCCCTCGCTACATCAATGCTGACCTCATTGCTGCCGGACTCTCCCCCTTTGCTCCAGAAGCCGCTGCCATCAGAGCCGGACGTTTGATGTTAGAGGAGATTGCCTTATCTGTCCGACATGGGGAAAGTTTCGCCTTTGAAACCACACTCTCTGGACTCAGTTACCTACGGCATATCTCCCAATGGCGCACCCTTGGCTATCGGATCAGCCTTTACTTTTTATCCCTGCCCAGTGTAGAAATTGCCATTACCCGTGTTGCAGAGCGTGTTCGCCAAGGTGGCCATGATATTCCTGAGTCTGTCATTCGCCGCCGATTTGCTGCGGGATTGCACAACTTCAATCAATACTACAAAGCCAGAGTAGATGTTTGGGCGGAATACGATAATAGTGGTACGGAGCCTGTCTTACTGGAATGGGGAGAAAACTAATGGACAAAAAAGATATTTCTAATGCTAAAGACCCTGATCTGCGTGCTTCCATGAATGCTCTACGTCGAGCCTCTGGCCTGGCGATTCAAACCGCAATCCAAACCAATACAGCGATTGTCATTATGGAAGATGGGAAAGTAGTCCGAATTTCAGGGGAAGAACTGAAGAGTCTAAGCCACAAGCTAAAGAATTCATAATCATTCCAGGAGATGAAATCGTATGCTCACATTAGACCCAGATGACACACTGGATGAAGTAGATCAGATGTGGGAGGGAATAGAGCCGCCTACACCATTTGAACCACGCTCTTTTTATGGAGTCACCCATGAGTCTAAAAACGATATTGATGACTACTTAGAAAGTCTTCGTGAAGGTTGACAATAGTGGCTTACTTGATTGATACCAGTATCGTTATCTACTACTTCGATGGCATAAATTGTGAAACTTTATCTTGATAACTGTGTGTTTAACCGGCCATTTGATGATCAATCTAATATCAATGTCTTACTTGAAGCAGAAGCAAAACTAAAAATACAAGAAAATATCCGCTTGGGCATTTATGAACTGGCCTGGTCATACATCATGGATTACGAAAACGAAAAAAATCCATTCCAAGAACGCCGGGAGCAAATTAGACATTGGAAAGAATATGCAAAAACTGACATAGAGGCCTCAGATGAACTCATACAACTAGCCCAATCACTGGTTCAACAAGGATTAAAGCAAATAGACGCTTTGCATATTGCGTGTGCGATTACAGGAAGTGCAAATTATTTTATAACAACTGATAAGGGCATCCTTAAAAAGTCTGTCATAATCCAAACTATTGCCATCACAGACCCAATCAATTTTATCCGAGAGGTATTGCCATGATGACTGACACAGAGATAAGAGTAAAAGGCGTTCAAATCCTTGCCCAACACCTCGGTGATGTTGAAATGGAACGATTCATTGCTCTAATCCAACGAGAACCATTTGACTATACCCAGTGGCGGCAAGCGATACATACCGAGCAAAGCATTGAAGATATCAGTAAAGAGGCGATGAACTTCAGGAAAAAGCAAGCAAAATGACGCATTCACGACAACGTAAAAGCCTACGCGGTGCATTAAAATCTTATGCCATGCCAGAACTGATTGAGCAAGAGGACGATGCATGGGCAACCTTAGCCGGTGAACAGTATGAAATATCCCGCCTATCCGAACCAAGCCTAGCCAAAGTATGGGACAACGAAGACGATGCAGCCTATGATTCCTTAGAGATTGACCCATCTGGGAATGGCCCCGCTTCAACTGAGTCGTAACCATGGCCGAACAAAATCATAAACAACTGGGCAGCCTCCTCTGGAATATTGCGGATCAACTCCGGGGAGCCATGAATGCCGATGACTTCCGGGACTATATGCTCTCGTTCCTGTTCCTGCGCTACCTGTCCGATAACTACGAAACCGCTGCCCAAAAGGAACTTGGCTCAGATTATCCAGTAGGGCCTTTCCAGTCAAACATCACCCCACTCCAACACTGGTACATCCAAAACCCCGATGACATTACCGACTTTGAACAACTAATGCGGCGGCGCGTCCATTACGTCATCAAGCCAGAATTCCTTTGGGCCAGTATTGCCGAAATGGCCCGTACCCAAAACAGTCAACTCCTAGAGATACTCCAAAAAGGCTTTAAGTACATCGAGACTGAATCCTTTGAGAGTACCTTCCAAGGCCTGTTCTCAGAGATCAATCTAGATTCCGAAAAACTTGGCAAAAAGTACACCGACCGCAATACCAAACTCTGCACTATCATTACTGAGATTGCGGCCGGCCTAAACCAATTCTCAACAGATACTGACAGCCTGGGGGATGCCTACGAATACCTGATTGGCCAGTTTGCCTCTGGGTCTGGGAAAAAAGCAGGTGAATTCTATACCCCACAGGAAATTTCCAGTATCTTATCGGCCATTGTCACCCTCGACAGCCAAGACCCCACCACGGGGAAGAAGAAACACCTCGATAGCATCATGGACTTTGCCTGTGGTTCCGGCTCACTGCTGCTCAACATCCGCCATCAGCTCGGCCCCAATGGCATTAGCAAAATCTACGGACAGGAGAAGAACATCACCACCTACAACCTGGCTCGGATGAATATGCTCCTGCATGGGGTGAAAGATTCTGAGTTCGAGATTTTCCATGGCGACACCCTCCTGAATGATTGGGATATGTTGCGAGAAGCCAACCCCGCTAAAAAACGATATTTTGATGCTGTGGTTGCAAATCCACCCTTTAGTTACCGATGGAATCCCACTGAGGCCCTGGGTGACGATATTCGATTCAAAAACTATGGCCTGGCCCCGAAATCTGCCGCCGACTTTGCTTTTCTCCTGCATGGCTTCCATTACCTAAAGCAAGATGGAACAATGGCGATCATCCTCCCCCATGGCGTACTGTTCCGAGGGGGTGCAGAAGAACGGATTCGGACAAAACTGCTTAAGGACGGCAATATTGACACCGTAATTGGCCTGCCTCCAAACCTGTTCTACTCCACGGGCATCCCGGTTTGTATTCTCGTCCTAAAGAAATGCAAGAAGCCCGATGATGTCCTGTTCATCAATGCCAGTGAGCATTTCGAGAAGGGTAAAAAACAGAACCGCCTGCTCCCAGAACATATCGAGAAAATTGTTAATACCTACCAGTTCCGCAAAGAAGAAGAGCGTTATTCCCGCCGGGTCTTGATGAGTGAGATTGAGACCAATGATTACAACCTCAACATCTCCCGCTATATCAGTACGGCCGTGGCAGAGGCTGAGATTGACCTTAAGGCCGTTAATACAGAACTGGTTGCCCTAGGGGAGAAAATCGCCGCGGCCACCGCTACCCACAATGCCTTTCTTCAGGAGTTAGGCCTGCCGCCTTTACCGTGATGGGCGCAAAATTTGCAGTTGCCTAAACCGCATGGCCTGGGGGGAGTCAAATAAACTCTTTCCCTTGGCCAAAAACCATACCAAAGCCACGCCGCTTCAAGGCCGCCACTGCCTTATGCAAGTCCTCATATTCCAGGCCAGCCGCAACCCGTTCTCCTTCAACTGCCAGATCAATCACCATACTCAACTGGTTAATGTTGCTAACGAGGGAAAATAACTGCTTAATTGCATCTTGCAGTTGTTCAGGATCAACCAGTTCAGGATGGTTGGATTGGATTTGTTGAACCTTATCCTCGATGATTCCCAGTAAACATTCAGCCATCCGTCTAACTTGCCGATGCGCTTCGTAATGCTCAATGCTCAATTCTGCCCGAGTAATGGAGAGTTTAGATTTAATTTTTTTATCGGTTTCTGTCCTGAGATTGTCCTGGAAGTGTTTGCGTTGTCCTGGCCAATCATCTTTGGCACTCCACTCAGTTAAAGTTTTGAACGATACGCCCGACTCAACGGCTAAAGCCCGTAATCCAATCTTAGAACCATGAACATAGCGGTCACGGCATTACTCTTTTGACCAAGGAGATTGATTCGACATAATAATTTCACCTCTCTAAATTGAATGTACCAAAACAGTCTTGAATACCTGGCGAATTACCCAGATAGGTGGCCAACCAAAACCCGCAGCCCATATTCCAAAAGACAAAGTGCATCAGCCAGGCCATCATGGGGTTTCCTTCACCTGGGGCCTGGGAGTAAGGACACATTGGGAAATGCCCGTCTGCAATAACCAACCGCTGCATCCTTATCCTTAGCTGTCCCGGCTAAAACAACTTTCTTCCAGGCCTGGGGTGTAACCAACTCAGTCGGAATGGATAGGGCCGCCGCAATGCCCAGAATGGATCCGTAGCCTTGGCCAAACTTGAATGTGCTGCTTACACCTTGGCCTGGCATTGAATGAACTTTCTCAACAATTAACAGGCTTGGGGATGTTGTCTTTAACCATTAGGAGATAAGCACCAGGTCTAAGTCTTTTCCTGCAATGGGTAAGGGTTTTGCTGTCACTTGCCCATCCGTTAGGATTGCCAGTCCACCACTCAGGCCTGGATCAACTGCACAAAGATTCATTTGCCGCCTCCTGTAGATATTTTTGGATTTCTGCCGCCCGCAATCCTGTCACCGCCCCGCTGTCAGCTTCTAGGAGCAAGATGCCCTCTCGGTTTGGTTCGGTTTTGACCGTGTGCCATTGCGGTTTCTTGTAAAAGATGGGAGTTCGCAACAACAAGCGTTGGCCGGGTTGGTAAACACTCATGCACTTTTTTCCTCTAAATGCTTTTCAACTGCGATCAACCATTGGTCAATCAATAAACTTGCTTCTTGGCTCCAGGCTCTACTGAGTAGTGCTTCAATCCAGGCCGGGGGAACGGGTTGGGTAAATTGCCGTTTCATGACTTCACCTCACCCCGCTTAATGTGACACTTTCTCCGATATTGACTTGTGACAAAAAGCTGCATTTACGAACATCGCAACTCGATTTCTTACCCCCTTGTTTTTGGGATGTAAGGCATGTAAGGCATGTAAGGAAGTCTGTAAACCCTTGCTGTGACTGGCTTATACTTCTTACACTTTTTGCAAAACCGCAATGTAAAGAATGTAAGGAATGTAAGGATTATTTTTCTACATTACATTTTTCAATCGACGTGTAAGGGAAGCGAAAGGAAAATGTAAGGACTGAAAGCCTTGCTAGAAAAGATTTCCAGAGTTCCCTTACACGCCTTACATTCCTTACACGTTTTTTTGATAGGGGGTCAGTAAACGGATTACGTTTAAAGTAAATTGCACTGTCATAGTTACGACTGTCACACACCTTATTGCTCATTGCTGTCCTCCCAAAAAATAGAGAACTGATAAAACCGTTGAGTTTTGCCCTCGACCCAATGGGCTGTTTGGGGAGTATCGTTTTTGTCGGTTTTGAGCCACCCCTTAGCGATCAATTCCTGAGTGAGCAATTTCCGATCAACGCCTTGGCAGAGCTGGTCACGATAGACCGAAGGCAGTATCAGAATTTCGCCGGTCAACTTGCGATAGCCAAGCATTGAGCCTTTCGGAAAGTCTTTAGCGTCAGAAGTGGTATCCAGTTGCACCAGGCCAGAGTGATAGTTCTCCCGAAGCAACGCCTCGACCCGTTCTAGGGCTTGTTTCAGGTCGTGACTTCCAGTGCTGCCCCTTAGGTCTAGCCAAGTCTGTAGGAGCGTTTTAGCCGCCGCCAAGGGTTCCGCCGCCGGGACGGGGAGAACACCAAACTCGATAGCTAACTCACCTGCCAAAGCCACCAAAGCAAAGCGTTCTATCGCCCGCCCGACAGCCGGATCAACTGCACCGTCTGGCATCAACGCCGCTCGATAATCCAGAAAGTCTGACTTAACCGCCTCGATGCCGCCGTTATTGATTCGCTCGACCAGCGCTGCAAGGAAGGCAATTAACGCTGTGCCATGATGCTGCCGGGTTGCAGATTTTAAGTGATTCGATAACGCCGCCCCGTCTTTGAATCTGTGCAGATTCTCAAAAACGCCATGCTCACCTGCAATAGCGTCAACGTCAATCATGCGAATTTCTTGACCGCCTTTAATCGCCAGGCCATGCCCTTTCAGGTAATCAACGAAGGGCATCTCACCAGTTGATAAAAACAGTAACCGCCAGGTCTTAGGAGTTTGCTTGCCGCCGCTCCGGTTGGCCCGTTGCTTGCCTACACCGTTCGCCAAAAGATAGCTGGCCTGGTCGACGACTTTAGGATGGCACTCTTTTAATTCGTCAAGGATTAGCGTTAGGTTGTTGTGTTCGGCAGCAACCGCCTCTAGTCCATTGTCAGTTGCCCGCCAACTCCGAACCACCTTATCAGGATGCCCCGCCACACTAGCCGCCGCCTGTACCGCTGTCGTTTTACCCTTGGACGTGCCGCCGTAGAAATTTAAGCCACCGCCTTGAAGGTCTAGCAATTCCAAAAGGGGGCCACCGAATGCCATGGAAAGTCCAAAGACTAACCGAGAATTTCCGGTAGCGTACCGCCCGACATTCTCCTGCCAACTTTCCAGCGTTCCCTTGGCCTGGTAGGGGTGGTCTTTAGGCGGTTCAAAGGTTTGAAACCGTAGCTGCTCATCTCCGATGGTGGCATGAGGCAACACAAAGGATTTTTGACCGTTTAGCTCGACATATCCCGTAGTTGGATTCAAAACGTACAGCTGCTGAATTTCCACCCCCAGGCCATGCAAGTAATCCAGAAGTTTATTTTTCTCGCCTCGCTTAAACGAATAAGACCGCCGCATCAGTTCCGCCACGATCTCGCTGCCGTCACCCGCTAGGGTTTCCCGTGGCATCAGGTAAGTAGCGGTTTGATGGTGAATCGTTTTGAATTTCAGCACCACCGCCGCCCCGTCACCCGTAGGACTCTGGCAGTAGCCGATTGCTTCCAAGTGATTGCCAATCAGAGTTTCGGTAATTTCTCCACTTGGTGTCCCCGCCCGCCATACCAGGCCAGTGTCAGGACTCGTAAAGAATCCGATTTTTTCCGCAAGCTGGGTCTGGAGTTGCGCCGCTACAGTCAAGGGTTCTAGGAGCCGCTCAATTTGCGCTTCCAGTTCCGCCCGGATTCGCTCGACCGACCACCCGGGACAATTCAGTAAATCGAAAATATCTCCCTTGGGTGGGATTTGTTTCCAGATATCGGTAAGGTCAAGAATAATGGTTTTGATATAAGCCTTATCCAAGTCTTTCTTGACTGCCGTTGCCATTTCCAGTCCAGTGCTGTCGTTGTCTGGCAAAATCACCACTAACCGAGGCTTGACCGCCTTAAGAAAGTTAACGATTTGCTTCCGCCCGGTCTTTTCGCCGCCTTGATTACAGATTGCCTTACCGCCCAAAGTCCGAATCGCCTCGACTGCTTGCTCACCACCGACAACAAAGACAATCGAATCCCGTGTTACTTCGTTTTGCCGATACAGTGGCCAGGTTGCGTCACCTTTGCGGTCTGTCCACCATCCCTTTGTTATGCCCTCGGACACCATCGCCGGGGTTGGTTTTGCCCAGTGATGGGGTCGGATTTGCTTGCTCTGTTTGTTAGTTCCCCGCCCATATACAAACCGCCGATCTGTCCATTGCTTCCGTTCTACTTTCCCTAATGGGCCGCCCGTTGCGGGGTCGGGGTAGAAATACTCGATTACTTGCTCAAAGTGTTTGCCGTCTTTAGCTCCGGTTGGTTGCCACTCTGGGCTGTCTGTTTGCGGTTCCCATTGGATAGGCAGCAACCGCTCTGACAATGGCCTAGGTTCGTACTGAGTGCCAATCTTGATATAGATCGGCCGGCCGTCTTTAGCGGTTCCCCGTTGCTCGAATCCTTCCGGTGGTGAGCCAACTCGGTCGCAAATAGAAGCGTGATCGCCAATGTTGAAACACCAATCTGTGCCACCACAGCAAAGGCATGGCCTGGCAGTGCTGACCTCTACCCCTTCGTTTTGATAAGTTCCAATCATTTCAGCCTCCTTAATTACTTGATTGACTTGGGCTTGGAAGCTTTATGATTGAGTTGCGATACTTCAATCAACGCCGCTTCCAAAAGGCTTTTTTCAGAAACCCCTAGAGACCTCGAATCTCCGGGGGTTTCCCCGTTTAAGCTGCTACTGTTTGGCGCCCTCCTTTCCCAGGCCGGACTTGATTGCTAGGAAGGGAGGACAAATAAGCCTCACAGGCCCGTTGGTGTGACTCGCCACCGCCAGTGACGACAAAATCCCGGATTAAATCTAAGTTCCAAAGAATTTTGCGGGGGTTAGAACCTGGGAAGCGGCACCAATGTAAGCCCTCAAGGAAAATTCCATCGTCGCGAAGTTGCTGGAGCTTAGTTTTCCCAAGAGGAATAACTTTAATTAAATCTGGGGTAGTAACAAATTTGCCGTGTGCCATTGTGTAGATCCTTTTTTCAATCAGGCCGGGGTGATGCCCGGTTTTTTTGTTTAGAGGTTGGGGAAACCGTCAAAGTCCTTTAGGGATTGTCAAAACTTTAGTGGTTTAGCCTTGAGCATCTACAGCTAGAAAGTAGAGCTTTAAAACCCTTGCTGTAAGCGGGTTTCGGATTTTATTCCTTTTGGGTCGAGAAAATCAGGCAGGAGTCTTTTTCTTGTTGCCATGGATCACCCGCAATTTTTCCTGCTTCATTAGTCTTGCAACTACAGATTTCCGGGCAAAAACGATAGGGCTGTAGCAATGCTTGTAGAAGAAATCACCATCACTCCGACTGTTGGCAAGTTTTATGAACTCATCAACTAAGCAGCTTGTGAATGGATAAGTATCAATAGAAAACGGATTTTCCCGATCCGAGAGCATCTGATTTTCTCGTTGCCTCATTTTCCGAAGTTCTGTTGTCCCCTCAACTCCCTGGCACTCAGGACTGGAGAGCATGAGCAACCCTCGCTCAAATCCGAGATTGAACATAAGAATGCAAATGTCTAGCTGGTTTGATTCGGAGGGATAGATTTTGCTTTGTCTTGAAAATATAGGTAGCTCCTTATCGTTCAGTTGGTAAACAAATCCCATGTTGGCCATAGCTACAAGTGCTGACCATGTTTTTATCCAGAGATTTGATTCGGCTTTAATTAGGCTCCGTAAGCTTTTGGGGCCATAACAACCCTTATGGGTACAGTGTCCATCGGCAAAGTAGTCTCGCCATACTTCGGCAGCAATGAGGCTTCGCATGGCGTGAACCATTAACCCAGCCTTAGTCCCCCACTCTGGACTGTTAGTTATGTCCGGTGTTTCCATGAATTCGACTAAGGCTGCTTGCAATACCTTGGAGTGATCAACATACCCTCGCATCTCTAAAACTCCACAAAAATAGATTTAGACTGAATCACGCTGGCATAATTCTTATAAAGAATTTGGGGATTATGCCCGGCCTGGGTTGCTACCTGTAGCGGTTCGGCTCCATTTGCCAAAGCATGACTAACCGCCGTGTGCCTTGTGCTGTAAGGTTTCCGGTAGTCAATCCCTAATCGGTCAAGCATTGTTTTCCAGGCCCGCTTCCGGAAATTCTGGTCATCCATTGCCCCGCCACGGGGAGCCGGAAAAATCAAATCATTGGGTTTAGGTTGCCGCTTCTGGTGCAAGTCTTTGAGCATAGCCACTAGGCCTGGGGATAAGACAATTTCCCTGGCTTCACCCGTCTTAGGTTTCTTGCGAAGATTGCCCCGGCTAATGCTTTCTCCTACCCAGGACTGGGAAAAGTCACTCGATAAATGCTTCCACTTCAACGCCGCAACTTCCCCGAATCTTGCCCCGGTTCCAAACAGAAAACAGACCATCGGGAAATAGTGGGAGTAATATCGGTCGGATTTCAATGCTCCCAAAATTACCCGAACCTCTGAATCAGTAAAGGGTTTGGTCTTCTGCCTGGGGGATGGTTTTATCTTTGCTGCCAAGCCCCGCCACGGATTATCAGCAGGAACATGATATTTGCCTTTAGCCCACCGCCAGCATGACTCCAACAACCAAAGGTATTCCTTAGCGGTACGGTCTGAGAGTTGTTCCCTGAGTACCGCCGCCATATTGCCCGCCCGTGGCTGAGTCACTAAATGGGCTGCAACATTCAACGACCGCTTAAGATGGGACAACACCGCCCGATACTTTTCTAGCGTGCCTGGGGCTAGTTCCTTTTCCTTGCTCATGGCCTGGGTAAACGTCTGGAATAATTCCGGACAACTTAGCTCAGTGGATCGGGTTCCAACTTTTTTGGGCCGGTATTCCTGCAAAGTTTCATCGAATCGGCCCGCCAAAAAATCTAGCTCCAGCTTTGCTGCTAGTTGCTTGGCATAGGCTCGATTGGGCTTTGAATCAGGCAACCCCAACGCCAGCACCCGATTTTTGTCGTCATAGCGCAACCGAAGCCGCAACCGCCCCCGGTCAGACTCGATATATATCTTGATTGTTCTCATTACTCTTGCTCTCAAACTTCCGGGACATAATCCGGGACAATTTGAAGCCTTAAACAAGCTTTAACAACCCTAATGGCTGTGCTTATTGACAATAAAAATGGGCTTCAAGTTCTCCCTTGAATCCCTAAAAACCTTACTGTGTCTAGGTTCCCCAACCTATCGGGATGAAAGGATTTGAACCTTCGACCCCTTCGTCCCGAACGAAGTGCGCTACCAAGCTGCGCTACATCCCGAATTACCCCTTGAGCTTTTGCTCCGAGCTTACTCAGCATAGCTTAATTTTCTAGACATTGTTAGGAAATCCCATGAGGCATGCCGCAAATTCATCAGTTATTCCTGGATGAAAATTTTGTTGGACTACGCCTAACTTTTCGCCTGAGCAACCGCCAACGACTAGACAAGGGAACTGTCAAAATCTAGGATCATTGAATAGGGTTTGGATGTCTATCATAGCTGTACATTGTTAAACATCATCCCTATAGCCTCTGCGCAGTTAGGATTAAGCTTTGGGAAGTAAATGTTATCGAGTTGCCGTTTTAGGTGCCACGGGGGCAGTTGGCAGCGAAATTTTAGAGTTGTTATCAGAGCGAGGCTTTCCACTGAGCGAGTTACGACTTTTAGCCTCCTCTCGTTCAGCAGGGCAAAGGGTTTGGTTTCAGGCTCAGGAACTTACTATCCAGGCCGTGGGCGAAGACTCCTTTAGGGATATTGATATTGTATTGGCTTCTGCGGGGGGTGGTATTTCCCAACAATGGCTACCAGTCGCAGTCCAGACCGGGGCGGTTTGCGTGGATAATTCCAGTGCCTTTCGGATGGAGCCCGATATTCCCCTGGTGGTTCCTGAGGTGAATCCCCAAGACTTAGCCAAACATCGGGGAATTATTGCCAACCCCAACTGCACCACCATTTTGATGACCGTAGCATTGTGGCCGTTGCATCAAGTCAGACCGATTCAGCGCATAGTGGCAGCCACCTATCAATCTGCCAGTGGGGCTGGAGCTAAGGCTATGGCGGAAATGCAAGCCCAGGCCCAGGCCATGCTCAATGACGAAACGCCTCCCACCGAAGCCTTTCCCTACCCCTTAGCCTTTAATTTATTCCCCCACAACTCACCATTAAATGAACAGGGTTATTGCCAGGAAGAAATGAAAATGGTGAACGAAACTCGAAAGATTTTCCATCAGCCAGATTTACGAGTAACTGCAACCTGTGTCCGTGTACCAGTGCTACGGGCCCATTCCGAGGCCATCAATATTGAGTTTGCCGAACCATTCCCCGTGGCCCAGGCCCGAGAGTTAATTGCACAGGCCCCAGGGGTAAAACTGGTGGAAGATTGGCAAGCCAACTATTTCCCCATGCCCTTAGAAGCGACGGGCCAAGATGAGGTACTCGTGGGACGGATTCGTCAGGATATCTCCAACCCTCGTGGTCTGGAACTGTGGCTCTGTGGTGATCAAATCCGGAAAGGTGCCGCTCTGAATGCAATCCAAATTGCCGAATCCTTAATCGCCCAAAATCTGATTTAGGTATTCTGGTCATTGGATGGGTTTAATCTCAAGCCACTGTGGATCAGCAAACCCGCCCTGCTCCCCTGGCCCCTACTCTTAATCGTTTGGTTCATTGACCATGACCTCTAAATGTCTTTCGCTCTATGACACCACCCTACGGGATGGGGCCCAACGGGAAGGAATTTCGCTGTCCTTAGAAGATAAACTCCGTATTGTCCGGCAGTTGGATGAGTTGGGAGTTCGATTTATCGAGGGGGGTTGGCCGGGGGCTAATCCTAAGGACGTACAGTTTTTCCTACATCTCCAAGAAATTAGTCTCCACCAGGCCGAGATTGTGGCCTTTTGCTCAACTCGACGCCCTCAAATTGCTGCCAGTGAAGATTCGATGTTAAAACCGATTTTGGCCGCTGGTACTCGCTGGATCACTGTGTTTGGTAAATCTTGGGATCTTCATGTTATAGAAGGGCTGAAAACCAGCTTGGCCGAAAACCTGGCGATGATCACCGATACGCTGCAATTTCTAACCAGCCACAGCCGCCGGGTCATCTATGATGCAGAACATTGGTTTGATGGCTATAAAGAGAACCCCAGTTATGCTCTGGAAACCTTAACTGCGGCCATTCAAGGGGGGGCGGAGTGGCTAGTCCTCTGCGATACCAATGGCGGTACCTTACCGGATGAAATAAAGGCTATTGCCCAGGCCGTTCAAGGGTTTTTAAGGGAATTGTCAACGGAGAAACCGGAACTGAAAATACCAGGCCTGGGCATCCACACCCACAACGATAGCGGTACAGCCGTGGCCAATGCGATGGCAGCAGTCCAGGCCGGGGCAACCATGGTTCAGGGAACAATGAATGGTTATGGCGAACGGTGTGGCAATGCTAATCTCTGTACCCTGATCCCTAACTTGCAACTCAAATTGGGCTACGACTGTATTACTGCGGCCCAACTAGCCAAGCTCACCCCCACCAGCCGTTTAATTAGTGAGATCGTCAACCTCGCTCCAGATGATCACGCGCCCTTTGTCGGCTTGTCGGCCTTTGCCCATAAGGGAGGAATTCATGTCAGCGCCGTCCAGCGAAATCCCAAAACCTATGAGCATCTCGACCCAGAACTGATTGGAAATCAACGGCGGATTGTTGTGTCGGATCAGGCTGGGTTGAGTAATATTTTGGCCAAGGCAGAATCCTTAGGGTTAACCCTTGATCGGCAGCATCCTGTCAGTCGGGACATCTTAGCCAAGCTGAAGGTTTTAGAAAGTCAAGGCTATCAATTTGAAGCCGCCGAGGCCAGTTTTGAGCTCCTTGTCCGGCAAGCCTTGGATCAACGGCCGGAATGGTTTACCTTAAAAGGCTTTGATGTCTCCTGTCGTTCCGATGGCCAGGGCCGGTCGGGGTTAGAAAGTTACTCCCTCGCTACGATTAAAGTAGAAGTGAACGCTCAAGAAATGCTGACAGCGGCCGAAGGGAATGGCCCAGTTTCCGCCCTGGATGCAGCCTTACGCAAAGCCTTAATCACCTTCTATCCCGCCATTGCCCACTTTCACCTCACCGATTACAAAGTCCGGATTTTGGACGGATTAGCTGGGACCTCGGCCAATACGCGGGTGTTAGTGGAATCCAGCAATGGCCAGGAGCGTTGGACAACGGTGGGGGTTTCGACGAATATCATTACCGCCTCCTACCAGGCCGTGACAGAAAGCTTAGAATATGGCTTACTACTGGCTCAAAAAACATCGTCACCAATGCCCCCATTGATCCCATCTGCCTAACCCCATGAATCCATTCACCGCAACTCCACCCGATTGGGTCGCCCAGGCCTCCCATGCCCGTGGATTTGAATGTCCCCGTTGTTGTGCTAGCCCGAAGGAAGCCCAGGAAGTTTGGATTAATCGACGCTCCCCTGTCTTTAGCGAGAATCAGCGGCGGAAATGGCAGGAATTTTACCATTGTCAATGTGGGTGCGTTTGGTGGGCCTGGAGCAGTGATCGCCCCCCGTCCGAGTTGGTTCGACAGCCCCAAGCTGAGCCAGACATTCCTTCCTAGCTAGAGCAAGAACTCGGCAACGGTCTGGGCAACAAGTTCCCGATCGTAATCCAGAGTAACAATGTGATCGGATTGTTCACACCAAATTAACCTCTTTTCAACGGAGCCAAGGCACTCTAACAAATAAACAGCCCCCTGGGTGTCCACCACCGAATCCAAGCGAGATTGCATTATCAATGTGGGCACCGTGATCCCTGGGAGTTTAGGTTTAACCGTTGCAATTAAGTCCATGGCACTGCGCACAGCAACTAAATTAAAGCTTCGATAAAACTTCGCAGCATTGGCCTGGGATTTTAAGGCAGGGTCTCGAATCGGTAAACCTAAACGTGGGACTTGCGGAAAAAAATAGCCCACGGTTTTGACTAGCAGTTCCAAAGGTACCGGCGAATACCAAGGCTGCTTCAGGGCCAAGTAGGGACAGAGGCAAACCAATTTCGCAATCGGATAATGGCTGGCCAAATACAATCCCAGGGGACAGCCGGTGGAAAAGCCCACTAGAAAAATCTCTTGATACTCTTGCCGTAACTGGTGATAGGCCCTTTCAATCGCGCCATACCACTCCTGCCAGGTTGAGTTGGGCATATTTGGGCCGGGTTGATCATGGCCAGGATAGAGGATCGCCTGAACCGTTAAGCCCTGTTGATGCAAGTGTTGTCCAAGGAGCTGAAATTCGTAGGTTCCGGCCCCCAGGCCATGCAAGAGTAAACAAGCCTGTCGAGAATCAGCGCGATTCAGCCAAAAGGGTTCGTTTTTCAGGGGCTGCTCAAGACGCATCATCTCCTCCAGAATTGCTTGGGTTTGTCCAGGAACCAGTTGATTTGTTAGGAAGGCTCAGCGGGGGGCACCATGGGCCAAGTTTCCCGCCAGGCCCGGCTGGCCTCGAGAACTAAACGCTGGCGGAATAGCTCATCCATCTTTTGCTGCAGTTGACTGAGGTTGGCCTTAAGTTGGCGAATTTGTTGCCGTTGACTCCCCAGGCCTGGATGGTTAAAGTCCAAATCCTCAAGTTGCAAATACAACGCAATCAAAGCCAGGGGACGGTCTTCAGCCGTTGGGACATCTTCATAGTCATCATCGGCAGTAGCAGGTTCGTAGTCCTGGGAAGATTCATCAACCTCTGCAAACCCATCATCGGACCCATCCGTTTCAGGCGATTCCTCTTGCTCAGACCGGCCATCTTGAGTCAACTCCTGTTCTAGTTCTGAGGCGTGGCGTTTCATCAAGGCCTGGAATAGGGCAGCAATATCCCGCCGATCCTGTTCATCTCTGGGGTCAGAGTCATCTTGGGTGGTATCTGTATTCGAGCTACCTGCATCTTTGTCCGGGCTGGGGGACAGGGACGGAGGATTATGATTGGACTTTTTCGGGGTTGAGTTGGCGTCATTCGGGGAGTTGTCTGGGTCAAACCGAGTTCCTGGCCCCGCCACCATCACCATCATGACATTGGGAACTCGGCTCAAGGGACGCCCCTCGGCTTTGAGGACAATTTCCAGAATCTGCTCCCAAGGGAAGTCGGGCAAAATCTCAACCCGTTGCAGAAGACGATTGATGGTGTAGGCGGCCTGGTGCAAAAGTTGGGCGGTGGTGGCGTCAATATGAACCAACGAAGATGATTTTGGCGCTAAGCGACTGACTGAAGTCTTCGGGGTTGAATCCGTTTCCAGTGGTGCAGAAGACTGGGCTTCGTCTAGTGGAGGGTTGTCCAGGGATTTTTCAGAATTACTGTCGGACAAACCATCAGGAATGGAGGGAATGGCTGCACCATCGGGGGGGGGTTGGTTCGGGGAACTGTTTAACAGGCCCGCTAAGTTTTGACGTAACTCCAGGCCAGTTTGTTGAATTTGAGCCAACAGCATTTCCCGCTCGGGCGCCGGCAGCTTCAAAAACCGCTCGGGCAGGATTTGGGTGCAAACATTGTAAGCAGCTGTGATTAGTTGTTGTTCCGCAATCGGCGCAAGGGTCTGCAGGTAGTGGGCATAGGCCTGGTGTAGTTGTTGTAACCCTTGTTGGGTCTGAACCTGGAGACTCGCGAGTTGCTGGAGAACCTGTTCTAAATTTGCCATGGCTCACACTCCTAAACGTTGATCACTAGACAGGATTTATTCAAAAAATCTGTCCCAGACTTGGGGGTAACCGACTGCCCATCAGTGATAAAAAAGACGGCCTAGAACAAGACCGCCTTAACCTAAATTAACTTTGATCCCACTGGATTTCCCAGGCCAGGCTATTTACTCTTTGTCCGACTCGTCCGACCACCTTTGGCCTTTGGGGCTTTCGGAGCAGGTTCAGGAGTGGGCTCAGGTTGAGGTTCGGCCTTAGCCTGGGTTTGGGCAGCAACCTCAGCGGCAAGATTAGATTCCTGCTTCTCAATCCCTTCCCCAAGGATAAACCGTTGGAAACGACGGATTTTGATGTTTTCCCCAAGTTGGGCAACAGCTTGGGTAACGAGTTCTGACACGCTAATGTTTTGATCCCGGATATAGGCCTGATCCAGCAAGCACATCTCCCGGAGAGTTTTATCCAATTTGCCCTCAACGATTTTAGCTTTGACCTGTTCCGGTTTCCCGGCCAAGGCATCAGAGCCCATTGCGATCTTGCGCTCATTTTCCACTACTGAGGCGGGAATATCGTCTTTTGAGACATACTCCACATTGGGACAGGCGGCAATTTGCTTAGCAATGTTTTGCACCAACTCCTTAAAGGCTTCATTCCGGGCCACAAAGTCGGTTTCACAGTTCACTTCCACCAAGACCCCAATGCGGCCACCGGTGTGAATATAACTGTCCACAAGTCCTTCGGCTGTTACTCGGCCAGCTTTTTTACCGGCGGAGGCCAAACCCTTTTGCCGTAGCCATTCAATCGCCTTTTCCATGTCCCCTTCATTTTCAGAAAGGGCTTTTTTGCAGTCCATCATTCCGGCCCCGGTCTTATCCCGAAGCTCCTTGACAAGCTTTGCTGAAATCTCTGCCATAATCTGCTGCCTCGTGTTTGCGCGTTGATTACTCTCTAATTATTCAGAATCAGGGGTGGTCTCTGACTCCTCCTCATCTTCCGGCATGGTGTCCAGGGTTTCATCTTCAGCCCCTGGATAGTCTTCCTCCACGCCATCCCCAAGATCGGTTTCGTCCACTTGGCCATGACGACCTTCATAGATAGCGTCAGCCAATTTACCAACAATTAGCTTGATTGAGCGAATCGCATCATCGTTGGCGGGTACCGGAATGTCCACTTGATCCGGGTCGCAATTGGTGTCCAACAGAGCCACAATCGGAATCCCCAGCTTCTGACATTCTTGAACGGCATTGTATTCCCGTTTGACATCGACAATGACGGCTACATCGGGCAAGCGACGCATGTTTTTGATGCCACCGAGGTACTTTTGCAATCGCGCCAGTTCCCGCCGTAGGACTGAAGCCTCTTGTTTGGGACGGAGGGCAATTTGGCCGGTTTCTTCCATCCGCTCCAATTCCTTCAGACGATCCACGCGGGTTTTAATCGTCGTCCAGTTGGTCAGCATCCCCCCCAACCAGCGTTGGTTGATGAAGTATCCCCCACAACGGGCAGCTTCTTGGTGGACAATTCCGGCGGCTTGGCGTTTCGTCCCAACAAACAAAAACTTTTTCCCAGACTCAGAAGCTTCCCGGACATAGGTATAGGCTTCATCCATCAGTTGGGCCGTTTGCACCAAATCAATGATGTGGACACCGTTGCGGACCGTGAAGATATAGCGAGACATTTTCGGGTTCCAACGGCGTGCTTGGTGGCCAAAGTGAACCCCGGCTTCTAAGAGTTGAGCCAGACTTAAAACGGACATTCAGTTTTCTCCTGTGGGTTTAAACCTCCATCTAGGTGGATCTCGGCAATAACCGGACACCCCAGGCCCTAGATGTGTGAATTTTTAGCGTTTATGATCCTACCATGAAAGCATAGGCCTATGAATTTCAAAAAAAAGTCTGACAAACCCCTCTCAGGCGCAAAAGTCCTAAAGAACGCATCCCATGGTTAATCCAAATCGGTACAAAGTCGAAGCTTTTTGGGATCCCGAGGCGGAAGTCTGGGTGGCCCACAGTGAAGATATCCTTGGTTTAGCCACCGAGTCCGCAACCTTGGAGGGATTGACGCTCAGGCTGAAGCAGATAATTCCGGAGCTATTGGCGGCTAATCATGTCATTCCACCGAACACTCGACAGAATATTACGTTTGAACTCACAACTAGACGGGCAGAATACATCTCTGTTCCTTGAGCATTCATGGCAAAATCATTCACGCCCGAGGTTAAAAAACGATTACTTGCAGCTGATTACTTGCAGCTAGTTGTATTTTTGTCAGGGAGGGCAAGGGAGATCATGAAATTTGGTATAGTCCCCTCACAGAGCGTTGTTTTGTAGTTGATAACGTTATTAAATCCAGACATACAGCTAATGCCGTTTTGAAGCAAGCTGGCCTAACAAAGGCATTTTGATCTTTAATTCACTATCGCTGACCTCAGAATTAAAGGCTCGAGTAACAGAGTTAGACTAGAAAAATCGCTAATTCCTTCGTAGTTTTGTGTGTAGTTGCCCTTGCTCCGTTGCCAGTGATGAAAGCTTGGACTTTAAACCTGAAGAGTCGCCTCAAGCCCTCACCTTCCAGGCCCCGGCCGCCTATTCTCGGTTAGATCTCTGTCTGAGTCAGGTTTATCCGGATTTTTCCCGTTCTCGCTGGCAGCAGTTGATTGAGCAAGGATATATCAAAGTCAATGGAATCGTCACCAACCTCAAAAAAATCGCCATCAAAATTGGGGATCTGATCGAAGCGGATTTACCGCCACCCCAGGCCAGTGTCCTCGTTCCTGAAACAATTCCCCTCGATATTTTGTTTGAAGATGATCAACTGATTGTCCTAAATAAACCCGTTGGCCTGGTCGTTCACCCTGGGCCTGGACATTATGCGGGAACATTGGTGCATGCATTGTTGGCCCATTGTCCTGATTTACCGGGAATTGGGGGGGAACAGCGGCCAGGCATTGTCCATCGTCTGGATAAAGATACCAGTGGCGTGATGATGGTGGCTAAAACAGAATTTGCCCTGCACCAACTCCAGGCCCAAATTAAAGCCAGAACCGCAAAACGTGACTATTTGGGTTTAGTCCAAGGTGTTCCCCCCGGGATAAATGGCACCATCAATGCGCCGATTGGCCGACATCCAGTTGAGCGTAAAAAAATGGCGGTGACCGAACCTGGCCTGGGACGAGAGGCAATTACCCATTGGTCGATTCAAGAGCGATTGGGCCACTACACCCTGGTTCATTTTCAACTGGAAACAGGCCGAACCCACCAAATCCGAGTTCATGCCGCCAATTCTGGTTGGCCAATCGTTGGAGATCCGGTGTATGGAACCCGTCAAAAAGTTGCCGGAAAAGTCTTAGCAGGTCAGCAACTCCATGGTTGGCAATTATCCCTGGTGCACCCCATTACCCAGGCCCGCCTCAGGTTTACAGCCCCTTTGCCCTCCCCGATGGAACAGTTACTCCAGGCCCTGCGTCGTCGCCAATAAACCAGGGTTGTGGGCAATATGTTCCTCGCCATCGGTTGCCCTCACGATTGTTCCATGTCTGAATTGAGATCAAAAATTGTCAAAGCAAAGGCAGGCGATATACTGAGGACATTCGTTTGACGGCAACGTTCAACGTTTACGAGCAATGGTCTATGACCCCACCCGCCCAATCCCTCCCTAAACCCTCACCCCTGGGAGAATCCCTGAATCACTTACAGGCAGATTCTAATGCGCTGGTGACGGAACTATTAGCGGTGGGCATCGCCCTTTCAGCCACGGAAAATTTAACAGACCTCCTGACATTAATTTTGACGAAAAGCCGGGAAATTACCTGTAGTGATGCCGGTAGTGTGTTTTTAGTGGATCGGGAGGCCCACCCCCCCAATCTTTGGTTTAAAACCGCACAAAATCAGACCCACCCAGA
The DNA here is from genome assembly GCA_964653145.1 of uncultured Synechococcus sp. Lineage (GTDB taxonomy): Bacteria > Cyanobacteriota > Cyanobacteriia > Thermosynechococcales > Thermosynechococcaceae > Pseudocalidococcus. Next base: position 126,083 of record CAZZCG010000003.1, on the reverse strand, counting down.
AATTGCTCTCCATGAGTTTTTTATCCCCCTGACCGCCGAGAGTTTAGTTGGCTACGTTGCTTTAACAGGAGAAATTCTTAACATCCCCGATGCCTATGAACTGACGGGGACAGAAACCTACCAATTTAATCGTTCCTTTGACGAAAACCTGAATTACCGCACCTGCTCTGTCCTCGTGATCCCAATGCAAAATACAGAGGGACAGGTAATTGGGGTCCTGCAACTGATCAACCGCAAAATTCGTCCTGACCTAACAATTACCCCGGAAAATGCCACGGAAGTAACCCTGCCCTATAGTCACTGGGAAGAAGCCATTCTCCGCTCCCTCGCCAGTCAAGCGGCTGTTTCCATTGAGCGCAATCACCTTCTGGAAAGTATCGAGAAACTGTTTGAAGGGTTTGTCACCGCCTCTGTCCAGGCCATTGAAGCTCGAGACAAAATTACAGCGGGCCATTCAGAGCGGGTGGCAGACTTAACCCTCCGTTTGGCAGATGAAATTAATGCTCTGACGGGGCCTGGGGCATTGGCGACGGTGAGGTTTGATCTGCGACAACTGCAGGAATTGCGCTATGCAGCCCTCCTCCACGATTTTGGCAAGGTGGGAGTACCTGAAGTTGTTTTAGGGAAAGAGAAAAAGCTCTACCCCTTGCAATTGGAACTGCTCCGACAACGGTTTCATTTTGTGCGCCGCACCCTGGAATTTGAGTGCAACAAGGCCAAGTTGAACTTCCTTGAGGCTAACCCCCATCACAATTCTGACTCCGACACCTGTGGCCACTGCTTACAACTCCGGCAGTTTGATCTACAACTCCAACAACAACTGGAACAACTGAATCACTATTGGGAGGTGATCGAGATTGCCAACGAACCCAAGGTGTTAGCGGAAGAACCCCTGGCGATTTTGCAAGAGTTAACCCATTGGCACTACAAAGACATCAATGGGCAAGTCCAACCCCTCGTCACCCTTGAGGAATTAGAACAGCTATTAGTGCGACGCGGGAACCTAACTCCCCAGGAACGATTGGCCATTGAGTCCCATGTCACCCACACCTACGAATTTTTGCGGCGGATTCCCTGGACAAGTTACTTAAAAGACGTGCCAATTATTGCCTATGGCCACCATGAACGTCTCAACGGCCAGGGCTACCCCCTTGGACTGCGGGATATTCCCCTCCAATCACAAATGCTAGCGGTAGCGGATATCTATGATGCCTTGACTGCCCCAGATCGACCCTACAAGAAAAGCTTGCCGATCCCCGTTGCCCTGAAAATCCTCCACCAAGAGGCTGACTCCAATCAGATTAATCGGGACTTAGTTCTCCTGTTTGAACAAAAACAAGTCTTCCAGGCCCTGGGGCACACCCTTCCAGAATAATCTCCTAATTTCCGGTAGAGAACCGGGGTATAAGCCCTATAATTGCAGTAGTGAACTCCCCAGGCCCCACTCACCATGGAACTCTCCTGTAAAAGCGAATATGCACTCCTGGCTGTCTTGGAACTTGCAGCGGCCTACCGTGAACAAGAGCCCCTCCAAATTCGGCAAATTGCGGCCCTGCACGATATTCCCGACCGATATTTAGAACAACTGTTGGCCACCCTCCGCCGTCGAGGGATTATTCGCAGTATTCGCGGGGCCAAAGGCGGGTATATCTTGGCTAAAGAACCCTGGAAAACCACCCTTTTTGAAGTGATGGACTGCATTGAGGGCCTGGATAGTCAAAACCAAACTGATAAAGCTACCCCTGAAACCATTGATCAAGGCGTGGTTCGGGAAATCTGGCGCGAGGCCTGGGTTGCGGCGAATCAGGTGCTTCAGGGTTACACCTTGCAAGACCTTTGTGATCGTCGCCAGGCTAAACAACAGTTGGACATCATGTACTACATCTAAAAAATTGTTTAAATTTATCTAAACATCGCCAAAACCTAAAAAATTGTTGCGCTGCCCTGTGCCGGCCCCAGAAACCCGCCTTACCATAGCCTTACACCTCACCCGGAGCTACCCCCTGGCCGGGTTGAGTTGCCCTTGAACTCAGAGAAACCTACATGAATATTGCCCCTGACATTACCGCCCTTATTGGTCGTACCCCCCTAGTTCAACTCAATCGCATTCCCCTAGCGGAGGGATGTCTGGCGAAAATCGTCGTCAAGCTGGAAAGCATGAACCCGGCAGCCTCGGTCAAAGACCGGATTGGCATCAGCATGATTTTAGAAGCCGAAGCCCAAGGCAAAATTACCCCTGGCAAAACCGTCCTCGTTGAGCCCACCTCTGGAAATACTGGAATCGCCCTCTCCATGGTGGCAGCCGCCAAGGGGTACCGTTTGATTTTGACCATGCCTGAGACCATGAGCTCTGAACGCCGGGCGATGTTGCGGGCCTACGGGGCAGAACTGGAATTAACCCCTGGCATTGAGGGGATGAGTGGCTGTATTCAGCGGGCCCAGAAAATTGTTGATTCCTTGCCCGATGCGTTTATGCTGCAACAGTTCAGTAATCCGGCCAACCCGAAAATTCACCGCGAGACGACGGCAGAGGAAATTTGGCAAGACACCGAGGGTCAGGTTGACTTTCTGATTTCTGGGGTTGGAACGGGGGGAACCATCACGGGGGTGGCGAGTGTGATTAAAGCCCGCAAACCGGATTTTAAAGCCATCGCAGTTGAGCCGACCAACAGCCCTGTTCTGTCCGGTGGTCGCCCAGGCCCCCACAAGATTCAAGGCATTGGTGCTGGGTTTATCCCGCCCATTTTGCAGACTGACCTGATTGATGAAGTGATCCAAGTCTCCGATGACCAGGCCATCCACTTTGGTCGCCGCCTAGCGCGGGAAGAAGGGTTGTTGTCAGGAATTTCCTCTGGTGCCGCTCTCTGTGCTGCCCTGCAGGTGGGTAAACGCCCCGAAAACAGCGGCAAGCTGATTGTCATGGTGCAGCCGAGTTTTGGCGAACGCTACCTCAGTACTCCCCTCTTCCAAGACGCGGAACCTTTGCCGGCCCTGCTCCCCACCTAAGCCTTCCTCAGATTCACACCCTGAATTCCCTGGGCATTGGCCAACTTCTCCAAGGTTGTCAGGATCCCAGCGCGCCACAGGGCCCAGGCCAGGGGAGACTATAGAGGAGCGATCTGTAATCCGTGGGCTAAGGTTATGTCCAGTGCATCCGTGCTTCAACTTTGGCGTAGTCACAATCCTGAGCAACGCATCCTTGCGGCCATTGACGTGGGGACAAACTCAATCCACATGGTCGTTGTTGAGATTAATCCAGCTCTGCCCAGCTTTAAGATCATTGCGGCCCAAAAGGATACAGTTCGTCTGGGGGAGCGGTGTCAACAAACTGGGCAATTAACTCCAGAAGCCATGGAGCGGGCCCTAGGGGCACTACGTCGCTGTCGAGAGCTAGCGGATAGTCTGCGGGTAGAGGCCGTTTTAGGGGTAGCCACCAGTGCCGTCCGGGAAGCCCCCAATGGCCTGGAGTTTTTGCAACGGGTTCGCCAAGAAACAAACCTGGACATTGATCTGATTTCTGGGGAAGAGGAAGCGCGACGCATTTACTTAGGGGTTCTCTCGGGCCTGGAGTTGCAGGGACACCCCCATGTGATTGTGGATATTGGTGGTGGCTCAACGGAGCTGATTTTAGGGGATGGCCATGAACCTCGCTATCTCAGTAGCACCAAGGTCGGGGCCGTTCGTTTAACCGATATGTTTGTCCACAGTGATCCCATTTCCGAGCGGGATTTCGAACGCTTACGGGGCTATGTGCGGGGAATGTTGGATCGGGCAACGGATGAATTACGGGCCCAACTCCGGCCTGGGGAGCAACCCAAGCTAATTGGCACCTCGGGAACCATCGAAAGCTTGATCACAATCCAAACCTGGCAAAGCCTTGGCCATGCCCCAGCCTCTCTACAGGGCTATACCCTGACTGAAGCCAACCTTAAAACCTTGATTCAAAAACTCCGCCCCCTTACCTATCATCAGCGCTGCCAAGTTCCAGGCATGTCGGAAAAACGGGCCGAAATTATCTTGGCGGGGGCCGTAGTTCTCCATGAAGTCATGACCCTGTTGGGGATTTCAAGCCTGACCACCTGTGATCGAGCACTCCGGGAGGGCATCATTGTTGATTGGATGCTGTCCCACGGGCTGATCGAGGATCGATTGCGCTATCAAGGCTCAGTTCGGCAACGGAGCACCCTCAGCATGGCGCAAAAATTTCAGGTGAATTTACCCTACAGCGAACGGGTTGCCGACTTTGCCCTGAGTCTGTTTGACCAAACCCAAGGAACTTTACACCAGTGGGGAGAATTGGAGCGGGAACTGCTCTGGACCGCCGCTATTTTGCATAATTGTGGTCACTTTGTCAGTCACTCTGCCCACCATAAACATTCCTATTACCTGATTCGTCACGGGGGCTTACTCGGGTACACGGATTCTGAGATTGAACTGATTGCCAACTTAGCCCGCTATCACCGTAAAAATACCCCCAAGAAAAAACACGAAAATTATCGCAATCTCACGAGTCGGGAGCAGCGGGCCATGGTGGAACAGTTAAGTCCAATTCTCCGCTTAGCCATTGGCTTGGATCGACGACAAATCGGGGCCATTGGCAAAGTACAGTGTGAATGGCAACCGGGGCAGCGGGAACTGACGCTAATTTTGCATCCAACCCAGGCCGATGACCCCTGCGAATTAGAACTCTGGAGCCTGAACTATAAAAAAGATGCCTTTGAAGCGGCCTTTGACCTCAAGCTGATGGTGCAGTTTCCCCCTAAATCCTAAGTCTAGTTTCGATGGGTTCAGCAGACTGATGGTCTTTTCTAGGCCAGGTGAGAGAGGCAACGATGCCGCTTTTGATGGTGGCAGGCAGTTCAATTTTCATTCCTAAGCGAAACGACCATAGCCTAGTTTTTGCTTAATTAAGACGTTTTCTTACACAAATTGGGATTTTTGCGATGGAGCGAGTATTCTATGGTTGAGTCCCCTTCATCACCCTGAACGGGGCCTGGTTTGATTTGCTGGGATCTTTGTTCACCGTCGCAACTATGTCCAATCTCCAGGGCCCTACTGAATCCCAACTCACCCTTGCGGAAAGTTCCTTTTTTCGAGGATTACCGGCAACAGTGGTTGAATCAGCCCTGGCCCACGTCGTCACCCGCCAACATCCCGCTAATCGCGTTATTCTTCTAGAAAATGATTGGGGGACTTCAGTTTACTTTATCCTCAGTGGTTGGGTGAAAATTCGCACCTATAACATTGATGGAAAAGAAGTGACGCTGAATATCATCGGTCGGGGTGAGTTGTTTGGGGAGATGGCCCCGCTCGAAGAAGTACCCCGCTCCACGGATGTCATTACCCTAACGCCAACGGTGGTGGCCAATTTGCCGGCAACGGATTTTGTCAATCTGGTGAATACAGAACCCCAGGCCGGGATCCGCCTCGCAAAATTGATGGCCCGCCGCCTTCGCCAACTGAACCGGAGATTACGACTCAGAGAAGCAGACAGTACGGCCCGAGTTGCAGATATTTTGTTGTTTCTCGCCGATGGTCAAGGTAAACAGGGGGCGGGTGGTATTGAAATTCCCAACTTACCCCACCGGGAATTGAGCAGTTTAAGTGGGATGGCCCGGGAAACCGTGACGCGGGTGTTAGGCAAACTAGAGCGCAAAGGAATCATTAAACGGGAAAATGACGTGCTTTGCATTGTGGATGTCCGGGCCCTGGAAAATCTTTTGCTCTAAAAGCCCTGGAGTTAAATCGGGTATCGTGGAGATTGTGCCATTTTCCCCTGCGAACCCGAACCTATGCTCAGATCTGGAATTGTCGGATTACCCAATGTCGGAAAATCCACCCTGTTTAATGCCCTCGTGGCCAATGCCAAAGCCGAAGCGGCCAACTTTCCGTTTTGCACCATTGAGCCCAATGTCGGTGTTGTCTCCGTTCCAGATCTCCGGTTGCAGGTCCTGGCCAATATTTCCCAGTCTGCTGAGATTATTCCGACTCGGGTCGAGTTTGTTGACATTGCTGGGCTGGTGAAGGGGGCCAGTCAGGGGGAAGGCCTGGGGAATCAGTTTTTAGCCAATATCCGGGAAGTGGATGCCATTGTCCATGTGGTGCGCTGTTTTGATGATGATGACATTATCCATGTGTCTGGTTCAGTGGATCCCGGTCGGGATATGGAAGTGATTAACCTTGAACTGGCCTTAGCAGATCTATCCCAAATTGAACGCCGGATTGAACGCACCCGGAAAACGGCCCGCAACAGTAAAGAAGCCCAGATTGAGTTAGCTGGCCTGGAGAAGCTTCTAGAAACCTTAAACGCTGGGGAACCGGCCCGAAAAACCCAACTCACGGAGGACGAGGAAGCAGCCACCCAATTTTTAGGTTTGTTAACTCGTAAGCCGGTGATCTATGCCGCCAATGTTGCTGAAACTGAACTGGCCACTGGAAACGAATGGGTTGAGCAGGTAAAAACCATTGCCCAGGCCGAGGGCGCGCAAGTTGTTGTTGTTTCGGCCCAGGTAGAGGCAGAGTTGGTGGAATTATCTCCGGAAGAGCGGACGGATTATCTCAGTAGCTTGGGGGTCACCGAGGGTGGTTTACAATCCTTGATCCAGGCCACCTATGATTTGCTGGGGTTACGCACCTTTTTTACCACTGGGCCAAAGGAAACCCGGGCCTGGACTATTCACCAAGGCGATAAAGCACCAAGGGCTGCCGGAACCATTCACACTGACTTTGAACGGGGATTCATTCGCGCCGAAACCGTTGCCTATGGGGATTTAGTCACCTCAGGTTCAATGACTGCAGCCAAAGAAAAGGGCTTAGTCCGCAGTGAAGGCAAAGACTATGTTGTCCAAGAAGGGGATGTCATGCTGTTTCGCTTCAACGTTTAATCCTTTTCAAGATCAAGAGAGTTCACCGTTAAGATAGTGGCAAGTCCCCGGTTCCAAACTATAAAAACCATGATGCGCAGTGGTATTGGCATTCAAACCGCCCAAATTCGACCCGAACGCCAAACCGGACAAATCCATGTCTATGACGGAGCCGGTAAAGGTAAATCCCAAGCAGCTTTAGGGGTCGTATTACGCTCCATTGGCCTGGGGATTGCTTCGGCTTGGCAAACACGGGTGCTGTTGTTACGGTTCCTCAAGGGGCCTGGGCGAGACTATGCCGAAGATGCCGCCATCGAAGCCCTCCAACGGGGTTTTCCCCATCTGATTGACCAAGTGCGCACGGGGCGTTCTGAGTTTTTCAATGCGGATCAAATCACCAAATTGGATCGCCAGGAAGCCCAACGGGGATGGGATATTGCCAAAGGAGCAATTGCCTCAGGGTTGTATTCCGTCATTGTCTTAGATGAACTGAATCCCGTCCTGGCTCTGGGCCTATTACCCGTGGAGGAGGTGGTGCGGGTTCTCCGGCGTAAATCCGATGACTTGGAAATTATTACCACGGGTCGCGGCACCCCCGGTCAACTCCTAGATATTGCCGATCTCCACTCGGAAATGCGACCCCACTTTCACCCCACCGCCAGCCAACAGGGAATTGAGGGGATTGAGATTTATACGGGTGATGGCAAAGGCAAGTCCACCAGTGCCCTTGGAAAAGCGCTCCAGGCCATTGGCAAAGGCATCAGTCAGGATCAATCCCATCGCGTTTTAATTATGCAGTGGCTCAAGGGGGGCAAAGGTTATACAGAAGACGCGGCAATTGCGGCCCTCCAACAAAGTTACCCCTATCTTGTCGATCATCAACGCTGTGGCCGGGATGCGATTGTCTGGCGGGGGCAACAACAGGAATTAGATTATGTCGAAGCAGAACGGGGTTGGGAAATTGCGCGCATGGCCATTGCCTCGGGTTTTTATAAAACTATTATTCTTGATGAACTTAATCCCACGGTTGATTTAGAACTTCTTCCCGTTGAACCCATTGTCCAGGCCTTCCTGCGTAAACCCCGGGATACAGAAATTATCATTACCGGCCGCTGTAAGCATCCCCCCGCCTATTTTGATTTAGCGAGTGTCCACTCAGAAATGATTTGCCATAAACACTATGCCGAACGGGGGATCGACCTCAAGCGGGGAGTTGATTTCTAGACCCTGGATCCGCTTAACTACAGCATGATTGCCTGCAACGCGACATAATAAGAGCTTGGGTGTGAGTGAGTAAGTGGGTTGATATGAAAAAATTACTATTGGGAACAGGGTTACTCTGGCTGGGCCTGGAAACATCGGTATTTGCCAATCCAGAACGACCAGCGGAAGTAGATGTTTTTGTTGCCAAGGGTGCGCCCTCCAGTCCTGTCAATGCCGATCCCAGTCTTGATGCCTCTTCAGAAAAATCCCTAACAAGTCAAGCTCTGGCTACCAATCTCCAGGCCAGTACCCCAACCCCCTCAACTCGGACTCCTGATCCCAACGATCCCGATCAACAGGACGTGGTACCGATCCAACAATTAGGCAGTCCACAACCAGCTCCAACTCCAGACACCACCGCCGAAACCCCAGAGGTCGAGGTTGATTTGGAAACCCTTGCCGTTGCTGGCCCCACCCGTCCCACCCCCCTGATGTTGCCCCCGATTCGTCTGTTCAATTTGGATACGGCCAACACCCTGCCAGCGGGAACGATTCAATTTACCGGCGGTGTCCGAACCTATGACAGTGATCCGAATCTAGATCCTGGTAACGGCCTGCAGGTTTTCTATGGCGGTGTCGATGGGGCCATTAATGATCGGTTGCAACTGGGTCTGGCGGCCACATTTTATGATGATCCCCTCTATCGATTTGTTCAGGGCCTCAACCCCGATGTCACCATTCTGGCCCTTGCACCAACGATCAAATACCAAATGTTCAAGGGGGATAACCTAACCTGGTCCCTAGGGGCATCGGTGGAAGCTCATCAGTGGAGTAGCGATAATCTCCTCTTTACCCCAGGCCTGGCCAAAGTCAAGGAAACCCTGTTTGCAGCTTCGATTCAATCCCCCTTGACGTGGAGTTTCGATGATGACGGCCGCTTTCAATGGCACCTAACCCCCAGTGCGGTTTTTCTCCCCGGTAGCTTTGGGGGCGGTAACTTCTACGGCTCCAGTTTGAATATTGGTACAGGCTTTAGCTGGAAGTTTCACGAACAGGTGAGTTTCTTTGGGGATGCTGCAATGCCTGTGGTGGGCCAGAATGCAGTTAATCCCAATAACGGTCAACTTATTGCGGCCCCAGTTTGGAGTGCCGGCTTTCGGTTCTTGGTCAACCCAGCAGTGGGGGTGGATCTCTATGCCACCAACTCCATGGGCTATACCCCCGTTACCCGCACCTTACCCTTTTTACCCGATGGCACCAGCATTGCCTTTGGAACTGGCTTAACCTACACTCCCGATATTGGCCAAGGCTTTTTACCGAGTTTCCGCACTGGCCCCCGGGTGCCGTTAGACCGTCGGGATGAACAACTACTGCTAGACGGGATTACCCTGACAACCGCCGATACCCTACAACCGCAAATGGTGCGATTCCATGGCAATGCGGGTGGCGCTGGGAATGGGGTTAATGTGGCGGTGGGGTTAACCTACGATACCCACTTTGAGTTTGCCCTTGAAGATTTGGCTAATGGGGATACGCTTTTACCAGGGGTGAACTATAGCGCCGGACAAAACTTTGGGTTGGCGGCAAAAATTCGCCTGTTGGATCAAGTCCAGGGGGATCCGTTTTCCCTTGGGTTTCGCGGTTCCTTTAATCGTTCCCTCAGCGGCCCCAATTCCCTAGCAATTTTGGAAATGCCGATCAACTACCGCCCCATGGAGTCTTTATCCCTATTTTTCAACCCCAAAGTTGGTTTGTTCTCGGCTCAAACCGTGGCCGTGGGCATTGGCCTGGGGGGGAATTTAGAAGTCTTACCCGGTTTACAACTGATTGCCGAGGCAACTCCAATGGTAACGGGAGATCGAGCCGTGTTCAGTGGTGGAATTCGCTACACCATTCCCAACATTAACGTGAGTTTTGACCTCTATGGCAGTAACGCCGCTGGGCAAAGTTTAGCCGCTGGGGGGCTGATTGGTCAGTCTAGTCCATCCATTGGCTTTAATATCAATTGGCTATTTGGAGGCCAGAATTAAAGTTCCTAAGGGGCCCCAATCATGAAGGTGGCCATTGTCCATGAATGGTTTGCCAGTTATGCCGGGTCAGAGCGAGTGGTGGAGCAACTCCTTCATCTCTATCCCCAGGCAGACCTCTTTAGCCTAGTGGATGTTCTCCCCCAATCAGCGCGGGCCTTTCTCCAGGACAAACCCGTTCAAACTTCATTTATTCAATCCCTGCCCTTTGCCCGTAAACGATTCCGCAGTTATTTACCCCTCATGCCCTTAGCGGTGGAACAGTTTGACCTGCGCTCCTACGACTTAATCCTCTCCAGTCATCATGCGGTGGCGAAAGGCGTTCTAACTCGACCGGATCAACTGCACATTTGCTATGTTCACACGCCGATCCGCTATGCCTGGGATCTCTACACTCAATATTTGGAAACCAGTGGTTTAAGTCGAGGCTGGAAACGGCTCCTCCCCAGCTTAATTTTGCACTATCTCCGGCTTTGGGATGTGGTCACCGTAAATCGGGTGGATCGGTTTATTGCCAATTCTGCCTATGTGGCCCGGCGGATTCAAAAGATTTACCAACGGCCAGCCCCGGTGATTTACCCCCCCGTTGAGATACCCTCCAACCCACCGTTAGCCCATCGGCAAAACTTCTACCTGGCCATGGCGCGCCATGTACCCTACAAGAAAATGGATTTAATCGTTGAAGCTTTTAATCAGAGCGGGTTGCCATTGGTGATAATTGGGGGTGGGACTGAAAAGCTGAAACCCCAGGCCAAGGGGAATATTCAAATTTTGGGCTATCAGCCGCCCGAGATCGTTCAGAGTTACCTAAACACCTGTAAAGCCTTTGTGTTTGCGGCGGAAGAAGATTTTGGGATTACGGTCGTGGAAGCTCAAGGGGCCGGGGCACCCGTGATTGCCTTTAACCGGGGTGGAGTCGTTGAAACCGTCATTCCAGGCCAGACCGGGGTATTTTTTTCGGCCCAATCTCCAGAGAGTCTAAATGGGGCTGTGGCTCAATTTGAACAGGCGGGGGTGACCGCAACAGCCACTGAAATTTATCAGCAGGCCCAGAGGTTTGCCACGCCTCGATTTCTGCAGCAAATGAAGGCTTTTATCGACCAGGCCTGGCAGGAGCATTGCCGCCAAGTTCCTTAATCCATAGACTCCAGGGGCTTAAACAACAGATGGGGGACGGGCCTGAACCGGATTTTCCAAACTGCCAATGCCCTCAATTTCCACTCGCACCCGATCACCGATTTGCAGGGAACCAATGCCCTGGGGAGTACCGGTCAAAATCACATCACCGGGCAACAGGGTCATACAACTGCTGATAAAGGCAATTAGGTCGGCGGGCTTAAAAACCATTTGATTAATGGGCGCGGATTGGACAGGCTGGGGTTGATCATTCACGAAGGTTTGCAGTAAAGCATCGGGGTTGAGTTGGGGAACAATCCACGGTCCCAGGGGGCAGAAGGTATCAAAGCCTTTGGAGCGCGTCCATTGGGATTCACTTTTTTGCAGATCCCGGGCGGTGACGTCGTTGGCAACGGTATAGCCCCAAACATAGTCCAAGGCCGACTCTGGGGAAACAAAACTGGCGGGTTTGCCAATCACAAGCGCCAATTCCCCTTCATAGTCTAGGCGAGTCACCTGGGGGGGATAGTAAATCGGCTGTTGTGGGGCCTGGAGGGTAGTGGGCGGCTTGAGGAAAATTAGGGGATGGCTGGGAACCTCATTGCCCATTTCTGCGGCGTGTTTGGCATAGTTTCGACCCACAGCAATAATTTTTGAAGGTAAACAGGGAGTCAGCAGTTCATAGTCATCGGGGCGGAGAGTTTCGTCGCCGGGTTGGCCGCCATCCCAGGGCGCTGCATCTAAAAGCGTGACACTGCGGTTGAGTTGCAGTAAACCATAGTGAGTCCCTGCATGAACACCGGAAGCAGCTTGGACACGGACATAACGTTGAACCATAGTTACCAGGCCTGGGCAAAAGTCAGTGATTGAATTATAGGACTGTGGTTTCCCTTCCTATCCAGCATCAAGGAGTTCCATCCCAACTTTTGGAACCAATCAAAGTGATAAAGTAGCCCTAGTTTGCCTGCTGAAATCATCCGGATGGACTGAAACACTGCCGATTTTGCGAGGAAGTTCCATGGACCCAGCCAAGCCGATGGTGGAGCAATTCCTACACACTGCCTTGAATATTACCAGCCTGGAGAAAGCGGCAGCGTTCTATGGTGAACTTTTGGAATTACCCTTGGCCGAACGCAATCTCAAATTTCCAGGCCTGTGGTACCAAGTGGGGCCCTATCAAATCCATTTAATTGTTTCTGAATCTGTGCAACCCTCTGGAGCTGATGAACGCTGGGGACGGAATCCACACTTGGCTCTGGGGGTGAGGGATTTAGAGCAGATCAAAACCAAACTTCTCCAGGCCGGCTATGCAGTCCAACCGAGTAATTCGGGCCGAGCCGCAATCTTTGTCCGGGATCAAGACAACAACATCATTGAACTGAGTCAACTCCCATGAGTCATTCCGCCGATTTACCCCCCGATGTCGAGGCTCGCCTCCAGGAATTAGAAGCGACGGTAGCCCGTCAAGGCCTGGAACTGCGGGAACTGAAACAGGCCCTTTTGAGCCAACCTTCCATCCCAGACTCAGTTGCGCCGCGCACTGCCTTAACCCCACCGCCGCCTCGACCCGCGATGCCAACCCCTGCCTCGGTCCAAAGACCTACTCCTCCCAGGCCAGAACCAAAACCGCCTAACCCAGCAAAGCCGCAGTCGGGGGCCAATGATTGGGTCAACAGTTGGGAATTTTGGCTCAATCGGTTTGGAATTGGCATGCTCCTTTTGGGGGTGGCCTTTTTGTTTAAGTACGCCCTGGATCAAGGCTGGCTGACGGCTTTTCTGCTGGTGGGAATTGGCTACCTAATTGCCGGATTTTTGGGCTTTCTGGGCTGGCGATTGCGGCAAACCCGAGTCACCTTTAGTCAAGTGCTGGTGGGGGGCGGGATTGGCACAGGGTACATTACGACCTTTGCAGCATTTCAGGGGTTTCAGATTTTCTCCTACCCGCTGGCCTTTGCCTTAATGGTGGTCATTACCGTTGGGGCGTTTTTCATTTCCCTGCGACAACAAAAGGCGGTGATGTCGGTTATTGGTGCCACCGGTGGCCTCGCAACCCCATTTCTCTTGGCTCAAGGTGATGCAAATACCATTGGCCTGGTGGTCTATACCCTTTTAATTCTCGGCAGTAGTTTGGCAATTTACCGGGCCCAGGCCTGGATTTCCCTCTACGGCACCACCTATTTTTTGGGCATCCTGGTGTTCTTAGTGGCTATTTTTGCGAATCCAACCCTAGGCTCTCCTGTAACTCTCAGTCCTGAGCGTCTGGTGCTGCAAGCGGGAATCTTAGGGCTGACCCTCGGCTATGGACTTTTGCCCTTGAGCTTTCAACCCCGACCCACAGCTATTTTGGAAATCATTGCGGTCCTCAATCCCTTTGTGCTTCTGAGCTATTCCGCCGGGACTTGGAAATGGTTAGCGCCAGGGGTGGGTTGGCTGGCCTTGGGCCTGGCGGTGCTCTATGGCGGGGCGACACTGGTGCCGAAAACCTATCCGGCCTGGCGGGGGGTCTGGCGGTTGGCAGCGGCCCTATTAGCCTTGGCGGCCATGTTACTGCATTTATCTCACCGAGAAATTATTTTTATCCCCCTAACAGGTGAGGCCATATTACTCCTCTGGCTGGGGCAGAAATATCGATCCACCACCCTCAGCACCTTGGGTCATATTTTTTGGGGGGTGTTGGCGGCCAGTTTAGTCGGACGGCTGCTGTTTTTCACCGATGGGTCGGTGGTGGCCCTGGATGCTCCCTCGCTGATCAACCTGGGGATGATTGCTGGCCTGGGGTACACGGCATGGCTGTTACGGGTTTCTCCAGTGCGTTGGCTCTATGCAGTGGGCACCTACATTGGTTTTTTGCTTTGGACACAGCAGGAGTTTAATCCCGTCGGTTCTGGCCTGGTGACACTGCTTTGGGGATGCTATGGCATTGGTTTGCTGTTGGTAGGGTTACGCTGGGACATAGCAACGGCGCGCTTGGCGGCCTTGATTACCCTGATTGTCTGTGGGTTGAAATTATTTCTATGGGATTTGATGGGGGTCGAAGCTATTTGGCGTGTCCTCCTGTTCATGGCCTTTGGCAGCGTTTTTTTAGTGCTGAGTTATTATTTCCGCAGCCTATGGCGACCCAGTTCAGCCCAGGCCCCGTCTCCGGTCTTGAATCCAGAGAATGACAATGATGCGGCATCACCCCCCTAGGCAAACCTGTTCAGTGAATATCCTGGGTGATTGATGAACTTAGTCAGACTTTGGCAAAATGGGGGAGCGTTGGAGGGGTGCAATGAAAGTTCTGGTGGTGGGGGCAACGGGGCGAACTGGGAAAAGAGTGGTTGAACAGTTGCTGGCACGAGATATTCCGGTGGTGGCTCTGGTGCGAGATCAGGAAAAAGCCAAGGCGCTCCTGCCAGAAACCGTCGAAGTTTGTGTTGGGAATGTCTTGGAGCCAGCCACCCTATCCGCAGCCTTGGAGGATTGTGATCGGATCATCTGTGCAACGGGCGCTACCCCAAGCTTTAATCCCCTAGAGCCCTACCTTGTGGACTATGAAGGCACCAAGAACCTGGTGGATATCGCCAAAGCTCAAAATGTCGAGCATCTTGTTTTGGTTTCCTCCCTCTGTGTCTCGCGGTTTTTTCATCCGTTAAATTTGTTCTGGTTGATTCTGTTCTGGAAACAGCAAGCCGAAAACTATCTTCGTTCCAGTGGTCTAACCTACACGATTGTTCGACCCGGCGGTCTTAAGGAGGAGAACACCCAATTGCCCGTAGTGATGGCGGGGGCTGATTCCCTGTTTGAAGGCAGTATTCCCCGGAGTCAAGTCGCTGAAATTTGCATTGAGTCTTTGTTGGCGCCGTCAGCTAAAAATAAAGTCTTGGAGGTGGTATCCCGAGCCGATGCCCCCAGTTTTCCCTGGCCAGACTTGTTTGCCCAAGTATCGTGACACAATCAACCCTGATGACCTTGACCCTAGAAAAGCGCAAAACAAAATCTCGGCCATGGCGGGGAATCCTGGTAATCCTCGGTCTCGGACTAGGTGGGCTGGGCTATTGGACATTCATTCGTCCAGACTTACCCAAGGTCCAGGCCCTGTGGCGTAAATGGCAACCGGGAGAAATTGCCCCCTTGGTGATGACGGGGGGAGATCCCCATGTGCGGGCCCTGATGCGAACCATTTCCGTCAGTGAGGCCAATGATCCAAGTCCTTACACGTTGCTCTACGGTGGCGATCATTTTCAGGATTTTCATCAACATCCCAATCGCTGTCTGGAAATTGTTGCGGGCCCCAACGTTGGCCAATGCACCACGGCTGCCGGTCGCTATCAGTTTCTCAGCACCACTTGGGAGGAAATGGCCCAACGCTATCATCCAGATCCACCCCGTTGGTTTTGGACAGACTATAGCTTTGCTCCAGAATTTCAGGATCAGGTGGTTTACAGTTGGCTCACCGATTCTGAGGCCTGGGATGCAGATATTCCAGCACTGTTACAGGCGGGGGAAATTCAAAGGGTTTTAGAGCTGTTGTCGGCAACTTGGACGAGTTTGGGCTATGGGATTGAGGATAACGTCATGACCCCATCCCTGGAGCGCACCTATTGGCAACTCCTGGATCAAGAACTAGCCCAGGCCGGACAAACTCCCCAGGCCAATCGCTAACCTATTGCTAAAACGGTCAGGAACTCCTTAAAAGGGTAAATCTTCCTCCAGTTCATCGGGTAATTCCACAGCAGCAGGACTGGGGTCAGAGGAATTTGGCGGTCGGTCTGGGTCAAGGGGGAGTGCGTCAGTGGAGTTGCCGTCCTCCAGGGTCACAATTTCTCCAGCAAAAAATCGAGCAAAACTCTGGGTGGCCTGGGTTAAGGCATCGGGGGGGGTAAAGGGACTCAGGGCCGGGCGGGGCAGGGGCTCAGGGGAAACTGATTCTGAGGGAGGACTGTCTCGGGGAGTTGGTGTGAGGGTTGGCGGCGGGGATGCCGGTTTGGGTGGGGGCGGGGAAATTTGCGGGTCGGCGGGGGTTGACGTGATTGGGGGACTGGCCACTTCTAAGCGGACTTTCGCGGGTTTGCCAATGGCTTTTTGAAAGGCCTGCTCAATTTTGTCCTGGTATTTCTGGGTGAGTTTGAGGAGACCAGGGGAGGAGATGCCAATGCGAACTTCTCGATCACTGCAACTGAGTAGTTGTCCGTGCTGAGACAGTAGGGCCTGGGTACCAGGAAATTGAACCAACTGAATTCCCTGTTGCCAAACTTGGCCGAGATCAACTACAGGGGAGGTGGGGTGTTCGGGTTCGGCAATGGGGGGCGGGGGATTTGGGGGGGCGGGGGGTGTTGAAAGGATTGAATTGACAACGGGTTTTGGATTTGTGGACGCGGGGACGGGGCTAGGGGGTGAGGATGGATTAACTGGGCCTGGAGCAGCAGGGGGTTGAGGGATGGGAGCCGTGGCCTGGGGTTGCGGTAGATTTCTAGTGACAGGTTCAACGTTCGGAAGTGACAGTAATCCCAAGAGGCCCACTTCTAACCAAAGCCGGGGTTGGGTCGTGTTTTTGACTTGTAATTCACAGGCCCGCAGATGTTGTTGCCCCGCAAGAATTTCTTGACTGGTCCAATGGCCTGATAATTCGCACAATGCCGTCCAAGTCGTCGGCGTAATAGCCACCAGATCTTGGCGGTGGGGGGCAGTTTTGGCAATCAGAAAGTCACGGTAAAAACCGGTCAAGTTTTGCAAGACAATTAAGGGCTCCCGACCTCGTTCAAGTAAGCGCCTGACTTGCTCCAGTAATGTTTCAGGATGTTGACTTTTTATGGCCTGGAGTAGCAGCAATAAATCCTGTTCCGGCACAGAACCCGCTAAATCCCAAACCCGTTCAATGGTGATTTCTCCAGCCAGTAAACTTAATTGATCCAGCAAACTTTCTGCATCCCGTAATCCTCCTTGGGCCAGCTGGCCAACCAAGTTGATCGCCTCAGCGTTGATGTTAATCCCTTCCTGATGGGCAATATGACTCAGGTGGGCCACCATATCCGGCAAGGGAATACGGCGGAAATCAAAGCGTTGACACCGGGAAATAATGGTGGGCAAGACCCGTTGCGGATCAGTCGTAGCCAGGACAAAAATAACTCGATCGGGGGGTTCCTCCAAGGTTTTTAAGAGGGCATTAAACGCCGAGGTACTGAGCATGTGACATTCATCGATCACATAAACCTTATACCGACATTGAACCGGGGCAAATTGCGATTTTTCGATTAATTCTCGAATATTGTCAACTCCAGTATTACTGGCAGCGTCAATTTCAATAACATCCAAGGCTGAGCTATGGGCGATGGCTTTACACACATCACAGTGGCCACAGGGAGTTGGCGTGGCCTTAGGCGCATTGAGGCAGTTGAGGGATTTGGCTAAAATCCGGGCGCTTGATGTTTTGCCCGTACCGCGGGGACCACAGAATAAATAGGCAGGGGCAATGCGTTCTTGGAGCAAGGCATTACTCAAGGTGGTGGCGATGGCAGCCTGGCCCACGAGATCCGCAAAAACCTGGGGACGATATTTATGGTGGAGCGGTTCGTAGGTCACAAGGCAAATATCCCTTTTCCCAGTCGCTCATCTATCTTAGGGGCTGCGGTGCTGACTGTGAGTCACTCCAAATCCAGGCCAGGAAAGATACGCGGAATTCATCGGTAATGATCCTAGCTAGCCCGAGGAGCAAGGGTTTTGACAAAGTCCGCTAATCTGGCTAAGCCCCGCTGAATCGTGTTGACATCGGTGGCATAGGAGAGGCGAATATGATCATCAGTGCCGAAGGCTTTACCCGGAATCAAGGCCACTTGCTTTTCCTCTAGGAGCCGCTCAGCAAAGGTCAGAGAGTCTAAACCCGTTGCACCAATGTTGACAAAGGCATAGAAGGCACCAGTGGGTCGGACAATGGCGAGACCGGGGATTTCTGAGAGTAACCCGTACATCACCTCCCGTCGTTCCGCGAAGGCCGTCAGCATCTGGGCCACACAATCTTGAGAGCCGGATAACGCAGCCATGGCCCCGTATTGAGCGAACGTACAAACATTAGAAGTGCTATGCCCCTGAACTGTGGTGGTGGCTTTAATCAACTCCAAGGGACCAGCCAAATAGCCGACACGCCAGCCCGTCATCGCATAGGCCTTGGCAAAGCCACTACTGACAATCGTGTGGTTAAACGCAGCCTCACTGACCGCCCCAATACTCAAATGCTCCAGGCCGTCATAGCGGATTTTTTCATAGATTTCATCAGACACAACCCAAATATTCGCTGCAACCACCACCTCAGCTAAGGCCCGAATTTCCGCTGGCGGATAAACCATACCCGTGGGGTTGCTAGGGGAATTCAGAATGAATAACTTCGTTCGAGGCGTAATAGCAGCCCTTAATTGCTCTGGGGTAATCCGATAGCCCGTGGCTGCAGTTGTCTGGACAATAATGGGCACACCCCCGGCCAGATAGACCATCTCTGGATAACTTAACCAATAGGGGGCGGGAATAATTACCTCATCTCCAGGATTAATCAACGCCATCATCAAATTAAACAAAGACTGTTTACCACCATTAGTGACAATGACGTTTTCTGGGTTGTAGGGTAATTGATTTTCACGCTTGAGTTTTTCAGCAATTAATTCCCGTAACTTCGGTTCTCCAGCGGCCGGGCCATAGCGAGTTTTGCCATCCTCCAGGGCCTGTTGGGCCGCAGACTTAATATGATCTGGGGTATTAAAATCCGGCTCCCCAGCACTGAAGCTACAGATATCAACCCCAGCAGCCCGCATCGCTTTGGCTTTTGAATCAATGGCAAGGGTAATGGAGGGGGTTACTTGATAAATCCGAGCTGCCAATTCCATGGGTTTCATCGTTCCTAACTTGCCACAAGTGCCATTCTACTGTGATTCATCGGCAACCTAGAATCCCTGAAACGAGTTGCAATCAACAGCTTAAATTCCCCACATTCATCACCAATCAGGTGGAGAAAATCGAAAAAAGATTAAGAGGAAATTAAAAAGCAGCCAGTTTGAGTGAATTTAAGGTAGAGAACATGACAATTTGTAGCCTGGAACGCAAGCACAGGAAAATCAGCAGGTTATTATATTGACCAAGGATTGTTCGGAACTCGGTATGACGCTTTACATTGGTAACCTTTCATACGATGCAACTGAAGAAAATTTACGGGAAATCTTTGCTCAACATGGTGAAGTGAAGCGGGTGGTTTTGCCCATGGATCGGGAGACTGGAAAGCGGCGCGGGTTTGCCTTTGTTGAGTTGGCCACAGATTCCCAGGAAGATGCTGCGATCCAGGAGTTTGATGGCGCTATGTGGTTGGGGCGTACCCTTAAGGTCAATAAAGCTCGTCCCAGACAATGATCCTTGGAAACCCTATCTAAGTTTTTTAGAGAAGTTGGCTGGCTTAGAGAACATCCAAAAGGGCCTGGCCCATTTCTTTGCAGCCTAAAATTGTCATTCCAGGACTACTTAAATCCCCCGTGCGTTTTTCTTGATCAAGGACAGCTAAAACGGCAGCTTCTATGGCCTGGGCTGCTTGGGGTTGATTAAGCCCATATCGCAACATCATCGCCGCGCTCAAGACCATTGCTAGGGGGTTTGCTTTATTTTGCCCAGCAATATCGGGAGCTGAGCCATGGACTGGTTCAAATACCCCAGGCCCCTGAGCCCCCAAACTCGCTGACGGTAACATTCCAATACTGCCTGTGAGCATGGCGGCGGCATCAGACAAAATATCCCCAAAAAGATTGCCTGTAACAATGGTGTCAAACTGTTTGGGCGCTCGAACCAGTTGCATCGCGGCATTATCCACGTAGAGATGGCTCAATTCCACATCAGGGTAGTCCTTAGCAAGAAGGTTCATCCGGTCTCGCCAAAGTTGGGAAACCTCTAAGACATTAGCTTTATCCACTGAACACAGTCGTTTTCCCCGTTGTCTCGCCGTCTCGAAGGCCACCCGACCGATCCGATCAATTTCCGACGCGCTATAAACCATGGTATTCACGCCCCGCTGTTCCCCGGTTTCCGTGGTAAAAATCCCCTTGGGTTGCCCGAAATATATGCCGCCCGTAAGCTCCCGGACAACCATAATATCCACTCCAGCTACGACCTCAGGCTTGAGGGAAGACGCATCAATCAACTGTGGCAAAATTTGAGCCGGTCGCAGGTTAGCGAATAAACCCAGGCCAGACCGCAGTCCCAATAAACCCGTTTCCGGCCGCAAATGACGGGGCAAGTTATCCCATTTGTATCCACCAATCGCCGCTAAGAGCACCGCATCACTCTGACGGCAAACATCCAGCGTGGCAGCAGGTAATGGCTCTCCAGTGGCGTCTATCGCTGCTCCTCCCATCAAGGCTGAGGCGAACTCCAGATTGAGATCAAACTTCGGCGCAATGGCCTGGAGAACATCAACCGCCACAGCCATAATCTCTGGGCCAATACCATCACCGGCCAAGAGGGCAATCCTAAATGAAGTCATAGATATAACTTGAGAAGATGAAAGGGGACAGGGGAGCGGAAAAACTCAGTTTATCGCTGATTATTGGCGAGCAGCAGCAGTGGCGACGGGTTCTGGGGACTTAGTTACGCCCAGACGAATTTCCGAACAGAAGGTGGCCATACTGAACCCTCCAAAGCGCTTGAGAGTACTAGTGCGTAACCGTAAATTTGGGCTAGCAAACCAGAGCCGCTCCTCGGAATACATGGTTTCGTATTCAGTAATCAAGGTTAGGGAGTCGTCTGCGCCCATGACATATTTACCAGCAACCGGAGTCTTCTCGGCATAGCCAACTTCCCGCAGTAGCTTTCCAGAAGCACCCCCAGGACAATCTGGTACGGTCACGAGAACTGTTGAGCCTTCATGCTTTTCCTCATCCCAGGCCATGGTGCCATTCCAACTAACCCGTGCTGCACAGGATGCCAAGTTGGGGTCAACTTCGTACTGCTGACAAAGGGCAACCACGGCAGGATCTGTAAGTTCAACCAATTCAATGGTCAATTGGGACTGGCCCGATTCAGTTTGTTTAAAAGCCAGATGATGACTTGTGCGTTGAGAGAACCAGCGACCACAGCTTTGGGCAAAAAATTCTTGAATGTCCATGGATCTTCATCAGGTGGGATGTAAGTTTTTATTTTAGGCTGTTTCAAACCCCCAGGCCGAGGTCAGTCATTCCCAGATTAATGAATTATTTGCCAATCTTGAGGCCCAGAGTCATCCTCAATCACGACTTTCAGTGAGTCAACTTGAGCAATGGTTAAATGGACATCCTGAAGAAATCCAAGCTCTTTAAGCTTATTGATAAATAATGTCATAGGAGACCATAAGCCAGGAATTAACTAAAACTTTGCCGATGCCGCCACCACCCCAGTAAGGTACTAGCACAGAAAATACTGGAATAGGCGCCACTGATAAAGCCAACAATTAAGGCTAGGGCAAAAAATCTCAGGGTTTCTCCCCCAAAGAGAACAATCGCAATCAGAGGCAATGTTGTGGTCAAGGTTGTATTGATCGAGCGGGTTAAGGTTTGATTGACCGAATCATCGACAATAGTATCAATGGCTTCCCCAGAATTGACCTTGAGGTTCTCACGAATCCGGTCATAAATGACAACCGTATCATTGACGGAAAAGCCAATAATGGTCAGCAACGCCACAACAAAAAGGCTATCCACCTCAACCCCAAAGACTAGCCCAAGAATTGCAAAAATCCCAATGGTGACTAAAACATCATGAACCAAGGCCACAAGGGCAAAAAAGGCATAGTCAAATTGAAATCGTAGGGTTAGGTAAATCGTAATACCAACGAAAGACACTAATAGGGCTAAAAGGCCGGAGTTGAGAAGCTGCCGTCCCAGGGTGGGGCCAACGGTTTCAATTTGAGTTTGTTGAGGGTCAAATTTTCCCAGGCCTCGTTCCAAGTCCCCCACTAAGCGCGTCCGTTGATCCACATCCAAGGGTTGGGTACGAATCGAAATCCCGGTTTGATCCACAATTTGGAGGCTACTATTTCCCAGGCCCGCTTCAGTCAGGATGGCTCGGACATCGGCTAAATCAATGGGTTGCTCACAGGCCCCAGGCTGATTGCAATCTAAGACCACCTGTAGGCGAGTACCACCAATAAAGTCGAGACCCAAGCGCAAGGGGGACTGAATCTGGGGATTAGTCCAAGAAAAAATCATTGCCACCAGGCCCACCAGAATCGTCAGCAGGGAAATTCCCCACCAGAGATTACGATTTTTCGTCACACTCCAACTCATCGGGCCGACTCCAGACGGGGACAAAACCAATTCGGTTTACGCAAGCTGGGGAACGTCAGGGAAATGAACAGTAATGTCCGACTACAGGTCAAAGCCGTAAACATACTCACCGCTACCCCAATCGCCAAGGTCAAGGCAAAGCCCCGTACCAGGCCAGAACCCAGCCAAAACAGAGCCCCACAGGCAATCAATGTCGTGACGTTGCTATCCAAAATACTGGCAAAGGCCCGCTCAAATCCAGCTTCCACAGAGCGATAAAGGGTACGTCCTGCCCGCAATTCTTCCCGCGTCCGTTCGAAAATCAGGACATTTGCATCCACAGCCATGCCAATACTGAGAATAAACCCAGCAATTCCCGGCAGAGTCAACGTTACCCCCAGGAGTAAAAATAGGGCATAGCAGTAGATGGCATAGAGAATCAAGGCAATTGTGGCAATGGCCCCGGGCAGACGGTAATAGGCCACCATAAACACCAGTACCAAAATCAAGCCGCCAATCCCGGCAATCAAGCTGCTGCGAATACTGTCTTGACCTAAGGTTGCCCCAACGGTTCGGTTTTCAACGAGTTCTAAAGGCACTGGTAACGCCCCGGCCTGGAGTTGAACGGCTAAGTCATTGGCACTTTGGGCATTAAATCCCCCGGAAATTTCCGCACTTCCCCCCTGAATCCCGGTTTGGGCATATTCCACAGCAACAGTCGGGGAACTAATCAGCTTGTCATCAAGAAAAATCCCCAGAGTTCGGCCGGTGCCCGCAATCCGCTTTGTTAAATCAGCAAAGAGGGTTGCCCCTTGAGTATCAAACCGAATAATCACACTCCAGTTTTGGGAACCCGGCCCCACCGGACTAGCCAAGGCCTCCCGCACCATTGCCCCCGTTAAGTCGGTTTTTTCAAACAGTCCTTGAATTGCCACCGCACTTCTATCGAGGGATTCCTTATTTTTTGCAAGAGCCGCTTTGTTTTCCGCCAGCTTGGTTGAGTCATTGGCGCTTTCCAGTTGAACTTGCTCCGCCAGGAGTTTAATTTGCTCAAACAGGAGTTGCCCTTCGAGTTGCTTTTCGATCTGGAGTTGGGCCTCGGTGCCGGTTTTTTGAAAGCGAAAGTCCAGTTGGGCAGTGCCTTTTAAAACTCGCTCGGCCTGTTCCGGATCGGTGACCCCCGGTAATTGGACTAAAAGCTTATCTTCCCCAGCTGTCTGAACTTGGGATTCCGACACCCCCAGGCCATTGATGCGATTTTCAACTACTTTCAGCGTGGCATCGAGAACAACCGGGGTAATTTGGGTAACTTTTTCAGTGGTTTTAACCTGTAATGTCAGTTGGGCCCCACCCCGCAAATCTAGGCCCAGGCGTGGCGGTGTTTGCACAATCACCCAGATGGCCGCAAGCAGCAATCCAAGAATGACAAGGAGAAATCCCCGGTTTTTACCCATACGACTCTCTCTGCCTAAATTTGGTGGGCTGTAAGTTTTTGTACCGCTTCGACAATTTGCCCAGGTTGGACAATGGTGAGATTTTCCAAGCGACCGTTATAGGGGGTAGGGATATCCTGGGAGGACAGCCGCAAGACGGGGGCATCCAACTCATCAAAATAGCGCTCATGGATGGAAGCACTTAGTTCTGCCCCAATCCCACCAGTTTTCATGCACTCTTCCACAATCAAGACCTTGTGGGTTTTGGCAATGGAGGGGCCAATGGTGTCGAAATCAATGGGCTTGAGGGAAATCAGATCAATTACTTCCGGATCATAGCCTTGACTTTCCAGGGTTTTCACCGCCTGCAAAACATGATGTCGCATCCGGGAGTAGGTCAAAATCGTCACATCACCCCCCCGGCGCACCACTTCCGCTTTGTCTAAGGGCAGCCAATACTCTTCTTCGGGAATTTCGTCCTTAAGGTTATACAGCAGCACATGCTCAAAAAATAGGACTGGATTGGGATCCCGAATTGCCGACTTTAATAATCCCTTGGCGTTATAGGCTGTGGAGCAAGCAACGATTTTTAATCCCGGTACGGCCTGGAAATAGGCTTCTAAACGTTGGGAATGTTCCGCCCCCAGTTGCCGACCCACACCCCCAGGCCCGCGAATCACAATCGGAATCTTGAAATTACCCCCAGACGTGTATCGGAGCATGGCGTTATTGGCAATTTGGTTGAAGGCCAGGAGCAAAAAGCCCATGTTCATCCCTTCAACAATCGGCTTGAGACCTGTCATTGCCGCCCCCACAGCCATTCCCGTAAAGCCATTTTCAGCAATTGGGGTATCTAGTAGTCGCAAATCACCGTACTTCTTGTATAAATCCTTCGTTACTTTGTAGGAGCCGCCATAATGCCCCACATCCTCCCCCAAGACAAACACGGTGGGGTCATGATCCATTTCCTCATCAATGGCAGCCCGAAGCGCATTGAACATTAACATTTCCGACATGGGGGCATCCTAAAAAACACAAGCCTGAAAAGATGACTATTGCTTACCTTATCAGAAACCCCCGCCAATTCCTGCGAGACTAATCCTTGCCCCTAATGATTGAGGCAGATGCACCCTCGATACCCCAAACTCGACAAATTCGGCTGATAACTGATTGCAAGTGTGCCGCAGTTCTAAGTCTCACTGGAATTTGCACAACCATGAAATACCCTGTTCTGATAGACAAAAATGGCCTGGTAAGTGTGGGTCTTGTCACTTATACCATCACTGCATGGACTACGGACTAGGGTTAGAGAGTTTTTGTCACCCAAATCGAACACCAAAACCAGTTCCTCTGGACGGCCTACGGCATGACGGGGTTGGCCATAGGGAAACTCTGCTTGAGTCCCATCTGGAGTGCCAAACAAAATCCCACTGGAACTAACCCGTACCCCCCAAAATGGTTCTGTCCCGAATGCTTGAAAATCCCAGGCCTGGGGTTGTTCAGTGATTAACGATGGATTAGAAGCTGACTCTGGGCCCACCAGTTTTGATAACACACCCCCTTGAGCAATTTCCGTAGTCAGGCTTAACCCAAGGATGGGGAGCACAAACAATAGCCAGGATAATTTCAGCATCGGTTTAACCCACTAACAAATGTTCAGACCAGATTAACTATCCTAGGTTTGCTCATCGGGCCTGGATTGCAGCGGAGAATCATCTTGGTTGGCATCATGATTGGTTAAAGGTTCCACTGGCTCTGTGGTGGGGTTTATTCTCCGATGGTTTCTGCCTCAAATTGATGCTCCAAACGGCTTTGCAAATTACTCAAATGAGCTTGACTATCCATTGGGCCGCGGGGAGTAGGTAATTCTATATTTGGCCAATTTTCCAGGCCAGCACAGGGACAATGAAAGGGCGCAATCCCATTTTTAGGCAGGGCAATCGGCATCGCACAGCGCGCACAATTCACAATTTCCCAATGCTGTTGTCGCAGTTCGGCAATGGTTTCGTCGGTACCTTCTAGGTAACAATCCCCGGCCTGGTCAGAGGTAATGTAATTCCAGCAGGCTTCAAATTCTGCGCTAAACCCCCCTGGAACCAAAACAGAACTCGGACAAATTTCAGTTCTACCAGACTGAGCGTAGAGCTTTTTTCCAAGTTGGAACCAGTGGGCCAGATAGGCTTTGACGGGATCGTGTTGCGTACATTGGCCTGGGTTGGGTTGCATAAAAACTGCCCCCCTAGGGTGTGACATCTATCCTTAGCCTAGGCCCCAGAACTTGTAATTGCGGGAATTTAACTAAATTACTTAACGATTTGGATAACGGAGAGAGGGAGATTCGAACTCCCGGAAGGTGTGACCCTTCAACAGATTTCAAGTCTGCCGCAATCGACCACTCTGCCATCTCTCCAGGCCAAGTTGAGGATCTACAATCAAACCACCGATTGGGACGGGAAAGATTGAAGCCACTCAACTCAAGGGGGCAAGCTTAGAATTTGTTTAAATCTAGACCAGCTTCTTTCGCAAAGGCAGATAATCCCTTCAGTTGCAGGGTTTTAATTGCTTTTGTTGAGAGGCGTAAACGTACCCAGCGATTACCTTCTGGCCACCACAGGCGCTTCCACTGCAAATTGACCTGTTGAAGTTTTTTCGTGCGGCGATGGGAGTGGGAAACCGCGTAGGCGTTATTTGCTTTTTTTCCTGTCAACTGACAAACACGACTCATAATCACTCTCAAGGCGAAACAACCACAGCCTTTCTAGGATAGCACATCTATTTCCAGAGCATCACAGTCATTTCTGAGACATCAGGGCATTAGGTTTAGCGCACTGGCCCCGACAGCAATGCCCCATTCACCTCAAGGTCAACAACAGCCGCAATTGTCGCCAACAGGGACTCTGGATCAATGGGGTATTGCAAATAACCAGCGGGTATTCGGGGGCCAGGCTCGGACAAGGGGGCGTTGACCGTGGTGCTGGAAGCGTGAACATTAGCGGGGGAATTGCCCATGAGAATTACTTTTGTCTGCTGGGTCGTGGGAGTTTCCTGGAGTTGCTGATATAGACGATTAAGGTCAAAGTGATTAAGCTGTTCTGAAACAATCACGAGGAGCGGTTGAAAGTGACTCAGTTGTTCAATGACTGGATCCGTCATCCAAATCACTTGATAGCCAGCCGCGGTTAACAATTCGCAGATCAATGTGGCGGTCTCCTCCTCCTCCTCAATCAAGATGACCCGGCCCTCAGGACTCCGAGGCGAGAGTAATGGTGTCCCATTCCAGGCCTGGCGAGGAATCCGAACCGTAAAGGTTGAGCCCTGCTGTTCTTGGGACTCGACGGAAATGGTGCCCTGATGCAGGTTAACAATCTGTTTGGTGAACGCTAAACCCAGGCCCATGCCCTCAAACTGCCGATGATAGGGACGATCCAATTGTTGAAACAGTTGAAACAGCAGGGGTTGCAGATGGCTGGGAATCCCAATGCCGGTGTCAATGACCCGAAATAGTACCCCATCCGTTTCACCAATCACCTGTAATGTCACTTGGCCCTTGGCGGGAGTGAATTTAATCGCGTTGGTGAGGAGGTGATGTAAGACCTGTTGCAGGCGATGGGGATCAGCAGTAAAAGTATCGGTATCTGGAGGAATATCCAAATCTAAATTGAGGTGAATTTGGGCAGTGCTGGCCAGTGGGCGAACCCGTTGAATGGCTTGTCGTGAAAACTGGGCTAAGGAAAAGGCTTGTACCCTTAGGGCAGTTTGTCCCACCTCCACTTGAGAAAGTTCGAGAATGCGATTAATCAATTCCAGGAGATGGGTACCGCTATCGTGAATGGTTTCCAGGTAATGGCGTTGTTTTTCCGTCAGTGGGCCAAGGGGCCAGCGGAGAAGAGTTGCGGACATGCCAATCACACAGGTTAGGGGGCTGCGTAACTCATGGCTGATGGTGGCGAGAAAATCACTTTTAACCCGTTGGGCAGCCGCAGCAGTACGTACAGATTGTTCAAGGGCCTGGGTGCGTTCCGCAACGCGATCTTCAAGATTGGCTTTTTGTTGTTGGAGTTGCTGGTAAAGTTGCGACTGGAAAATGGCGATACTGATGTGATTACAAATGTGGTTAAAAAATTCCTGTTCTTGGGGAAACCAGGGGCGGGGGTGGTGGCAGTGGTGGGCAACCAATAATCCCCAAAGGCTCCCTTGGACAAAAATAGGCCCAATTAGGCTGGATTTTACCCCCAATATTCCTGGAAACGGAGACCAGGCCCCATCTTGGGAGTCATCAATTTCAGTCATTGCAATAATTTCACCGGCCTGCAACCGTTGCCAATCCCTTAAGTCTTGGGCCTGGGTTAGAGATACTTCGGCACCCAAGAGGGAAACTGGGCCCCCACTGCCCAAGGCTTCGTAGCAAATCGTCCCAGAAAGGGTGTGGCTGAGTTCGACGATCAAAACCCGATCCGCCTGGAGAAAGTTACAAATCTGTTGAACCGCTGTATTAAGGATTTCGCCTAGATCCAAACTTTGCCGAATCAGTGTGGTCATCTGGTGAATCAGTCGTTCCCGATGCATCCGTTGATTAACAGCCAGATTAACTTGGGGTTGACAGGTGGCGGTTTGGGGAGAGAGGTCTGCGGCACAAAGGGTTAACAGGTCCCAGAGTATCCGTTCCTTGAGGGGCGAGGTTGGGGCAAGGGGCGGCAAAGGGCGCGAGGGTGGAAATAGTTCCGTTGGCAATTGCTGCAACCAGGCCCCAATCACATCGGGAGCAAACGTCAATTCCAGGCCAATGAATCCTGGTAGCGTTGTGTTGTGATAGGCAACAAGCGCCCAAATTTCAGGACTTAGAATGAGGGTCACCCCAGCCAGGCCTGGACTAGAACCGGAATCTGAAGAATCTCTAGTCTGGATCGGTGGAATAACCGTCAGAAAACGGTGAAAATCTGGAGTTTGCCAAACTTGACAAGATACTAAGCCATCCGTGTGTGCGCCAATGATATCCACAAATTGCTCGTACTTAGCAGTGGATAGGGTTTGCTGAAAAATAGCTGGAGCGTCTAGTAACACATGCTAGGCCCAAGGGAAATAGAGGGTGAACTTGCTGAATTAGACAGTAATTTAGTAGTCAATACCGCTACTGGTTTAGCAATGCGGGAAATTCAGTGCGGGAACCAAGTGCCAGAACAATTGATTCAACTCCACCCACCACAGATTAGCCCCGGGATCAAGTCGGCACCCGCATTTCTGTTCTAACGGGAATTGCTAACCCCCTGCGGCTTCCCACCGAATTCCTTAAGAATTCCGGCAATTTTGATGAACTTGTGTAAGTTGTTGTTGCTGTTAGTATCAAGCCTGTAATCAAAACAGACCCTAGCTCATGAGGCTGGCATCCGCTTCCGTAAAGAATTTGCCCGTTTTTTGGCGGTTGGATTATTCGGTTCGGTTTTTAAGACCTGCTCGTAGGCTTCGAGGGCCTGACTGGTGAGATTTTTCCGCTCATAGGCGTGTCCGAGGTTATTGGCCGCGGTCACGTAGGTCGGGTTTTGCTCGAGGGCTTCTCGGTAATTGCGAATGGCTAAATCGTACTGATCTTGGGAAAAATAGGCGAACCCAAGGGCGTTGAAAATCGGGGCTGTGACTGCGGTCGAATCTGTCTCAGCAGCCTTGAGCGCTTTTTGCAGCATCGGAATGGCCTGGGAAGTCAGCTTCTTATTCAGATAAATGCTACCCAACTCAAAATATTCCTGGGCGGTACCGCGCTCCTGTTTGAGCTTGTTTTGTAGGCGCGCCAAACTCAGTTCAATCCGCCGGGTTCGGATAATTTGCCGAAAAACAAACCACCCCACTGTGGCCAAAAGGATAAGCAAAACCCCTAAGTAGAGGGCCGGAAAATTACTCTCGCTCATCGAAATGCCTCACCGAACCATCACACCAATACGTTTGATCTATCTTCATTCTCCAGGCTATCAAAATTCCTCTGCCAAAAAGTACAAACCTCCTAGCCCAAACAGTACTTTTGTCGGGAAATTGACAAAATAAACTCATAACGACTACGATTTAGAAGAAAGAGATATCCACAGCCTGTTCTATTCCTGTCATCCTGGAGGTTAAGTCAGATGCGAATTATGGAGCTTCCCCTCAACGCGATTCATCGCCCACTCATGCGACAAAATGACCCCGATAAAGTCGCCGCCCTCATGGAATCCATTGCTGAAATTGGTCAACAGGAGCCGATTGATGTTTTGGAGGTGGAGGGGCGTTTTTTTGGATTTTCCGGTTGCCATCGCTACGAAGCTTGCCAGCGTCTAGGCCTACCCACCATTCGCTGCAAAGTCCGGCGAGCCTCTCCGGCGGTTTTAAAAATGCATTTGGCCTAGGAAATCCAGTTGAAGGGAGTTGCGGAGAATGTCCTCGAGTTGCTGACCCAGGCCTGGGAAGGGTAAATTACCAATAAGGTGGATTTGCTCGTAGTAACTAGTAGGTTGACATCGCCAATGCCGCGCTCCCAACGTAACGATAATTTTATTGACAAGACCTTTACGGTCATGGCCGATATTATCCTCAAGGTTTTACCGACTAATCGTCAATCCAAAGCTGCCTTTGCCTACTACCGTGATGGGATGTCCGCCCAGGGGGATGGGGAATACGCCGAAGCCCTCGAAAACTATGAAGAAGCTCTGAAACTGGAACAAGATCCCTACGATCGGAGTTTTGTTCTCTACAACATGGGCTTAATTTATGCTAGCAACGGCGATCATAACCAGGCCCTAGACCTCTATCACCAGGCCCTGGAACTGAATCCTCGGATGCCCCAAGCTCTAAACAATGTGGCCGTGATTTTGCATTATTTAGGTACCCAAGCCGAGGAAGCTGAGCAAGCCGAAACCGCTGAACAGTACTACGACAAAGCCGCTGACTATTGGAAACGGGCAATTCAACAGGCTCCCAACAACTACATCGAAGCTCAAAACTGGTTAAAAACCACGGGCCGCTCGACCACCGATGTCTTTTTCTAACCGGCAAACTCGACTTAACAACTGATTAAGAGTAACCACCCGTTTTTCCCATCATTTGAGTACCCCCGGACTGCCTATGCTTACCCCTGATGATGTCAAAAAAGTAGCCCACCTTGCCCGCCTAGACTTAACCCCTGAGGAAGTCTCGGCTATGACGAGTCAACTCAGTTCAATTTTGGATTATGTCCAGCAACTTGATGCCTTGGATGTGAGTCAGGTTACGCCCACCACCCGAGCCATTGAAGTCAGTAATATCACCCGCCCTGACACCCTGAGTCCTTTCCCCGAGCGGCCCCAATTACTTGAGATTGCCCCTGAGATTGAAGAAGACTTTTTCCGAGTCCCTAAAATCCTAGCGGATGCCGATGCATGAGCTTAAACTCTAATGAAATTAAGTGGATTGTAACGTTGCTCTAGTTTGTGCCTTTTATCCTCACTCCCCTTGAATCACTCCAGGCCAATCAATGGTGCAAGCTAATTACTGGAGCTAGCTTCCAAGACTTACCCCAAATTCATAATTTGGCCTTGGCTTACAGCTTGGCAGGGGTCGATTGTATTGATGTGGCAGCAAATCCAGCGGTTATGACAGCAGCTTTAGAGGGGATTGAAGCGGCCTTAGACGTTAATCCTGAGCTGATCCGGCCATTTTTGATGGTGAGCTTAAATGCCGGGGAAGATCCCCATTTCCGTAAAGCTATTTTTGACCCTCATGCCTGCCCCAGTGATTGCCCCCGTCCCTGTGTCAGGATTTGTCCAGCAGAGGCGATTTCCTTTGATGTAGCCAAATATTCTCAACCTGGTGTCATCCGTGAACGTTGTTATGGCTGTGGGCGCTGTTTACCCGTGTGTCCGTTGGGGCATATTTTGACGGATTCCCAACCTGCCGATCCAAGTTTGATCCAACCCTTTATTCACGCCGGACAGATTCAAGCCTTGGAGTTACATACCCGGCCTGGGGAAAAAGCAGCATTTCTGGAGTTATGGCAGCAGGTCAAGAATTTTATTCCCGATCTCAAGGTTTTAGCCATCAGCTGTCCCAGTGGTGAAGGATTAAAAGACTATTTGGTCTGGATTTATGAGCTAATTTCTCCCTTGCCCTGTGCGCTGATTTGGCAAACTGATGGCCGGCCGATGAGTGGCGATATTGGCGATGGGGCGACGCGGGCCTGTGTCAAACTTGCAGAAAAGGTCTTAACCCAAAATTTACCAGGATTTGTCCAAGTTGCGGGCGGCACAAATGACCATACCGTTGCTAAACTCAGGGCATCAGGACTCCTGCGATCCCCCAGGCCTGGCCATGATCCCCACCTTTCTGTCGCCGGAATTGCCTACGGTAGCTATGCCCGTTCTCTGTTATCCCAGTTTCAAGACAGTTCCTTGGCCTGGCTAGATGCTCCTGAAATGCTCAATGCTGCCGTAACCGTTGCCCAATCCCTTGTCCATCAAATCAAGTCACCGGCCCACCATGGTTGAACTCGCCCCCGGACAACGCCAAGTTACAGACGACCTGCCCCAACTCCTGGAAATTCTCCCCAGTTATCTCCAAGCAACACTCCGAGACCATGCCCAGCGGGAAGACTTATTAGAGGTTGTCCTCGATTTAGGGCGCCCCCCCCAGGCCCGGTTTGTCAAAGGTTCCGAAGATTTAAGCCAAACCCCAGTCTCTCGGGAAGATTTAGAATATTGCGTCCAACGGGTCGGGCAGTTTAGTGGCGATAATCGGGCCGGGATTGAACGAACACTTCATCGAATCAGCGCCATTCGCAATCGGCAAGGAAACATTATTGGTTTAACCTGTCGCGTTGGTCGGGCAGTTTTTGGCACCATTGGCCTGATTCGGGATTTGGTCGAAAGTGAACAATCTATTTTGCTCCTCGGCCGGCCTGGGGTGGGTAAAACCACAGCTTTACGGGAGATGGCCCGAGTCCTAGCCGATGATCTTCACAAGCGGGTCGTGATTATTGATACCTCCAACGAAATTGCCGGTGACGGTGACATCCCCCATCCCGCCTTAGGCCGTGCTAGACGGATGCAAGTGGCCCGCCCGGAACTCCAACACCAAGTGATGATCGAAGCCGTCGAAAACCACATGCCCCAAGTGATCGTCATTGATGAAATTGGTACCGAGTTAGAGGCTTTGGCAGCACGAACCATTGCCGAACGCGGGGTACAACTCATTGGCACAGCCCACGGAAATCGTTTAGAAAATCTCATTAAAAATCCCACACTTTCGGATTTAGTTGGCGGGATCCAATCTGTGACGCTAGGGGATGATGAAGCGCGGCGGCGGGGAACCCAAAAAAGTGTTTTAGAACGGAAAGCCCCTCCCACGTTTCCCATTGCCGTTGAAATGCTCGAGCGCGAACGCTGGGTGGTTCATGAAAATGTGGCGGAAACTGTGGATCAACTCCTGCGCGGCCATACCCCCAACCCTCAAACCCGCTCGGTAAATGAAAAAGGTGAAGTCGTGATCACCCAGGCCCCACCGGAAACCAAAAAACTGGAGATGAAAACTGTTCCTCTGGGTCGTGAATGGCCTGAGAGTGGATGGCGCAACAGTGGGCAAATTTTTCCCTTACCGGCAACTCCTTCAGACCGTAAACGTCCAGACTATGACTTTGAACGCCTCCTTGAGAATATTGAACCTGCAGTTTCCCTAGGGCCCAATGGTGAGGAATTACCCCTTCATATTTATCCCTATGCCGTTAGTCGCCATCATCTTGAACAAGCGATCAATACCCTGAACCTACCGATTGTTGTCACCAAGGAAATCGATACCGCCGATGTCATTCTCACGTTACGCTCCCATCTGAAAAGCCAATCGAAACTCCGGCATTTGGCTCACCTGCATCACATTCCAATCCATACAATCAAAGCTAACAGCATGGCCCAAATTGTCCGGGGGTTGCAGCATTTGTTGGGAATGGAGGAACCAAGTCCAGCGGATGGAGTGAATTTAGCTCTGTTTGCGCCAACGGGTAATGATGATGAGATTGAAGCCCTTGAAGAAGCCCGCCTGGCAGTGGAAAAAATTGTCATTCCCAAAAAGCAACCTGTAGAACTATTGCCCCGATCTGCCAGTATCCGCCGCATTCAGCATGAACTGATCGAACACTATCGCCTGACATCTCAAAGCTTTGGTGAAGAACCCTATCGGCGGTTACGGATTTATCCCGCCTAATATTAGAGTTGCCATCAGCAAGTGTGGCGCACTGAGGCATGGCTTATCAACTGGAATTTTGTCCCTACACTGTCCCGTTTCCAATTCCGTTAGCAACCCATTATGGGGCATGGACAGTTCGTGAGGGAATATTTTTACGGCTTGTTTCGGAGTCGGGTCAGGTTGGCTTGGGGGAAATTGCACCTCTACCAGACTTCGGTTCAGAGACTGTAGCCCAGGCCCTGGAATTTTGTGCATTGGCGCCCCAAGAAATTACTGATGCTTGGTTTGAGCAAATTCCTCATGGATTACCCGCAACCCAGTTTGGCGTTGACCAGGCCCGTTTGAGTGTAGAAAGTTTTCCGAGCTTCCGAACAACAGACTTTGCCATCGCCCAACTACTTCCGGCCGGATCCGCTTTGTTAGATCAACTCCCACAGGTTCAAGGGCAACCACACGCAACTTGGAAATGGAAAATCGCGGTTTACCCCCTACAGACTGAGTTGGCACTTCTCCAGGCCTGGGGCCAAGCATTAATTAACCACGGCGTTCCCCCGGTAACACTGCGACTAGATGCCAATGGGGGGTTAAGTATCGTGGAGGCCCAGGCCTGGTTAGAAATCTGTGATCGCATCAATGGGGCTCATGGAGATGGCACTGGCCGGTTACGGATTGAATTTCTCGAACAACCCTTGCCCCCGCATCAGTTTCATGAACTCCAGGCCCTGAGTCAGTCCTATAAAACCCCAATTGCCCTGGATGAATCAGTGGCCAACCTTAGGAGTTTTCAGACTGTGATCGAGGCGGGTTGGTCTGGATTACTGGTGATTAAACCCGCGATTATGGGTCGGCTATCAACGTTAATGTCTCTGTTATTGCCCCACCGCGATCGATTAATTCTTTCCTCGGTTTTCGAGGGAGCCATTGGTCGCTGGGGACTTCTCTACTTGGCTGCCAACCTAGGCTTACGGAACTATGCCCTTGGCCTGGGGGTCAATCGCTGGCGACCTGTGCCAAATTTGTTGGATCGACCCGGCCTGGAACTCTGCTGGCAGGGGGCTCAAGCGGAACATCAAAAAACTCTGAACAAGCCTTCTAATATTTAATTTCTTCCGGATGGCTCGGCGGAATTCCCTCAATGGTGATCAAGCCTTCCAAAACGGACTTAACAATGGGTACCGCCACCGTTGAGCCATAGGCATCATCTCCCTTGGGATCATCCACAACGGCGAGAATCACATACCGGGGTTCAACCAAGGGGAAAACACTGATAAAGCTAGTAATGCGTTGATTGGTATAAATGCCGTTAATCGCTTTTTGGGCCGTTCCAGTTTTGCCTCCACTGCGATACCCCGGAATCTTAACCCCCTTGCCGGTGCCACTGCTGACAACTTCCCCCAACATAGCTAAGACCTGTTGTGATGTTGCGGGAGAAAACACTTGGCGGGGGGGTGCTAAATCTGGACTTTTAAGGGGTTGTCCATCCTGTTGGTAAATGCCATCAATAACGTGGGGCGAGACTAAATTTCCACCATTGGCCAGGGCTGCGGTCAATTGCACTAGTTTTAAGGGAGTCAAGGAAAACCCTTGCCCAAAGGCTGTAGTCGCCGGTTCAATGGGGTAGTTGACAAATTGGTAGCGGGGTTTCAACTGGCCTGGGGTCTCAAAGGGTAAATCACTGCCAGTGGTCGCCTCCAGGCCCAGGCGTTGGAGATAGTCATAGTAGTCACTGGCTTTGAGTCTATTCATCATATGCACCATGGCCACATTGCTGGAGTAACCCAAAATCTGGGAAATCCCCAACGCACCCCGCCCGCCCTTGGTCGCAAAGTCACTATTCTGGATTGGCCACCCACCGACACGAATTCGCCCCTCATCTGGCAAGACTGTTGTTGGGGAAATTGCTTTAAGTTGAAGGGCAATCGCCACATTAATCGGCTTAAAGGTTGATCCCGGTTCGTAGAGGTCTGCCACAGCCCAATTCCGAAACAGCGCGGGGTCTGCTTTATAGTAATGAGTCGGGTTAAACGAAGGTTCGGAAACGAGGGCCAAAAGACTGCCGTCCTGCACCGACATGACAATCACAGCCCCCCGCTGAGCACTAAACTTTTTCAGTTGTTGACGCAACGCTGAACGGGCAACCCGCTGGAGACGCGTATCAATGGTGAGCTTGGCATAGTAGTCTGCGGTTAAGGTTTGGGGATCCGCCGGGGCTAGCTCAGGTAACCACAGTCCGAACCCATCCATTGAGAGTAAATTTTCCCGGGGTGTGGGTTGTAACAAGGTATTTTGGCTAAACTCAATCCCGGCCTGGCCCTGATGCTCACGATCCACATAGCCAATCACCCCGGAGAGTAACTCCTGATTTGGGTAATAACGTTCCCAAGTCGGGATCAGTTCCAGGCCATCAAGGCGCAAATCCCGAATGGTGGTAGCGGTGGACTCTGACAGTTCGTAGGCTACGGGAATCCCACTGTCATCCATGGACAGGAATTGGCTGAGTTCTTGGGGGTTGACCTTGAGGATTGGAGCCAGGGCCGCCACCACTTCAGGCACGGGCACTTTAAACAAAAAGGGATGAGCAAACAACGTAAAGGTCTGCTGATCCATGGCGACAACATTGCCTTGGCGATCATGAATCGGTAAGCGGGAAAATCTGGGACTGGGGACTGTTCGCTGGCGTTGATGGGCAATGTTTTGCAGCGTCGCCCCCTGAATCACCTGGAGATAAACTAACCTAGCCACCACCGCGCTGCCAGCAAACAGCAGAAAAAATACGATCAGGGTCAGCCGCCAGCGGGAAGGAGTAGGTGAGGGGGAAAGGGAGGAGGTCATAGCTGCCAGGGTAGCATCCAGGCCAGGGGAGGATGAATCAAGACCATGATCAGACCCAAGGCCTGGGAAAATCAGGATAGATTAGTTGTCCTTTAGTAACTGACGGTAGGGTCAGCGTCTCGAGGGGCAAGAATTTGGGCTTCATCGGGATCCGCCGGGGCAACATCCGTGGGTTGGGGCACA
Source organism: uncultured Synechococcus sp. (assembly GCA_964653145.1). Classification (GTDB taxonomy): domain Bacteria; phylum Cyanobacteriota; class Cyanobacteriia; order Thermosynechococcales; family Thermosynechococcaceae; genus Pseudocalidococcus. The sequence continues at coordinate 89,007 of CAZZCG010000003.1, read as the reverse complement.
AACAACACCTGTTGCGGAGATTGGGGTACGAGGCGAGTCCCTTTTTTTTCCAGGGTTTCTGTGACTTGGTGACGCAGGGCTTGGTGGGCAATGCGAAGTTCCCGTTCCTGTTGTTCCAATTGGGTTACGGCTTGAAAGGTTTGACCCCAACGGTATTGGAAAAAAGCCGATGTTGCGTAGATGGGCAATAAACTGCCGAGGACTAGTAACACTGCCCCAGCAGACCCCCATTGCAGCACCAGCAGAGATTTGAGCCAAAGAGGCCAGGCCTGATCAGTTCCTGGAAATGGGCGGATTTCTGTCAGAGTAGGGCGAGATTGAACCGATACTCCCACACCCGTTTTGGTTTTCCTCAACCGCTGGGAGCGAATTTCGGTTTGGCCTGGGGGGGAGGCAAGAGCAGCAGACATGGGATTTAACTAACTCCTCAAAAAGTTCCAGCCCAACGCCAGAACTAATCACCAATCAGTGCGGACACCAAGATAAAAATTAAGTAAGCTGCAAACCTAAGCTTCATGCAGAAAAAGCAGCAACATTTCTTAAGGATTCTACAGAACTTAGGCCAAAGGGCCAATGGCAACCAGAGCAGTCAAGACGATCAGGCTATTACTAGCACCGGGAACTGACCTAGAAAAAGGGTAATCCTGTAAAAATTGCCGCCAAAAGCCCAACTCCGACTAAGATTTTTGCTCCAGTTTTGAGATTTTGCTTAATTGCATCCTGATCTTGACGTTTTTGGATCGCTCTGAGCAAATAAAACTGCTGTCGAGGCGAGAGAGACTGGATATAGCTGTCGGTGATGGCATTGGGGGGCAAAGTCATAAAGTAAGCAACTTGTTCCTGCTGTTGTTGGGTGAATGCAGCCTGTTTACGTTCAAATTCTTGCTTGGCTTTAGTTTGTAGCTGTTGAATCTCGTCTTGAATCGGGGCAAGTCGTCTGGCCTGGGCAGGAGTAACCCGCGGGGATTGAGCCATGATCACAACCACCAGGCCCCAGAAACCGAGCCAAAGTAGACCCAAAATTGTCACCAGCCAATGCCCCAGGGCTACCATCACCCCCAGGCTTATGAGCATTAATCCCACCACCAGGCTTGATGAAATCCAGAAATTACTGGCAGTCAGGCCTTCCCAGAGGCTGGGATCTAACAATTCGGCGGTCAGTTTTTCCTGCTTTAGGGCCTCGATAATGGCTAGTTTTTCCTGATACTCATTGTCTAAGGCCTGGTAGTCCTGTTCAAGTTCTGCCCGTATGGCTTGCATTTGCTCCGGATCAAAGACCCCTGGCTTTTGACCATCAGAAATGCTCGGGGCATTGCGGCTTTGGGACGGGGAATCCTGGATCGCTTCAGTCGCACTATGCTGTTTGAGAATATCGTAGGCTTCCTGAATTTTTGCAAAGGGAGTGGACTGTAAAGTCTTTTGCCGATCTAAACTGTCCGATTCGTAGGCTAGATATAACCGACCATAGGCCGAACGAATGTCTTGGAGGGACGCATCCGGGGTTACCCCCAACTGTTCGTAATATTGGGCAAGCTCTTTATCTGGTTCTGGCTGGGTCATTGCTGATCTCGCAGGCCCCGCAGGCGGGTAAAGGTTTGGAGTGGACTGTGGGCATTCATGGCTCTCTGCAGTTCGATTTGTTCACAGCGCAAAAACGGATTGGTTTGTTTTTCCAGGCCCAGGGTCGTCGGAATAGTCGGTTGCTGGGCTTGGCGGAGAGTCTGGGTCGTCTGATAGCGGGTTTGGAGGTGGAGATTTTCAGGATCAACGCCAAGGGCAAATTCAATATTCTTTAACGTATATTCGTGAGCGCACCAAACTTGGGTCGTATCCGGTAATTCTCGCAAAAGCTTTAAGGATTGCCAGAGTTGCGCTGGAGTTCCCTCTTTCAATCGCCCACAACCACAGCCAAATAGGGTATCGCCACAAAACAGGTGTCCAGGATTCTCTGGGGTTGGCAATACATAGTAAGCAATGTGACCAAGGGTATGACCTGGAACTGTGAGGACTTGGACTGAATGCCCCGCAATCGTCAAAATTTCTCCACCCCTGAGTTGAACAGTTTGTCCGGGTATGCGTCCGTGATCCGTGGCTGAGGCTAGAATCTGGGCCTGGGGGTATTGCGCTAGGAGTTGAGGAATGCCATTAACGTGATCCCAGTGGTGATGGGTAATCAGGATCTGGGTCAAGGTGGCCTGGAGCTCCTGAAGACAGGCTAAAACTGGGGCTGCTGTACCAGGGTCAATAACAGTAGCAGTGGCACTGGCGGGATCGAACCAAAGAAAGACATAGTTATCCGTAAAAATTGGTAGGCGATGAATTTCAAGGTGACCAGCCACGGCCGCAACAGAGGACATAGATTGGATCATCGAAAAAAATTATCTTAATTAAATTTTAGCGATAGTCCAAAGGTCTGATGGGATCGCCCAAGACTTTAAGGGTGGGTGTCGATTGGGGCCTGGAGAATCGGGGACAGGGCGATTAATTCATCCCGGTGGGCAGTGATTTTAATCCGGCTCTGACCCAACTCAGGGGGAGATTCCAACTGAACGAGAACAGATTCCTGACGTTGCGCCCCAGCCCAGTAAAACCGCGTCGCCAAGGGGGCAAAAATCACCAACCCCAAGCCCCAACCCTCTAAGGGAGACCACAGCATCCCTAGAACCAGGCCAAGACTCCCCAAACCCAGCACTGCCAAGGCCGTCAAAAAAGCCGCCAACCCCCAACTCGCTCCCACCAATCCTGCAAAGGTAATGGCCTGGCCGGGGGCATCAACTGCGGTTACCAGATAGGAGCGGGCCGTCAAGTGGGCCTGTATTTTGTTGAGGAGAACTTCCGGCGGCTCCGAGGCGGGAATAGTCAGGGTTTCTGTGCGATTTTTTGTCGAGGCCCGTAGGAAGAAAAATAACCCAATTCCCAACAACAGGGTTAGAAACAGGGTGGAGGGCAGGATAAGCTCGCTGGACATGGGCAGACTACACCGATGGAAAACATTACGCGGTTTTATCTAAGAGTAATTCGGGCCGGTCAACTTTCTCAATCTCAGGACGAATATCGTTCAAATCAATGTAGCGATCCGTAGCGTTACGCAATTCTCGAGCAATCATCCCCTCCGTTGAGATCACGGTGATATGGGTATTTTTAGACCGGAGAAGTTCAATGGCCCGTTCAAAGTCGCCATCCCCACTGAACAAAATCACATGATCATATTGCTCAACTGTATTGAACATATCAATAACAATTTCGATATCCAAATTGGCTTTTTGAGAATACTTATGCTGTTGGTCGTCGTAAAATTCCTTCAGCATTTTAGTTCGTACCGTATAACCCAAATTAATCAGGGCATCGCGAAATGAGCGTTGATCCTGGGCATCCTTGAGGCCGGTGTACCAAAACGCGTTCACAAGTTGAGTATCAGGATCCTGGGTAAAGAAGTCTAGAACCCGCCGGGGATCAAAAAACCAACCATTTTTCTGTTGAGCGTAAAACATATTATTGCCATCAATAAAGATGGATAAGCGGGTACCGGTTGATGACATAACGGGGTAAGACCTATGACTGAAAAAAGGATAAGAAAAACTTGGAGTTACGATAACTTTTTTGTCTAGTTCAATCTCTGATTTCGTGGATTTCTGGAGACCTTGAGGACATTGAGCAGCGGCAACCCTAGGTGAACGGGAAATCCATAAAAGCCACTATCCCAGGCCTGGAGAAGTTCCTAAAGAAAGCCCATGTTCTTTGAGGAAGCCCAAATTATGGAACCATAACAACCACAATCAGGAACATTAATAAATTCCCTGAACAGTAGGGGATAAATCGTTAATTATTCCGGTTTATGGGCCTTGAAATTAAGGTAAAAAGACAAAACATTAGTTTATCCATTGATAAATATTTAGGTAAATACAGATTAATATAAAAATACAACATCCATATTCTAACAACCTCTTTGACGATTCACTATGTTGCCGCAAATAAAGCATCTAGCTGAAACCCTGCATCCGCGCTTATTGGAAATTCGGCGACATCTCCACAGTCATCCAGAGTTGAGTGGGAAAGAAACGCAAACATCGGCCTACGTGGCTGGGGTGCTGTCCTCGGCGGGGATTCAACTTTTACCAGGCCCCGATGGTGTTGGCGTAATCGGCGAAATTCAGGGAAATGGCAGTGATCCGCGTACCTTGGCAATTCGCACAGACCTAGATGCATTACCGATTCAAGAGCGAACTGGCCTGGAGTTTGCGTCCCAACGCCCTGGGGTGATGCATGCCTGTGGCCATGATGTGCACACGACAGTTGGCCTGGGAACAGCCATGGTGTTAGCCCAGTTTCGGGAACAGTTGCCAGGGACAATGCGGTTTATTTTCCAGCCCGCTGAAGAGATTGCCAAAGGGGCAGCCTGGATGATTAACGCTGGGGCGATGGAGCGGGTGCATTCAATCTTGTCTCTCCACGTTTTTCCCTCAATTCCCGCTGGTGAAGTGGCTGTCCGTTACGGAGCCTTAACCGCCGCCGCCGATGACATTGAAATCAGAATTCGCGGGGAATCGGGCCATGGAGCTCGTCCTCACGAAGCCATCGATGCTATTTGGATTGCCTCACAAATTATTACCACCCTGCAACAGGCCATCAGTCGTACCCATAATCCTCTGCGACCTGTAGTGTTGACGATTGGTAAGATTTCCGGTGGCCGCGCCCCCAATGTAATTGCCGATCAGGTGGTGATGCAGGGAACCGTGCGCTCCTTACACCCGGAAACCCGTGAAGCTCTCCCGGCCTGGATCGAGCAAATTATTGCCCACCTCTGCCAAACCTATGGGGCCAGCTATGAACTGGACTATCGCCGCGGGGTACCCTCAGTTTGTAATGCCCCTCACCTTAGTCAATTGCTCCAGGAAGCAGCCCAAGAAGCCATTGGCAAAGAACATGTCCATACCCTGCCGGAACCATCCTTGGGTGCAGAAGATTTTGCCCTATACCTAGAAAAGGCGCCGGGGGCAATGTTTCGCTTAGGGGTTGGCTTTGCGGATCAGCCCAACTATCCCCTCCATCACCCGCAGTTTGATGTGGATGAACGGGCGATTACCGTGGGAGTTTTGACCTTAGCTCAAGCGGCCTGGAAATTTTGGCAACTCCCCTACTAATCTGAGTTAAGTCTTGATGCCCAATCTCAGTGAATAAGGACAGGTGATGCGCGTAAATTTAGACTCCTATCGAGACTGCTTAATTGATGTGGCCTGGCGGGCAATGGATCTGCTTCAAGAGTATGAACATCATCCAGAACGCTGGCGAATCCAGGCCCATGGAGATCTATCACCGGTAACGATGGCAGACCAGGCCGTGGATCATTTAATCCGCACCACTCTCCAAGAAACCTGCGGTGACAGAGACTTTGGCTATTTGACGGAAGAAACCTATCAACCTGGCCCCCCTTTAGCGCAACCCTATGTCTGGATTATTGATCCCCTGGATGGAACGAAGGACTTCATTCAAAAAACTGGAGAATATGCAGCCCAAATTGCCTTAGTACACCAAGGGCGACCACAATTGGCGGCAGTGGCCTGGCCAGGTCGGGAGGCAGTTTATATGGCCCAAATTGGTCAAGGGACATTTCGAGTGGCTCGCTCTGGTGCTACCCAGCGGTTACAGGTAGATCAAGAACGGGCCTGGGAAAACCTCAGGATTTTAACCAGCCGCAGCCACTCCAACCCCGAATTAGAAGCCTGTTTAAACCAACTACCCCAATTGGAACGAAAAAAAATGGGGAGTATTGGCTGCAAAATCGCTGCCATTGCTGAGCAGGAGGCAGATGTGTACTTTATGTTGCCCAGTCCCACTTCTCCAAAGGATTGGGATTTGGCAGGGCCAGAACTAATCTTGACGGAAGCGGGGGGAAAACTCAGCCATTTTGATGGGAGTTGCTTGCTCTACAACCAAGGAAACGTGAACCAGGCCGGGGGGTATTTAGCCAGTAGCGGCAGGGATCACGAACGATTTTGTCAGCTTTTGGCGGAAGTCAGTCAAAAAAATACCCAAACGAATCCACAAGAAAGCAAATAAGTTCTCCTATGATGGATATGAAACTGATAAGAACCTATGGACGCGCCCTCAATTCACCAGGCCTGGCTAGTTTTGTATCAAAAAGGGGAAATCGTCGCCAAACATTCCCTGGAGGGCCAACTGGCCTGGAATATTGGCCGCAGCAAAGAATGCGATATTCCTGTTCCTGACCGCTTTGTTTCTCGGATTCAGGCCGTCCTCAAATGTATTCCCGGCTCCCCCTTATCCACCTTTACGATTCAAGATATTTCCAGCCGGAATGGCACGTTGGTCAATGGGGTACGAATTCAAGGGGTTGTGGTGCTTTTCCACGGCGACATTATTATGATGGGCGACACAGATCTAGTATTTCGCTGCCCTGGGATGACTAAGTCTATGGTGGAAGAAATTAAATCTCGGCAAGAAGCGGAAAATAACGCAGATCTCTAAAGAAAAGAGTCTTTAGTTACCCATTGTCACCTCAGATAAGTGAGATAAACGAGAGTAACACTGGTGGAAGCTGCAAGCAAATTTTATTATATTTTAAATCAAAATTCCTCCCTGGATGAACTTAGCCCCGTTGGAATCGAAAGGAGTCAATGGATTGGGCCGTGAGATAGATGCCAAGGAAAATGTAACTACCAAAGAGAACTAGGCTACTGGTTTTAACCACCCCTTGGGTGAAGGAATTAAAGTGCTCCACCGGGGAAAGGTATGTCAAGATTGGGCCTAAATCCCCGCCAACACTCTTAGCAATCAGGTCGAAAATCCACAGCAGCAACAGGAGGCCAAAGGTCATAATGGCCGCAATAATCGTATTATCCGTTAAAGATGAAATAAACATTCCCAGGGACAAGATGACTGCGGCCAAAAGCACCAGGCCAGCATGGCCAATCAGGAGAGTTGCTAAGGACATGGGGGGGTTGGCACCACTGAGGGTTAAAAGCTGATAGAAAATTAACGGCAAAATCAGGGTTAAGTAAAATGTCAACACCGCTGCCCATTTCCCCACTGCCACGGCCCAGTTGGTGATTGGTGATGTTGCCAGTAGCTCTAGGGTTCCCCGCTTGCGTTCATCGGTATAGAGTCCCATGGACAGCATTGGCATAATCACCTGGGAAATCGAGCCGAGGATTCCGAGAAACCCTTGCAAAATAATCAGGGGAACATCCACGGGTTGCGGCGGCATTCCAAACTGCTGTTGACTCATGTCAAATTGGGCGGCCTGTTGTGAGACTGTCGTCACAATCACGAGAAAGAAAACTCCCGCTAGCAACCAAAACAGACCAGCAATGACATAGGCAAAGGGGGAGTAGAAATAACTCTGGAGTTCCCGTTGATAGATGGCCAGAATATTGCGAAGGACGATGTAAATCTGTGACATGGACTCTTCAGGCTTTCCGTTCAGGGGGCTAAATTGGGTTCATCTGGGACAGGGGCTGGGTCTGGGGCGTGCGGTTCCTGGGTGGTTAATTTCAGGAAAACATCCTCAAGGTTATCTTGGATGCGCTGTAATCCGTAGAGTAACAGACCAGCGTTCACAATGTGGCGGGCAATGTCGGCCCCACAGTCGGTTTGCTCTGGGGTGGTTAAGGTGCACTGGTAAAGGCTGGCACTGGGGTAGTGGGTTGAACTGGGAGTAATTTGTACCCGAGTGGGATCACCTTGGGTCATGGGGGCTAAAACCTGGGGAATTGTCTCCGGTTGCCAATCTCCCTCGGTGGGCAGGCCCAGCAAAAGATGATAGCGGTTTCCCCCAGCGAGTTGGGTCATCAGTTCATCCAACTGACCCGTGGCCACCACCCCCCCTTGATTAATAATCACGACTCGATTGCAGGTCATACTGACTTCCGGCAAAATGTGGGTCGATAGAATCACCGTGCGTTGCCCCGCAAGTTGTTGAATCAGATGTCGGACTTCAATAATTTGACGCGGATCCAGGCCGACGGTAGGTTCATCCAAAATAATCGCAGGGGGATCGTGGACGATGGCCTGGGCAATGCCAACCCGCTGCCGATAGCCTTTCGAGAGCTTTCGAATAATGACGTTAGCTTTATCCTCCAGGCCACAGCGACCGATGGCATTCTTGACCTGCTGAGCACGATTACCGGGACTAACTCCTTTGATTTTGGCGACAAAGTTAAGATAGCGAGCTACGGTCATGTCGCCGTACAGGGGGGGTGATTCTGGGAGATAGCCGATTCGTTGTCGCACAGCCATGGGATCTTGATGGACTTCAAACCCAGCAATAGCGGCGGTTCCACTGGTGGCTGGCAGATATCCCGATAAAATTCGCATGGTTGTGGTTTTGCCAGCGCCGTTGGGGCCCAATAGTCCAAGTATTTCCCCGGCCTCAGCCTGAAAGCTAACATCCCCCAAGGCCTGGGTTGAGCCATAGACCTTACTCAAGTGTTCAACAGCAATCATGGAAGTCGGCACGGATCATCCTCGGCAAACAATTGGAATCAATTTTAACGGTCTCGGATTGGGATGCAGTCGGGCAATTCAGAAAAATCGCCATGTTTACCACAGTTAAGCCTGGCAACAATACCACTCGTTAGGGGTACAAGCATCTTAGTGTTTCCATCCCAGGGTAAATAAATACACATTCAGAGGACTTAGAGATAATCGCATTCCAAGGTGTCACGGGTTAGACGGCCGGTGCTGGGATTGGTTCCCTCAGCAACATCACAGAGCATTTTGCGGGCATCGGGGCGGAGATCCACATCGGTGAAGTCAGCCCCTTCAATCAAGGCTCCATCAAAGAGGGTATTAAAGGCAAAGGCTCCCTCCAAATTGGCATTGGTGAGATTGGCTTTCGTGAATCGGGCCGTGTCAAGGGTGGCCACGCGTAAATCGGCGCCTTCCAAGTTGGCGGTTTCTAAGTTGGCGGCAAAAAAGCTGACTCCCCGCAAATCCGTATGACTGAGATTGCTGTGAAATAGGTTGGCTTTGGTAAATTCGGAGTCCTTTAAATCTTGTCCAGAAAAATCGGCGTTGACGAGGGCTTCCTTGGTATAGTTCTCGGCCTGGGCCGGTAAAGCAGTCAGCAGAATCAAGAGCAAGGCCAGGACTATAGCTAGCAAAACAGAGCCAAATTGGAGTTTTCCAGCCCTTAGACTTCCCGGAGTTGGGGGCGTTTGTGGACTAAACAAAACCGTCATTTTTTAAGTCCCTTGCGCGTCACGCTTCAAAGATCACTGTAGGCGAGGGAACGTAACCTTGTAAATCTTGAGTGGGCTGGGCTATGGGGCAGCTACGAATCTGTCAGCACCAATCTAAGGGGAGTTTTGGGGAGCACCACAGGCCTTGCAGAAGGGGAGATAGCGGTATGTGGGCTGGTGACAATGGGGGCAGGGGTGGTATTGCTCAAAACCGCAGTGGGGGCAGTAGGCATCGGCAGCTTGAATTTTACGACCACAGTTGAGACAGCGGGATTTTTGTAGGCGGTGGCTGGCCTGGGAGGGCGGGTTGAAGAGGAAGCGTTGCCCAAACTTGATTAAACCAAATCCCACCAGGGGAACCAGCAAAATATAGACATAGTTCACCAAGAATAGGAGGGAACCGAAGAGGGCTGTGATCAGACTAACCAGGCCTGAGAAAATTACCCCAAATTGCAAGACTTCAAATAGTTTGAAAACAATCGGGATGAGGAAAATCACCAGCAAGTGCCAGGAAATCAAGGCCAACAGACCAAAGTTTCGTTGCCAGGCCCAGCGGTGCATAAAACTTGCAATCAGAATCAGGGGAGCTAAAAACAGAATTTGCAGGAGGAGTTGTTGGGTTGGATGCCAAAATCGGGCCTGAATATATCCGGCTTCCACGGCATTGAATGGCTCACCTTGATTCAAAAAACTCAAAAAGGCTTGACTGGGAGGCTGTTGGATTAGGTCTTGCCCGAGGCGTTGTTTTTCTTGGTTTAGGGTAGCAATTTTGGCGTTGTTGGCTTCTAGGGTAGCTTTGGCCTGGGCTGCGCCAACAGCATTAATTGACTGGGATTGGGGTTGTCCAGCAATTTGCTCGAGCAGGGTTGAGTCGTACTCTTGGCGAATTTGGGCATTTTTAGCCTCTAACTGACTGATGGCTTCTTCCCTGGCCTGGATATCTTGGACTAGAATGCGGCTGCTAGGGGTGTTGAGGGCATCTCGGGCCCGGGCATAGGCCATGCAAATCGGAGAAATTTTCCCTAAATGATCCACTGCATCCTCGCGATATCGTTGAGCCAAGCTGGGAGTTGTCGCAGGAGGCAAGTTAGGCGAAAAAGCAATGGATTGATCAACAATACTGTTGCGAAGAATTTGAATATCTCGGGTCTCAGTGGTGATTTTGTCTTGGTCAACTTGTTCGCGGTAATTCACCCAGGCCCCATAGCAGGGATAGGCTTGATCAGGGGACAGGGGCCAGCGGCTGATTTGGGACAAGCCACCAAAGACCTGCCAAAGAATAAACAGATCAATCAGGATAATGATCCCGAGACTGAATTTATTCAGGGGTTGTTGACGATTACGGGGGGACTGGGCATAGAATCGGCGCATCCCGGCCTGAACAAACCGACGTACTTTTTGAACCATAGTTAGGAAGATTAGCGAGGAAAAGTTTCAGGTTGAGAGGCGGACCTATAGCCAATTAACCAATCATTTTAGGGCTACAGTGTGTTCAGACAGATGCTCTAATGCGACTGAGCACCCAATTTCAATCTAAAACTCACAATATTTGTCCGATGCACATTATTTTTTTGATCTACTTTGCGTTTTTGACGGTTTGGATCACGAAACTGGCCGTACATCTGCCCCTAGATATTGCCAACGCGATTCATTTGCCTCCCTGGGGATGGTTAGTTGTGTTGGCCCTAATATTTTCCTGGGGCTTGGGCGATTAAGCGAGGCCTGGGTTAAGTCAACTAAGTTTTTAGCGAAAGGCAGCTCTGACCCGGTGCTCGAAGATCCGCCCCACCCAGGCAATCGGTAAGCTCAAGGCCAGATATAAGAGCAGAGCTAAAACGTAGAGGGGAAAGGGATTGCTACTGTTGCTAATTGTCCATCTGGTCATGACTGAGGTTAAATCCATCCCAGCAATCACACTGACAATGGCCGAGTCCTTGAGCATGTAAATAAAATCGTTGACCAATGGGGGGATCACCAGTTGGAAGGCCTGGGGCAGGATCACATGGACAAACCCCTGATTATCGGTCATACCTAAGGAAAGAGCCGCTTCCCGTTGCCCCCGCTCTACGGAGTTAAACCCGGCCCGAAACACCTCAGCTTCGTAGGCGGCATAGTTAAGGGCTAAGGAGGTAATCCCCGCTGTCCAAGCATTGACGATGGTGGAGAGGTCTAATTGGGCTAAAACAGCCCCAACCCCGTAGTAGAGCAGCAGAATTTGGGTAATAATCGGGGTGCCGCGGGTGACTTCAATAAAGAATCGGGCGGGCCAGGCCAACCAGATAAACTGCGAGGCAGACATGGCCGCTAAGACAAGTCCCAACAGCACCGCGATCGGAAAAGAAACGGCACAGTAAATCAGCGTATTTAAGGTTCCTTGCAAAAAGGCAGGTAAGGCCCGTAACGCTAAATCCATGACTGCCATCCCCTCCTGCTATTGAATTCCAATTTCAGCCTGCTTGCTATTCCACATTTTCCATTTTTCATAAATACCCCGCAGTGTCCCATTTTCCTTGAGCACTTTCAGGGCCTGGTCAATTTCAGCTTTGAGGGTTTCCCCTTTGGGACTGCTCTTGTTGAAGGCAATGACGTAGTTATTCAAGTAAATCGGCTGCCCAATGGGTTTTAAGCTGGTTTCAACAGTTCCGCCTGGGCCACTTCCCAAGACGTAATAGGCCACAATCGGGCCATCGAGGAAGACTGCATCAATCCGCCGCTGCATCAGGTCATCAAAGGGCAAATTGCCATCGTAGGCGCGGGTCTCAATGTTGGGGTCACTCCGGAGAATTTCTTCTGCTTTGTATCCCAGGCCAGTGCCAACAACCATCCCAGCCAAATCAGCGAGGGTAACATCACTATCCGCGTTAAAGTCAGCAAATCGTTCATCATCGGCCCGCACAACAATCTGTTGTCCATAACGGTAATAGGGCTCTGAGAAAACTTGGGTCAGTTCCCGATCCGCATCAATTTCCCAGCCGTTCATGATCATGTCAAAGCGATTCGCAGCCAAAGAGGCACCCAATTGGGCGTAGGAGGTTTGGATAAAGGTTGGCTGTGCCCCCATGAGCTCAGCCAGGGCCTGGGCAATTTCCACCTCAAAGCCAATCAGTTCAGCGGGGTTTTCCGGATTGTAAAAGACAAAGGGAGCCCCACTGGTGGCCTCTCCGCCCCACTGGAGATTTCCCGGCATCATCAAGCCAGTGCTGGGAACCGTCGCAGGAGAACTGGTGCTAGCGGGAGGTTCAGAGACATTGCCAGAGCAGGCCACCAGGCCACTTTTTAAGGTTCCCCCCAGAATCACCAAACCCGCTGTTTGTCCGACCCGTCGTAAAAATTGATGGCGTTTTAAAGCACCCATGTTTAACCCTCCCCACAGGTTATTGACTTCCCCTAACGATAAAGCACGCTCCCGTTTCCGTCCAGCCTTTTGCAATCAGATGTCAGTGGCTCTTAACTCGATAGGGGCAGAGAGTGGGGCTCACCATTGGGCAGAAGGTCATCTAGGGTCTCCAAAGGCTCGTAGGGTGTCAATAGGGTTAGAACATCCTGGCCGTAGCTGCGAAAAAGAACCCGCGTGTCATAAATACCCAGAAGAGTTGATTTTCCCCGGAGCGGGGTGATGATTTTATCTAAGCGTCGTAAACATTCCACCCACAAAAATTCTCGAAACCAATCCAGGCCCCGCTGTTTGTAGGCTTCGATTTGACTGGCGATATAGGGATGTTCTCGGGAGGGAATCGGAAGGGTGGCTAGACACAGGGCCGCAGGAGCGGGAAACTGACGGCTATGGTGCACCCAAAACTCCCAACCACAGACCAATACCCCCTGGGTCTCGGTGTGGGGAGCTTCCACCTGAACCTGTGAACCAAATTGGGCTGCCAATCCCGCTGCCACCTGCTCCCGTAACGGGACATCATCAACAATGACCACGACTGGGGGCCTGGAACTGGAACCAAGAGGATTTGGGGTAGCGGGCGGCTGAAGTTTCAGGAGCAGTTGACAAAGGTGGGTGTGGAGGTGCTGGGCAAATTCTGGGGTGTTGGGCAATGGTAGCTGGGAGGGTAAAAAGAGGGTCAATGTTTCCCGGTGACGATCCGGAGGAAAGCTCAAAAACGTGAACTCTAGGGAGCCTAAGCCTAAATCTTGGCAGAACCGCAGGGACTGAGACGTAGGGTCAAGGTGACGACTGATGAGGACAAGGGGGTGTTGTGACCACAGGGGCTGGAGCTGGTCGCTACTTTTCAGGGGGGTCGCCCGATAGTGTACCTGTCCATGGTGTTGATCTCGACTCAGGGTCAAGCAGGTGGAGGCGGCAACCGGATTTTGGACTATGGATTGCCAGGCCAACCAAGGAGGCGGAAGATTTGGCTCAACTTCCCTCAGGATACTCAGAAGGGTTTGGAATAATTGAATTTCTGTGGAGGTCAGTCGATGGCGCTGGTAGGGATTTGCTGGGTGTTGAAAGGCCTGATGGAAAAGTTTGACCTGTACTGCCCGGATCCCGTCTCGCTGCTGGGGAAAAAGGAAAATTAGGTCATCCCAGTCACTGGGTTTAATCATAATACTCCGGATTTCTTGGCCAGTTGTGATCAAGTCCTCCAGGCCATCCATGACAATTGCGATGCGCTTAGGTAAGTCGAATGTTCCTGACAGAAGAACTTGCCACCATTCAGCTTGGGTTAAGACCAAAACACCGGAGAAGCCTTCGCCTGGTCTGGGGCAACGGGTGGCCATGGGCTTGTGAATGGGAAAAAACTCCCTGAGGTTGGGAAGGTGGGTTTGCAGCAGCCTTTGTTTTTCCGGTTCTGGGGCTACCACAATCGCTGGCCCGGGCAGCAACAACAAGGGTAATAGATAACTCAGACCGTAGAGATGTTCGTAGGCCGCCTGCCCGGAAACGTGGATAAAAGCATTGCGTTCTAACCGGAGCGTTCGGGCCACCATTCGCGCCAAGGTGAGGTGATGGGGCCAGGCCTGGCCTCCCTTTGCCCGTAAATAGGCCCGCAACTGTTGGTGGACATCAACCTCAATCAAAACAGAGTCCTGAGAATACGCCCTTTATTCTGGCATGGAGCGAACTGGTCAGGAGGGATTGACGAAGATGCTGAGTTTAGGGAAAGATTAGAGATCGGCTTGGCTAACCAGGCCCAAGGTAGAACTAAGCGGAACTGGCGGAATTGGTAGACGCGCTAGATTCAGGTTCTAGTGTCCGTAAGGACTTCGGGGTTCAAGTCCCCGGTTCCGCATCCACAGGAAGATAATTTAACTTTGAGCGGTTCTCGATGTAGGTTAACGGATTAATTAATCCTTTTGACGAATTAGTGTCATTTGAACCTCGAATTTTGCCCACCACATCCGGTTTTACTGTATTTATTTCGTAACTTGACCTTTAATTGGCAGAAACCACGACAATTAACCAACTGCAGGGGCCTCAGTTTTTGGCATCCTTTCCAGGCAATAAGTCTCATGAGTAAACTTTTGAGTAGAATTTTTTGGCAAAGTCACCGCTTTTCAAACTTCCAGGCCCCGCAACTGTATCAGGTTCTTCAAGCCCGGGCCCAGGTGTTTGGGATTGAACAGCAATCTCTGTATCAGGATTGTGATGATTTGGATCAGGTGAGTTGGCATCTCATAGCCTGGTCTGGGGAGGAATTGGCGGCCTATGCCCGGGTCATTGATCCAGCATGTAAATATCCCGAGCCAGCTTTAGGGCGTTTACTGGTGGTCCCGAACTTTCGGCGTCAAGGCCTGGCCCAAGAACTAGTCCGCCGCGCCCTCCTCTATGGCAACCACACCTTTGCTGGCCTGGGAATGCGGATGACCGCCCAAACCTATTTGATTCAGTTCTATCAGGGCTTTGGCTTTCAGGTGGTATCCGAGGAGTTTCTGATCAACGAGATTCCCCATGTGGAAATGTATCGGTCAGCAGGGGAGCTTTAAGGTTTTTTGATGAAAGTTGATAATCCAGGCCTGGGGGAGGTAGCCACCTAAAATGTGGGTAAACCCCGATCAGAACCCAAATCCATAGGGAAATTTTTATGAGTGGTTCCCAACTGACCGATGCTCAAATTCAATTGCAGCGGGCGATGACCCATCTGGAATTACCTGCAGATACCCTCGAGCGATTGAAATACCCCAAGGCAGCTATTCGCGTTTCAATTCCTGTCCGCATGGATGACGGCTCCTTAAAAATCTTTCCGGGTTATCGGGTGCGGTACGAGGACACGCGGGGCCCCGGCAAAGGGGGGGTGCGTTACCATCCCAACGTCACAGCGGATGAGGTGGAATCCTTAGCCTTTTGGATGACCTTTAAGTGCGCGGTGATGGATTTGCCCTTTGGGGGTGCGAAAGGCGGTATTACCGTGAATCCTAAAACCCTTTCGGTGATGGAATTGGAACGGCTGAGTCGGGGCTACATTGACGGCATTGCCGATTTTATTGGCCCGGACATGGATATTCTGGCTCCCGATGTTTATACCAATGCCATGATCATGGGCTGGATGATGGATCAATTTAGTTTGATTCAACGCCGAATTATTCGGGGAGTGGTCACGGGCAAGCCCATCGCCATGGGAGGAAGCTACGGCCGCAATTCCGCCACAGCTAAGGGGGCCTATACCGTCATCAACAACGTCCTACCTCGCTATGGTTATGGCCCCAAAGAAACAACCGTGGCCATTCAGGGTTTTGGTAATGCTGGTGGTACCTTGGCCGAGCTCCTTTGGCGATCAGGCTATCGGGTAGTAGCTGTCAGTGATTCCCAGGGTGGGGTCTATGCGCCTGAGGGGCTGGATATTCCTAGCTTGAAACAGTACAAGGAAACCACGCGAGGCCTGGAGGCAGTGTATTGTGCCGGGAGCGTTTGCCATCGGATTGAGCATGAACGGATCAGCAATGAACAACTGTTAGCCTTGCCCGTGGATGTTCTCATTCCCGCTGCCCTCGAAAAACAAATTACCGCTGATAATGCTAATCAAATCCAGGCCAAGGTGATTTTTGAAGTGGCCAATGGCCCAATTACCGCCGCTGCCGATGAGATTTTGGCTGAAAAAGGGATTCCGGTTTTTCCTGATATTTTGGTTAATGCCGGGGGGGTGACGGTGAGCTATTTCGAGTGGGTGCAAAATCGCAGTGGTTGGTATTGGACTGCGGCGGAAGTGGACCAAAAACTCCAGGAGCGAATGTTACGGGAAACCAACGAAATTTGGTACATTGCGCAATCATTGACGATTCCCTTTCGCACCGCGGCCTATGTCCATGCCCTCCAGCGGATCAGTGAAGCCATTAAAGCTCGGGGAATTCGGGATGACTACCTCGGGCATTAAGCCTGGAATCCGCCGATGTTCAGGTTGGAAACACCCGAGAAACCCCAAACACCGTTAAGTTTAGGTATTGCCCAGTCAGTATCCTGATCGGAGTAGCAATAGGCTGGATAGCCCGGTTCCTGCTGCCAAAAGCTTCAGACTCCTGGGTGGAAGATTAGGATAAGACAACGGGACACGAGAAAACCATGACAACCCTAATCGAGTTACCCCTCGCAACTGAACTCTGGCAAAATACCCTGGCCTGGCAGCCGACGGTGGCACAGCACCAGAAATTTGAGCAGTTTTATCGAGCCATGGTGGCGGCGAATCTCCAGTTCAATTTGACACGCATCACCGATGCCAGTGACTTTTGGGAAAAACATCTCTGGGATGCCCTCAGTGGAATTCAGCCCTGGTTGACCCACCCTGATGTTGCAGCACCGTTCAAGGTCGTGGACATTGGCAGTGGGGCGGGGGTTCCAGGGGTTCCAGTGGCCATTGCCCAACCCAATTGGCAAATTACCCTCTTGGAAGCCCGGCGGAAAAAGGTGAACTTCCTTGATTCCCTGCCCGAACTACTGGACATTGGCAACATCACCCCGGTCTGGAAGCGGGCAGAGGATTATTATCCCCAGGCCAGTTTCGATGTGGCGTTGTTGCGGGCAGTGGGGAATATTGATCAGTGTCTGGGGTATGCCTTACCATTAACCAGGCCGGGGGGCATGGTCATTTTGTATCGGGGGCATTTTCAAACCCATGAGTCCCAGGCCCTAGAACGATTACTCCAAACCAGTGGCGCCTCCCTCGAGCGAGTCCTATCGTTGCAAACCCCCTTCACCGGCAGTCAACGCCATTGTCTGTTTATTCGTCGCCCAGGCCCCGAGCCAATTCCCCTGCCTGAGTGACCCCACCTGAAACCAAAGTTTACATAAAACCCCACTCAAAAGAATATGGGTTATGGTGGCAACGAAGCGGTTAAACGATGCCTCAGTCACTGTACGAAAAGGGTTCTGCATCGCCGCTGAGATCCGAGTTATTGCCTGAGAGTTACTGTCCATGAATACTTTGTCCCTTGCCGCTGGGTTACCCCTGGCCCTCCATATTCCCGATGGCTATTTAAGTTGGCCCGTCAGTTTAGTCACCTGGATCATCGCCATTGGCTTAATCGCCCTCTCGCTGAAAAAAGTCCAACAGACCTACCAAGAACAAACTGTGCCGTTGATGGGAGTCGTTGCGGCCTTCATTTTTGCAGCCCAAATGATTAACTTTCCAATCCCCGGTGGCACCTCAGGGCATTTACTGGGGGGAACATTGGCAGGGGTCTTAGTGGGGCCATGGGCCGGTTCTTTGGTGATGGCGGTAGTGTTCATTGTCCAAGCCGTGTTTTTCCAGGATGGGGGGATTACGGTCTTGGGGGCCAACATTGTCAACATGGGCTTGATTGGCACCTTTGGTGGGTACTACCTCTACATTGGCATCCGGCGATTACTGGGCATGAATCATTGGCGCGGGATGGCAGTGGGTTCAGCGATTGCGGCCTGGACTAGTGTCATGGTGGCGGCTTTTGTTACGGCAATCCAAATTGGCCTGTCTGGAACGGTGGAGTTTGGGGTGGCCCTTGTGGCGATGCTGGGCTGGCACCTGATGATTGGGGTGGGGGAAGCCATTATTACCGTGATGGCCCTCAGTTACATTTGGAAAACCCGCCCGGATCTGTTCTTTGACCCACCCCGTTTACCCCGGAAAGCCCTGCAGTATGAATAGTTTCTTTAGTTTTTGCCAGTTTTTCCCCTGAATCGTTAGGGTTTGAATACCCTCACTGTTGTTTTGCCTCGAGATTACTAGCTATGACTTTTCCTAAAGCCCCATCCCGCAGTCGTTTATTTTGGTTTATTGGCGGTGGTGCAGCGTTGATTTTAGCGGTGATTGTTTCCCCCTTTGCCAGTCCCGACCCCGATGGTCTGGATCGTGTAGCGGAGGATTTGGAATTCAATCACCAGGCCCAGGAAGAAACCATTGCCAGCGACTTACCCTTTGCCCAAGTCTTTGATGAATATAGCGTTCAGGGCCTACCGGATGGGGTGGCAACTTCACTGGCAGGGCTGATCGGTACCTTAGTGACCTTTGGCTTGGCCTGGGGCCTGGGTAAAATCCTGATTGCCAAACCGGCCTCAGCAGCTCCTAATCCCTCTGACTTGCCTTAATACATCTCCGACACCTGGCTTTGCCCCATGCTCCATCAAAGTTCTAACTTCATTCCTGGAGATGTCTTTAAGGTGATTACACCAAACCGAAAGTGAGTCGATGCTACTGCACATTGCTCCATTTCTCTCTCCCCTGTCCCCTAGTCCTGAAACTCAGTGGCATCGGTTAAGCCCCGCGGGTCGGATTCTTTGTGCTGGCCTGGGTGTGTTTGCCATCGCCTTGACCCCCAACGGCCAGTGGTTAACTTGGTTGGTCTATGGCCTGGTGATTTTCGCCCTCGTGCTGCTCAGTCAAGTCCCCTTAAAACTCCTAGGAAAACGCTTAGCAGTGGAGCTGGTGTTTGTCAGTTTAGTGATTCTGGGAACCCTATTTCGGCGGGAGGGGGATGTGGTCTGGCAATGGGCGTGGTTGCGGATTACCTCCCAGGGCCTGGTGATCATGGGTAGTGTGGCCATTAAAGTCTTTCTCTCGCTTTTGCTCTTGAATGTTTTAACCCTGACAACACCGATTTCAGATCTACTACTGGGGTTGCAGGTGTTGCGGGTGCCCCCATTGTTGATTGCCCTGTTGGCAGCCATGTCCCGATATTTAGAACTCCTGGTTGGGGAATTCCAGGGGATGCAGCGCGCCGCCCAGTCCCGAAATTTACTCAGCACCGCCGCCACCGTTCGTCTCGTCCTGGCCCATACCTTGGGTAGTTTATTTATTCGCACCTATGAACGCGGAGAACGAATTGCCCAGGCCATGGCCGCCCGGGGATACAGTCAGCCCAGTCATGGAAAGCCAGGTCTTTTGTGGGGCACAAATTCTGGACGGGCCCGAGGGGATGTGTTAGCCGTGAGCTTAACCCTGGGGATTGGACTGGCGGGGCAGTTGGTTCATTTGGGTCTAGGTCGCTAACATTCTATGCACCACAACCCGATTTGGATTGAGAACCTCAGTTACGCTTATCCCGATGGCACCCAGGCCTTAACCAACCTGTCCCTTTCAATTGCCGCAACGGAGCGGGTGGCGGTGGTCGGGGCCAATGGCTCGGGAAAATCGACTCTGCTGATGCACCTGAATGGAATTTTTCTACCCCAGGCCGGAGAGGTGCGGGTTGGGGAAATGCTAGTCAACCCCAAAAATCTAAAAGCAATTCGGAACTTTGTCGGCCTGGTCTTTCAAAACCCTGATGATCAGTTGTTTATGCCCACCGCTGCCGAGGATGTGGCCTTTGGCCCCAAAAATCTTGGAATTACAGGAATAGAGCTGCAAAAACGCGTGATTCAGGCCCTAGCAGCAGTTGGCTTTGCCCCCCATCTCTACGGCCAACGAAATCCCCACAATCTTTCAGGTGGTGAAAAGAAACGCCTAGCGATTGCCGGGGTCCTCGCGATGCGGCCCCAAGTCCTCGGCTTAGATGAACCTACAGCCCAGTTAGATCCCCGCTCCCGTCGCCAACTGATTCAACTTCTCCAGACGTTGCCCCTCACCCAAGTAATCGTCACCCATGATCTTGATTTAGCCCTGGAACTGTGTCCGCGCACTGTGATCCTCAGTCAAGGGCGGATTGTTTTTGATGGTAAAACCGCCGAGGCCCTGGGGGATGTCAACTTTTTACAGGCCCATGCCCTGGAATCTCCCCTGAGCTATAGTCGCCCCTACTGTAATCTGATCGACGCGCCGGCTACCTTTCCCATCGTCCCCGCTCTAGTGGATTGAGACAGGAGTCAAGTCGGGTGGGTCATTGAGGGAGTTTCCGAGGGCACAAGAGATGTGATCCTGCCCCATTGCTCAAGCTTTTTAGCTAGGTCAGGTTTACGAACGGGTTTGCTGAGGTAGTCATCCATCCCAACATCAAAACAGCGCTGACGATCCTCAGGCATGGCATTAGCGGTGAGGGCAATAATGGGAATGTGGGTTGCAGTGGCTTGTTCTTTGTGACGAATCTGTTGGGTGGCTTCAAATCCGTCCATTTCAGGCATCTGGCAATCCATGAAAATTAGGTCATAGCCCACGGTTTCCCAGGCCACCACCGCTTCTGCACCATTGCTGACAACATCAGCCCCATACCCCAAGTTGTGCAATTGTCGTAGCACCACCTTTTGATTCGTAATATTATCTTCGGCAATGAGAATTCTCAGGGATTGAGGGGACGTGGTCTGGAGGTCGGGGGGAACAGGGGGGAGTTCGGTTTCTCGATTCGCTTTGGCCTGTTGTGGGGTTAGCAGGGTGTTGATGGTGTTGTAGAGACGGGAGGGGCGAACGGGTTTGACTAAGTAGGCATCAAATTCAGCGCGGGTACCGACATCGGCCTGCCCCAGGGACGTCAACATCACCAGGGGAAAGGGGTTTTCTTCTTGACGCTCACGAATTTGGCGACTGAGGGTTAGACCATCTACATCGGGCATCTGCATATCCAACAGGGCAATATCTGGGGAGGTGCTGGTATTGGCGGTGGTCTCAAGGAGTTCCATGGCGGCTTGGGCATTTTGAGCTGTCATCACCTCCAGGCCCCAGTGGCGGAGATGGTATTGGCTAATGTCTAAGTTGGTTTGGTTGTCATCCACCAGCAGAACTCGTTTACCCAGGAGGCCTGGGGCGGGAGTTGGAGGTTGCTCCATGGGGGTGCCGAGGAGAAAGGGAATTTCAAACCAAAAGCAAGACCCTTGCCCCAACTGACTGGTCACCCCAATTTTGCCCCCCATCATTTCGACAATTTGCCGACAGATCGCTAACCCCAGGCCAGTGCCGCCATACTTGCGCGTGGTTGAGGCATCCACTTGGGTAAAGGGTTGAAACAACTTGCCCACAGCCTCCAGAGGAATCCCAATCCCGGTATCCGTGACCGTAAAGCGCAGAAGCTGGGAGTTTTCCGGTAGGGGCATAGGCCAGGGGTCTGGATTGGCCAGGCTCACTCGAATCACCACTTCCCCAGCATGGGTAAATTTCAGGGCATTGTTCACCAGGTTCACAAGTACTTGCCGCAGCCGGCTATCATCCCCCTGAACCCAGGCCGGGACATCGTATTCCACCAGAGCCGCCAGTTCTAAGTCTTTGCGGTGGGCATTGCCGGCCAAAAGATCCACGACTTCATCAATACAGGCCTGGAGGTTAAAGTTGAGGGTCTCCAATTGCATTTCGTGGGCTTCGAGCTTCGAGAAATCAAGAATCTCATTGATCACGGTCAGTAAATTTTCGCTACCCAGTCGCACCGTTTCCACATAATCCCGCTGTTCATGGGAGAGCTGGGTATCCAACAACAATCCAGTCATGCCGATAATTGCGTTTAGAGGGGTGCGAATTTCGTGGCTCATGGTGGCCATAAAGCTAGTTTTAACGGCCAAGGCCTGGCTGAGTTGTCGTTGGGACGATTCCAAAGCCCCCAGCATCCCATTAATATTCCGAGCCAAGGCAGCCAATTCATCCCGGCCCTTGATTTCCAAGCGTTGACTCACATCCCCAGAGCGGCGAATTTGACTGACCCCAGCACTGACCGCAGACAACTGAGACAGGACTAACCGCTCTAGCAACAGCAGCATAATCCCCCCAAACACCAGACCAACCCCAGCACTGACTCCCACCAGAATCCAGCGACTTTCTTGGGCGAGTAAGGGTCCACTAGGACTGACTTCCATACGCAAAATGGCCGCCGTCCGTTGGTTGATCCCCATCAAGAATATGTAGGTCGCGAGGTTGCCGTTGCCGAGAGCTTTTGTAACTGGCCGCCCTGCATCAAGATATTCTTGGATTTCAGGCAGGTGCAGATCACTGGTTATGGGCAGCAAAGTTAATGGGGTTTGGATAATCTGGGCAATTCGTTTTGCAAAGCTAGCGTCTAAGAGTTGTCCATAGATGGCTGTTCCCTGGACTGGGCCTTGGTTTTCTGATGTTAAGATGGGCTGGGCTGTAAACATAAAAATCCCTTCCCGGAGGCGGATCAGGCCAACATGGTGATCTCCAGGGAGTTTAGTCAGTAGTCGCCCTGATGTGATGTAAGGCAAAAAGTCTTTCGGCAGCGATTGAACCTTAATATTGTTGTCGTAGAACGTGCCTCCATAGACCAAAACGCCCCGTCGGTTAACAATAGCAATCAGGTTAACATCCAAATTTTGATAGGTGGCCGGGGTTAAGTTGGCAGCAATATAGGCAGGGTTGCCATCCTTAGCAAACTGATAGGTATCATCCCAGGCCGACCAACTGCGAAAATACCTGGCAAAATCTTCTTTCTGCACCTCGACCAAGTTCAGAATGGCATCGGAGCTTCTTTTGGCCTGGGCCTGGGTATCAGCAGCAATATTCCGATTAAGAATCGCAATGGAAACACCATAGATTAAGGTCAACACGCCCAGGAGAGTTGCCCCTGTAATGGCCATCGTTTTTTGGCGTAAACTCCAGCGCATGGCATATTCTCAAACCTGATTCTATGGTGGCACGCACCTGTTTCCCTCGCCTGGACTGACAACTAGTCGGGGATTTGTACCGCTTTTGACCAACTAGGGCCTGGGAACTTGGGCGGTGGGGCTTAAGGGAAGGCCACTGACAAACCGTTGCAAGGCGGAAATTGCTCGATTATAGTCCACCGTAGCACTGAGCAAGTTACTTTGGGCCTGGGTTAGGGCAGTTTCGGCATTGCTGACTTCCAACTGAGTCCCAACCCCGGCCTGGAAGCGTAGGCGCGCTAACCTTAAGCCCTCCGTGGCCTGTTGGACAGCAACTTGGTTGGTCTCAATGTTCTGCTGACTGGATTTGAGGGTGTAGTAAGACTGCTCTATTTGAAAGCGGATCAGATTTCGGAAGCTGGCAAACTGAGACTCCGCAATGGCTGCACTGGCCTCCTGTTGCGCCGCACTGGCCCGAGAAGCCCCGCCATCAAACAAAACCAAACTTAACTGGCCACTCACCGCGTAGCCCACATCCGGCGAAACTGAATCCGACAAATCATCCGCGCCGGTTCCAGTAGCCCCAATACTAATTTGCGGTAATAAATTTCCCAGGGCAACCCGGCGTTGTTGCAGAGCGGCATTCCGTTGGGTAATTTGCTGCGACAATTCGACTCGATTCCGGAATCCCAACGCGATACTCTCATCCAAGGAGAGCTGCCAGTCGCCAATGGTTTGAATCGGATCCGCAGCACTCAAGTTCACATCACTGGCCACATTTAAGGTTTGGGCTAATTGACGGCGGGCCGTAGATTGTTGACTGAAGGCCTGGGTCAATTGTTGTTGGTTGTTCGCTAGCTGCACCTCTGCCTGGAGGACTTCAAATACAGTTCCCAGGCCTGCCCGTTCCCGAGCCACCGCATCCCGCAAGCTAATCTGAGAGTTTTCCACTGCGGCCTGGGCAATCCGAACCAGGGCATCAGCCTGTTGAATGTCGTAATAGTCGCTGGTGACATCAAATCGGAGTTCTTCCAATTGCCGTTGGAGGTCTAATTCCGCATTCCGAACTTGTTCTTGAGCAGCCTTGATATTGCCATCCCGTTGGCCGCCGGTAAAGACGTTATAGCTCAGTTGGATCGAGGCATTAGCTGGAGCACTGAAGGTATTGGTAGTCCGGGGAGAACCCAAGAGTGCTCGCTGGAGTGGGGGCAGGTTGTTAAAGGATTGAATGGCTTCCTGGTTGGCAATTTTAAGGGTGGCGGATTCATTAGCCCCAAGACTGCTTTGGAAATTCAGGGTGGGATAGAGCGCGGCCTCGGCCTGGCGTAAACTGGCTCGACTTTGACGGAGTTGTTGCTCAATTACCTGAAGTTGGGGATTGTTGCGGCGCGCTACTTCAACGGCCTGCACGAGGGTTAAGGGTTGATTGACATCAATGGCAACCTCTGACGGACGGGTTGGGAGGTTTAAGGGATCGGGATTGGGGTTAAGCCGAATCAACTCCATGGGGCTAGTGGGGACAGCCGTGGTCGTTGTCGGAGTTTGACCATTGGTAGGTGTGAGATTGCTAGGGGAGGGGGCCTGGGCCATCACAGCCGTCACTGGAGCCCACAGCAGAAAGCCCAGGCCCCAAAAACCTAGACGACAGCTGAACCACGCTGAAAAACCGTTAACTTTGCCAATGACTTGCCCTTTCATGCTCCTCACTCCTGGCTGGAAATCCGTTCAGATTGGGAAGAATGCTGGGCATCACCTGTTTCTGAAGGGGCCAATCCCTAAACCACACACTAAAACCTTTCGCCCTTGACTATACCCAATTTTTCAGCCTCTCAGCCGCCCTTGGGCTAAAAACCGTGTTGTTTCAGATTTCAACTAAAATAAAAATTAATTTAAGCCGCCTAAAAACTCCTCAACCTCGGTTATGGTTCGTTCCTATGCAATGTCCCGCCTGTCAACATCCTGATGGTCGAGTCTTAGAATCCCGGTCAGCGGAAGGGGGCCACAGTATCCGGCGGCGACGGGAATGCCTGCGCTGTGGGCGACGATTTACCACCTATGAGCGGATTGAATTTGTCCCAATTACTGTCATTAAACGGGATGGGCGCCGGGAGTCGTTTAATCGGTCAAAACTCTTGCGGGGCCTGGTAACAGCCTGTGGGAAAACTGGTGTCAGCCTAGAAACCATCGAAGCAGTTGTGGACGACATCGAAGCGGCATTCCAGTTGCGGGACGAGCGAGATATTGCCAGCGTTGAAATCGGGGAAGCGGCCTTGCAACGGTTGCGCCGAATCAATGAAGTTGCCTATGTACGCTTTGCTTCCGTTTATCGACAGTTCCAAGGTATTGATGACTTTGTCCAAGAACTCCACAATCTCCAAGGTACAGCAGTTGAATTTCCTCATCCCTCCAGAAGTCACGAACGAACTGAACCGTCAATCCTTCTCTCGCTTTAGGGAGTTTTCTGTGCCGATGGCATCAAGCTCAATTTTATGGGCAAATTAAATGATAGGAAGGCCATCACCCTGTACCAATAGCAAACCATTATTTATGGAGGCTAGTCTTTCTTTTCGTGCTGGTAGATACTTAGTCGCATCGGTTCTCAGGTTTGGGAAAGGTATGGATTTAGTGATGCATAAAAACCTTGAATGAGAATATTGACTGAAGGAAAAAACAGAAGAAGCCAGCTATGCCCGTGAGTATGCTCAACCTGTCACCACAAACCTTGATTTTTTCCAGCCTTTTGTTTTTTATTCCGATTTCGTTGGTGGCCCATCAACTGGCCTGGGGAGATCTGGTAGTTTTTGGCACGGCAGCTTTGGCGATTGTCCCATTAGCTGGGTGGATGGGGGCTGCCACAGAAGAAATTGCCGTAGTTCTGGGGCCCTCCTGGGGGGGATTGCTCAATGCCACCTTTGGGAATGCAACTGAGTTAATTATTGCAGTGGTGGCTTTGCGGCAGGGACTGGTGGAGGTGGTTAAAGCTAGTTTAGCTGGCTCGATTATTGGCAATTTACTTCTGGTTTTAGGCCTGTCGGTATTTTTGGGGGGACTGAAGTTTAAGGAGCAGCAGTTTCAACCCGTAATGGCGCGAGTTAATGGCTCTTCCATGAATCTAGCTGTGATTGCTTTGCTGTTACCGGCGGCAGTGAATAAAGTTTCTGATGCCCTCAATCACAGTGCCATGCAAACCCTATCCTATGCTGTATCATTTGTTTTGATTTTAGTCTATGGTTTGACCTTGCTTTTTTCGATGAAAACCCATGCCTATCTATACGAAGCTGGCCTGGAATTAGAGCATGAAACGCCAGAAGCTGTTGCAGGGAATCAAGTCGAATCAGGACATAAACCAAATCTCGGGCTATGGATAACGATTTTATTGATTGCCACAATCTTGGTTGCCCTGGAGTCAGAGCTTTTAGTCGAGACCCTAGAAACTGCCTCTAAACAACTGGGACTTACGACATTTTTTACCGGCCTGATCCTAATTCCGGTAGTGGGCAACGCAGCCGAACACGCCACAGCGGTCATCGTCGCCTTGAAAAATAAAATGGATCTATCGATTTCAATTGCGGTTGGCTCCAGTTTACAGATTGCCCTGTTTGTCACGCCGCTTTTGGTTCTACTCAGTTATTTCTTTACCGCCGAGATGAACCTAAACTTCAATTCTTTGGAATTATTGGCGATTATCGTCTCGGTTTTAATTGTCAACTCCATAAGTAGCGATGGACAAACCAACTGGTTGGAGGGGGTACTACTACTGGCCACCTATGCAGTTTTAGCTTTGACGTTTTATGTGCAGCCAGTTCTATAAATTAACCCTTGAAAGGCATTTGGGTCATTATGGCCTGGATGATTGGGAATCTTTTGCGGCGGACAAGGAATCAGTACACCTTAAAGCTCAGATAATGCAGCGAGATACTGAGTCATGTGCTTACTTATAAGTTCCAGGATTGAAGGGGCTTGATAGGGAAGATTTTCTACAACTAGCAGTAATCCGTGGAATCCGGGGCAAATATTCCCAGATAAATAATAAAAAATCTTCCCAGACTTGTAAGTCTTGACAAGAATAAGGTTAAGATTAGAGATCCATCCAGTCGCGTCCTAAGTGACTGGGCTGGCCAGCCGGTTGCTTCAAACTAGCTTGGTTATAGACTATACCTTGGAATTCTCAAGTCCTCTACCCCAAAGGAGTCGAAAAATTAGTCGCATGGTCAATCAGCAAAAAACTGTAGATATTGGGTTTACTCACGCCGATTTTGCCGCCCTCTTAGACAAATACGATTACCACTTCAATCCCGGTGATGTCGTGGCAGGCACGGTTTTTAGCATCGAACCCAAAGGGGCACTGATTGACATTGGCGCCAAAACTGCGGCGTACATCCCGATTCAAGAAATGTCGATCAACCGGATTGATAACCCCGATGAGGTGTTGCAGTCCAATGAAGTTCGGGAATTTTTTATTCTGGCTGATGAAAACGAAGAAGGGCAACTCACCCTCTCGATTCGCCGGATTGAATACATGCGGGCCTGGGAACGGGTACGGCAACTGCAAGCTGAAGATGCCACGGTGCGCTCTCAAGTCTTTGCGACAAACCGCGGTGGCGCCTTGGTGCGGATTGAAGGGTTGCGGGGCTTTATTCCTGGATCCCACATCAGTACGCGGGTGAATAAAGAAGAACTCGTCGGTGAAGAACTGCCCCTGAAGTTTTTGGAAGTGGATGAGGAACGCAATCGCCTGGTTCTCAGCCATCGCCGTGCCCTCGTCGAACGGAAGATGAATAAGTTGGAAGTGGGCGAAGTTGTGGTTGGGACTGTCCGCGGCATCAAACCCTACGGGGCCTTTATTGATATCGGCGGTGTCAGCGGTCTTCTGCACATTTCCGAAATTTCCCATGACCACATTGATACGCCCCACAGCGTCTTTAATGTCAATGACCAACTCAAGGTAATGATTATTGACTTGGATGCGGAGCGGGGTCGGATTTCCCTCTCCACTAAGCAACTGGAGCCAGAACCGGGGGATATGGTCAAGAATCCGCAACTGGTCTATGAAAAAGCGGAAGAAATGGCTGAAAAGTATCGGCAACAGCAATTGGCACAACAGGAAGCGCTCCTTAATGGTGGCGTTGTCAATGAAGAATCCTACGAGGAAGTTGCTGCTACGGCTGATGATGAGGCTGTGGAAGAGGAAGTAGTTTTACAGGAGGCCTAGGTTCTGGCATCTCGGTTAGCGATTACCCTCGGGGATCCGGCGGGAATTGGCCCGGAAGTCATCCTCAAGGCATTAGGTCGATTAAAGCAAGCTGGCTCTCTGGATGACTCGGAATGGGTGATTGTGGGGAGCCAATTTGTTTTAGAGGCGACCTATCAAACTCTCCAAGATTTGGATTGTGGTTGTTTTGACCCAGGCCAACTCCAGTGCATGGATCCCTGGCCTGAAATTCAAGTCACCCCCGGTCAACCGAGTTCCGATACTGGGGGGGCAAGTTTTACCTATCTCAAAACGGCGATGGATCTAGCCTTATCTGGGGAAGTGGCTGGCATTGTCACAGGCCCCATCAGTAAAGCACTTTGGCACCAGGCCGGTTATCAGTATCCAGGCCAAACCGAAGTGTTAAGCACATTTAGCCACAGCCAAACCACGGGAATGTTTTTTGTCGCCCGCTCGCCCCAGACCGGTTGGATTTTACGGACACTCTTAGCCACAACCCATATTCCCCTTGCCCAAGTTCCCCAGGCCCTGACTCCAGACTTGCTCACCCAAAAATTAGAATTACTCATCAAAACCCTAAAAAACGATTTTGGCCTGGAAACTCCGCGCATTGCGATTGCCGGCTTAAATCCCCACAGCGGCGAACAAGGCAAACTAGGGCGGGAAGAGTTTGAGTGGATGCAGGATTGGTTAGAGGCAATAAAAATTAAATATCCCCAGGTTAAACTCATTGGCCTGGTTCCCCCGGATACGCTTTGGGTCGGCGCAGGCCAGGCCTGGTTGAAGGATGGAAATTGTCCCGCCGCTTATGATGCCTACTTAGCTCTCTACCACGACCAAGGCTTAATCCCAGTCAAAATGCTGGCCTTCGACCAAGCTGTGAATTGTACGATTGGCTTACCCTTTGTGCGCACATCCCCAGATCATGGCACAGCCTTTGATATTGCCGGAAAAGGGGTTGCAAGGTGTGAAAGTATGTTGGCGGCCCTTGAGTGGGGTAAGCGGCTTAGTCTGCAGCGGTAATCCCAAAAAATGCAAGTAACTTGAGGGCTGTACTTGCAACCGACTACCAAGAATTTGCTCCAAATCACCTATCTCCGCAGGGGTCGCTTCAGGATTAGTTGATGTTTTTTAATTGCTTCAGAATCGGTGTTAGGAAATTCCGTAATTCCCAGGCATCAACCCCCAAAACTGTCCGAGATTCTGCTGCGAGCCGTCCGGCCTGGGCGTGCCAATAGGTTGCGGCCAATGTTGCTTCTCGGGGAGGAACTTGCCCTAGCAGGCCACCAATCAGGCCAGTTAAAATGTCGCCACTGCCACCCCGAGCTAATCCGGGAGTACTTTCTCGATTGATCCAGGCCCGCCCATCGGGAGTTGCAACTACGGATCGCGCCCCTTTTAGCAAGACAATTGCCCCGGTTTGGTTTGCAGCCTGGGGGGTCAAGGCTATTCGATTCAGAACTCCTGATTTGGAGGCGGTGCTGGGATTGAGTGTATCGTTTTCAATCGGATTAGATTCCTGAGATTGCAGGTTAATTGGAAATAAGCGGCGAAATTCCCCTGGGTGCGGGGTTAGGATGGTTGGGGCTTTCCGTTGAGAGAGGGACTGCACTGGATCAAGCTGGGCCAAAATGTTCAGAGCATCAGCATCTAACACTAGGGGGATGTCAGTCTCTAACACTTGTCGAACAACACCATCAGCCGCGATCGTTAACCCAGGCCCACAGGCAATCGCATCAAAGCGTTCTAAATCCAGTGTTTCCGGAAATTTAGCAATCGCTCCCTCTGGGGTTTCTGGGCAGGGAATCACTAACACATCCGGGGCCTGGCTCAAAATCAAGTCTTGGAACCGTTCAGGTACCGCCACGGACAGCATCCCAATGCCAGTACATTTAGCCGCAACCGTTGCTAAGAGAATACTTCCACCATAGGTTTTAGAACCCCCAACAAGGAGTAAATGGCCCTGCTGATATTTATGGGTGGCCTGGGGCCGTTGCAAGGGAAGGTAACTGGCGATGGTCTGGGGCGTTAGGCATTGAAGTTTGGGATTGGAACCTAAAACCGATTGGATTGCCGCCAAGGGTAGTCCAAAATCAATTAGTTCCGATTCGCCACACCAGGCCAGGCCATGATCCTGTAGTAAACCCACTTTCCACAAGCCCAAACACAGGGTATGACTCGCTTTAATTGCCCCACCCAGCACCTCCCCGGAATCCGTATGTAACCCACTGGGGACATCAATACTCACGACTGAGCGATTCCAAATGTTGACGGTTTGCACCATACTCAGAACTTCATCAGTGAGTTCCCGCTCCAGGCCAAAGCCAAAAATCCCATCCAGTAACCAGTCGCACCGTTGTAGTTCAGCCACATTACTGGCAAAGGGAATCCCCAAGCTGGCAGCATAGTAGGCATGATCCCCCGTAAGTTCTTTTCGGCGCGTAAAGGGATGAAATATGGTGACTTGATATCCAGCTTGGTGTAGTTCCCGAGCTACCACTAAAGCATCAGCCCCGTTGTGCCCAGGCCCAACTAAAACCCCAACTTGACGATATTGCGGCTGGGGAAATAGCACTTGCACCCGTTGACTAATTAATAGGCCAACCTTTTCCATCAAGGCCGCCACTGGCATCCCCGCCCCAAATAACCAGGCCTCGATTTGCTCCATCTGGTTGGCGGTCACCACATAGGGGAGGATTTCGGGCCGCACTGTTAAATCCATTGAGGCAAGTCCAGGTTGGAGGCAATTTATTTTAAGTTATTGAAGGTTTATTTATTCAGGGATGGCGGTTAAATCATCCGTTGGGGGGCTGGATTCTGGATTGTCCCGGCGATATCGACTCGGTAGTTGAATCGCTTCAGGCTTGGCCTGGATGACTGGGGGTGGAGTTTGGGCTTTGGGGATCGTGACCGGAGCTAAGATCTCCGACCAGGCCGGGGAGTCCGATGGGGCTGATTCGGGAATTAATTCATCTAGAGCTTCTGACGGGGTGGTGGTGGAGTCGGGGCCTGGATTGAGTGCGGGTTCAGTTGGGTTAATTTCAGGTGCTGTGGGCGCTGGGACAGGAGTCGGTTGAGTCGCTTTTGAAAAATAATCCCGCCAACTTTTCTTCGGGGCTGGTGGGGGTTCGGGCTTACTACTGGTCTCTACGGTCTCGATTTCAACTGGTTCCATCACCGTGATCTCGGTGGGTTCAGCCCCTTGGGATGTCTTCGGCTTAACTTCAGTTGCGGGTTCCATGGGGTCAGGTTCGGATACCTCAGGGCTTTCTGGATTAGTCGCTCTATTAAATAAGTCTCGCCAAGAGCGTTGGGGTGGCGGGGCCGGTAACTCCTCAATTTCAATCACTTCAATCTCAACTTCAGATTCAGAGGTTTCTCGGGTAGTTGGCTCTGCCGGGGTTGATTCCTCTGATTCCGGGCTTGGGGCAGGTGTCGGCGTTGACTCTTTCGTGAATAGACTCCGCCAAGAGCGTTGGGGTTGCAGTAGGTTCGGGGTTGCAGTAGGTTCGGGAGTTATTTCTGGTTCTGAAGCCTCTTGAATTTCAATAATCTCGACAATGTCTTCTTCCACCACCGGCTGGCTCTGATCAATGGGCAAAGATTGAACAGGCTCAGGGGTTGGACTAACCTCAACTTCGGGGGTGGGTTCAGGCTCAGGAATAACAGTGGGGGGTAAACTGGACTCGAGCTTAGGACTTAAACTTCCCTGGACAGATTTTGCCGATAATTCTCCCCGGAATAGTCGCGACCGGGCATCTTGACCATTGGGTTGATAGTCCACAGCCCAGGCCACGGAATTAAACCCATTTTCCATCGGTCGCCCCCGGTCATCCAGTAATTCTAAGCGGATCCAGTTTTTCCCCGGTTTTAAGCCAGATAAATAAAAGCTCTGCCAGCGATCCACCGTGAAGGAGGTGCCGTTAATGGTTGCTTTAACGTACCAATCAGAAACATCATCCCTGGCCTGAGCAATGCTGTGGAGGGGGGCATTACTGAGATAGAAATCGAGTAAAAAGGGTTCTGCACCGATGCCATTGGGGGTTTGGTTAGCCGTTAGGAGCGGTAGGTTAGGGCTTGGGCGGTTTTCCTCGGAACGGGTCAGGACATGAAACTGACTTTGAGCATAGGCTCCGGCGGTTTTGAAACTTTCACCCCAGGGTTTAACCGCTAAGACTCTAATAAGATGGGTCCCAGGTGTGAGGTCGGTAAAGGTGATCGGTTGGTCAGTCGTGTAGGTAATTTGCGGGGCCTGGTTGTCCACCGAGATTTGCAAGTAGGGCCCCAGGCCAGTTTTCGGTTCTTGAAAAATCCCTAGGTTATTGACGGCCACCTGCACGGCAACTTGAGTATCACTTAAAAGCTCCTCGGGGCTTGGACTGAGAATTTCCACCTTAGGCTGGTATTGGTCCGCCCATTCATTGAGTTCTTCCAGGGCAACCGGAGGCGACACTTCACTTAAATTAGCCGCAGCAATCGGTTTGGCTGTGGGGATGGCGGTAGTGGTGACAGAGGGCCTGGCCTGGCAACTGGTTAGCGTAACTCCCAGCACAAGACAGAGGAGGATGCCGACGCAACCCATTTGGTGCAAAACATTATTTAAACGACCAAAGGCAAACAACTGGCGGAATAGATTCATGGGGGATTCCCGGAAAGACTGGAGACTCTGGCCTGGTGGCGGCTCAGGGCTGGTGCTGCTGGCCCATTCGTATGCTATTTTACCGCTATGGGGTTGTGGCCATTCGACCCACTGGTTAGACAATGTCCTGAATTAGCTCCCTGCCTAACTTGCCGCCATTCCCCGCCCACCTGGCTCATCATTGCTGTCCCAGGCCTGGCCGAGCAAAACATTAAAGTTACGGCTTCCAACGGCACACCCCTGGATGGGAGAACTACCCCCAACGGCACGATTCTTAATACCCTCCGCAATGGCCGGGAAATCGAAATTTTAGAGATTGACTACGATGAACAGGGCTGCCCCTGGGCCAAAATCGCCAGCTATTATCTGAGGCCTGTATCGAGTCTGGGGCCGGGTAATTTGAGAATTTATCAGTTGCGACCGTCCCTCGGGAGTTGAACAGCCTTAAACTCAAGATTCATGAGTATATATAGTGTGGATTGCAGGATAACGAAACCAAGTCGACTAACGAGTCATCCCAATCTTCATTTGATCAATCCCATGGATTGATCCGGTTTATCCATTGGACACTTGTATAGTTTGTAACTTTTAGCGGAATGGTTCATAAAGTTTTGTTACATTCTCGATAAAGAACTTCAATCTGGACGCAAAACCTGCATTTGTAAAATGGCCCGAAGCCAGACCAGCCTTGAATATTGAGGCATCTTAAATATTGTTAATTATCGGCAAACTGAGAACCGGGCTTCTATAATTCTGAAGTGAGCATTCCTCCCCCGGAGGGCTTCATTGTTCTTAGTCTGTCGTGATCATTGAAGATTGTTTTTAGTCTTGATTGATACATTGATAGGTTCCGTATCTGGGGAGAGAGTGAACTCGTTCCTTCTTTGTCTAAAGAGAGGAGAGACTCGATGACAATCAGTCCACCGGAGCGAGAGAAAAAAGTCAGGGTCGTCGTTGATAGCGATCCGGTTCCTACTTCCTTTGAAAAGTGGGCCAAACCGGGACACTTCGACCGCACCTTGGCGAGAGGGCCCCAAACCACAACCTGGATTTGGAACCTCCATGCTCTTGCCCATGATTTTGATACACATACCAGCGACTTAGAAGATGTATCTCGCAAAATCTTCAGCGCCCACTTCGGCCACCTGGCTGTAGTGTTTGTTTGGCTGAGCGGGATGTACTTCCACGGCGCAAAATTTTCTAACTATGAGGCTTGGTTAGCCAACCCGACTGGAATTAAACCCAGTGCCCAAGTGGTTTGGCCCGTTGTTGGTCAAGGCATTCTGAATGGCGATGTCGGCGGTGGCTTCCATGGCATTCAAATCACCTCAGGTCTGTTCCAACTCTGGCGGGCCTCTGGAATCACCAACGAATTTCAGCTCTATTGCACGGCCATCGGTGGCCTGGTTATGGCTGGATTAATGCTCTTTGCGGGTTGGTTCCACTACCACAAAAAAGCACCCAAGTTGGAATGGTTCCAAAATGTGGAGTCTATGCTTAATCACCATTTGGCCGGCCTCTTTGGCTTAGGTTCTTTGGGTTGGGCTGGGCACCAAATCCACGTCTCCTTACCGATCAACAAGCTGTTGGATGCGGGAGTACCGATCAAAGATATTCCGCTACCCCATGAGTTTATTCTCAATCCCAGCTTAATGTCGGAGCTTTATCCCAAGGTGGACTGGGGTGTTTTCAAAGGGGTCATTCCCTTCTTCACCTTTAACTGGGGAGCTTACTCAGACTTCCTCACCTTTAAAGGTGGCTTAAACCCCGTCACTGGTGGTCTGTGGCTGTCCGATACGGCTCACCATCACTTGGCCATTGCCGTCCTCTTCATCATTGCCGGTCACATGTACCGCACCAACTGGGGAATCGGCCACAGCATCAAAGAGTTGTTGGAAGCACACAAAGGGCCCTTTACTGGCGAAGGTCACAAAGGTCTGTATGAAGTGCTGACCACCTCCTGGCACGCTCAGTTGGCGATTAACTTGGCCATGGTTGGCTCCTTGAGCATTATTGTGGCTCAGCACATGTACGCCATGCCGCCCTATCCCTACTTGGCAACCGACTATCCGACCCAGTTGTCGCTGTTTACCCACCATATGTGGCTCGGTGGCTTCTTCATCGTCGGTGGTGCGGCTCATGCGGCAATTTATATGGTGCGGGATTACGATCCAGCGATGAACCAAAATAATCTTTTGGATCGGGTCTTACGTCACCGGGATGCCATTATTTCCCACTTAAATTGGGTCTGTATTTTCTTGGGCTTCCACAGCTTTGGCCTCTACGTCCACAACGACACGATGCGGGCTTTTGGTCGTCCCCAGGATATGTTCTCGGATACCGGGATTCAACTCCAGCCAGTTTTTGCCCAATGGATTCAAAATATCCACACCTTGGCCCCTGGAGCTACGGCTCCCAATGCAACTGCCACGGCTAGCTATGCTTTTGGCGGCGGTATTGTGGCGGTCGGTGGCAAAGTGGCGATGATGCCCATTGTTCTGGGAACTGCAGACTTTATGGTGCATCACATCCATGCCTTCACAATTCACGTGACGGTGTTGATTCTCCTCAAGGGTGTGTTGTTTGCCCGTAGTTCTCGTCTGATTCCCGATAAAGCCAATTTGGGCTTCCGGTTCCCCTGTGACGGCCCAGGCCGGGGTGGTACTTGCCAGGTTTCTGGTTGGGATCACGTCTTCCTTGGCTTGTTCTGGATGTACAACAGCATTTCCGTAGTGATTTTCCACTTCAGTTGGAAGATGCAGTCGGATGTTTGGGGTACTGTCTCACCGGATGGAACGGTGTCTCACATTACCGGTGGGAATTTTGCCCAAAGTGCGATCACCATCAATGGCTGGTTGCGTGACTTCCTCTGGGCCCAGGCCTCGCAGGTGATTGGTTCCTATGGTTCTGCTCTATCTGCCTATGGCTTGCTGTTCTTGGGTGCTCACTTTGTCTGGGCCTTTAGCTTGATGTTCCTGTTTAGTGGTCGTGGCTACTGGCAAGAGCTGATTGAGTCCATTGTTTGGGCCCATAACAAGCTGAAAGTGGCTCCGGCGATTCAACCCCGTGCTTTGAGCATTATTCAAGGTCGGGCCGTTGGGGTTGCCCACTACTTGTTAGGAGGGATTGCCACAACGTGGGCATTCTTCCTGGCTCGCATCATCTCAGTAGGATAAGGCGAGGAGACTTTACTTAACTATGGCAACTAAATTTCCTAAGTTTAGCCAAGACCTCGCACAGGATCCGACCACACGGCGGATTTGGTACGCCATTGCCACAGCGCATGACTTTGAAACCCACGATGGCATGACGGAAGAGAATCTTTACCAAAAGATCTTTGCGTCACACTTTGGCCATCTGGCAATCATCTTCCTGTGGGCATCCGGCAGCCTCTTCCACGTGGCCTGGCAAGGCAACTTTGAGCAGTGGATTAAAGACCCGCTCAACGTCCGTCCCATCGCCCATGCGATCTGGGATCCTCAATTTGGTAAGGGCGCGGTCGATGCCTTTACCCAAGCTGGTGCCTCTAACCCCGTTGATATTGCCTACTCTGGCGTTTATCACTGGTGGTACACCATCGGGATGCGCACCAACGGCGACCTCTACCAAGGGGCGATCTTCTTGATCATCTTGGCTTCCTTGGCTCTGTTCGCTGGCTGGCTGCACTTGCAACCCAAATTCCGTCCGAGCCTATCTTGGTTCAAAAATGCTGAGTCTCGGCTAAACCACCATTTAGCGGGGTTGTTCGGGGTTAGCTCCTTGGCCTGGGCTGGACACTTGATCCACGTCGCCATTCCTGAATCTCGGGGACAACATGTAGGTTGGGATAATTTCTTGTCCACCATGCCTCACCCGGCTGGCCTATTGCCCTTCTTTACCGGGAACTGGGGTGTTTATGCCCAAAATCCCGATACCGCTGGTCACTTGTTTGGCACGGCTGAAGGCTCTGGGACGGCAATCCTGACCTTTTTAGGTGGCTTCCATCCCCAAACCGAATCCCTTTGGTTGACGGATATGGCCCACCACCACTTGGCCATTGCGGTGTTGTTCATTGTGGCCGGGCATATGTACCGGACAAACTTCGGCATTGGTCACAACATTAAGGAAATGCTCGATAGCAAAGCCGGTTTGTTCTCGGCTAAGAGTGAAGGTCAGTTCAATCTGCCTCACCAAGGTTTATATGACACCTTGAATAACTCTTTGCATTTCCAATTGGCCTTGGCTCTGGCTTCCTTAGGGGTAATCACCTCCCTGGTGGCGCAGCACATGTACTCGCTGCCTCCCTATGCCTTCATTGCCCAAGACCACACAACCATGGCGGCTCTCTATACCCACCACCAGTACATTGCTGGCTTCATTATGGTGGGGGCCTTTGCCCACGGTGCCATCTTCCTAGTTCGGGATTATGACCCTGTGCAGAATAAAGGGAACGTTTTGGATCGGGTGCTGCAACATAAAGAGGCGATTATTTCCCACTTGAGTTGGGTTTCCCTCTTCCTCGGTTTCCACACCTTGGGCCTTTATGTCCATAACGATGTTGTGGTTGCCTTTGGTACCCCTGAAAAGCAAATTTTGATTGAGCCGGTCTTTGCCCAGTTCATCCAAGCTGCCCACGGGAAGTTGCTCTACGGCTTTGATACCCTCCTTTCTAACCCTGACAGTATTGCCAGCACGGCTTGGCCGAACTACGGCAATGTCTGGTTGTCCGGTTGGTTGGATGCGATTAACAGTGGCAAGAACTCTTTGTTCCTGACCATTGGGCCTGGCGACTTCTTGGTTCACCATGCGATTGCCTTGGGTCTGCACACTACCACCTTGATCCTGGTCAAAGGTGCTTTGGATGCCCGTGGTTCCAAGTTAATGCCTGACAAGAAAGACTTCGGCTATGCCTTCCCTTGTGATGGCCCAGGCCGGGGTGGTACTTGCGACATTTCCGCATGGGATTCCTTCTACCTTTCTATGTTCTGGATGTTGAATACCATTGGTTGGGTCACCTTCTACTGGCATTGGAAGCATCTGGGCGTTTGGGAAGGCAATGTCGCTCAATTCAATGAGTCTTCTACCTACTTGATGGGCTGGCTGCGGGATTATCTGTGGCTGAACTCCTCTCAGTTGATCAATGGGTATAACCCCTACGGAACCAACAACCTTTCTGTTTGGGCCTGGATGTTCCTCTTCGGACACTTGGTTTGGGCAACTGGTTTCATGTTCTTGATTAGCTGGCGTGGTTACTGGCAAGAGTTAATTGAAACTCTCGTCTGGGCCCATGAGCGGACTCCCTTGGCCAACTTGGTGCGTTGGAAAGATAAGCCAGTGGCTCTCTCCATCGTCCAGGCCCGTGTGGTTGGTTTAGCTCACTTCACGGTTGGCTACATTGTTACCTACGCAGCATTCTTAATTGCTTCAACTGCATCGAAGTACGGTTGATGAATTGATTGCTGATTAGTTAGCTAAATTTGAAATCCTCTGCCTTTGGGTGGAGGATTTTGTTTTATGTTGTGTCTTGCAACTTCACTACGTTTAAGCCAATTGCAAAAGCATCGTGAGCAGGCTTGATTCTGGTTCTAGGATTCACTTTTGTGATGAATCATCCTTTTGTTGATGGTCATCAATGAACTGGACATACAGCGATTTAGCACCAGATCGCAAAATTTTTGACACTTCTAAGTAATTATCCGCAAGGGAAACATGGGTATTAACTACTCACTGTGCTTACTGGCTAAGCGCGAAGATTCCGATTCTTTGTTGGAAAATCTCTGCACAATTCTTGATTCTCGCTCCCGTGATCGCATTGGCTCAAAGAAGTGGTTAGCAGGATTAGAGTCCAGTCATACAACACAGATAGGAACGTCGGAAATACAGGCACTTGGCATCGCTGGGCTTGAACTGGAAAAAGGCGAATTTCCCAACTCATACTGTTTATCACTGCAAATTCAATTGGAACCTGAGTTAGAACCACTACTGAGTGATCATGGCTTTGAGTGCTTTGAACAGCCTGGTTCTTTTGGCTGTATGTGGACATCTGTATTTGCTAGCAGTAAATATTTTCTTCTAGAAATGACCGCAGCAACGTCTGATATGAGCCGGGCTCTCCAGCAATCAAAAGCAATTCATAGGGCCTGGATCGAACTCGCCAAAAAGACAAATGCCCTGTTTGCCTATATTGATATTGAGGATCAAATTGCTATGCAACTGTTTCCTGTCTATGGTGATTTGAGACTTCCCGATTATGACTTACCTGAATACAAATGTGGTTTCTTTTTTAGTGTTGATCGCATGGTTAGCTTCCTGATTGAAACAACCAGCAGATAACAATGTGTTGGAAATAAAGTTGTGGTGTCGGGTAGCTTCAAAAATATTCTTAGTTAGAAACTTGATATCTAGTCTAATCACCTTAATAATTCTTCTAAATGAGATGATTCTGCCCAATACATATAGTCATTTCTACCAAAAGTTAGACATTGAAAAGTACCACTCGTGAAGGTTTTAAGCATTCTTGTGTTTCATTCCTTAGGGAAAAGACTATAAATGCGGATTCGTAAAGCCCACCTCCAAGATTCCAGGAGCATAAAGGCCCTTTACCTATCAGCGTTTTCCAAGGACGAGTGTGAAGTAGTTGCCAATCTTGCTCTCAAACTACTCTCTGAAATCACGATCCCGGAAACCTTTGCCTTAGTCGCGGAGATGGATGATAACGTGATTGGTCATATTGCCTTTAGCCCCGTAACTCAAGAAAATATCAGCAATTGCCTCGCCTATATCCTTGCGCCTCTGGCTGTCAGTCCAGAATTTCAAAAACAGGGAATTGGTACCAGGCTAATGGAGTCAGGTATAAATCACCTCTTTAGTGTCGGGGTAAATATTTTGTTTGTATACGGTGATCCCCAATACTATGGCAGGTTCGGATTCAATGCTGATCTTGCGGCTAGATACATTCCCCCGTATGAACTGGAATACGATTTTGGTTGGCAAGCCATGTATTTAACAGAAATCAAGGATATTCACTCCACCATCGAACTCACCTGCGTAGAATCCTTAATGAATCCACAACTTTGGTAGTCAACAGTTACGGTTCCCTTGGATAGGCAGTTAAGAATTCAAGAGTTAGGGCGTTCCTGCGAGATTGGTAATGATCTTTGCTAAGTCAAAGTCCAATTGTGTGAGGCCACCAGCATCGTGGGTCGTTAAACTTACCGTGACTTTGTTCCAAGAAATACATAAGTCAGGATGATGCCCTGCCGCTTCAGCCGGTTCGACAAGCTGATTAACAAAGGCAATGGAGCCAAGGAAGTTCTCGAAGGTAAAGGTGCGCTCAATCCGATTATTCTTGAGAATCCAGGCCGGGAGTTGACTGAGTTGGACTTGAATTTCCGTGGGGCTCAGGGTTGTTTCCATGAAGATGACCTCCAATGTGCTTACTCTTAATTTAGTCCAGGCCCCTAGGGTATAAACTGCCGTCCTTGAGCAATGGGCATTCTCCAGCCGGTACCAAAGGCGCGACTTGTGATCTTGAGGCCTGGGGGAGCCTGGTGGCGTTTAAATTCTGCCCGTGTCACCAGGGTTTGTACCTTCAGGACAGTTTCCGGACTATGACCTGCTGCAATGATCTCCCGTGTGGATTCATGGCGATCAATAAACCGGGCAAGAATATCATCCAAAATTTCGTAGGGCGGCAAAGAATCTTGATCCACTTGACCCGGCCGCAGTTCCGCACTTGGGGGTTTTAGGAGAATATTCTCAGGAATGATTTCAGTCGCGCCGGGGGAGAGGGCAATGTTCGCTGATTGGGCCTGGGAGTTTAACCAACGACAGAGTTCATAGACTAGGGTTTTAGGCACATCCGCAATCGCCGCCAATCCCCCACTCATGTCACCGTAGAGGGTGCAATAACCCACCGCCATTTCCGATTTGTTACCAGTCGAAATTAGCAAGTAACCAAACTTGTTGGCCACCGCCATCAGCAGATTGCCACGGATCCGAGCTTGAATATTCTCTTCGGCAATCCCAGGTTCGGTTGCGGCAAATAGGGTTCCCAGGGCCTGGTCGTAGGTGCGCATAAGCTCAGCAATTGGAATAATTTCATGGCGAATCCCCAGTTTTTTTACTAACTGCACAGCATCGGTTAGGGAGTGCTCAGAACTGTAGGGGGAAGGCATCAAGATTCCGAAAACATTCTCAGCCCCAAGAGCGGCGGTGGCCAGGGCAGCAACTAAGGCAGAATCAATCCCCCCACTGAGGCCGATCACAGCTTGGCGAAATCCACATTTGCGGGCGTAGTCTTGAATCCCCAGTACCAGGGCTGACCAAATCTGCTGGTGGTTTTCGGTTGGGAATTGCTGTGGGGGTGAGACTACTGAGGGGACTAAATCGTGATGTTCCCAGGCCACCATCGACAAATCCGGTTGAAACCCTGAGGACTGGGCCACTAATTGTCCCTCGTGATCCACCGCAAAACTATGACCATCAAAAATGAGATCATCATTTCCCCCGACTTGGTTGACATAGATAATCGGGCAGTGGTGACGTTGGGCAATGTGGGCTATCAGGGCCTGGCGAAATGCGGGCTTACCAACAATAAAGGGAGAGGCAGAAAGATTGATAATCACCTCGGCTCCGGCCTGGGCTAATTCCGCAATCGGGTTGGTGGGATAGAGCCGTCGCCCCAAAAACTGCTCATCATTCCAAATATCCTCACAGATGGTTAGCCCCAGCCTGAGGGATTGCTGCCCCCGCTGAAGAACAAACATCTCCGCCGGAAAACCACTGGCAAAATACCGATCTTCATCAAAAACGTCGTAGGTAGGTAAAAGCCGCTTAGCAACCTGATGGATTATTTGACCACCATGGACAACAACGCCCGCATTGAGTAAGGGTTTTGCACCAGTATTGACATCGGGATTGGGGCAAATTGTACCAATAATCGTGATTAAGTCCGGCGGTAACTGGGCCTGGAGTTGCAAGAGGGTCGCTTGACAGGCCTGGATAAAGCTTTGATCAAGTAATAAGTCCCGCGGGGGATAGCCACACAGTGCTAATTCGGACGTAATACAAACATCGGCCCCTTCGGCTCCACTGGCCTGGGCTGCTTTGAGAATTTGGGCCGCATTACCCTCAAGATCACCCACAGTTGGGTTAAGTTGGGCCAAGGCAAAGGTAAGGGCCATCGGGCAGAACGCAAAATGTACTGTATCGGAGGATGCACCTCGACGTTAATCCCATTCTAGGGGTTACTGTCCTGGGTAGAGTCGAGCCAGATTGCTCGCGAAACCGACTAAAGTAAAAGTAGCTTTTGGAGTTGGGGCAATTCTCTGACTCTTTGACATACCTAATCTTTTCCCTATGGCTCCCAGCGACACGCCTTTTTTACCCATTGCCTACTTACAAGGTGAGTTTATTCCCTTTGCCGATGCGAAACTTTCCGTGGCGACCCATGCCCTGCATTACGGAACAGCGGCCTTGGGGGGATTACGGGGAATGCTCAACCCTGACAATTCTCAGGAAGTTTTCCTTTTTCGCCTGGAAGATCATGCCCGTCGCCTCAGTAACTCTGCTCGCTATTTGGCCTATGACCTCCCCGCCAGCCAGATTAAGCATTTATTGATTGAGTGGGTACAACGCAACAAACCCCAGGCCCCTTTCTATATTCGTCCCCTGGTTTATACCTCTGGGTTGGGAATTGCGCCGCGCCTGCATCAGGTGGAAAAGGATTTTCTCATCTATGGCCTGGAACTGGGGGATTATCTATCACCGGATGGCGTCAGTTGCCGAATTAGTTCCTGGGAGCGACAGAGTGATCGGAGTTTTCCCTTGCGAGGCAAATTAACCGCCTCTTATATTGTTTCGGCCTTAGCAAAAACAGAGGCAGTGGAGTCAGGGTTTGAGGAAGCTATTTTACTGAATGATCAAGGCAAAATTTGTGAAGCCTCTGGGATGAATTTATTTATTATCCGCAATGGCACATTAATCACTCCCGGTGTGGATCAAGACATTCTCGAAGGGATTACGCGAAACAGCGTCATGCAGTTGGCCCGAGATTTGGGTCTTGCGGTCATTGAGCGCCCCGTAGATCGCACGGAAGTCTTAATTGCCGATGAAGTTTTTCTAACCGGAACTGCGGCGCGGGTTGTCCCTGTTTCCCGGATTGAAAGTTATGCTCTACCCAGGGAACGCCCAATTACCCAAAAACTCCAGGCCCTGCTGAAATCGATCACCCTTGGGCAAGAACCAAACTATCGGCAATGGGTGGATGTAATTGCAATCAGCTAAGAACGTTTAGCTGTTGTTGAGTGAGTAGAACTCTAAAGATAATGATAAGCTTCAAAAAATCAAAACTGAAGTTAATTGCAACCTAATTCTCTGCCTGAATGTCCATGCTGCCACTCTCACGATACGGTGAAGAACAGCCATACCCACAGCGGCTTACAGGGTTTCCTGTGTAAATAGCATGGTCGACAATATGTCGAATATCCCACGTAGAAGCTGTTTGATGCTGAAACTCGCAGCTTAATCGACCGTCTACTTCTTGAGCGTCTCTCCATGGCTAGGATTACCCGTATGCCGTTCAAGTCTCAGAACAATGGCTCTAGGATTACGTAAACGTCCAAGCTGGACAAACGACAAATAACGCCAACGTCACCTCGAAAAAAGTCAATAACCGCACCGTGTTTTATACCGATGACTGGGATGGGTATCAGGAGGCGCTACCCTCGAAATGACATCAAGTGATGAGGAAAAAAAGCAGTATGACAAGTTATATTGAGCCGTTTAACTGTAGGTTACGCTATAGAATCTCACAATTCGTTCGACATAACTTTGCCTTCTCAAAATTTCTATTCAATAACGCTGCATTACTTTGGAATTTTATTCCCCACTACAATGCATCATT
The DNA here is from genome assembly GCA_964653145.1 of uncultured Synechococcus sp. GTDB lineage: Bacteria > Cyanobacteriota > Cyanobacteriia > Thermosynechococcales > Thermosynechococcaceae > Pseudocalidococcus. The sequence goes on along the minus strand of CAZZCG010000003.1, from coordinate 45,201 downwards.
ACCGATTTAGGATGACCAATACCTGAACCCATAAATCGGCTTGGAACAGCGACTAGCAATGATTTATACAGGTATAAATCATTGCTAGTCGCTAACTTGAGCTGACTAACCCCTTAGTAATCGCAATCCACTTAATGTTACAATTACCGTTGATCCTTCATGCCCCAACACACCAAGTGGTAGGGTAATATTTCTTGTTAAGTTTGCGATTAATAAAATCACCACAAACCCAAGGGCAAAAACAATGTTTTGTTTGACTACTCCTTGGGCGCGACGACCCAAACGAATGGCATGTTCTAATTGCTCCAAACGATCTGCCATTAAGACAATATCTGCTGTTTCTAAGGCCACATCACTACCGGCGGCCCCCATCGCAATACCAACGGATGCTTGAGCTAAGGCCGGTGCGTCATTAATGCCGTCTCCCACCATTGCTACGGATTGGTACTGCCTCTGGAGTTTGCGAATCACATCCACTTTCTCTTCCGGCAAAAGCTCTGCGTAAACCTGATCGACTCCAACCTGTTGAGCAATGCTGTGGGCAGTGCGTGAATTATCACCAGTTAGCATAACAATCCGCTCAATTCCCAATCGTTTTAGCCGAGAAATCGCTTGTGCTGCTGTAGGCCTTACCGTATCTGCCACCGCAATCATGCCTAGGATTTCTCCAGCGTAGCCAACCCAGACGACAGTTTTTCCCTCAGCTTCCCACTGCTGACTCTGCTCTCTCAGGCTCGTTGCAACATGATTGACCTGTTCCTGGACATAGGCAGCTTTACCAACAATTGCCCGTTGCCCCTCAATGTTTCCGATAATTCCCTGTCCCGCTTGAGCTTGAACGTTGATAGCAGTTGCCCAGGCCTGGTTCTGTTGACGGGTGAATTGGGCGATCGCCTCTCCGATGGGATGTTCCGATAAACTTTCCAGGGCCGCCGCGATTTGCAGAAGTTTGTCGATGGAAGGCTGGGTGGCAAGAACGTTCACAACTTGAAGTTTTCCTGTGGTTAGTGTGCCAGTTTTATCAAAAGCTATTACCCGCACTTGGCCAATCCGTTCCAACTGCGCCCCATTCTTGAACAAGATGCCATGACACGCCCCATTGGCAATACCGGATAGCAACGCTGGCATAATTGACGCCATCAAGGCACAGGGGGATGCCACCACCAGGAAAATCAAGGCCCGGTAAATTGTTTCTTCCCAACTCCAGCCCAATAGAAAGGGGGGCAACGTACTCAGCAAAAGTCCAGCGATCACGATCACCTTGGCATAACCACGCTCAAATCGTTCAATGAACTGCTGAGACGGAGGGGCTTCGGTTTGGGCTTGCTGAACTAAACGAATCACCCGCTGAATTAAGCTACTTTCCGGTGGTTGATGAATTTTGAGCCGCAGCACCCCACTGCCATTGATTGTCCCTGCAAACACCTCATCTCCCATTGCCTTTTCCACCGGCATAGATTCCCCAGTGATGGAAGCTTGGTTCAGGGTACTAAATCCTTCGATGACCAGGCCATCCGTGGGCACCAACTCTCCTGGTTTCACCAAGACTTGATCACCAATCTTTAGTTCTGAAATGGGGATAGTTTTTTCCTGTCCGTTCTGCAGCACTCGCGCCACATCAGCCGTTAAGTTCATCAACCCCTGGATACTCCGCTCTGTCCGTTGCATTGCGTATCCTTCCAATGCCCCACTGATGGCAAAAATGAGAATCAGAACTGCCCCATCCACAATCAGGATATATTCCTGTCGCCAAAGTCCCAACCAGGCAGCTCCCAAGGCGGCCACAATCATCAGTAGATCGACATCAAATTCTTTTTCCTCAAAGAGGGTTGTTAATCCCTCACGGGCACTGTCGAACCCACCAATCCCATAGGCCGCTGTGAGGACAAAAAGAGCTATTCCCAACCAGCCCAAGTTAAGCATCTGCCAGCCCAGAAGCACCAGCACTCCACAGGCGATGGCCGCCCCTGCCTCGGGATGATCTTTGAGAAGTGTTGACAATTTAGAGGGCAAAGGGAGAATTGCTGCCATTTTTCAAAACAACAAAGTTTTACTCTCTCACCCTAAACTTTAACATTAGTGTCAATGTCAAGGTTTTGAGTAAGCTAAAAAGATGAAGACTGAACACTTGACGATTAAAGAACTCACGGATGCGGTGGGAGGTGGTGTTACACCTCGTATGGTGCGTCATTACCACACGCTTGGATTGCTTCCCCCAGTTCAGCGCTCAGGGGGTAATTACCGCCTCTACACTCAACAGGATGTACAACGACTCCAACGAGTTATTGCGTTAAAACGGCAGGGTTTTCAGTTGTCCCATATCCGGCAACTCCTAGATAGCCACTCAGAGGAGAACATAAACCTGACTTTGATGGCTCAGTTGCAGCAGCAGTATCGTGCGGTGATTCAACAGATTTCCCGACTCCGTCAGACCGCATCTGCGTTGGAAGGTTTGCTCGGACGTGACAAAAATTGCCAGATCACCCAAGCTGAGGCCCTGGCCCAGTTGAAGCAACTCGACGTGGATGCTGAGGAAGGTTTGGGAAAACTCGATCAGCTATGGATAAATTTAGATGCAGAGACAACGACTCATCCAGAGGTTTTTCAAGAATCTCTAAGATATCTGTTGCCTGATTTATCGGCTTACTCTGAAATCACAGTTCATTTGCTGCATCAATTAGTCCTGGCCTGTGGCGATGTTAGCTTAATCAACGCCGTTCGGTTGAGTCAGGGAGCGATTGTCTCTGCACGGGATGCATTGAAAGGTGGATGTTTAGTTATGACTGATGTTCCAGTGGTGGCGGCGGCCTTGGATCAAACTCGGTTAGCTCATCTAGGATGTGCAGTTGAAACGCTAATTGATGACCCTCACATTCATGGGGTATCCGAAGCTGAGCAAGCTTTCTGGAACCATAGGCACTGGCAGCAGCGGTTACACCAGATTCCTAAGGGATGCGTCCTGATGATTGGCTACGCCCCTTCTGTTTTACTCACTGCCTGTGAACTGATGGAGCAACACCATATTCAGCCAGCGCTTGTGATTGGTATGCCGATTGGTTTTAGTCATGCTCCGGGGGCAAAACGACGACTGATGACTAGTTCCGTTCCGCACATCACTATTCAGGGTAGCTTTGGGGGAGGGCTTTTGGCTGCAGTCACTCTTAACGCACTGATGGAAACATTGATCGCAAAACCAGACTGCCATTGCTATCTCACCCGTCTTTAGGAATAAGCAATTAGCATTTAAACAGTGGAATAATTCTGGCGGTAATAGCACTCAGCGGGATGATCCTTTCCAGCATTCTATAGAGTTGGCAAAGATGGCTACCTGGGAAATTCCTATGCATCCCCATTTACAGGACTGCTTATTGGCTCATGCCCCAGGCCGGGTGATTGTGTTAGACCCACATCGATACAACTTGACAAGGCGTCGATAATGAAGATGCGAAACATTTTAGCGATGCAACTCCCACAGTTATGAAACAAGCACAAAATACCGCTCGCATGATTTTAGGGGTCGTCTTGGGCCTGGTGGGCATTATTGGCCTGGTGGTTCCGTTGCTGCCAGGGATTCCATTTTTACTCTTGTCAGCGGCCTGCTTCAATGGCCTGGAGATGGATGAAACAACCCCAGCATCGGAGCGGGATGTCACCAGTAATGTGGCTGAGGAGTGCATTTAGGTAAATCAGTTCTAAGACTTGTTGCGGGGATGTGATAAAACCTGACAACCCGTTAGAGAAATTTATAGTTAGATTAACAAGGTAAATTGAGAATTTTCCCTGTCCTGGAGTCCTTGCTCCGGTCTAAGATGCAACCTCTGTCCATGAATGATCAACCTGTAGTCTTGGCTGGAATAGTGGCTGATGCTGCTCTTGCGGGGTTGTTTGCGGTCTCCTTTGAAGGTTTAGTTCTCACCAATGCTCAAGGACAATGTTTAAAGCTTAATGCCATCGCATCCGAGATTCTGGGCCTGGACACTGACATTGCCCCATCAACAGCGTTATCTCTGGCTGACTTTTTAGGATTTAAGACTGACCAGGCCTGGGTCAATTGGCAATCAGAGTCCCCCAACACCACCACTGAGCAGACATCTCAATCCTTCCGCAGTCAAACCCAACTAACTAATATTCAGGGACAAACCGCCACCATTCCCTACGCAGTGGTTCCCCAGGCCAACAACCATCTTCTCTGGATCCTGCCGCCGCCACAATTAATTCAATGGCACATCGAAGAACCCCTAACTCCCAGCAAACTCACTGCAGCCACCTACGAAGCCATCTTAGAAACTCAAACGGAAATGGTCGTGCGGTTTTTACCCGATAGCACCTTTACCTATGTCAACCGGGCCTATTGCGAAATGTTGGGTCGCTCCCGTGAAGAGTTACTTGGGCGGCATTTTCTGGAAGTGATTCCCCCGGATGCCCAGGCCATGATGCGGGAAGAACTCCAGGCCATGAATTGTCTGACACCCCAACACCCAATTCGAGTGGTGATCAATCCCAGCATTACCCTCAATGGCAGTCAAATTTGGCACGAATGGACGAATGTCGCCTTATTTGATCACACCAGCAAAATTATTGAATTCCAGGCCACGGGTCGCGATATTACCGCCGACTACAACTTTACCCGCACCCTCAAAGCGGCCAAGGACAGAATTCAACTGGCTTTTGATATTGCCCACATGGGTTACTGTGACTGGGATTTACAAACCAATCGGCTGCTGTGGTCAGAGGGCTATGAACGCTTGATGGGAATGGCTCCTGGCACCTTTGATAATCGGTTGGAAACCTTCATGGATTTAGTCCACCCGGCCGACCGCAATTCTGTCCGAGACTGTATCAATGAGATCATCCATACCCGCCAACAGCACACCATTGAATTTCGAATCATTAAACCCAGTGGTGAAATTGCCTGGTTCCTAGCTCGAGGCAGTGTGATTTGTGACAGCCAAGGCAACCCTGTGCGCTTTACCGGCGTGGATATGGATATTACGGAGCGCAAGCAACGGGAACTGGAACTGCAATACCAAAAAGACCTACAGGAATTGCTGTTTAATGAATCTGCTGATGCCCTGTTCTTGGTCAATCCCGAAACGGTGCAGATCATTGATTGCAACCCCCGGGCCGTTGAATTGTTTGAAGCGGAGTCCAAAGCCGACCTGATTGGCCTGGTTGGACATGAAGACCTCCATGTAAACCCCTTAACTGAGGCGGAAGTTGCCGATAACCTTGAGCAAATGCATGCCAAAGGCTTCTGGTCGATGGAGGTGGAATATCAAACCCGCCAAGGCAAGCGTTTTTGGGGAAATATTGCCACTAAACCGGTGAGTATTGCGGGCCAGGCCTTCACCTTTGTTCGGATTACCGATGTTAGTCGCTGGAAACAAGTTGAACTGGATTTATTGAGCCATGAACGCCGCTATCATGCTGTATTCAACCATGCCAGTTTGGGGATTGCCTTTTGTGAAGCTCCCGATTACCGCATTTCTGAAGCTAATCCTTTTCTCCAAAACCTATTGGGGTACTGTGCCGCAGAACTGAGAGAACTCACCTTTCTTGACTTTACTCACCCCGAAGATATCTCCTGTGAACAACCCCTGATTGAAGAGTGTTTTACAGGCCAACGGGATCACTACCAACTCGAAAAACGCTACGTCCGCAAAGATGGCTCAATTCGCTGGGTTAACCTGTTTGCCACGGTGATTCGAGATGCCGATGGGTCAATTCCCGATGCTTTTGTGTTTGTCAAAGACATTACGGAGCAAAAAAAAGTCCAACTACAACTTTTGAATTGGCAACCTGCTTCCCAGGCCACAGAACCCCACCCCACCACAGACTACGACTATATCAACGCCCTCGAAACCATTGAAACTCGCCTCAAACTCGCCCTTGAAACCGCCCAGATGGGGTATTGGGATTGGGATCTCCGCACAAACCAGGTGATTTGGTCTGAGGGGTTAGAACGACTGATGGGCCTGGAACCCGGAACGTTTGATCAACAGATTGAGACAGTCATGAACTTGATCCATCCTGAAGATCTAGGCGCTGTTCAAGCTGCGATCCAAACCGCCCTAGCTACGGGGAATACCTATCAGGCTGAATTTCGTTTCTTTAAACCCAATGGTGAGATTCGCTGGGCCTTAGGACGTGGCAAGGTGTTTTATGACCAAGCAGGGCAACCCATCCGACTGGCCGGGATAGATATGGATGTTACGGCCCAAAAAGAGATTCAGCTTGAATTGGCCGCCAGTGAAGCTAAATTCCGTTCCATGTTTACCCAGGCCGCGGTCGGGATTGTTTATGGTTCTCTTTCCGGTCAAATTTTGTCAGCTAACCAGGCCTTTGCCGATATTGTGGGCTACACACCAGACGAACTTCAGGGCATGAGTTTTGCTGATCTAACTTACCCGCCAGATTTAACCCGTGAATCGATGCTGGTGGATGCCTTGATGACCAATGAAATTCCCAACTACAGCATTGAAAAACGCTATATCCGCAAAGATGGCTCTTTAGTTTGGGTATCCCTTTCCATCAATAAAATCTATGACGAAACCGGGCAAGCGGTGGGGGGAATTGGCGTTGTTCAGGATATTAACTATCGCAAAGCCTTAGAACAAGAACTCGAAGCCAGCTATCACAAGTACCAAACCCTATTTGAGTTTCTACCCATTGGTTTAACCCTCTTTGATGAGTCGGGCCAAGTAAAAGAGTCCAACCCAGCCGCCGCAGATATTTTAGGGATCTCGACCCAGACCCACCTGAAGATGACCCACACCGCTACAAATTGGGAATGTTACACCCCAGATGGCCACCGATTAGCGGATCAAGAATTTCCAAGTTACCGCGCCTTACATCACTGGGAAACAGTCCACGGCGAAGAATTACAAGTGAAAAAGCCCGATGGCAGTATGGCTTGGATCAGTGTGACGGCCGTACCCCTGGCAACTCTTGGAGTGGGGGCTGTAATTGCTTACATCGACATTACTGACCGCAAACAGGCCGAACTCGAACTCCAGGCCAGTGAAGCTAAGTTCCGGGGTATTTTTGAGCAGGCCGCCTTTGGGATTGCCTATTCCAACTCTGATGGTAATTTCCAGGCCCTCAACCCGGCATTGTGTGACCTGACTGGCATGACTGAATCTGAGTTGCTCAAGACCAACTTCCAAGCCCTGACAGATCCCACAGATTTACCCCAGGAATTAGACCGCATTGCCGCCATGGTTCGGGGGGAAATTGAGTCCTACCAGATGGAGAAGCGGATTATCCGGGCGGATGGGTCTTTGCTCTGGGTTGCGGTTTTAATCAATCAACTGCGAGACCCTCAGGGGCATGTCATTGGCTACATTGGCATTATTCAAGATATTGACGAACACAAACGCTTACAAGACCAACTGGATGCCACCCGCCTTGAATATCAATCTCTGTTTGAGCATCTGCCCATTGGCCTGAACATCACAGACAATACTGGTCTTTTGATTGAAGCCAACCCGGCGGCGGAAGTAATTTTAGGGATACCCCACGCCATCCAAACTGCAAACACCTATGCCTCTGAAATCTGGGAGTGTTTTTATCCCGATGGCCGCCCCATCCCAACGGACGAACTCCCCGCAGCCCTGGCATTGAACCGGAATGAAGTCGTTGCCAATTTTGAAATGCTGGTTAACCGGCCCGATGGTTCCAGAGTTTGCTTGAGTGTGACCGCTGCCCCCTTGCCCAATCCTGAGTTAGGTGTGGCCATTGCCTTCTTTGACATCACCGAAATGAAGCAGGTTGAACAAGAACTTGAAACTGCTCGCCGGGAATACCAAACCCTTTTTGAAGTTTTGCCCATCGGAATTTTAATTACCAATGATCACGGTCATATTGCTGAAGTAAATTCGGTTTCACAAACCATTCTGGGTCTTCCCAATTCAGAGCAGATACAGCTGGATTTGGATAGTCAGCAATGGCAGTGCTTTCACAGTGATGGCAGCGTTATGCCCAGTGAGGAATATCCCGCAGTAATCGCCTTACGGGAAAACCGGATTGTCAAAGGCATTGAGGTGGGCTATCAACGACCCGATGGCACCCTGATTTGGCTGGAAACTACGGCGGCACCCATTCCGATTCCCGGCCTGGGGGTTGTTCTGACCTACTTTGATATTACAAACCGAAAATTAGCGGAACAGGCGCTCAGGGAAAAAGAGGTCATGCTTCAACTGGCCTTAGATGCCGGAAACCAGGGAGTTTTTGAAGTCGATTTAACCTCTGGTCAGATTACGATCAATGCTAGTTACTGGGCAATGCTGGACTACGACGAGGATGAGGTTCAATTACTGACCCAGCAGGCCAGTCGAGGGCTAGAACCAGGAACCCCGTGGATTCATCCTGAGGATCTGCCCGCCGTTGCTCAAGGGTTTATGGATTTGGTCAATGGCATCTCCAATTTGTTTGAAGTGGAATATCGCCAACGGACAAAGGCAGGAGATTGGATTTGGTTCCATTCCACCGGGATTACTGTGGCCTGGGACGAAACTGGGAAGCCAACTCAAATGATGGGGGTTTACCACAACATCAATGACCGTAAACAAATCGAACAAACCCTGCGCGACCAAGAAACGACCCTACGATTAGCCCTGGAAGCTGGCAACCAAGGGGTTTGGGATGTTGACTTGCAGACCCAGGCCCTCTCTATTGATCTCAACTATGCCCAAATGTTGGGGTATGACACGGTTGATCTCCATCCGACCCTGGACGCTTGGGCCCAATCCCTCCATCCTGATGATTTAGAACAAACCCTAGAACACTTTCACGACTACATTTTGGGGCGACGCGTTGATTATCAAGTCGAATTTCGGTTGCCCACCAAGTCGGGAGTGTGGAAATGGATTCTCTCAACCGGCAAAATCGTGGCCTGGGACAAGCATGGCCAACCCACGCGGATCATCGGCACCCACATCGATATTGATCAACGGAAACAAGCCGAATTGGCCCTGGCCCGAAAAGCCACCCAAGAACGCCTCTTTGCTGAAATTAGTAACAACATTCGTAGTTCCCTTGAACTCAGTCAAATCCTGGGCGCTGCGGTGGACAACATTCGGACGATCTTACTGGCGGATCGGGTTTTGATCATACGAACTTTACCGAATCAACACGCGGAAACCGTGGCGGAATCTGTCATCCCAGGCCTGGAATCCCTGAACAATCGCTGCTGGTTAAATTTTGAAATTCCCGAAATCTGTATTCAAGAATATTTATTCGGCGATTTTCACTTTGTGGATGAAGTCTCCGTCTCCCGCTGTAATACCTGCTGGATCCCCAACCTCACCGATGATAATATTCAGTCCAAAATCATTGCCCCGATTAATCAAACTAACGATCAAGGGACTTACATCTGGGGTGTGTTATTGATCCAAAGCCATCAGAAAACTCCCCCCTGGCAACAGGACGATGGCACCCTCACGGCAAAAATCTGTCAACAACTGGCCATTGCCATTCAACAGGCTGAACTCTACGAATCCCTCCAGGCCGCCAACTTGGAACTCCACGCCGCCAACCAAGAACTGGAATACCTGGCCCGGAATGATGGCTTAACCCAAGTCGCTAATCGACGGAGTTTTGATGAACACCTGGCTAACGAGTGGCTTCGGATGGAACGGGAACAGCATCCCCTTGGCCTGATCATGTGTGATATCGATTTCTTCAAAGCCTATAACGATCACTATGGGCACATTGCCGGCGATAACTGTCTGCGGGAAGTAGCAAAAGTCCTCCAAGAGGCAATTAACCGTTCTGGAGATTTAGTGGCGCGCTATGGTGGCGAGGAATTTGCCCTGATTCTGCCCAATACGGATCTCTGGGGGGCGATGGCCATAGCCGAAAAAATCCAAACAGCCTTTGCCACCCTCCAACTACCCCATGCCGCCTCGGAAGTTGCTCAATACGTCACCCTTAGTCTGGGGTTAGCGGTGGCCATTCCCAGTCCGGCCCTTTCCCCGGAAATTCTTGTTGAACAGGCGGATAGTTCCCTGTACCAGGCCAAGCAAACCGGCCGTAATCGCTACTGTTGGCTGGAGTAAAAGAGTCTTCGGGGCCTGGGGAGCAAAAATTGATCGCTGTATCCAGAACAGAATTTTGCGATAGTGAGACAGCACCCTTGTTGCCCGACCTATGACCTTAGAACTTCGCCACGAATTACTGACCCGTTTGTACCAAGATGCCTATCGAGAAGGAGATTTTACCCTCTCATCCGGTCAAAAAAGCACCTACTACATCAACTGCAAACCCGTGACCCTCTCAGCCCGCGGCGCGCTCTTGGTTGGTAAACTGCTCCTTGAACAACTTCCCCCCACAACCCAAGCCGTGGCCGGATTAACTCTAGGTGCAGATCCCATTGTCACGGCCGTCAGTGTCATTTCTGCCTATGACAAAGAACCCACTGCCCAATTACCCGCCTTGATTATTCGCAAAGAAACAAAAGCCCACGGCACCATGGCCTATATTGAAGGGCCCGTTTTACCCCCTGGAACCGAAATTGCTGTCCTCGAAGATGTGGTCACCACAGGTGGTTCGGCCTTAAAAGCAGTTCAACGCCTCCGAGATGCGGGCTATGTCGTGAATTGGGTGTTGGGCATTGTGGATCGCCAGTGTGGGGGAGCAGAAACCTTTGCCGCGGCTGGCCTGGAGTTTAAGTCTTTGTTTACGATTGCAGACTTTCAAGCGTTTAGACCTAACCATGACACCTAAACTTAAAACTACTAATTTGGATTGAGCTAAAAACTGGAGTTAAAGCAGCCTTTCCCCATCACTTATTACAGGGCTTAGAGAATGCGACTCCCGAACAACTAGCTGAAGTTAGGCCTTCTCCCTCCGGTTATGGGTTGCGTTGGGAATCTCTGGATACAGATCTGTCGGTTCCGGGTTTGATGGCTCAGGTATTTGGAACCCAGGCCTGGATGGCAGAATTAGGGAGAGCAGGCGGAAAAATGACCTCACCCCAAAAGTCCGCCGCTGCAAAACGTAATGGACAAAAAGGCGGTCGTCCCAAAAAATCTACCTCCATTCCCGACTAATCAGACTGGGCTTGGCTCAAAAATTATTAGTGATGGCTATAACTTCGGACAGGGAGGTTGCCCAGGCCTGGGATTAAGACCTAAACAGGGCTGTTGCGCCGCGGGTTCATCGGCAAAGGCAGGTGGAATTTGGCCAAACACCATCTCACAACTGAAATCCGTAAAGTCTGGGGTCATGGTGAGGGGAATGCCAAACTGCTCAGTGAAAAACTTTTGCGTCGGCAACTTACACAAATTCACACACATCCCCACACAGCCACTTTGCTCTAAATAACGGCATTTTTGAATGTGAACTCGACTTTTTTGTACCCGTAACGCCTGATCCGGGCCAGCCACCAGGGTAGATTCCAAATCACAGGGGCCGACTAACCACTGGAACAACCGCGTTGCAAACCAGGCATTGAGTTCACACACCAAGGGAGCCGGAGAAAAAACCGCCCGAATACTGGCCAACACCCAACTCGGAATCACTGAGGCTAAAACTTGGGCAATGAGTTCTTGCTGGGCCTGGGGTGTCCGACCTTGAATCACTTGCTGAGATAAATACACAAAATTGGCGTACGTGCCTGGTAAGGGGGGCTGATTCAGGGCCTGGGCCAATTTCCGATTAATTAGGGATAACGCCACTCGGTCAAAGAGGGAATCGCGATAGGTGGAATCAGTGGGGGGCAAGGTCAAATAGTTACAGATTGAAACACTATGATCATTATGTCTTGATTCTGATTTTGCCTGCCTGTGAATGATGCTCCCTGGTTAACCCCCGCCCTAGTCCACCACGCCCAGGCCCTGTGTCAGAGTTTTCAGTATTGGCTGCATCGACCCCTGATTCCGGATCTATCTCCTCAACGTTCCGCCCCAGAGTTAGCCCAGGCCTTGTTCACTTTTCCCAATCCCATTCTTTCTCACGGTGGCCAGGCGGATCCCATTTTCAACTACGGCAATCAAGCCGCCCTCAATCTCTGGGAACTACAGTGGGATGAATTGATTACCATGCCCTCTCGCCTCAGCGCCGAACCCCAAGTCCAAACAGACCGAGCCACCTCTCTGCAAAAAGTGCTTGAAACCGGATTTATGGAAAATTATTCTGGAATTCGGATCAGTCGTACGGGCCGCCGATTTGAAATTAAAAATGTCATCATCTGGACGGTTTTCAATGCGGCAAAAACCCCGATTGGCCAAGCTGCAACCTTTGATCGCTGGGATTATTTGACTTAACTCTTAAACGAAGAACGAACCGTTTCATCATTTGGAATATCGGAACGAGTTAGCGTTGAAACAATCCCATCAGTTCCGCTTGTGCCAGAATGTGCCCTGAAATCCCTTGCAAAATTTCTGCTTTGGTTTGACCAGGCCCCAGACCTAAAACACAATCCACCGCAAATAGGTAAAAGAAATAACGATGAGACTGACCAGGCGGCGGACAAGGGCCCAAATATCCCAATTGATCGCGAGTTGTCAGGCCTTGAACACCACCAATGGGTAATTGCCCCAGGCCAGGGAGATGTTCTGGTAAGGCTCTTAAGCTTCCAGGCAGGTCATACACAACCCAATGATCAAAGGTTTTGCCAATCACGGCCTGGGCATCGGGATCATCCATAATCACAACAAAACTGCAGGTTTCTGGGGGGACATCCGACCAGGCCAAGGGGGGTGAAATATTCTCTCCCACACAGGTATAACGTGCTGGAATCTTCCCATTTGGGACAAAGGCTGAACTGGTTAATTCCATGGCATGCGATCAAACTAGGGTCAATTCGTGCGAGTCATAACGCCGAAGTTAGTATTCATCCCCTTCTTCATTCCGAAACATCCACTCCTGAAAGCCTTGGGAATCTTCACCGAGAATTTCAATGGCTTCTTGACGTTGCCGTTCGGCGTGTTGGTATTTTTGGCGGGTGCGGGCATCGGAAGACCAAATTGGCCGGGGGGCTTCTGACTCGGTTTCAACTAACACCGTAGCCAATTCCACCAGGGGATGATCGGCAAAAAACTGGGCAACGGCAATGGCCTGGGGTTGGGTATAACATTCAACTAAACCAAGGCTGCGGGTGAGATGATCCCAAACCACCTCATCGGCATCAGTAAAGGAAACTTCAACAAAATATTGCGGAATTTCGCTCATGTCACTGGATCCTTAACATCAATTTTACGGAGCCAACCTATACTTGCCCTAAATTTAATCACAGATTTTTTGATTCCGATAGTTATTGTCGTTTAGTTTGGCTCGCTATTCTCGGAATTGTGGCTGAGTTCGTTGATTAATCGGTTCCACCAGGCCTGGGTCTATGTTCACCACTCCTCAAAATCTGGGAAAATTCCTCCGCAAGCATTGGCGTTATGGGTTGCTGTTTCTACTTGGCCTGGCCATTGCCCTGATTGGTCTGAGCCAATTTAATCGCCAAGAACTCCAACTCGGTGGCATCTCCCCCTTGCCCCAGCATCCCTACATTTCTGTCCACATGAACCACAGCCAGGCCCACACCTACACTGAGCCCTATCGCCCCTACACCCGGGAAGGCGAAAATTTTGAACAAATCATGATTGATGCGGTCAACTCGGCCAAATATTCCATTGACTTAGCGGTGCAGGAATTTCGCTTACCCCTGTTGGCCCAGGCCTTAGTTGAACGAAAAAAAGCTGGGGTAAATGTCCGAGTTGTGATGGAAAATACCTACACCCGTTCTTGGGCCGCCTACAGTCAATCGGAATTGGCTGGCCTGGATTCTCGGATGCGGGAACGCTACGAAGACTGGAAAAAACTGGTGGACACCAATGAAGATGGTCAAGCCAGTCCCGCTGAAATTGCTGACCGGGATGTGATTACGATTTTGAACAACAGCGGCATCCCCTGGTTGGACGACACGGCCGATGGGTCAGCGGGCAGTATGTTAATGCACCACAAATTCATTGTTGTGGACGGTCAAACGGTCATTGCCACCTCGGCTAACTTTACCCTGAGTGATGTCCACGGTGATATTGGCGTCCCCGATACCCGCGGCAATGCCAACTCTTTGCTGGAGATCAACAGCCCGGCCCTTGGGGCTTTGTTTGTTGAGGAATTTAACATTATGTGGGGCGATGGGCCTGGGGGCAAACCCGATAGTTTATTTGGGGTTCAAAAACCGTTTCGACCCACCCAACGCATTCAAGTGGGAGATGCAGTCGTAGATGTTAAATTTTCCCCCACCTCCCGGCGGATTCCCTGGGCTGACTCCACCAATGGCCTGATCAGCTATGTCTTCAGTACCGCCCAAAAATCCATTGACATGGCCCTGTTTGTCTTTTCAGATCAGGAAATTGCCAATACCCTCGAACAAAAAAGTGCCAAAGGTATCCAAATTCGCACCCTTGTGGATTCAGGATTTATCTTTCGAGATTTCAGTGAAGCCCTTGATCTGTTGGGGGTGTCCATGGCAAACACTGGCCAGGCCAGACGGGGTAAATGTTACTACGAAGCGGGAAATCGCCCCTGGCAAGCCCCGATTCAAACCGTGGGAACCCCAGAGTTGGCCAAGGGAGACAAGCTTCACCATAAATATGGCCTAATTGACAATCGCACCGTGATTATGGGCTCCCATAACTGGTCAGAGGCGGCCAATCGAGGGAATGATGAATTTCTTTTGGTGGTTTATCACCCCACGGTTGCTGCCCATTACGAACGGGAATTTGAACGCCTCTATGCCAATGCCCGCTTAGGGTTACCGGAACGGGTGTCCACGAAAATTGCCCAACAACTCCAAGATTGTGGTGGAACAATTCTGACTCGGGATGAAGCCGAAGCCCAGGCCTCAAAACCAGCTAACCCAGAGGACGACCCCAGCGCAGTCGCCGAAACCAGCCCCTCCCGAACCACTACAACTAGTGCAACCTCTACAAGTGGAAGCGCAACTTCTGGGGCGAAAGTAAATGTCAACACCGCCTCTGAAGCTGAGTTAGTCACGTTGCCAGGGGTTGGCCCAAAAATTGCTGAAGGGATTATTAAAGCCCGTCAATCTCAAAAATTCACCTCCCTGGAGGACTTGGATCGAGTTCCCGGCATTGGCCCACGAATGTTGGAACGGCTGCAGGATCGGGTGGCCTGGTAGAAATTTTTCGTTACCTTAATCCATTGACTTCATTAACATCCTTTGAAGGCTTCAGGGAGGGGGCTTATACTCCAGTTGTAGAATCATTAATTAATCCTAAATACGAAAAATACCTCCCATACTCCACGTTGACATCCCCAGTCGAGCCCAGATTGAAAACTTAATTGAGGCTCGGGGAGCAGCATTTATCTCAATTTATCTACCCACGACACCTATTACGATTGAGACCCAGTCCGACCAATTGTCCTCAAAAACTTGATGAACCAGGCCCTGGAGCAACTCCAAAACCACGATAGACGGGAACTCAACACCCTGGAAGAATTGCTGAGTGATCTGATTGACGATGACGATTTTTGGACTCACCAAGCCAACAGCCTTGCTATTTTTGCTAAACCCCAAAGCCTGCGCACCTTCCGACTACCCACCCGCCTCCAACCCCAAGTGGAAGTCAGTGATCGCATTTATGTGAAGCCCCTATTGCGTTCAGTGACGGTACCTCAATCCGCCTTTGTGCTGGCCCTGGCCCAAAATAGCGTCCGGATTATCGAAGTCTCTGCGGACTCACCCACATTTACAGTCAACGTCGAGGGAATGCCCAGAGATGCGGCCAGTATCGTGGGAAAATCCTCCATTGCCGCTCGCTCCCCCATGGGCAGAATCCAAGGATCGGAAGGGCAGAAGGTTCGGCTGAATCAATACGCGCGTCAAGTGGACCAGGGCCTACGGGATCTGTTGCATGGCCAGGAAATTCCTTTAATTTTGGCAGCCACAGAACCCCTGCTTTCAATTTACCGAATTGTTCAGTCCTATCCCCACCTTGCCCCCCAGGCCATTTTTACAAACCCTGAAACCATGACGGATGGGGAGTTGGCGGCGGAAGCTCGGAGGGTCTTGGATGGTCTTTTCCAACAGGAACTTGAGGATATCCAAGCTCTCTTTGAATAACGAAAAAGCCAACAACGCACCACTACGGATCTAGCCATGACTGCCCGAGCGGCCCGGCAAGGAGCCATCCAGAAACAGCTTGTGGACATTGATGCAGTTATTTCCGGCACAGTCGATGACCAGGGTAAACTCACCTATGCTGAAGGGCCTTGTCCTGGCAGTTACGAGGTTTTGATGAAATTGCTGGTCTGGCCCTGTTAACGGGGGCTCGGGTGCTGGGAGTTCGTCAAGCGGATATTCCTAATGGTGACCCTCTGGCTGCAATTTTGCGCTACCCCTTCTAGTCGGTTTAGGTATTGTTCGGGGGACTAAGGTGGCTCTATGGGCTTGGCAAGGTCACGGTATAGATTATCTGGGGTTGCCAGGCCCCGACTTGACTAGATTTTAATTTTTCTATGGAATAGCTCTCTCGCTCCAGACCAACGTGCAAATTCCGCATTGGATCCAGGCCTGGGGAAATTAGGAACTCAAGATGCCTAATCCAGTGACCTGTGGTGAGTTGACCGAGAATTTGCTGTACTGCCATCAGGTAGGGGTGTTCCGCCTGCTCATACCAATTAGGAGTTGCTAAATTCGGTTGATCAAAGCCTAAGTGAAAGACTAAGTCTGCTTCTCCAAACAGGGCCTGGGCCACAGGACGCGCTTCTTCCTGTAGCAGTAGATCCTGTCCCTGGGCCATGTGGCGGAGTTTTTCCAGGTGCTCGTAGCGTTCCGTGATGGTTTGGGGTGGGATTTGCCATTGCAGCGCCACGGTAACCAAGTAGGTTTGCAGGAGCATATGCCCGAGTTTCTCTGCCTTCGTGGCCAAGTAGGTGGAGTTAAAGTCGTTGGCTTCAATCAACAGCGGCACCCGATCCACTACTTCCAGGCCATAGCCCTTAAGACCTGCAATTTTCCGAGGGTTATTGGTAATGAGGCGAATTTGCTTGACCCCCAGATCATTGAGAATTTGGGCCCCAACCCCGTAGTTGCGTAAGTCAGCGGGAAACCCGAGATGTTCATTGGCTTCCACCGTATCCAGGCCCAAATCCTGGAGCGAATAGGCCCGGAGTTTATTAACTAAACCAATCCCGCGACCCTCTTGACGCAAATAGACCACCACCCCTTCTCCGGCACTTTCCAACATCTTCAGGGCGGCCTGCAACTGCATCCGACAATCACAGCGTAATGAACCCAATGCATCGCCGGTTAAGCATTCTGAATGCACCCGCACCAGCACCGGCCCCTGGCCAAAGGTTTCTGGATTTCCCTTAACGATGGCCACGTGCTCGGACTGATCTAGGCCATTGCGGTAGGCATAGATTTGAAACTCCCCGTATTCCGAGGGCAACTTGGCGATGGCTTCCCGATAAATAAACCGCTCGTGCTGGAGGCGATAACTAATCAGGTCGGCAATGCTGATAATTTTTAGGTCGTACTTTTGCGCGTATTCAATCAACTCCGGCAACCGGGCCATGGAGCCATCGGGATTTTGAATTTCACAGATCACCCCCGCCGGATACAAGCCCGCTAATTTTGCCAGATCCACTGCAGCTTCCGTATGGCCCGCCCGTTTCAGTACCCCGCCTTCCCGCGCTCTCAGGGGAAAAATATGGCCCGGGCGACGGAGATCATTGGGTTGGGTCTGGGCCTGGATCGCGACTTGGATGGTTCTGGCCCGATCCTCAGCGGATATGCCTGTGGAAACCCCCAAATGCGGCCCGGCATCAATACTCACCGTAAAGGCGGTTTGGTTGCTATCCGTATTACTCGTCACCATCAGGGGCAAGTCCAACTGATCCAGTCGTTCCCCTTCCATGGCCAAGCAAATCAGTCCCCGGGCATTCACCGCCATAAAGTTCACGAGGGCCGGAGTTGCAAACTGAGCCGCGCAGATCACATCCCCTTCATTTTCTCGACTTTCATCATCGACCACCACAATGCCCTGGCCCTGCTTTAAGGCGGTCAACGCAGATTCAATCGTGTCAAATTCAAAACTAGTCGGGAGTGATTCAGGGAAGTTCGTCACAGCGGATCTGAAAATTTGTAAAATTTCTTAACAACTAACTGATCCAATCTTAGCCGTTTTCCTGAGTGGTTTTGCTATCGTTAGCAGAGTTATCTCAACAGCCAAGCCTTGCCAGGACATCGTGGGGAGTCGGGGGATCATGAATCAAGAAACAGTATCCGTGGCCATTGTCGGCGCATCAGGCTATGGCGGGGTGCAACTTGTCCGGCTGCTAATGGAACATCCCCACACAGAAATTACCTATCTGGGCGGTGAAGGCAGTGCGGGTAAACCCTACAGCGACCTGTACCCCCATCTGTTCCATTGTGTTGATTTAACTGTTGAACCCGTCGATGTGGATTTAATTGCCTCCAAAGCCCAGGTGGTATTCTTATCACTGCCCAATGGCCTGGCTTTAAATATTGCCCAACCGCTTTTAGAAAAAGGCTGTAAAGTTCTGGATCTCTCGGCGGACTTTCGCTTTGGGAATTTAGCCACCTACCGCCAATGGTACGGAACTGAACGTCAAGATGATCAACTTGCAGCCCAGGCCGTGTATGGCTTACCGGAACTCTATCGTGACAAAATTCGCAGTGCCAGTTTAGTCGGTTGTCCAGGTTGTTATCCAACGGCGAGTTTGTTGGGGATTTCACCGTTACTCAAGCAGGGCCTGGTCTTGCCGGAAACCCTAATTATTGACGCCAAATCAGGAACTTCAGGCGGTGGTCGTCAAGGGAAAATCAACCTCCTTTTAGCTGAAGCGGATGCCTCCTTGGGAGCCTATGGAGTAGCCCGACACCGTCACACCCCGGAAATTGAGCAGATTTGTAGTGATCTGGCCGGTCAGTCGGTGCAAGTGCAGTTTACGCCCCACCTAATCCCGATGCCCCGGGGAATTTTAGCCACGATTTATGGGACGTTACGGGATCCAGGCCTGGTGCGGGAAGATTTAATCACGATTTACCAAGCTTTTTATCGGAACTCCCCCTGGGTGAAAATTTTACCGCCGGGCATCTATCCCCAAACTAAGTGGGCTTGTGGGACAAACCTCTGCTACATCGGCATTGAGGTGGATGAGCGCACGGGCAGAGTTATTATCATGTCCGCCATTGATAACCTGATGAAAGGCCAGGCAGGGCAAGCAGTCCAATGTCTGAATTTGATGTCCGGTTGGTTAGAAACCTTGGGATTACCCCAACTGGCCTTTTACCCCTAGAGCGTCAAGGAAAGGCTTAGGCAACCTAGGGCACCACCAGCACGGGACAGGGGGCTAAGTTAATCACCCGATTACTCACACTTTCATTCACCCCTTCTTGAGTTAGACCAATACCCCGACAGCCCATGACAATTAAGTCCACCCCCAGCTCGTCCGCCACATCACAGATCACAAAGGCGGGAATTCCCTGGCGCTGCAACACCTCCGTAGACAAGCCTTGACTGGAAAACCCTTCTTGAAGTTGAGCTAGAAATCCATCAATGGCCTGGGTTGTTTCTGGGTTGGGCTCACCCTCTTGCACCGCCAGTAACCACAACTGCCCTTGACAAAACTGGCTGAGTTGAATGACCGTTTCGGCCGCATCCTGGGTGTCACGACTGCGATCAACGGGAAATAGGATCCGCTTAAACATGGCCTGGAATCTCCATAGAATAATCTGTCAGGGTACGCACTTCGGTAAGATTGGATACGGCAACGGGACAAGATTTTGGTTAAGCCGCTAATGTCATTGTCTTATGCTTCTCCTCCCCCAGGCCTGGGTTCAGGTCAATGTCATCCTTGCAAACGCAACGCAGATTAGGAGTCAAAAACCGTGTCAAAAAAAACATTAGCAGATTTAACAACCTCTGATTTAGCGGGGAAACGGGTCTTAGTGCGGGCCGATTTCAATGTTCCCCTCGACGACACGGGCAAGATTACGGATGACACGCGGATACGGGCGGCACTACCCACCATTGAAAATTTGACCGCCAAAGGGGCAAAAGTCATTCTCGTTAGTCACTTTGGTCGGCCCAAAGGAGTTACAGAAAAACTCCGCTTAAATCCTGTGGCTGTTCGTCTGGGAGAACTGCTGGGGCAAACCGTTAGTAAATTGGATGACTGTATTGGGGAGGCGGTAACGGCCCACTGCCAGGCCATGGAGCCCGGTCAAGTCACCCTCTTGGAAAATGTCCGGTTCTACCCTGAAGAAGAGAAGAACGACCCGGAATTTGCCCAAAAACTGGCATCTGTCGCGGAGGTCTATGTGAACGATGCCTTTGGTACCGCACATCGAGCCCACGCGTCCACGGCTGGAGTCACCCCATACCTCAGCCCCTGTGTCTCAGGTCTGTTGATGGAAAAAGAACTGGAATATTTGCAAAACGCCATTGAAAATCCCCGTCGGCCCTTGGCTGCCATTGTTGGGGGGTCAAAAGTCTCCTCCAAGATTGGGGTTATTGAAACCCTCTTAGATAAGGTAGATATCCTAATTCTCGGTGGCGGGATGATTTTCACCTTCTTCCAGGCCCAGGGATTGAGCGTGGGTAAATCCTTAGTGGAAGCCGACAAACTGGAGCTGGCCACCGCTTTATCCGCCAAAGCCAAGGAACGGGGGGTGAAATTGCTCTTGCCTACCGATGTTGTCGTGGCCGATGCCTTTGCCGCCGACGCCAATGCCCAGACCGTTCCCGTAACTGCAATTCCCGACGGCTGGATGGGGTTGGATATTGGCCCCGACAGTGTGGCAACCTTCCAAGCGACTCTGAAAGACTGCAAAACCGTGATCTGGAATGGCCCGATGGGGGTGTTCGAGTTTGATAAATTTGCCGTGGGAACAGAAGCCATTGCCCGGACGTTGGCGGAATTGACCCACACCGGAGTTTGCACGATCATTGGCGGCGGAGATTCCGTGGCGGCGGTCGAAAAAGTTGGCGTGGCCGATCAAATGAGTCACATTTCCACCGGGGGCGGGGCCAGCCTGGAGTTATTGGAAGGGAAAGTCCTACCTGGGGTTGCGGCCCTGGATGATGCCTAACTGGATTTTCTGAGTTAGTGGGGGGCTTTGTCCGGAACTTACTAAGCTAAGTCAGTTCAAAGTCTCCCAGGTCCGTTGAACCACTACGCATTAGGTTGCGCCCACCAGTCAATTCGCTAGACTGAAGCCATGCTGAGTTTTTTGGCGATTCTGCCCAAGGCATTGGTCACGTTTTTGTATGCGTTGGCAGCACTGTTGAGGTTCTATGGCAATACAGACTCCACCCCCTTCCCCGGAATTGGCCTCACCCTCCAACAATGGAGTCTCTTGGCATTTGGCCTGGGGTCAACGGCTTTGGTGGTTAATCTCGGCCTTGAGTGGCACGCTGGAAATCGAGCAACGAACGAAAGAGCACAAGCTAAGGACGAAGCAGATCAAGAACGAGACCGAGCGGCTGAAGAACGAGAACAAACGGCTCGCCGAGCTCGAATCCAAACTCGATGCACTATTCTCCAAATACGGTATCAACTCGACCCCAACCCCACCAACCGAGAAGCCTTAAGGGATTTCCTATTTTTTCTCGAGGAGTATGGCGATTAGGCAACGCAGCGATGGGCAAAGGCATCAGTCATGACTAAGTTGAAATTACCAAAATTGCCATTGCCCCCGATTACCCAATCGGAAAAACGCGAGGTGGAAGATTCTCTGCCGCTGCGGATGATGGTGCAGTTACTAGTAATTGTCGGGATTATTGCCACCGATATTGCCGCAGAAACCACTAATAGCGTTTGGGCAATTCCCCTGAGTATTGCTGGCGGGTTTTGGAGTTGGCGGGTGCGGCGCCAGGCCAATGTGGTCGCAAAGTTTTTTATTGCCATGGGAATGATCGTCGCCCTAGGGGTATTTCTGGGGCAGTTATCCCGGTTTAGTCAAGATTCTCGGCTGCTATTGACCGCCCTCTTAATTCAACTCCAAGTCCTCCACAGTTTTGACCTCCCCCGCCGGAAAGACTTGGGCTATTCGATGGTGATTGCCTTAATTTTGATTGGGGTTGCCGCCACCTTAAGTCAAACGATGCTGTTTGGGGCTTTTTTATTACTATTCTTAGCCGTGGCTTTGCCCGTCCTAGTTTTGGATTACCGCTCACGACTGGGTCTGGTCTCGCAAACACTCCGGAACTTGGGATTTTCGCGGCGACATTTGAAAACCGTGAGTCGGCAATGGTTTGTCACGTTGGCATTGGTGGTTGGCCTGGGGATGGTGGTGTTTGCCTTTTTGCCCCGCTTACCTGGCTACCAAATTCGTAATTTACCCGTCAGTGCCAACATCGAGATTCAAGGGGAATTTGACCAGGCCCGGATTACAAACCCTGGTTATGTCGGCAACCGGCCGGGGGGCATTGGCTCTGGGGTTGGCGGGGATGGAGATCTCGGTGAGGTCGTCTTCAGTCCAGATTTTTACTACGGCTTTGGTAGTGAAATCAATCAAAATCTCCGGGGTGAACTGATTCCCAAGGAAATCCTCCGAGTCCGTTCCCAGGCCCCAGGCTATTGGCGGGTCATGGCCTTTGACGAATACACGGGCCAGGGATGGCGGGTCAGCCGAAATGAGGAGGCAGAAATTCTGCAACGCCCGGTCTGGAGTTATCGATTTACGATTCCCCACAACAATCCCCGCCAAAACAGTAAAGAAATTATTCAGACCTATACCGTCCTTTCGGAATTTACCAATCTGATTCCCAATTTGGCCCAGGCCGAGCAGGTGTTTTTCCCGACCCAGGAAATTGCCTTTGACCCAGAAGGTGGAATTCGCGCCCCCCTGACACTTCCCGATGGCCTGACCTATAGCGTGATTTCCCAAGTGCCCATTCGTGACCGAACTCTCCTTGGCCAAGCGGGGCGAGAGTATAACTTGATCAATCGAGAGCTATACCTGCAAATCCCGCCTGAGATTGCTCCAGTCTTAAAAGCCCAGGCCCAGGCCCTGTTAGCGAAAGCCGAAACCCCCCGCACCAATCCCTACGAACAAGTGTTATGGCTAACCCAGGCCCTAAAGCAAGGCTATCAACTTCAACCTGATTTTCCAGTTTTGGAGCCCGGTCAAGATCTAGCCACTGCCTTTCTCACAACCGAGGGCGGCTATCCCGATCACTTTTCCACGGTTTTAACCCTAATGGTGCGGAGTCTGGGAATTCCGGCGCGCTTGGTCACGGGCCTGGGAACTGGAGAGTTTAATCCGTTTACCGGACTGTATAGCGTCAAAAATACCGATGCCTACGCGTTAACTGAGGTTTATTTTCCCAACTACGGCTGGTTTACCTTTGATCCCATCCCTGGCCACGATCTCTATCCGGCTTCGATTGAGATTGATCAGACCTTTACGGTTTTGCAGCAGTTTTGGCAGTGGGTGGCGGGTTGGTTGCCCTCTCCAGTGACCGGGGCCTTGGCCGGAATTTTTGCCCTACTGGACAAGGCCTGGCGCTGGTTTTTGGGGCTTTTTTCAGAAGGGTTTGGCGGCGTGATTCAAGGCCTGCTGATTATCTTGGGGGTGGTTGTCTTGGCCTGGCTGGGGCTGCAAACCTGGCGGGGATTCACCTATCACCAAGGATTAGCCCAGTTACCCCCCATGGCCCGACTCTATCAGGAGATGATCGATTGGCTGACAACTCAAGGTATTCCTAAGCATCCCAGTCAAACCCCTTGGGAATATCTCCAGGCCCTACAACAGCACCCATCACCCCTGCTTGCCCCAGCTGAAACCCAACAGACCCTGAACCGGATTACGTCCGCCTACTTGGCCTGGCGCTATGGGAATCAGGTGGCTAATGTTCCAGAACTCTATCGGGCCTGGCGACGACTGAAACGCCGGAGTTGGCAGCCTTTAATTCCATTTTGGCCAAGAGTAAAACCCGTTAACCCCGCCTAAGCAAAATTCTGCTTTTTCACAAAACCGAGAGTTAAAGCAACTTCCCTCGGAGATGAATCATAACAGTGCCAAAAACAGTCACGAGCAGGACTCTTGAAAATCTGATATTTGACAGCACATCTGACCGCGGGCCTAGAATTTCCCTGAACATACTTGGCAGGAATTTAGCCCATGGACTGAGTGATAGGTTTGCCGTCGCGTTCCAAACCATGCATAGCGATGATCCCGTACCTGAACGTAAAGGGCATCCCCAAGATTTTTCAGACCAGCCCAAGCCCGATAGACCCCCACCACCACCTGTCCCATCGGCAGAAGTCGGGAAATTTCCTCAGCGGCAGTACTGCCTTGAACATAATGACTAGGGTTTTGTAAATCCAACAAAATCATTCCGGCCTGGCACTGCGCTTGGGTAATTTGCCATTGGGCCAGGGTTGTTTCCGCCTGCATCGGCACATAGAAAAATTTCTGTCCCCGATCCCATTGCTCTAAGAGTTGAACAAAGGTGACACACAAATTACAGTTGCCATCGTAAATCACCACATGGCCTGGGCTGAGGGGTGCATTGTTTGCGACAGGTGTGATTAAAGAGCTAGACATTGTGATTGCCAGTCATTTCACTTTGATCTTAGTGTGAGCGGAGAGATTAAAAAACCTCAAGAGGCGTGCGCTAAAATATGGGGACGAGAAAAGAAAGATGTTGCCAAGTCGAGAGGCCCAGTCACGATGTCTGTGCAAACCATTGAAAAAACATCCACTGTGCGGAAACTGGCGCCCCGCTATCGGGTGTTGCTCCACAATGACGATTTCAATTCGATGGAGCATGTCGTCGAAACCTTGCTCAAAACTGTGCCGAGTTTGACTCAACCCCAGGCCGTGGACATCATGATGGAGGCCCATACCAATGGCCTGGCCCTAGTCATTACCTGTGCTCTGGAGCATGCTGAGTTTTACTGTGAGTCCTTAAAAGCGGCTGGATTGACTAGCACCATTGAACCTGACGAATAAGTTTTTTCATCATTTTTTCCGCCGAGTTGGCCGTCTGTCACCTTGGCCACGTATTGGCATCTTTATCCTGCTGTTGCTGTCCCTATGGTTGCCCTGGGGAATTCCAATATTCCTGATGTGGGGGGAGGGGGGAGCGGCCAGTTGGCTAAATTTGGGGTTGCTCTATCTCGGATTTATGGGGCTGTTGCGCCTCTGGGGAACACGGGTACATCGCCAACGCCTGCCTTGGACATTCTACGGACTGGTGATTTCTCGACGATTTGGCCGAGAGATGGGGGTGGGTGGTTTGCTGGGTCTGGGCCTGATTATGGGGCTCTTTGGGGTCTTTGGGGGCCTGGGTTGGGCAACCTTTAATCCCCTACCCACAAACTGGGTTTGGATCATTGTCGAGGGCAGTGTTTTGGGCCTGGCGGTGGGATTTGCCGAGGAGTTGCTCTTTCGGGGTTGGCTACAGCAGGAGCTGGAACTGGACTATCAACCCAATGCTGCTGTTCTGATCCAGGCCTTGGTTTTTGCTGCCCTACACTTCATCCGTCCACTAGATGTCATCATCGCCACATCGCCGCAATTTTTAGGGCTGGTTCTCCTTAGCTTGGTTTTAGGTTGGGCAAAACAGGCTTGTCACGGCCGCTTGGGGTTCAGTATGGGCCTGCACGGGGGCCTAGTGGCGGGTTATTTTTGGGTGAATGTCGGGAACTTTGTTGAGATCGCTGCGGATACTCCTGAATGGCTGACAGGCCTAGGTGGTAATCCCTTGGCGGGCCTGGTGGGGATCGGGCTGTTAGTTTTCATGGGTGGAATGACCTATTGGCGCGCTGCAGTCGAACCATGAAGAAACCATCCATCTGATGTCGTTGGGGCCAGGCCTGGAGCCAGCCCTCGGGGTGAGCTAGTTCCGGGTAGGGAAAGTTAGGCGGTGGGGGCGCAATTTGCCAATCTGGATGAGCCTGAAGAAATTGCCGGATCTGGGCCTGGTTTTCAGCGGGGTGGAGGCTACAGGTGGCATAGACCAAAATTCCGCCGGGCTTAACCCAGGTTGCTGTGTTTCGTAGCAGTTGAGCTTGGAGTTGGGACAGATCAGCGAGGGTCGCCGGAGTTTGTCGCCAACGGGCATCGGCATGGCGGTGCAGGGTTCCCAGGCCAGAACAGGGAGCATCCACTAAGACCCGATCCGCTAGAGGTAAGCTGGGTTGAGGCTGGCTGCTATCTAAAGCTCGGATTTCAATGGAATGCAATTGGAGTCGTTCTTGATTTTGGCGGAGTTTTTTAAGTCGGCTGGGGGTGCGATCCAAGGCAAAAATCTGCCCCTGATCCCCCATTAGTTCCGCTAGGTGCGTGGTTTTTCCCCCCGGAGCCGCACAGGCATCAATTATGATCTCCCCCGGCTGCGGATCCACGAACAGACCTACCAATTGGGCCGCCCCATCTTGCACCGACCACCAGCCAGCTCCATACCCCGGTAATTCAGGAATTGCCCCACTACCCGTTGCCAAGCGAACAGCCCCCGGTACCTTCTGGAGGGGTAAAGCAGTAATTCCTGCTGCAGAGAAAGTCTGAATTACGCTTTCAAGTTTGGCCTGGAGTTGATTGATCCGTAAGTCGATGGTGGGGGAGTGATTAAAAAACTCGCAAAGGGCTTGGGTTTCAGACAGGTCTAACTGCTCTAACCAGGCCTGGATAAGCCAATCGGGAAAGCTAGCCTGAATTCCAAGGGTCTCGACCGGATCTTTAGACTCAGGTAGGGGATCGGATGCTTGGGCAGCACGACTGTAGGCCCGTAAAACCCCATTAACCACTCCGGCCAACCCTCCCAGCCCAAGAGCTTTTGCCAACTCCACCGAAGTATTGACCGCCGCCGCCGCTGGAATTTGGCCAGAATATCGCAGTTGATAAAGGCCCAAGCGCAAAATCAAACGCAGATTCAGAGGTTGCTGACGATGGCGGCAAAACTGATCAATCAGAGTGTCTAGAGTTCGTTGCCGCCGGACAATTCCGTAAACCAATTCTGTCACCAGGCCCCGATCCGCTCCAGTGAGATTAGATTGATGGAGAACTCGGCCCAGGGCAACATCGGCATAGGCTCCTTTGGCAATGGCTTGGAGGGTTAGTAGGGCCTGGAAGCGAGCGCTGTGCTTGGGATCAAGGTGATGCACTTCAGGGGCAATCAGACGAGACATGGAGAACCAAAAATAGTTAGAGCAAGGGTGGCCCATCCAGGCCGAAATTACGAGCGTACCCTATGGATTACCCACTGTTGCAAAAAGTTCCAGTTTTAAGGTCATTGAGCTCGATCAATGGTTCGGTATTGGATTGCTTCGGCCACCTGAGTTGGCTGTATTGTTTCTGCTGCTGATAAATCTGCAATTGTCCGGGCTACCTTCAAAATTCGATCCGTTCCCCGGGCAGAAAGTCCTAATTTCCGAATTGCGGTTTCTAAAAGGGTGCGAGAAGTTTCATCCAGTTTGCACCAGCGGCGTAGATGTCGGCTTTGCATTTGGGCATTGCAGCGCACCTGGGGTTCATCTTGAAACCGGGCCTGGGCAATTTGGCGGGCTGCCTCTACTCGTTGTCGGACTGCTTCGGAGGGCTCACCCCCAGACCGACGGGTAATTTCCTCTGGTTTAAGCCGACTAACGGTCACTTGCAGATCAATTCGATCCATCAACGGCCCTGAAAGCTTAGCCCAATAATTTTCCCGTTGCCGTGGGGAACAGGTACAGGCCTGGATGGGATCGCCAAAATAACCACAGGGGCAGGGATTCGTGCTGGCCACAAGGGTAAACTGGGCAGGAAACGACACCGATTGGCGCGTCCGTGAAATAGTAACCACTCCATCCTCTAGGGGTTGTCGGAGAAATTCCAAAACATCCCGCTTAAATTCCGTCAATTCATCGAGAAATAAAATCCCTTGATGGGCTAACGATATCTCGCCAGGCCTGGGATAACTGCCACCCCCAACTAAGGCTGGCCCTGATGCCGAATGATGGGGACTCCGAAAGGGACGACTTTGAATCAGGGTTCCCCGATCTTTAATTAACCCAGCCACGGAATGAATTTTGGTAACTTCAAGCGCTTCAGCAAAACTCAGGGGTGGTAGGATTCCTGGTAAACGCCTCGCCAGCATGGTTTTCCCACTGCCTGGAGGCCCGACAAACACTAAGTTATGGCCTCCCGCAGCGGCAATTTCCAACGCCCGGCGCGCATGATTCTGTCCTTTGACATCCTGCAAATCTAGGTGACTGGGTTGGACTAGATGACTTGGAGCTTGGGGAGATGCCAACACCGGGGCCTGGTACTCTTGGGGATGATTCAAAAACGCTGCAACCTGGGAGAGATGCTCAAAACCATAAACCTTAAGTCCAGCAACTACGGCCGCTTCGTTAACATTGGCTGCCGGTAAAATCAGCCCTGTAATGCCCAGTTGTTGAGCTGTTGCGGCAATAGGTAAGATCCCTGCGACTGGCCTCAAAGCACCGTCTAAAGAAACTTCCCCAAGAAATAAATGATCCCCCAGTAATTCACCACTGACCTGCTGAGCGGCGGCAAGGATGCCAATGCTGATGGGCAAATCAAAACTGGGCCCTTCCTTTTTCAAGTCTGCGGGACTGAGATTGATCACAATTCGGCGCATTGGAAACGCAAACCCCGAGTTCCGAATCGCTGCCTTGACCCGTTCCCGAGCTTCCTGGACAGCCGCATCCGGTAAGCCCACAACTACAATCCCCGGTAAGCCCCCAGAAACATCCACTTCCACACCCACCCGCACCGCGTCGATGCCAATTAGGGATGCACTCCAAACACAGGCCAGCATAGGGATGACGAAATAAACTTTGGAAACAAGACTAAGTCAAAGGACTTACGCCCTCTACTCTAATGGTTTTTGTCAAGACTATAAAAACCCCATTTTCCAGGCCAGGGGATACAGTTTTCTGAATCCTCAGCAAAGAAATTCCCAGGCCCCGATAAGCTAGTAAATGATGCCGTTTGGATAAATGCTGGCCATGACGTTTGATGCAACAGATTCCTCCTTGGCTCCAGATTCTGACAAAGATGGGGAATTGGGTTTGAATCCCCAGGAAATTATTGAAACCGTCATCTCTGGCTTGGATCAGTCGGGCAATCCCCTTGTCAACCACAGTGACGACAGCTCGATCTGGAAGTTTACCTATGGCAGTGCCACGATCTACGTCCAACTGACCGGCACCCAGGCAGACAGCACCCTCACGATTTGGTCACCAGTGCTAACTTTACCTGTGCAAAATCCCAGCGGTTTGTACGAAAAACTTCTGGAACTGAATTGGCTCTCCACCCTTGAAGCCCGCTTTGCCATTTTTGAACAGCAAGTGATGGTTTTAGCCAGTCGCACCCTTGCCGGAATTAGCCCTGGAGAAATTGCCCGCGGCATCACCATTGTGGCAACGTTGGCCGATGACTACGATGATGCACTCCAGGCCGAGTTCACATAATCAAATCCAGGCCCATCTGCGAAAATTCTACCCGCTGCAGTTTCCCCGCTGTCCCATTCCAACTTGCCAACCACAGTCCCCTTTCCCCAGCGCTGACTAGGGCCGTCAAAGAGGGTTTTAGGCCGATCCCGCCCAATAACTCACCACTTTCTGAAATACCAGCTACTGTGATTTGATCCGCCACTGCATAGCCCCAGGGGGTTGCTGTTAACCATTGGGGTTTAAAACCGAGAATAATCCGTTGAACACACCAGGGCTTAAGACGCATCAGAATCATGGCCTGGGGTTGATCTGGCGTGAGGGCAGCAAAATGCCAGGAATTTTTCTGGGCCTGGGTTACATGGGTTAGCCGGATTGGTACTTCCGTTGACAACAGAACTTTTCCCCGCCGATTAAACAACAGCAAGGTCGTTTTGTCCGCGTGGGAACTGGCAATCACCACCAGGCCATAGCGAGCGTTGATCGGGATTATTTGTTGGATGCGACCGGAAAGGCCTTGGGATTTGGGAAGGCGGGCTGTGTAAACCTGTCCTGTTTTGAGATTCATGATTGTCAGGTGAGTGTTCATATCTTGGGAGGCCTGGGCTAGCCATTTCCCCGCTCGTTCAATGGCCCAAACCTGGAGATTGGCCCCTGCCCCTACCGTTAAAACGGGCTGAGGTTGATCGGCCTGATAGATCTCCCCTTCAGTAGTTTCAAACCAGTAGGTCTCAATTCCTGGGGAAAAGTGATTAACCGTCTTGGCCGGGTTAATGACATCGGAGGGCTGACCATCCCGAAAAAAACGCAGCAGTTTCCCCTCCCCCCAACCCACTGCATCTGTTCCTTGACTAATCAATGCCGTTAATGGCTGAGATAAAGAATAGGTGGTTGCCGCCTCCCAGGCCAGGTTCCAAGGTGCTGATTTGGGGAATAAGGGGTAGTATTGTTGTCCCTCACTCAGCAAAATATCATGGGCTAACCTCACGGCCTGGATCATTTCCGCTGCGGATTGATAACGTTTCTGAGGGAGTTTAGTCAGGGATTTACGCAGCAGGGTTTGCACTAAGTACGGTAGGCCTGGGGAAATGTCTGGAACGTGACTGAGATGAGCACTTATCAACTCCAAAGGACTCCCCTGAAATGGCCGTCTGCCCACGATCATTTCAAACAACAAAACCCCCACGCCATAGAGATCTGAAGCGGGTAAGTATTGCCCATAAAATCGTTCTGGAGCCATGTAGGCTGGAGACCCTGTCTGCCCCCCACTCTCCAACTCCACCTCAAGTCGAGCTACACCTAAATCGGAAACCTGTGCCCTCCAGCCATGGCGGGTTAGTCGTAGAAGAATATTTTCCGGCTTGATATCACAGTGAATAATTCCCCGTTCATGAATATATTGCAGCCCGGACAAAATCTCAGTTGTCAATTCCAAGGCCAGAACAATGGGTAAATGCTCCTCCTGCTCCAGCAACCCTCGTAATGTTCCCCCCTCCCCATAGTCCATGACCAAGCAGCGCCGCCCCTGCCAATAATCCAAGGTATGGCATCGAACAATGTGTGGATGGTTCAGCCCCAATAAAAACCGAAGTTCTCGCAAAAAATTCCGGGTTGGAAAGCGTTGGGGGTGCAATGCCTTTAAGGCCACCAGGCCCCGCTCTGCCTGACTATAAGCCAAAAAAACCTGGCCATACTGCCCCTGCCCCACCAGATCTAAAGGACGATATTGGGACATAACGCCAGGAAAGAATCAAAATATTGGCACATACACCCTAATCCGGAGTTTAATCGCCTGAACAGTGCTACGGTTGTTGGGATAATTCGTTCCATTTTTACTTTCTAGTACTGGTGAGATTTGTAGCAATCAGTGGCTGAGGTATAGGGATTTTCAATTGCGGCTGAGCTAGAACACACGATTAGCTCATTCCCCAATTACCCTGCATACGTGGATGAGAGTCCGTAGCGTTTCAAAGCATATTTACCTGTTTCGGTCGCTCAATTAGTCAACTGCCAATTCACTCCCCGAAACTTAGAATGACCTACAACTCTTCCTACAGTATCCAGGGAAACAGAGCGATGAAAGGTTTGACATGATTCCATGGGCCTTAGTATAGTAAGAGATCGGTGAAATATTTGCATCACGGAATTACCTTAGCCAATGCCCACTATCCAGCAGTTGATCCGCCAAGAGCGCGAACTTCTCAAAAAGAAAACCAAGTCTCCAGCCCTGAAAAGCTGCCCCCAGCGGCGTGGAGTCTGTACCCGCGTCTATACCACCACCCCTAAAAAGCCCAACTCGGCGCTTCGGAAAGTGGCTCGGGTGCGTTTAACCTCTGGTTTTGAAGTCACTGCCTATATCCCTGGCATTGGCCACAATCTCCAAGAGCACTCAGTCGTCATGATTCGGGGTGGTCGGGTCAAAGACTTACCTGGGGTCCGCTATCACATTATTCGTGGCACATTAGACACCGCTGGTGTGAAAGATCGCAAACAGGGTCGTTCCAAATACGGAGCTAAGCAGCCCAAAGCTGGAGCCGCCACAGCCACCAAAGGCAAAAAATAATTCCCAATTCTTAGATCCAATTAAGTTTACTGCTGTGCAACAAGAGTTTTAACCCCTATGTCCCGTCGTACACGCGCCTCTAAACGCCCCACTGCCCCAGATCCGGTCTATAACAGTCGCTTAATCAGCATGTTGATCCAACGGATTATGCTTAGTGGCAAAAAATCCATTGCTAGCCGGATTGTTTACGATGCCATGAAAACGGTTGAGGAACGGACTGGACAAGAGGCACTGCAGGTTTTTGAAAAAGCCATTAAAAATGCCACTCCCTTAGTTGAAGTCAAAGCGCGGCGTGTTGGCGGGGCCACCTATCAAGTTCCCATGGAAGTCCGTCAGGATCGAGGAACTGCCCTGGCCCTCCGCTGGTTAGTTCAGTTTTCTAGGAAACGCTCCGGCCGTTCCATGGTGAACAAGCTTGCCAATGAAGTGATGGATGCTTCTAATGAAACTGGCAGCACGATCCGTAAACGGGAAGAAACCCACAAAATGGCTGAAGCCAACAAAGCTTTTGCTCATTATCGGTACTAATTGTTTGTACCAGCTTGAGCAATCCGCTGGGTCAATTAGATACAATTAGAACAATTACGTTAACTTTTTTTAACCACGACTGAGCACATTAAGGAGGTAGCTGTGGCCCGGACTGTCCCGCTAGAGCGAGTAAGAAATATCGGCATCGCCGCTCACATTGACGCGGGTAAAACCACCACCACTGAACGTATCCTCTTCTATTCCGGAGTCGTTCACAAAATCGGTGAAGTCCATGATGGCAATGCCACGACCGATTGGATGGCCCAGGAACGGGAGCGGGGCATTACGATTACGGCTGCGGCCATCAGCACATCCTGGAAAGATCATCAGATCAACATTATTGATACCCCAGGCCACGTGGACTTTACCATTGAAGTTGAGCGTTCCATGCGGGTTTTAGATGGTGTTATCGCCGTTTTTTGCTCCGTTGGCGGTGTGCAACCTCAGTCAGAAACGGTCTGGCGGCAAGCGGATCGCTATAGAGTTCCCCGGATTGTCTTCGTCAACAAAATGGATCGCACCGGAGCCAACTTCTATAAGGTTTACGGGCAAATTACCGATCGCTTGCGGGCCAATGCAGTACCGATTCAACTCCCCATTGGGGCTGAAGATCAATTCCAGGGCGTGGTGGATTTAGTCCATCAAAAAGCCTACATCTACAAAGATGACCTTGGTAAAGAGATTGTCGAAACGGATATTCCTGCCGACATGGCGGACAAAGCCGAGGAATTCCGGGTCAAGCTGGTGGAAGCTGTGGCTGAAACCGATGATGATCTGATGGAAAAATATCTGGAAGGTGAAGAACTCACCGAAGCTGAAATCAAAAACGGGTTACGCCAAGGCACTATTGCTGGCACGATTGTCCCGATGATCTGTGGTTCAGCCTTTAAAAATAAAGGGGTGCAGTTACTCCTTGATGCTGTTGTCGACTATCTCCCGTCCCCAACGGAAGTTCCGGCAATTCAAGGTACATTACCCGATGGTTCTATTGTCGAGCGGCATTCCAGTGATGATGAACCTCTCTCTGCCTTGGCCTTTAAGATCATGGCGGATCCTTTTGGTCGCTTAACCTTTGTTCGAGTTTATTCCGGGGTCTTGAAGAAGGGCAGTTATGTCCTGAATGCCACTAAGAACAAGAAAGAACGGATTTCCCGTCTGATTGTGCTCAAAGCTGATGATCGGATTGAAGTGGATGAGCTGCGGGCCGGAGACTTGGGTGCAACCTTGGGACTGAAAGACACTTTTACAGGCGATACCCTCTGTGAAGAGTCAGCCCCAATTATCCTTGAATCCCTGTTTATTCCTGAGCCCGTAATTTCCGTGGCTGTGGAACCCAAAACCAAGCAGGATATGGAAAAGCTCTCCAAAGCCTTGCAATCTCTTTCTGAAGAAGATCCCACCTTCCGCGTTAGTGTGGATTCCGAAACCAATCAAACCGTAATTGCTGGGATGGGTGAGCTTCACCTGGAAATTCTGGTGGATCGGATGCTGCGGGAATTTAAGGTGGAAGCCAACATTGGTCAACCTCAAGTCGCTTATCGGGAAACGGTTCGTAAACCTGTCCGGACAGAAGGTAAGTTCATTCGTCAAAGTGGTGGTAAAGGGCAGTACGGTCATGTCGTGATCGAGCTGACCCCTGGTGAACCTGGTACCGGCTTTGAATTTGTCTCCAAAATCGTTGGGGGTGTAGTTCCCAAGGAATATGTGGGCCCAGCGGAACAGGGGATGAAGGAGGCCTGTGAATCAGGTATTCTGGCAGGATATCCGGTCATCGACCTAAAGGTGACCTTGGTTGATGGGTCTTATCACGATGTTGACTCGTCAGAAATGGCCTTCAAAATTGCCGGTTCGATGGCGATCAAGGATGCGGTGCTTAAAGCCAATCCAGTGCTACTAGAGCCGATGATGAAGGTGGAGGTCGAAGTACCAGAAGAATTCCTGGGGACTGTGATGGGAGACCTGATTTCCCGTCGGGGTCAGATTGAGGGGCAAGTGGCTGAAGGTGGCCTGGCCAAGGTGACAGCTAAAGTCCCTCTGGAGCGGATGTTTGGCTACGCCACTGATATTCGCTCGAATACTCAGGGACGGGGTATTTTTTCAATGGAATTCAGCCATTATGATGAAGTACCCAAGAACGTGGCTGAGGCCATCATCGCTAAAAACAAAGGGAACGCTTAGTTACACAAGAGGAATTAAATGGCACGCGCTAAATTTGAACGGACGAAACCCCACGTCAACATTGGTACGATTGGCCACGTTGACCACGGTAAAACAACTCTTACCGCTGCAATCACGATGACCTTGGCAGCTTTGGGCCAGGCCTCGGCTCGGAAATATGACGAAATTGATGCAGCGCCTGAGGAAAAAGCTCGGGGGATTACAATCAACACTGCCCACGTGGAATACGAAACCGAAGCTCGTCACTATGCGCACGTGGATTGCCCAGGCCATGCTGACTATGTGAAAAACATGATCACGGGTGCGGCTCAAATGGATGGCGCGATCCTGGTGGTGGCTGCAACGGATGGAGCGATGCCGCAAACAAAAGAGCATATTCTTCTGGCTAAGCAGGTGGGTGTGCCCAGCATCGTCGTTTTCTTGAATAAAGTTGACCAAGTGGACGATGAAGAACTTCTGGAATTGGTGGAATTGGAACTGCGGGAATTACTAACCGAGTATGAGTTTCCTGGAGATGATCTACCTATTATTCGGGGTTCTGGCTTGAAAGCCCTTGAAGCGATGACTGCAAACCCGAAAACGGCTCGGGGTGACAACGAGTTTGTGGATAAAATCTATGAACTTATGGATGCTGTTGATAGCTTTATTCCTACGCCTACCCGCGACATTGACAAGCCTTTCTTGATGGCGGTTGAAGACGTGTTCTCCATTACGGGGCGGGGAACTGTGGCCACTGGTCGGATTGAGCGGGGTAAAGTAAAAGTCAACGACACCGTAGAGTTGGTGGGAATTCGCGACACCCGTAGCACTACTGTCACCGGGATTGAAATGTTTAAGAAGAGCTTGGATGAAGGGATGGCTGGAGATAATGCCGGTCTCTTGCTCCGGGGTCTGAAAAAGGAAGACATCCAACGGGGGATGGTGATCGCCAAGCCAGGTTCCATTACTCCCCACACAGAGTTTGAAGGTGAGGTCTATGTCCTGACCGACAAGGAAGGGGGCCGGAAAACTCCCTTTTTTGCAGGCTATCGGCCGCAGTTCTATGTCCGGACAACCGACGTCACTGGCACGATCAAATCTTTCACTAGTGATGAAGGCGAAGATGTGGAAATGGTCATGCCCGGTGACCGGATTAAGGTCAATGTGGAATTGATTAATCCCATCGCCATTGAACAGGGGATGCGCTTTGCCATTCGTGAAGGCGGCCGAACCATTGGTGCCGGTGTGGTTTCCAAAATCGTTAAATAGTTAGTTTTTGGGCCGTCAGTTTAGTTTGAGCTTGGCGGCCTAATTTTTCCCTAATCTTTCGGAACCTTGACAACTAAGGAGTAAAAATGGCTACCCTGCAACAGCAGAAAATTCGGATTCGCTTAAAGGCCTTTGATCACGGGCTCCTCGATACATCCTGCGACCGAATCGTGGACACGGCGAAGCGGACTGGGGCGTCTGCAGTTGGTCCAATTCCCTTGCCAACACGGCGGAAAATTTATTGTGTTTTGCGCTCTCCCCACGTTGATAAGGATTCTCGGGAGCATTTTGAAACTCGTACCCATCGTCGGATTATTGATATCTATCAACCTTCACCTAAAACCATTGATGCTTTGATGAAATTAGATTTGCCCGCTGGAGTTGATATCGAAGTCAAGCTATAAATCCCCCAGAAACTATTGAAACAATTTAAACCATCAATCAAGTCCAGTTTTTAGCAAGTTAATTTTTGGGGCATTGGCAACCTGTGTTTCAGAGGCCATTGTTGCCGTTATTAATAAGCTACTTATTCAACTGGGCTATTTTTTTGGCAATTGAACTAACCAAATTGCAGGTTGTATCCTGTAATCTGATAGGGAAACTTAACGTTTCTTAATCCAAGTTATTTTCCTCAAGAGATTGCCGATCATGACCTCTAATCCAGTTCTCCAGGCCATTGTGTCCTTTGCCCACCCCTTAATGATGTGGGTTTTGCTTGGGTTGACGCTCTATGCCATGTATTTGGGTATTCAAATTCGCCGCACTCGCGCAGCCAGTGGAGATGCCAAAAAAGAACTCATACAGCGTAAGTTCAATGCTCGCCATCATCAAATTAGTTCAGTTCTCTTAGCCTTTATGGTACTGGGCACAATTGGGGGAATGGCAGTGACCTATATCAATAATGGCAAACTATTTTTCGGCCCTCATTTAATTGTTGGCTTGACAATGACGGCAATTATTGCTGTTTCTGCCAGTCTGACCCCGTTTCTACAAAAGGGAAATGAAGTTGCTCGCTATTCCCACATTTTGCTGAACGTGGCCTTGGTGGGCTTGTTCGGTTGGCAGGCTGTGACCGGGATGCAAATTGTCCAGAAGTTATTGTCTGCGGCGTAATTGTTTTCTTGCTTGAGCCGATTTGTTCGCGGAATTTCTCCCCCTAAATCCGGTAAGGTTGATCCAGCATTGATTGAGGCGATTGCAATACATGAGTGAGCCTAAGACTCCCACAGCCAAGCGACCCATTCCTTTGGCGGCTCAATTTCTAAAGCTGGTTGGTATTTTGTTGATCCTCAGCTTTTTTGGGGATTGGATTGCCTTACTGATTTCTCCTCAATTTCAAAATGTGCAATGGCAACTTAACCTCCTGACTC
Source organism: uncultured Synechococcus sp. (assembly GCA_964653145.1). Lineage (GTDB taxonomy): Bacteria > Cyanobacteriota > Cyanobacteriia > Thermosynechococcales > Thermosynechococcaceae > Pseudocalidococcus. Next base: position 7,920 of record CAZZCG010000003.1, on the reverse strand, counting down.
AATTTGTTGATCGGGGGGTGACACCGCTAATTGCCTTTGTTTTAATCTACGTTGGTTTCTGGATACAAGGTGTTTCGGGCAATCCTCCTGAGCCTGATTTGGGTTCACCGGCCTGGAAAGAATGGCGGTTTTGGGTATTTGTGATTTCGAGCTTGCTGGGGTTGTTGTTTTTACTCTCAATTCCGATGATTGTTGCGACAACAGGACAACTCACTGACCAGGCCCTGACTCAACTCCAACAACAGGCTGCTCAAAACGAAATTAATGTGGATCGGGAAGAGCAACAGTTAAAAGCCCTCGCGAGTAGTGGTCAGATTCCCCAGTTATTGGAAAATAGCCAACTTCCAGCGGAACAACGGGCCTTGCTCCAACAACTTCAACAAGACCCCCAGGCCATTGAAAAGCAGTATGGTCAGGTGCGCGAACAGATCCGGACGCGGCAGCAGGAAGCCACAGATCAGCTCAAGTCAGAGGCCTTGATCAATCGGGTGCGGTATGGTTTGCGGGCATTTTTGCTAGCAATTGGCTTTATTACCATTGGTTGGAGCGGCTTAAGGGAATCTCGCTAAGTTTTTAGCCTTTTGATTTTAGTTTTGCTAACTCGATCATTTAGCTATTCTCTAATCCACCGGGTTTCTCCCCCTTTTTGATCAATCAGCTTAATTCCCAGGCCAGCTAGGTGATCTCGAATTCGGTCCGATTCAGCAAAATTCTTGGCCTGTCGGGCAACTTGGCGCTGATGAATGAAATCAGTAATTTCAGCGTCTGAGATTTGAGTTTCGGCTGTTGACTCTAGGGTTCTAGATTCCGATTTAGCTTCCAGGCCAAGAACAGTTGCCAATTCCACGAGGGTTTTCCATTGTTGAGCTAAATGGTCTAGGGGTTGATCCGGATTGCCTGTGTGTTGAATTTGGTGATGTTGCCGTTGGAGAGACTTTGCCAACTCAAACAAGATGGCTAGGGTTCCGGGTGTGTTGAGATCATCATCCATGCTGGCCTGGAACATTTCTTTGATCTGACTATCTGAAGCGGTTTTGCCAAGGTGATGGATCAGTTCCGGATGCATCTGCCCAAAGAGTAAGCCCGTCCTTAAAGTCTGCCAGCCCTGACTTGCGGCTTCAACGGCCAGAGGTGTAAAGTCTAGGGGTTTTCGATACTGGGCCTGGAGCATTAAGAGTCGCACTGCCATCGGATCAACGCCTGAATCCAATAAAGCTCGGATTGTTGTGAAATTCCCCAGGGACTTGGACATTTTCTCGGCGTTGATGGTGACAAACCCGTTGTGGAGCCAAAATTTTGCCAGCGGGGCCTGGGTTGCGGCTTCGGATTGGGCAATTTCATTCTCATGGTGAGGAAAAATTAAGTCCATACCCCCGGCATGAATATCAATGGTTGCCCCCAAAACCTGCTTAACCATGGCCGAACATTCAATATGCCACCCAGGTCGCCCAGTTCCCCAAGGGGAATCCCACGGGTGATAGACAGACATTTCCTCAGGTTTGGCAGCTTTCCACAACGCAAAATCCAAGGGATGGCGTTTTTTAACCTCACCTTCTTCAACCCGGCCACTGGCCCCTGCGCTCATTTGTTCCAAGTGCCGCCCCGATAGCTTGCCATAACTGGGAAATTTCTCAACGGCGTAATACACATCACCCTGGACGGGATAGGCATACCCCTGATCAATGAGCGTTGAAATAAGCTGAATAATTTCTGGGATCACCTGCGTGGCCTGGGGGTAGGTATCGGCAGGAAGGATATTTAGCCTTGCCATGTCAGTGTGGTAGGCCTCAATGTAGTGATTGACAATCACCTCAACCGTCGTATTTTCCTGCTTGGCCCGATTAATAATCTTGTCGTCAATATCGGTAAAGTTTTGCACATACTGCACTGAATAGCCTTGCCACTGCAAATACCGCCGCAAAATATCCCAGGCCACGTAGGAGCGAGCATGGCCCAGATGGCAAAAATCGTAAACCGTGACACCACAGGCATAGATCTTTAGAGGGGTGGCAATGTCCGAGTTCAGTGGACTGATTTGGCGGGTCAGGGAGTTGTAAAGCGATAAAGGCATTGGGCATCCCAAGGGTAACAGTGAGTCTGGGTTGAACAGGTAATTGCGAGGCTGTAATCAACCACACCATAGGGCTATCATCAGACAGAATACCGCCTAGAAACAATCCCAAACCCAGGGACGCTTAGCCAAGGTGGCAGTGGCATAGGGCAGCAAATCCCCAGCAGGGAGACTTTTCAGGGGCTCAATTTGGGCTGCAATGATAACAACGGGATGAGTAGTCCCCAGAATCCTCAGGCTTCGAACCCCAACTGGGCAACTCTGTCCTTAGCAACCTTGAGGGAGCACCCCGTCAGCAGCTTGTATTCCTTGATGGCTTGAATGTGTTGACCTTGGCGGATTAGCCCTAACAGTCGCTCTTTTTCTAATGGTGAAAGTTCAGGAGTAGCGGTTGAGTCCCAGGCCCTATCAGTGCGGTTTAAGCGAGTTGTGTTTTGACTCAGAACAAGAGCGAGGATGGCGAGGACTAAAAGTACAACCAGGCCAGCAACAAAAACCAGAATTAGGGTCACGGATATGGGGGCAGCGGAGGCAGGGCGGAAGTAGAGTTAATCAGATTATAGGGGCTGATGAATGTTCATAAAATGCTGAGGACTGGGAAGCATAGGAAATATTTAGGAGTGTTCGCAATGCCAGTTCTGAATTGTTTAAGTTTGATGGTAATTCCTGAAAAATTCTTGGCAAGTATATCTTTCGGCTTAGTTTTAGTGGCCAAGTTGGACGTAGCTGGCCCCATTTCCCCTGCTAGTTTCCCCTTAGAGAATCCAGCTTGAGAGTCGAGGTTGCCCAGACTGTCCAGGTAGTTACGCCGCCCGCTTAATTAAAGAACGAATGACGTTATCTTTCATCATCAACAACCGAGAAGCCTGCAGGAGTAATTCCTTGGCCTGTTGTTGAGTCATTTCGCCGACCTGTTCCTCCATCAGCCGCATTTGAAACTGCTGTTCAAAGGTAAGTTCGACACTGAGTTCGGGTAGCATTGAGTCCATAGTTTTCTCCTCTGAGGACGTATTGCCAACATATTACAAAGTGTAACAAATATATTGACAACGTTGCCACTTAATGGATAACACTCTCGAATTGGAGAATATGTCCAGGATGAACATTTAGCTGAAAAACTCGGTAAAACTCCGGTTAGATTGGGGGATTTACAAGGAAAACTTCAGGAGCATGGGGTGTTCGGAGGATTGATAGGAGTTTCTTAAGTTAAAATAAGCAATCCTGATGGGGGAGCCAAGTCAGACTGAATCTCCCTAAAATGTCACCACCACAACCGTAATGTTATCCCGCCCCCCCTGATCTTTTGCCGCTTCAACGAGGCTGGCCGCAGCGGTATGTTCATCCGGTTCCGTTAAGTAAATGGCAATTAGATCCTCTGTGACTTCTTCCGTTAAGCCATCGGTGCAGAGCAAAAAACGATCCCCGGCCTGGATTTGAATGGGTTCTATGTCAATGGTGGTTAGGTCTTCCCGGCCCAGGCATTGGGATAAAACATGTCGCCAGGGATGGTGTCGAGCTTGTTCCAGGGAAAGGGTTCCTAAACGGACGGCCTGGGCAATCCAGGTATGGTCTTGGGTGATTTGAGTGAGTTTGTGATCCCGCCAATGGTAAATCCGGGAGTCTCCCACGTGGGCGCACCAGGCCCGGTCTCCATCCAGTAGCACCACCACCGCCGTTGTCCCCATGTCGCACTGCTCAGCATGGTGGAGTTGTTCATTGAGGATGGCCTGGTTAGCTTTGTAAAATGCGGTCTGGAGGGATTGCACAGGATCCCAAGAATGCTCTCCATCGTCAAGGCTGAGGTCTAATTGTTCACTGATGGCTTCAACCGCTAGGCGACTGGCCACTTCTCCGCCGGTATAGCCCCCCATACCATCAGCCACAATAAAGAAACGTCCCCGGGGCTGATCAATCCAGTAGGAGTCTTGGTTATTTTTCCGCTGAAGCCCCGTATCTGTGTGACCGACAAATTTCATGGACTAAACATTCTCGCTTACTTAATAACCATAAACTGTGGGCCAGGCCCTGGGTTAAAACATCCGATCATATTTATCAATGCGTAATAACAAGCGAATATACACAATCCCGACCCAAGCGGCGATGACAGCAGCTAAGACGGCTAACCAAATAAATTGATTGACAACCAAGATTGTGGCGGCCAGGGTAAAACTGCCAATCAACACCGTATAGTTCAAGCCGAGGTTGGTGTTGCTAATTCGGCGCAAAATCCGATCACTCTCGGTGGAACGCACCCGGATGCGAATATCACCATTGTCCAGTTTGTCTAAGGTATCTTCAAGGCGGCGGGGCAATCCGAGGGCGGTATTACTCATTTGGGCAGCCTGGCGACTCAACTCCGAAAGTAAACCATCGTTGTCGGAAAAATTAGTATTAGTCATAAGCTGGGTGGCAAAGGGTTGGGCAACCTGCATAAAGTTAAAGTCCGGATCTAAACCCTTACCGACCCCTTCTAACGTAGAAAAGGCCCGCATGACAAAGGTAAAGGTGGCCGGAAACCGAAACGGTTGGTCGTAGGCAATTTCGTAAAGGTCATCACTGATCTGGGCCACGGACTGGACTTCAAAGGGCTGATCCATGAAGTTATCCAGCATGTATTGGATTGAGCGACGGACAGGGCCCATGTCATCCGTGGGAACTAAGGCACCCAGATCAACTAAGGACTGCATCACCTGTTCCCCGTTGCGCTGGGCAATCCCCATAAAGGTATTGAGGAGCTTATCCCGGGTGACGGTTTGGATGCTGCCCATCATCCCAAAGTCGTAGAAAATTAACTGACCATCGGTGCTGACGGCAATATTTCCGGGGTGGGGATCAGCGTGGAAAAAGCCATTGTCCAAAATTTGGTGCAGATAGGCGCGGGCCCCCAGTTGGGCTAATACTTTTCGGTCTAGTCCGGCGGCCTCCAGGGCTTCATAGTGACTGATTTTAATCCCTGGCATATATTCGAGAGTTAAAACTCGGGGCGAGGCATAACGCCAATAGACCCGCGGCACCATCACCCAATCCATGGCGCGGAAGTTGCGGCGGAAGGTGTCGGCATTGCGGCCTTCATTGAGATAGTCAATTTCTTCATAAAGGATGCGGCAACATTCTTCGTAAATCCCCATCCAATCGCGCCCCCGACCCCATTTGGGATGGTTTTGAAAATAGCGGGCAATGCCTTTAAGGATATCCAGGTCAATGGCAAACAGTTGGCGCAACCCTGGCCGCTGGACTTTTACGACCACTTCTTCCCCGGACTGGAGTTGGGCTTTGTGGACTTGCCCGAGACTGGCGGCGGCGAGGGGGATCGGGTCAAAACTGCGAAAAAGTTCGGGAATTGTCCGACCAAAATCTTCTTTGATGATCTGGCTGACTTGCTCGTAACTAAAGGCGGGGACGCGATCTTGGAGTTTGGAGAGTTCTTCAACGTATTCCGCCGGAAACAAATCCGCCCGCGTGGAGAACAATTGGCCCAATTTAATAAACGTTGGCCCCAGGTCTAGGAAGGTATCTCGAACCCAGATGGCTTGTTTCCGTCTGCGATTCGCCCGTTTTTCATCGGTGATGCCCCCCGGATAGGTCCAGGCCTGACCCAATCGCCACCGTCGAAACAAAAATTGCCAAACAAAAGACCAAATATCAACAAATCGCCGCTTCCGAGAGTATTTTTGCCGATTCCAGCGATAGGCTTTTTGGGATGGCATTAAGCCCACTGTGGTTTCTGGCGGTACAGACACGGATCGTCCTTCTGCTAGCACTAACTCCTGTTGCGAATTGTAACGAACTTCGGCGGCTGTCACATTAAGCTTGGCGGTAATTCAAAAGGGCAGACCGCAATCGGGCAATTTCAGCTCGGAGTTCATCGATCGTGGCCTGGAGGTCTTGGGTTGGGGCAGCGTTGGCGGTGCTAGTTGCAACTTGAGTGGCGGCCACTTCGGCCCGTTCCATCACCTGTCCAGTAAATTGCCGGAGTTTTTCCCGTTGCTCAGCATCAAACTTACCCAGTTCACTGAGAAGATCCGTAAAACAGTGGGTCGCATTTTCCCGTAACACTTCAGCAGCGGCTCGACCGAGAAAAAATGCGTGGAGGGGGGATTGACTCATGGATGTCCTAGATGGAGATACGCTCAGCAAACGCTTGAATTATAACCTGTTCCACCCTTAGGGGGCCTGGAAATTGACGATCCGAGCAAAGCTGCTGGCCTGGAGACTTGCTCCCCCCACAAGTGCGCCATTGATTTCGGGTTGGGCCATGATTCGGTCAATGTTTTGTGGATTCACAGAGCCACCGTACTGAATCGTGACTTCAGAATTGCTTAACCGACTGCGGATTAGGCCGATTACCCGATTTGCTTCGCCTTCTTCGCAGGTGTCACCAGTGCCAATGGCCCAGATCGGTTCGTAGGCAATTACCAGGTTTTCTTGATCAATTCCTTGCAGGCCAATGTCCAGTTGCTTAAAAATATGGCTTTCGGTTTCGCCCGTATCCCGTTGTGCTTTTGTTTCACCAACACAGAGAATCGGAGTTAAGCCGTGGGCCTGGGCTGCTAGTAGGCGTTGGTTAACGGTTTCATCGGTTTCACCAAAATATTGCCGCCGTTCACTGTGGCCAATCACCACATACCGCACGCCAATTTCCGTCAGCATCAGAGCCGAAATTTCACCAGTGAATGCCCCTTGATCGTACCAGTGGACATTCTGCGCCCCCAGTTGCACCCGACTGCCATGGAGATTTTTTGAGAGGGTGAGTAAATCCGTAAACGGAACACAGAGAACCACTTGCCGGCTTTCAGGGGTGACATCTAAGGAAGGTAAAAATGCGTGTAAAAACTCGACCGCCTCGGCCTGGGTTTTATACATTTTCCAATTACCGGCAATGATCGTCTTAGGCACTGCTGCTTCGTTCCCTGCACAATAACGTCAACAAGTTAAGAATCCCTAGCTCATCCCTAACGGCATAATTTTCCAAGGAGATTTCGGGATTTGTGTAGAATTAGTTTACGCTGCCACGGCTTCCTTTCCCTAACATTTTTTTAAGATTCGTCCCTATGCCTCTGCAATCCCCGCTTGTTGAATCCAACCTTGACCAATTGGTTATGTCACCACCACGCCAGGCCCGGGTGGAACGTAAAACTGGGGAAACGGATGTGATAGTTGCTCTCAACCTAGATGGAACGGGTCGCGCCGATAACCACACTGGGATTCCCTTTTTAGATCATATGCTGGATCAGATTGCTTCCCATGGCCTGGTGGATGTGGAAGTCCAAGCGACAGGGGATTTACATATTGATGACCACCACACCAATGAAGATGTCGGGCTTACCTTGGGGATGGCGATGGATCGGGCCCTGGGAGATCGACGGGGAATTAATCGCTTCGGCCACTTTGTTGCCCCCTTAGATGAAGCTCTAGTTCAAGTTGTTCTGGATTTTTCCGGACGCCCCCATTTGAGCTACGGGTTAGAAATTCCGACGCAACGGGTTGGCACCTACGATACCCAATTGGTTCGCGAGTTTTTTGTTGCGGTCGTCACCCAGGCCCGGTTAACACTTCATATTCGCCAACTTGATGGCATTAACTCCCACCATATTATTGAAGCAACCTTCAAAGCTTTTGCTCGGGCCTTGCGGATGGCGGTGGCTCCAGATGGAAGGCGGTTACAGACTATTCCCAGTTCCAAGGGTGTAATCCAGGCCTAAAGTACCCAACTCCCACTGAGCCTGTGATATTCTAGAGTTCCGAATGAAAAAGATTATTTTTCGGTGCGGACGTAATTCAGTGGTAGAATGTTAGCTTCCCAAGCTAAACGTCGTGGGTTCGAGTCCCATCGTCCGCTTTTTTAGTAT
>CAZZCG010000002.1:0-253423 GCA_964653145.1 uncultured Synechococcus sp. | reverse complement strand
ATGGGGGGGATGAACGGGATGAATGAACCTCGGGGCCTGGGTGGGGTGGCGTGTCAGCAGGGACTTGCACGGTCTCTGGGTTTGGGAGTTGGTCTTCCGGGGGGGTGACATTGCGAGCCTCTGTCCAGCTTTCTCGGGCCGGCGAGGTTGTTGGCTCTGTAAACCAATCATCAATTTCCGGTTCTGGCTCCGGTGGTGGTTTCGGGCGGGTGCGCTCGCGGCGGGGTGGTTCGGAGGTTTTGACTAGGGTTTGATGCCCAAGTGACCAGATAACCAACAGGACAATTCCCAGCAATGCCCCTAAACACAGTCCTGCTAGGATTAACAACCCGAGGGGATAGGGTGGAGTTCGCCAGAGCAAAAAGACTATGGGAAACGATACCGACCAATTCTGCCAGATCAACAAGCCCACAACACCCAGGCCGGCCAGTAGTAGGATGCGGCGCATGGCAGTTAATCCTCGAACTGGAGCGGCCCTTGCCAGCGTTGAAGGGGGACACAATCCAACTGGAACTGATCTAAGGCTCGAGCCACAACGAAATCAACCAAATCAAGGATAGTCTGGGGTTGATGATACCAGGCCGGGATCGCCGGAACAATGCGGGCCCCTGCTTCAGCCAAGTGGGTGAGGTTGCGTAAATGGATCAGACTCCACGGGGTTTCCCTGGGCACCAGCACCAATTTTCCCCCCTCTTTTAGCTGGACATCTGCCGCCCGTTCAAGCAAGTCGTTACTTAAGCCTGCGGCCAGTTTGCCCACGGTGGCCATGCTACAGGGAATAATCACCATTCCGAGGGTGCGATAGGAACCACTGGCAATACTCGCCCCCAGATTTGTTGCGGTGTGACAGATGAGGGTTCCGGTGCCTGCTTGGGTTTGTTCACGCCAAAACTCCACTTGTAGCTCTGGTTTAGACGGCATGGCGATTCCCTGCTCAGCTCGCCAAACTTGATAAGCTCCTTTCGATGCCACTAAATCCACTGTCAGCCCGGCCTGGAGGAGAAATTTTACAGCTCGGACTGCATAAATTAGCCCAGATGCACCGGAAACACCAATAACAATCGGCAATTTTGCTGTCACTGCACACCCAAACTCGACCTAGCAGTTTTGAACACCACTTCTCCTATTCTAGGCAGGGCATTATCCTAAGGTGAGGTCAATGTGTTTTTAATTTCCCGCCTGACGTTTCTCAAAGCTATTTTGAAGTTTTTTATGCATCTAGGCACCGCCCCGGATAATGCCCAGCCCCCGACTCCGCTGGCTGACTTACCCCACCTTTCCCGATCTAAGCCGACCCAGGATTGGACTGAATTGCCGGATTTAACTGATTTGACAGACAGGGCTTTGTTGGATGAACTGGTCAGCGGCGAGTCCTTGGAACCGGAAGTGGAAGTCCTCTTTAACCAAATTGCCCCCCTAGAACTCCGGGATGTGACCCCAGTTGCCACCCAACCCAGTTCCCACCAGCTTTGCTTAACTCACCTGGCAACGACTAAGGCTTTGGTCTATCATCTTCAGGCCGTGGTCGCTGAGTTTGTCCCAACAACCCCTGGAATTTCGCCCCATCCCCTAACCCATCTAACAGCGCAACTGTTAACCTCTGTGGAAGCCACGCAACGGGCAATTGGGGCCTGGGTTGAACCATCAGTACCTTCTTAGCTGGTCTCACTAGGAAAAGGCCGCAGTTTGGATGGCTTGCAGAAGGGCCTCAGCTTTTTGAAGCGACTCCTGCCATTCACGGGTCGGATCACTGTCAGCGACAATTCCGGCCCCAATTTGTCCCCAGGCCTGGGTTCGTTCTGGATTGATCAACAGGGTGCGAATAAGGATATTCAAATCCAGATGCCCACGCCAGTCAATGTAGCCACAGGAGCCGTAAAACAAATTTCGCCGCACCGGTTCCAACTCTTCAATGATTTCTAGGCACCGCACTTTAGGACAGCCGGTAATTGTTCCCCCGGGAAACACCGCTTGAATCACCTCCAGGCCGGAAATGTCGGGCTTTAGGGTGCCGCGAATATTACTCACTAGGTGGATGACATGGCTGTAGTATTCCAAGACCAAGAGTTCATCAACTTTGACACTGCCCCACTCACACACCTGCCCAAGATCGTTGCGCTCTAAGTCCACCAACATGATGTGTTCGGCCCGTTCCTTAGGGTTGTGGAGCAATTCCTGGGCTAGGGCTTGATCATGGGCGGCATTATCGCCTCGGGGCCGGGTTCCAGCAATGGGGCGGGTTTCTACACAGCGATCCTGGACTCTGACTAACCGTTCTGGCGAGCAACTGACAACGCATCCCCAGGGGGTTTGGTAATAGCAACTAAAGGGACTAGGGTTAATGGCTTGCAGGTGTCGATACAGGGACCAAGGTTCCAGATTGCCTGTGGTGCTAAAGCGAAGGGAAAGATTGGCCTGGAAAATATCTCCGGCATAGATGTACTTTTTGGCCTGGTGGACGGCATTTTCGTAGGCGGCCTGGCTCAGGGCTAGTTCGGGGGGGGATAGTGGGGCCTGGGGACGGGGGAGATGGGGTGGGGGCGGGGAATCTTGGAGTTTTAACGCTAGGCTTGATAATTTCGATGCTTCACTGGCTGCCAACCACAACTGATCTTCCTGATGATCGAGGACGGCAAAACAGTCCGGTTGATACCAAAAGGCTACGGGCAGAGGTAAGGTATCGGGGCGTGTGTAGGGTAACTGTTCGATTTCCCAGGCTAGGTCGTAGCCCAACCAACCTAACCAACCGCCAGTAAAGGGTAAATGGGCAGGAATTGAAGTCGAATTTTCAGGTGAGTTACTGGCTGGGTCAAAAAACTGGCGTAAACAGGGAAAAATCTCACCCAGTTGCGGTAACCAAACCTGACCCCAGCGGGGCTGACCTGCGCAGATGGAATAACGGGCCTGGGGGCTGGCGGGGGGACTTTCCAGTAGAACTGCAATCTCGTCCTGGGCAAAAAGACCAGCAAAAATTTCAGCTCCAGTGCGATTCTCCAGGGGCAACTGTCTCCAGAACCACGGTGCGGTATTGGCAGTGTCAGCAGCAGGCAAAACCAGTCCCAGTCCACAGATCAGCAATTCACTGTAGCAAACTAAGTTCTTTCCGACTACCGTTTGAGGACAATGCGATACCGGGCTTGACCGGACTCTAAATGGGCGAGGGCTTCATTGACTTTCTCGAGGGGAAACTCTTCAGTCACGGGGGCAATGTGGTGTCGCGCTGCAAACTCAAGCATTTTCGCCACGGTTGTTGGACTGCCCAGGGGACTGCCGGATAGGGATTTTTGCCCAACGATCAGCGGAAAAACATGGGAGGAAATCGGATTGGGCGCAACGCCAACGAAATGGAGCCGGCCTTTGGGTTTGAGGGCATTGATATAGGCACTCCAGTCGAGATCGGCGTTGACGGTGGACAGAATCAAATCAAAGGAATTGGCAACGGCAGCGATGGCCTCGGGATCCCGGGAATTAACAAAGTGATCAGCACCCATGGACTGTGCTTCGGCTGCCTTGGCGGGATTACTGGAAAATGCCGTGACCGCACACCCCCAGGCCTGGAGAAACTGCAACGCCAAATGGCCAAGGCCACCAATCCCAATTACACCCACGGAATCCGTTGGCTTGACATCAAATTCCACAATCGGGTTAAAGACCGTAATCCCCCCACAAAACAATGGCCCCGCCTTAGCCCCATCGAGAGCATCCGGCAGCACCATCACCCACTCCTCATGGGCCCGAACCCGTTCCGCAAACCCACCCATACGGCCAACAATGGTTGCCTCGGCCGTTTGACACAGGTTGTGATTACCAGAGTTACACCAATGACACCGCAAACAGGAATGGGAAAACCAACCCAGACCCACCCGTTGCCCCACCTGCACCCGGCCCACTGCTTCCCCCACCGCTGCAACGGTTCCGATTACCTCATGGCCAGGCACCAGGGGATATTGGCTGATGCCCCACTCGTTGTTGATCATGCTGAGATCACTGTGACAGAGGCCACAATATTCCACCTCAATCTCCAGTTCAGAAGGGTTGAGCGGGCCGGGATCGTAGGTAAAAGACTGTAACTTGCCGTTGGGTTCGAGGGCAGCATAGGCCTGGATCATGTTGGAGTCGTTGCCAAAGTGAGGATGTTAGAGATCGTGACGGATAGAGTTGGATATTGGGGGGCAAACCCAGTCTGAGCAACAATTCTTGACCCCTTGCAGTATTTCCCCACACTTGTTTACACCATGACCCAGGCCTGGGGATTCGATAGACTGGATTTGCGCCGTGATTGCTTAGGCCATGCTGCAAGAATTGACGTACCAACAACCCACCTGTCAACTTTGGCTCACGGGCGAGGTGAATCCCCTCCTGGCCTGGTCTAAAGAGCATTGGCAAAATCTACAATTCACGTTGCGTTTACCGGGAACGGCCGATGAATTGGGGCCACAAATCCATGGCGGTCAATCGGATTTTGAGCAACTCTATTTTTTGGTTAATGACTATATTCAGCAAATTCTCGCCCACAAGTTACCCCCGTGTCCAAGCCCCGTCACCTCGGAAAGGAATGGGTTTTTAGCGGTCTCTGAATCTGAACCCGGCCTGGGTTTAAGTCCCCAATCCCAACTTCAGCATCAACTCCACCTGGGCCCCCTAGCCCAAACCACATCCCCCGTTACCATAACCCTGGGCCTGTCGGAATTGTTTGACCTGGGAACGGTGCTATCGGAATCTTGGGCGGTATTGCATCCTGCTCCTGGCCTGGGATATCGGGCAAGATTGGCGATTCAGAACACCCCCATTTGGCTGCAAAGTACGGCGGTGGCGGTGGTGGTGCTGGGCCTGGGGACGGTGCTGATGCCACTCCTGCAACCCGAACCGATGATGGTGTCCCAAGACAGCCCCCTGTTGGAGTCCTTACCCCCTCTGGGAATCCCCGAGGCCCCGTTACCCCATGCCCTCGATCTTGAGAATTTACCCCTCGAGCCGGAAGCTGCTGATTCAGAGCCGATGACGTTGCCGCCCCTGCCCCCCTTAACTCGCAGTCCAGCCCCACCCATTGCCCTAGAACCCGGTGAACCCTTACCCCCTCCCCCCGCTACCCAAGTCCCCATCCCGCCCAATCCAAATCCAGCCACTGGGCAAACCGCGACGGTCATTCCTGGGCCCGCTAATCGGGACAGTACTCCTCGGATTGATACTGGACTTCCACCTGGTGTGATCACCTCTCCCCAGGCCGGTGCAGAGGCCCTGAGACCAGTACCTGGTAATGCTGAGGTGGTTGCTCCCGCTGGGCCGGCGGCTGTAGCTCGGAATTTGACCCTAGGTGCGGCCAATGGTCAGGCCATTGAGGCTGTTCGGGCTTACTTTAATCAACGGTGGCAGCCCCCAGGGGAATTAACCCAAACCCTAGAGTACACATTAATTTTGAATCCCGATGGTAGTTTAGAGCGAGCCTTGCCGCTGAACCGGGCCGCAGAAATTTACATTGACCGAACTCCTATCCCCCTGGCCAATGAGCCCTTTATTCCCGCTACCCAGGCCCCGGCCCAAGTCCAACTCCGGCTGGTTTTAGAACCCGGTGGTCGTGTCCAGGTATTTGGGCAAAACTAGATTGGGTCAGTGTTTTAGATTTTTTGGTGATCCTATCGTTACCATCTTTGGGGGCCTGGGATGACCTAGGGTGTGGCCGCTGCGGGTTGAACTTTACTGGTGAGTCGAGTTAACTGGACACTATCAGCGGTTAAGAGTTTTGACCACTCGGCCTGAACTTGGGGACTATTGGGTTGCTGGGCTAAAACCTTGAGGGCATCGTACCAAAACCCGGCCTGGGCAAAGACCTGAAAGCGATTTAAACCTTGGGCATTTGCCAACGCTGCGGCAACAGGTGCTGGGGGTTCAACCCGGCGAATCCAACCTTCCACATAGATAATTTGCGAGGGATCCGGATTGGCCGGGTCACAGATTAGACTCAGTACCCAACGGTAATCCTGACCCACGGCCAAGGTTTGATTGGCCCAGGTAAAGCTATCAACCGCCGGACGTTCCGCTAACAAAAATGTGGTTTTATCCACCATGACCTGGTCGGCACCCACGGCTTTATAAAGCATCATTTCGCCAACTTGGTAATTATTCTTGGGCAAGTACCAAAACACACTGGGATTAGCTGAGGTGGTTAATCCAACATTGGATTGGGGTATCAGAGCCGTCAGTCCCGGTTCGTTGGCTGCTGCATCAATTTTGCAGGTTCCCCGCGTCGCCGCCCCTTCGCGATTTCCCGGTCGTCCTAGGCCACTTGGGGGGGTAAATTGAGCCCAGGCCAGGCCAGTCTGCAAAACCAAACCCAGGCCAAACAGACCAGCCAAAATGGTTCTAGCCCGAAAAACGGTTTGAGACATCATAAGTGTGTAATCCTCCGAAGAATCCCGTTAAGTCTTATACTTCTAGCTTAGGCAGGGGAGTACGGGCCTGGCAGTGACATTTTAGCCCCATTGCCATTGATATCAATCACCGCTTCGGGGTTCCCCAAACACAACTAATAACCTCACGGAGATGTGCCCCGGCCGGGAATGGCCCAAAGCACTATGGTCACTTCCCTGAAGCATTCACCACAAAAACGCCGGCAACCTTCCCTACAAATACTGGTGTTGACCCTACTCAACATTAGGCTCTACCCGTCAATTCTGCCCAATGGAGCTCTATCAATATTTCCCCAAAAGCGAGTTTCTAAGCCGCCTTGTATGATGGAGGGCAGACCCTGCTTAACATTTAGCAATGATTGTTGAACCAACAAGTTTGTCCCCTGAGCCAGTCGTCATCCCCCCGAGAAAAGGTCTTTGGGAAAAGCTGCAACATCAACTTTTGTTTGGGCAAACTCCCTCCGCTGAGTTGTACGCCATTCTCTTGGTTTACTTTGTTCAGGGTATTTTAGGCTTGGCCCGCTTGGCGGTTAGTTTCTACTTCAAAGATACCCTCGGTCTCAGTCCAGCCCAAGTGTCGGCCTTGATGGGGGTTGTGGCCTTACCCTGGGTCTTGAAGCCCTTGTTTGGCCTGGTTTCGGACAGCTTACCCCTCTTTGGTTACCGGCGGCGTTCTTACCTGGTTTTGTCTGGGCTTCTCGGATGCGGGGCCTGGGTCTATTTAGCATTGGGTGTCCAGCGGCCGTGGCAAGCAACCTTGGCGGTGGCGGGAAGTTCTTTGGCCATTGCGGTCAGTGATGTGATCGTCGATTCCCTCGTCGTTGAACGGGCCCGCCATGAATCAACTCAGGCTGCGGGATCCTTACAATCTCTGTGCTGGGGAGCCACGGCCTTGGGGGGGATTATTACAGCCTATTTCAGTGGACAACTCCTGACCCATTTCAGTACGGCAACGATCTTTCTGATTACGGCCACCTTTCCGCTTTTGGTGACCGCCGTGGCCGGTTTAATTGAGGAAACACCCCTGACCGTCCGCCCGCAATTGGTGACCACCTGGCATCATCTGGTCGAAGTGGCCCAGGCCCTGCGGCAAAAGCAAATTTGGTTACCGGTGGCATTTTTATTTCTCTGGCAGGCGACCCCCAGTTCCGATTCGGCATTTTTCTTCTTTACAACAAATGATTTGGGATTTGATGCGGAATTTTTGGGGCGAGTCCGTTTGGTTACGAGTGTTGCGGCCCTGATTGGAGTTTGGATTTTTCAACGCTATCTACGGGGACTCCCCGTGCGAGTTATTTTCTTCTGGAGTACAATTCTTTCCGCCGCCTTGGGGATGACCACCTTAATTTTGGTAACCCATGCCAACCGGGGCCTGGGGATTGATGACCATTGGTTTAGCTTGGGGGATAGTTTGATTTTGACAGTGATGGGGCAAATTGCCTTTATGCCGGTTTTGGTGTTGGCGGCACGGTTATGTCCCCCCGGTATCGAGGCGACCCTTTTTGCACTATTAATGGCGATTACAAATTTAGCCCACTTGGTTTCCCACGAGGCCGGGGCCCTGCTGACCCATTGGTTGGGGATTACGGACCAAAACTTTAACCGACTCTGGATTTTAGTGGTTATTGCCAACCTCAGTACCCTCCTGCCTTTACCCCTTCTCAGTTGGTTGCCTGGCCCTAGTGCCGTTGAATCCCACCCGCCATCACCATCAGTTACGAATCTGGAACCAACCCTGTCCCCAGATTCCCCAGGCCTATAGTTACGGCTGGCAAAACTCAGATGCTCAACGGTTCTCTCTCGAAGAATTCCGAGGATTTTGTGTTTTATTTCCCAGGGAAATGACCATAGTTCTAAGATCTGAAGAGGTTTCCTGGCCCAACTCTTCCGCACTAAAAGTTAATAGATAATGCCAAAAATTTCCTTGGAAAGTCGGAACATCTTTTACACGGATAACGGCTTTCCGGACTCGGATTGTTTGCTGCTAATTGCTGGTTTCGCCAGTGATACCAATACTTGGGCGTTGATGATGTCAGAACTGTCCAAGACCTATCGAGTGATCCGGCTGGATAATTGTGGGGTGGGTCAAAGCTCTGGCCTGCATGGCCCTTACTCGATCCAACAAATGGCGACAGATGCGGCGGCGGTCTTGACTCATTTGGGAATTAACCGTGCCCATGTGGTTGGTCATTCCATGGGGGGACAGATTGCCCAGGAACTTACCCTTTTACAACCCCAAACCGTAAAAAGCTTAACCCTAATTTCCACCTGGGCTGTTCCCGATGCTAAGTTCCAGGCCCTGATGCAGTTTCTTGGTGAGTTGCCCCACAAGCTTGACTTGACCGACTATCTGCAATCCTTGATGCACTGGTCTTTTGGGGAGCGTTTTTTTGCTAAACCGGAAATCATTGCGGAAATTCAACTGGCCATTGCCAACAATTCTTATCCCCCCAGTCCCGAAAGTTTGTTTTGGCAAAGCCAGGCCATTATTCAGGCCAATACAGGTTCACGGCTTGGTCAAATTAGCTGTCCCACTTTGATTCTCCACGGCGATCAAGATCTAATCACGCCCTTGAAGTTTGCCCAGCAACTGAAGGCGGGGATCCCCCAGGCCCAGGTGGTGATTTTGCCCAATACTGCCCATGGAGCTGTGATTGAAGCGGCGGCGGAGGTTATCCAGGCCCTCTTGACATTTCTGGAAAATCTTGAGGCTCTTAGGACTTAAAGACCATCCCTGGATCCAAGCGAGTGACTTTTTGAATTGCAAACACAGCGGCCCCACTGCACATGGCCACAGTTAAGCCAAAAATGATTGCGGCATTGGTGGGACTGACTAAAATCTGGATGGCCCGAGTCTGCATCGTCCACCCTCCCAAACCCAATGCCAAGCCCAGGCCAGGTAAGTAACCGAGTACAGCCATCCAGAGGGCCTGCTCAAGAATAATCCGATACAAATAGCTATCGCCAGCCCCCATGGCCTTCAGGGTTCCGTACTCCTTAAGGTGATCGGCAACGGAGGCATAGAGAATTTGCCCAACCACCACCGTGCCCACGACAATCCCCACGACGGCGCCCAGGCCCAAGATAAAACCAACTCCAGTGCTGCTGCGCCAATAGGTCTGGGTAATTTTCGACATCTCGGCCTGGGTGAGGACGCGGGAATCGGGAATTTCAGCCTCTATTTTGGCCTTAAGTTCAGCAATGTCCGTTCCTGGAGAAACTTGGATCAGCACATAACTAATGGGGGATTGGGGGGTTAAGGCTGGGGGAGTTTGGGGTTGGGGCGTACCGGGAACCCGTAAAACATTGGTGTAAAGATTGGCATTTTCCAGGGACATAAACACATAGGGGCTGGCCACTAATGACCGGACTCCTTGGGTCATGCCTTTGACTAACACCCGATAGCCGTTGAGTTCTGCCCCCTGATTTGGTGCGGTAATTTCTAAGCTGGGGGCATCAATCTGATCGATAAAGACGGTATCGGCTTGGGTTAGATCCGTAATCGCCCCAGAGCGGACATTCCAGGGTTGAAAGAGTTGTCCATCGGGGTTAAACCCAATGACCCGCACCGGTGAAATATCACTGGCTTCAAAGCGTTGCCAAATTGCACTTTGAATAATGAGTGGTTCTGCCCGGGCAACCCCAGCCAACTCACTGACGGTTTCGACACTTTGATGGGGCAGTGGCAAGGTCAGGTCAAAAAACCGCATATTTTTCGAGGCGACCCAGAGATCAGCCTCCACCCCGTCCACCAGTAAACTTGAGGATTTTGTAAAGCCTTCCAGCAAGCCGGTTTGTACTGTGACCAGGCCCACTGCAAACATAATCCCGGCCTGGGCCACCATAAAGCGTGGGAGATCTTCAAAAAGGTTTTTGCGGGCTATGGATACCATATTGACCTGGGTTGGCGGGAAGAATAACAAGTGGTTCCATTAAATCCTGTCTTGCTACAATCAACAACAAAGGGGAAACCTAGGCCTGGGTTTCAGGAATAACTCGCTAGTGATCCCTTATTCTTTATGGTGTTGCGAGTGGTATCTGTGGAAAAATCAAGTGCAAGTCCCGCTCGCTTTTTGGTTAAAAATTGGAAACGGCTGACGATACCCGGCCTGATTTTTTTATGGACGGTGATCAGTCTCAGCTTGGAAGCCCAAGGGGATTTTAATTTTATCGTTCGTTACTATGGCTGGGTGTTTACGGCCCAAATTGCTTTCCTGATTTTCTTCTTACCTAAAATCAACTGGTCAGAAATCCGCGCCTTTGCCGCCGGTAAGTCCAAGTCATCCGCCGACTGATGATCGGAGCCTCCACTTAGGCTATGGACTATTTTCTGGGCCTGGACTTTGGCACCTCAGGGGCACGGGCAATTGCCATTAATTCTGCTCAAGATATTGTTGCCCAGGCCCGGGTGCATCCTCGGGAAAATTCCAGTCACTACCTCTCAACCTGCTGGCAAACCCAACTGGAGGAATTACTAGTTCAAATTCCCCTAAAAATTCGCCAAGGGTTAAGCCGGATTGCCATCGATGGTACCTCAGGAACCGTTTTACTCTGTGATCACGAGGGAAAACCCATCGGAAGTCCGCTTTGGTACAACGACGACCAGGCCAGAATTGTGATCCAAGACCTTAAAGAGCTTGTGCCACCAGGCCATGGGGTGATTTCCGCCAGCTCCAGTTTGGCTAAACTTCTTTGGTTTCAGCGTCAGTTCAATTTTGATCAGGCCCGTTATTTTTTGCACCAGGCCGATTGGCTTGGGTTTTTGCTCCATGGACAACTGGGTTGGAGTGACGATCACAATGTCCTAAAACTTGGGTACGACCCGGCCCTTGCCGACTATCCGGCCTGGTTTCAACGGCCCCCTTTGTCTAAGCTTTTGCCGCTATTACCCCGCGTCTTAGTTCCCGGTACACCGGTGGGGAGAATTACCCAGGCCGCGGCCGATCGATGGCAAATCAATTCCGCCTGTCAAATTTGTGCGGGCACCACCGATAGCATTGCTGCATTTTTAGCAACTGGAGCCGCTGGGTTGGGGACAGGGGTAACTTCCCTCGGTTCAACCCTAGTTTTAAAGTTAATCAGTAACCTCCCCATCCAGGCCTCGGCCCATGGCATTTATAGCCACCGTTGCGGGAATTATTGGCTAGTCGGGGGCGCTTCCAACTGTGGGGGAGCTATTCTGTCCCAGTTCTTTTCTCCCCAGGAGCTGGCCCACCTCAGTACCCAAATTGATCCGAGTGTCCCAAGCCCCTATGATTATTACCCGCTACCCCAGGCCGGTGAACGCTTTCCCATTAATGACCCCGATCTGCAACCCCGTCTAGAGCCCCGGCCAGATGACCCCGTGGAGTTTTTGCATGGCCTCTTGGAGAGTTTGGCCCGGATTGAAGCCCAAGGCTATGAATTACTAAGACAATTGGGGGCGAGCCCCGTGGATAGAGTCATGACTGCAGGGGGTGGGGCCCAAAACCAGGCCTGGAACAAAATTCGGGCGCGGGTTTTAGGGGTGCCTGTCCAGCCATCTCCCCATCCGGAGGCAGCCTATGGCGCGGCATTGTTGGCATTCCGGGGCCTGTCGCCATATCGTGTTTAGTCCAAATAAGAATTTGAGAGTTAAAAGTATTGGGTGATCAGTTGCATTGGATGCAGGTAAAAATCTCCAGATAAAATCAGACTGGCGATCCGCAACCCGTAATAGAGCAAATAAACCGCAAAAATATATTTCCAGGTTTCTAAATAGGTGAAGCGGCGAAAGGGGGTTTGCTTCAGGCGGCGATTTTGACTCAGCTCCAGGCCCATACAAACGGCAATGCCCAAAAAGGTAAGAAAAAACAGGGGGCCAAAGGCATGAAAACTCAGGGCCTGGT
Organism: uncultured Synechococcus sp.; assembly: GCA_964653145.1. GTDB lineage: Bacteria > Cyanobacteriota > Cyanobacteriia > Thermosynechococcales > Thermosynechococcaceae > Pseudocalidococcus. Next base: position 241,149 of record CAZZCG010000002.1, on the reverse strand, counting down.
GAAAGTCACCGCGAACTAGGGCCATGAATGAGCGAGTTAAGCCACAGCTTGGGCAAGGAATTCCCGTCCAATTCAACATCGGGCAAATACTCATTGCTGGGCGCCACCCGACGTTAAAAATGACTGCTCCCATCAGCGGAAAGGAGGCTAACCCTAAAAATCCCCAGCGGGTGCGGCGTTCAGAAGGGGTTAAAACAGCCGTGGCAAAATCAAACATCTGAGGAAATGGGCCTTAACCAATACAAGCCTGGGCCAACGGTAACAAATTCTGGAGGCGATGATCCTGAAAATCTTCGATACAGACACTGGCACCCTTGGCCTGGAGTTCCCCTTGGGTGTGGAGCGTCAGTACCCCCCAACAGGCCATCCCTGCCCGCCAGGCCGCCTCTACCCCCGCCACGGCATCCTCAAAAACCAGGCAATTTTCTGGGTTTACCCCCAATCGCTCGGCCACTAACAGATAACACTGAGGGTCTGGCTTTCCCCGCTGCACATCCACCTCTGTCACCCGCACAGGGAAATAGTCACCAATATCATTCCAAGACATAATCAAGTCCACATTTTCTTGACTCGCGGAGGTTCCCAGGCCCAGTTTTAACCCCGTGGCGGTGGCTTGCTGCAAAAACTCTAAAATTCCCGCTAATCCCGTCAACTCCGGCGCAATTAACTCCCGAAAAATGGCATCTTTACTCTGACCCAATGCCAGTACCTCGGTCTCAGTCACCGACCGCCCCAACAACTCCGGCAATAATTCTGAGTTGCGTTTCCCCCCCATGGTTTTCAGTTTGCTTCGATCAACCCCCTGTAATGCTGGGGTGCGGTCAATGTAGGTATCCCAGGCCTGGAGGTGGTATGCCATCGTGTCACAAATCACCCCATCCATGTCAAAAATCAGGGCCTGGGGCTGCTCACAGAGATAGGGAGTAACCAGCATAGATTTGTTTACAATCCTTCATGATTAAGCCCCTATAGAATAACTCCTAATAAGATCCCCATAACCCAATCCACCTCAGTACGTTTTTCCCATGCTCCGATCAAACTTTGGTTCCACTCTGCTTTCGGCCACAGCTTGGGGTCTAATTCCAATTGGCCTGGGATTTATTGCTGGGCCGGCTTTAGCTTTGGATATTCCGGCTGGGCCCATCTGGAACAACGAGGATGCTAAGTTGAAATGTCCGGTGGCTGCCCATGTGTATCAAACCCCATGGAATGGGCAATGGAAAACAACAATTCCTGGAAGAATGTCTGTTTGTGGGACTAATTTACGGGTACTTCCCACCATAAAAATACCTGGAGATGTTTTTGCAGGGCCAATTTGGAACAATGAGGATGCCCGTGTTAAATGCCCTGTGGCTGCCTATGCTGCTCGAGGAACCTGGAATGGTCAGTGGAAAACAGTTGTTCACAATAAAATGTCAGTCTGTGGTTTGCGATAAAAAACTGCATCCTAAATCCTGTGCCCAACCCGAGTTGGCCTGGGGTCGAACTGGATTATTTCCCACCCATCTAGACCCTAATCTTCATCCTCCTGCTTGCCGAGATAGACTTCAATTACCCGTGGATCACTCTGAACCTCATCCATATTCCCTTCACACAACACCGAGCCTTGGTGTAGGACTGTGACCTGTTTGGCAATTTGGCGGACAAACTCCATGTCATGCTCAATCACTATGATCGAGTGACTTTCTGCCAAAGCTAAGAGTAAATCTCCAACTTTTTCCGTTTCTTCATCAGTTAAGCCCGCCACTGGTTCGTCCACAAGGAGAAGATCGGGGGACTGGGCCACCAACATCCCAATTTCCAGTCGTTGTTTTTCCCCGTGGGAGAGTAGTTCGGCGGGCATATCAGCTTTGTGATCCAGGCCAATGGTTTCCAGTAAGCCACTAACATTGCGCCGTTCCGGTTGGGAGGTATGACCAAACAGCGAACCCAGGACATTTTTTTGTTTGGTGCAGGAGAGTTCCAAATTTTCCCGAGGGGTGAGTTTCAAGAAGACCCGCGGAGTTTGGAATTTACGACCAATTCCCATCCGGGCTATATCGTGCTCAGCATAGGGGCGCAGATCTTTTCCCTTAAAAGTGACTATGCCTTCTGTGGGTTTGGTTTTGCCCGTAATGCAGTCCATGAATGTGGTTTTACCCGCACCGTTGGGGCCAATGACAACCCGCAGCTCCCCCTCTTCCATGGAGAAGTTGAGGTTATTAATGGCCTTAAAGCCATCGAAACTAACGGTCAGATTGCTGATGTTCAAGAGTTTCCCGCTCATACTCCACCTCTGGATCTAGTTCAAGACTAGGATAGGTTTCAATCGGTTGTGGCCCCCACCGTCCGCGAATCAGTTGCCAGCCCGTGGTGCGTAGCCAGCCTAAAATTCCCATTGGTAAGACCGTCACAACCACTAGGAATAGGGCTCCCTGGAAGAATAACCAAAACGCCGGAAACTGCTCACTCAATAGGGTTTTGGCAAAGTTAACGATCAACGTTCCCAGCACTGCCCCCGCTAGAGTCCCCCGACCGCCAACTGCTACCCAGATCACCATCTCGATGGAAAAGGCGACACTCATGGAGGAACTGGGGGTAATGATCCCGGACTGGACTGTAAATAAAGCTCCAGCTATCCCAGCTAAAATCCCGGAAATGGCAAAGACGAAAACCTTGTAGCCCGTGGGGTTGTAACCCGAAAAACGCACCCGAGTTTCATCATCCCGAATCGCCACCAACATCCGCCCCATTCGCCCACTGGTCAACCAACGACAAAGGACGTAGCCGAGGACGGCAAACAAAATACTCAGAACATAAAATGTGGTTTGAACCGGGGGTGAGCTAACCAGGGTGCCAAAAATTGTTGCCGTGTCGGTCTTTAAGCCATTGGTGCCGTTGATTAACTTCTGTTGCCCGTTGAAAAAGTTGAAAAAGACAATCAATGCGGCCTGGGTCAGGATGGAAAAGTAAACCCCCTTAATTCGGTTGCGGAAAATCAAATAGCCAAAGGCCGCCGCCACCAGGCCTGGAAGCACAACAATGGCCATCAGGGTAAAGGGAAAGGAATAAAAGGGCTCCCAAAACCAGGGCAACTCATTGACACCATAGAGACTAAAAAACTCTGGAAATGGGGCTTCGGTCTGGCCGGGTAAAGGTTGCAGTTGTAGATACATGGCCAGGGCATAGCCACCGAGAGCAAAAAATAAGCCATGGCCCAAACTGAGCAGGCCGGTATAGCCCCAGATCAGATCAATCCCCAAGGCCGCAATGGCGAGGGCCATGAACCGCCCCAGTTGATTGACCCGGACTCCTTGACCCGCTGCTCGAAATATCCAGGGCATCACAAACAGGAGTACCAGGGCAATGACCACCACAATAATCGCTTCGGTAATCAGCTGCTTTTTCCGTGAAGCTGCTGTTGGGGGCTTAAAGTTTGAGCTTGCAGTAACAGTCATAGTTGTGTCCTAAGCATCCACCGTGCGACCTTTTTGGGGGAATAGACCCGCTGGACGAAACTGAAGAAAGACGATAATCAGGGCAAAGACCACCACCTTGGCCATGCTGGCTGTAGCGAAAAACTCGAGAATGGCTTTGATTTGATCGGTAAAGCCCAGCAGTGGTGATAGGGCATTGGAACCAATTACATAACTGAGCGTCCCAATCGTGCCCGCTGCCACGATGCTGCCCACTAATTTACCCACGCCACCAACCACCACCACCATGAAGGTATCGACGATGTAGGCCTGGCCTGTGTTAGAACTGACTGAACCTAGCAATGCAACTGCACATCCGGCAATACCAGCCAGGCCAGATCCCAGGGCAAAGGTTAAGGCATCCACTTTTTGGGTCGGAATTCCCAGACAGGCACTCATAGAACGATTTTGGGTGACCGCTCGAATTCGCAGACCCCAGGCCGTTTTATTGAGAAACCAGTAGACTCCCGCCAAGCAAACAATGGTCAAAATAATAATGAATAACCGAGTGTAGGGCAGTTGGTAGGTATCAATCACAATTCCCCCCCGAAGCCAGGCTGGAGCTGTGACATCAACCCCTTGGGTGCCAAACCACGGCTGCACAAAAGGAGAATTCCGTGCTCCAGCAAAAACATTGGGAATGACAATCGCCAAAATCCCTGAGATCGGTAGCATAATCCCAATAAACCAGGCCCGAATTCGCTCAAAGTCTGTTTTCCAGGCCAAGAGCCATTGACCGCCCCAAAATAACACCGCAAAGATCACCAGACCGAGAACAAATTGCCAACTCACACTGCGGACAAATTGCTGCAGAATTAAGCTCACCCCCCAGGTGGCCAACAGTGTTTCCAAGGGGCGGCCGTAGAGATAACGAACAATACTCCGCTCAAGAAATAGCCCTACCAAAGCCGTGACAATGAAGGCGGCAACTAGGGCAACAAAGATATAGATAGGAGCCAAGGGAGTTTCCTTGAGGACATTCTGGGTCACAAAGGTGGTGTAGGCCCCTAGCATCATCAATTCCCCGTGGGCCATGTTAATCACCCCCATCAGGCCAAAGACAATCGCCAGGCCCAACGCCGCTAACAACAGCACCGATCCAATACTTAACCCACCAAATATGGCTTCTAACAGTTGGGACAAGAGAGCTTCCTCAGAACTAGGGGTTTTCAAACAGTGGTCAGAAGGGGCATACCTAATAAAAAACTAAGGGGATCCATTGAGACTCATCTCAACGTCATGACCCCCTCAGCCTCATCGTGATTTCTCCAGAATGATTAGATGTTGATTCTGTTTAATCTGGATTTAGCTCGTTTTGAACTTGCCACCTTTGGCCGGATCAGACCAGTCACAGGCAAAGCCTTTGGTTTCCGGGACAAACTGGTTCCAGGGTAAGGGGGCAACGGGGCCATCGGTGGAGTAAACAATTTCAAAGAGTCCGTCATCCCGAACTTGCCCAATCCGAACCCATTTGGAGAGGTGATGGCTGTTTTCCATGGTCACCTGACCCTCTGGAGCGGCGAAGGTTTGTCCCAATGCGGCCATCCGGACTGTATCCAGATCATCGGCAACACCGGCTTTCTCAACGGCCTGTTTCCAAATGTTAACGGCAATGTAGCCTGCTTCCATGGGATCGTTGACCACACGGTTTTCGCCGTATTTAGCCTTGAAGTCAGCGACAAATTTTGTGTTTTCTGGGGTATCGACGGTTTGGAAGTAGTTCCAGGCAGCAAAGTGGCCTTTCAAATACTCGACCCCAATGGCCTGGACTTCCTCCTCGGCGATACTGACGGACATGGAGGGGTATTGCTCCGGCCCCATACCAGCCCCTTCCAACTGTTTGAAGAAGGCCACGTTGCTGTCTCCGTTCAAGCTGTTGTAGATGATCCCGCCGTCGGGCATGGCAGCTTTAATTTTGGAGATGATGGGGGTAACTTCAGTGCCACCCAAGGGGATGTAGTCTTCGCCAACCACGGTGCCCCCGGATGCAGCCAACTGGGCCTTGATGATTGTATTGGCGGTGCGAGGAAAGACGTAATCTGAACCCACAAGGAAGAAGGGCTTGCCAGGATATTGCTCCAGGAGCCAAGTGACTGAAGGTTCGATTTGTTGGTTAGGAGCTGCACCAGTGTAGAAGATATTCTTAGAGCATTCTTGACCTTCGTACTGCACCGGATACCAGAGCATGTGGTTCTCGGCTTCAAAGGTGGGGAGTACCGCTTTCCGGCTGGCAGAGGTCCAACAACCAAAGACAGCGACAACTTGGTCTTGCTGGATCAACTTTTTGGCCTTTTCGTTAAAGGTGGGCCAGTCAGAGGCACCGTCTTCCAAAATTGGTTCGATTTGTTTACCCAAGACCCCACCAGCGGCGTTAATTTCATCAATCGCCATCATGGTCGAGTCCACCACGCTTTTTTCACTGATGGCCATGGTGCCGCTTAGGGAATGAAGAATTCCAACTTTAATGGTTTCACCACTGGCGGCAGGGGATTCCGTAGTTGAGGTTGTGGGCTCACCACCACCACAGGCCTTGAGCAGAACGCTACCAGCCGCTACGGAGCTAAACACAAGAAAGTCACGCCGACGAATACCCCTGGTCATGCAGTTAATCTCCCAAAATCGAATCTAAATGCCTCGGCTCTCATGGGTGATAGGAAACGTGATTGCCACGGCTAAGTGATAGTAGGGCCAGAATTCCCTAGCAAAATGTATCGGAATATACATCACAACAAAGTTCTGGGGATTTCTTTAGGTTTCCGTAATGTGATCTGGACTACTTTCCAGTGGGCAGAGACTTTTAAATCTGGAGATGATCCGGTTGGGATCAGGGGAAATTCTAAATGGCTCAACCCTAATCAGTTCTCCTGCCTCAGGAGATTTCGTCGCAGTAACTAAAGGTGAGATACCCTGTAGGACTCTCGAAAAATATCTGAGCAGTTTTGTGTTCCGTTCCTGGGCAAAATAACTCTGCAACCTGTGAATGATTGCCTGAAAGGACTAAGTTCTGGCAGGTATCTGATGCTGCTTCCATTTAGGATTTTCGGCCTGATCATCTAACCCAAAATAGGCTTAGCATCAGCTTGAAGTTGTTCCAGGCCAAAGCTAAACCCTATGCCGCAGCATTTTCTTCCACCAGAGGCTCTTTCCCGTTGGTTTTTGGAGGAACAATCCCCCCAGTCCCAGCATCATCCCCAGGTCTGGTGGCGAGTTATGTGTTTAACCGGGGTTGATTACTTTTCCACCTTAGGCTATCAACCGGGAATTGCGGCCCTGGCGGCTGGGGCTTTGGCACCTCTGGCTACCTTGATTTTGATCCTTTTGACCCTGTTTGGGGCCTTACCGATCTACCGACGGGTTGCCAGTTTAAGTCCCCACGGTGAGGGTTCCATTGCTATGTTGGAGCATTTGTTGCCTTGGTGGCAGGGGAAGTTTTTTGTCCTCGGGTTGCTCGGCTTTATGGCCACAGATTTCATGATTACAATCACCATTTCTGCTGCTGATGCCACGGCCCATGTCTTGGAAAACCCCATCGTCCGCCATTTTGGCCAGTTTCCCGGGGCTCAGGTGGGAGTCACCTTGGTTTTGATTGCCCTGCTGGGGGGGATTTTTCTGCGGGGATTTCAGGAGGCGGTGGGGATTGCCGTGCCTCTGGTGTTGGTATTTCTGCTTTTGAATGGAATCACCATTGCTGTGGCGGCCCATCAGGTGAGCTTGGATTGGTCACAGTTGGGGGCCTGGAAAAATGCCTTAATCGCCACCTATCCCAATCCCTGGCTGATGCTGCTGGTGGCCGGGTTTTTGTTCCCTAAGCTAGCCCTGGGTTTATCTGGTTTTGAAACGGGGGTGGTGGTCATGCCGTTGATTAAAGGTCGGGCCTCGGATACGGAGGGTCAACCCTGGGGGCGGATTATGAATACCCAAAAAATGCTGGGCCTGGCCGCCGCAATCATGAGTGTCCTGTTGCTCAGTAGCAGTCTAGTAACGACTATTCTGATTGCACCGGCTGAATTTGCCCCTGGGGGAGCCGCCAATGGTCGAGCCTTGGCCTACTTAGCCCATAAATATCTAGGAAGTGGTTTTGGTACCCTCTATGACCTGAGTACGATTTTAATTTTGTGGTTTGCGGGAGCTTCGGCCATGGCAGGTCTGTTGAATGTGGTGCCGCGCTATTTACCCCGCTACGGCATGGCTCCCGATTGGACACGGCGGATTCGTCCCCTCGTTCTGGTGTTCACAGCCATTGCTTTTTTGATCACGCTTCTGTTCCGGGCCAATGTGGATGCCCAGGGTTCCGCCTATGCCACGGGGGTATTGGTGTTAATGAGTTCAGCGGCGATTGCAGTTACCTTGGCGTTTCGACATCGGCCCGGACTGGGGAAATGGGGATTTGGGTTAATTAGTTTGGTATTTGTCTACACCACGATTGTCAATATCCTCGAGCGGCCGGATGGGATTAAAATTGCTAGTTTTTTCATTGCCATCATTATCCTGATTTCCCTGGTTTCTCGGGTCTGGCGGTCCACAGAACTCCGGGTGGAGTCAGTCAGTTTTGATCCCACAGCCGAGAAATTTATTGCCGAGGAGACCGAGCACCAAGGCCTAATTCGTCTGATTGCCCATCGCTATGATCCCAGTGCTAGCCCCCAGCAGTACCTGGCCAAGGAAGCTACCGTCCGCGAAGATGACCACATTCCCCCCCAGGATTCTGTGTTGTTTTTAGAGGTGCAGGTGTCGGATGCGTCAACCTTTGCGGGAGCAATACAGGTGCGGGGGCTGAGAGTGGGTGAACAACGGATTTTGCAAACCCAGGCCGCCGCGATCCCCAATGCCATCGCCGCGATTTTGCTCCAGATTCGCAACAACACCGGTAAACTCCCCCACGTCTATTTTGGTTGGGCTGAAGGGCATCCGGTTAAGTTTTTACTGCGATTTATTCTCTTCGGCGAAGGAGATACGGCGTTTGTGACTCGCGAAGTGCTGCGCCAAGCTGAACCCAATCCCTCGCAACGGCCGCGGATTCATGTGGGTGGTTAGATTTTTGGTTCATCGCCAACCGGGCCGGGATCAGCAATTGTCGCTAGAGTAGTGTTAGGTAAAGTTTTGTCACAAAAGCCTGTGCCATCCCACCCCTCGTTAAGTCCCAAACCCCGACCAGAGCAGGCAGTGACCCAGGCCTGGTATGCCTTAGATCCGGTCTGGCAAGGTTCATCTGAGATGTTGTCTGCGGGCTTGCCCCATGTCCTTCTGCCCCCGGCCTGGCAAATCCTGATTTTAGGAGATGGCTCCCCCACCCGGCATTTGCAGTTACTCACCGGTGAACCAACGGAAGTGGACGTGATTGATATGTCCTTGATTGGCCTAGATCGGGATCATGCCCCCAATGCCATCAACGCCATTCCCGGGCCCCGTTTGCGCCGTCAGGTTTGGTTACGAACTGCCTCTGGGCAACGCCTAGCCTACGCCACGTCTTGGTGGGAAGCTGCCCATGTGGATGAATACCTGCAAAACCGCGCCCTGCCGATTTGGGCTAATTTAGCCAAGCTGAAGGTGGAACTCTATCGGGATATTCAAGGGGTTTATCTGGGGCATTCCGGAGAATTAGCCGCTGCCTTCGGCGTTTCTGGGCCCTTCTGGGGACGGCACTATATCTTCTGGCATGACCATCGCCCCCTAACTGTCATTTATGAAGTCTTTTCACCGTATTTAGCCCGCTACCTGGGGCCAATGAGTCGCAACCCGGTGGAATTGCAAACCTAAGGTGTCGTTGGTTAAAAACAATTTGAGTTAGCGATTGCCCCGTTGGATTAACAAAATAGCAACTCCCAATCCCAGGCTTTGTGGTAGCCAAGCCGCAACAACTGGAGATAAAAAACCGACAAAGCCTAAGGCCCCAGCAAAATAGGTTAAGAGAATTTGAGCAAAAATTAAGCCAACGCTTAAGCCGAACCCCTGCCCTGCCCCTCGCTTTTGGCCCATGGCCCCGAATCCAAGACCCATCAGTCCAAATACCACCGCCACAAACGGCTGTGCATATTGTTGTTGCAAATGAACTCTTAACGCTCGCACCAAAATTGAATTGTTTTCCTGCTCAGCTAAGACCAATGCTCGTCGGGCCTGGGTTGTGGAGAGATCGGTGACTTGGGATGGGCTCAGGACGTCTTCCTCAAGTTTCCGGGGAATAACGAGTTGCTGCTGCTGAAACTCAATGATGTCGCGAATATTACCTAGGTTAGACACTAAGTAAATAATCCCATCGGCAATCTTCCAGGTACTTTTGGGGTAACTCCAGTCGGCAGCAGCGGCGGTCACAACTTGGACCAGCTCCGGTTGGGAAAAATCAACGACGGTGATGCCCCGCATGGAAACGCCATCAAATTCCCTAGCGTAGTAAAGACGGCGAACCTGCTCATCTGGGCCATACTCTGGGTAGTAAATATCTCGAGTTTGTCCAACCCGTTCCTCTTGGCGGAGATAGCGTTGCAAGACTTCGGTGGATTGTTCACGGAATTCGGGAATAATGGTCTCGCTCAGGGTAAAAGTAATTAAACTCACGGCCAAGGACAGGGCCAAAATTGGAGCTGCCAACCGATAAAGACTAATGCCAATACTTTTGAAGGCCACCAGTTCCCCGTCTTCCCCAAGGCGACTAATTGTGGTCAGAACAGCCAGCATCACCGCCATGGGCAGAGCAAAGGTGAGGATATAGGGGATTTGCAGGAGAAGTACCTGGAGAACAGCGGTTAAGGGAATTTGGGACTCGGAGACTTGTCGCACCAAATCAAATAACACACCCACGGATAGGGCTAAGGCAGCAAAAATGGCGACTCCCAGGCCAAATGCCGGCATGATATTGCGCCATAGGTACCAATCCAACTGCGTACCGGGAATCAATCTTCCCAGTTCAACTTGGATGCGTCGCCACAGCCGGTTAGGGGACAAAATTTTCTCCCAGATAGTATTGACGCACCAGGGGATCATCGTATAAGTCCGCCGCTGCCCCCGCGGCCAAAATATGCCCATCCCGCATGATGTAGGCTCGATCAACGATAGACAGGGTTTCACGGACGTTGTGATCCGTAATTAAAATTCCAAGGTTCTGTTGTCGCAATTGAGTAACGATGGCTTGAATCTCCCCGACGGCAATGGGATCGACCCCAGCAAAGGGTTCATCTAAAAACAAAAACTTTGGCCCCTCCACCCCAATCGCTAAGGCCCGAGCCAGCTCTGTCCGTCGGCGTTCCCCACCGGAAACTCGGTTCCCTTTTGTTTGGGCAATTTTTTGAAGATTTAATTCCCCCAGTAGTTGGTCTAAGCGATCACGCCAAAGGTGCCGAGGAACGTGGGTTTGCTCCAACACAAGGAGAATATTTTCTTGAACCGTTAAACTCCGGAAAATGCTCGGTTCCTGGGGTAAGTAGCCAATGCCTAAGCGGGCCCGCCGATGGAGGGGCAAGGGAGTAATGTCGTCCCGATCCAGCCAAACTCGACCCTGATCCGGTTTCTCCAGGCCAGTGGCAAGATAAAAGGTTGTGGTTTTGCCTGCTCCATTGGGCCCCAGTAAGCCGACAATTTCCCCCTGCTCAATCCCTAAGCTGACCTGATCCACCACTGTGCGGGCCCCGTAGGCTTTACGAACCCCTTCTAAAAGAATTTTCATCGGCAAAACTCAACGGAACCTAAAAATTAGGGGCTTGAGCCGGGTTATCTCGAATCATCAGGATTGACTCCACCTGTTGGTTAGCCACTGGGGTTGCCACAAACTTTTCCTGATCAATGAGATAGGTCACGGAATCACCCCGTAAACTGTTCCCCTCTTGAAGCACGTAAACATTTCCAGTTAAGACAATCCGCCGCTCCCGACTAAAGTACTGGGCCTGGGTGGCTGTGGCCTGGATTTGCCGGGCTGGATAGATCAGTTGAACATTGCCGCGGGCTGTGACAATCCCCGTCATTGCGTTGGCCTGTTGCACATCCGCCAAAATTGTCAAGGCCTGTTGGGGAACAGCACTGGGATCAACCTCGGGGGTTGTTTGGGATTTTGCCATGGAACTCACGCCTAAAAGTCCCAGCCCCAGCACCAGGCCAATCATCCCCCCACCTTGCCAACGCCCCACCATAGTCAATTTCAATCCTCTTGGTTCATCAATCTGATCCAGGCCATGACTCGATCTTAATGGCCGAGGTTGCCTCAGGACTCAGCTAGTTTAAAGGATAGGCCACAGCCACAGGTTTGTTCGGCAATGGGGTTATAAAAACGAAAAGCTCCACCCATTAAATCTTCGGTGTAATCCAAAGTCAAATCATCCAACTTAGCCAAACTATCCCCGGCCACAGCGATCACCAGACCATCGGTTTCCGCCACTAGATCATCGGCCTGGGCCTGGTTTGTAAACTCGAGAACGTATAGCCAATCGGCACAGCCCCCAGGTTTGACCCCAACCCGAAAAATATGCCCCGATGATTTGGCCTGGGACTTCTGGCGGAGTCGATCAAGTTCACGACGGGCGGCTGAGGTTAGGGTAACGGCCATGGGAATCGGAAATCTCGAGAAGGATTTAAGGAGAAGTGTCCATCAAACTGGTTATGAACTAGATCGGGCGTAATCATCTTCAAATCGCTGAATATCATCTTCCCCTAGGTATTGACCGTTCTGGACTTCAATCAGGACTAAATTAATTTTTCCGGGGTTTTCCAGGCGGTGGCGAGTAAATTGGGGGACGTAGGTGGATTCGTTGGGAGAGAGCATAATAATTTCTTCCCCCCGCTGGACTTTGGCGATTCCAGAAATGACGATCCAGTGCTCACTGCGATGGTGGTGCATTTGCAGGCTGAGACGGTGGCCTGGCTTAACCTCAATTCGTTTGATTTTGTAGCCTGGCCCCTCTTCCAGCACCGTAAATGAGCCCCAGGGCCGTAATTCCGTAGCTGCAACTGGATTCATCGGGCTCGGTAAATCCTGTAGGGGTAAACTCATGGGCCATTTCCTCAAATACAATTCAAATGCAATTGCCTAAATGTTTTAGCACACGGGCCGCAAGAATCATTCAATTTTAGTGGAAGTTGGCGGCGTACACTAGAAATTACAAGGAAACCAGGCCTGGAACTGTAGGAGATCATGAGAGAACTGTATGGGTGAGCATTTGTTGTTGGTGGATGATGAACCGGGTTTGCGAGATGCCATTCAGGCTTACCTTGAAGAAAGTGGGTTTACGGTTGCCGCTGCCAGCAATGCCCTCCAGGCCTGGGAACTTTTGGAGCAAAATCGTCCCGACTTAGTGATTACCGATGTGATGATGCCCCAAGTGGATGGCTACGAATTTCTAGCAAAACTCCGGGATGATGATCGATTTAGCTTTTTGCCGGTTGTTTTTCTAACTGCCCGGGGAATGAAGCGGGATCGAATTCAAGGTTATGACGCTGGATGTGATGCCTATCTTTCTAAACCCTTTGACCCAGATGAATTAGTTGCCATTGTTAAAAACCTTTTGCGTCGATTTCAGCAAGCTGCGGCGATTACAGAACCGGATATTTCGGACTTGGCTGGACAAATTGCCGAATTGCGGGCGCTCTTAGTCAAACGCGGCGGTACCCCCCTTAACCCCAATCCAATTAAAATCGACCTAACCCCCCGAGAGCAAAGTGTTTTAGATTTAGTAGTCCAAGGTTTGATGAATAAGGAAATAGCCAGTCAACTGCAAACCAGTGTTCGCAATATTGAAAAGTATGTGAGTCGCCTTTTTATCAAGACCAATACTAGTAGTCGTACTGAGCTGGTTCGCTTTGCCCTGGAGAATGGCATTGCTAACTAAACAGAGTCAAAACCTAAGCAACAAACTAAACGTCTAGGGTTTTTCATTCAGGTAATGCCCATGGATATGCTCGTTAAGTTGTACGATTTAAAAGTTGATCAGGCTTTGATTGAAACCCATCAAAATCAAGGCATTATCTATCGTCAACCCCTGGGGGCAGAAACCCACCTAATCCAGGCCTGGGTAGCAGAACATTTTAGTCAAGGCTGGGTAAGTGAACTGACAATAGCGATAAATCAACGCCCCCCACGCTGTCTACTGGCGGTTAAGTCGGGGAAATTATTAGGATTCGCGTGTTATGACAGTGCAGCCCTAGGATTATTCGGGCCAATGGGTGTTGAAGCCCAATATCGCCAACAAGGTATTGGGAAGGCTTTAACTCAGCTGACCCTTAACAGGATGCAAATTCAGGGCTATGGCTATGCAATTATTGGCTGGGTTGGGCCAAAGGAGTTTTACCACCATGTTGCTGGAGCTATTGAAATTCCCAACTCGTTTCCAGGCCTCTGGCGTACCAGGTTAAATCCAGTAACCTCCCATTCCCCTACTTGAGTGTTGAAAAAACCTGCTCGCCCAGTTCCATAACTCGCTTAATTAGTATTTCTGGGCCGATCCCAAAGAGAATTTGCACCAGAAAGACAATTAGGGTCACTTTAATTGCCGTTCCCACCGCAACCTTTAGAACTCGTACCAGGCCAGTAAAGACAAACCAAGATACCAAAATTGCTGCAAAAGTGATGATTAGTTCCATAGACATAGGCAATGCTCGTTCACAATAAGCGATATTATTAAAAAGCTTTAACTTTTAGGAATACGTGGGTTTTGACTACTTATTAAACAGACTAGAAATCATAGCTCACTTAAGTCTGATGCTCGACAGTTGAATATTAAATGATCACTAACTTAAATTGAGTTAAATCATTTAGCGATAGCGAATCCAAGTGACAGTTTTATCAGTACAATACGCGCTGAGTTTAATATCCCAGGCCTGGGTTGGAAGCTTCTCAACAAGGGCAAAATCAAAAACAATGCCAATTGTAAGACAATGCTGCCAATCTGAAGTCGATAATAGCCGGTCATAGTAGCCGCCGCCATAGCCCAAACGATAACCTTGACGATCTAATGCTAGGCTTGGGATCAGAATTAAATCAACTTCTTCAGGGGTAATCTTTGGAAAAGTGGCGGGTGGTGTGAGAATCCCAAATTTATCGAGTTTTATGTGCTCAGCCTGCTGAATGGGGTGACACTGATGCCAAATCAACTCTTTTTTCTGGCACCGTGGCAATCCCCAGACTTTGTCATGGCGGGCAAATAATGGGTATAAATCTGGCTCATTTTGGTGAGTAGAGTAGGCGAGAATAGTTTTGGCCTGGTTAAAGGCGGGTAATGATTCCAGAGTTTCGCAAATTTGTTGACTTTTTGCAGTCCATTCTCGTGGGGATAAAGCCATTCGTTGCGACAAAAAATGTTTTCGGAGTATTACCTTATCAACGGACAAGATTAGAAACCTCTCAAATGCTTAAAAAGCAGACGTTAAACTACTTACTGGAACTAAATAGTTTCCTTACGATATTTCCAACGGAGAACCAGGCCAAGGGTGACTTGTTTCATGACCCAGTACAAAAGAGTGAGCACAAAAAAACTAAAAAGGATCACCACCCATGGCTCTCGCCGAGTTAAAAGATTTAGGGTTGTACTAAACACATTCCCAGGCCGGGTGGCTAAGTCCCAACTATTAAATCGAATAAAACGGCCCAGATAAACCCCAACTGCAGACATTAAATGTAAAGCCAGTTCAATGACTGGCAACCATGCTTGATAACCCAATTGGCGAACTAAATTTCCCACATTGATCAAGGACAAAACATAGGCCTCAAGACCCAAGAGGATTGCCAAGAGATTGGTGGGAATAAAGACCAAAACTAAAAACCAGCCGGTAATTCCATCCCGAATTCCCGCCAACAAGTGAATAACATCCGTCAGGACGTAGGGCGCATTCGGTAAAAATGCTAAAAAAATTAGACATCCCAGTCCCCACAGCAGTCTTGGTCTAAAAATTCTCTCCCTGCGAAACAACCAGAAACTTAAAACTAGCGGAATGTAGGCCAAAAACAGATTCCAACGGATCCACCGGGTATAGCGATGAAAACTATCCCAATCCGCGCTGGCCAAATACTCCAAAATTTGCCCCATGAAACAATCCCCCACCTCATTACAAACCCAGGCCTGGGTATCGAGCTATCTCACTTAGGAATGAAACATAGAAATCCTGAAGCGTTTGTCAGTGCTTGAGTGTATTGATTTAAACAGAAATCGAGGACAACTGTCAGAGGGATGTAAGGAAATTACGGAGAATATCTTTGCCTGCCATAGTCAAAATACTTTCCGGGTGAAACTGGACTCCCTGTAAATGGGGATAATCTCGGTGTTGAACTCCCATAATCACACCATCCTCTGTCCAAGCCGTAACTTCTAAAACGGTTGGGCAAGTTTGGGGGTCAATCACTAAGCTATGGTAACGAGTTGCGGTAAATGGGTTATCCAGATGGGCAAAAACTCCCTGCTGTCGATGGAAAATCTCGGAAACTTTTCCGTGCATTAAACTCGGTGCTGAAATAACTTCTCCCCCAAAAACCAAGCCAATGGCTTGATGCCCTAAGCAAACCCCCAGCATTGGCACAGCCGGCCCGAGGGACTGAATCAGCTCAGGGGAAATGCCAGCATCTTCAGGACGGCCGGGGCCTGGGGAAATGACAATCGCCGTTGGGGCTAAATCTTGAACCTCTGCAAGGGTAATTTTATCGTTGCGAAACACCCGAATGTCTGAGGCTACCGGTAACTCTTGCCCCAATTCTCCAAGGTACTGCACCAGGTTGTAGGTAAAGCTATCGTAGTTATCAATGACTAAAAGCAAAGGCCATCCCCAAACAAAGAACTTACTATTTTAAAGCCTCAACTCCAGTGGCCACCGGGAAACACTAGGGCAAACAATGGTGGCAAGAGTAACAAAGCCGCAACCACCGCCGCCATAATCGCACTGACCATCACAGCACCCGCAGCACAGTCCTTAGCAATTTTAGCTAATTCATGGTAATGGCTATCAATGGTTAAATCTACCACCGACTCCAGAGCTGTATTGACCAACTCCAGGGCCATGACTAAGCCAATGGTGACGACAATTATCGCAAGTTCCGCCAAGGGCAGGTGGAGGGCACTCCCGAGGGTGATGGCAATGGCCCCAACACAGGTGTGAATGCGGAAGTTGCGTTGGGTTGTAAAGGCATACTGAATTCCAGCCCAGGCGTAACGAAAACTGGCCCCGAGGCTAGCAGCCACTTGATAGGAGGAACTCCGTAAACCACTGGGGCGGGCAGGCACCTTACTGGGATAGGACACTAAAACTTTTTGCGACATACCTTTTTCCCCGGACACCATGACCACCATACTAACCGATGCATCTTTAGATACAGTTTTCGTTGTAGCAAATTAACGCCTGATAAACTGCTACGAATCATACAGTAGATCGATTAAGAATTTTAAAGGAATCAATTAAAAAGCCAAGATTGCCCTAGGACTTGTCAGCGAATCAACGGATTTTGTCACCATTCCCAGGCCATAACCACCTTGGTTGATTAGACAGGATGGGATTTTGGCAACCCTAAACCAAAGCGCGAGGCGGATCTGGCTTTACCAGCCGCAGCCCAGGCCTGGAGATGATGAACTTGTTCGGATGCCGTGCGAGCAAGCGGGACAATTTCACTGGCGGCGGTGAGAATATCCTCAGTGGAAAAATCCCGGTCTTGGCTAAAGCCAATGTGCATGGCCTCGATAATACATTGCTCAATTTCGGCCCCGGAAAAATCTGGGGTTTCATAGGCCAGACGTTTTAGGTCGTAATGGCGGATGGTTTGGGGACGGAGGCGATGGAGGTGAACCTGGAAAATGGCCTCCCGTTCTTCAGTTGTTGGCAGACCCACAAAGAAAATCTCATCAAACCGGCCTTTACGCAACAGTTCAGGGGGTAGGGTTTGAATATTATTCGCCGTGGCCACCACAAACACCGGGGAAGTTTTCTCTGCCATCCAAGTAATAAACGTGCCAAACACCCGACTACTGGTGCCCGCATCGCCGCGACCGTCCACCCCCATGAAGGCCTTATCAATTTCATCAATCCAGAGAACACAGGGGGCCAAGGCTTCGGCAATTTGGATCATTTGTCGGGTTCGAGATTCCGATTCCCCCACCAGGCCGGCAAACAGGCGTCCCACATCCAACCGCAACAGGGGAAGCTGCCATTGGTGGGCAATGACTTTAGCTGTGAGGGATTTACCCGTACCTTGAATGCCTGCCAGCAAAAGTCCGCGAGGATAGGGTAAACCATATTGACGTGCCCGTTCGGAAAAGGCCCCACCCCGCCGAAGTAGCCAATCCTTGAGATTTTCCAGGCCCCCAATGTCTGCCAAAGTTTCGGTCGCAGGGGAATAGTCGAGGATCTGAGTTTGTTGGAGAATTTGCCGTTTTTCCGCCAGAATTAAATCCACATCCTCCAGGCCAAGGGAATTATGTTTGGCAATGGCCTGACCTAAAACTCGCCGAATGCGTTCGAGGGTTAAGCCTTGGCAAGCCCGCACCAGGGGATCCAGACCCATCTCCGGTAGGGGTTGTTGGAGTTGCTGCCAGAGGGTTTTAATTTCCGTTTCAATTTCGGTGGGACTGGGCAGGGGAAACTCCAAGACCGTAATTGCATCCGCCAGTTCGTTGGGAATAACTAAATTGGCTGAGACAATCAACAGAGATTTGGGCTGGGACTTGAGGCGGCGGCTAAGATTGCGTAACTTCCGAGAAATCGCGACATCCTCTAAAAACCGTTGAAAATCCCGCAAAACCAGGATGGCTGGGGCAGTGGGGGGCAGTTTTTCAACAAATTCCAGGGCCTGGAGAGGATTCCGTTTACCAAACCCGGCATCATTGGGATTTCCCTGGTAGCCATCGACAAAATCCCAAATATAGATAGCCCGTTGGGGTTGGAGGCCTTGGAGGATAGTTTCAAGGCGTTCTTCCTCACCGGTGGGAATAAAGATCAGAGGATATCGGGCCCGTAAAAGTAAATCCAAATCCTGTGGAAACCCCATAGATTACCCCTATCCCTCCAGCTTTTCCTTCAAGGCCACCAAACTTGCCCAGCGGTGATCCAAAGGTTGCGAATCCGCTTGCTCTGCTGTCTTGTTTTCTAGTGCTTCCGGTTTCCCCGAGCTAGCTCCCACCAGGCCCCGGCAATCAACCTGACAAATTTGCGGATGGCGCAAACTCAAACACAACTGCTGATAGAGCCAATCCTGGGAATCAAACTCCCCCTGGGCCGGCAGTCGCTCCAGTAAATCTAATTCATGACGATTTCCAAAGCCATCGTCCTCAATATCCTCACTCTCTAACCAGATTAATTCTTCCACCCCACAGGTTAGGCGATGGTTAAACTGCTGCAAACATCGATCACAGGGGAGGGTAATAATGGTTTTGGCCTCCGTGGATACCCGCAAGTAGGTGCCCTGGTGCTGAACCGTGAGCCAGCCTTGAATCGGGGTTAAACTGACAAACTCCGGCAAAATAACTTTGAATTCCGTGCGCCAGGTTTGGTTGGGTAGCTTCAGTAAACTGGGAATGGCAATGGAGGCTAATGACATACTTTTTCCCTTTGCAAATAACCTGAGTGATCCTGCATCAGCCCTGATCCCTAAGTTCTAACTTTCCCTCAGCCTTGGAGGGCATGCATATCCATAAGCAAACTGAGGCATTGCTGAGCGTTCATGGTTGAGGGATCAAAAAGGGCACTGGAGCAATATTTCATCCGAATGTCGCGAATGGCGGCGGGCTCATTGATATCCCACTGAATTAAACGCATTGACCACTTTGTAAAAGCCCGACAATCAATCGGATTGAAGGCCACCAATTCTGGATCGGTATGGCGGGGATCATTCAAAATCCGGGCATAGGTTTCGCTGATCATTTTTCGGTGTCCTTCCAAGGCCTGGACGAAGCGATCATTACCGAAGCAGAGAATTCCCGTAATCCCATCCCGAGTATTGTTCACTTCCGACTTAGCCATGATGTCCCGCAGGTCTGGGTAGGCTAAATCGGGGCGCGCCGTACTTAGATACAACAGCCGATGCAAACTCATTTCCCCTGCTCCTGGATGCGGTGAATTTTCGTCCTTTTCCAGTTTTACACGTTGCTGGCCTGGGGGAAAATTCTAGTCTAAGTTTTTCCGGTTCCTTAGTTCTCTTCCGAGGAAGTTAGTTCCGAACCCTCAGGGGTCTCTGCCAAATCTGTCCTGAGATGTTCCATAAAGTCCCTTAAGGGCATCACCGGAATGTAGGGCCAGCCGCGCTCACTCTCAATGGTGCGTAGGAGTTTATAAAGGGCCTGGCGATTTTTAGGAAAGGCATTCTGGAAGGTCGTGTCGCGAATATGCCGATGTAAATACTCAAGAACCCTTAGCAGTTGGAGTAATTTTTGGCAGTCGCCGTCATACTCATCCGCTAAAGACAGGGCCAGTTGACTGAGTTGGTTCAGATCAGGATTGAGTTCCTGCAGTTGTTCTTGTGCCTCCATCACCACCCCTCCGAAACACAGCCACCCTCCAGAATCTTAGCTGAGTCCTTTGGCATAAACCGCAAATCCCTCAAGGCGTCGCAGCAATCTGATTTATCGGGCGATCTGATATATAGTAAGGGGTGATTCATTTCCAGTCAGAACGGATTGCGGCCTGCCATGCCTAAGGATACGAAAGGGGTGACCCATGGAACAGCTAGCTTACTCTCACTTTTAGCCCTGGCCGCAGCCCAACCAGCTCAAGCCAAAACCCAGGCCCCGCCAGATTCCCCCATAACTCAACGCTTGGCGGCCGTGCGGGAGCGCTTAGAACCGATCAAAGAAGACTTTACCCCGATCACCCCGGCAGCCAACTCTGAAACCTTACTGGCCCAGCTTTGGGAAGATGTTTGGATCAATTTCAATGATGGGGCCTACTGGGAAGATATTTGGAGCGATTTCAGTAATTAGTGCCTGCTGAGTCGGCCTGAACTGGCGGTCAACCGTGAAAAATATCCATTGAAGCAGTGACGGCAACATGCATCTCCCTGAAGCGGAATTGGCAACCTTTGGCCCATTTCGATTGGTGATTATTCAGCCAACCCCGTTTTGTAACATTGATTGTCACTACTGCTACCTGCCCGACCGGACATCCCGCCAGGTCATCAACCTCGACTTGATTGAGCCCATTTTCCGTAATTTGCTCAGTAGTCGGTTTTGTGGAAAGCACTTTACCGTCTGTTGGCATGCTGGAGAGCCCCTTTCCGTCCCAATATCCGTTTATCAGGCCGCTTTTGCCAAAATTGCCCAGGTTCAGTCTCAGTTTCCCCAGGTGGACTGTTTAATTACCCACGCCCTCCAGACCAATGGCACGTTGATTTCCCAGGCCTGGTGTGATCTGTTTAAGGAGGTGCAACTGTCTGTGGGGGTCAGCATTGATGGGCCCGCATTTCTCCATGATCGCTATCGCCAAACCCGCACGGGCCTGGGAACCCACCAAGCAACACTTCGGGGAATTCGCCTCCTCCAGGCCAATCAAATTCACTTCCACACGATTACGGTGTTAACCCGAGAGGCATTGCAGCACCCCCAGGCCCTGTTTGATTTTTTTTGGCAAGAGGGCATCCACAACATTGGCTTTAACCTGGAGGAAATTGAGGGGGCCCACGCCACATCCAGCCTGGAAAATCACACCGAATCCCTCTACCGGGAGTTTATGCAAACCTTTTGGGAACTGACGAAGCAAACCCAAGGCCAGCTCAAGGTTCGGGAATTTGACCGGATTAGTGAATTTCTTTACACCAGCAAACGCCTTGGTCGGAATCAACTCTGTACCCCCTTTGCCATGGTCAATATTGATGTGAATGGGGATTTTGCCACCTATTCCCCGGAATTGCTGGGGATGACCAGTTCTGACTATGGGCGATTTATCCTAGGAAATGTCAAAACAGATTCCTTTGAGTCGGTTTGCCACACCCCAAAATTCCAAACCATTTATAGAGATATCCAAGCGGGGGTTCAGGCATGCCAGGCCAGCTGTGATTACTTTGATATGTGTGGTGGTGGGGCTCCCAGTAACAAGTATTGGGAAAATGGCTCCTTTCGTTCCACAGAAACCCTCCACTGCCGCTATACCCAAAAGCTTTTGATGGACATGATTCTTGCAGATGCGGAAGCAACCCTGGGTTTAGCTCCAGTCATATAAGTGATTTTTTAAGGACATTCCAGGCCTCAACAGATTAACGTTTGCTCCTGGCGTTACTTAAAAGCTGCTGGGCCAAGTTTCTAGCACTTCGGGCATTGGCACTTCGGGGCTGGGGACAGGAGTTGGTTGTGGGGGTGGGGGTACGCGGGTGATGGAGGCCTGGAGCAGTTCTGGGATAGTGACGAATTTAAACCCCTGGGCCTGGAGTTTGCGAATGATGGTGGGTAATGCTGTCACCGTTGCCCGCCGATCGCCGCCGCCATCATGGAGGAGGACAATTCCACCCGCCTTGGCCTGGGACAATACCCGTTGCGTGATTTGATCCGCCGAAATTTTTGCGGCCGTATCCTGGGGATCCACGTTCCACATCACCGTCCCATAGGTTTTCTTTTGAGCATAGGCCACCAAGCCATTGTCTAAAATCCCCCCCGGCGGACGAAACAACCGCGTTTGTACCCCCGTGGTTTTGGCAATCAGGTAAGAAGTGTTTTCAATTTCTGACTTTGCAACCTCCTCACTGACCGGCTTGTAGCCATGGCTCCAGGTGTGATTCGCAATGGCATGACCCGCTTGTACCACTTGGCGCCCCACATCCGGATAACGCTGCAGATGCGAGCCAATCCAGAAAAAGGTGGCCTTGACCTTAGAATCCGCCAAAATTTTCAGGACATCTTGGGTTGTTTTGCCCCAGGGACCGTCATCAAAGGTTAAGGCAATTAGTTTTTGTCCAGAGGGTATTTTTACCTGGGAAACGGTCTTTCCCCGATACTCCGTTGGCGGCAGAAACTCCAACTTAGTTCCGGTTGCTTCCACGGCATGAACAGGAGCTGCCCTCCAGGCCTGGGGTGAAAAGACTCGCGAGGGGTTCCCCACCAGGCCCAAAAAGCTCAGACTAAAGGCCAGAATCATGAGGAAAGCAAACAACCAGAGCCGAAATGGACGCATAACTCTGTAAACCCACTAGTTCATGGCTAGGATAACGCTTTGTCCAGGATGGGATGGAGCAGCAACCTTTAAAAAACCTAAAGATTTGCTCCCCGTCCATGCCAAAGAGATGTTCAGGGCCGAGATTGAGTTCCTGGGAATTGGGCAAGCCGATAGATATAGCTTTTCCCGTTGCGGTTTGCTTCCCAGGCCCGGCTGCATGGTCATTAGGCCTATGCATTCAATCCCAAAGTCCTGGAACCCACTATTAATAAGAGTTTGGAGTATCTTTGTTTTGGCAAAAATGCTTATATCATCAAGGGGAATGAACCATGAGGTGTTAAGGTGACCGATTCCCAAACCGGGTGTGGGCGATTTGTCGTCTTTGAAGGGGGTGAAGGGGCCGGTAAAACAACCCAATTACGAGAAGTCTTGGCCTGGTTGACAGACTGTGGCTGGGCTGAGGCCCTGCAGGCGCAATTACCCAACCTACAACCACCGATTTTAGTTACCCGCGAACCTGGCGGTACAGAGCTGGGCCAGAAACTCCGGCATCTTTTGCTCCATAGCCCTGCTGCCATTGCCCCCACCTGTGAACTTCTTCTTTATGCTGCGGATCGGGCCCAACACATCGCCGAGCGCATCGAGCCCCATCTCCAGGCCGGCGGTTTAGTCCTGTGTGATCGGTTTACGGATTCAACCTTGGCCTATCAGGGATTTGGACGGGGCCTGGACTTAGGGATGATCGAGACCTTGGCTCAGATTGCTACGGGGGGGCGAAAACCGGATTTAACCCTCTGGTTTGATGTCGATCCCCTCACCGGCCTAAACCGGGCTCAAATTCGCTCGGGCCATCAAGATCGCATGGAACAGGCCACTCTGGCGTTTCATCAACGGGTGCACCAGGGATTTGCCCAGCGTGTGATCCAAGCCCAGGGGGTTCGGATTGATGCCAATTGCGAGCCGACTACCGTAACAGCAGCCATCCAATCGGTGTTAGGAGATGCCCTATGTCATTGGTATCCCCAGATTTCAGCCTCATTGTTGGGCAAACAGCAGCCTGCGAACTCCTTACCCAGGCCTTAGTTCAACAACGACTGCCCCCTGCCTATTTCTTTGTTGGGCCGTCGGGGGTTGGTCGTGCCTTAACGGCCCGTCAATTCATCCGGTGTTTACTGGGAGCCCGAACCCAATCCTTAGAGAATCACCCGGATTTACTCTGGCTGGAACCGACCTACCTACAAAACACGAAACTGTTGACGGCCACTGAACTCCAGGCCCAAGGACAGGCTCTGCCCCGTACCCGACCCCAGATTCGTTTGGAGCAAATCCGCCAAGTTAGTCGGTTTCTCAGTCGCCCCCCCTTAACAGCCCCCCGCTCTGTCGTTGTCATTGATCAGGCAGAAACCATGGCAGAAGCAGCGGCCAATGGGCTTTTAAAAACCCTGGAGGAACCTGGCCTGGCTACGATTATTTTGATTGCCCCCCGGGAGTCTGACCTATTGCCGACCCTTGTTTCCCGTTGTCAGCGTATCCCTTTTTATCGCTTAACCCAGGCCCAGGTCGCCCAGGTCTTAACCCAAACTGGGGCCTCTGAAATCTTAGAGATTCCCCTGTTGATTGAACTAGCAGCGGGAAGTCCAGGGGCGGCCCTTCGCCATTGGCAGCAGTGGCAAACCATTCCCTCAGAACTGCGGCAAACCTGCCTGACCCTAACCCCACCCCTCGCAGTGCATACTAGCCTGGAACTAGCCCGCACCATAAGCCAGGACTTGGATGTGGATAGTCAAATTTGGCTTTTGGACTTGATGCAGCAGCAATTTTGGCACCAATCCCGACACCTTTATCCCCTACAGGTTTTGGAGTCAACGCGGCAACATCTGAGAAATTATGTTCAACCCCGCCTGGCCTGGGAAGTAGCCCTTTTGGACCTATGCCAAGCAGGAAACACCTCGACGAGGATACTAGCGGGGTAAGGGTGACACAGCCGGAACCGTTGAAGGTTTATTGGCTTCCTTGGTTTCTGTAGAAGTTGCTCGCCGTAGGGCTGCGACAAAGCGACTGACCCGAATCGGATCAATGGGCTGCTCAATCTTTCCTTGCCGTTTCAAAGAACTGGCCACGATTACCCCATTGGCAAAACGGATTAAATCTGGAATGTTTTCCCAGGTGGCACCACTGCCAATCCAAACCGGGATATCATTGGCGGCATCCTTGGCGAGTTCTAAATCCTCCTGACTCGGGGGACTGCCTGTTGCCCAACCGGACAAAATCACCCCATCGGCCAGGCCCCGTTGAATTGTGTCACTCACCGCCGTCGTTAAGTTCGGGCTGCCCAAGGGACGAGCGTGTTTGACTAGGACATCGGCGACGATTTTAATATCCTGTCCCAACTCCCGGCGATAACGAAGCAACTGATGGGCCTGGCCTTCAATTAAGCCTTGATCCGTCGCCATGACCCCGGTCAAAACATTCACCCGAATAAACTGGCAACCGGTACAGGCGGCAATTCCCAGGCCACTGTGGGCATCATTTCGGAGAACATTCACCCCCAGAGGGACGGTTACCAGGTTTTTAATCCGCTCAATCACCAATGTCATTGCACTGACCACGGCGGGATCCACACGTTCTTTCGTAAACGGCGCATCAAAAAAGTTTTCGACAATGATGCCATCGACACCACCCGCAGCCAAAGCCGTGGCTTCCTGTTCAGCTCGATCCATGACTACTTTTAAATTTCCCCCCCAGCGTGGTGAGGTCGGCAACGGCAACAGGTGAACTACCCCAATCACCGGGCAAGGGGAATTAAAAAGTGGCTGTAAACTCACAACAGCAAAATTAAAGTACTAAGGGATAATTAAAGCTGACTGACTAAAGTTGGGCTGTAGAGCCACGCTGAACCATTAATCTAGGTAATAGTATATCCTGCGGGGTGATTCTCTTTAGATGGGGGATTGTGTCCATGCGATTATTGCCCTTGGCAGTAACCTGGGAGATTCCTGGGGCATAGTCAGCCAGACCCTAGAGCGGCTCCAAAGGCAATTGGGCATCAAAGTCCTTAAGGTTTCTCCCTGGTATCGCACTCAGCCCGTCGGCCCACCTCAACCGGACTACCTCAATGGCTGTGTCCGCATTGCCACCGCCCTAGATCCCTTTGAGCTTCTGGCGGTTTGTCAAAATTTGGAACACCAGGCAAACCGACAACGATCTCAACACTGGGGGCCGAGAACCTTAGATTTAGACCTGATTCTCTACGGTGATCTGCAACTGAGCAGCCCTATTCTGACCCTGCCCCATCCTCGGTTTCGTGAGCGAGCTTTTGTCCTAGTCCCCCTGGTTGATCTGGAACCCAATGGCGTGGATCCAGTGACTCAGATTTCCTTTCAATCGCTGTTGGCTCAGGTTCCTACAGCCGGGATTGCGCCTTGGTTTGCCGACGGTGGGCTTGAAACCAGGCCTGGAGTTGTTGCCGACACAATTCAGCAAGAACACCCCCAATCACCTCAATCCGATGGTAGGCTGCCGGACTCTCAGGAATATTAATGACTGATCCCATGGCTCCTGCCTTTGGATCCGCTGTCCCAAAGACCAAGGTTTTAATCCGCCCCTGCAGAATTGCCCCAGCACACATTGGACAGGGCTCTAGGGTGACGTAAAGGGTGCAGTCTGTTAAGTACCAAGTGCCTTGCACAGTCCCGGCCTGGCGTAATGCCACAACTTCCGCATGGGCCGTTGGGTCCTGATCCCGTTCGCGGCGGTTTTGGCCAGTTGCTATCAACTTACCTTCAGCGTTAATGATGATCGCTGCAACAGGAACTTCCCCAGCCTGTCCAGCCACCGCAGCCAATTCCAAGGCTTGAGACATCCAAAACTCATGGGATTGAGTCTGCATCGCTGGGGCCTGGAATTAAACTTTGGCCAAGGTGACTTTACTGGACTGATTTTGATATTTTCCCTGGCGATCCGCATAGGTTGTTTGACAGGGTTCTCCCTCAAAAAATAGAAGCTGAGCCACTCCTTCATTGGCATACACCCGGCAATCGGCACTGGAGGCATTGGAAAACTCCAAAGTAATGCCGGCCCCAGTCCAACCCGCCTCAAGGGGCGTAATGTTGACAATCAATCCAACCCGGGCATAGGTGCTCTTTCCTAAACAAATTGCCGTGACATTGGCAGGCATCTGAATTGCCTCCAAACTCACCCCCAGACCATAGGAATTTGCCGGAATAATAAAGTAGCTACCATACTCATCGGTTTGCAATGCTACAGGTTCAAGGTTGCCGGGATTAAAATTTTTGGGGTTAACCACAGTTCCTGGAATATGTTTAAAGACAAGCATTTCTACCGGGGACAGGCGGATGTCGTAGCCATAGCTGGAAACCCCATAACTAATGACTGGTACTGAGGTTTCATTCTGCTCAACTTTGCGGACTTGGGCTGGCTCAAAGGGGGAAATCATCCCCAAACGGGCTTGTTCAATAATCCAGCGATCATTCTTAATCATGAAGCAACTACTTTGGCTAAGGGGCTTTGCAAACTGCTCCCTAATTCTATAGGGCATTTTCGAGCAATAAAAAACCCCCGTGGACGAGGGTGTCTGTTATTTTTAAGCATTAATTATTTGCTGGATAGTTTCCAGAGGGCAATCGATCGCTCTAGCCAGCCCAATTTTTCTCAGATTGATCCAGGACGTAGGCTGCGACATTTTCAATTTGTGCATCGCTTAAACGCCCACCAAAGGCTGGCATGGCATTCTTACCGTTCTGGACTTGATACATGATGGCATCAGGGGAGTTCATGCCAAACTGTTCCAAGGCCTCTTTCTTAAGGGTTTTGTTGGCCATAACAACATTTCCGCCACCCATGTGACAAGCTGCACAGTTGGCACTAAAAACTTTTGCTCCATCGGCTAGATCAGCTGCCAGCACAGGGCCACTTAGCCACAGGGTTAAAGCTACGAAGGCAAGCGATAAGACAGTTAATACGTTCTTCACAATGGTTCTCCTCGTCAGAATTCAGAGTCGTAAGGTCAAGTGTTAAATCAAAAAAAGTGGTCATTAGTTAAATGGGCATCTCTAAAACCAAGCTAGTTCCCCAAGCCATCGCCCAAACCACCATGGGCAAGTTTAGCAAATTTTCTTGCCTTGGATGGGTTAAGGAGCTGAATCCGCAAAGGTTTCGGTACCCCAGCCCGGAGCTACTGCCGCTGCTCGGAGAACAAATGCCGCTAATTGCTCCAATTCCGCGGTCGTCAGCCAATTTTCTGGCACTTCTCGACACCAATAACTTTCTTCCGAACCGTCGTAGGTCATCGGTAAACGCTGAAAGGCAACTAAACTGGCAATGTTATCCCGAGGTGGTTGAGCTCCCTGTAAATCTTTTAAAGATAAAGAAACCAGGGGATTTGGCAGTGTTGCCCCACCTACGTGACAGTTTTTGCAATTTTCCTCAAACAGTCGCTTACCAATTGTTAATTCCGATGGCGTAAACTCGCGAGTTGCTCCTTGTTCATCCGCCGCTAGACTGACTGGCTGACTAGCCTTGAGATATTGAGACACATAGCCATCAATACCCGCAGCCCAGGCCGGATTCTGCCAACCCAAGTTAATCAAGAGAGCTAATACCAGGCCAACCCAGAGTGATGCTCCTAAGTTGACCGATGTGAGGAGAGAATGCCGTTGTGTTTTCATTAAGCTGACATGCCTAGTAATAAACCTTGCCACCGCCCCATTTTTCACCAAGAATTTTTGGAGCCACCAAGATATGACCAGCAATATCGGCGAGATCGGTATCAGTGAGATTACGCATTTTTGGAAAAATATCAGCACTCTTCAGGCTCGGATGCACTTCCGCAATCGACTCTTCCCCATCATAGGTAGTTGGATCTTTCATGTAGTCCACCAGGCCAACAATACTGTCACGGGGGGGAGTAGCCAGGGCTAAGGTTTCTGTTGCCAGATCTAAGCTTGGATTGGTTTTTGTGACACCGCCCACATGGCAGGAGGCACAGGCGTAGTTAAACAGGCGTTGTCCCTCGTCGTACTGTTGTTTTGTGAGGGTAATGGTTTTACCTTGACTATCAAAAGGAACAGTCAAAACATCGGGGGTTAATTCAGCCGCTACAGCAGTTCCCGTCAACAGTTGCCAGGTACCGAGGACCAGGGCCGCCGCCAGCCAAAAGCATCGTCTCAGCATAGTTCTCCGTGCAATTATGTGATGTGCATTCTCAGCAGTTGGGGTCAAGTGCATCCCGGAGTGAGGACGATACCAGATTAGTCAAGGCCAGCCACAGATGCCACCCTGCCTGACTAGTCTTAGCCTCAACGGGACAAGTGCATTACCTAAATATCATGCCATCGCAAGGGCCTTTCCCCAACTGCTTATCCCTATGCCCATTTTTCAGATCGTCAGCTTCCCGGTTTCTTAAGGACTGACGGTCTTTTTCTTCAATGCTTCTTCAACCCCTTGACTGAGGGCAGATCATGGTGGTGGAGTTTGTCAGGGCAATTAAACCAACAAAATTTGCGACATTCACAAGAGGCTAAGGGGCAGGTCGCAGAGGAAATCCAGTAGGATC
Organism: uncultured Synechococcus sp.; assembly: GCA_964653145.1. GTDB lineage: Bacteria > Cyanobacteriota > Cyanobacteriia > Thermosynechococcales > Thermosynechococcaceae > Pseudocalidococcus. Next base: position 212,091 of record CAZZCG010000002.1, on the reverse strand, counting down.
CAGAAGATTCATCCCCTTTGTGGGTAAGGACAACGCTCCCATGACCCCGATTGTTCCCAAACACAATCGCCCAATTACAATTCCCCAACTGCAACAGTGGAAATTACAGGGTCGCCCAATCACGATGTTGACGGCCTGGGATTTCTTATTTGCGGAAATATTAGACCAGGCCGGGGTGGACGTGATTTTAGTTGGGGACTCCTTAGGGATGGTGGCCCTGGGGCATCCAACGACCCTGCCCGTGACCCTCGATCAAATGGTGCACCATACTCAGGCCGTGCGCCGGGGAGTCAAGCGGGCCCTTCTTGTGGCTGATTTACCCTGTTTAAGTTACCAAGCTAGCCCAGACCAGGCCCTGCAATCTGCTGGACGGTTGCTGCAAGAGGCCGGGGTCCAAGCCGTGAAACTAGAGGGGGCCTATGGAAGTGCAATCCGGGCGGTAGAGTGCCTAGTGGAAGTCGGGATTCCGGTGTTGGGCCATGTGGGGTTAACGCCGCAATCTATCCATCAATTGGGTTCCTTTCGCCAACAGGGACAATCTCCAGAAGCCGCTGCCCGGATTTTAGAGGAGGCCCTTGCCCTGGAAGCGGCTGGGGTGTTTGCCGTGATTTTGGAGCATATTCCAGGGGAGTTGGCTCACACTATCACCTCGAAGCTTAAAGTACCCACCATCGGCATCGGCGCTGGCCCCAATTGTGATGGGCAAGTCTTAGTCACAGCAGATTTGTTAGGGTTATCTGCCCAGGCCCCACCCTTTGCCCCTGCCTATGGTCACTTGCGTGCAGAGATTACTAAATTCGTCCAGAACTATTGCCAAGATGTCATCTCACAGCAGTTTTTGAGTAATTAATCCATGCCTCCCGAAGTCAGTTTCTGAGGTCTTAGGATTTGCCATTGCGTTGAACATAGTTGTTGTTGTAATGGATTCTGGCCCCAGCCCAATGGAGTTTTTCCCGTAGGGTCTCGTAGAAGGAATAATGATCCTTGAGGACAATAAATCGAGCTTCACAGTCAGCCATCGACACATCCACCCGTTGCCCAGGCCAAATTGAGGTGGCCATGACCCCATCCATCCAGAGTTTGGTGCACAAACTCCGGTCTTCTAGGGGCCAAATACTAACGACGGAGCGAGCAGGCAAAATAATTGGCCGACTAGATAAACTCAAGGGGCAAATCGGGGAAACGGCAATTGCCTCCATCCCTGGGTGAATGATTGGGCCATTGGCGGCGACGGTATAGCAGGTTGAGCCTGTGGGTGTGGCAACGATCATTCCATCGCCTTGGTATTGATCCACCACATCCCCATCAATTTCCATTTCTAAGATGGCGGTGATCATGCGGTCAGCCGAGGCGGGCTTGATGCACATTTCGTTCAACGCTAAATACCGCTGGCCCACTGGTTCGGAGTTGGGGCGAACCCCCTCATGGGCCTGGGCCTGGAGCATCATCCGTTGTTGCATTGCGTACTGATCGGTTTCTAATCGTGCCAACAGCTTGGGAATGTCCTGGAATAACTCGAAGGGCTCCGTGAGAAACCCCAAATGCCCCCCGACATTGACGGCCAAAATGGGAATCTCTTCTGGAGCCAAGTGGCGGGCCGCAGCCAGGGCTGTTCCATCTCCCCCAAGTACAAAGGCAACATTGATCGGGCGACTGACCGAGGCCATGAATACGGGGTAGGGATTATCCTGGGGGCCACTGGGGCCAATGAGAATCCGGCATCCTCGGGCTTCTAGGGCTTTACCCAGGGTTTCGGCCCAGCGTTGGCTAAAGGCATCACCAGCTTTGTAGACAATCAGGGCCTGGGCTAATTCCACGGGCTCAATCCTTGGAGAAATTTATCCAGCTCCTTTCCTAACCTTTTGCCTTTTGCGTCCGACTTGATGGATGGGGGCATAGGACTGACGGTTATGCATGAAGCATTTCTAGTCTTAAGTGTAGGCAATTGTCTTCCCTGGACGGGCCATCCCTGCAATTCAGTGGATCAGGGTTCGACTTCCCGAACCAGGTCAGGTAGGGGGGATGACGCTAGAATTTTCACAAAAAATTACAGAAACAGGGGCACCGACGGTGTTTTTCCCCTAATCCCCCTGATATAGTGTCTGTCTTAGCAACAGGCGTAATTGCGGTGAGGAAAACTCAGATTATGCGCTTTTAGTCACGGCAATGTTCTGGATTGCATAACCAGTTTTGGCTTAGATTACTGTTTCTTAGTTTGCAAAAGCTTAATGAATTCTTTATTTTCACCGCTGTCCCTGTCCATGATGAAATCCCTAGATTCTCCAGCCCCAAGGTTGTTGGCATACCTCAAGCAAGACTTAGCCCTTTCTGAAGAATCTATCCAGTTAGCGATGCGCCAATGGCAGCAATCCCGTGGTCCACTGCCGATCATTCTTTGGCAGTATGGCCTCATTTCCCTTGCCCAGTTGGATCAGCTTTACGATTGGCTAGAGCAGCATCCCCAGGCCCTTTCCGGCATGCTTTAATAGGCTCCCTCGGCCACCAAGACAACCCAAACGGTTCGCAAAAGAATGTAGAAGTCTAACCAGACAGACCAGTTCCGCACGTAGTAAGCATCCAAATTGACCCGCTCTAGATAGGAAATATTATTGCGCCCGGAAACTTGCCACAGCCCGGTGATTCCTGGTTTGACTCTGGTGTAGAGGGAATATTTGTCCTCATATTTTGGGATTTCTGCGGTCACAATCGGCCGGGGGCCAACTAGGCTCATTTCTCCCCGCAGAACATTGATTAATTGGGGTAACTCATCCAAGCTGGTTCGCCTCAGCCACCAACCCACCCGAGTTAGGCGGGGATCCGCTTTGAGTTTGTGGTCTTGTTCCCACTCCTGCTGATATTCCGGAAATTGGGCCAGATAAGCCGCCAGAATTTTGTCGGCCTGGGGCAGCATCGATCTAAATTTAATGGCTCGAAAGGGTTTACCATGGCGACCAATCCGGGCCTGGGTGTAGAAAATGGGGCCTGGGCTATCCAAAAAGATCAGGAGGCTAATGACCAACAAAATCGGCAGACTCACCAGGCCAATGACCAGCGCTAGGGAAAAATCAACCCAGGCCTTAGTGAGGCGGGGAATGGGTAAAAGCAACTGTTGGCGGACTTCCAAGGCCAAAACCCCAGCCAAGTCCTTGGGGGCGACCCACAAACTGGCCAAACCAAACAAATCTGGAACCACTAATAAATGCTCAAAACAATGGCCACAGCGCTCCAGAAGTTTGATCAATTGGGGTGGGGCAACTCCAGGCATGGCGACAATGGCATAGGCAAGGTGATGGACTGCCGCTAACTCTGGCGCCCGCTCTAACCCCCCCAAAACTGGAATTGTGGCCAGAACCTGTTGGTGTTTTCTGGGGTCATCATCAAGAAAAGCAACCGGCTTTAAGCCCAGACCGGGGTGACGATGTAACGTATTGACGAGTAATTCTCCAGTTTTCCCTGCCCCCAAAATTAAGACCGGTTGCCCCCACCAGGCCCGACGGCTGGCCAGATGACGCAAGATGCCTCGACTGATGGGTACGGCTAGCAGAGACCCCCCCCAGGCCAACAAAAAAACTAAGCGGGAATAGGTTTCGCCTTCACGGACTAGAAAAATTCCAGAGCCCAAGACTGTATAAACCAGGGTTGTCATCAGGGTAAGCCAACGGAGTTCATCCACTGGACTTAAGCCCACGCCAGGATACAGCCCGACAATTCCGTAGGCTAGGGGGAAAAAAAGCAGTAGGGGTAGGCCACTTAGGTAAAGACTGGGGTGATAATTTCCCTGAAAAAACCAACGCCCCCAAACACTGAGAAATCCGGTGATGGCCAAGGCTCCCAGGTCAACGGCAATCAACAGCAGGGTCATCCAACTGGTACGGGGAACCACAGTTTTAAGGGACGGGGCTTTCACGGATTTGGGGTCTGACATCACCAGGCCTGGGTTACGAATCGACACGCCATCTCACACCATCCCCATCCAGCGAAACAGCCCGATCTTACCAAAACCGAGATCCCGTATTGGGCAATAGCCTTGTTGCTCTAAAGACATGGAGTACAAAATGCTTGAAACTATTACGAGCGGTAATTTTGCCTGCCTTAACCCTTACCAGAAATGGTGATGGGCCCGAGTGAACTAAACCATCTCACAGTAAAATATTAAAAATTCTTAGTTTTTCTTGTTCACCACCAGTCCGCCTATGACCCCTGTAGTTAGCCTTCAACCCCCTGATACGTGGCAGGTGCGACCGGGAGACTTTGCATTACGGGGAACAATCAAAATTCCTGGGGATAAGTCCATTTCCCATCGAGCTTTGATGTTAGGGGCCTTGTCCACTGGTGAAACAGAAATTCATGGTCTGTTGTTGGGTGATGATCCCCGAAGTACGGCCGCCTGTTTCCAAGCTCTGGGAGCGAGGATTTCGGAACTCAGTAGTGATCGAGTTATTATTCAAGGCGCGCCCAGCCTCCAGGAACCCAGTGACGTCCTAGATGCCGGAAATTCTGGGACAACAATGCGATTAATGCTGGGAATTTTAGCCAGCCAGGCCGGACGGTTTTTTGCAGTCACAGGGGATCACTCCCTCAGATCCCGGCCGATGAAGCGGGTGGTGCAGCCGTTACGGGCCATGGGGGCCGCCATTGCTGGACGCCAACGGGGTAATTTTGCTCCCCTCAGTATTCAAGGCCAGGCACTGCAACCCTTTCATTATTCTTCCCCGATTGCTTCAGCCCAAGTAAAATCCTGCCTACTCCTGGCGGGCCTGCACACTGAGGGGAAAACCACCATCACCGAACCCCACCTGTCCCGAGATCACAGTGAACGGATGCTCAAGGCCTTTGGCGCCGATTTGACCGTTGATCCGGAGCGGTGTCAAGTCACCATAGTTGGGCCTGGGCAACTAGTTGGGCAACCCGTGATTGTGCCAGGGGACATCAGTTCAGCTGCGTTTTGGCTCGTGGCAGCCAGTATCATCCCTGGTTCAGAATTGTTCCTGCCCAATGTCGGGGTCAACCCTACGCGTACTGGGGTTTTAGAGGTTCTCCAGGCCATGGGGGCAAACATTCAGCAGGAAAATTTCCGGGTTGTTACCGGTGAACCCGTGGCGGATTTACGAGTATCTAGTCAACCCCTCCAGGCCACAGTGATTGAAGGGAGTATCTTGCCGCGCCTAATCGACGAAATCCCGATCTTAGCCGTCGCCGCCGCCTTTGCCCAGGGCACCACCATCATCCGCGATGCCGCCGAACTTCGAGTTAAGGAAAGTGATCGCCTCACGGCCATTGCTTCCCAATTCGGGGCCCTTGGGGTGAAGGTGACCGAGTTTGCCGATGGCCTGGAAATTACCGGTGGCAACCCTTTGACTGGGGCAGTTGTGGACAGTTGGGGCGATCATCGCATGGCCATGAGTTTAGCCATCGCTGCCTTGAGGGCCCAGGGTGAAACAATCATCCGCCAGGGGGGCGCAGCCACGGTCTCCTATCCCAATTTTTTGGAGAATTTAGGGACAGTATTACAAGCCTAGGATTGCCGGGAAAACTGCTCTGGATGCTGCACCACATAGTCGGCTATCTTGCGAATTGCCTGGTTAAATTGAGCTACGGAAGTCCGGCTGCTATCCATCATCGCCAAGGTATAGGTTTGCCCCCGCACCTTAAAAGCCAGAACCGTTCCCAAGACCAAGGAGTTTTGCCCAGTTTTTTCCCCCAGCCACTCAGCACCGGAATTTTTCAGGGCTGCGTACCCCAACTCTCGATCCTGTTGCTGGGCAAGAATCTCCCGCAGGAATGGGGCCTGGGGAAGTTGGTTTTGATAGATTTGCCCCATTAGCTGGCTTAAATCCCGCATGCTGGCCCCGTTTGCCTGCCGTCCCAAATTAGCGGGTTGTCGATTTTGTCCCACTAGCTTTGAATAAATCTTAATGGAGGAGTATCCATACCCCTGGATGACGGCGTTGATGTAATCCCAGCCCAACCGATCCATAAGCTGATTTGGAGCCATATTGCTACTGCGGCGGATCATCTCAGCAACCACAGTTTTGAGGGGATAAGTTTGACCACTACGAATCTGAGATGCATCCTCGGTGTAGTTGGCGGCGGATATTGTTAAAGGTTGAGCGAGGGATAAAGGCTGCTGCTGTGCCCAATGGAGGGAGACAACTGCCAAAGGTAACTTAATTAAACTGGCGGCACTTCCCGGCACCATATCCCCGCGACGTGTATAGAAATTACCAGCAGCATCGCGCAGACTAATGGCGGCGGTTTCACTTAGACCAGCGGCTTGGGCAATGGGTTCTAGGAATGCCGACTGTTGCTTTTCCCATCGTTCTTGGATCAGGGCAAAGTTGCGGTGGTACTCGGCGTGTTTCCCAGGGACAGCAGGGGCAACAAAGGCGCGCTCAGGAATAGATTCTAGTTGCCAGAGGGCTTTTTGCCAGAGGGTCTTGGCCTGGGCGTAGTCTTGGGCTTGTCCGGCAGCAGCAGCCTGTTGACCATGGATTAAGGCAGATTCCCAGGCCCCCTGGGCTTTCAGTTCAAAAATCAGGCGCTGGGTGATCCAGCTGTGAGCTTGGTGGAGAGTTTGGTAGCGGTTGGCGAGGGCCTGGCGTTGTTCAATATCTAGGGGAGAGGAGTAAAACAGGGCCTGGTGTAATTCAGCTTTAGTGGTTTCTAGGTGGGCTTGGAGTCGTTGGAGCTGCTCAATCGAGGTTAACCCCAGCCAGTCATTGGGGTGTGGGGTGGGGTTGTGGTGATCGGCTTGATGTTGCAGAAGATCGGGAATCGTGGCGAATCGATATCCCTGTTGCCGAAGTTGCTGGATAATTCCGGGTAAAGCGTGTACTGTGGCCTGGCGCGGCCCACCCCCGTCATGGAGCAGGACAATTCCTCCAGGCCGGGTATCTTTAAGGACAGTTCGTGTAATTGATCCAGCAGAGCGCCCCGGCTCCCAATCCCGCGGATCCACTGACCACATCAATACCGCTTGTCCCTGTTGGTGGGCATATTGCACCAGGCCATTGTCCAAACGTCCCCCCGGCGGCCGGAACCAATAGTTGGGTTGACCGGTGACTTGTTCAATCACTGCAGATGTCCCCTCAATCTCAGCGGCGGCTTCAGCAGGGGAAAACTGGTGATAGCGATGGGACCAGGAATGATTCACTACAATATGGCCCTCAGAAGCAATTCGTTGTGTGAGTTCTGGATAGGCTTCAACGCTGCGGCCAATGACAAAAAAGGTAGCCTTGATTTGCTCCCGCTTGAGAATATCTAAAATCTGGGGTGTAAATTTCGGATCAGGGCCATCATCAAAGGTGAGAGCCACGATCTTGTCCGTACTCGGGAGGGTGACCCGGTGGATGGTTTTTCCCCGAAACATGGGCGGGGGGGGCAAAATACGGGGTTGTACGGGGGCCGGAGTCAGGAGCCCAAGGTCTTTGGCCCTAGCCGTTATCGTTTGGCGAATTTCTGAGGGTTCTGGCGAGGCAGACTGCTCAATCCAGGTGCCTGGGGATAGCCACCACAACCCCATTCCCACGGTCAAGAGAAGCCCTAGACTTGAGATTAAAGCACAGGGTGCAGACCAAGAACTAGAGGGAGGAGATTGGGGAATTAAACCATCAGCCGCTATCCCTAATGAACTGGTTATGGTGCCATCATGGGTCGGAACCGTCACCGCCACTTGGGGGATATCGATGGCCCGGGGCTTAATTCGCACTCCCCAGGCCGGGGCTTCGTGGCCTCTTTGGCGACCATAGACCTCAATCCCTGGGGGGAGGGTTACCTGTTGAAAAAATTTCCGTAAAACCCGCAAACAGGTGTTGCGATCCGGGGTTTCCTGGGCTTCAAGAAGAATCCGCCAGTGGTCTGGGTGGTAGGCAAGGCGGGCGGTCGTGGCCTGGGGGGCAAAAAACTGATTTAATACGGCAAGCAAATCCCGGGGATTCCCTTGGGGAAACACGTCATTCATTGCCGTCATGGCGGACTCCCACTGACACTAAACTTTTCTAATTTGTCCTCAAAACTTAGCACAGGAATTCAGGGGTGCCCGATTGCTTTTATTCCAGTTCCTCAGGTGGATAAACGTCACAGGCCAATTTTTCCTAGATAGATTTGGGATGGCATAGATGGCTTGGAGTCGCATAATATCTTTGATTACGTCTGAGACAAACCCCAACTGGTTCCGACATGTCTGTAGCTACTTCTAACCCTGCTATCTCTGCTGGAGCGGATTTAGCCTATCCGATTGTTTTAGTGGATCCGGATCCGATTTTTCGGTTGGGATTACGGTCTGGTTTGGGCAAAGTTCCCGGCCTGGTGGTGGTGGCCGATGCGGGAGATAGTCAACTGGCTTTGGCGCAATTGGCGGGTCTTCTCCCCCAGGATCGAACCCAGGCCATGGGTAGCCCAGCAAAAGTCAAACTCGTCATTGTAGAAGCCCAACTTACCCTGAACAGTCCCCAAACCCCCTGGCTTTGGCAACGACTCAAGCAGCAATACCCCCATGTTGCGCTTTTACTTTTAGCGAGTCCGGCTGCAGTGACCTTAATTGACCAGGCCCAGGCCGTGGGGGTTGAGGGATTTATCGCCCGTGGCAGTGAGATCAGTGACATTATCGCCGCGGTCAACACCATCCGCTTTGGACAAAAGATCTACACCCTCCAGGCCCCGCGTCCCAGTCTTGCCTCCCAGTACCCCAATTTGCTCACCCGTTGGCAATATCAGCTAATTCAGGACGGGTTGACGGAACTTGACACCATGCTCCAGGCTCTCCAAACCCACCTGGGACAACCGCAACTGGCCCCCATTCAGCGCTGGGTCTGTCAAGGGCGGCAACGGGAAATGCTGGTGGCCCGCTGGCTCGTACAACAGTGGCTCCCCAAACCCCGTCGCGTCATCGCCGAACCGCCCCCCACCCCCGCCCCGCCCCCCGCCCCGCCCCTCCCGGCCGAATTGCTGGATCAAGTGGTGGAACGCTGCCAAGCTGGCCTGGGGAATCAAACCGGCGACCCCCTGGAACTAGATATTCTTAAATCCGAGAAAAAACAGGAGTTGCTGATCATCATCCTGAATCAGTGGGAGGACATCCTCACCGCCCTCCAAAGTGCCCAATTAGACCCCAACCAACTGCGGGAAAAAATCCCCCAAATTTTGTTAGACCTCTGGCAAAACAGTCTCCGAGCCTTCTTTGGCCCCTACACCACCCTCCCCAACCAAACGGACATCACCAGCAAGCTCCTCCAGGCCCAGAGCCAAATCGAAACCGAATTCCTGGCTAAAATTCCCCAAGTGGATGCCCTGATGCTGCATTTACTTTGGCAAGAGCCCCTGATGATTGACAATAGTCCCGTGGCCTGGGGCAGTCCAAAGGCCCTAAACCACCTGAAATTGCTTCTGGACAACCTGATTTTGCAAACCGCCAATGCTGTCGTCCAACCCCTGTTAAATAACTTTGCCCACAATGATGTGATCAAGGCTCAGTTTTACGATCGGCGAGTTCTTTCCTTTCGCGATATGGAACGGTTTCGGAATGCCCTTTCCTGGAAATATCGCTGGCAAACCCTCGTCAAGGAGCCCCAGGAAATCTTTGAAAGCCAGGCCAGTCTCCTAACCTTAAGCCCCCAGGGAATTGCCAAAACTAAAATCTATTTGCCCCGCACTCAAGAACTTGAATCCCTGCAGGGCCTGCGCTACGGTGTCACCCTGGCTCTGGAAGTGCATGATGCTGTTTCCCCAACTCTCCGGGCCTCGGTAGCCTTCATTGGTCAGGGAGTGGTTTACCTATTGACGCAGGTGATTGGTCGGGGCTTGGGCCTGATCGGTAAGGGAATTTTGCAGGGTCTGGGACAAACCTTTGCCTATGCCACCCACCGCAACAAACCAAACTCGGACAGTCCGGATTAGGGCTGAATCGCCTGGCCTGGGGTCTGCACCTTTGCCTGAACACCCGCCCTTTTGAGCATTTGGGAAAATTGGGGCAGTACCCGCTGACATTGACTGACAAAGGCATCTAACCAAATTTGTAATTGCCCAACCTGCTCAGGGGTTAAAAACAAATCCTCCGAGGCCCGCTGTCGAAAGGTAATCTCTGCCACAGCATTGATGTCGTAGTCCACAAACCAACTGCTGTGGGGGCGGGTTGACTGCCAATAGTTCCGGGTAATTAACCCCCCCAAGTATTGTTTCGACACTAAACTGACCTGATTGAGCAAGTCCAGGGCCTGGGCAAGGGTCGGAACGGGCTGCACCAACATTGACAACTGATCAGGGCCAGGCAAAGGCATGGTGGGCTCTTCTACGGAGGAAAGGTCGTTGAGGGCTAACCCCATTAGGGAAAAGAGCTTTTTCTCCAAGTTATTCAGATAGGCGCGATAGCTAATCCCGTGGCGACTCAGGGACTGATGCAACCGAACCAGCAGGTCTAACTCCACGACTTTGGTTGTGGCTAGGGTCTCAAGACGCATCATCTGATCCCAAAAGGCCGAGTCCTCAGAATCATCGGTTACTGGAATCGGCTCTGTGGCCAAGCCCAAGGGCACTGCATTCTGCTGCAACAGCCGCCGCATATAGTAACGAGTCATTGGGGAAAGGGACATGGTTAACGTTTCTTAACAATTGCTATCTCCATACATACCACTCCCCTGGGCCATGGCGAGTAGGAATTTCCAAAATCCGTAGGTTTTCTGAGTGATTTTGCCCCCTGCCATCCAAGGTCAACGCCAACATCAGAGATATTTCCGCAACATTACGGATGCCTCCTTCAGTCCATGCTTAGTCTTTTTGTCGAAGATGGTGGTTTTGCCGTCGAATAATCCAGTAGCTAATCGTCACTGCCAAAATGCCTAGGGCTAGGGCCACTAACTTCGGCACCACGCTGGCCTGGTCAATATCCAAAATAATGATCTTGCGGGCGATGGCAATTAGGGCCGTGACAATCACCAGTTCGACAATTTGTGCTGAAACATGGGTTCTCAGGTAAGCGGTGATATTTTCAAGAATTTCCAGGGCAACCAGGACATTGAGAAATAACCCAAAGACTTGGACTAAGTCAGTGGTGAATTGACCATAGGGCGGCGTAAACAACTGAAATAGGACAAAGCGAGCCACATCCAAAATTGCCGTAAGAATCACAATGAGCATCACTAAGGCAAGAACCCGCGAGGCCAACCCCTCAATTTTCTTGAGTGCTTTGAGGAACTTCTCATCACTCACGGCTAATTGAACAATGTAATTTCCGAGGGCAGCTAACCAGGCCATGGGTGGTGAAAAATAGTTTTGTCATGCGAAAATCTAAGCCTATGCTACCAGGCCTGGTCTAGGTTATGGAGATTTCAACAACCTATAAACCCACGGATCGGCAAGACTGGCGCAACTGGCTTGAGAAAAATCATGCCCTAGCCCATGAAATCTGGTTATTATTGGCTGATTTCCATGGACAGCATTTAACTATTTCCTACCTTGATGCCGTCGAAGAAGCCATTTGCTTTGGTTGGATTGATGGTATTCAAAAACGATTTTCTCCCCACGAGCGGGCTCAGCGATTTACCCCCCGAAAAAAGCGAAGTAACTGGACAGAACTCAACAAGGAACGGGCCCGTCGCTTAGTTCGCCTGGGGATGATGACAGAGGCTGGGTTTGCCACACTCCCGAATCTTGCGGCTGAGTTTGCTGTGCCCCCGGATATTGTTGAGGCCCTACAAAGGGAGCCGAATGCCTGGACTCATTTCTTAACTTTTCCTGAACTCTATCGCCGTGTCCGCATTGGCTACATTGAGGAAGTACGAAAAAATCCCCATGAATTTCACCGGCGGCTTCAGAACTTTATCCAAAAGACGGCCCGCAACCAACTGTTTGGCAATTGGAATGATGGTGGGAGACTGGCCTAGCCACGGGCATTGTCTAAATCTTTGGCTGTTCTATCTCGACCAGAAAACCTATGCTCCCACTGCTTCCTTGGCGGCGTAGAGGACTTCAACATTGATTTGGGAAATATTCCGTTCTCGGGCAAATTTTTCTGTGTTGCGCTTAACTTTTCCACGCACGAACCCCGGAATTTTATTCAGTTCCGCCAGTCCATCATTGGTCCAACTTAAATCCGATTCTGCAGAAATGCCTTTGTGAATCACCTCTTTCGTATCATGGCCACCAAAGATTTCCAGCAGGTGATCCTCCATGCCCAAGGTGAAGGAATTGTAAATTAAATCAACAATTTGGTTACTGCCTTCATAGCCCAAAAAGGGTTTATAACCAATGGGGAAATTCTGAATGTGAATTGGGGCAGCAATCACACCACAGGGGGTATCCAAACGTTTGCCCACATGACGTTCCATTTGGGTGCCAAAAATTGCTGCTGGTTCAACCCGCGCAATTGCATCTCCAATCGCTCCATGATCATCGGTAATAATCACCTCATCACAGAAATCCTTAACCTGTTCTGTAAACCAGTCGCCATCGTATTTACAGTAGGTGCCTGCCCAGGCCACATGAATCCCCATTTCCCGACTCAGGATTTTGGTAATTGCTGCGGCGTGGGTGTTATCGCCAAAAACCACCGCTTTTTTGCCCGTTAAATTCTGACAGTCAATGGAGCGGGAAAACCAGGCCGCTTGGGAGATAAAGAGGGTTTGCTCTTGAATAAAATCTTCATAGTTTACCTCGGCTCCTTGGACATTGAGTACCGCTTGAATTTGCCGAATACAGCGGGCGGTTTCCACAACTCCCATGGGGGTAATGTCAACAATGGGTTGGCTAAACTCCTGTTCTAAGTAGCGAGCGGACAACCGGCCAATTTCTCGATAGGGGACTAAATTAAACCAGGCCTGGGGCATTGTTTTAATGTCATTAACTGAGGCACCATCTGGAATCACAGCATTAACCTGAATGCCCAAATCCCCCATCAACTTTCGCAGTTCTCGGACATCGTGTTGATTGTGAAAGCCAAGGGTGGTCGGCCCAATAATATTCACTGAGGGCTGTGCTGTTTTGGTGGTAACTAAATCCCCTTGTTTTTGGGCCTTATTAATGTAGAACTGAATGATTTGTTCAAGGGTTCGATCCGCGGCCTGGAGTTCATTGACCCGGTAATGATTAACATCGGCCAAAATCACATCAGAAACAGTGGTTTGTGATGCCCGCTCAACAAAATTTTCTAAATCTTCCTGCAGAATACTCGAGGTACAGGTTGGGGTAAGGACAATTAAATCCGGATGTTCTTCAGCATCTTTCCGGGTGATGTTATCCACGACCTTTTCCTGAGAACCGCGGGATAAAACATGACGATCAACAACGCTGGTGGTGACTGGCGTAAAGTTTCGTTCCCGTTCCAACATTGAGCGCATGACATTGAAGTAATCGTCCCCCAGGGGCGCATGCATGATGCCGTGAACATTTTTGAAGGAACTTGCCACCCGTAATGTCCCAATGTGGGCTGGGCCTGCATACATCCAATACGCCAACTTCATCGTTAATGTCCCGCTTGCAACTAGACCACTAAAACCTTAGCTGGTTTGAGATCGGGGATTCAAAGTTTTTATGGGCGCTGAAACAATACTTGATGATTAAAACAGTGAATCCGTAAACACATCACATTGGCTTAACTGAAATTAGGAAAAAGTGATTATTCTTAACTTATCTAAAAAATTTCCTTGGTTTTATTGCCTAAATTTCAGGTTTTAGTTGTTGCCACATTTGTTGATAGGCTGCCTCCAGGTGATGAGTAAACGTGCGAGTATCCCAGAGGGGAGAAGTTTGCTTGGCCCGATGAAGTTTTTGGCGAACCTGTTGCCGTAATTGAGTATCCTGTCCAAGCTTAATGCCCCAATCCACATACTCTTGACTAGACCAGGCCAGGCCTTCCGTAATTCCTGCATTTACCATAAAGGTATAGCTATTGCGAGCTGCGAACTGTTGGCCAACCTGAGTCACGAGGGGAATTTCAAGCCAAAGAGTTTCCAGAGTTGTGGTGGCACCGTTATAAGGATAGGAGTCGAGGACAATATCCGCCAGTTGAAGATTGGCTCGGTGGGTCGGCTCATCGGTATCAAGGTCTAAGAAACGAAGTCGCTCTAGGCTGACTCCCACCTCTTGAGCAGTGGTTTCAAATAGTTCTTGTAAAACCCCTTTTTCACCCCGTAATTTAATCAAAAAATAACTGTTGGGGACTTGGGTGAGAATTTGAAATTGCTGTTTCAGGGTTTGGGGATGTTGTTTGAGGCCATCTTGAGCAGTGAAGTAAATTACTGCATCCTCAGGAATCTTGAGATCCTTGCGCCGCCTGGTCGGAACTCCAATTTCAAACCCATCTACAGCCAGATAGACGTCGGGAAGTCGCCAAATTTTTTCGGGATAGTATTCTTCTGCTTCTGGGGGTAAAACCTGGGGATCGGCAATAAAGTAATCAACAGCGGGTATACCCATGGCATCCCATCCTAGCCAAGTGGCCTGAATTGGTGCAGGTTTATGGGCTAAAACTTCAGCACTGTCTTCATAGGTGCCACCATCCAAGTCAATGAGGATATCAATTTCGTCTTGGAAAATTTGCGGAACTAAGTCTTGGGACAAATTGCCAGCCCACCAAGAATCTGCATGGGGTAAAAACCAGGCCTGGGTAAAGGGGGTAATACCTTGGGCGAAGAAATACAGGTGGATCTTAAATTTTTGCCGGTCATGGTAGCGAAACAACCACCGACACAGCCAACCTACAGAATGTTGTCGGAGCGTATGGGCTAGATAGCCAATGTGTAAACAATCTCCATGGCGGATTTTGCGGACTTTCGTGATTGGTTGATGATGGTAGGAATAGGGCGCGAGGCTTTGGCCTGTGTCGGTTTCAAGAAGACTTTTTTGAGCAAGCGCTGCTAAGGGTTTTTGCCAGGCCCAGTATTGTTCAGGCTGATCTTGGATATAGGGCCAGTTGAACATGGCAACTGTTAAAGTTCGAGCCTCCCTACGCGTAAGAGTCTGCGGCGGGGTAGCAAATAACTCATGGATCAATTCAGCTTGACGCCTAAAACAGGCCTGGACTTCTGCCCCCTGTTCTCCCTGTCGCATCAGGGCCCGGAGTAAAACCCGTTGTCCAAAGACTTTCTCAGCTAGGGTTTGACAATGTTGGTTATAATGTTGGGCGGCCTCTAAGCCTAGGGCAAACTGACCAAGATCCGTATGAAAATCTGAGAGTTGCCGCCAAAGGGAGAGGTTTTCAGGACTCAGAACTAAACAGCGTTGGGTCAGTTGAACCGCTGCCTCGTAGTTGGGCAGGTAGGTGTGGTTGTAGGCGAGGTGGGAAAATTTCAGAATCAGGGCTGGAATATCGGGGACAAACTTTAAGCCAATTTCTAAGCATTGGGTAATAATCTCCTGTTCTTCCGGCTGGGCTAAGGGATAGCAGGGAAAGAGCGCTAAGAGGAATTGGGTTAAGGAGTCTAGCTTTAGAGTCGAGCCAAGTTGCTCAAGAAGCTCGATAACGTTCCAGGCCAAGAGCGAGTCTGGGGTTAGTTTATTGAGTTTGATTTCTAGTTGAATCAGCGCAAGTAAATTCTCCAAATCTTCGGGTTGATACTGCCGATAATAGTGGCGGACTAACCAGGCCTCTAAATCTTGTTGTTGTGATTCTAGATGGACAGTAATTTCTGTTAAACGCTTCAGTAAACCCTCTCGATAGCCCTCAGCGTCTGCATCAGCCAAAAAATCCAAGGGGGTAAACCAGGCCACCTGGGCAGCCACTTCTTCTCCCTGGAGTAGATAAGCCAGGCCTAAATTTTGATAAAAGGTAAGTTCATTAGGGTTATCCGCAATCAGGCATTCATAAACCGCAGCGGCTTGGGCGTAATGTCCACGTTCTAGCCATTGATTAGCAACTTCAAATCCAACCATCGCAACCTAAAGACCTGAGAAAGCCGGCTCTCCCAATTTACAAAACCTGAGGAAGCTCTATTTAACGATTAAGGTGGCAATCGGGGCCTGGGGTGTTGATTTTCCAGGATAGGGGGCCAAGCTAAGGAGTTGAATCTGAAACGGCGACAGAGGTGTTTCTGTTTCCAGGCCAGGCCGGAGGGTTAACTCCAGAGAACTAACGCTTTGGGTTATGGTTTCAACCTCCAACAAAATCTTAGCTTCACCAGCCCAGATGCACTGCGCTCCCACCGGACATCGGGAATCGGCAACAAGGCTTTGAAATTTAAGGGTTAAGCCCGTATCAGGAATTCGGGTTACCTGGCCCAATTCAAGGGAAAATTGTTGTCCCAGGCCGGGAAATGGAACCATAGTCGGGGAGGAAGTCCGGGCCGTGAGAATTTGGGTCACCGCGCCCAGTCCATTCATCGGGAAAAAATTGAGACCGAAACCAAAAAGACAGAGCCCAATCGCATAGAGAGAATTCCAGGAGACAGCAGCAGCCATAACGTCATTCGCCTAGGATGATTCAGCAAAAAAACGGGTTTAAGATGAATAATTTATAGAAATATAAAATAAAAGGTGTTTATTCTGGCTCCACCTTAGCACTGGGCTTTGAAGGATTTCGTCATTTCAGATGCAGTTTGGCGTTAATTTCACCGGGTTTTAGGTTTTGTTCCAACAGACAGCCTAAAATCTTCAGAAGCTACTCGGGAAAGTGGCCCTTGGCTGGAACCCTCGACCGATTTGTAGCGTTGTTAAGTTGGCGACCTAAATTAGGACTCCTCCGTTGAAACGACTGTCTTTACCTCGCAAATTTTCCTTCCTCTCCCCCAAAGTCCTGGGACTCACCGCTTTATTTTTGGCAGTCATGGCTCTGTCCACGGGGGTCGTGACCGGGGGCTGGGGGATATTACCATCGGTTCTACTCAGCTTGGCGGGGGTGTCGCTCCTGGCCTGGTTGGTGGTGCAGTCACGGGTTTCCCAGGGTTTTTGGGGCCGACGTTCAACCCAGGCCGGGGCTAATAACCTGTTATCCCTGCTGGCGGTCATCGTGCTGTTGGGGATTATCAACTTTCTTGGAGCCCGCTACAGTACCCAATTTGACTTCAGCGAAGGTGCCCAGTTTTCCCTCGCACCGGAATCTCGGGATGTCCTCCAAAGCCTAGAACAGCCTGTGACAGTCCTAGTGTTTGACGATGAACCGGACGATGGCAGTCAGCGATTGTTATTAGAGCAGTTTCGCCAGGCCAGTCAAGGGCAAGTCACCTATGAATTTATCAATCCCACCAACCAACCCGGCCTGGCCCGAAAATATAACGTCCAAACCCGCGGCACCGTGATCCTGGAATCGGGCAATCGCAGTGAACCCCTAGAGGGAGAATTACGGGAGGCAGATTTAACCCCGGCTCTGATTAAAGTTACCAGCGATAGTCAAACCCGCGCCTACTTTACCCAAGGCCATGGGGAACTACCGCTATCTGGGGGGAGTAACAGTTTGTCCCAGGCCATTGATGTTTTGAATAAGCGCAATGTTGAGACGCTCCCCCTAACCTTACTGGCCAATCCAGAGGTGCCGGAAGATGCCAATGTCGTGGTGGTGGCGGGCCCAAAACAGGCATTTCTAGCTCCAGAGGTGAACGCCCTAGAGGCCTATTTGCAGCGGGGAGGAAGCCTGTTGCTCATGGTGGATCCCGACGTCAATTCTGGCCTGGAACCCCTACTCAATGACTGGGGGATCAAGTTGGATAACCGTTGGATTATTGATGGCTCTG
The DNA here is from genome assembly GCA_964653145.1 of uncultured Synechococcus sp. Taxonomy (GTDB): domain Bacteria; phylum Cyanobacteriota; class Cyanobacteriia; order Thermosynechococcales; family Thermosynechococcaceae; genus Pseudocalidococcus. The sequence continues at coordinate 194,437 of CAZZCG010000002.1, read as the reverse complement.
GGGTGGGGGCACAGGTTGGTCTGGGGCCGGATACCGTGGTTGCCTTTGACTACGGCCAACACCCCATTACCCAACGGTTTGCCCAAGGCCCCTCTCTGTTTCCCCAGGCCCAAGCAATTTTGATCATGCCCCAAGACCAGGATGAAGTGGTGGATTTAGTCAGTAGTGGCCCCCAAACCTGGGCAGAGGCCAATCCCCAAGCAGACAGCTTTAACTTTGAGGAAGGTCAAGACCAGGCCGGGCCTTTAACCCTTGGAGTTGCCATTACCCGCCCCCTATCCCCTGCCAATCCCCCAGAACCGGCCGCAGAGGGGGAAAGTCCTACCGCAAATCCAGAAATTACAGCCCCAGGGGCCAACCAGTCCGAGACTACGCCTAAGGATGCCCGCCTCGTGGTGTTTGGGGATTCTGGGTTTGCTGCGGATAGTTTGTTTGAGCAGGGGGTGAATGGGGATTTATTCGTGAACTCCATCCTTTGGCTCGGGGAGCGGCAAGATCAACCCTTGAGTATCCGTCCCAAGGAAACCACCAACCGCCGCCTGAACTTGAGCGTGGATTTGAATCGCTGGGTGACCTTAATTAGCGTCGTGATTTTGCCCCTGCTCGGCTTTGGTTTGGCCATTGGGGCCTGGTGGCAGCGACGTTAAGGCTCAAGGCTAACTTTGCGGGCCCAGGTTTAGCTAGGTCAAGGCTTGGCTCTGGGCTCGGGTGACCATGCCAGAACAACAGATTCATTGTTTGCAAGGGTTTTAAACAGGCATCCACGACATCGGGATCATTGGCTCCGGGGTACTGGGATAGCGATGCCAAAAGGAATGATCCACTTTTTGCAGGTATCTTAAACAGGTATCCACAACCACAGAATCATATTTGATTGCGCGGCCTTTTTTGAGTTCCGTAATGGCGCGTTCAACCCCGGGGGCAAAGCGATAGGGGCGATTGGAGGACATGGCATCAAAGGTATCGGCCACGGCAATAATTCGAGCCTCTAAAATAATGGCTTCGTCTTGCAACCCCACTGGATAACCACTGCCATCTAAGCGTTCATGGTGCTGCCGAATCATCTCCAAAATTGGCCAGGGAAATTGTACCGACTGGAAAATTTCGACACCGCGCTCCACGTGGGTTTTAATTAGATTGAATTCTGCCTGATGAAGCCGGCCAGGTTTGGTCAAAATTTCCGTAGGGATCGCCATTTTGCCAATGTCATGCACTAAGGCTCCTAGGCGTAGTCCTAAAATGACATCCTCCTCCAGGCCCATTTCTGCCGCAATCCCCACCGCTAAATCCGCCACATTCTGACTGTGTTGGGCTGTGTATTCATCCTTTAAGGCTGCGGCACTGGTTAAGCAGGACAACATTTGCATCAACAGCGAGAGGGTATCTGTTTCCGTGAAACACGCTGGGCCATGGCGACGGGATCGAATATCTTGAACTCGTTTTTGGACGACGGGAAATACAGTTTGGCAAAAGCGAGCTAATTGAGCCGACTGTTCAGGGGTGTAGGGGTTTTCCGCATTGCCCACGCCTAAAATGGCAACAATTTCCTGGTCAGAATTAAAGATTGGGATGCTGAGGTGTCGCGTAACTGGGAAATGGCTTTGGGGTAAACCCTGGAAATTCTTGGTCTGGGGATACTCATTATGAATCACGGGTTGCCGCAGACGAATTGCATCGGCCCAAATTCCCGCATTTTTTAGGGGGTAATGACTGGCCTGGGACGTTGCACTGATGGGAAAAGCGCCATCCGACCATACCGCTAAGTGGATTGAGTCACTGCCCTGGTCAAACAGGTGAAAGTAACCTATTTCACTCTGACTAATGGCTACAGCGGCATTGATCAGGTCTTGAAAGGCAAAATCTTCGTAGAGATAGGGACGGGTCTGCAGTTGTGTGAGCCAAGCCTGTTCAAGATCAGATTTTTTGCAAGATCCAGGCTCATGCATGTATTTACATACAAATAAACCTAATTATACAGCAAATCACACAACCTACGCAGATAAATCTCTTTGCCCTGAGCCAAGGGGTTAATCCCTCAATGACGTAGAAAGGCATCCAGCTAACCTCAGCCGTAACTGCGTCACCGAGATTCCAGGCCACCTCCGCAGGTATGGTCGTTTAGCTTAAGAAAAAACACTCAAAATGCTGGAAACGTTGACCAGTTGGACTCTTGAGTGCCTGAGTGTGGACAGAAATGACTATAGTAATGGTTAATTATCCAGGCCCCGATCACGAACCCCCATGGAAGTTGAAATCACTGAAATTCCGGCCCTATCCGAAGCTCAAACCAGCATTTTGGATATGCATACCCTGCTCAATATAATGAACATTTTGATCGGAGAATTACAGTACCTGGGCCTGGAGTTGAACGATCTGGAGATTTTTGCCCCCAGTATTCAAACCCTCGATGCCATCGTGGAGGCCTTTAAGGATCGGCAATCGGCCCTGACCTATGTGGAAGATATTCAGGGAGTGCGGGAGGCAATTTCCACCAACCTTTACCAGGCCCTGCAAAAGTACCCTAAGGAATCCAGTGCAGCGGATGTCAAAGAATCTGTCAATAACATCAACTCGATATTCGACATCGTAGAACTTCGGGCCGCCCAGTTACTGGTTCGAGCCGCAGATCCCCAGGCCTGGCGAGAGATCAGCATTCCCCAACTGACCCAAAACTTCCGCGACACCCTCAGGGCCATTGAGAAAAACAGTAAAGGTCGTTATCGAATTTTGTATAACGTCGCCCAGCAAGAGGAGTCTGACTACTACATTGACTTGGATATTTTTAGTATTCATGGACAAACCATTTGGATGCCCCCTGTCCTGGAGGATGTCATGCGCGACCTGATGGCCAATGCCCGGAAATACACCCCCGTCGGCGGGCGAATTGTTGCGGGGTTATGCCAAACGGATCAGGATCTACGGCTTGTGGTTGAGGATAATGGCAGTGGTATCCCGACAGAGGAAATTCAAACGGTCGTTGGGTTTGGTCAGCGAGGTTCTAATGTTCAAGGAAAACCCACCATGGGCGGCGGTTTTGGCCTCACGAAAGCCTTTTACATCACCAAACAATTTCAAGGACGGATGTGGATTCGCTCCCAGGCCGGCCAGGGCACGCGGATTAAAATTGTTTTGCCCCTACCTGAATCCTTACTGGTCTAAAGAACTGGCCGCAACATTTCTTAGAACTTTTGCCCCAAGGTGTGACAATCCACTACAACCCCATTTAGGGAATTCCAGTCACCCCCTACAATGAATATCTGTTGAAAAATCTTTTTTAAATTTGCCAAATCCTCTCCCCTAGTCTCCTGCCCCATTCATGACCCACGTTAACACCACCCTCCTAGATGGCAAGCAACTGGCCAACTCCATCGAACACGAACTCACCGGTACTGTCCAACACTTAACCGCCAAAGTGGGCCGCCCCCCTGGCCTGGCTGTAATCATGGTTGGGGATAACCCTGCCAGTGCCGCCTATGTCCGCAATAAAGAACGGGCCTGTCATCGGGTCGGCATCGTTTCCTTGAGTTCCCATTTACCCAGCAGCACCACCCAAGCCGAGTTAGAAGCCCTGATTGAGCAGTTGAACCAAGACCCACGGGTGGATGGAATTTTGCTGCAATTACCTGTTCCTTCCCATTTAGATGATCGGGCCCTGCTGTATCAAATCCATCCCGACAAAGATGCTGATGGCCTCCATCCAGAAAACCTTGGGCGATTGGTGCGGGGGGAACCGGGTTTGCAAAGTTGTACTCCGGCGGGGGTGATGCGCTTACTCCAGGCCAATGGAATTCGGGTTGCGGGGATGTCTGCGGTAGTCATTGGGCGAAGTATTTTGGTCGGCAAACCCGTGGCTTTAATGCTGCTGGCGGCGGATGCAACGGTAACCATGGCCCACTCCCGCACAAAAGACCTGAGTGCAATTACCAAGTCCGCGGATTTGATTATTGTGGCTGCGGGCAAACCGAATTTACTGAAGGCGTCAATGATCCGGCCTGGGGCGATTGTTGTCGATGTGGGCATTAACCGTTTTGAGCGCCCCGATGGGAAATCAATCTTAATTGGGGATGTGGATTTCCAGGCCCTGCAAGGGATTGCCAGCTACTTAACTCCGGTTCCGGGGGGAGTGGGGCCAATGACCGTGGCCATGTTGCTGCACAATACAGTATGGAGCTATCGCCAGCGACATGGGGTTTGAACCAAAGGATCGGTGAAGAGTTTGCCATCTTAATCACCCCCCAATTCGTCGTTGACCGGGCGCAGATGCAGAGGATAGAAGTCATGATTTCAGCCGAAAACCCCCAAGTCCAAACCAATCCCATTTCTCCAACGGGAGTACCGGCCCCTTTTGACTTGAAGGCCTACTTATTTGCGCGCAAAACCCTTGTCGAACAGGCCCTGGAAGCCTCAATTACCGTTACCTACCCCGAAAAAATCTATGACTCCATGCGCTATTCCTTGTTGGCGGGGGGAAAGCGGTTACGGCCAATTCTCTGCTTAGCGACGTGTGAACTGTTGGGTGGCACTCTGGAAATGGCCATGCCTACGGCCTGTGCGCTGGAGATGATCCACACCATGTCATTAATTCATGATGATCTCCCGGCCATGGATAACGATGACTATCGCCGGGGCAAACTCACCAACCACAAGGTCTATGGGGAAGATATTGCAATTTTGGCTGGGGATGGGTTGTTGGCCTATGCGTTTGAGTTTGTTGTGGAAAATACGGTCGGCGTTAAACCAGAACAGTTACTTAAGGTCGTCTCTCGTTTGGGTCATGCGGTGGCAGCTACGGGCCTGGTGGGGGGACAAGTGGTTGATCTCGAATCCGAAGGCGTGAAAGACATTACCGTCGAAACCCTAAACTTCATCCATTCCCATAAAACCGGGGCTTTACTTGAAGCCTCTGTTCTGTCGGGGGGGCTGTTAGCTGGAGCGGAGGGGGATGCAGTTCAACGCTTAACGAATTACGCCAAAAACATTGGCCTGGCCTTTCAGATTGTGGATGATGTTCTGGATATTACCTCCACCCAAGAAGAACTGGGTAAAAGCATCGGCAAAGACCTCCAGGCCGAGAAAGTCACCTATCCGAGCCTCTGGGGAATTGAAGCCTCACGGGTCGAAGCCCAACGCCTAGTGGATTTAGCCAAAGCTGAACTGAATCCCTTTGGAGCCGCTGCCGTTCCTCTGCAGGCCATTGCCGATTTTATTACCGCCCGGACAAACTAAAGAAACCGGATCACAGTAGGGTAGGATTGCAGCAGTCGCGACATCTTGACCATGGACATCTTGGCGCAAATTTTCCACAATTACCTGCTTTGGGTGGCATTAGCTGCGAGTGCGATTGCTCAAATCCTGAAGTTGGTGATTGACCTCATCCGGCATCAAAAGCTGAATTTTCGGGTTTTGGTGGAAACAGGGGGGATGCCCAGCTCTCATTCTGCCTTGGTGACGGCCTTGGCTACGGGGGTGGGTTTAGAGAAAGGCTGGGAAAGTGTCGAGTTTGCGGTGGCCCTGATTTTTGCCTTTATTGTCATGTACGATGCCGCCGGAGTTAGACAAGCTGCCGGAAAGCAGGCCCGGATTTTGAACCAAATTGTCCAAGAGTTTTTTGAAGACAACCACGAACTCTCCCAGGCCCGGTTGAAGGAGCTTTTGGGTCATACCCCGATTCAAGTGATTGCCGGATCGATTTTAGGAATCTTGATTGCGGTGTTTGGGCTGCCTGTTTTTCCGATTAATTAGATGCTCCAGTTAGGTACAACAATTGCGGCGATTGCAACGGCGATTGTGCCAGAGCAGGGCAGTATTGGGATTGTCCGGTTATCGGGGCCTAAGGCTGTTCCGATTGCCAAGACTATTTTTCGTGGAAAGGGCGGGGCCTGGGAAAGTCACCGGATTTTGTACGGCCATGTTGTTGATCCCGTCAGCCAAGCCGTGATTGACGAAGTCCTGGTTTTGCCGATGCTGGCCCCCCGCTCCTACACCAAAGAAAATGTGATTGAGTTTCATTGTCATGGTGGCCTAATGCTAGTGCAGCAGGTCTTACAACTGTGTTTAGGGCAAGGGGCAAAATTAGCTCAACCCGGAGAATTTACTCTACGCGCGGTTCTCAATGGCCGCTTAGAACTCACCCAGGCCGAGAGTGTTGCAGATCTAGTGGGCGCAAAATCTCCTCAAGCCGCGCAAATGGCCCTGGCCGGATTACAGGGGAAACTAGCCCAACCGATTCGCCAAATTCGTTCGGACTGCCTTGATCTTTTGGCCGAAATTGAAGCCCGGATCGACTTTGCTGATGATTTACCGCCCTTAGCCGAAGCCCATATTCAGCAACAACTGGATCAGATCCGCCAAACCCTCACTGATATTCTCAGTACGGCCAATCGCGGGGAATTGTTACGCAGCGGTTTGAAAATTGCCATCGTTGGCCGTCCCAATGTTGGCAAATCCAGCTTATTGAATGCCTGGAGCCGAACCGATCGCGCCATTGTCACCGATTTACCCGGAACGACGCGGGATGTGGTTGAGTCCTCACTAGTCGTGGGGGGGATTCCAATTCAAGTCCTGGATACGGCCGGAATGCGGGAAACCTCGGATTATGTCGAAAAAATTGGCGTAGAACGGTCACACCAGGCCGCGAGTCAGGCGGATTTAGTCGTCTTCGTCATTGATGCCCAGGCCGGTTGGACAGAAGCCGATCAAACCATTTATGAACCGCTCCAATCTCGGCCCCTATTGCTGGTGATCAACAAAATAGACGTGGCGAATCCAGACGTTTTGAGAACCATCCCAACCCACTTTACTAATCCGATCAAAACCGCCGCCGCCCAAAATCAGGGGATTACCGAACTCGAACAGGCCATCCTCGCGCAAGTCCAGCACGGGCAAATCACTGCCGCCAATTTAGATTTTGCGATTAACCAACGCCAAGCTGCGACCCTGACCCAGGCCTGGCAATCCCTAACTCAAGTGCAACAGGCCATTTCCGAAAACTTGCCCCTGGACTTTTGGACGATTGATCTGCGGGCGGCGATTACGGCTTTGGGGGAAGTGACCGGGGAAGAACTCACCGAATCCATGCTGGAGCGGATTTTTAGTCGGTTTTGTATTGGGAAGTAATGGGGCTAAAACCTCAGGTCGAAAATACTAGCTTCAAGCAGGTAGATGACCCTAGCTTTAACGAAATGGGGGTGAGTAGAGCAATCCTCCCTGAGTCCAAAGGTTGTTTTGTCCGCGTTCAAGTTTTAAAGGGGTTTGTTCACCTAAATTCCGCTCGTAAATTTCCCCATAGTTGCCAACCGCCGTAATCACATTGGCGACAAAATCTGGGGCCAGTCCAATCCCTTGACCCAGTTCTCCTTCCACCCCTAAAAACCGACGAATATTTGGATCAGGACTTTGGGCTTTTTCTTGGACATTGGCCTGGGTAATTCCAAGTTCTTCTGCATTGATCAGGGCATAAACCGTCCAGGTAAGAACATTTTGCCAATTCTGATCCGAGGCCACAACCGCCGGGGCCAGGGGTTCCTTAGAAAAGACTTCTGCCAGAATTATATTTTGTTCAGGGTTGGGTAAGGTTTGGCGGCGGGAAACAAGTTGTGACCGATCAGCGGTTACGGCATCACAGCGGCCCTCGGCATAGGTGGCAAAGGTGGTATTCACATCCTCAAAGACAACGGGGGTAAAGGTCAGGTTCAGGGTGCGCATCTGATCCGTAAAATTCTGCTCGTTGGTGGTTCCGGTTTGCATACAGACGGATTTCCCAGCCAGGTCAGATAAATTCGTAATCCCACTGGTTTGCCGCACCATTACGGCCTGGCCATCATAAAAAACAACTGGGCCAAAGCTAATTCCCAGGGCGGTATCACGACTCATGGTCAGAGTGGTATTGCGACTGAGAAGATCTACTTCCCCGGTTTGCAGGGCTAAGAATCGTTCTTTGGCATTGAGATTGCGAAATTCCACGGCTTCGGGATCGTTAAACAGGGCCACCGCCACTGCCCGGCAAATATCCACATCCAACCCAGCATAGTTGCCCTGAGCATCGACAAAGCTAAACCCTGGCAGTTCCCCGCTCACCCCACAAACCAGTTTTTGCCGTTCCAGAATTGTCGGTAAGCGGCCAGAAATTTGGGGGGAGGTTGCGATATTGGGGCCTGGAGGAGCATCACCAGCACAACCCACCAAGCTCCAACAGGCCAGGATTAAGCCACCCACCGAGACAATCCGTTTACCCAAGGGTTGGAATTGCCAAAATTTACGGAACTGAGTCAGCACGAATCTATGCCCCTCGCTTAAATTTAGGTCAGTCATGCCCTAGCCACTATACCCCAGGCCGATTTTGCCAGACAAGAAAGGGTGATTTGAGTGAGTTTCCGCGATTCAGATCTCACCTAAGGATTTTCTGATTCTGCCAAATGTTCAACCACCGTCGCATACAGAGCTAACACATGGTGATCATGCAACCGATAAAACTTATGACGCCCTTGCCGACGATAGGTAACTAGGCGGCTTGATTTGAGGACTCGTAATTGATGGGATACGGCCGACTCACTCATCTCTAACGCCAAGGCTAAATCTCCCACACACAATTCTGACTGAGCCAACAACGATAGGATTCGCAACCGATTGGGATCCCCTAACCGACTGAAAAATTCGGCCATTTGTTGGGCCTGATCAGGGGTGAGGCAATGGTTCCTGGCCTGGGATAAGTCTGGATTTTGGGGATGGGTGACAGCAGGCTCACTAGGGAATTCGGACATCGGACGTGGGCTGGGGGCGCGCATTAGAAAATCTCAAGGAAAAACTGGACGGAAAACCAATCGCCAGCATGACTACAGGATATCACTTTGACATCTGAACAGTTGTTCAAGTATATTGAATGTGTTAGAGCTTGTTGTTCTGTCTTTGGAGGTTTTTCCCATGACGACCGTAACCCAAATGAAATGTGCCTGTCCCGATTGTCTATGTATTGTTTCGCTGGACAAAGCTGTGATGGCCAATGGCAAACCCTACTGCTCCCAGGCCTGTGCCGATGGACATCCCCATAAGGAAAGTTGTGGCCACAGCGGGTGCGGGTGTTCCTAAACGCCTCAGATTACCCTGACAGTCCCCAACCCCCATAAAAAACTGCCCACAGGTGGAATCTGCAGACAGTTGAGCTAAATCGGTTATGTTTCCGTAAGCCTTAACGGGCCCTGAACCCGATCTACTTGTTGGGTTGGGGTGTTAAGCGCAGGTAGGGCTTAATTTCAGTCACGCCTTTGGGGAATTTCTCCCGGGCAACATCCGTGGGGATTGAGGGAACGACAACACAATCATCACCATCTTTCCAGTTCCCCGGCGTAGCTACACTGTGGTAGTCAGTCAATTGCAGGGAATCAATTACCCGCAGCAGTTCATCGAAGTTACGACCCGTGCTGGCAGGATAGGTGATGCTGAGGCGTAGTTTCTTGTTGGGATCGATAATAAAAACCGAGCGCACTGTCAGGGTATTGCCGGTGCTGGAGTTGGGATGGATCATGCCGTAGAGGGTAGAAACTTTTTTGTCTCCATCGGCTAAAATAGGGTAGTTAACGGTAGTGTTTTGGGTTTCGTTAATGTCACCAATCCAACCCTTGTGGGACTCAGCATCATCCACGCTCAGGGCAATGGTTTTGACATTACGTTTGGCAAATTCATCCTGTAGTTTGGCCACTAGGCCCAATTCTGTGGTGCAAACTGGGGTGTAATCCGCCGGGTGAGAAAAGAGAACGACCCAACTATCGCCAGCCCAGTCGTAAAAGTTAATCTCCCCTTCGGAAGAATCTTGGGTAAAGTTGGGTACGACATCCCCGAGTTGAAGGGACATAGAAGACTCCTGTAACAAAAAACAGCATCATAGACTACTAAATGATCATGCCACACAACTCCTGAATCTCGGTCGGAATATGGCGGAAACTACATAAACTCTTGTAAATATTGATTAACAAGCTGGGGTTGTTCCTGTTGAACCCAATGGCCGCAATGGGGAATAATCTGAAGCCGAAAATCCCGGGCATAGGCCTCAGTCCCTTCCGTCAGATTTAGATTGAGGGCTTTATCTCCTTCCCCCCAGAGCATTAAGACCGGCAAATTCAGCGGTGGCCAATCCCGTTCCCACAGACCCGGCCAGAGATTACGGTAATAATTCACCATGGCAGTCAAACAACCGCGTCGGCCAACGGCATTCTTATAGGCTTCAATGTCGGCTGCGGAAAAGGCCGCCTGGTTAATGGCATGGGTCTGGAAAATGGTGGCAATGGCCTGGTAATCATTCCAAGCTAGGGCAACTTCCGGTAACCAGGGCAGTTGGAAAGCTCCAATGTACCAACTTCGCCACGCTTGGCCTGGCTCAAGCAAGCCACTACGAAACTTGGCGGGATGGGGGGCATTCAGGACGGATAGGGTTTGTACCTGCTCTGGATAGTAGGAAGCCATTGCCCAGGCCAGGTATCCGCCCCAATCATGGCCGACCAAATGGCAACGGGCGTACCCCAGGCCAGTGATCACCCCATCAAGGTCTAGCAGTAATTCCTCAAGGCTGTAGTTACCAATATCGGTGGGTTTTTCGCTTTCGTTGTATCCCCTTAGATCCAAGGCAACGACTTTGAAGTTTTCCGCCAGAACCGGAATCTGATGTCGCCAAGAGTACCAAAACTCGGGAAACCCGTGGAGCAGGAGAACCAACGGCCCTTCCCCCTGGGTAACGTAATGAAGCTTGATTCCGTTGCTGATCAGATATTTATGGGTCCAGGGACCATCAAGGACTGACATGGGGGGATTCCAGCAGTTGGGCAGACCCCTTCTATTGTGAAGTTTTTTTCTAAAATCAGGCTTGGCGTTGGGTAGTGTGTGGTTATTGGGGGAGTGCCGCTTGAATCTGATCCCGTTCATTGCGAATTTGTTGCACCAGTTCCGCAGGTAGTTGTCCTTCGCGGGTCAGTGCCTGGTTGAAGAAGGAGAGAGAGGCTTGCTTATTCCCGGCCTGGTTAAGGATTTGTCCCTTCAGGTAGAGCAATTCAGGGTTCTCTGGAGCTGCTGCTAGGGCTTTTTCAACGGCCTCTAAGGCTAATTGCGGTTGGTTGAGATCTCGATAGGCTAGGGCCACCCCTCGGTAACTGAGATAGGCAGGGGCAGCTTGGGTTTGCAGACGGGTAATGGCATCTTCAATCTGAAAAATTCCTAGATTATTGGCCAGACCCCATTCAATAAAGCCTTGAATTAGGTTTAGTTCTGGATCGTTGGGGTTGATGGCCTTGGCCTGGTTGAGAAAGCCAAACACATCCTGGGCCCGCATCAGCGCTAAGGCTGCTCCCGCCACTGGTCCCGCTCCTGCTTCTGACATATCGTAGGCAGCTAAGAGAAATTGCCCCACGGCCTGGTAAAGATTACCGCGCAGGGGATCTTTAGCTGAGAGATTTTGAGCGGCCCTGAGGGTTTGTTGACCATAGCGGTTTAGGTCTGCCCAATTTCCATCCAAGAAGGCCATCCCTCCAGCCATGGTCAAGGTTAACGGTTCCTGGGCACTGGTTTGTAATGCTGCGGGGAGAAGTTGTCTGCCCTTGTTGTAGTCACCCTCCTGAAATACGGCGATGAACACCGCTTCAGTTTCCGCAGAAATGGGCCGGCGCGTTTCACCCGTTCGAAAGGGATCCCCTGCCCAGACCCAACCCCCTGATGTCACAAGCACGAGGGTTCCGGTCACCAACAACTGAGCTGAAATCTGGCGAAATCCGGATTTGATCACAGACAATGGGCTAGGCATAGATTTCACTCCGAGGCATAGGGCTTGCTGAGCATCAATAAACTGTCATACCATCCCCCCGCGACTCCCCAGGCCATTTTGCGGGACATTTGTTTAGAGATGGCACCTCAGCAGCTTGGACTGATCATCGGTCCCAGTGGTTCCGGCAAAACAACCCTCCTCGAAATTTTGGCTGGCCTGGCAACCCCCACATCCGGCAAAATTTTTTGGCATACCCAGGAACTGACGCCGCCCCATCTCCAACAATTAGCTGGCCTGGTGTTCCAGTTTCCGGATCGCTATTTTTGTGGTGGGACAATCCTGGAAGAACTTCGCCTCGGACATCCAGAAATTTCCCTAGATCGCGTCGAGCAGGCCCTTGAATCAGTCGGACTATCTGATTTACCCTTTCATACCCGCCCCCAGGCCCTGAGTGGTGGACAACAACGGCGTTTGGCTTTGGCTGTTCAGCTAATTCGTCAACCCTACCTGCTCCTGTTGGATGAACCCACCGCTGGCCTGGATTGGTCAATGCGGCAACAGTTGATTGGATTGCTGGAAAATCTGAAGCGGGATTGGAGTTTGTTGATTGTGACCCATGAAGCTCCCGAACTCCAGGCCATTGCAGATTCAATCTGGCATCTGGAACACGGCTGCTTAAGTCCTTCAGGGGGGCGGTCAAGTTAATCGGGCCTGGTGTTGGGGATTGCAAACTCAAGAGAGCCACAGTCTAATTTGTTTAAAAATGAAATCTAGGTTGGGGCAAACTATGGCAAACTTTTGTAAATCCCCTGGGGTTAGCTTTTTCTTTTGGACTTCATTTTATTTAAGGATTGTTGACTGCTATGCCTGATGCTAAACGTGCCCTAATTACTGGCATTACGGGTCAAGATGGCTCATATTTAACCGAACTCCTCCTAGGCCAAGGCTATGAAGTCCACGGGATTATTCGCCGTACTTCCACCTTCAATACTGACCGGATTGACCATGTTTATGAGGATCCCCACCAAGAAAAACCAAAGTTAACCCTCCACTATGGGGATTTAACCGATGGGACAACCCTGCGAAAAATCATTGAACAAGTCCAACCGGATGAAATTTACAATCTTGGGGCTCAATCCCACGTTCGCGTCAGTTTTGATGCACCGGAATATACTGTTGATACCGTTGGCCTGGGCACCTTACGGTTACTTGAAGCCCTCAGAGATTATCAACAGCGGACGGATGCCCCGGTGCGCTACTACCAGGCTGGATCTTCGGAAATGTATGGCCTGGTGCAAGAAGTTCCCCAAAGTGAAACCACTCCCTTCTATCCCCGCAGTCCCTACGCCTGTGCCAAAGTTTATGCCCACTGGCAGACGGTAAATTACCGGGAATCCTACAACCTCTTTGCCTGTAATGGCATTTTGTTTAACCATGAATCCCCACGGCGGGGCGAAACCTTTGTTACCCGGAAAATTACGCGGGCAGTGGCGCGGATTGTGGCCGGATTGCAGAAAAAGCTTTACCTTGGGAATCTTGATGCCAAACGGGACTGGGGTTATGCCAAAGACTATGTCCAGGCCATGTGGTTGATGTTGCAGCAGGATCAGCCCGACGATTATGTGGTAGCAACCGGCGAAACCCACTCTGTTAAAGAGTTTCTGGACTTAGCCTTTGGTCATGTCAACTTGAAATGGGAAGATTATGTTGAATTTGACCCCCGCTATCTCCGTCCGGCGGAAGTAGAATTGTTAATTGGGGATCCGGCCAAAGCTAAAGAAAAGTTAGGCTGGCAACCCTCTGTAACCTTCCCCGAATTGGTGGCCCTAATGGTGAACGCAGATCTCCAGGCCGTGGGAGTTACCAACAACAATGGTCAGGCAATCACCAGCGAATCTGTTTTAGATGTGGTGGCGAGTCGGCAGTTAATCAGTAAGGCAGACTAGGAACTCATGATTGATTTAACCGACAAAAAAATTCTCGTCACGGGTGGGGCCGGCTTTCTGGGTTCTCTGGTGGTTCAGCAACTGCTCCAAGCCGGGGCCAACAAACATAACATCCTGATTCCTCGCTCCAAAGATTACGACCTCCGCACCCTCGAAGCCTGCCAGGCCGTCGTCAAGGATCAGGATATTGTCATTCACTTGGCGGCCCATGTCGGCGGAATTGGCTTGAATCGAGAAAAGCCCGGCGAACTCTTCTATGACAACCTGATCATGGGGACGCAACTGATTCATACCGCACTCCAGGCCGGAGTGAAGAAGTTTGTCTGTGTCGGAACGATTTGCGCTTATCCTAAATTTACGCCTGTTCCCTTCAAAGAAGAAAATATCTGGGATGGCTACCCGGAAGAAACCAATGCCCCCTATGGTGTAGCCAAAAAAGCCCTTTTAGTTCAACTCCAGGCCTACCGCCAGCAATACGGGTTTAACGGGATTTATCTGTTGCCTGTGAACTTATATGGGCCTGGTGATAATTTTGATCCCCGTAGTTCCCATGTGATTCCCGCCTTAATTCGGAAAGTCCACGAAGCTCAACTGCGGGGTGATGGGGAAATCCCGGTTTGGGGGAATGGTAGTCCGACACGGGAGTTTATCTATGGTGATGATGCAGCCCGAGGGATTGTTATGGGAACCGTTGCCTACGATGATTCAGAACCTGTTAACTTAGGGACTAACTTTGAGATTTCGATCAAAGATTTAGTTGAACTTATAGCTGAGTTGATGGAGTTTAAGGGTGAAATTGTCTGGCAACCGGATCAACCCAATGGGCAACCGCGGCGATGTTTAGATACAGAGCGGGCTAGAGCTGCGTTTGGGTTTGAATCCCGAATGGATTTACGACAAGGGTTGAAAAACACCATTGACTGGTATCGCCAACACGCTGCCTAGAGATAATTCAACCATCACCCAATTGTCAGATACCTAAAAAATAATACCCTTAATCCGTATTCTTTGACATTGATGAATAGGGAAATTAGTGATGTAAAAAGTTACTCTTTCCTGGCGTCAGTCTACCTCAGTAAATATACGGACTTAAGAATAGATTAAAGAGAGTAGCCTTAGAAAGTCGAGTGGTTTTACGGTAGAACAATACCAGCCTTGGTGTGATGATTAGAGTACAAAAGTTAATTAACTTGATTGCAGTGTTCCCAATGACTACTTTTTATTGACTTTGAGTTCCCTGGTTAATGTTAATAGTTTGATGAACTATCTGATTAAATGTGTTTCCATTTTGCAAAACCAACTTACTCAAGCAACGGTAAAGTTGTCTGAACATTAGTAAAATGCGGCTGGTTGTGTGTTCCGAGATATTTATCTCTCATTCCTTGATATGACTGTCTATTGTTGAAACTGATTTTCTGTTCGGCTTAGTTGATGTGTTTACTGATGAGTTTGTATTTCAGCGTTCCTCATTGCATTCCTGTTGATTTCTTGATGACTAGATGTTTTGATCCACACCCTTTATGTCCCCTTAGAAGCCCAAAGGTGATGTTTCCATCAGGTTCACCCTCACACTAATGTGCGGCTTTAGTCGTAGCAACGTTGTAGAGCCTTATCAGGAAGATTCAACTTTTGACTCTATGGATAGTCTCACCTGAGACATGTTCTACAATCCGTCATAATGTTGCAGAGCTTCTGGGGCAGTGAATTGTTGTATTGAACATTCAATCTGCTAAGTTAACATAGTTCGCTCGCCTTGGTATATTCACGATTACGTGATTTTCTCTCCACTTTGGCTCAAATTTGGTAAACCGCTTCCTGGCAACCATTTCAAACCTGAGCGACAAACTAGAAAATTAGCCACCTGGATTACCCTTCGTTTTTAGGATGGGTAAATACTGTGAAGCACGACTTTATTAGCCTCATCCCACCGCTGTTTGGCATCTGCCAATGTGATCGTAGAGTAAAGCTCCAGACTAAAGAGCTTTTCTTTGCCCTGGAAACGGGGCTTAAGCCGCTAGTGTTTATTACCGGCATATAGTTCCAACAATAGCCCACCGCTATCAAAGAGCTTTTTTGTTTTCTCGGTGGCCTTTGCTTTAGGTATTGCCAGTTTTGTCAGCATTGGGAGCAACACCTTTCACCATTAGGGGCTATACGCTATACCCTGAAAAACACCCCCACCTACCCTCGACTTACCCAAGACAAAGTGAGACTGAACGAGACAAACAATATGGCTTAAATCCCTCCAGTAAAGACTTTTAGGCTATCTCAGATAGTCTCAGATGGGTATTTCATGGGCGGTGAGGGACTCGAACCCCCGACAACCTCGGTGTAAACGAGACGCTCTACCAACTGAGCTAACCGCCCCAACGGAGAGAGAGGGATTCGAACCCTCGGTGAGTTGCCCCACACAGCATTTCCAGTGCTGCGCCTTCGACCACTCGGCCATCTCTCCAGTCCATGCAATTTCTACACAGGCTTCTCATAATACCAAAATTCTTGAATGCTAGATCAAGATCAATGTATTCAATGCCCCAACTAGGGACAATCCTGGAGAGATCTGCCAAGATCAAACAGAGGTAATTTGAGATTGTACAGAAGTAAGGATCCACAGTG
Source organism: uncultured Synechococcus sp. (assembly GCA_964653145.1). Taxonomy (GTDB): domain Bacteria; phylum Cyanobacteriota; class Cyanobacteriia; order Thermosynechococcales; family Thermosynechococcaceae; genus Pseudocalidococcus. Next base: position 178,132 of record CAZZCG010000002.1, on the reverse strand, counting down.
AGTGATATACATAGTTGGCTAGCTCCTTCCCAGGCCATCATGGTGGGATTACTTTTGACCTTTGCCATTGCTCACAGTGGTCTGGCGGCATTGCGCTTACACCTGGAAAAATACGTTGGGGCCAGACTATACCGCGTGGCTTTTGCCCTAGTGAGTATATCCCTGGCGGTTGTGATGATTGGCTACTTTCTGGCACATCGCTATGACGGCGTCCAACTTTGGCAACTACAGGGTATTCCTGGCCTGGAGGGGGTTGTTTGGGGATTATCAGCCCTGTCCTTTTTATTCCTGTATCCAGCTACATTTAATCTCTTAGAAATTGCCGCCATCCAAAAACCCCAAGTTCACCTCTACGAAACTGGTATTATCCGGATCACGCGTCACCCGCAACTTTGGGGCCAAGTGATATGGTGTATTGCCCATACCCTCTGGCTTGGCACCTCATTTATGGTGGTCACTTCCCTGGGGTTAATTGCCCACCATTGCTTTGGGGTTTGGCATGGGGATCGCCGCTTAACGGTGCGCTATGGGCCGGCGTTTTTGTCCGTGAAAGAACGAACTTCCATAATTCCCTTTTTAGCAATTATTCAAGGAAAGCAGACCCTGAATCTCCTGGAATTTTTAAAACCGGCCTATGTCGGTGTGGCGATATTTGTTGGCTTGTTTTGGTGGGCCCATCCTCTCCTATATCGTGCAGGATCCGCCATAGACTGGTAGCATGATCCCAAGTCATGGCTAGGGCGGCAATGGTAAAAGCAATTAATGAACAAACCTTTAATCAAGAAGTTTTACAATCCCATATTCCTGTTGTTGTTAGTTTCTGGGCCCCTTGGTGTGGGGTCTGTCGGTTAATTGAGCCGTTGCTGCATCAAATTCAATCCAGTCAGGGAAGTAGTTTCAAAATTGTGCGTATTAATGCAGATGAAAATTTTCATTTGGCCCGCACCTATCGCCTCAAAAGCCTGCCAACTCTTTTGATCTTTGAAGGGGGAGAACTGCGACAACGCCTTGATCCCCAGTTTTTTAAGGGAGATATTCGGGGGACAGTGCAGCAGTTTTTTGATTCCTTTAGTCGCCAACCTTGTCTCCAAAACGACTAGGCAGGCTTGGTTAGGGACTCCCAGAGGGCAACTTTTTCTACACTTCCCTCGGATTGCCATGCGCTTTCCCAGGGTGCTCCCCCAATTTCCAGACCCGCTTGGTGGGTTTGAGCTTGTAGTTCGATGCGCCCCTGCTTGTACAACCGTAATTCCAAGAACCCAGTCAAGGTATCCCAGCAACTCGGGATCATCCCTGCTCGGGCCGGAACCAGAATTGTCTGAGGTGGCTCTGGACAATGGGCAATGATCTCCAGTCTTAAATCTGTCTGAGTTGCGGTTAGCTGCCAATGTCCCCAGGGGGAAACATCCCAGGCCAACTCGGCATTTGTCCAGGGGGCGAATTCATAAAACTCACCACCGTAGTGCAATCCCACCAGACCCGCTGCTTCTTCCCAGGCCCAGAGTTGTCGAATGCCCCCAGCGGCGGTGATGGAAAGATCAGGATAGCCCGCAAACCAATTCCCTTGCAGCCAAAACCATTTTCGGGGAAAACTAAACCCCCAATTTTTCTCGGCGTAAGCTGGGACTTGGCAAAACTCATAGGTTTGACCACATAACTCTACCCAACCCGTGGCGAGTCCCTTGGCCATTAGAACCTGCCAACCGGGATCGTAGAGGGGTAAGTAGGATAACCAACCGCCTGTGACCTGATCTGCTCCCCAGGATTGTTGCGGCTCAATCTGATAGAACCAGCGCGCCTTGATCTCGCCCGTGGGGGTTTTTAGTTGTCCTTGGTTAACTGTTTCCCTGGCCTGGTAGCCCTGGTTCACTCCCTGAAAAAACTGCTCAGGATCTAGCCACGTTGATCCTGGGTGTTGTTGACTGAGCGGATCTTGATGCCCCAGGCCCCAAGCCTCAGACCAGGCCCAAAAGCCGGCAATATCTGGAAAGGAACGACAAACATAGGATTCTGCGGGGCCATAAATTTGAACCGCCCCCCCACCGGGTTGTTGGATTGAGTACATGAAGGCAAAGCTTCCCCCCTCGGGCAGGGTCACCCGGTAGTACCACCCTTCAAAAAATGGGCGAGTCCAGTAATCCCAGTGATAGCCAGCGTGGGGCACCATAGATTTTTTTGGGGCAATTAATTGGGACAACTAACCAATCAGGGTCGGGGTTTGTCGATGCCAAGCCGTTGCCTGTTCGTAGGCTGAAGCCACCTGAAAAATTTGGTCTTCCCGCAGCACATTCCCAATCAATTGCAAGCCAATGGGGCGATTCTGGGGATCAAAGCCACAGGGTAAACTCATCCCCGGCAGGCCCGCCAAATTGACTGGAATCGTCATCAAGTCAGATAAATACATACTCAGGGGATCGGCAGTTTTTGACCCGGCCTGGAAGGCGGTGGTGGGAGCGGTGGGAGACATGAGGAGATCAACCTGCTCAAAGGCCTGGGCAAAATCTTCTTTAATCAGGGTGCGGACTTTTTGCGCTTTCAAATAATAGGCATCATAGTAGCCAGCGGAAAGGGCATAGGTACCAATCATAATCCGCCGCTTGACTTCACTCCCGAATCCCTGGGCACGGGTTTTGGTGTACATCTCCAAGAGGCTTTCGGCGGATTCCCGATACCCAAAGTTCACGCCATCATAACGGGCTAAATTGGCTGAGGCTTCCGAGGGGGCAATGATGTAGTAGGTGGGTAGGCCATAGCTAAAGCGGGGACAGGAAACTTCTTTGACGGTTGCGCCCAGGCCCCGTAAAGTGTCTTGTGCTTCTTGAATCGCAGTCGCCACTTCGGCTTGAACCCCAGGCCCCGTCGTTTCTTTGATCAGCCCAATCCGCAGACCTTTCAGGGGTTTTTTAACCTTTGAGGAAGTGAGGAATTGGGTATAGTCGGGAATCCCTACCTTCAAACTCGTGGCATCCTGGGGATCATACCCTGCAATTGCTGAGAGCAAAATTGCCGCATCCTCGACTGTGGTAGCCAAGGGGCCAATCTGATCCAGGGAGGAGGCATAGGCGACCAGGCCATAGCGCGAGACCAGGCCATAGGTTGGTTTTAACCCCACGACCCCACAAAAGGAAGCAGGCTGTCGAATCGAGCCCCCCGTATCTGACCCCAAGGCCGCCACACATTCCCGTCCAGCCACCGCCGCTGCTGATCCCCCCGATGATCCCCCCGGTACACAGGCCAGATCCCAGGGATTGGCGGTGAGTTGAAAGGCGGAGTTTTCGGTGGAACTACCCATGGCAAATTCGTCCAGGTTAGTTTTTCCGAGCATGATCGCCCCAGCCTGGTGGAGTTTGCCCGTCACAGTGGATTCGTAGGGGGGAATAAAGTTCCGTAAAATTTGGGAAGCACAGGTGGTTCTGATTCCCTGTGTACAGAGGTTATCCTTAATCCCCAGGGGAATTCCTGCTAATAGGCCAATTTCTTCCCCGGCGGCAATCTGAGCGTCTATGGTTTTGGCCTGGGCCTGGGCCTGATCGGCGGTAATGGTCAGGAAACTGTGGAGTTGGGGTTCTAGGGTTTGGATGCGAGCTAAATACTCTGCGGTAATTTCTGTTGCCGACCGTTCTTTTTTAACTAACTGCTGGTGGAGTGACCGAATCACCGACATGAACTTACCCTAAACTCTCAGCCTCACTAGTATAGCCAGGCCTGGACTTCTCCCCTAGGATTGCCCCTTGGCTGCTTGGAACACTGCGAGGGTCTGAACTGAGAATGTTATGATTTGGGCAGAAATTTTCACCCTCCTGCCGTAATGTCTGATGTTTTGAATTCATTAAGGACTGAAAACCAGCAATATGGCCTAATTGGCGGCGACAGCCTCACCGAATTACAAAAACTGCCGGATGCTCAGTTTAAGCTGATAATTTCCTCGCCGCCCTACAATATCGGCAAATCCTACGAAACCCCCTTGTCCCTTGACGATTACCTGGCCTGGCAACGGACGATTATTCAAGAACTATTTCGCCTGGTACGCGATGATGGCAGCGTCGTTTGGCAAGTTGGAAATTACATCGATCAGGGAGAGGTCTATCCCCTGGATATTTACTTTTATCCCCTGTTTAAACAACTCGGGTTTCAATTACGCAATCGGATTATCTGGCACTTTGCCCATGGACTCCACGCCTCAAAACGATTTTCCGGTCGGTATGAGGTTTTGCTCTGGTTTACTAAATCCAACACCTACACGTTTAATCTGGATTCGGTGCGCGTGCCTGCTAAATATCCCGGTAAGCGACATTTCAAGGGTAAAAAAATTGGTCAACCCAGTGGTAATCCCCTCGGTAAAAACCCCTCCGACTATTGGCAACTGGTTTCGGAGGAATGGTCACAGGGTCGGATTGAAATTCCCAATGTCAAATCCAATCACCCGGAAAAAACTGAACACCCCTGTCAGTATCCGGTGGAATTGGTGGAGCGGTGTATTCTGGCACTGACGCATCCGGGAGACTGGGTTTTAGATCCCTTTGGTGGGGTCGGTTCAACGGTCATTGCAGCGTTACAACACAATCGCCTTAGCTTGATGATTGAACGGGAACCTGCGTATATTTCCACCGCCCAGGCCCGAGTTGCCGCTTTCCAGGCCGGAACCCTGAAACTTCGCCCCCTAGGTAAACCCATCCATCAGCCCAGTGGTCGAGAAAAAGTGGCCCAAATTCCTGAGGAGTGGTCGCTGGTTTCTGGAGGTTCTTCCTGTTGATTGTTCAGCGATGTTGATGATTTTCTTGCCAGTATTGAACTTATCCCAGATTGCCAGGACGGTTATTGTATGAGTCCATCTCTGACAACAGCAACCCTAATCATTGGTGCCGGCGTGGCGGGATTAGCGGCGGCCCAGGCCCTGCGAAACGCAAATCATCCGGTCATCGTTGTGGAAGCGCGGTCACGGCCGGGGGGACGGGTTTGGACAGATCAGGACTGGTTGGGGGTTCCTGTGGAAAATGGGGCGGAATTTATTCACGGTGATCAAGCGGTGACCTGGCAGTGGTTAGACCCAGACGCAACCATCAAAATTCCCCGTTACCAAACCTATACCTTTGAGGTGGAAAACCAAATTTTTCCCTACGCAGTGGTTCAGAAGTGGCCAGATTTTCCGCGGTTTTTTGATTTGGAATGGGTGGATTTTCCCAATTTGGCCTGGCCAGAGGCGGATTGTTCCCTCAGGGCCTGGTTAGAGTCCATCAATATGTCTTTCTTGGCGCGGGAATTTGCTGATCAGTTTCAAGGGCATTTGTACCTAACCACCGCCGATAATCTGAGCTTGCAGGAATTAATCCATGAATGTCGGGTTCACCATGCTGGGGATGACAATTTTCGGCTTAAAACCGGCTATCAAACCTTGATTCAACAACTGACCCAGGGCCTGGAAATTCTCTATAACAGCCCGGTTTCATCCATCGAGTGGCAGACCCATCAAGTCAATGTCACCATTCCCGGCCAAGTGCTCCAAGCCCAAAACGCGATTGTGACGGTTCCTGTGGCCCTGCTTCAAGCGCGTCGTCCAGCCTTTTCCCCCCCCCTGCCCGCCCGCAAACAAGCTGCCATTGATGCCCTAAACGTTGGCCCGGCGATGAAATTGCAGTTGGTCTTTCAGGAAATGTTTTGGCCCCCAGATTGGAGTTTAGTCATGTCCCTGGGCCCGATCATGGTTTGGTGGAGTCCCAGCTTTCAACGACCGGGCTTTCCGGCGATCCTAACGGCCTACATTGGCGGTGAACGGGCGAAGAATTTTGCCAACCTGACAGAATCAGAATTAATTGCAGTTGGCCTGGGGGAATTGTGCCGGATATTCAATTCGGAGGTACCTAGAACCCAATTTGTTACCGGCCGCTGCATTAATTGGACTACGGATCCCTGGGCCTTGGGAGGATATAGCTCGGTACCACCTGGGGCCTTTGGGGCGCGGGAAATTTTAGCGGAACCGATTGATCAAACCCTTTTTTTTGCTGGGGAAGCTACAGCTTTTGACAGTAATCCGGCAACTGTGCATGGGGCAATTGAATCGGGTCAACGGGTCGCCGCGGAAATCTTAGCCTTGGTTGAGCCTTGAAACCAACTCACCATAAAGTCCTAGGTCTTGTTTTTGGCCTGGTGTAGGTACATCCCCTCGAAAAAAACGCAATTTCTGCCATGCTAGTAACTATCCGGGCTGTATCTTGGCGACTCCTATGCGGATCAATACCCAGGTGACCCTACCCTTTCCTCGCTCCTTGGTGTATCAGGCCTATCGAGATCACCTTCTGGAGTTGGCCCCATACTTAGCCAATGTCCGAGAAATCGAAGTCAAGCAACGGCTCGAAAAAGACTCTGACCTGGATCTAGTTTTGATATGGCATGGCGGGGGGGAGATTCCTCTGGCGGCTCGAGCGTTGTTGAGTGATGCCATGTTGTCCTGGACTGATATTACCCAGTGGCATGATCGGGAGTTCGTCACCGATTGGCAGATTCAAACCCATGCTTTTACGGAAGCCGTACATTGCGTTGGTAAAAATGTCTTTCTGGCGGTGGGCGATACAACCCAAATTCAAAGCCAAGGGGAATTACTGATTAATCCAGGCCAAATTAAGGGAGTACCCGGATTTTTAGCTGGTATTATTGCCCAGGCGGTGGAGGATTATCTGGGACAAAGGGTTGAGCCGAATTTTTTGCAACTGGCCGCGGCGGTTAACCAATATCTCCAGGCCCAGCAATCCCCTTGATCTTGAGCATCCAGTTTTTGACTTTGACCTTTTTTACATAGATTTTTTTGAAATACCTTTAATCTTTTTTCTCCTCGCATTAGTTGTCCGAGAAGCCCGATGCCCTTGACTGTTTTAATTGCCGATGATGATCCCGGAATTCGGATGGTGGTGCATGACTTTTTGACAGGGCAAGGATATTTTGTCCTCCAGGCCAATGATGGGGAAGGCGCCTTGGCTTTGATTGCCCAGTACCAACCCCATTTGCTGATTACTGATATTCTCATGCCGAACTTGGATGGCTATGGCCTGGTGCAACATATTCGCCAAATTCCCTCCCTGCGCCTCTTACCTGTGATTTATCTCACTAATCGCAACCAAACCGATGCTCGGATCAAAGCCTACCAAACCGGTGCGGACAGTTACTTGGCCAAACCCTTTGAATTGCCTGAATTGGGGGCAATTGTTCGGAACCTCTTGGAGCGCAATCAACTCATTCAATCGGAGTGGCAACAGCGCACCGCCGCAATGGTCTCTGCCCTAGAGCCGACTACCCATACAGAAAATGCTGAACCGCTGCCTAACCTGACTAATCGAGAAGAGGATGTTCTGGAATTCCTGGCCCAAGGCCTCTCCAATGCCCAAATTGGCCTGGAACTCCATTTAAGTGCGCGTACCATTGAAAAATATGTCAGCAGTCTGTTGCAAAAATTTCAGGCCCATAATCGAGCCGAATTAGTCAGGATTTGGTTAGATCAACATTAGTTTAATGTCAGAAGCAAGAAACAATATATTGAAGTTTTATTATCGTTCTTACTAATCAGAAAGACTATCTTCATACTTGCAATAAATCGAGTCAAACCAATTGTTGAATATCACCAAAAATTAAAAATAGAATCCCTTAGGTTATGGAAAAATTAACGTTCACTCAACCAATGTAACCGTCCGCACGCAACGCCAATTTGACTAAAGTATAGGAGGCTTAGCAACACCACCCATGAAAGTTTTAAGAACTTTTGTCTTTCATTGAGCTGGGCAACGACTGTAACTTGAAGATTTCTTTAAATTTACAATTTATTCCCGAGCCCCAGGGTATAACCAAGTAACGGATTAAAGACAGTTAACCCCTGATTCCGTTTTTTATTAACTCCCCACACCCCTGAGGCCTGGCTATGACGTCCCTCATCCCTGTCACCGAATGTCCCATCACCGTTGAAGATGATCGGACTGGGATCAGTCTGGAAACCCTGAAGCGGGCAATCATGGACAATTTGTTCTATCTCCAGGCCCGGTTTCCCAGTGTTGCCTCCCGTAATGATTTCTACATGGCATTGTCCTACACCGTTCGTGATCGCCTACTGCAACGCTGGATTTCTTCCGCTGAAACCTATCTGCAACAGGAAAGTCGAACCGTTTGCTACTTTTCCGCTGAATTCCTGTTGGGGCCCCACTTGGGTAACAACTTAATCAATCTTGGCATCTATGAAGATGTGGAGAGAGCGGTAACCGAACTGGGTTTAGATTTAGAAACAATTCTGACTCAAGAAGAAGAGCCTGGCTTGGGTAATGGGGGCCTGGGACGTTTAGCTGCCTGTTATTTGGATTCCATGGCCACCCTCGAAATTCCCAGTTTTGGTTATGGAATTCGCTATGAATTCGGTATTTTTGACCAGGAAATTCGTGATGGTTGGCAAGTAGAAATTACTGATAAATGGTTGCGCTATGGCAATCCCTGGGAAATTCCCCGGTTAGAAGTGCGGATGCCGGTCAAATTTGGTGGCTACACTCGCAGTTACACCGACAGTGAAGGTCATTATCGGGTCATTTGGGAGCCTCACCATGTCCTAGAAGGAATTGCCTATGATACACCGATTTTGGGTTACAAAGTTAATACGGCCAATACCCTGCGACTGTGGCGGGCCGAGGCTGTTGAATCCTTTGATTTCCAGGCCTTTAACACGGGTAACTATTACGGGGCTGTTCGGGAAAAAATTACCTCAGAAAACATTACCAAAGTACTTTATCCCAACGATGAACCGCTGCAAGGGAAGGAACTGCGACTCTCCCAACAGTATTTCTTTTCCTCCTGCTCATTACAGGACATGATTCGGATTTATCTCCAGCACAATAAAGACCTGACTAAATTCCACGAGAAGTTTACCGTTCAGCTCAACGATACCCATCCGGCCATTTCCGTGGCTGAGTTAATGCGTCTCCTAGTTGATGAGCATCAGATGGAGTGGGACTTGGCCTGGACTGTAACCCAACAGACTTTTGCCTATACAAACCACACTCTCCTGCCGGAAGCCCTAGAAAAATGGCCCATTGCTCTCTTTGAGTTTTTGCTTCCTCGCCATTTGGAAATCATTTACGAGATTAATCAACGCTTTTTAGATCAAGTCCGACTGTTCTACCCAGGCCAAGCGGAGCCCCTATCTCGGCTTTCAATCATTGATGAATCCGGTGAGCGGTATGTGCGGATGGCAAATTTGGCCTGTGTTGGCAGCTATGCGATCAATGGGGTGGCGGCATTACACACTGAGCTTCTGAAGCAAACTATCCTCCATGACTTTTTCCAACTTTATCCTGAACGCTTTAGCAATAAAACCAATGGGGTGACCCCACGGCGCTGGATTGTGCTCAGTAATCCCAGCCTCACTGAACTGATCTCTAGCAAAATTGGTGAGACCTGGCCCAAAAACCTGGATGAGCTTCGGCAACTGGAACCCCTCGCCAAAGATCCTGGATTTCGCCAGGCCTGGGGTGCGGTGAAGCTACAAAATAAGGTTTCTCTGTCCGAGCATATCCTCAGTAAAACTGGCATCTCCGTTGACCCCAATTCTCTCTTTGATATTCAGGTTAAACGGATCCATGAATACAAGCGTCAACATCTGAATGTTCTCCACATTGTCAGCCTCTACCAACAGTTGAAAGAAAATCCCCACCAGGATTTACCACCGCGGACGTTCATTTTTGGTGGGAAGGCAGCTCCCGGCTATTTCATGGCTAAGTTGATCATTAAATTGATTACCTCTGTGGGTGATGTGATTAATCGGGATCCTGGCCTGGCGGGACGCTTAAAAGTTGTATTTTTGCCAGATTACAATGTCACCTTTGGGCAACGGGTCTATCCTGCCGCAGACCTCTCCGAGCAAATTTCAACGGCTGGCCTGGAAGCCTCGGGAACTGGCAACATGAAATTCTCAATGAATGGAGCGTTAACGATTGGAACCTTAGATGGGGCGAATGTGGAAATTCGTGAGGAAGTTGGTGCCGAAAACTTTTTCCTGTTTGGCCTAACAACCCCTGAAGTCCAGGCCCTGCAACACAATGGTTACAATCCGAGCAACTACATTCATGAAAATCCGCGCCTAAAAGCAGTATTGGATTTGATTGCCAGTGGTCATTTCTCCCATGGGGATACGGGCCTGTTTCAACCCCTGTTATCCAACCTTTGGAACACTGACAAATATATGTTGATGGCGGATTATCAAAGCTATGTTGACTGCCAAAAAGAGGTGAGCCAGGCCTTCGATAATCGTGACCGTTGGTTGGAAATGTCAATTTTGAATACGGCTCGGATGGGGAAATTCTCCTCAGATCGATCCATTCAAGACTATTGTCGAGAAATTTGGAATGTTAAGTCGGTTCCGATTACCTTAAATGGGGGCTACCAGTAATTAGGAAGCGAATCCAATTTGAGTTACTGACCCGGACTCACTAATAATCTAGATTGGTTTAAAAATTTTCTGTAGATGAGGTTGTAATGCATCACGGCTCATGAACCTTTGGCAGCAACTCAACCATTCATGGATTGGATTCCCAACCCTTGGGGGAAATCTTTACAGTGACTTTTCTAGCTTGATCAATAAAACTTTCGGTTGTGAACTGCCCAAGGCACCATCCCTAAGTATTGTAAATGCTCGTTCAAAGTCTTAAACTCTAGCTCGAAAATATGATAGATGTTCGTTAACTTTCACTGCAGGTTTGTCAAATTTGGAGTTGCCTCCAGTATAGTGGTGGACGTATTGAATCTACTATTTTTGCGTGCATTGGCCTTTTGTACTTATTAGGAACAACTATGACCACAGATCAACCCGTCCCTAACTATCTTGTCCCTGCGATTCTTTCGACGATTTGTTGTTGCGTTCCCTTTGGGATTGTGGCGATTGTTTTTGCCGCTCAAGTCAATTCTAAACTCGCAGCGGGAGATCGGGCCGGAGCTGTTGCTGCCTCAGAAAAAGCAAAACTTTGGTGTTGGATTGCCTTTGGTTCAGGAATTGTTGTCAGTCTTATCTACATTCTGATTCAGGTGATTGCCTTACAAGGCGCGCTCCAGTAGGGACTTGATCCTTAGGTAGTTCAACAATCTCACTACCCCTAGAATTAACAGTACTCAACTTAAATGATTTGGGCTAAGAACTGCTGAGTTCGCTCCATTTTAGGTTGATAGAAAAACTCTTGGGGTGGGGCAATTTCGACGATTTGACCGTGATCCATGAGGACAACCCGGTCGGCAACTTCTCGGGCAAAGCCCACCTCATGGGTGACAATCACCATGGTCATCCCACTGGCCGCTAAATTTCGCATGACATCCAGCACCTCCCGCACCATTTCGGGATCAAGGGCTGAAGTTGGTTCATCAAAAAGCATAATCTTCGGTTGCATGGCCAAGGCCCGCGCGATGGCAACCCGTTGTTGCTGTCCCCCGGAAAGTTGGCCGGGAAATTTCTGGGCCTGCTCTAAAATTCCTACCCGTTCTAAAAGCTGGAGGGCGATGTCTTCCCGTTTGACCTTGTGCCAACCTCGAACCCAGCGTGGTGCTAGGGTGATATTTTGCAAGACGGTTAAATGGGGAAATAAATTAAATTGCTGAAAGACCATCCCCACTTCCCGGCGGATTTGCTCGATTTGGTGACTGTCGTCAGACAGGATCATGCCATCAACAATAATTTCCCCTTGTTGAAAGTCTTCTAAGCCATTGAATGTCCGAATAAACGTTGATTTCCCTGACCCCGATGGCCCCATAATCACCACAACTTCTCCCAGGCCAACAGTTAGGCTCACACCCTTGAGGGCATGGAATTCCCCGTACCACTTGTGGACTGTTCTAGCCTCAATCATTGTTTCTAGGGCGGGGCCTGGTGGGGCTGGGGTGGTGGAGTTTGAGGAAATTGTCATTGATGGGACATTATGTTTCGACCACCTCTAGATTAAACAATTCATGGAGGGTTTGAATTGCCCGTTGCCGACTACCTATATCCTGTTGGGCCTGGAGTTGGACAGTTGGATCGTGGAGGATCTTATTGATCATCGTCCGAGTCATCGCTTCAATCACCCCTTGATGCTTTTCCGCAAATTCTGTCCCCAACCGAGAGAGGGCTTTTTCGAGTTCCTGGGTACGGATTGTTTCAATCTTGTTGCGTAAACAACGAATAGTCGGCACTGCTTCTAGGGAATGCCACCAGGCGTTAAAGTTGGCTAATTCCTCATCAAGCATGGCTTCTGCCTCCAAGGCCATTAACCGCCGGGCTTCTTGGTTTTGTGCAACCACCGACTGCAGGTCGTCCACATTGAAGAGTTGCACCTGGCTAAGTTCTGTAACGTTGGCATGGACGTTGCGCGGCACAGCAATATCTATGATTGAAAGCAACCGTCCATTATTCATAACTTTTGTCAGAGAATCTTTCTCTAAAATAGGCTCCGTTGCCGAAGTTCCTGTAAAGACTAGATCCGAGCCAGCCACCACCTGCAGTAAATCACTCATTAAACAGAGTTCAAACTGAGCTTCAGGAAATTGTTGCGCTAACTCTTGGGCCCGTTCCAGACTACGGTTAACAATCACCATTTGTTGAACATTCCGCGCCAATAAATGCTGCACCACCAAGCGCGACATTTTCCCGGCCCCGATCACGGCAATTCGACAGTTGGCAATGTTATTAATCCGTAAATCGGCCAATTCTACCGCTGCGGAACTAATGGAAACGGCCCCTGTACCAATGTTTGTATCGGTTCGTACCCGTTTCCCTGCTGCAATCGCGTCCTTAAATAAACGATTGAGAATCGAGCCAGCCCCTTTGTACTGTTGACCCAACTGATGTGCCCGTTTAACTTGTGAGAGAATTTGTCCCTCCCCAATGACCAAGCTATCCAGGCCAGCCGAAACCCGCATCAAATGCATAATGGCGTCTTGGTGTAACAGGATAAACAGGTAAGGACGTAACTTTGGCAGTGGGTAATGACTCCATTCGCTCAAAAATTGGTTGACTTCTCGGGCCCCGTTATCTGTATCTGAGGTAACAATATAAATCTCCAGACGATTACAGGTGCTAAGAATAATCGCTTCCTGGATGTGGGGATAACTACAAAGATGATGGGTGGCTTTTTCCCGTACCTCTTCTGGAACGCTGAGTTTTTCCCGGACTTCCACAGGTGCGGTTTTGTGACTCAAGCCAATGACTGCAATGTTCATCACACTTCCAAAAAACTTTTAAGCCGAAATAAAAAATTGCCTTTATTACTATTTAAGCAGGAATACAATTTTTGTTGCTTCAACCCTGAATGACATTAAGAAATATTTACATTTTTGACACTCTCCCGCATGGGAAATAAGTTTCTTAATCGAAGTATATAGATGGTTTGGGGAACAACTAAATTAAGGCGATCTTGAAAATTGTACGGTTGAATTTGTAGTGCATTACCGATGGGTTAAACTTCAAGTAAATCTTATACTTTACTAATAAATAATAATTTTTCTGCTTAACCTATACCCATTTGATTAACTGGAATATCAAAATGTAGGACATCTTCGCAAATGCCTAATTTAGAGTACAAGGCAATGGCTGGTTGATCGGCATCTGTGGTATCGGCCTGGACAAAAATGATATGGGCTCTCCGGTCAACCGCAATCTTCTTAAGTTCCTTAATCAACACTGTGGCTATCCCCTGGCGACGGTGTTCAGATGCAACCCCAAGATCGTAAATGTAGATTTCGCTACGCTCTTGTTCATACTTTTTAAGCTCATAGGCTGTTAGCCCACCAACAATCTCACCATTTTTCAACGCAACCAGGGCAATAAATGAGTTATCCATCAGTAATCGCCGCAAGTATTCGAAACTCGGCCGATTTTGTGTGTAAGTTATCAGGTCATTGAAGACTGCACCAAAAAGATCGTTAAGTCCATTCATTAAAGCCAGGTCATTTGGCCTAAGGTGGTGGACTGTTAAAGACATAAAGAATTTCTAAGGTACAAAACAATAACGCAAAAATTACTAATAAATCTAAGTGAAAATTTAATGAAGCCAAAAAAATCGCATTACTGTTGATCAGGCCCAGGCCAGGACAAATATCCCAAAACCCAGGCCAGGAGAACGGTTAACTTAAACTAGACCAACTGAATCGAGCGGGGCTGTTTCTCAAACATATGAATCGTGTCCACAAACCGGGCTGTTTTGGATTGGGTCGAAATCACCAAGGATTGAGTCCGGGCCCCACCGTTAAAAAAGCGAACCCCTTTCATCAAAACCCCCGGCGTGATGCCGCAGGCTGCAAATAACACGGTTTCCCCAGAGGCGAGTTCGTGGGCATCATAGACTTTGTCTGGGTCAGAAATCCCGGCGGCTTTGAGTTGCTCCAAATTCCCTTCTTTGGTTTTACCAGCCCATTCTTTGGTTTTGACAATCGCCGGATCGTACACCAATTGCCCCTGGAAGTGGCCACCTAAAGCCCGCATTGCCGCTGCCGAAATCACCCCTTCAGGAGCTGCCCCAATTCCCATCAAGGCATGGATGTTGGTTCCAGAAAATGCACAGGAAAGAGCGGCTGAGACATCGCCATCACTGATCAGTTGTACCCGTGCCCCTGCATCGCGAATTTCTTTGATCAATTCATCATGGCGTTCCCGTTTCATCACAACCACAACCAGTTCATCAATGGCTCGGTCTAAGGACTCTGAGAGGATTTTTAGGTTTTCAGTGGCGGATTTAGAAATATCGACTTTGCCTTTAGCAGCTGGGGGAGCGGCCAATTTTTTCATGTAAAAGTCGGGAGCGGCAAACAGACCCCCTTTTTCAGAAATTGCCAGAACTGCCATGGATCCAGGTTGGCCATAGGCACAGAGATTGGTTCCTTCGCAGGGGTCAACGGCAATGTCAATTTCTAAGAGTTCTTCCGGGTTGCAGAAGGCTTCGGCGTTTTCTTGGGTACAAATTCCGACTTCTTCACCGATGTAAAGCATGGGGGCCTCATCCCGTTCCCCTTCTCCAATGACGATCCGGCCGCGCATATGGACTTGGTTCATTCGGGCCCGCATTGCATCCACTGCCACTTGGTCGGCCATGTTTTTGTCGCCTTTGCCCATCCACCGCGCTGAAGCAATGGCAGCTTTTTCGACCACTTCAATAATCTCTAAGCCAATGACATTATCCACGCCGTCTCTTCCTCCAAATTTTCTTTCTTATCGCCAGCAAAACCGACAGCAATCAACCTTTAAGTCTATCAGGCGGGGGTAACGGCTTTATATTCTATGAAGTCAGTCGTAATCCTAGGGAGAAGTTGATGCAAATTCTCTGGAAATTACTCTAGATACATAAATACTAGGATTCTGGTAGCCAGCTTTCGGCCAAAACCAACTCCAGAGAATAGGGGCATACCTCTGGAAATACGGAAATCTTGAGCCCCGTTTGTGCTGCGGCTTGACGCCGGGCCAGTTGATAACTCTCCGCCAATTGCTGGGCAGGATAATTTTTCAAGCTGGGACTATCCACAAGTGCTAATTCAATCTGAGTCCGGGCATCGGTGATTGAGTCTAGCCAACTATCAGAGCGGCGTTGAGGTTGGTACTGCCACTTGAGTAAATGCAGCAAAAGACGAGTTAACTGACTTGTAACGGCCCGCCGTTCACTTTTACCCAAGCTTTCAACCTCTTCAATCAGGTTAGGGAGATCAAGTTCATGCCATCGTTGCTCCCGTAGTAACTGAGTGGTCTGGTTAATCCACACACTATAGTCCGTGAGATATTGCCCGCTCATGTTCAAACCCAATATGAGGATTAAGTCCTGATAGATTAAGCCCTGCTGTTCTTCAACTATAGTCAGTTCTGGAAAAACGATTGCCCCAGGCCAAGGATCCCATTAATCATCTGGGCTCGGCGAGACAAATTGTTGAGTTTTTGGGGGATCAGGCAAGCGATCTACGCCGTCCCGAATTTACTTGTTGTCGCAGAGAGGTAGGTCTTCTCCAGAACTTCGTCCGGATCCATCAAGGCCTGGCCCACTAGGTAACGAGCAACTAATCCCGTCCATCCCGTTTGGTGACTAGCCCCAATTCCAGCCCCATTGTCCCCGTGGAAATACTCGTAGAACAAAATCAAATCCCGCCAGTGGGGATCTTTCTGGAATTTCTCAGTATCACCATAAACAGGTCGTCTTCCGGTTGGGGTTTGCAGGAAAATCCGATTGAGGCGGGTCAAAATTTCATCCGAGACTTCCCAAAGTGTTAGCCAATTGCCAGAACCCGTGGGGCATTCCACCTTAAAGTCTTTGCCGTAATAGCCGTACATTTTCCGCAGGGCCTGGACAAGAAGTGCATTCACCGGCATCCAGATGGGGCCACGCCAGTTGGAGTTTCCGCCAAACATTCCGGATGTGGATTCGGCCGGCAAATAATCCACTCGGTAAATATCTCGACCCACGACAAACTTAAAGGGATGGTCACGGTGATAGCGGGAGAGGGAGCGCAGGCCGTAATCGCTTAAAAACTCAGTCTCATCCAACATTTTGCTGAGAATGCGCCGTAACTTATCAGGCCCCACTGGACAGAATAATCGCCGACTTTTCACCCCGCCTGCCATGGGATCGTTGATGTTGGTCAACAATTCCGGGTGACGGGCATTAAACTCCTCCATCCGTTGTTTGAACTTCGGTAACTGCTCCAAAACCTCTTCCCTAAACACCGCCACTGCCGCCAAAGGAATTAATCCGACCATGGAGCGGACTTTTAAGCGTTCGGCCCGGCCATCGGGAAAATGGAGAATATCGTAGAAGAAACCGTCCTCCTCATCCCAGAGTTCGTCTTTGTTCTCCCCAACTCGATCCATCGCCCCAGCTATGTAGATGAAATGCTCATAAAACTTGCAACAGAGGTCTTCGTAGGCATGGTTTTCCAGGGCCAACTCCACCGCCATATTCAGCATTTCTAGGGAATAGAGGGCCATCCAACTGGTGCCATCGGACTGCTCTAGTCTGCCTCCCATAGGTAGTGGTGCGCTCCGGTCAAAGACGCCAATGTTATCCAGGCCCAGGAAGCCGCCTTCAAACACGTTATTTCCTGAGGCATCCTTGCGATTGACCCACCAGGTAAAGTTCAGCATCAGTTTATGAAAGACGCTTTCCAGGAAGACTCGATCCCCTTGCCCACCGTTCAGAGCCTTGTCGAGGAGATAAATCTGCCAGGTGACAATTGGATGCACGGGGGGATTAACGTCACTGAAATTCCACTCATAGGCCGGGATTTGCCCATTGGGGTGTAAGTGCAGTTCATCCACCATCAGGCAGAGTTGCTCTTTGGTAAATTCCATGTCCACCAGGCATAAAGCCGCACAGTGAAAGGCCAGATCCCAGGCTGCAAACCAAGGATATTCCCACTTGTCGGGCATGGAGATGATTGCGGAACTTTGCAAATGAAACCAATCCTTGTTTCGAGTGGGAGTGCGCCTCGGACAATCCGGTGGCAAAATTTCATCCTCAAGCCACTCCTTCACTGGGAAGTTGTAATATTGCTTCGTCCACATCATCCCGGCGATGGCCTGGCGAGCGACATTTCGGGCATCAGCACTGAGGGTTTCCGGAATTACACGGGCAAAAAATTCATCGGCTTCTTGGCGGCGTTGGTTAAAAACCTCTTGGAAGGGTTGGCCAAAGGCAGAATTTACCGCTTTTCCCAGACGAACTTGAATGGTTTTGCTGCCCCCAGCCGAGACTTCAATGGGATAATGGGCGGCAACTTTTGTCCCCACTTGGCCTGGATTAACGGCATCAGTTTGCCCATGAACTAAATAGTTATTGATCCCATCTTTAACGTAGGGTTGGGGGTTTTCCAGGCCAAAAATTCGCGACAAATTCGTTTCGTTTTCCGTAAATAGCAGGGTTGGGGCCTGGTCACAGACAAAATAATAGGTTCCAAGCTCGGGATGGTTTGCTTCGACAACTCCGGCCTGGGTTTGGCGTAGTTGGGGTTTTGTCACTGGATGCTTGAACCAACTCCAGGTATTGCGGAACCAAACAGTGGGGAGAACGTGTAAGGTTGCTGCTGCATCGCTACGATTAAAGACTGTAATTTGAATCAGCCAGTCTTCCGGAGACTCCTTCGCGTATTCAACAAAAACATCAAAGTAACGGTCGTTGTCAAAAATGCCCGTATCAATCAGTTCATACTCTTGGTCATAGTATCCGCGCTGGGCATTTCCCTTAACTAAGTCATCGTAGGGAAATTTACCTTGGGGATATTTGTAGAGATACTTCATGTAGGAATGGGTGGGCGTACTATCCAAGTAGAAATAGTATTCCTTGACATCTTCACCGTGATTCCCTTCGCTATTTGTGAGGCCGAATAATCGCTCTTTAATGATGTCATCTTGACCATTCCATACAGCCAAGCCAAAACAAAGTTGCTGTTGATCGTCTGATAAACCCGCCAACCCATCTTCTCCCCAGCGATAGGCCCGCGACCGCGCTTGATCATGGGAAAAATAGTCCCAAGCGTTGCCATTGGTGGAATAATCTTCCCGCACAGTACCCCATTGGCGTTCACTTAAATAGGGGCCCCATTTTTTCCAGGCCTGGGTGCCGGTTTTAGACTCATCAAGGCGGCGAATTTCAGCCAGGTTAGAGAGGTCAGACATCATAGATACCTATCGCAAGGAGTGGATATCAAATTAACTCCAGTTTCATTTATACCAGGCCTGGTTAAATCCACGGAAAAATCAGGCGAAATTGCAGAAATGATCTGGAATGGACAACAATTGGGAAGGGATTTCAAGACTGAGTAAATCTCTTAAAATACCATCCCCTTATCTAGCAAGCTAGGTGCTTAATTCCCCCTATAATAATGTTTTTGTTTAGGGATTGACTGACTAACTCCAGGGACTGGGGAAAATTAATAATTTCTTTAACTTGATCCATCATTAACTGAGATCAATTTTAATTAATTGTGACGACAATGACTTGACAAAGACAATAAATAATCTCCGAATTCTTTTGCCGTTTGACCGTGTGCATCATTTTATAGTCTGAACAAAAACTAATTGCTATGCTGGGGGGTCAGTTGGGTTTTGATCTTGAATTTCCAGGCATGGGCGCGGGAAGGGAGCAAGTTTTTGTCAAGATATGGGAAGAAACGTAAATTTTCCCCAACACCCCGTAATCCTTGATGCTATCTACTTCCTTACCCGTTGCGACGACTTTTCCCCTGACTGCCATTGTCGGCCAAGAAGCCATTAAGTTGGCCTTACTCTTGGCGGCGGTGGATCCTGGCCTGGGGGGTGTGGTCATTGCAGGGCGTCGGGGAACTGCTAAATCCGTCATGGCCCGGGCAATTCATGCTTTATTACCCCCCATCGAGGTGGTGCAAGGCTCCTTGAGTAATGCAGATCCAACCAATCCCGGGGCCTGGGATCAGCAGCTGATTGAGCAAATCCATTCCGGTCAACTAGCCGACCCGCTGCCCACAGAGGTTGTTTCTGCCCCGTTTATTCAAATTCCCTTGGGAATTACCGAAGATCGCTTAATTGGCGCGGTGGATGTCACTCAATCGGTGAAAAAAGGGGAAGCGGTGTTTCAGCCGGGTTTGCTGGCTTCGGCCCATCGGGGGGTGTTGTATGTGGATGAAATTAACCTCCTCGATGACCAAATTGCCAATCTTTTACTCACAGTATTGACGGAAGGACGCAATCAAATTGAACGGGAAGGGATTAGTTTTCAACACCCCTGTCAACCTTTGCTACTCGCCACCTATAACCCCGAAGAAGGCCCCCTTCGACCCCATTTACTCGACCGAATTGCCATTGCCTTGAGTGCTGATGCCGTTTTGGGCCTGGATGAGCGGGTGCAGGCTGTGGATCAGGCCACTAACTTTGCTAATTCCCCCCAGGCCTTTGTCAGTCAATACGGAACGGAGCTGGAAGACCTGCAAACCCAAATTATCCTGGCCCGGGAATGGCTCAAGGATGTCAAGATTCAACGCCAACAAATTGCCTACCTAGTTACTGAAGCGATCCGGGGTGGAGTGGAAGGCCATCGGGCCGAGTTATTTGCCGTTCGAGTTGCCAAAGCCCATGCGGCCCTGAATGGTCGTTCGGAAGTGATTGCTGAGGATTTGCGTAAAGCTGTAGAGTTGGTGATTGTTCCGCGGGCCACATTAATTGATACACCACCTGAGCAGCCCGCCCCCCCGCCCCCACCCCCCCCACAACAGAACCAGGCCGAAGATCAAGACGAACCCGACCCAGAGGATGAAGACGAACCGGAGGATAACGAAGAACAACAGGCTGAGCCACCCAGTATCCCGGAGGAATTTGTCTTTGAAGCGGAAGGGGTGATTCTGGATGAGTCAGTGTTGTATTTTGCCCAATCAGCTCAACGCCAAGGAAAATCTGGTAGTCGGAGCATTGTCTATTCTCAGGATCGAGGGCGGTATGTGCGACCCATGTTACCCAAAGGACGGGGTGGACGCATTGCGGTGGATGCAACCTTAAGAACCGCAGCTCCCTATCAAAAATCCCGACGGGCCAAGCAACCCAATCGGCGGGTCATTGTTGAATCAGGGGATGTGCGGATTAAGCGATTGGCTAGACGTTCTGGGGCTTTGATTGTCTTTGTGGTGGACGCCTCTGGTTCCATGGCCTTGAACCGAATGAATGCTGCCAAAGGAGCGGTTTTAAGACTCCTTACCCAGGCCTACCAAAATCGAGACATGATTGCCCTAATTCCCTTTCGCGGTGATCAGGCCGATGTCTTACTACCCCCAACCCGTTCCATTGAAGCCGCTCGCCGGAGATTAGATACCTTGCCCTGTGGTGGGGGGTCTCCCTTAGCCCATGGATTAATCCAGGCCGTGCGCGTGGGCCTCAATGCTCAACAGTCCGGGGATGTGGGGCAAGTGATGATTGTGGCGATTACCGATGGTCGGGGCAATATTCCCTTAGCCAAGTCCTTGGGTGAACCGATCCCTGAGGGTGAAAAACCAGACATCAAAGCGGAGTTGCTGGAAATTGCAGGCAAAATGCGGGGTCTGGGGTTAAAGCTGTTGGTGGTGGATACGGAAAATAAATTTATCTCCACAGGATTTGGGAAGGAATTAGCTGCCCAGGCCGGGGGGAAATACTACCACCTGCCGAAAGCGACGGATCAGGCCATTGCTTCTGTGACCCAAAACGCGCTCAATTTCTAGGCCTTGTCACCTAGAATCACTCTGATAGAATGAGCTAAGGTTTGACTACGGCGTTGGTGACTGCCAATATCGTTTTTTGATCTATAAGTTAAAACGATGGGAACCAAATTCATTGGTAGCAGTATACTGATCGTTGTTATCAGAAACTTTAAACCGATGCCAGCGTTCCCCCCTGGTTATTCCAGGTCATAAACTGCGGTAAAACGGCGTTGTGGTTAACCTATGTACAGTCTAGTGTCAAGACTTGATTCCCACTAGCTGGGATCTCGCCAATCTCGAACCTGCCTTACTCCCATTGTTACCTGGACTAGAATTAAACCAAAAAATACTTGAAGCCTCCACAAACAGTATTGGCAAAGGTTTAAGTTTTGGTAGTAATGGCCCTCATCCTGAGACATTAACACCGAACTATCTACCTATTTAGAGACTTGAAAATAAGTCAAGAGCCAAGTTTGGCAATTAAACCCTAGGATTTATCCTTGATAGTTAGGGGTGCAATGGTAGTCTGAATTGATGAATCTATGGTTCTATTCAAACTATTAGGTTATGGCGTTGGCAGTGTTTTGATGTACTGGGGTCTGCTTCTTTTACTCATTGGCCCCTGGGTTGTCCTACTTGTGTTGATTGCACTGACGAATTCCATTTGGAATCACATTACTGGACGAACCGATGAATGGACATTGATGCTTAAGTGGGCAGAATCCCTTGGGCAACTGGTTTCCCGTTTTAAGGTTGAGTGGATTGGCTGGATTCCTGGAACTTTAATTCAGACTTGGTATGCCGGATATGCTGCAAATCTTGTCCACATCTCAGCCTTGGAAAATCCAAAAATTTCTATAATTACTTTTCAGTTTATGGGTGTTCTTGGTGTTGTGATCGCCGCAATGATTTTCTACTGGCTCTATCATTTAGTGGTAGATTTCAAGCTGAATAAATCGATCTATGTAGCTGTTGGGGGCATTTCCCTGATGGCCTATTTAATATTTTTACAACAGCCCCAAGTTGCTGAGGTCTTGGCTCAAAGTTGGCAACAAACATTTGCATCGCTATTGTCTGCCCTGATATAGCCGTTGCTTTAAGGGTGTTGGATAATTTAATGACGATAGGGGAAAGGGACAGAATTCAACTGTTCAGATTCACTCTAAAGTTATAAACTTGACCATTTTTATACGAGACATTAACAATGCTCCCTGCCTCCCAAGAACGCCAGGCTCTAATCATCACAGCCATCGGAAATTTCTGCTTATCTCTACTGGGGATCGGTTTTTCCCTCTATGTCAATTCAGATTCCGTCCTCTTGGATGCTTTTTTTAATGTCATTAGCTTTGTCATGTCATTGGGCACATTGTGGATTGCCTGGCTACTCCATCAACCGGAAAATCGTTGGTTCCAATTTGGCTATGTCGGTTTTGTCCCCCTAACCAACGTGATCAAAGGGCTGTTAGTACTCCTTGTTTCCCTGTTTGCGGGTATTGATTCGGTGCAAGCAATTTTGGAAGGGGGCCGAGACGCTAATTCAACCTTAGTGATTCTGTATGCGATTATTGCCGCAACCAGTTGTTTGAGCGTGGCTGTTTATCAATTTCAGGTCAATAGAAGAGTCAATTCACCCCTAATTCGAGTTGATGCTGTGAATTGGCTTATCAATGGGGTAATCAGTCTCAGCGTGGGTTTGACTTTTGGCCTGGTGCTGGTAATGAAAGACACAGTTTGGGCGGGGTTTATTCCATTTGCTGACCCGACATTAGTAATTATTTTAGTCGTTATCTCCTTTCCTATTCCTGTTAAAACCATTGTTAAAAGTGTTCATCAACTGCTCCTTGGGGCACCCGATACGCAAACTCAAGCTCAATTACGATTACTTCTTAGTCCTGTTGTTGAAGCCTTACCTTACGAAAAAGTCTGGCTGCGATCAGCTCAAGTTGGGGATATGGTCTATCTACATTTTTATTGGCTAATTCACCCCGACTGTGGCTGCTTTCAAGTGACTGAGCAAGATCAGATTCGGCAACAGATTAAGGCCATTGGCGAGCATACCTGGCCTGGAATCGAAGTTGATATTATCTTTACCCAAGACTCTGACTACGCCCACAATGTGAATTCTGACCTGTTTCTTTGCTGGGAAAAATATCCTTAAGCTAGGGGAAATTCTTAAAAAACTTAGGCCTCCAATTAAGCTTATTTCGCTTGGGCATGAAACAAAAAAATTCTGACATCCCTGTGGGCCCTAGGTTTGGATATCCCACGTTGAACGGAAATACCTAGTATTTGTCCATTACCTTAGGGATTTCTGGGGGAGTGCTTAACAATGTCTTTACAATGGAGATAGAAGTCTTGGCAAAAGGTAATCCATGCGCGTAATTTTAATGACTGGCAAAGGTGGAGTCGGAAAAACCTCAGTGGCGGCTGCAACTGGATTACGCTGTGCCGAGTTAGGCTACAAAACCCTGGTACTAAGCACAGATCCGGCCCATTCCCTAGCAGATAGTTTCGACCAAGAGCTTGGCCATGAGCCTGCAGAAGTTAGGCCAAACCTATGGGGGGCTGAGCTCGATGCCTTGATGGAACTGGAAGACAATTGGGGTGCTGTTAAACGCTATATTACTCAGGTTTTGCAAGCTCGGGGCCTGGAGGGTGTTCAAGCGGAAGAGTTGGCGATTTTGCCGGGAATGGATGAGATTTTTGCCCTGGTGCGGATGAAACGGCACTACGACGAAGGTACCTACGATGTTTTGATTATTGACTCAGCCCCAACCGGAACAGCCCTGCGCCTCTTGAGTTTGCCGGAAGTGAGTGGCTGGTATATGCGCCGATTTTATAAGCCCCTGCAGCGGATGTCTGTGGCTTTGCGGCCGCTTGTTGAACCGATTTTCAAGCCCTTAGTGGGGTTTTCCCTACCAGATCAGGAAGTGATGGATGCCCCCTACGAGTTTTATGAGCAGATTGAAGCCCTGGAAAAAGTTCTGACTGATAACACAGTAACCTCAGTCCGCTTGGTGACCAATCCCGAAAAAATGGTGATTAAGGAATCTTTGCGAGCCCATGCTTACCTAAGTCTCTACAATGTGGCAACGGACATGGTGGTGGCTAACCGGATTATCCCGGAATCGGTCAATGATCCTTTCTTTAGCCGTTGGAAGGAGACCCAGCAGCAGTATCGCCAAGAAATCCACGATAATTTTAGTCCCTTACCTGTTAAAGAAGTACCTTTATTTGCAGAGGAACTGTGTGGAATTGCGGCCTTGCAGCGGCTGAAGGATACTCTCTATCAAGACGAGGATCCCGCTCAGGTTTATTACCAGGAAAATACGATTCGGGTAATTCCCTGCGATGGTGAGTATAGTTTGGAGCTGTACTTGCCGGGAATTCCTAAAGAAAAAATTGAGTTAAATAAAAATGCCGATGAATTAAACATTCGCATTGGTAACCATCGCCGGAATATGGTGCTGCCCCAGGGCCTGGCCGGTATGCAACCCGTTGGGGCCAAGATGGATGAAGATTACCTAAAAATTCGCTTTGCCAATGCAACTTAATGTCTGATCTATTCCTTGAGATAACTGAGATTAGGACTGATTATTAATTGCCAGTGGGCCTGGGCCAGTTTTGCCTCAATGTTAGTCAAGGTCAGATTTTGTTCAGAACTCTTTAGCCATAAAATAATTGCATCCGCCCCAGATGAATAGTATTTTGGGCGGCGTCCGGCCTCTTGAAATCCCATCTTCTGATAGAGCTTCAACGCAGGCTGGTTGTCGGCGGCAACTTCTAAGGTGGCCCAGGCCTGGTTGTTGTGTAATCCCTGTTTTAGTAGTGCCCAAAGCATTAATGCCCCCAGGCCCTGTCCCCGCACAATTTCATTCACTGCCAAGAGGGTAATATGGGTTTCCCCAGCGATGGCCCAACTACAGCCCAGGCCCAGGAGTAAACTTTCCCTAAGTTCTGCCTCAGGAGTTGTCTTTGGGGTAAGGCAGGCTAAAACGGTGCTGATGGGGTTAGTCAATTCCTGGTGGTAGTGTTCTGGGCCCCACATTCCCCCTAAACAACATTGATCTAGGGCGACAGCAGCGGGAATTAGATCTGAGGTTAAGGGCGCTAATATTAACGGACGCAAAAATAAAGATTCCTAACGGCTTAAACAATGTTTTCAAGGAGTAGTAGGCAAGAACATCAGTGAAATCAGGGGATTGGCTGGGTTGCTAGCCCCTCGGTCTCTGTCCAGATTAAGAGTAAACTAGGAATTAATTATTTTTGCTCATTCACATCCAAAACAGTATTCACGTTCATTGTTTTTGTTTTTGCTTGGTTTGCCCACGTCAACTGCCCCCGATCATTTCCCAACCACCATGACCCCGATCACCGTCAGTCAGCCTACTACTACTACTTTTCCCGATCTTTCCCAGGCCGCAACCAATCAACAACTCCTGCCGCTGACAGCTCAAACCAATGGCAAGGGCCATCTAGAAATTGGTGGGTGCGATGTGGTGGAATTAGTCTCCCAATTTGGTTCACCCCTTTACATTTTGGATGAATTGACTTTTAGCCGGGCCTGTCAGGATTACGTCAGCGGCTTGAAAACCCATTACCCAGGCCCGAGTTTGGTATTGTATGCCTCCAAGGCCTGGAATTGTTTAGCAACCTGTGCTTTGGCAGCTCGGGAAGGCTTAGGTATTGATGTGGCTTCCGGGGGTGAACTCTATACCGCCTTAACTGCTGGGGTCGCTCCTGAACTGATTTATTTCCATGGCAACAACAAATCTCCCCAGGAACTGGCTCAAGCGGTGGCACTGGGCTGCACGATTGTGGCGGATAACTGGTTGGAACTGACCCGCATTGCAGAATTGGCCCTAATCCAAACTCCGGACCAGGCCCCAGCCCGCGTCATGTTACGCCTTACCCCAGGGATTGAATGCCACACCCATGAATACATCCGCACCGGGCAACTGGATAGTAAATTTGGTTTTGATCCCCAGGAATTACCAAAACTTTTTCAATTTGCCCAAGAAAATCCCCAGATTGATTGGGTTGGGATCCATGCCCACATTGGTTCACAAATTTTTGAACTTCAACCCCATCAGGATTTAGCCCATACCTTGGCGACTTGGTTTTCCAAAGCTGCGAGTTTGGGACTCAACTTTCGGGAACTAAATGTCGGCGGGGGCCTGGGAATGCGCTATGTGGTGGCGGATAATCCCCCCAGCATTAAAGACTGGACACAGTGGGTGGCGGCAAGCGTCATTCAGGCCTGTCAGTCAGAAAATATCCCTCTCCCCAAGCTGATTTGTGAACCTGGTCGGTCGATTGCTGGGCCGAGTACTGTGACTGCATACACCATTGGGACACGCAAAGAGATTCCAGGAATTCGCACCTATATTGCTGTGGATGGGGGAATGTCCGATAATCCCCGCCCTATTACCTACCAGGCCCAGTATTCTGCTGTATTGGCCAATCGGATGCTTGACGGGCCAGAGAACACCGTGACGGTTGCCGGTAAACATTGCGAATCCGGAGATATTCTCTTGAAGGATATTGAACTGCCTAACCCCCAGGCCGGTGATATCCTCGTGGTCTTTGGGACTGGTGCCTACAACTACAGCATGGCCTCCAATTACAATCGTCTGACTCGCCCGGCGGCTGTTTTGGTCAAGGAGGGAAATGCCTCACTGATTTTGAAACGGGAAACCTATGCCGATTTAGTGCGTCAGGATGTGCTGCCCTCTGGCCTGGCTTAAGCAATGGACTGTGTAATTTATGGCCCTCAGCCTTCCGCTGTTCACCCTTATCGGCTTTACCTGGCCAGCGATTTCTCCGCGTACCTGGTCCCTAGCTTTAACCTTGGTGGACATTGGCCTGGTGTTGGGGTTAACGTACATCGTCCTGTTGGTCATTGCCGAGCGGCGAACCCTGTGGATGGTGCGGGGGTTTATTTTTCTGATTTTTGCTGCGTCCATTAGTCGGGGCCTGGGGTTACAGTTTCTGGCATTTGTTTTAAATAACCTAGTGGTGGGGTCGGCGGTGGCCATGGCTGTGATTTTGCAGTCTGAAATTCGCCGCTTTTTAGAGCAAATTGGCCAGGGGAAACTTCTCCAAGTCTTGCAAAAAAATCCCAACCCGCTTCCCCGGGGACAAACCGCCCTAGATGCCATTGTCGATGCGGTTAAAGCCCTGTCCCAAAGCCGCACCGGAGCCTTGATTTTGCTGGAAACGGGAACCATGCTGGACGCCCAAGACTTCACGGCCACTGGTATTAAGCTCAATGCTGCCTTGACTTCCGAACTGGTACAAACAATTTTCCAGCCGGCCACTCCCCTCCACGATGGGGCAATTTTAATTCGAGGCTCGCAAATTGTAGCAGCAAAGCTCATTCTGCCCTTATCTCAGCGAACAGGGCCTTGGCAGTTGGGAACACGACATCGAGCGGCAGTGGGGATTACGGAGCGAGTCACCAACTGTTTATGTATAGTTGTCTCGGAAGAAACCGGCTCTATTTCCCTGGCTCAACGGGGTGAACTCAACCGTCCCCTGACTAGCAGTAAACTAAAGGAGCTATTAGAGCACCAGTTCCACCAGGCTGGGGAAGCCAATCCTGCCATGACTCAACGGAAAAATTCCCGGCGACGTTGGCAGATGGTCTGGCCGTTGCGTTGATCTCGCTCAAGAGAACCCCCTAATGACGACCCAACCCAAATCCTTGACAATCCTGCCTGATGACCTCGATCGGGAGCGCCTACCCCGTCATGTGGCCGTGATCATGGATGGCAATGGCCGCTGGGCAAAAAACCGGCATTTACCGCGAATCATGGGACATCAACGGGGGGTGGATGCGCTGAAGGATCTATTGCGCTGCTGCAAAGATTGGGGAATTCAAGCCTTAACAGCCTATGCTTTTTCTACGGAAAATTGGGGTCGTCCGGTGCCAGAGGTTGAATTTTTAATGACCCTATTTGAGCGGGTTTTGCGGCGGGAATTGGCGGAAATGGTGGAAGAGGGCGTGCAAATCCACTTCGTCGGGGACTTGGCCTGTTTGCCAGAGTCGTTGCAGGAAGAAATTAATCGGGCCATGGCCGCCACAGCCAGTAACCAAAAAATTAAGTTTGTGGTGGCAACGAACTATGGTGGGCGGCGGGAAATTATTCAGGCCTGTCGTAACTTAGCCCAACGGGTCAAACAAGGAGATCTTGAACCGGAAGATATTGATGAGTTGCAATTTGAGCAGCAGCTTTATACCGCTGGGTTGCCGGATCCAGACCTATTAATTCGGACAAGTGGCGAGATGCGGGTGAGTAACTTTTTACTCTGGCAAGTGGCCTATGCAGAAATCTATGTCACGGATACCCTTTGGCCGGATTTCAATCGTAATGCCTTCCATGAAGCTCTTCAGAATTTTCAACATCGACACCGTCGCTTTGGGCGGCTCTAAACCCTCATTAACGCGGGGACTTGAGGTTTGTTGGGTCAGCTAAAATCCAAAACATTTGTCAATCCATGCATTGCTGTGGGCCTGGGATTATTTGTGGTCTTCAGCTTGACCTTGATTAAGTTTCAGGGCAATATTACGGGTTTTTTTCGGATTGGGGAGGTTTTACCGGTCTCGCCCTTACTACATCCCCAAACTCCCTTTATTCATTCGGGAAAAACAGGACATGATGGGCAACAATTTCTGACCATTGCCTTAGATCCGAGCCTACATTACCCAGAAACCCTCAAATCCCTTGATGTTCCAGCCTATCGATATCGACGAATTTTCTATCCTTTCCTCGGTTGGCTGTTGGGAGTGGGGCAATCAGCGTTGATTCCCCTCGGGTTGGTGGTGATTAACGTGGCTTGTTTAGGGGTTGCGGTGTGGGGACTAGGGCAGCTTTTACCAACGGCGTCGAGTTTACCCCTCCTCTTTTTGGCCATTCCCGGCGTTTGGATTAGCCTGAGTATTTCCACCGCTGACCTACTCAGTAGTACCTTGGTAATCCTGGCATTGGTGAGCTTTCGCCGTTCGCAAGTAGGGCTCTCCTTGGCCTGGCAAGCATTGGCCCTTTTAACCCGTGAGACAACCATCTTGATTTGGCTAACATTGGTTTTAACCAGCGGATTTCAACGACAGAAGAAGTATCTGTTCCTCGCGCCCCTGCCCCTGATCCCCTGGGGGGCCTGGAATCTTTATTTACGGGTTAAACTGCCAGGCCAGTGGGATAGTCAAAGTTTAGGCACACACTTCAGTTGGCCCCTGCTCGGTATTTTTGACAAAATCTCTGAATTGTTGGCTACTCCTTGGACTATGACCCAGGCCTTGGATGGTATTGTTTTTGGTTTACAGCTTGTGATTGTCGTTGGGGTGATTCTCTGCGCTAAGCCGGCCTGGAAACACCAAAGGGAACTCATGATTGGAGCGGGATTGTATAGTGTTGTTTTTCTGCTTTCAAAGTTGCAGATTTTAGCCCTATTTACTGACTATAGCCGGGTCTATTTAGACTTATACTTGTTCTGGCTTTTGCTTTGGCCTGTTGCTCCTAAACCCTATTTCTACGGGACTTTTGTCTTAATGGGTTTGGTTAGCATTGCCTATTTAGTTGGATTTACCATCGAGCCTGTTTAACTACACACTGAGGAGACTGACTGTTGAAATTATCGGTGATTGTCCCCTGCTACAACGAAGTGGCAACGATTCGCCAAGTGATTCAGGCAATTCATCAGTCACCCATCCCTGATCAAGAAATTATTGTTGTCGATGATTGCTCCACCGATGGAACCCAAGAAATTCTCAGAAGTGAAATTGAACCAATGGTTGACCAGGTCATCTATCATCCCCGAAATATGGGTAAAGGGGCCGCCCTAAGAACAGGCCTGGGGCAAATTACTGGGGATGTTGCCATTATTCAAGATGCAGATTTAGAGTATTCTCCCCAAGAGTACCCATTGATGCTGGAACCAATCCTCCAGGGTCGCGCTGATGTGGTGTACGGCTCTCGATTTCAAGGTGGTGCTCCCCATCGAGTTGTTTACTATTGGCACCGAGTTGGAAATGGATTCTTAACGACTTTATCTAATATGTTTACTAACATCAACTTAACGGATATGGAAACGTGTTATAAAGCATTTCGACGAGAGATTATCCAACAAATTAAGATCAAGGAAAATCGCTTTGGTTTTGAACCGGAAATCACCGCAAAAGTTGCTAAATTAAATTGTCGGATTTACGAAGTTGGTATTTCCTACTACGGACGTTCCTACAAAGAAGGGAAGAAGATTAATTGGAAAGATGGTGTCTGGGCAATTTTTTGTATATTACGTTACAACTTATTTCCCTAATCTAGCGAGTTGTCAGTTACCTCCAGGCCCCGCAATAGTGTGACTCGTTTTCTCTTCCAGTAAACTGTGAGGAATTATGGATAACTAGGGTTTAGCCTCCCAGAATTTATTAGCATAGAGGCCTGGTGTTATTGAGGTCAGTCCATGACGAAGTTTTGGGTTCTAGTCCTCATGGCTCTATTTTGGTTGGGAAACCCTCTCCCAGGCCTGGCGGCTCCACCCCCTGCAGATGTCACTGTTAGCCTAGGCAATGCCGCTGATGAGTTAAGGTTTTTTCCCAATCAATTGGAGTTTAAGACCGGGCAAAAATATAAGTTAACCTTGATGAATCCCAGCCATAGCAAGCACTATTTCACCGCCAAGGATTTTGCTGACAGTAGTTGGACTCAAAAAGTGGAAGCAGGGCAAGTTGAAGTCAAGGGTGCAATTCACGAGTTGGAACTCCGGCCTGGGGCTACGGCGGAATGGTTTTTTGTGCCCATGAAACCTGGAACCTATGAACTCCATTGCTCTGTACCCGGCCATCAAGCAGCAGGTATGGTGGGAGAGATTATCTTAAAAGAGTCTTGATGGAATTTTCTGATCTACTGATGTTCTTCATCAAACTATGCATAAAATGAATGCTCTACAATTTAGCAGAATTGAATCCTGATTGTTCACCCAATGATGATCTTGAGGCTGAAAAATGCTCGAAATCCCTAAGCAATATGTTCTAGACGAGAAACAACGCATTCTTGCGGTTCAGATCCCCATCTCGATTTTCAATCAAATTGAAGAGGTCTTAGAAGATTTTGGCTTGTCAGAACTGATGAAAGAAGTGGAAAATGATGAGCTAGTTTCAGGTGTAGCGGCTGACTCCTATTATCAATCCCTGAAATCTGAAAATGTGGGATGTTAAATATACGAAAAAATTTCTTAAGGAACTGGCTGGACTGCCCATTCATGTGCGAGATTGAGCTGAAATCATTGTGTTTCATGAACTTAAATCAGAAAACTCATTTGCTCTTGGCTATATTGAAAAAATGAAAGGCTATACTGACAAATACAAAATTCGGATTGGTGATTACCGTGTTGGCATGACGATCGGTCCTGCACTCAAGCAAATAACTTGTCAAAGAATCGCCCATCGTCGAGA
The DNA here is from genome assembly GCA_964653145.1 of uncultured Synechococcus sp. Taxonomy (GTDB): domain Bacteria; phylum Cyanobacteriota; class Cyanobacteriia; order Thermosynechococcales; family Thermosynechococcaceae; genus Pseudocalidococcus. The sequence goes on along the minus strand of CAZZCG010000002.1, from coordinate 146,523 downwards.
AATATATAGAGTTTTTCCCTAGATCAAAATTAAATAAATCGATACCTAGCTTCCTTGGTTTAAAGGTTATGATTTATCAGTTACGCAAGGTGAATGCCCTTAGGTGATGACAACCGCCCCCCGCCTCCATCCCGATACGATTGAACAGGTGCGCGCCCGCGTTGATATTGTCGAGGTCGTGTCGGATCATGTCGCTCTGAGGAAACGGGGTAAAGATTTTGTTGGTTGCTGCCCCTTCCACGATGAAAAATCCCCCAGTTTTAGTGTCAGTCCGGCCAAGGGGTTTTATTACTGTTTTGGGTGTGGAGCTGGGGGGAATGCCGTTAAGTTCTTGATGGAGGTGCAAAAACGCTCCTTTAGTGAAGTCGTCCTCGATTTAGCGCAACGCTACCAAGTCCCAGTTCGTACTGTTGATGAACAGCAACGCCAGGCCCTGCAACAGGAACTGTCTTTCAAAGAGCAGCTTTACGAAATTTTGGCCCTGACCTGCTCCTTTTATGAACATGCCCTCAGACAACCCACAGGCCAAGCCGCATTAGAGTATGCCGTGACAAAACGGGGCCTGGATGAAGCAACGATTCAGCAGTTTCAGATTGGCCATGCTCCGGCGGGTTGGCAAGTTCTCTATCGTTATCTAGTGGAGCAAAAAGGCTACCCTGCTTCCCTTGTAGAACAGGCCGGGTTAATTGTCCCTCGCAACCAAGGGGATGGCTATTATGACCGCTTTCGAGATCGGTTGGTGATTCCCATTCATGATCCCCAAGGACGAGTGGTGGGGTTTGGTAGTCGTACCCTGACAAATGAGGAACCCAAATATCTCAACTCCCCGGAAACTCCCCTATTCAGTAAAGGTAAGTTGCTGTTTGGGTTAGATAAAGCCCGCCATGATATCGCCAAGCACGACCAAGCCATTGTGGTGGAAGGCTATTTTGATGTGATTGCCCTCCATCGAGCTGGCATTACCCAGGCCGTGGCCACCCTTGGCACCGCTTTAAGCAAAGAACAAGTCCGGCAACTGTTGCGCTATCTCGATTCCAAGCAGGTCATTCTCAACTTTGATGCAGATAAAGCGGGGGAAAAGGCGGCCCAACGGGCGATTGGGGAAGTGGCAGATTTAGCCTATAGCGGCGATGTGCAGTTACGGATTTTAACCATCCCCCAAGGTAAAGACCCGGATGAATTTCTCCGTCAACATTCGGCCCAGGATTATCTCAACTTGGTCACGGCGGCCCCCCTCTGGCTGGATTGGCAAATTCAGGGACTCTTAAACACCCACGACTTATCCCAGGCCGATCAGTTTCAAGAGGTGACCCATAAAATCACGGCTCTCCTTGGTAAACTTCCCAGTGCCACCCTCCGCAGCCATTACATCCACCGTTGTGCTGAACTTCTCGGACAAGGGGATGCACGCCTCACCCTCCGCCTAGAAGAATCTTTGCGGCAACAGGTACGGGGTCAACGCTGGCATGGTCAAGGACAAAAATGGCAACGACCCGCGGATACAACCCTACGGGAAGCGGCTGAGGCCCAACTTTTACGCATCTATCTCCATCTACCAAACCAACGGGCTACGATCCGCAAAGTCCTTCAACAACGGGATTTAGAGTTTAGTTTTTCTCACCATCGATTTTTGTGGCGACAAATCCTGATCATTGAGGAATCGGCTTTTGCAGGTCTACCCGCCCCCGATGATCCCTACGGTGCTGAGTGGTTGCCGGTTGAACATGATTTAGATTTAGTTACAGCAGTTCAAGACCTTTGTACAGAGTTTGATGCCGAACTTCAGCAAATTTGGACGCTAATCCAACTAAATGAAAAAACTCGTTTAGACCTTAACCGTCCGAGCCTAAGCATTCAAACTGCCGCAGCTTCCCTGGAACGGATTATGGTGGAAAAACGGTGTCGGCATTTACTCCAGGCCTGGCAGGAAACAATGAGTTTAGTCCTACAAGAATCCTTGGCTGGAGAAGCATTACGGGTATATTTAGATCGTTTATTGCTAGACGAAACAGCCCCAATGCAAGATTTTCCCGGCGTAAATCACGAACGACTAGTAACTCTAGAAAAATTACGACAAGATTACTATCAACATCGCTATTATCTTCAGCAACTTGATCAACAACGTTGTCCGAGTTGGTCGGAGTTGGTGGGAGCTAATCAGGGCTTATCGGAACAGGAAACTTGCAGTTGAACCCAATTCTAGAAACTAGGACGGGGAGAACATCAATTGATTGGGCCTGGTGATCAAAAATCTCTCAAACAGAGCCTGTTTCTCCGCCATTTGGGATATTAATATTTTGATATAGATTTTTGTTCGTGACCGGGCTGTACTAACCTATGAACTGGGAAAACGAGGTTCACCCACTGCCGCCATGGGTCGGTTTAAGGTTGGCCCAGGCCACGGACTTTTGGGTAAGGTTTGCTCGATGCGGGGTTGGCCGACAGAATAGGTGAGATCATAGCTGCGGCAAAGGAGCCAAAACCAAAGTTCAGGAAATTGTGGCTCTAACCAGGCCTGGCTTTTACGAATCAATCCCGGCAACCAGGCCCCGAAAATCCCATTTAAAAATGCAGCCCAAGTAAACGTGAAATAGCTGCCCATCCAGCGGGTCATATCCCAGGCCCCGACCATATCCCAAATCCAGTAGAGCAATCCCGGATTTTTCCAGGCCGCGGTCAACGCCATCCGATTAAACGGCCACCACCCCGCCCGATCCTTAATGAATCGATCCGCCAACTCTGGAGATTCTCCCGCCAAAATCCCAAAAAACGTATTGAGCATGGCATTAACACGATTGGGGGGTAAATTCCGGCCTGTGGGTACCATCATCCCGCGGGAAAAGAGCCAGGTTACAGCTGTGTTGCTTTGAAAGGCTCGAATCTGGTTGAGGTGCTGGGATTGAAGCAGATCGTGTTTCAGGGCCGTGTTGAGTAAATCTGTTAGCCGGGGTAAATTCCGCACTAAGGAGCCAAATCCAGTAAAAACTAAGGGAGATTGTAAGGAAGCGGCATCCCCAATGGTCACGAGGCGATCAAAGGCAGTCGTTCGGTCTTGGCTGTGCAAACTGAAATGTCCAGGAATGTAGCCAAAGGTGGGTTTAATCCAGTTGAGTTCATCTAAATCACAGCGGCGATACTCCGGCAAAATATGGAAAAAGTCCTCATACATTTCCAATAGGGAACCCGGATTTTCGGGATGAACTTTGTGGTAGTGGAATAAATAAATTGTGACATTATCTCCAGCTACAGGAAATAGCTCCCATATCAGTTGCCGTCCCCGCGATAAATCCCCGTGGCTGTTGAGAACATCACCATAGTTGGCATCCCACACCTGAGGCTCCAGGCCAGAGAGCAATGCCCCCACCGTTGGACAAACACTATCAAAGGCCCGGCCGCCATTGAGTTGCCAAGCAATCGGAGAAGCTGTGCCCATCGCATCCACTAGGAGTCGGGCCGTTACGGTTCTATGGTCTTGGCTGGAACGATCTTGAGCGAGAATTTTGATCCCATTGGAATGGATGGTGCCCTTGAGAAATTCCGTTTCATCCCAAATTTCCCCCCCTGCTTGCCGGAGTTTTTGCCCACACAGCTCAAGTAACTGGCTGGAATCCACTGCAATATTCAAGACCGTTGGTGTGTGGAGAATCGGGGCCTGGCAGTGTTTGGGGCTTGTCGCCGAAAAGAATTTATTAAAGCCGTCTTTGTATTCCCGAGCAATGGTCGTTTCAAATTCCGCCGCAGTAAACAGGCCCAGATCGATTAAGTGCTGAAATTCCGCCCGAGAAATATTCCATTCCCGATTCATCCGACCAAAGGGCAACCGCTCCAGCAATAAAACCCGATAGCCCAACCGCGCCATGACCGCCGCATGAATGACCCCTAGGGCCCCTCCTATATAGATGAGGTCATAGTTTAGAGTTTCCAGGGTTGTCTCGGATTGACTGATCACCTGCTGCGGGGCCTGGGATTGCGAACACCGTCACGCCAGCGTTGCTCCCACCAATAGACCCGTTGAAGATCTGCTTCCCCATTGGGCATTTGCTGAAAATACTTGACGGTGCGGGGATAGAAGGGTTCGAGGGCGGAAAAAATATTCCCTTTACTGAGGTCAACCTGGGGGGGTTCGTGGTACTGAAGCGGGAAGGCAGCTTGGATTGATTGTTTTAGGTGCTGAATTAGGGCGGATTCCCCCGGCACAGGCCCCAGGCCCCAGCGAAAAACCTTTAAATAGGTGGTGCGTTGAAGTGACCAGGCCAGGACAGAAAGCTCAGTGGAAGTGTCGGAAAATTGCCAGCGAATTCCAGAGGGGGAAGCGATTACTTGGCCGCGGGTGGGTTGAAATTGAGTTTGTAACCAGGCCTGGACATCTGCCGTTGCGGGGGTTGGCACTTCCAGATAAAGAATTTCTTGCATTTTGTATCAATCGCACCCAAAAGGACTTGACAGACCCAGGAGATCCAGTAAACTTCCAAATACTTAGTTTAAGAGAGTTTAAAGGATTCTCATAATTACTGCCGACACTATGCATTATCCCATTCCTGGCAATCTCGCGGAAATGAGTGAATTGGATACCCAACCGGTCAATGCGGAATTGGTGGCGGCGGCCATTGCGGGGGTGGTGAAAATGGCGCGCTCCCAGGGACAAACCTTAGAAATGCTCCAGGCCGAGGTTCTAGCAGAGGATTTATTTTTAGATTCGCCGACCCGACAATGGTTGAGTGAGTTAGTGGGCCAGGCCTGGGATAGTCAGTTTTAAGTTTTTGCTACCCATCGGTATTGACTGAAATTGGGCTCCAGGCCCTGGACGAACCCCACTTAAAGGCATCCGCTGCTTGGGCTGGATCACGGGCATGGCTAAATATTTCCCCAAGAATCTCGGAAGAATCAACTAATCTCGGCCCCGGACGGTTGAAGTATTGATTGCCATCGACTGCGTAGAGTTTAGGATTTTGGGTGTGCATTAAATTCTTCCAGGCCGGTTGACTCAGTAATTCCGCCACAGCCAGTTTCGTTTGAGCCAAATTAAAGCCACAGGGCATAAAGACGATCACATCTGCCTGGGCCTTTTCCAGATCAGCAAAATTCAGCCAAGGAGAATGCTCACCCACTTGCCCCAATAGATTTTTCCCCCCCGCCAATTCCACCAACTCTGGGAGCCAATTTCCGGCAGCCATGAGCGGCTCAGTCCATTCAATGCAGGCAACGTTGGGAAGTGATTGTTCCGGTTGAGAGGGAAATGAGCTCAATAGATCGGGCAGGCGGGACTCAAAGTTCAAAATAGTTAGTCGGGTGTGGATATCTTCTAGGAGAGGTGTGGGGTCAAGATTGAGGGCTTCAGCGACCCGTTGAATATCCCCATAGACATCGGCTAAGGTTCGGGGTTGCAGAGAGATTACTTCTGGAGAAGCTTCAGTTAATTGGTTCACCGCGGCCTGGACATCAGCTAAGCTAACGGCGCAAACATCACACTGGGCCTGGGTAATGATGTGGGTTGGATTTAATTGGTTTATTTGTACTAAGTCAACCCGATAAATACTCAAGGCTTTCTCAAGGAGTTCTGTCACCCGCTCATGGATGGCTTGGCTATTGCCCTCAGGGTTAAAATTTACCGCCGTACAGATGGGCAGGGATTTGACTGTTTCTGGGAAGTCACATTCATGGGAACGTCCGACCAATAACCCTTTACCTCCCAAAGCCGCCACAATTTCAGTTGCACTGGGAATTAGGGAAATGACCCGCGGGGTTTCAGAGTGCAAGGTTTAACCTCATTGAAATAGGTGTAGGGATCAATTAATCCTTACTAAATAATCTCGATTCCCAGTGTTGATCAAATCCGAAATCGACTGCAACTGGGGGATCATGAGTGGATTTGTGTTCATTCCCTAGGCAAAGTGATCGTTTGAATTTATCCTAGCGGGCCTGGTGAAAAACCGACCACATCCCTGTTCTGGCAGACATCCAGTGTTGCCTTGGCTCTTTGCAGAAGTTTTTAACCTTATCGTATATGGTTCCTGAAGCAGTTCTTAGTGCAACTGATCCTTAGTCCCCGGTGCCAGTACCGCCAAAACGACAAAACTAGCTAACTCAGCCAGGCCAGTATGTCAAAATATAAGTTCAACTACCGGGGTGCCTATGTTTGATGCCTTAGCAGAACGTCTGGAGTCGGCCTGGAAATCCTTGCGAGGTCAGGACAAAATTAGCGAAACCAACATCCAGGACGCATTGCGTGAGGTGCGGCGAGCCCTGTTGGAAGCAGACGTTAACCTGCAAGTTGTCAAAGCCTTCATCGAAGAGGTGCGTCAACGGGCCCTGGGTGCTGAAGTAGTTGCCGGAGTCCGCCCGGATCAGCAATTTATCAAGATTGTTTATGACGAACTGGTCACGGTCATGGGGGAAAGTAATGTCCCTCTCGCCCAGGCCAGCACTGCCCCCACTGTAATTTTAATGGCGGGACTCCAAGGGGCCGGGAAAACCACCGCCACGGCCAAACTTGCTCTCCACCTCCGCAAAGAAAATCGCACGACCCTCTTAGTCGCCACCGATATTTACCGCCCCGCCGCCATTGACCAATTGTTAACCCTCGGTAAGCAAATTAATGTCCCTGTTTTTGAGTTGGGAACCGAGGTTAATCCCGTTGAAATTGCTCGTCAAGGTATTGCCCAGGCCCAAACCCTTGGGGTAGATACCGTCATTGTCGATACCGCTGGCCGCCTTCAGATTGATGCGGACATGATGGCCGAGTTGGGGGAAATTAAAAAAGCCGTTAACCCCGATGAAGTCCTCTTAGTTGTCGATGCGATGACTGGGCAAGAGGCGGCGAACCTGACCCAGGCCTTCCATGAGCAAATTGGGATTACGGGGGCTATTCTCACCAAAATGGATGGGGACACACGGGGTGGGGCGGCCCTTTCGGTACGGCAAATCTCTGGACAACCGATTAAGTTTATTGGGGTTGGGGAAAAAGTCGAAGCCCTGCAGCCGTTTTATCCCGATCGTTTGGCCTCACGGATTTTGGGCATGGGGGATGTTCTGACCCTCGTCGAAAAAGCCCAGGAAGAAGTGGACTTGGCCGATGCCGAGAAAATGACTCGGAAAATCCTGGAAGCCCAATTTGACTTTAATGACTTTCTCAAACAAACCCGACTCCTGAAAAACATGGGTTCCTTGGGTGGGATCATGAAATTGATTCCAGGCATGGGCAAAATTTCCAGTGAACAGCTTGAACAAGGGGAATCCCAACTCAAACGGGCCGAGGCCATGATTAACTCCATGACTCGAGAAGAACGGGAAAATCCGCAACTGCTGGCCAACTCCCCAAGCCGCAAAAAGCGCGTGGCCCAGGGCTCCGGTCATAGTTTGCAGGATGTAGCCAAGCTCGTGACCGACTTCCAACGGATGCGGGGAATGATGCAGCAAATGGGTCAAGGGGGGATGCCAGGAATGCCGGGAATGGGTGGGGGAATGCCAGGCCTCGGCGGTTTAGGAAATCCCTTTGGTGGTGGAGGAATGCCAATGCCAGGCCAAAGGGGCTATCAAGGCGGTGCCCGGCCGGGAGCGGTTAAGAAGCAGAAAAAACAGAAAAAGAAAAAGGGTTTTGGTGTGCTTTAGGAATCTAAGCAGGTCATGTTTCTCCCTAAATCTCCTAAGAATAATCACAGACAGGCGTTGGTTTAATCTGGGCCGGCAACGTCTTGACGGCAATGTTGGTTTCGGGTCATCCAGGTCAATGTTCGTGGGCTTCTCCACTGGCCGGCAAATCAACTCAAGAATCTTGTTGTTAAAAAATATTAAAAAATCCTTAGCGTTGACGATACGCTTGGTAGATGGCTTCCAAAAATTCTTCGGCCGTAACCTCACTCAAGTCTGGGGGAATATCCAGGCCAGAAAATACATCCTCTAGGCTGCGGCGTAAACTTTGACTGGTTCGAAAGCGGCCACCAGGGCTAAGTTGTTGACGGTTGAGAAGAAAATTACGGACTAATAAATATTGCTCCGGTGTAATTCGCCCCAGGCCTGGCCAAGTTTGTAACAACTCAGCAATCTGCTCGGCCTTGGGGGAGGTGGACTGAACTGTTGGGGCCGTGCGGGTAGCTTGTTCGTCCTGAATGACTAAGGTGCCGGCCGCTAGATCCCCCACGCGTTTTTCCGAGGCGGTTAAGGCCGTTAGGAACACCCCAATGCCAAAAAAACCAATGTCAATGACCTGGAGAAAACTCCGCAGTGCCGCTTCCTTAATACCGATGGGTTTGCCATTATCTTGAACGACGCGAATTTCTGAAAATCGTTTTCCGGGGGTTTGTCCCTGCCAGGCCGCTTCAAAATAAATAAAGTAGCCGTTGTAAATGAAGAAATTAATCAGGAGGTAAATCCCCAGCGCCCAAAGGTTAAAAGTTTCCTCACTGTCAGGAAAGCGCTCAATGATCACCGGATACAGGCCATAGAAATACAGATACGCCGTGGCAATGGCCAACAACACCAGGCCAACGTAGAGAATAATTTGATCAATCACCCAGGCCAGGGCGCGACTGCCGATTCCAGCAAGGGCAAAATCCAGTTCAATACTTTCAGGGGTCTGGACATTCACCCGCCGCAAAAATCGCATGGGACTCAAACTTTGGTCAGCCGTGGTAAAGCTCAATCCCTCATTCCGCACCCGCAAATCGTAGTACATCACGGACTTAATACCCTGCCATAGGGGAAAGAGAAGTACACTCGCGAAAAAACCTGCCACTGGAATAATAATGACCGCATTGACGATCCCCGCAGCTAAGTTGGCTGGAATCACTAAAATCGATGCGACAAAAAATACCGTTAATGTGTGCCAGGCCTGGTTTTGAGTTAATTGCCAACTGCGCTGAATTGCCTGCGCCCAGGATTGTTCGGGTTCAATGGCTAGGATTGCGTCCACCAAGGACAACCGAGCAGTGAAATAGGAGATGACCACCATGGCCAACAAGAGCAAGCCCAAAATAAATAGGGTCACCGCAGTAATCAGCACAGTTTCCCAGGCCTGGCTCATGTTCTCCCAATCCAGACTGGACAGGAGGGGGGTGAGGACTAGATAGAGAATGTAACCAAAGGCTGCCCAAACCAGATAAACCAGGAATAACAGTCCGGTCACCCCTAAAATACTCCAAAGGTAAATCCACATCCGGGGATACACTTTTGCGCGAGCTTCCGACTCGGGTTCCTCCTGACTTTGCAGGGCATTGAAAAACTGGCGGGAGAGCAATCCACCACTGGCTGTAAACCTGGCCAGGCCAAAGGCAAACAGAGGTAATCCCAGGCCTAATCCGACTGCAACCATGAAGATAATCACGCCCCAATTTCCGTCTGAGGCTGCAATAAAAATCGTTGCCACAATCGCCAGGATCAACACGCCAACAAAAATCCCGACTCCAATCAAGGAAAACCAGGCATGGGCGATCAAACTGGTCAAAAATGAGCGATTTCCCGTCAGTCGATAGAGGTGGAGGGCAATGGTGATGATATTTCCACTGGCAACGGAGCGGGCGGGGCGTGAACGGGGTCGAAACATCTCAAGCAAAATATCCCAGAAGGTTAATTAGTGAGGCTGGGGGGCTCCAGATTCGGATCATTTAAACCAGGCTGAGTGGGGGTTAAGGGCGGGGGGGTTAGACCGCCGGGAGCAGCAACACCACTGGGTAAATTTAAGTTGAGAACGGCACTGCGATCAGAAACTCGGACGGCATTGGCTGGGGCCTGGAAGACAAATAAATTAGCAGGTTGCGAATTGGGAAACTCCCACTCTGTAAACTCGGCCATATACTGAGGCGCACCCGGTAACGATTTATAGGTAATAACAACTTTCTGCACCAAGGGCCTATCCCCAGTACTAATAAATACCTGCCAATTAGTCTGCTGTCCTAGGAACAAAAGATTATGGGCAGGAACTCCGGCAATGGCACTGATCCCCAGGTACTGGGCTTGAAAGTCTTGGGGATTGTAGGCTGAAAAAGGATCAGAGGTGACCATATTGGCCATGGGAATTGCTCCATCATTCCGCTCCAGAAGAGACTGAATCACCGCATCAAGGGTATTTGGGGCTGGGGCCTGGTAGAAAATATTTTGATCCACATCCAGCCATGTTAGGGTTGAGCCATCGTAAAACACCCGCGTCTTGCGAAAATCCCCTTCATAATCGGCCCGCAGTGAATTCGGACGCTGGACATAGACCGTTTGCAAACCGTGGTATTGAACCTTATCTCCCCCAGAAAGAATATTGTCGTAGGTAATTTGATTGGTAAAGGTAAAGGCTGGCTGTTTTTTTAAATAATCAGATGCGGCCTTGAGAATCGATGCTGGATCAGCCGCTGCTGGGGCCGGGGTCGTCGATGTTTGGGCATAACTGGCTTGGAGTAGGACTGGTTTGGCGAGAAAAAACAACCCGACCAAAACTACCGGATAAAGAAGGCGTTTCATAGGTGCATCGATTAAAGGGCAAACAAGCGGAGAAGGTGAAAACCCCAACAAACCTAAGTGTTTAGGCATCTCTTGGGTCTTTAGTTGGCGCAGGGCTTGGATTTAGACCTTCTGATCATGCCACAGCCCCAAAATTCCGAGGTTATTTAAGGGTTTTGTTAATGAAATTGTGTCGCTTCGTTAACTGGTGCCTTGCCACATGGGTAACTGTCACAGTTTTGCATAGGTCAATTGGGCTAGGCGTAAACGATTCTGATGCTCAACGAAAAATAACTACAGCTCCTATGACTACCCTGATGCCACCTTTTTCCCTCCCTCGGATGGGGTTATCCCTTGTGGGCCTGGGCTTGGGCCTGGGTTTGCCCCTTTTAGAACTTTCTCCCCGAATTGGCCTGGCCCAAACAACCCTTCCCGGCCTGGATCAGCGAGTTTCTGGAGAAGCAACGTTAACACTTCCGGATGGCAGCACCTATACGGGCGAAGTCTTTAACGGACGTTTTAATGGGCTTGGGGTTTTGACCATGTCCAATGGCAGCACCTACGAAGGTAACTTTCGCAACGGTAAATACCATGGGGCTGGCGTGCTTACCCTTGTTGACGGTACTCGTTATGAGGGCAATTTTGCCGATGGACTTTACAGTGGTGCAGGGGTTTTAACGACCGCAGATGGATTTCGCTATGAAGGGAATTTCCAGGCGGGCTCCTATGATGGTCAAGGTGTTTTAACGATGCCTGATGGGACGCGCTATGAAGGCGGATTTCGAGCTGGACTCTTTAGTGGTCGGGGCATGATTATTTATCCCGGTGGGGTGAGCTACACTGGCGACTTCAATAACGGTAAATTTGAAGGCCCAGGAGTTTTGGCCCTTCCCGATGGCTCTCGGATTATTGCCACCTGGCGCAACGGTGAACGCCTAGCCAAGTAGACCTGGAAAGCTAGTTTCGTCAAAGCTTATAAAAAAGGGATCGAGAGTTTCTGGGTGACTTCCCGCTCAACTCTTAATCCCTTTTGTTTTTGTAGTTTTGGTTTAAAGTTTTGGATAATTTCCCCAGTCAATTTAGGCAGCCGCTTCTTCGGTTTCAAGTTCCACAGCAATGGTCAAAAAGCGAATGACTTCCTCACTCAGGCGCATCGCCCGCTCCATTATGCTAACGGCTGTACCGGAACCTTTAAAGTCAATTTGAATGTAAATTCCTTCCCGAAATTTCTTAATTGGATAGGCCAATCGCCGTTTTCCCCGATGCTGAATCGCCACTTCCGTCGCCCCCTGATCCTGGAGGATGGTTTGGTATTGCAGAATCACTTGCTCCAGTTGCTCATCAGATAGGTCTGGGCGAATGATATATAGAGTTTCGTAGGCTTGGGCGCTCATAATTCAATTCTCCTTTTGGACTAACGGCCGCTTGTTTGTTGACACAGCTTTCAGGTCAAACAAAATTCGCAGCAAGGTTTTCCGATTCAACGGATACACAGACCCTTTATTTTAGCACTATCTCTGAGATTACCTAAGCTAAACTTCACAGGAAATTTTTGGCTGGGGTAATGGGTTAGTCCAGTTAAAAAACGAATACAGGAAGTTGGGTGTCATGGACTAGAAGTGCTGAATTGTAGTCCTTGGGGTCGTGCATCAAACCTGAAAACGTCTGAAATTCTCACAAGAACTAACTTTGAGAGTCTCACTTTTGCCAGAAATGACCCTAGCCAAAACACCTCAACTCCAACTAGTGCGATTTAGTTTTGTGAGTAGGTATAGGTAGCGCCATCACAAATTTCCACAGCGGTTTGGAACACTGCTCCCCCTCCCACAGAGCCATCCGGAGAAGGCCCAAATACCGCTTTGAGGTCATAGGCACAATCGGGGCGGCCGTCATCAATTTGGACTTGAATTTGCTTGCGGGGGCCCAAAAAAGCATCTGGAGGTAGGAGATCTTCGCCCCAAACTTCTTCACTGGGAGCAGAAACGTAAAACTCCAGGAGGGGGCGATCCGTATCATTCACGAGGGTAAACTCAACTGCTTCAAATTCAGTAGCCGATTCAGTGGTTGCTTCTGGAGTCTCAGCGGTTTCGGGAGTTTCGGTGGTCTCAGTCTCAACAATAGTTTCGGTTTCGGCGGCTGGGCTTTCACTGGTATCCGCATCATTGGAGCTACCCCCACCACAGCCAACCACCAATCCACCAAGCAAAAACAAAGTTAGCAATAATTGAATTCCGTTAATCCGTTTCATTGCACGTCCAATTTAGATCGAAAAAATTAAATATTTTGAAATAACCCACACCTCTTTTGCGGGGAGCCCCATCTATAGAGGGTGATGCTCATGATAGAGCTAAGTTCAAAACTTTGGAATAGGCCGTCACTACGCTTTAGAGGTGGACAGTAACTATGGAATTTAAGCTGGAGGAGTCACTACAGCAGAACCCATTCAGAGGCTGAAAAAGAGGAATTTAGAGTCAACTCTTGGAAATTTAGCTCTGTTCCCGCAAACACTAAGTCGATTGAGCTTATTCTTACCTGTTGATTCCCGCATGGCTACCCTAAATCCCTAAATAGGGCTTGAGAATCGCGGCGAGTTTTTCTTTCGTGGCCTGGGGAACATGATCCAGGGGGGTCAAAATGGCATGGCGCAGGGCTTTGTGGGCTTTGGATGCTGGGGGATTGGCCGCCAGTTTAGCCACTGTAGCTTGAATAACCTTCTGGGCATTACTGGCATTGCGGTGGAGATTCCCAATAATCATTTCAACCGTAACGCTGTCGTGTTCTGGGTGCCAGCAATCATAATCGGTGGCCAGGGCTAAGGTTGCATAGGCAATTTCAGCTTCTCGGGCCAGCTTGGCTTCAGGTAAATTGGTCATGCCGATCACAGTGCCGCCCCAACTCCGATAAAGGTTGGATTCCGCCAAGGTTGAAAACGCTGGGCCTTCCATGCAGACATAGGTGCCGCCACGGTGCAAGCCAACCTCGGGTAAGTTGAGTTCAGTAATGGCAGTGGCCAAGACTTCAGCAAGGGCAGGACAAACCGGATCCGCAAAGCCAATGTGAGCCACCAAGCCATGGCCAAAAAAGGTGGAAATTCGATTGCGGGTTCGGTCGAGGAATTGATCAGGAATGACCATATCCAGGGGTTTGACCTGTTCTTGGAGGGATCCCACCGCTGAAGCCGAAATGATGTACTTCACCCCCAGGGTTTTGAGGGCATAAATATTAGCGCGATAGGGAACTTCCGTTGGTAACAGATGGTGGTGGCGGCCATGGCGGGCGAGAAAGGCAACTCTGGCTCCCTCTAAACTGCCAACAATAAGAGCATCAGAGGTGGGGCCGAAGGGAGTGTCAAGGGTAACTTCTTCAATGTGGGTTAAGGCTGCCATCTGATAAAGACCACTGCCGCCAATAATGCCGATGGATACCTCTGCCATGGGAAACTCCTTGAACATCCTCCAGAATTATAGGCTGTTGCGGCGGTTCTCCATTAAGGACTACAACGGGCTGTCGGGATTGGGAAACGGATGCGGAATACTAGAACAAGCATGACCCTGTGTTCATGGCCTCGGGTATGGGGTAGCTAAGGTGATCGTGGAAGGCTCAAGCTAGGGTAGACGCGTGTTTCCAGGCCTGGTTAAAAAAATCCAAGGGGGATTTCGTGAACGCGATATCCGCGCCCCCCAGTCGATTCAGTTCAAGGGGATATTCTCGTCACGCGGGCTTCAGACATTATTGCTGGTGGGATGCGATTTATTGGCTTTAGTTGGGGCCTGGAAAATTGGTTTGCAGTTTAATCGTCTGTATTCTCCCATTCCCCAAGATTTGGTTTGGTGGGAGTGGATCGGCTTACCCAGTCTTTTCTGGTTATTTGCCCTGGGATTGATCCTTATTTTGGCGATCGGGGGCTTGTATCACCCACGGCGAGATTGGAAAAACTATTTGCGCACCGGGCAATTGGTGACCTTGGGGTATGGGATGGCCTTGGTGGTGGCCTATTTCTACGACCCAGGCCTGGATATGCCCCGTTCACTCTTTTTCATGGCCTGGTTCGGCAGCGTGATTCTGGTAATTGCCCTACGTCTCATTGCCACTCTGTTGATGCAGCTCCAAGCCTATCGCCAGCCAGTCCGAGTCTTTTTAATTGCCCCCCCAGAGCGCCTCCAACTCCTCAACCAAACCCTGGAAAAACAGCCCCACTATGTCATTGTTGGCCAGGTCAATGCCAGGGTTGCCTATGCTCCAGAAACTTGGCAGATGATTCTTGCAACCCGTCCCCAGGAGGTCTTGGCCCAGAACTTACCGCCAACGGATTTAGCTTCAACCCTCTATTGGCAGCTTCGGCAACAGGGAATTCATTTACGGTTAGTCCCCTCAAGCTTGGAGATTCTATATCGTCGGGGTGTACCAGAAATTTTTGCCGCGCTCCCAACTCTGAGGGCAGAGGTTACCTATCTCAATGGCCTGGACTACCGCCTCAAGCGAACCTTGGATCTGGTTGGGGCTGCACTGGGGGTGATTGTCTTGGCCCCTTTATTTCTGGGAATCGCCATTGGGATTAAACTGACATCCCCAGGCCCCGTATTTTTTCGTCAGGAGCGGGTTGGCTTGCAGGGAACGGTGTTCCAGATGTGGAAATTTCGCACCATGAATTGTCAAGCCCCCTCACAACAAGCTGCCTTGGAAGTCGCTAACGAATCTGGGGATGGGATTCTCTTTAAAATCAAGGATGATCCCCGCATTACCCCCTTTGGTAAGTGGTTGAGGCGCACTAGCCTGGATGAGTTACCACAATTATTCAATATTCTCCTTGGACACATGAGCTTAGTGGGCCCACGTCCCTTGCCTGTGCGGGATGTTAAACGTTTTAATTCCTGGCACCACATTCGTCACCACGTTCTTCCGGGAATCACGGGGTTATGGCAAATTTCCGGCCGCTCTGAAATTGGGGATTTTGATGAGGCCGCCCGCTTGGACTTGTATTACATCGACAATTGGTCGTTTAACCTGGATTTGGAAATTCTAGTGGAGACCCTGCGAATCGTGATTTTTCAGGAAGGGGCCTATTAAGCCATCCTGTTAAACCAACTCCCATAGTCATTTCTGCCAAAAATGAGTCCCTAGGAGGAATCGCTAATTGGGATTTCTGGTATTTCGATGGCTTATTCCTGAGGTAAATAACTCGAAAACCTGATCAAATTTCTTCAAAACGAACATTAATATTCAGAGTATCGGAACCTAGCATCGTGCCTTGAAGAACTAAAACGACGGCTTTATCCCTGGCCTGGGCCGGAATGACCAGGGTTTTGGGTGGATCAAAGACCAAGTTAAAGCCCCAACTCCCAACAACGCGATTGATTTCCCGTTCGCTATAGCCCAATTCCCCCAAGGACTTTTGGTAAAACGCTACCGCCGGTTCTGCAAGGGTTCCGGTTTGAAAATTAACGGCTTTTCCTCCATAGGCATTGGCTGCTGCTAGATCCCCAATTCGCCCTTTGAGATTGGCTGGGGTGGGCAAGGCCCTTAAGATGGCAATGACATCAACGGTTTGGGCCAGGGTTAGGGGTTGGGTCACGGGAGTAGGGGGCACCAATGGGATTTTGGCCTGGGCTATCTCCGCCGAGATGATGGTGGCACTGACAAAACTCAGCATCAAAAAAAATCCTGAACCACCCTGCAACTGTTTATTCATGTTGTTTTCCCGTTCCTGGAATCACTGCGAACACTTTTGCCAAGATTGTCTTTGATCCCAGCAGTTTCACCATCCTTAAACTAAACCAGGCCCCGCCATCAAAACTGAGGACAGCCCAGGCCTGGTTAAAAATTGACTGGGGGTTAGAGGACGCCTGAGTATTGCAAACCACTCACAACCCCGGCCGCGAGGACATGACCTAAGCTTGCAGTTCCCAGCAATTCTGGCAATCCAAAGCCCTCAAAAAACGCAGGTAAACCCACAGGTAAACTTGGCCCTTTCCCCCGTTGTTGAATCACATACCGCCCCAGGGCAATGGTAAGAAGATTACAAACCACCACCACCAGGCCAACACTGGGACTCCAACTGGTATCGGGAATAGTTGCCAACAAGAACTGAGTCATACTCGCGGTACTCCTTAATAGAAATTAACAAGGCTTTACTAAAAGTCACAAAACTACGTTGAGCGTAGAATTATCCAAGATTGTAGAGAGTGAGGTTTCTCTTTAAGGAGCTTGAAATGATCTGCAACAAACTGATGCGCTATTGGCGAGGGGTCAACTTCTTGGGAAACTCTGGACAACATGCATGAAACCCTGACAAGCAGGATGTTTGAGTACCATGGGTGTTGAAAAATGACTAAATTTCTAAACTGGATTGAATTAACTGGGCGGAGAAGTTGATCTTGTATCTCTGGCTTCTTAGGGCGTCCATCAAGTCCGATGGCTGGAAGTTGGTTTATGGGCCAAACCTCATCCGTTACCGCAGACAGTGTTTCCCTAGCCAATCAGGGATTTCACCACCAGGCCCAGGACAAATCCCAAACCGGCAAATCGGAGAAAATTCCAAAAACTTTCCTGACGCAAAATATCTTGCCAATATTCCTTGGCCGCATCCCCAAGATTAAACAGTAAGGTTAAGGCTAAATCCAGTTCAATTTCCTGCAATTTTTCCCGGAGTTGTTTAAATTCTGATTCTAATCCCTGCTTTTGGGCCTGACTGAGGTTGCGCTGGGCTTGGTGGAGTTGATCATAGGTTTTCTGCCAAGTTGCCAGTCGCGTTTGGGTTTCTTCAAAGGCCTGGGCAAGACCCTCATCATCCGGGGAGGTGGGCTCCGAGTCAGTCATTGCCATAGGGTGGAAATATCAATCTTTAACTAAAAACTACTGAAATTGTTACATTAAACACTAGGTTGATTCCACCCCCATTGCCCATGTCCCATTCACCAGTCGCTAACCCTGAAGTCCCCCTAGCCCAGGCCCAAACTCTTTTGCAGACCCTGATGATTGCCTCCTCGGACTGGCACCGTCTCAAAAATAATCCCCAGGCCCGGGCCCAAGAGCAAACTGCTGCTGCCCTAGTCTATTTACTGCAAAATAACCCGGAAGAGGCCCTAGTTCGATTGCAACAGGCAGTGGGCTGGTTAGATCGTTCTATTAAAGCCCCCCCTTGCCCCGATCATGGTCGTGTCCCTCGCTGAATCCAACCTAAGGGTGTTCTGCTGTTTCGGAATTTCTGTATTGTTATGGACAGTGGTTATTAGACGTGATGCCCCTTGAAAGAAATTATTCGCACCCAGGCTGCCCCGGCCCCTGTCGGTCCCTATAACCAGGCCCTAAAAGTCAGTGGTGCTTTGGTCTTTGTTGCCGGACAAATTCCCTTAGATCCCAACACGGGAGAATTGGTTGGTGGGGATGATGTGGCGGCCCAAACAACCCAGGTGATGGCTAATATTGAGGCAATTTTGATTGCATCCGGCCTGGCCTGGGATGCGGTGGTGAAGACAACGGTATTTTTGGCCGACTTGACTGACTTTGCGGCCATGAATCAGGTTTATGCCACCTATTTTGAGGAAGGACAAGCTCCAGCCCGGGCCTGTGTGGAGGTAGCGCGGCTACCCAAGGACGTTCGGGTTGAAATTGACTGCATTGCTGTTGCTCAATCCTGAGTTACGGCTGGGCCTGGCCTGGGTGGGTGGCCCAATATTTAGCCAGTGCAATCCCGGACACATTGTGCCAAAGACTAAACAGGGCTCCCGGCAATGCAGCTAAACTGCCCACGAATTGACTTGCTAAGGTCACCCCCAGGCCCGAGTTTTGCATCCCAACTTCAATGGCAATGGTGCGGCAATCCACCTCCGTCATTTGGAAAACCTTGGCCCCAGCGTAGCCGAACAGTAATCCCAGGCCATTGTGGAGAATTACAGCGACACCGATCAGAAAGGGAAATGCAAAGATTTGGGCCTGGTTTTGAGCGATGACTGTGGCAATAATCAAGCTGATCGCCAGGATTGATAGGGCTGGAAAAATTTGGAACGGGGCCTGGAAACGGGCCTGGAATACCTGACGGAACAGGACACCCAGTAAAACCGGTAGTAGAATCACCGCTGTCACCGAATGCATCAGGGACGGCACTGAGAGGGTAGTTTCTGTCCCGGCGAATACAAAAATCAACAACTGGGTCATTAGGGGGGAGAGAAGTGTGGTTGTTAACGTCAGCACCACGGAAAGGGCTACGTTGGCTCGGGCTAAATAGGTAATCACATTGGAGGCCGTTCCCCCAGGGCAAGCTCCCACCATCACGAGGCCCACAAACTCTGCTGCGGGTAACTGAAATAAACTGGCGAGGCTCCAGGCCAACAGCGGCATAATCAAGAATTGTAGGCCTACCCCTAAAACCACTAGGTTCGGTTGTTGCCAAATCCGGCGAAAATCTCCCGGCCTTAAGGTTAAGCCCATGCCAAACATGACCAGGCCCAGGAGTTGGGGAATCATCGGAGCTAGCCCGGTAAATAAACCCGGTCGCCAGAGTGCAAGACCGCTGAGGGCAAAGGCAAAAATCAGAAAATGGGTTTCAATCAGTTCCGCCAGTTGCTTCATCCAGTGCTATCCCACTAAGAGATTTTCCTCGGGATAGTGCACTGTGGTGGGTTTGGGATCCCCAATAATGGCTGCCATCAGCACCAAAATTCCCACTCGACCAACGTACATGGTGATAACTAGAATTAGCTTACTCACAATCGACAAATCCGCCGTAATTCCCGTGGACAACCCAACGGTGGCAAAACCTGAGACCACTTCAAAGAGAATTTTGATAAAGTTCAAGTCATTATCCGCAATGGAGATGGCAATCGTCGCCAAGATTACCACCGCCATAGATCCCACGGTCACCGCCACTGCTTTCATGATCAAGGAGGGGGGAACTTTACGTTCATACAGCGAGACTTCTTCCTTTCCCTGAAGCGTTGAGCGGGTAATCCCTGCCAATAGTCGAATTGTGGTTGTTTTAATTCCCCCAGCCGTACCTCCAGGACTTCCCCCAATAAACATCAGGGCAATCATTAAAAATAGGGCAGTATTGTTCATCGCTCCAATGTCAACGGTATTAAAGCCAGCGGTGCGGGCCGTGACCGATTGAAACCAGGCCGCAAGGAATTGTTGCCCAAAGTTTAAATCAATATATTGTGCTGCGGTTCGAACCTCAATTAAAAACAACATAATGGTGCCTAAAACCAATAGCCGGGTGGTGGTGGTGGTCACAATCCTAAAGTTGAGGCTAAAGGCCAATAATCCAGCCTTATGATCCAAGCGATCGCGAAACCAGCTGTACATTTCAAAGATCACCTCATAGCCAATGCCACCAAAAATAATTAAAGCTGGAATAATTAAATTAATTGCTAGGGATGATTGATAGCCTATTAAGTTATCAGCAAACAAACTAAAGCCAGCATTATTCCAGGCACTGATGCTGTGGAAAATTGCCAGCCATAATCCTTGACCCCAACCATATCGGGCTTGAAATGTGAGCCAAAGAAAAAACATACCCGTTAATTCAAACAATAAACTTGTGGCGATAATTGAACGCACCATTTGCCGTCCACCACTCATCCCTTGCCGATCCAGAGCCTGTTGAATGGCCATCTTTTCTTTGAGCTTAAACTTCCGCCCCAAGAGAACAATTAAAAACGTGTTGGCTGTCATGTACCCCAGGCCCCCCACTTGGATCAACACCAAGATAAAAATTTGCCCCAGAGTTGAGAAATAACTACCCGTATCAACGACAATATGTCCGGTCACACAGACAGCCGAGGTGGCTGTAAACAAGGCAACAATTGGATCATTCCACTGGCCAGAACTAGAGGAAATTGGCAGCCACAGGAGCAGTGTGCCGATGCTGATCACGACTAAAAATCCCAGGCAGATGGTACGGGGGACAGTTAACATGGGCAGATCACGAAAAAGTATGCGGGATTGGGACAGCCTTCCAGAACCATCCATCCTTGCATTATCTAATCATCCTTTCTGATATGGAGGAAAATCAGTCAAACTAGGATGAAGGCAAAAGCCAGGTATTCTATAGAGTATGGGCAAAGGAATTCAGACAAAAACCCTTATTCTGGTGGCCACAGCAGCCGTCCTTGGGGGTAGTCTTTATGTATTACAGGAACAATTACCACCCCCAGCTACGGAAGAAGTTGCCACACCCAGTGAGCCCCTCTTTGCTGTCCAAGAGTCAGAAATTACCAATCTCGTTATTCGTCAAGGTTCAGAAATTCTCAAGTTGAAGAGAGATGAGGCAGGGGCCTGGCAGATCCTTGAACCCATTGAAAAAGCCGCCGAAACTGGAACCGTAGTATTTTTACTCAATCTGCTCTCCACTGTCCGAGTTGATAAAAGCTTAAGTGTCCCCCTGGCAGAGGTTCAGGATTTTGGCCTTGCTGAGCCCCAGGCAGCCATTGAATTTACAACCACTGACCAAGTGAACCATCGTTTGCTGCTCGGGGGATTGACCTTTGATCAAAATCAACTCTATGCCCAAGCTGACCCTCCCTTAATTCCGACGGATCCATTGTCTGTGGTGGTGGTGCCGCTCCAGTTTTTAGATGCTGTCAATCAGCCCCTCACGGCCTGGGAAGCCCAAGAGCCCCAAGCAACTGAGCCATCTCCCGCACCGGAAACCCCAGCGGTCGGCCCCGATCAACCGGAAAATTAGCTGACAACACCACGGGCTCACCATCTCTGAGGGACGGCCTAGGCATCCAAGGGGCCAGAAACCAATCCATTAAATCCATAGACCTCCCGTTTACCGCCCATGGCCACAAGTTGAACTGATTTCGTGTCTCCAGGTTCAAATCTGACTGCGGTGCCAGCGGGAATATCTAAGCGCATCCCCCAGGCCTGGTTACGGTCAAAGGTTAAACTTCGATTGACTTCATAAAAGTGGAAATGGGAGCCCACTTGGATCGGCCGATCCCCTTGGTTGGCTACACTTAGGGTCACAGTCTCTCGCCCCTGATTTAGGACTATCTCCCCAGGTTCAGGAATGAGTTCTCCAGGAATCATGATTGATTGTCCTCCATGTGTTGATGAATTCAGAGACAGTAAGCTGGGGAGCGATGGTTATTAGCAAAATTCCCGAGTTTGGGGCTAGCGATTTGGACGAATGACCCCATCATTTACAACTCCAAGGTTGGGTGTATCAAATGGATTGGAATTTCCCTGCCAATTAAACCCACTGATGCGCAAGACAATCCCCGCAATCCCATAGTCAGCGTTATAGCGCAGAATCACACCATAGGTGCGGCGACTATATTCCAAGAAAATGTTGGTATTAAAAAACCGACCTGTGTCAACATTCATTTGCGAGGTGATCCCCGCGAGAAACGGGCCATAAATTTGTTGCCGGGCGCCGACGTTGAGAACGCTAAAGTCCACAATCCGGTCAAATAAAAACGGTGAACCTCCATTGGTCAGGGTCTGGCTATAGCCGATGTCAAAACCCGTGTAATCAAACCAGTTGCGACTGAGGTAGCCAAATTGTCCCCGAAACCCGGCTGTGCCCTGGAGGGACGGCTGCGTATTGCCGCTTGTGTAGTAACTGCCGACCCCCTGCCCATTGACATAAAAGTTAAGATAGGGCCGCAATAACGTTGGGGTGTAGCGCAATCCGGCCTGGGGAGTTGGCTCTAAGGTTTCGCCGC
Source organism: uncultured Synechococcus sp. (assembly GCA_964653145.1). GTDB lineage: Bacteria > Cyanobacteriota > Cyanobacteriia > Thermosynechococcales > Thermosynechococcaceae > Pseudocalidococcus. The sequence continues at coordinate 124,432 of CAZZCG010000002.1, read as the reverse complement.
GCCAGATGTTAAATTCCTTATAAACATTAATGACCCCTTGTAAACGTCCGAGGCCAGGCTGAAGTCCTAAATTGGGAAAGTCACTACTGGCTGTAATGTAATTACCACTGGCCTGGAAATTGAGGACAACACCACTATTACCCAAGAACAAAAAGGGTGAGACAAAAATTCCCCCAAGACTGCTTTGAATTTCCTGTTCTCCCAAAGAACCGTTAATCAGACGTTCTCGGTAGATGGCCTGGGCATTGAGGGCATAACCTTGACTAAACTCTTGTTTCAAAAGTAAATTCCCGCGGGAAGTGCCTGGCCATTCCCCCGGATCGAGATTTGTAATTAATCCGTAACCCCGAAGTAGGGTTGTTGGCGTAAATCGATGTTCAATCTGAAACGTCCCACCATAAACTTGGGTTTGCGCGAGGTTGAAGTCAGAATTGATCGCCCGTTGGAGATAGAACTCTGGGGCAATGGCTAAACGAGTTGTGGCGTTTGAGACCAAATTAAACCGCCGGGCAAGATAGAAGCCTCCCCGATCCTCATTGTCATAACCAAATTGAAAGGGCAGGATTTCCCGTTGCTCTCCCAAAACATATTCTTCCCGCAGGAGAGGTACCGCTGTGTTTTGATCGAATACCAATCGGCCGCGCCGCATAATCAGGCGGGTATTGGAGGGTGAGAATGGTTCTAGGGTTGCGGTTTCAGCTCGAACTTCTAATTCTGGGGGTGAAAATAAATCGTTGGTGACCCGGAGATTAGTTGCTGTCCACCGCCGCCCATCAAATTCAAGGAAATCCGCTGAAAAATTTAGACGCTCAACCGTCAGCTCTGTTTCTGGATAAAGGCTACTGGTATCGGCTTGAATCCCCGGTAAGGTTGGCTGAGCGGGACTAGAAACGCGGGAACTGGTAAACTGTTCGGATTGGGCCACGTTCAGGGCGCCACTGGCCTGGGTCACGAAGCCACGATCTAGGATTAAGTTATATTCCAGACGATCTCCGCGAATGACCTGATCGCCACGGGTGAGGACTACATTGCCCTCAGCTACGACAATATTTTCATTTAAATCTGTTTGTACTCGATCAGCCTGAAGCTCAGCTTCACGAAACCGGATGAAAACATCGCCAATGGCATTAAAAAGTTGTCTAAGCGTGTCGTATTCTTGGCGATCCGCAAAGGTTTCTAGGGGTTCAGCTTCGATATTAGGCGCAGTTGTTTGTATCCCAGGACCAGAGGTGGAAGGCTGTGGAGGTGGTGAGGCTTGAGATAACTGGAGCGTTGAAGAGGATTGCCAAGGAATCGGCTGCGAAACAAACTTAGGCGGGATTGAAATTTGTGCTGCCAGATCCTGACCCAATAGCTCTGCTTCATATTCACCGGTCAAGTCATCCAATGTCCCTGGTTCGAGGGCAGGAGGAGCAGCGGCAACAATCGGTGGACTGGGCGGTAAGTTGGGGGGAGGCAAAAAGGGCATAAAGCGGTCAACATAAACACCGGCATCGCTCTTCTATAGGGTGCAACCTCCCCCGCGATCTGTCTAGTCTAGATCTTTGCGTTTGGGGTTCCGGGATGGGTCACTGGAGAGAAAACCGAAGACAAACAACAGCACAAAGAAACTTACAACAATATAAACGGTGATTTTGAGGGTTTCCATAATATTTAGTTGAATCTATCTCAACGGCAGCAACAGCATCATCATATCGGAAAACCTCACCCCGTTCATCGACAGGGCTTTAGTCTACAGCCAGAAATTTTTGATAACTCTGACTAAGTTCCCGTACCGCAATCTCATAAAACCGTTGACCATGCTCGGGGTTCGCCAGGCCTGGATTTGATCCCATCCGTCCATCGGGGTAACGGCGACGAAAATCTGCGGCTCCATAAATGTGATGGTCGGAACTAACCGGTGTGGTTAATGGGGCCTGTTTAATCGCTGCGGGATAGGCAAATTGGGTTACGGCAACTTCACTGGGGGTGGCGTGGGAACCTTCTTGATCGCCATAAAGTTCTCGCGCCAGTCTCATTACCGACCCCACCATAAACCAATTCGCTAAATGGCATTGAACCTGAGCAGCATTGGGTAAGTTGAGGTCAGCCACAGTGACATAGGTTTCAGCAAAGGCGGCTTTGAGGGTGGCCATATTTCCACCATGACCATTGATGAAGAAAAATTTGGTAAACCCGGCTCGTACCAGGCCAACCAAATAATCCCGAATCACTAAAATCAACGTACTGGGGCGTAAGCTCATGCTGCCGGGAAAATCCATGTGGTGCAGGGCCATGCCGACATTAATTGTTGGGGCCACTAGCGCGTCTACTTCTTCCCCCACACCTTTAGCAATAACTTCAGCGCAAATGGCATCAGTCCCGATCAATCCGGTGGGGCCATGTTGTTCTGTGGAGCCAATGGGCAAAATAATTCCGGTGGAAGACTTGAGGTAAACTTCGACTTCTGGCCAGGTAGAAAGGTGGAGTAACATCAAACCCTCTTGAGCAATCTGAACATCAAAGGCTAACCAATAATCCCGCCCCCTAACACGCGATCTCCCGCATACCACACTGCGGCCTGGCCGGGCGTCACCCCAAATTGCGGCTCAGAAAAGATAATTTTTACCTGGGAGCTGTCCCCAAGGGGAGTTATCGTCGCGGGAATTGCTTTGGTTTGATACCGTACTTGAACCTGGGCAATAAACGGTTCTGAAGTTGGCCCAATACTGACCCAATTGACTCGACTTACCAAACATTCCGCCTGCTCGGCCTGGTGACGGGGCCCTACGATAACTTGATTGCGCTCCGTATCTAAAGCCACAACGTACAAGGGTTCAGCCGCCGCGATGCCAATACCTTTCCGTTGCCCAATCGTATAGTTATGGATGCCTTCGTGATAGCCCAACACTTGCCCGGACTGATTGACAATTTCCCCGGCCTGGGGCGGAATGTATTGGGCTAAAAAATCCCGCATCGAACCGTGGGCTTCAACTAAACACAAATCTTGGCTTTCCGGCTTCTCAGCCGTGTGAAGATTGAGATCAGCGGCAATACTTCGGGTTTGGTCTTTCGTGAGTTCGCCCAGTGGAAACACAGTGTGGGCCAAATGCTCCTGGGTCAAGTCATACAAAAAGTAGGATTGATCTTTGCGTTGATCCACCGCTCGCCAAAGTTCATAGCGTTGGGTTTCAGGATTGAAATAAATTCGGGCATAGTGGCCTGTGGCAATGTGGTTCGCGCCTAACTCGGCCCGGGCATAGGCGAGCATCGGGCCAAACTTGACCATTCGATTACATTGGGAACAAGGTAGGGGCGTAATTCCTTGGCTATAGCCTTCTACGAGGTAGTTAATAATATTCTCTGTAAAAACATCTCGACTATCCACCACATGGTAGGGAACACTCAACTCTTCACACAGCCGGGCCGCATCCACCATTCCTTCTGAGCAACATTGTCCTTTGCCTTTCATTAGCCAGAGAGTAACTCCAATCACGTCAAACCCCTGTTGTTTCAGCCGGGCAATGGCCACAGAACTGTCTACACCACCGGATAAACCCACCACAATCGGGGTTTTTAGTTCAGATGGAGAGAGTTGGGAGAACTTAATGGGGCCTGGGTCAATGGCGATGAGGGCAGACATAAGAATTGCCGCCTTTTACATAAAGTTACAGACTATCTCCCAAGCTAGCATTTTCCCCTCTGACTTCGCAGTGCCTCCCCATGTCTGGTTATAATTTTTTGTTAGGGTTGGCTTACGCCACTCGCCTTAGTTATATCTGGCTAATGTTTCAGGCGGTACATGAATTCGGTTCCAGAGTCGTTTTGTTTCAGTGGACAGGCATCTCTCCGAAGTCACAGGCCAACGTTCTTTTCCTTATGTGCTTTGGAGCAGATTAGATTATGTCAATTTATGTCGGCAACCTTTCTTACACTGCCACGCAGGAAGACTTAGAAGCCGTATTTGCCGAGTACGGTTCTGTGAAACAGGTCTATTTACCCGTGGATCGTGATACTGGACGTAAACGCGGGTTTGGCTTTGTCGAAATGTCCACTGATGCGGAAGAAGATGCAGCCATTGCGGAATTGGATGGGGCTGAGTGGATGGGCCGGCAACTGAAGGTGAATAAGGCACGCCCGCGGGAAGCAGCTGGTGGCGGCGGTCGGTTTGCCCGTTAACGGTAGTAATTAATTACAGAAGAGGACAGCAACACCATGGCACGGATGTATTACGACACAGACGCAGATTTAGGTTTACTGGCAGGGAAAACGGTGGCGATTATTGGCTACGGTTCCCAAGGTCATGCCCACGCGCTCAATTTACGGGATAGCGGGGTGAATGTGATCGTGGGGTTATATCCTGGTAGCAAATCTGCGGCTGCGGCCCAGGCCGAGGGATTAGCTGTCCATTCTGTGGCAGAGGCAACCAAGGCGGCGGATTGGATCATGATCCTGCTGCCCGATGAAGTCCAAAAAGACGTTTACACCAAGGAAATTGCCCCGAATTTAGCTCCCGGTAAGGTTTTGTCTTTTGCCCACGGCTTTAATATTCACTTTGGCCAGGTGGTTCCCCCGGCGGATGTGGATGTGGTGATGATTGCACCAAAGGGGCCTGGTCATTTGGTGCGGCGGACGTATACCCAAGGGCAAGGAGTTCCGGCATTGTTTGCCATTTACCAAGATGCGACTGGCGAAGCTCGTAATCGGGCCATGGCCTATGCCAAAGGAATCGGAGGAACTCGCGGCGGGATTTTAGAAACCACGTTCCGGGAAGAAACTGAAACCGATCTGTTTGGCGAGCAAGTGGTCTTGTGTGGTGGGTTGTCCGCTCTGATTAAAGCTGGGTTTGAAACCTTGGTGGCGGCGGGCTATCAACCAGAATTGGCCTATTTTGAATGCCTCCATGAAGTCAAGTTGATTGTGGACTTGATTGTGGAAGGGGGCCTGGCCAAGATGCGAGATAGCATTTCCAACACGGCAGAATACGGAGATCTTACCCGTGGCCCACGCATTGTCACCGATGAAACCCGCGCCGAGATGAAGAAAATCCTCAAGGAAATCCAAGAAGGTCAGTTTGCTCGGGAGTTTGTTTTGGAAAACCAGGCCGGGAAACCAGGCTTTACGGCAATGCGGCGACGGGAAGCAGAACACCCGATTGAAGAAGTCGGTAAAGACCTGCGGGCCATGTTTAGCTGGTTGAATAAATAAATCCAATAGGTGACCTACGAGTATCCAGGCCTGTGAGTGAGAGCTACTATTTAGGCTTTGACCCAGGCCGGGATAAATGTGGTTTAGCGATTATGACAGATGCAAAACAGGTTATTTGTCATGAGATTGTCCTAGCTGATAATGCCTTAACGGTGATCAGCCAATGGTTGCGAGAGTATCCAATCCAGGCCCTGATTATCGGTAATCAAACCACCTCGAAACTTTGGCAGGACAAACTTAAGCAGGGGTTGACTCAGCTAGTTGAAATCAAAACCGTCAATGAACGCAACAGCACCCTCGAAGCCCGTGATCGCTATTGGCAGATGTTCCCCCCGCAAGGATTAACCAAACTCTTACCCCCAGGATTACGCCAGCCGCCCCGGCCAATTGATGATATTGTGGCTATTCTGTTGGTGGAGCGATTTTTGAATTCGGTCTAGAAATTTTTCCGGCCGCCTGTCAGCCATCACGATAGGGTAAATCGCAGAATAACATCGTCAAAGTCAAAATCTCCCCCACCCAGCAAATCTTCAAACCCAATTACATTTGGCCCCCATTTTGTCCCATGACTCAGACTATCTTGATTCGCTGCACCAAAGGCAAAATAGACAATTTGGGTTAAACCATTGGGATCAGGCGTATTAACTCGCAAAAACGGTGCATAGAGTTCCCCGCCCAGAATCGTAAAAGTAAAGCTTTGGGTAGCTAAATTCCCCACTGTTAGGGTTGAGCCAGAGGTTTGCAGGCGATTTGTGGCTGATAAAGCTGCATCTAAATATCCGGCCTCGCCTGGGGAGATGGTTGTGCCAGTTAAGGGGTCTAAGACGGAGCCATTAGTGTCCAAGAGCCGATAAAATCCCATTGAACTTTCAAAGGCAGCTTCTCGACTATAGGAACCCGAAACTGTGACTGTCGCGCCTGAGGTGAAAGGGCGGGCATCAATTAAATCAATCGGTGTGGGATTTAGCATGGGCGAGGTTAAGTCTGTGGCAGTATCGGTGACAGCTGGAAATGATCCATAAAAATTTTTGCCATCAGGATCCACATATTTGTAAATTTCATGGCCTGTAGCTAAATCCTTTACAGCCAGGCCCAGATTTTGCCCAATGGGAGTGCTACTGAAGGGATTACGCATCACCGAGCCATCTACTTCCACATAGGATACCTGGGAGCTTTGTTGCAGGGTATTTTGGACATTGATGCTGTGGGGGCTGCTAGGTACGGTGAAAGGGCCAGGGGGACCATTTTCGGGATCATTACCAGGCCCGCCGGGATTATAGACAGGGGAGTAATTTCCAGCGGAGGGCATTTCCACCCGTTTAATTTGACCGATTGCCGCTTCATCTCCAGCCAAAATAATGTCGTAGTAGTTGTCGTGGTCTTCGATGTAGGTGAGATCGTAGGTGTCTTGGGCCGCGGCTAAATCGGCTAACCCCACGACTCGCACGACCCCAAAGCCAGAAATCTCATAGTCAATGCCTGTTTGGGTCAGGTTTATCGTTTGGCCATTCTGATCCTGTGCTTGGAGCCGAAAATAGCGACTAAATTCCGTGGGGAGGAGACTCGCAATCCCATCCGGAGAAAAACCAGCACTGGTATAAACCCTTAAACGAAACTGGGCCTGGTTGCCATAGAGGTCTGAGCCGCTGTTGTTTTGATTGGTCGCTAACCAGATTGGGGCACCTTCTCCTAGATTACTCATGCGGGTGAGTTTCGCTGCGACCAGTTTAGGGCCATTCCCCTCTACATAGGGATTCAAGCTGTCTATGGTTAACCCAACCGCGCTCACCGGCCCACTTGCCCCCAACATTTCTAAAGGGGTGCTATCTAAGACGGTGGCTACTGAGATCGGATAAATGGCTCCCTCCAGGCCTGGGGTTAACCGATTACCAAATTCTCCCGTAATCACCACAGTTTGGCGTTCGTTATATTCACTATTAGGTAAAAAAGAAGCAATCGCGGGAGTAACAATCGCTCCGGTGTTGAGGATCACTTGAAAATCTGAGGGATTCGCCGTTGTCGGGATCAGGGGCCAGGTAAAGACAATCGGAATATTATCGTTTTTCTCTAAGTCAACGCCGTAAATACGCTGAACTGTGTCGGTACTAATTGCAGATGTATAGGCCCGTTGCGTTGCACTAGTCAAATCACCAAGGTTATTCCAGGCCACGTTGTTGTCAAAGGCAATTTGCTGGGAGGCGGCATCAGTTCCATTCATCCCCGAAATGCCCATGTACCCCTCAAAGCCATAATTTGCAGTGAATATCCCAGCCTGGGGTGCAAACAAATCACCACTGAGCAGAATACTGGTGTTGAGCGAACTGCTTAGGCCCGAAGTATTGAGGCGGTCGGCGGCTAGAAAGGTAAGTAAATCTTCGCCTAGGGGAGTGTATTGAATGCTCATCAAGGTTGACACTGTTGGTTGAGTTGACCAAATTCTTGTTAGAGATAATCGGGGTTCGCATCATGTCACAGCACTATGAGGTATCAAAATCCTTAAAACCATGATGAGCCGAAGTTTTCAATCCCCCAACCAGGTTAGACATAACAATGTTTACTGATCAGTCATGACAGCATCCAGGCCAAATCTCTAACCTTTTCCCCGCCTACCTTATCAGAATCCTGCCCAGTCATAAACCTTATGTAACTAGAATAATGCTCTCTCTAAAAAAGAGGCGCAATGTTCCAGTCCTGGGATTTTTAAGCTAAAGCAGAATCATCCTCACCCGTTCAGACTTGTGTAATAAAGTTGACATCTCAGGAATCTTTTCTAACATCACCACTAAATGTTCTGAACGTAAGAGTGTACCATCATTTCGACAACTGCCAGCATAGAGGATCTTGGCCTGGGGTGTGTTTATCGCTAACTTGTACGATCAGAGTAGGTGGAAGCATCGGATTTTAAGGTTTGCTACAATCACTAGTTAAAAGTTGCCTATATTGCTGCTTGATTAACTGCTATGAAAACTCAGATTCCTCCCCTAGAAAATGGCGACAGGATGAACCGCTATGAGTTTGAGGCGAGATCTAATATTCCTACAGCCCCCAAAAAGCTGGAATTAATTAATGGAGTGGTATTCATGGCTGCGGCGTTACGGTATCGTTCCCATGGTTTACCCCACAGCTATATCATGGGTTGGCTGGCCCTTTATGCAGCAAATACGCCCGGCGTTGAATTGGCTGACAATGCTACGATTCGTTTAGATGCAGACAATGAACCTCAACCCGATGCACTCCTTCGCATTGAAACAGATTTTGGTGGGCAGTCTGAAATTAGCAAAGATGATTATATTGAGGGAGCACCAGAGTTAATTGTTGAAATTGCGGGATCGACATTTTCCTACGACTTACATGACAAGCTAGAAGTCTATCGCCGCCATGGAGTTAAAGAATATATTGTTTGGCGGGTTTATGATCATCAAATTGATTGGCTCTATTTGCAGGAGGGACGGTATATTTCCTTGCTGCCTAATGATAGTGGACTGATTGAGAGTACAACATTTCCAGGCCTGGTATTAGCTCTTGAATCCATGCTTGAGCATAATTTACTTGATGTTTTGGCCCAACAACAGGAACAACTCAAGTGTGAAAGTTATGCTGAGTTTTGTCGAAGATTAAAAAATCGAGACGATTAAATACAATTATTTAGCTCATAGGCTGTAGGACTAATTTCACTCGATTAGCCTGAAGAAGAACCATGGCTTTTCCAGAAACCTTCTCTAACATCATGATTAAATGTTCTGGACGTAAGAGTGTGCCATCATTACGACAACTACCAACATAGCGAATCCTGGCCTGGGGCGTTGTTTCTAACAGTTCAAGTTCAAATAATCGTTCCCGTAAATTCACCAGTTTCTTTTTCCCAGATTTGGTTTTGGTTTCATAGGGAAACTCGGTAGTATTGAGTATTTCTCCAATCCACTCTTTCCAGGCCCCGGTTTCATCTCCTTCACAATTCACAGTTAATACATACTCAGCTCTATCTAAAATCTGGGTTGCTGACGAGGCAGATAAGGGAATTTCTTGAACTTGATAAAGCGGTAAATCCGTCGGGAGTTGAACTGCTAAGCGGGCTTGAAATTCAACAGGATCACAAGGTTGCCAGAGTTCAAAATCGACAATTTCGCCAGTACTCGTCATCCCCAACGGTAATGCATTGGCCGGGGCAATTCGGGGGGAGGGATGAAAGCCATTGGTAAAGGAAATCGGTAAGCTGGCCCGACGTAAGGCTCGATCAAATAATCGCAGTAAATCCAAGTGACTAATTAAGGCTAAATCCCCTAATTTTCCAAACCACACCCGCAAGCGTTGGACTTTTTCTCCATGGGCCTGGGGCTGTCCCTGAAATTCGGGAATCGGGAGGGGTGGCACCACCACATTATGGCCAAAATCTGAGCCACACACGCCGCAACTGTAACAGGCATCAAAGGAACAATCGGGAACGACGACTGCTTCTAAGGCTTTTTTGAGATCGGTTTTTAACCAGCGTTTACTCACCCCCGTTTCAATGTGATCCCAAGGCAAGGGCGCATCTAGATTCCAGTCGGCCAGGATTTCTTTCGTTGTTTTGGCCTGGGATTCATCGGATTGAGTTTCAAAAATATTCCATTCGCCCGCGGCCACTTTCCGGTATTGCCAAGTTAGTCCAGCAGCCTCAATCGCATCAGCCCAGGCCTGGTAAGCCCGCTCCACACTCTCCCACCAGGAGTCTTCTCGGGCCCCCAATTTCCAGGCCTTGTAAATTACCTTGCCCAATCGCCGATCACCCCGTCCAACAAAGTCCTCCATTGCCGAAATTCTGATATCGGTAAAGTTCACCTTTAAGCCGCGAATCGTCCGAAATTCTGCCCGGAGTAACTCTTGTTTACGGGTAAATTCCTCAGTCGAAACCGAATGCCATTGAAAGGGAGTATGGGGCTTGGGCGTAAAGTTAGAAATTGTGACGTTGAAACTCATCGGCTTGCGGCCCTTTTGCCAACATTCAGACTTGAGCCAGCGAATCGTCTCGGCAATGCCTAAAACATCTGCATCGAGTTCCCCCGGCAAGCCAATCATGAAATAGAGTTTGACTTTATCCCATCCCTGTTCGTAGGCCGTTTTAACGCCGCGCAGGAGTTCTTCATTAGTTAAGCCTTTGTTGATAATGTCCCGCAGACGTTGAGTTCCGGCCTCTGGGGCAAAGGTAATGCTACCCTGACGGGTTCCACCGAGAATGTTGGCAATGTTTTGATCAAAGCGATCCACCCTCTGACTGGGCAGAGACAGGGAAATATTTTCATCCTTAAGGCGATTTTTTATCTCCAGGCCAACGGCAGGCAAGGCTAAATAGTCCGAGCAACTTAAAGACAATAGGGAAAACTCGTTATAGCCCGTAGCCCGCATCCCTTTTTCAATGGTTTCAATCACCTGATCCGGATCCACATCCCGCGCCGGTCGCGTTAACATTCCGGGCTGACAAAACCGACATCCCCGTGTACACCCCCGGCGAATTTCCACCGTCAAGCGATCATGTACCGTCTCAACAAAGGGGACTAAGCCAATGGAAAACTCGGGCCTGGGGGTAGCAACCCGGCGGAGAATTCTTTCAGGGACATCCTCACGGCAGCGAATAACCGAACCGGACTCCTCTCGCTGATAAAACTGCGGCACATAGACCCCTGGCACTTGGGCTAAGTTCAGGAGTAACTCAACCCGATTTAACCCCGCTGCTTTTCCTTGGGCCACGACTTCCCCAATTTCCGGCAAAACCTCTTCCCCATCGCCAAGGGCAAAAAAGTCAAAAAAGTCGGTATAGGGTTCAGGGTTCGATGTGGCGGTTTGTCCCCCAGCAAAAACCAAGGGGATTTCCGTAATAGAAGCAGTTTGGCGTTCAGCCCAAGTTAGGGGAACCTGAGCTAAATCCAGCATTTCCAGGATGTTGGTTGCCCCCAATTCGTAGCTGAGGCTAAACCCTAAAATGTCAAATTCACCTAAATAGCGGCGGGATTCCACGGCAAAGAGAGGGGTTCCGGTTTCCCGTAACTTGGCAGCTAAGTCGGCTCCCGGTAAATAGGCCCGATCACAGAGTTGGTTTGCTTGAGAATTGAGGATGTTGTAAAGAATGATATGCCCGAGATTAGACGCCCCAACTTCATAGACTTCGGGGTAGGTCAAGGCCCAACGCACCGCCGCGGCATCCCAATTTTTATGAACCGCGCCTAATTCGTTGCCCAAATACCGGCCTGGTTTGGCAATGTCTGCGGTTAAAAGGGATTCGACTGCTACGGCCATATTTTTTCGATCCGAAAGTTAAAACGCGATCTCGCAATCTCCACTCTAGCCTAGGGGCCTGGGTAAACTCTGCCGTGTTCAACCAAATCGCATAGAGTAGAAAAAGAACAAAAGTAAAAAGAGACCACCCAGAAAATGACAAAACTGGAAAAAGTGATCCCCCTAGATGGGCGGGATCTCCATTTGACGATTGGATGTTTTGCCCCCCAGGCCAATGGCTCAGTCTTAGTCCGCTCCGGTAATACCGCTGTTTTAGTTACTGCTACCCAGGCCGGAACCCGCGATGGCATTGATTTTCTTCCCTTAACCGTTGATTACGAAGAACGCTTGTATGCAGCGGGTCGGATCCCAGGTGGCTTTTTACGGCGTGAAGGTCGGCCCCCAGAAAAAGCAATTCTCACAGGTCGCTTAATTGATCGTCCGATGCGGCCCCTCTTCCCCAGTTGGCTCCGAACCGACATTCAAATTGTCGCCACCACCGTTTCCATGGATGAGCAAGTTCCCCCGGATGTTTTAGCCGTGACTGGAGCTTCCATTGCCGTTCTATTGGGGCAGATTCCCTTTAATGGGCCAATGGCAGCCGTTCGGGTTGGTCTGGTGGGCGATGACTTCATTATCAATCCGACGTTTTCAGAGATTGAAGCTGGCGAGCTTGACCTTGTGGTGGCTGGTACCGATGATGGTGTCGTCATGGTAGAAGCCGGAGCCAATCAACTCCCAGAACAGGACGTGATCGAGGCGATTGACTTTGGCTATGAGGTTGTCCGGGACTTAATCCAGGCCCAGCGCGACCTGATGGCTGAATTGGGAATTAGTGCTATTGAAATTGCCCCCCCAGCTATTGACCCTACTCTGGAAGATTTCATCTACAAAAAAGCCTCAGGCCCCGTCCAAGAGATTTTGCAGCGCTTTGAACCAAAAACCATTCGTGATGCAGCCCTAGATGAGGTTCAGGCCGCGATTGGTCAAGACATCAGCGAACTCGGGGATGAAGACCCAGTTTATTTAGCTGCTACTTCCAGTCCCAAGGCTCTCCCAACTCTTTTTAAGAGCGTCACTAAAAAGCTGATGCGGCAACAGATTATCGAAAAAGGCGTGCGGGTGGATGGGCGAACCTTGGAGCAAGTGCGGCCAATTAGCTGTGATGTCGGAGTTTTACCGGCTCGCGTCCATGGGACAGGGTTGTTCAACCGGGGTCTAACCCAGGTGATGTCGGTCGTGACATTGGGAACCCCGGGAGATGCCCAGGAAATGGATGATCTTCACCCTGATGAAGAAAAACGCTACCTTCACCACTACAACTTTCCTCCCTACTCTGTTGGAGAGGCCCGGCCGATGCGTTCCCCTGGTCGGCGGGAAATTGGGCATGGTGCCTTAGCTGAGCGGGCATTGATTCCCGTCTTACCCCCCCAACAGGATTTTCCCTATGTGATCCGGGTAGTGTCGGAGGTTCTCTCTTCAGATGGCTCCACATCCATGGGTTCAGTGTGCGGCTCAACCTTGGCCTTAATGGATGCCGGCGTTCCCATTGCTAAACCTGTCAGTGGCGCGGCCATGGGCTTAATTAAAGAGGGAGATAATGTCCGCATCCTCACTGATATTCAAGGGATTGAAGATTTTCTCGGGGATATGGATTTCAAAGTCGCAGGTACCGAAGCAGGAATCACGGCTCTCCAGATGGACATGAAAATTACCGGTCTGCCGATGGAGGTGATTACCCAGGCCATTCAACAAGCCCGCCCGGCCCGCCTGCATATTCTGGAGAAGATGCTGGCCTGTTTACCCTCAGCCCGGAGCCAACTCTCTCCCTTTGCCCCTCGTTTAATTTCCTTCAAGATCGATCCAGAATTGATTGGTTTGGTGATTGGGCCGGGCGGCAAGATGATCAAGAGTATCACCGAAGAGACTGGGGCCAAGGTGGATATCCAGGATGATGGCACCGTTACGGTTTCTGCAATCGATGAGGATAAAGCCAAGAAAGCTCGCAGCATCATTCAAGGGCTCACTCGGAAAATCAACGCTGGAGATGTCTACCTCGGCAAGGTAACCCGTGTCATTCCCATTGGTGCGTTCGTTGAATTTTTACCCAACAAAGAGGGGATGATTCATATCTCGCAGTTGGCTGAATATCGGGTCGGTAAAGTTGAAGACGAAGTCAATGTTGGCGATGAGGTCATTGTCAAAGTCCGGGAAATTGATCCCCGGGGTCGGGTTAACTTAACACGCCTGGGAATTCATCCCGACGAGGCTGTTGCAGCACGCACCACTGTTGCCGACTAGCCTTGGTCAATACCTTAGGGAAGTTAACTTAGTATCCAGTCAGACAACGATTTAACTCCCCTAAGGCTTTGTCAGAATCTGCTAAAATGCGTTACCCTAGACAAGGTGCAATAGTAGATCCGTATCCGATTGGATTTTTGTTGACCTGTGGATCCTGATTAGAGTACAATGCAAGATCCGCAACATAGCGTGCCCCTCTAGAGGATATTCATGGCTAGTAATCAAATTTACACGCCACCCGCTTTTACTCTCCCAGACTTAGTTGAGATTCAGCGGGCCAGTTTTCGTTGGTTTTTAGAAGAAGGATTAATTGAAGAATTAGCCAGCTTTTCCCCAATTACGGACTACACCGGCAAAATTGAACTCCATTTCCTCGCCCAGAATTACAAGCTGAAGCAACCTAAATATTCCGTGGATGAGGCCAAGCGGCGAGATGCCACCTATTCGATGCAGATGTATGTGCCGACGCGCCTGATTAACAAGGAAAACGGCAACATCATTGATCAGGATGTGTTCATTGGTGATTTGCCCCTGATGACTGACCGGGGAACCTTCATCATTAATGGCGCCGAACGGGTAATCGTTAACCAGATTGTTCGTAGCCCTGGGGTTTATTACAAATCTGAAACCGATAAAAACGGTCGCCGCAGTTACAACGCCAGCCTGATTCCCAATCGCGGGGCCTGGTTGAAATTTGAAACCGACAAAAATGACCTGATTTGGGTTCGGATTGACAAAACTCGGAAGCTCTCGGCCCACGTTCTGCTCAAGGCCCTGGGACTCAGCGATGGCGAGATCATGGAACGGATGCGCCACCCCGAGTACTACCAAAAAACCATTGAGAAAGAAGGCAAATTTACTGAAGAAGATGCCCTGCTCGAGTTGTATCGCAAACTCCGTCCGGGTGAACCTCCCACTGTGTCAGGGGGGCAGCAGTTACTCGAATCTCGTTTCTTTGATCCCAAACGTTATGACTTGGGTCGGGTTGGTCGCTACAAACTCAATAAAAAGCTGCAATTGACTATTCCGGATACCACTCGGGTTCTGACTCCGGAAGATATTCTTGCCGCCATTGATTACTTGATTAACCTCGAATTTGATCTCGGGAGTGTAGATGACATTGACCACTTGGGGAATCGCCGAGTGCGCTCAGTGGGCGAACTCCTGCAAAACCAAGTTCGGGTTGGTCTCAATCGCCTTGAGCGGATTATTCGGGAGCGGATGACTGTTTCGGATACGGATAACCTCAGCCCAGCTTCCCTGGTGAACCCCAAGCCTTTAGTAGCGGCGATTAAGGAATTTTTTGGCTCCAGTCAACTGTCCCAGTTCATGGATCAAACCAACCCCTTGGCAGAACTGACCCACAAACGCCGTCTCAGTGCCCTGGGGCCTGGAGGTTTGACTCGGGAGCGGGCTGGCTTCGCAGTGCGGGATATTCACCCCTCTCACTACGGCCGAATTTGCCCGATTGAAACTCCAGAAGGGCCAAACGCTGGTTTGATTGGTTCCTTGGCTACCCACGCCCGGGTCAATGAGTACGGCTTTATTGAAACCCCCTTCTATCCAGTCAAAGATGGCAAAGTCCTCAAGGATCAAGCCCCCCTCTACATGACCGCCGATGAGGAAGATGATAAGCGGGTCGCTCCTGGAGATATACCGACTGACGAGCAAGGCTACATCCTAGGCGATGTTGTCCCCGTTCGCTATCGGCAAGATTTCACCACGACCACACCGGATCAAGTGGATTTTGTTGCCGTCTCGCCGGTACAGATTATTTCAGTAGCCACCTCCTTGATTCCGTTCTTGGAACATGACGATGCCAACCGGGCCTTGATGGGTTCCAACATGCAACGTCAAGCCGTGCCTTTGTTGCGCTCGAAGCGTCCTTTAGTGGGAACTGGACTAGAAGCCCAGGCTGCACGGGACTCAGGGATGGTGATTCTCAGTCGCACCGATGGGGAAGTCACCTATGTTGCCGCCAATCTGATTAAAGTTCGGTCTCCGCAGGGCCAAGAAATTAGCTATTCCCTGCAAAAATATCACCGCTCAAACCAAGACACTTGCTTGAATCAGCGCCCCCTTGTCTTTGTTGGTGATCAGGTAAAAGCTGGTCAGGTGATTGCGGATGGCTCAGCGACAGAGGGTGGTGAATTGGCTTTGGGACAAAACATCCTGATTGCCTACATGCCCTGGGAAGGCTACAACTACGAAGATGCGATTTTGATCAGTGAACGGTTGGTGCAGGAAGACATCTACACCTCAATTCACGTTGAGAAGTACGAAATCGAAGCGCGGCAAACTAAGCTTGGCCCCGAAGAAATTACTCGAGAAGTGCCTAATGTTTCGGAAGATTCGCTGCGGCAGTTGAATGAAACCGGGATTATTCGGGTTGGGGCTTATGTGGAATCCGGCGATATTCTCGTGGGTAAAGTGACGCCTAAGGGTGAGTCGGATCAACCCCCAGAAGAAAAACTCCTGCGGGCCATCTTTGGAGAAAAAGCACGGGATGTCCGGGATAACTCCTTACGAGTGCCTAACGGTGAACGCGGTCGGGTGGTGGACGTCCGGGTCTTTACTCGCGAACAAGGCGATGAACTACCGCCTGGGGCCAATATGGTTGTGCGGGTCTATGTCGCTCAAAAACGCAAAATCCAAGTCGGCGATAAAATGGCGGGTCGGCACGGAAACAAGGGGATTATTTCTCGAATTCTCCCGGCAGAAGATATGCCCTTTCTACCCGACGGCACCCCAGTGGATATTGTCCTCAACCCCTTGGGTGTTCCATCTCGGATGAATGTTGGTCAAGTCTATGAATGTCTCTTGGGCTGGGCCGGGAAAAACCTAGATAAACGCTTCAAGATTACCCCCTTTGACGAAATGCATGGCCTGGAGAAATCTCGGGAAACGGTGCATGAAAAACTCAACCAGGCCCGGGAAGAAACCGGAAACGATTGGGTCTTTGATCCGGAAAACCCAGGTAAAATCCAGGTCTTTGATGGGCGAACTGGTGAGCCTTTTGATCGTCCGGTAACCGTGGGTATGGCCTATATGCTCAAACTGGTGCACCTGGTGGATGATAAAATTCACGCACGCTCCACCGGGCCCTACTCCCTGGTTACGCAACAGCCCCTCGGAGGAAAAGCACAACAGGGTGGTCAACGGTTTGGGGAAATGGAGGTTTGGGCCCTGGAAGCCTACGGTGCAGCCTATATTCTCCAAGAACTACTCACGGTTAAGTCCGATGATATGCAAGGCCGCAATGAAGCCCTCAATGCCATCGTTAAAGGCCAGTCTATTCCCAGGCCTGGGACACCGGAATCCTTTAAGGTTCTAATGCGAGAACTACAATCCCTCTGCTTGGACATTTCTGTGAAGAAAGTGGCAGCCGCTGGCGATGATGACTTTACCACCGTCAAAGTTGATCCGGAAGTGGATTTGATGGCAGACCTCACCCAACGTCGAGCTCCCTCCCGTCCTACCTACGAATCCTTAAATGTTGAAGAAGACTTAGACGAAGCCGAGGTCTAGCTTTTTTTGCTGCTGATTCAGGCTGCCCTTGCGGCCTCTCCTTTTGCATTCTTGAAATTACCGCTCATAACCACGAGGTTTTAGACCCTATGCCCAGGCTGGAACAACGGTTTGACTACGTTAAGGTTGCCCTTGCTTCTCCGGAACGGATTACCCAATGGGGACAACGCACCCTACCCAATGGCCAAGTCGTCGGTGAAGTGACCAAACCGGAAACCATTAACTACCGGACATTGAAACCGGAAATGGATGGCCTGTTTTGCGAGCGGATTTTTGGCCCAGCCAAGGATTGGGAATGCCACTGCGGTAAATATAAACGGGTGCGGCACCGGGGTATTGTCTGTGAGCGCTGTGGCGTGGAAGTTACTGAATCTCGGGTGCGGCGGCATCGAATGGGCTACATCAAACTCGCTGCCCCTGTGACCCATGTTTGGTATCTCAAGGGTATTCCCAGCTACATGGCAATTCTCTTAGATATTCCCTTGCGGGATGTTGAGCAGATTGTTTACTTCAACTCCTATGTTGTCCTCAATCCTGGCAATCATGATGGACTCAGCTATAAACAACTCCTGACCGAGGAACAATGGCAAGAAATTGAGGAGCAAATCTACAGCGAAGACTCTCAATTGGTGGATATCGAAGTTGGAATTGGCGCAGAGGCAGTTCAACGGCTCCTCCAAGATTTAGATCTGCCCACAGAAGCCGAGCAACTCCGCGAAGAAATTGCCGCCTCAAAAGGGCAAAAGCGGGCCAAATTGATTAAACGGTTGCGGGTGATTGACAACTTTATTGCCACAGGTAGCCGGCCAGATTGGATGGTGCTGGAGGTAATTCCGGTTATTCCTCCAGATCTACGCCCGATGGTTCAGCTTGATGGCGGCCGCTTTGCCACGTCAGACTTGAATGACCTTTATCGGCGAGTGATTAATCGCAACAATCGCTTGGCCCGTCTCCAAGAAATTCTTGCACCGGAGATTATCGTCCGTAATGAAAAACGGATGCTCCAAGAAGCTGTGGACGCCCTTGTGGATAACGGTCGCCGGGGCCGGACTGTGGTGGGAGCAAATAATCGTCCCCTAAAATCCCTCTCTGACATTATCGAAGGGAAGCAAGGGCGGTTCCGGCAAAATCTCTTGGGGAAACGGGTAGACTACTCCGGTCGTTCGGTGATTGTGGTTGGGCCCAAGCTAAAAATGCACCAGTGTGGCTTACCCCGGGAAATGGCCATTGAGCTATTCCAGCCCTTTGTGATTCATCGCTTGATTCGCCAAGGGATTGTCAACAACATCAAAGCCGCCAAACGCCTGATCTTGCGGAATGACCCAGTTATTTGGGATGTGCTTGAAGATGTTATTGATGGCCACCCCGTTATGCTCAACCGAGCTCCAACATTACACCGATTGGGGATTCAAGCCTTTGAACCGATCTTGGTGGAAGGGCGGGCAATTCAATTGCACCCCCTCGTCTGTCCAGCCTTTAACGCTGACTTTGACGGTGATCAAATGGCGGTTCACGTGCCCTTATCCATTGAAGCCCAGGCCGAAGCGCGATTGTTGATGTTAGCCTCTAACAATATTTTATCTCCGGCAACCGGTAAGCCCATTGTGACGCCTAGCCAGGACATGGTTTTGGGATGTTACTACTTGACTGCTGAAAACCCCAAGTTGGAGAAGGAAGATCGGTACTACGCTAACTTTAACGATGTTGTCATGGCCTATAACGAGCAGCAGCTGGATCTCCATGCTTACGTTTGGGTACGGTATGACGGCCCAGTGGAAGATGGAGATCGCTCAGCTCCAGAGGTGGTTACCCAGGCCGATGGCACCATTGTTGAAACCTATCGCTTCCGGAAGCGCCGCTTAGATAGTGATGGCCACTTAATTTCTCAATACATCCGCACCACCCCTGGTCGGATCATCTACAACCAAACCATTCAAGACAGCCTTGCCAGCTAAGCCCCGAGATTACTTGGAGATTTTGCATGACCAGCCCCACCCCTGAAACCAACCCTGTTTTTTTCAATAAAATCATTGATAAAAAAGGACTCCGCAACCTTATTTCTTGGGCCTTTAGCCACTGTGGTACAGCCCGCACCGCTGAAATGGCCGATAAAATCAAAGATCTTGGTTTTCGCTATGCAACCCGGGCTGGAGTATCCATTAGTGTGGATGATCTTCTAGTCCCACCTAAAAAACAGGAGCTCCTCCAATCTGCAGAGAAAGAGATCAAATCGGCTCAAGAGCGTTACTCCCGCGGCGAGATTACGGAAGTAGAACGGTTTCAAAAGGTAATCGATACCTGGAACACCACCAACGAAGAACTGAAAAACGAGGTCGTCAAGCACTTTCAAGATACGGATGTCCTCAACTCGGTTTATATGATGGCCTTTTCTGGGGCACGGGGTAACCTTTCTCAGGTGCGGCAACTGGTGGGGATGCGGGGATTGATGGCCAATCCGCAAGGGGAAATCATTGACCTGCCCATTAAAACCAACTTCAAGGAAGGTTTAACTGTTACGGAATACATCATCTCCTCCTATGGTGCTCGTAAGGGCCTGGTGGACACAGCACTGCGAACTGCTGATTCTGGCTATTTGACTCGGCGGCTAGTGGATGTTTCCCAGGATGTAATCATTCGTGAAGAGGACTGTGGTACTCAACGGGGCCTCCCCCTGCGGAGTATGACTGTGGGAGATAAAGTTCTGAAGCTGGAAGATCGACTCTTGGGGCGGCTTCCCCTCTACGACGTGGTTCACCCAAATACAGGTGCTGTGATCGTTGCTAAAAATGAACCGATCTCAGCTGAGCTAGCCCAAGAAATAGCGGCCGCTGGGGTTGAAGAAGTTGTTGTTCGCTCCCCTCTGACCTGTGATGCAGCCCGTTCTGTTTGTCAGAAATGCTATGGCTGGAGCTTGGCTCATGCTCAATTGGTGGATATGGGGGAGGCTGTGGGGATTATTGCAGCCCAATCCATCGGCGAACCCGGTACTCAGTTGACCATGCGTACGTTCCACACTGGTGGGGTGTTTACTGGCGAAGTGGCACGGCAAGAGCGGGCGCCATTTGCGGGAACAGTCAAATATAAGTCGGGGTTAAGAGCCCGGACATTCCGAACACGCCATGGGGATGATGCCTTTATGGTCGAAACTGGTGGCACACTCGTGATCACCGGGGATAAGCAGACGAAGGAATTAGAAGTTTCCCAGGCCTCGATTCTCTGGACTAAAGATGGAGCCAAAGTCAAAGAAGGGGAATTAATTGCCGAAGTCGCCCAGGCCGGACGTACAACCCGTAAATCTACGGAAAAAGTCACCAAGGATGTGGCCTCAGATTTGGCTGGACAGGTGAAGTTTGTTAATCTTGAGCCAGAGGAAAAGCGAGATCGGCAAGGGATTATGACCCGAGTGGCCCCTCGGGGGGGATTGATCTGGGTTTTGTCTGGAGAGGTCTATAATCTCCCACCTGGGGCTATTCCTGATGTTAACAACGGTGATCAGATTAAAGCTGATTCGGTTATTGCTGAAACCCGGATTGTGACTGAGCACGGCGGGGTTGTTCGCCTCCCGGAACAAGCAGAGGGTAAAGGTGGTCGGGAGGTCGAAATCATTACCGCCTCTGTTTTACTTGATAAGGCCCAGGTCATTAAGGAAACCTACCAGGGTCGTGAGCACTATGTCCTAGAAACCCAGGCCGGGCAGAAGTTTTCAATCACCGCTGCCCCTGGAACTAAGGTGATCAACAGCCAAGTGGTAGCAGAATTGATTGACGATCACTACCGGACACAAACCGGGGGGATTCTCAAATACGCTGGGGTCGAAGTTTCCAAAAAGGGTAAGGCTAAACAGGGTTATGAAGTCACCCAAGGCGGAACGCTGCTTTGGATTCCCGAAGAAACCCATGAAGTCAACAAAGATATCTCTCTACTTCTAGTTGAAGATGGGCAGTTTGTTGAAGCCGGAACTGAGGTCGTAAAAGACATTTTTTGCCAAAGCAGCGGTGTTGTTGAAGTTGTTCAGAAAAATGACATTCTTCGGGAAATTATTATCAAACCCGGCGACTTGCATCTTGTGGATGATCCGGAGGTGGCTCGATCCCAGAGTGGCAATTTAGCCCAGCCTGGTCAAGAGGTCATGCCCGGTTTAACCGTCTCAGAACTCCGCTATCAAGAGTTTCTTGAGGATGGCCCCGATGGTCCTGCCCTGTTATTGCGGCCGGTGATGGAATTTACCGTTCCCGATGAACCCTCAATTCCCAGTCAGGATTCAAGTGACGCTTCTGGACAATTGATTCGGTTACGAGCCGTACAACGCTTACCCTTTAAGCATGATGAGCGGGTTCGCTCCGTGGAAGGGGTTGATCTACTCCGAACTCAGCTGATTTTGGAAATTGGCAGTGAAGCGCCCCAACTGGCGGCAGATATTGAAGTTGTTCATGATCAATCCGATGCCGAGATTCAACGCCTGCAATTGGTGATCTTGGAATCTTTGGTGATTCGCCGAGACATGGCTGCGGATCAAACCCAGGGCAGCACCCACACCAGCATTTTGGTCAAGGACGGTGAGGAAATTAAGCCTGGCGCTGTTGTTGCCCGAACCGAGATTAGAGCCAAGCAAGGGGGGCAAGTCCAAGGAATTCTTCGTAGTGGAGAATCCGTGCGCCGGATTTTGGTTATTACCGAAGCGGATCAAATTTTTGTTCCAATTAAGGGTAAAGCCTCCGTCTCTGTGGGTGACCTGTTGCGGGCCCGTGAAGAAATTGCGCCCGGAGTCTTAGCTCCAGAAACCGGAGAAGTGATTGCTGTTGAGTCAGATCAGGTGGTGTTACGGATTGCCCGGCCCTATCTTGTTTCACCGGGAGCCGTTCTCCAAATCGATGACGGTGACTTAGTCCAGCGGGGTGACAATTTAGCCTTACTGGTTTTCGAGCGGGCGAAGACTGGGGACATCATTCAGGGTTTACCGCGGATCGAAGAGCTTTTAGAGGGGCGACATCCCAAAGAGAAATGCTCCTTGGCGATTCGGCCTGGAATCTGCCGAGTTATCTACAATGATGACGACTCAGTGGAAATCAAGGTGGATGAGGGTGATGGCACCGTTCAGGACTATCCTGTGATGCCAGGCCAAAGTGCAATTGTTATTGATGGGCAAAGGGTTGAAGTTGGAGATCCCCTCACCGATGGCCCCAGTGATCCCCATGATATCCTCAGCATTTACTTTGACTACTACAAGCAGCAGGATAACTCTCTTTTAGAGGCAGCCCAAAAGGCTCTTCAAAAAGCCCAGACATTCCTGGTGAATGAGGTGCAGTCGGTGTATCTAACCCAGGGGATTGAAATTTCCGACAAACACATTGAAGTAGTTGTCCGGCAAATGACCTCCAAAGTGCGGATTGATGATGGTGGTGATACGGTTTCGCTGCCTGGAGAGTTGATGGATCTGCGCCAGGCCGAGGATGCCAACAGTCCCATGTCCGTTACCGGCGGCGCTCCCTCTCAATACACACCCGTGTTGCTGGGGATCACAAAAGCCTCCCTCAATACCGATAGCTTTATCTCAGCGGCCAGTTTCCAGGAAACAACTCGGGTGCTGACAGAAGCGGCAATTGAAGGAAAATCCGATTGGTTACGGGGTCTCAAGGAAAACGTGATCATTGGACGGCTGATTCCGGCGGGAACTGGCTTCAATATCTACGAGGATACCTTTGGGGCTGATTTGGATACGGAATATGAGGATGATGTCTCCCGGTTAGTGGAGGAGCGTAAAAGCCGACCCTATACCCTCTCCAGTTTGGATGAGGATGAGTTGTTGCAACCCGTGATTCCTGAGCCCCCCACCTATCCGCAATTGGATGATGCTAACCTCCTCATCGATGATCAAGTTGCTGGCCGGTTGCTGCCCCTCGATACCGACACTGAGGATGACTACGAAGAGGACGATGAAGATGACTATGAGGATGACGATTAACAGCTAAATTTTGGGTTACTACTGCCCTGTTGGCATCTGGTGCCTCAAAGCAGACCCGTGGTTTTTTAACCTATTGTAATCACTCTGAGTTCTCGATCAGAAATTGGGCTGACTGAGTTGGGTTTTGACCGCTACAGTTGGCTTTTTTTGTACCTCTGGCGTAGTTTTTGAAAATGCACGGGGGCCAAAATCTCCGATAGTCCAGTGAGGCTAGGTTTCCGTGGCTAAATTTTGCCAAAAACGACCCCGGGGTTTTAGGCACATTGATCCGTAATCCGTTAGACTAAATCCGGTCTGATTGAGGCATTGATCATGGCGGGACAAACCGCAGAAAAGTTGAGTATCTCCGCTGATTCTCTCAGACCAGAGTTGCCCCAGACACCTAACTCGGCCTGGAGTATTGAAGACAGCGAAAACCTTTATCGAATTACCGGTTGGGGAGAACCCTACTTTGGGATTAATGCGGCAGGCCATGTCACTGTGTCACCCAAGGGAGATCGGGGCGGTTCACTGGATTTATTTGAGTTGGTCAAATCATTGCAACAGCGCAATATTGGCCTGCCGATGCTGCTCCGGTTTACGGATATTCTTCAAGACCGGATTGAGCGGTTAAATGCCTGCTTTGCTCGGGCCATCGCCAAGTATGGGTATGCCGGAACCTATCGAGGCGTTTTTCCGGTAAAGGTGAATCAACAGCGGCATTTGATCGAGGCCCTGGTTCAATTTGGCCAACCCCACCAATTTGGCCTGGAGGCGGGTTCAAAGCCAGAATTGATGATTGCCTTGGCCACCCTGAACACCCCTGGAGCTTTACTCATTTGTAATGGCTATAAAGACCAGGCCTATATTGAGACCGCAATTCTGGCCCGTCGTTTGGGACATACCCCAATTATTGTCTGTGAGCAGCCAGAAGAAGTGGAAATGGTCATTGCCGCCAGTCGCTCCCTAGGGTTACCGCCAATCCTGGGCGTTCGGGCCAAACTTAGCAGTAAAGGCATTGGCCGTTGGGGGACTTCAGCGGGAGATCGGGCGAAATTTGGCCTGACGATTCCGGAAATTCTCACGGCCGTTGACCAACTGCGCCAGGCCGGGATGTTGGACTGCCTGCAACTGTTGCATTTTCACATTGGCTCCCAAATTTCTGCTATCAGCGTGATCAAAGATGCCATTCGCGAGGCGAGTCAAATCTATGTGGAGTTAGTCAAGCTCGGGGCTGGGATGCAGTATCTCGATGTTGGTGGGGGTCTGGGAGTGGATTATGACGGTTCCAAAACTAATTTCCATGCCTCCAAGAACTACAACATGCAAAACTACGCCAATGATGTAGTTGCCGAAATTAAGGAAGCTTGCCAAGAGCGGCATATTCCCGTTCCTACCCTGGTGAGTGAAAGCGGTCGGGCCATTGCCTCCCATCAATCGGTCTTAGTGTTTGATGTTTTAGGCACCAGTCATGTCCCCCAGGCCCCGCCCTCGCCCGCCCAGGATTCAGAACATTTGATTATCCGTAATCTCTACGAAACCTACCAGGCCATTGACGAAAACAATTACCAAGAAGCCTATAACGATGCCCTGCAATTCAAAGACGAAGCCATCAGTTTATTTAATTTTGGCTACCTCAGCTTGGAGCAGCGTAGTCGGGCTGAGTGTTTATTTTGGGCCTGTTGTACCCGAATTTTAGGGATTGCCCGGCAACAGGATTACGTCCCGGATGATCTTGAAGATCTTGAAAAGATGATGGCAGCGATCTATTACATCAATGTCTCGGTGTTTCAATCGGTACCAGATAGCTGGGCCATTGATCAACTCTTTCCAATCATGCCGATCCACCGCCTTGACGAAGAACCCACCCAGCGGGGAATTTTAGCGGATCTAACCTGTGACTCCGACGGCAAAATCGACCAATTTATTGATTTACGGGACGTAAAATCCGTGCTGGAACTCCACCCCTTTGACCCTGGCCAGCCCTACTATCTGGGGGTTTTTCTCAACGGGGCTTATCAGGAAATCATGGGAAATTTACATAATCTCTTTGGCGATACAAATGCGGTTCACATTTGCCTAACGCCCAAAGGTTATGAAATTGAGCACTTAGTTCGCGGCGACACAGTCAACGAAGTTTTAGGGTATGTGCAATACGATGGGGAAGATCTCCTTGAGCAAATTCGCCGGCAAACGGAACAGGCCCTAGGGGAGCAGCAAATTACCCTAGCCGAAGCCCAGCACTTACTAGAGCATTACGACCAAAGCTTGCGGAGTTACACCTACTTGAAGGTTCAGACCCCGAAAGATCTTTAGGTAGCCAAGGGCAAGGGCTTAATTCCTGAGTTCATCTGGGAGGATTAGTAGCCAGTGGCCGCGGCATCCACGAGGGTTTGAAACTTAACCCGCTTGACCGAGGTTTGCCAGGCCCCATCGGGATAGAGCCAGAGTTGTCGAAAGCCTGGGCCAATGGGTTCCAGTCCAAATTCCTGACTTTGAGGCAGAAACTGAATGCAGGTGGAGGGGGTGCCCAGGTAGGTGACGTTCTGGCGTTGGTGCTGAAATTCTTGATGAATGTGCCCAAAGATGACCAACTTCACATGGGGGTAACGATCCAAAACCGCAAACAAAGCCTCGGGATTTTGCAGCCGACTGCCATCTAACCATTTTGAACCCACCAAAAACGGGGGATGATGGAGGGCAATTAGGGTCGGTAACGGACTGCCTTGGGCCAGTTGGGTATCCAGGTGTTGAAGGGTCTCTGGGCTAAGCTCTCCATGGACCTGGCCACGGACATGGGAGTCCAAGAGGATAAATTGCCAGCCCCCGGCCTGAATGGTTTTCGCAATATCAAAGGGGGGCTGACCGAGACGTTGATTCATGATCGCCGGCTCATCATGATTTCCCGGGATCCAGTAGGTTGGGCGGTTGACGGGCCCGAGTAGTTGCCGTAGATAGTCGTAGGTGGTCGGCTTGTGGTCTTGGGCAATATCCCCCGTCAACAGCAAGAAGTCAGGAGCTGGTGTAATTGCCTTGACAGCCGATAAGGTGGCCTGGAATGAGTCAGAGGTCACGAGTCCCAGGAGCTTTCCCGTGGGTTCCGTAAACAGGTGAAGATCACTGAGTTGAACAATGTGCAGGGCCTCTGACATTCATCCCCCTACCGAACGCCCAACAATTCCACGTCAAAGATCAAGGTCGAATTTGCCGGGATCACCCCACCGACAGCACGGGAGCCATAGGCCAACTCCGCTGGAATCACTAACTCCCGCCGACCCCCAACGCGCATGGTACTCACCCCCTCATCCCAGCCTTTGATCACTTGACCCACCCCAATTTTGAATTGAAAGGGTTGTCCCCGATCCCGGGAGCTATCAAATTTTTTGCCGTTGGTGAGAGTGCCGGTGTAATCAACCACCACTGTTTGCCCTTGGCGCGGTTCTACCCCAGTGCCGACGACTAAATCTTTGTACTTCAGTCCGGTGGCAGTGGTAATGTAACCATCGTCATTGGAGGCGGTTGTCATGGGGGTGGTTTCCGGAGTTAAGGGTTTTTCAAGTTCACTGACTGGAATCACTGGAGCTGAGTCAGGGGCAGCGTTAACGGGTGGCGTTGATGAGGTCAATTGAGCGACTACGATCACTAATGTACAAATTATGACCACAGCCAGACTCAAAATAATGCTACGCACAGCAAATCTCCTCAAATTGTTTTGATGATTCACATAGATTTTGTTCCTAATGATCTTAGCCTGATTAGCTCCACAGCCGATTTTCCAAATCCCGCAACCGCCGTTCTAAGCGATCAATCCGCCCTCGCAGTTCATCCATTTCCCGTTGTTGGGGCACACCGAGTTCTTCTAAAAATTGCTGAAATTGACGCTGAACGGCCCCATCCAAACCAGAGGCATCGGATTTTAGATGATTGACCACATCGTCCAACATCGCTTTGGCCTGGTCAGGGTTGAGGCGGCCTTCTTTGACCCATTCATCGGTCAGGGTACGAACTTTGTCAGTAATCAGCGAGGTTGTCCCCACACCAATTAATAGAAGTTGTTGGAGCAAATTGCTATTGTTCATCGGGCCTGGATAGTTCGGATAATTCTATTGTGCCAGGGTTGTCGGGGTGGTTGGAGAGGTCGGGGATGGTTAGGCCGATACCCTTGCAGTTACGCCAAGATGGAGTCAGTAAGATAGTTGCCATTCACTTAAGCAAAAAATCCAGCTCCCAATCATTTTCAAATCTTTCCGATGGTGTCGGTTTTAAGCCAAGGTTTTCGCTATTTCCTTTGGGTCTTCATCGCCGGTTTTGGCCTGGGAATTCTCAGGACTCTCTGGGTTGTGCCCCTGGTGGGAGAACGTTGGGCTGAACTTGGGGAAATGCCCTTGATGTTGGCGGTGATTGTGGTTGTGGCGCGGGGCCGGGTTCAAGCAATCAGCAAAAACTCAGAAGCTGTTGCCTCTCAGAGGTTTTATCTGGGCTTAGGGGTTGTGGCGTTGATGTTCATGCTGGGGGCCGATGTCGCCGTTGGCGTGTGCTTGCGGGGGATGACGATCCTCCAGGCCTTGG
This sequence comes from uncultured Synechococcus sp., assembly GCA_964653145.1. Taxonomy (GTDB): domain Bacteria; phylum Cyanobacteriota; class Cyanobacteriia; order Thermosynechococcales; family Thermosynechococcaceae; genus Pseudocalidococcus. The sequence goes on along the minus strand of CAZZCG010000002.1, from coordinate 96,657 downwards.
TGGCGCGGGATCCGGTTTCTGGCTCGGTGTACTATGGGATGCTACTGCTCTTTGGGCTCATGCCGTGGCTTTGGATGCGGGGGATGTTGCGTTCTCAGGCACATTTGCATCTTCAGTAAGTCTTGGTTTTAGAGCAACGGTTGGGGCTTCCGGCATCGTCCACGGGATCACACCCGGATTCCTGAATGTCCCGTTACCAGTTGTTCCCTTTAGTGTCTTGATTTTGGCAGCAATAACTCTATGCCCAAGGATCGAAAGCTTGCTCAAGTGGCCTGGCCTGTGTGGGGGGATGGAATTTTATTGGTGCTGCTGTGGTTGGCGGTGGCCCTATTTGATCAAACTTGGCTCTATTGGGATCACCGAGTTCCATCCTGGGATCAGGGGGATCATCTTAGTCGAGCCTTAGCCCATTGGCGCGCATTCTGGCATCCTGATTTCTTCTCTGGGGCCTGGTGGTTAGACCTGTGGCAATTGTCCCCCAGCTATCGCTCGCCTTTGGTCTATCTGCTGACGATCCCATTCATCAATCTTCTCGGAACTAGTTACGATGCGGCGATTTCCGTCAATCTGCTCTTTACAGGGCTGTTGCTGATTGGTACCTACGGCCTGGGGCGGTTGTTGTTTGCAGAGGCCGGTCGGCTTACGGGGTTGTGGGCCGCGGCCTTAACGCTGGTGGTTCCGTTTCTAATTGAGTTGCGCCTGGACTATTTACTGGACTACGGCCTGGTGGCTTGGGTAACCCTGACCTTTTGGGGGCTATCGGCCTGGCGCTGGACTCTGGATCAGAATCCTAGGGCTTGGCTGTGGGCAATTCTGACGGGACTGGGCCTGGGGTTGACGATTTTAACTAAACCTACGGGCATCTTATTTTTGGCGGTTCCCTTGACCTGGGTTCTGCTGGAGACCTTCTGGAAAAAATCATGGCAGCGGTGGGGACAACTGGTCACTCTGGGCCTGGTGGCGGTTCTGACCTTTGGCTTTTGGTTCCAGGCCAATTGGTTAACCATTCTCACCTCTACGGATCGCTCCAATCGCAACTGGCAACCTGAGGGGGTGATTCCCGGAGATGTTTGGTCAAACTGGAGTTATTACCTACGGCAATTACCGGCCCTAGTTCCCAGTCCAGTTTTATGGTTTTCCCTCGGTAGTTTTCTCCTCTGGTTAGGGTTGAGGCTCTGGCAGGGCAATATTAAACCCAGTCTCCAACCGTGGCGGTCCGTGGCCTGGTTAATGCTTGCGGTCATTGGCACCTATATTCTGTTTTCGATTCCTCAAAATAAAGACCCACGGCACATCGTCGCGATTGTTCCTTTGCTGTTGCTGGTGTTAGCCCGAGGGTTTACAGTTTGGACCAAGGCCTGGGCGTGGTTAGTGCCGCTGCTGGCGTTTCTCTTCTCCCTGGCCTGGGCGGTAATCAACTGGTTTCCGGTGCCTATTTTGAGTCAGTGGGGTGGCCGCTATCTTCCCAACCCAGGTCCCATGTATCCCCTAGGGGAAGTGGCCCAGACCGTCCATGACTCAACCCCCTATTTGCGGGGAAATTTAGCTGTTTTGCCGAACACCGCTGCTGTCAATCCGATGAATTTGAACTACTACGGTCAGCGGGAAAATTTCAAAGTGTTTGCACGGGAAGTTGGGTTTCAGGAGTTGGGTGTTGAGAAAGACCTCGATGATTTTCAGTGGTTTGTGGTTAAGACGGGCGATCAAGGGGTGGATCATAACTTTGCTCCCGGTAAAGCAACCTTAGAAAACCTAGTTCTTAACAGTCCCAAATTAGAGATTGCCCAGGCCTGGGACTTACCGGATGGCAATAAACTGAAACTTTACCACCAACGCCAACCCCAAATTGAAGTCGCCAGGGAGGAGAGCCAGGACTCAAAAGTTAGTCTCAAAACTGTAGCAGTCCCAGTCAAGGTGAATCTCAAGCAGAATATCCCCATTACCTATGAAGTTTGTGGCCCTTGGGATGCGTTAAAAAATGGTGTTTTAGTCCTTTCCTGGGAAAACTCCGTTCAACAGGCCTGGGTTCATGATCACGGCATTGGCCTGGGGAATTTAGAGGCGGGACAGTTTCCCAGTCAGCGTCAACCAGAGGGCAACTATTGTGTCCTAGAACGCCTTGTTATGGCCACCGCTGAACCTCTATCTCCTGGCCCCTATCGGTTGAGGGCCACCTATCTCCATCGACCAACCAAGAGAGCCTATCCCTTAACGACAGCGGCCGAGATCATCCTGGATCCCAATGCTCCTCCCGTGCCCGCCGCTACCCCAGATTTGGTCAGTCAATTTCGTCAACTCATTCCATCCCTTCGTCAAGGTCAACTGGATCCCGTCTTTAGCAATCTCAATCGGATGAACCAGGCCGACCCCACCCAAGATTACTATCAGCAACTGGCGGCCGCCGCCCAATTTCGCTTGGCATCGGAACCTGAAAATTTAGATCAGCTCTACACCCTGCTCCTGACCCAAGTCCTCCAACGCCAGGCCCCGGCAGCGACAACTACGGCTGTCAACATTACCCAACTTGATCCGGAAAACCCCTACGCCTGGGCCTACTTAGCTGTGGTTTATCTTTACCAGTGGCAAGGGAGCAATGCCCAAACAGCCCTCGACCAAGTGGTTCTCCTGAATCCCTATCTGCCTGAACTGCCAACCCTCCAGGCCATCGCCTCAGTTATGCAATGGAATCTAGTCAGGGCCTGGGAGGTTTACTAGGGAAGTTAAGGGCCAGGCACCCAACTGAAAAATCCGAGGATTCAGGGATAATGGGAGGGTTGCCGTGTAAATTCTCCCCCTGATTATGAGCCAAAGCTACACTGTCGAAATTGAACACCAAGGGCAAACCTATACCCTGACCGTGGATGAGGATAAACAAATTCTCCGGGCGGCCTATGCGGCGGGAATGGATACGTTGCCCAGTGCCTGTAATGCTGGAGTTTGTACCACCTGTGCAGCATTGGTGACCTCTGGGGAAGTGAATCACGGGGATGCCATGGGCTTGAGTCCAGAATTACGGGAAAAGGGGTATGTGCTGCTCTGTGTGGCCAAAGCCAAATCAGATCTGAAGATCATCAGCGAAAAGGAAGATGAAGTTTACGATCTCCAATTTGGGCAGTTTCAACAAACCTAAGCCGAAATATCCGTTGACTTGTGTATTTTCTTGGCGTTGACTTGGGCTGGACTTCCGGTGCCTCAGGACTGTGTTGCCTGGAATGGCAGGGGTACGGCCTAGGATTGCGGGATCTACGGATCGAGCTGGATGTTGAGGTGATTTTAAATTGGGTTGAGCAATGGTTGCCGAATCACACCCCAGGCCTGGTGGCGGTTGATGCTCCAACTTTGATTCCCAACAAGACGGGGATGCGTACCTGTGATCGTCAAGCCCACCAACTCCTGGGAAAATTCCAGGCCGGGTGCTATCCCGCGAATCAAAGTTTAGGGTTTGCTCAGCGGACTGTGGGCTTTGCTAACGAACTCCAACAACGGGGTTTGCACCATGCTCCGATCATTCATCCCAGACAAGCGGGCCGGTTTCAAATTGAAGTGTTTCCCCATGCCACCATGGTGCAGTTATGCCGCCTAGAACGAATTATCAAATACAAAAAAGGTCGCCTCGGGGAACGCCAGGCCGGGTTAAACCAACTCCGCAACCAGATCCAAGAAATTTTTCCGACCCTCAATCCACCCCTGGAAATTTTCGCATTGCCAGAGATGCCCACCCAGTGCAGCCTGAAAACCCTCAAAGCCTTTGAAGATCAGTTGGATGCCCTGATTTGCGCCTACATGGGAGCCTATTGGTGGGCCTGGGGCCTGGAAAAATGTTGGGTCTTAGGTGGAGAACAATTTGAGCCATCGCCCATCCACACCGCTCCTTACCTCGCTACGGGGTTTATTGTCATTCCCCAACGGCCTGGGGAGGTTTAACCGGGCGCATCGACACTTCAGGGATCACCATTGGCACCTGGAACATCACTATGATCCACCGGAGAGCAAACGGGGCCGGTTTCGCCGTTTAGACTAAGGGAAGCCCCCTAAGTAATTTGGGCTCTGAATCCGTCTTTTCTCAATCGTGACTCTTGAACCTGCTCTATGACTGCTGTTAACCCTGCTCATTTCCCCCACAAAAAAGCTAAAGCACTCGGGAAAACCAGTCGGCGGCCGGCGAAGGAGCTGTGCAGTGAATGTGGTCTTTGCGACACCTATTACATCCATTACGTTAAAGAGGCCTGTGCGTTTATTAATCAACAGTTTGACCACCTTGAAACCCAGACCCATGGACGTTCCCGCGATCTAGAAAGCTGGGATGAATGCTACTTTGGTGTTCATGAAGAAATGCTGACGGCCCGCAAAACTCAACCGATTCCAGGGGCCCAATGGACAGGGATTGTCAGTTCGATTGCGATTGCCATGCTCAACCAGGGCTGGGTCGAGGGGGTGGTCTGTGTTCAAAATACGCCGGAGGATCGCTTTCAACCCAAGCCCATTATTGCCCGCACCCCGGAAGAAATTTTAGCGGCTCGAGTCAATAAGCCCACGTTGTCCCCTAACCTTTCAGTGCTGGAACAAATTGAACAATCGGGCTTAAAACGCTTACTGGTGATTGGGGTGGGGTGTCAGATTCAGGCCCTACGGGCAGTAGAAGCTAAGCTGGGCCTGGAAAAACTCTACGTCCTCGGAACCCCCTGTGTTGATAATGTGACGCGGGCAGGTCTGCAGAAGTTTTTGGATACCACCAGTCGCTCCCCGGATACTGTTGTTTATTACGAGTTTATGCAGGATTTTCGGGTGCATTTTAAACATGAGGATGGCTCTACGGAAACGGTGCCGTTTTTTGGCTTAAACACTAAGGAACTCAAAGATGTCTTTGCCCCCTCCTGTATGAGTTGTTTTGACTATGTCAATGGCCTGGCGGACTTAGTTGTGGGCTATATGGGGGCGCCCTTTGGCTGGCAGTGGATTACTGTTCGCAATCAAACCGGACGCGAGATGCTGGAATTGGTTCATGATCAACTGGAAACCCAACCCATGACCTCCCAAGGCAACCGTCAAGCCGCTGTCCAGCAAAGTATTCCCGCCTACGATCAAGGGGTTACATTACCGATGTGGGCCGCCAAGCTAATGGGAGTGGTAATTGAAAAAATTGGCCCCAAAGGCTTGGAGTATGCCCGGTTTTCCATTGATTCCCACTTCACCCGGAATTACCTCTTTGTCAAACGCAACTACGCCGAAAAATTAGCCGCCCATGTCCCCGCCTTTGCCCAGAAAATTGTCAACCAATACCGATTACCCCGGTCTTAAGTCGTTGATGACTCCAAATACACCGCCGGACTAGGAGAAAGCCAAATGGATTTTTTTCAATGGTGGGATGATCTGCGTCAAGACCTGGAGGCTGAATTACAAGCAGGCTTGAATCAAGGGTTACAACTGGTTAATGAGGTGATTGAGCAAAACCTTTTACCTCTGATCCAGATTCCTGAACCAGCGGCCCCCTGGCAACGGCTCTATTTTTACCAGGCCGGGATTGATACTTTACAACTGGGGCAGGATTGGCCAATTGATGCTGGGGCCTGGCGAATTACGACCTATTGGCCACAAACCATCCCCCTGTTGGAATTGCCCGAACGCTATCTCTGGTTAGAGGTTCCCTCCATGCGTCAAGGGGATCAACTGATTCTTTGCCGGGCCTGGGGAAAAGCGATCGAAAATAGTGTCCCACCAAAACTTGCCCTGAGTCACAGCCAGGCCTGGGGATGGACTTGGAGCCATTTTCAGGAGTTTAGTGCTGATGATCAATGGCATCTCTATGAAGTCGTCTTTCATTTACCAGCCAGTAATCAAGAGCAGGAACCGGGCTTAATCAAGGCTTCCCTGGAGTTTTCGGCCCCCGGCCAGGCCTGGTTGCAACACCTAGAACTGCTCCAAGCCCCAGCCAAATTACGGCCAATATCTGATCTGCTCTCTCAATAGTTCATTAGCCCTGGGCATCTGCTTAGATGGCTTTAACCGTGAGTAATTCGTCCCATTCCGTGGTGTAGCGGGGGGTTTGCCGGTTACAGCGCATGGCCCAGGGTTGTTGCAGTCCCATGGCTCCGTAGCGAATGGTGTGTCGCCCATAGCGCCGATTAATCTGGTCAATGGTGGCCATCAAGGCATCGGTTTTGGGATCAGGTCTGTTCTCCAGCAAAGATTGTTGTCTGGCATCGTCCGGTTCTAGGCCCTGCAACATCACTCCGGCTTTTTTATAAACCCGCCCCTGTTGGTAAATGGCTTCCGTACAGCGCAAACCCAGACTAAGGAGTTGATTGGTGTGATTCGTGGCCTGGAGGAGCGTCACGCTGGTGCTGGAGGATTCATAGTCATCTCGGAAACGATTGGTTTGGGCAAAGACCGTCAAGTGTGTGGTGCTTAATCCCCTCCGGCGTAGTTTTTCCGCAGCCCGGCTCATATAGGTAGCAACGGCTTGTTGGAGTTCCGCTAGGGTTGCAATGGGTTGCCCAAAGGAACGGGAAACCACAAGACTTTGCTGGGGTTGGGCAATAGACTCTAGGGTTAAACAGGCTTCACCCCGTAACTCCCGCACTAAGCGCTCAAGCACCACATTAAAGCGTTGGCGAATCATACCCAGGTCAGCGGAACGTAACTCAGCCGCCGTAGCAATTTGAGCCATCCGTAAGCGTTTACCCCAGCGTTTGGAAATACCCCAGAGTTCCTCCACCGGCAAGTCTTGCAACACCTGATCTGTTATTTCTGGAGTCAGAAGGTAAATCCCTCCCTGTTTTTTCGCTAATTTATTGGCAACTTTCGCCAGCACCTTCGTGGAGGCAACCCCAATGGAAACAGGAATTCCCAGCCATTGTCCAATCCTGGCCTGGAGTCGTTGCGCGTGTTCCAAAGGATGGGAGTCAAACCCAGAGAAGTTTATAAATGCCTCGTCAATGGAGTAAATTTCAAGGTCTGGGCAATAGTTTCCTAAGACTTCCATGACCCGCTGACTCATATCGCCGTAGAGGGCATAGTTACTCGACAAAACCTGAATCCTGTGGGCCTGGACTAGGGGTTTAATTTTGAATACCGGAATCCCCATGGGGACACCCAGGGCTTTTACCTCTGGAGAACGGGCAACCACACAGCCATCATTGTTGGATAGGACAACCACCGGTTTTCCCCTGAGTTGAGGCGCAAATACCCGTTCACAGGAGACGTAGAAGTTATTACAGTCAACTAGAGCAAACATGCTTAACCCACGGTTGGCAGAGGGCAGTGGCGAACAGGGAGAAACTCAGTATCTGAGGTGCGCGTTCTAGGAAAGTACCATCTCCCCTGATCTCCGTTTTATCCTGATCCAGGGGGTATCGCGTGTTTCCCGGGTTACCTATCGTCACTGATGTTGATTGAGGAAGGATGCATATGTCTTGATCTCAGAGACGGGCTACCAAACCCAAATTGGCCCCAGTGGGTCGGAGTGACCGAGATTGGCTGAGGGTGGATGTTAAGTTTGGTAATGCCGCGGGGAACGGAAAGCGCCCCAGACTAGCTGGCAAGAGTCGCGCCACGGCACAATGGGGATCCTGAGGATAATTTTTCACATCTCCACGGACAACCAGGGTCGAAGACTCTCCCCCATCTAAGGCCGTAGCATCCGTCACCCCCAGGCCCCGCAAAAAGGGTTGTAGTTCTGCAAACGTCAGGCCTGGGGAGCCATTATTGCCGCGTCCATCCGTAACCACAAAGACATACTCATGCGGCCGTTGTCCCACAATTGTTTTCGGCAGGCGATCAGCACCAACTTTTTGGAACTGGCCTTGTCGGATTAAGTGGGCTTGACCAGCAATCAGGTTATGGGGATTGGGCGGCAACTCATTCTGATAAAACTCCATACCTCCCTGGGCTGGAAAGTTAACAATGGCCCGAAAACTCTCACCTCGCGGCCGAACTTGACGACCATTAACAAAATAGGCCCCAAGCAGTTGGGCGGGGATGGTCCCAGAACCGGTGACGCAAGTTTGTTGAAAATCAGGGTAGGAAAAGCGGATATCAGATCGCCCCCTCATCCAGCGCAAATAGTCCTGAATGCCCCTGAGTTGCTCGGGCCGGATCCAGCTAAAGAAATTTGTATTGAGGGCTGCTAAGGTTTTGTGGCGTTTTGCAAAGACTTCAGTGGTTTCTAAGTTAGTGTCTGAACCCGTGGGATTGGGGGGTGTCATGACAATATTCACCCGATTCATCTGGGCCGTGACGACGTAAATAGCAGTCCGGTTGAGGGTGTACTGGGAATATTGAACACCGGGGTCAATTGGGGTCGTAACTGTGGCTTGGGCAATAAGGAGGGAGGCAAACATGAGAAACCCAAAATACTGAGGCTCTGCTTGACGTTTATTCGCTGAAAACTGTTTCTACATGGGGCTTGAAATTTACGGCGACCCAGATTCCTCTATGCGTTGATCAAAATAGGCGATCAATCAAGTCGGCGAAATACAGCCCATCTATTCAATCAGTAACCGAACTTCTTGGAGTAGGCTTTGCCGCGTGTAGCTGCCCTTTTGTAGAACCGCCTCCACATATCCACCTAAGCGAATTTGATCGTCCTTGGTCAATGTTTTCGCAGTGATGATCACCACAGGAATTCTCTGCCAATGATCATGTTGTCGCAATTGTTCAATAAAACCAAATCCATCTAACTCAGGCATCATCAGATCGAGCAAAATCAAAGCAGGGGTGTGTTGCTGCAATAACTCTAAGGCTTGAATGCCATTATTGGCCTGGAGAACCGTCCACTTACCTTTCTCAAGTTGCTTTTGGATTAGTTCGCGATTATTGGCATCATCATCGACAATGAGAATTAATTTTGAACTGAGATGATCTTGATATTTGGCTAATAGGTTCTCCAATTGTTGCCGTTGAATAGGCTTAACTAAAAAATCCGTGACTCCAAGGCTAAACCCCATACTTTGATCATCTAAAATCGTAGCCATAATCACTGGAATTGAGGCTAGATCAGGGTCAGCTTTTAAACAGGTTAATACTGTCCAACCATTCAAGTTTGCCATGACTACATCTAGAATAATCCCCTGGGGCTGGTGTTGTTTGGCGAGTTTTAGGCCGACCTCTGGATCATCTGCAACTAAAACTTGAATACCCTTTGGTTCAAGATAATTCCTGATTAGTTCGTGGGTAGTAACATCATCATCAATAACTAGAATGACTTTGCTAGGCCGGGTTTGATCCCCAGAGCTTTGATCTTCAGAACCCTCATTAGCCACTAATTCCATAAACGTTTCTTCTTGGGGGTTGATGGAGGATGTGGGTAAGGTGATCGTAAAGGTTGAACCTACTCCTAACTCGCTGGTGACGTAAATATCGCCGCCCATCATCTCGCAAAACTTTTTAGTAATGGCTAGCCCCAGGCCAGTGCCACCAAATTTACGGGTGGTAGAGGTATCTGCTTGGGTAAAGGCCTGAAATAACCTGGATTGTTGCTCAGCGGTCATGCCAATGCCTGTATCTGTAACCTGGAACATCAGCCAATCGGAATCTCCCGTTTTCACCATAGAAGCAGAGAATGTGATGTCACCACTCTGGGTAAATTTACTGGCATTACTGATCAAGTTAAATAAACATTGACGAATTTTTGTGATATCTGAATGCATTTCCCCGAGGTCTTGAGAAAATTCAGTCTTCAAGGTATTTTTGTTTTTTTCAATTAACGGTTGAACAGTGGCGACTATATCTTGGAGTAGGGGCATTAACTCAAAGTCTTCAAGGAACAACTCCATCTTGCCAGCTTCAATTTTGGAGAGATCTAAAACATCATTAATCAAGCCGAGAAGATGTTTACCAGCGCCTTCAATTTTTTTGAGATCCCCCACAAGTTCGGCGGCCCCAATATCTTCGGCATCATCCTGTAACATTTCGCTGTAGCCGATGATGGCATTAAGGGGGGTGCGCAGTTCATGGCTCATGTTGGCCATAAATGCACTTTTGGTTTGATTTGCAGCTTCGGCTTTAGCGGCTAAGTCTTTGGCCCAAGCTTCACTGGCCTGGAGTTTTTGCGTTCGGTCGATCACCCGTTGCTCTAACTCGGCATTGAGTTGGCTTAATTGCTGCCTAGCCCGCTCATTTTCAGCAACAATCCCCAAAACGACTAACACCGTGAAGACCATGACACCGATGAATAGCTGGAACAACAGCAACGAGCGAGTTTCTTGAAAAACCCGATAAAAGGTTCCCAACTCGTAGGCGGTGCAAATGGATGCCCCCGTGGCAATGATCGCAGTTAGAAGAGTGGTAATCCGAGCGGAAAATCGAAAGGCACACCAAAGTAGCGGTGGAAATAGCAAGTAGTCCACTGGTTGCCCCAGGCCAAAGGCCACCCCACTCACAATTAACAGACTAGCCAGAATAATTCCCAGTTCTCGCAGGCGTTGGGGCCTGGGGGCATAGTCAAAAACAGAAAATCCCTGCTTCCGGCGGGCAAACCAGGTAAACCACACTGGAGCCACAACTAAGGTGCCAATGCTATCTCCAATCCACCAGTTGCCCATGAATTCGGGATAAATATCGATGGGGAGTCCTTTCTTGATCACAACCAAAGAAACCCCCACTAGGGATTGAAAAATCGTCCCGCTCAAAAAACAACAGAGGGCAAAAATAACTACACGCCGCACTTCTTCAAAGGGATGTTTTGGGCCAATTAGTCGTCGGATCAAAAAGACGGTGAGGGATGCCCCCAGCAGGACAGCCAAGGTTCCCAACAATTCAACCCAAAGGGAATCGTGACTAATGGAAAAATTGATAATTGCGGCACCGACTAAAACCCCAAGCCAGCAACTCTTACCCCAGGCCAGCAGTGCGCCCACTTGAATCCCTGCCCCAGGCCAAATGGGTGAGCCATAGGTTGTCTCGAGGGTGGGCAGCAGCAGTAAAACAAACCAACCCAGAAGGGAGTACACAAGGGCAATGGAAAAATTGTCAAACCACCAACTCAGAGAATCGAGCTTGAGACCGTAGGCGTAAAGTTTTTTCCAGGCCAAGTGTTTCATTAGTTGGGAATGTCAGTTATTGCTCAATTTGCTCAGTATAATCATTTCGTTTGGGCATGAAACACAAAAATTCCTCAAGCCATCGGAACTTGTCCCTTTGAGTGCCTTGCCCTTGGCAGATTTAGCAGAAACGGCTGTGGGTTAATTCATAATCTAAACTCAAAGTATTTACACAGGGTTGATTCAGATTACTCAATCAGAGACCGAACCTCCTGCAATAAAGCTTGGCGGGTATAGGCTCCCTTTTGTAAAACCTTTTCCACATAGCCATTTAAGCGATTTCGGTCTGCTTGGGTTAAGGTTTTGGCAGTGATAATCACAACAGGAATTTTTTGCCAATCCTCGTGTTGACGGAGTTGTTCAATCACACCAAATCCATCTAATTCTGGCATCATCAAATCCAATAAAATTAAGGCTGGCTTGTGTTGATGTAGGACTTCCAGGGCCTGGGTTCCATTGTTGGCCTGGAGAACCGTCCATTGATTTGTTTCAAGTTGTCGTTGGATCAGCTCACGGTTATTGGCATCATCGTCCACGACCAAAATTAATTTTGAGGTAAAACGATCTTGATACTTGCTTAACAAATTTTCCAGTTGTTTCCGTTGAATTGGCTTAACAAGAAAATCCGTCGCCCCCAGGGTAAAGCCCATGCTTTGATCATTTAAGATTGTTGCCATAATCACTGGAATTGCAGCCAGCTCAGGGTCAGCCTTCAACCGAGTTAGAACAGTCCAACCATCGAGTTTTGGCATAATCACATCTAGAATAATGCCATCGGGCTGATGTTCCTTGGCGAGTTTAAGACCCATCTCTGGATCATCGGTCACTAAAACTTCCAGACCGTGGGGTTCCAAGTAATGCTTAATTAATTCATGGGTCGCGACATCGTCATCAATGACCAGAATGGTTTTTCCAGCGTAGGTTAGGTTTTTACCTGATTCAACACTGATGGTGGCTGGAGGTTCATCGACTTGGGACGGCATCGTAGTTGTGGGTAAGGTCATTGTAAAGGTGGAACCCACTCCCGCCTCACTCGTGACTGTGATATCACCGCCCATCATTTGACAAAACTTGCGAGTAATCGCCAACCCCAGGCCCGTCCCGCCAAATTTACGGGTGGTGGAGGTATCAGCTTGGGTAAAGGCCTGGAATAGTCTCGACTGTTGCTCAGCGGTCATGCCAATACCTGTATCTGTCACCTGAAACCTAAGCCAGTCAGAGTCAGCCTGATCCTCCTTGGAAATGGTTAATGTAATCGTTCCGGCCTGGGTAAACTTACTAGCATTACTGATTAAATTAAATAGACATTGACGAATCTTAGTAATATCAGAGTGCATGTTCCCCAAATCGTCAGGAAATTCAGTTAGTAAAGTATTTTTATTCTTTTCAACTAGGGGTTGAACTGTGGCAAGCACATCTTGAATCATCGGAATGATCTCAAAATCTTCTAAATAAAGCTCCATTTTCCCAGCTTCAATTTTAGATAGATCGAGCACATCATTAATTAAACCCAGGAGATGTTTGCCAGCACCTTCAATTTTCTTGAGATCACCCACTAATTCGGCAGCCCCGAGATCTTCCGCATCATCCTGTAACATTTCGCTGTACCCAATAATGGCATTAAGGGGGGTGCGAAGTTCATGACTCATGTTGGCCATAAATGCACTTTTAGCCCTATTGGCGGTTTCGGCCTGGGCCATTGCTTCCTGCAACTCATGGGTGCGTTCTTGGACTCGCGTTTCCAAATACTCATTAGATTGCTTTAAACGGCAAAAAGCATCCCGCAGTTCCTGAGACATCTGATTAAAAAGAAATGCTAAGCGACCTAGTTCATCCTTACGCTTAAAGTCTAAGTTAACATCTAAATTACCCGCTGCAATGGCCTCAGTGGCTTCAGTGAGCTTGATTAAGGGTGCCGCAATTTGTCGCTGCATGATCGAAATCAACACAACTAGAACTGAAAGAAGAGAAAGGAGGCCCAAAATAACAAAAATAAATGTATGACTGGAAATATCGTCCTGATAAAATGACAGGGCCTTTGGAATGGTCTTAACAAGATACTGATCTGTGTTATCAATCCGAGCGGCTATTAGATAACGACCAAATTCTTTATCACTGATAATCGTTGTATTGCTAACTTCTTCTGAGGCAACCTGAGAATTATTTTGAATATCAAAATTATCGGAGACTAAATTAAAGAGTTGAATCAAGCTTTCATCATTAGTTCGTAAAATATTGAGATACTTATTGCGAGTTAACTCACTGATATAGTCTGGATGGTTAATCAATGTTCCATTTGCGTTGAACATAATCATCTGAGTTTCAGGGCGACTGGTGTAAAGCCTGGAATTCCGAAACCTTTCAGCAAACAGATCAAAGCCCACAATAATATTAGATTGGGAACCAATATTCATAGTGTCAAAATAGGAAATCACCCAGGCCTTGGAGGGTAAATCATAGTGGCCATCGGCCCATGCAATCGCTCCCCGTTGCGAGCTAGTCCGTTCTTGATCATCAAAAAACTCTTGGGCATTAACGTTGTAATGGGGCCAGAACAGAACGACACCAACGTTGGGGATTTCCACGTAGAGATTAAGGAAAATTGTCTGCCAGGCCGGGCCGTAGTAGCTGAGAACATTAAAGTAGGCTACGAACTGACGCTTTAATTCTGGGGTTAACTCCACACCCGGCTTAAGGTAGACCTGAGGTAACCAACCCCGCTGGGAAAATTCTGGACGGTTTTGAATTGAGCCATCGGGCAATTGCTGAAAGAGACGATTAAATTCTTGACTGGAATCCCGGGTAGAGGAAGCAAATAGCTCTCGGGAAATAGCTCCCCTAAGGATTGTTTGCTTAAATTTTCCATCTCTAAAATTTTGGGCGTAGAGTTCGGCTTTTCGCTTAAGGGCAATTTGCTCATAATTGAGAATTTCATCCTTGACCGTAAAGTAGGTAACGACGTAGCCAATTAACGATGAGACAAAAATTGCAATGCCAATCCCCAGGCTTGTTCTTAAGAGAATATTCCGAACAATGGATTCCGAGTATTGAGGGACTGCTGGCTTAGGATTGGAGGATTGAGTCATAGTGACAGAGGAATTGGTAACTATTTTGATTCATGTCTTGATTAATAAATCATCTCTTTCAATATTGGTTGTTTATTGCAAATTTAAAAGTTAATTGATAATGTCTATGGGCGACGAAACACAGTAACTAACGTAATATCGTCAAATTGTTCTGCAGTATCAATAAATTCTAGGACTTGAGTTTTAATCGTTTCTAGTAATTCCGTACCAGAACAAACCGGTTGATTGAGTAATTCAAATAAAGTGTCCTTAGTAAAAAACTCGCCTTGATTGTTTCTAGCTTCCGGTACCCCATCCGTATAGCCCACCAAGGCTTCTCCTGCGTCTAACTTGGCCTGGGCGATCTTGAATTTCATATCTGGAAGCATCCCAACCGCTGGCCCAGTTGAAGGAAGCTTTTCTCGCACCTGGCCTTGGCTGGAAATAATGGCTAAGGGCTCGTGACCACCATTAATGTAATCTAAGTGCCCGGTTTCCAAATTCAAAATTCCCATAAATAGGGTGGCAAACATACTTAAGTCGCCGTGATGGGTGGCAACGTAATCATTGGTTAATTGCACTGCTTCTAATATTTGGACTGATGAGAGCATTCCCGATTCCAGTTCTAGATTTTCAGTTGATTCCCAACTCTCAGAAGGAAAAGTAAATCGTTTCGCCTCGTGTCTTAATTGGGTTTGGTGAGAAAAGATTCGAATCAAGCTGCGAAAGAGTGCCATAAATAAAGCCGCACCGACCCCTTTATCGCAAACATCTGCAATGACAATGCCCACCCGCTGATCCGGTAGCTCAAAAAAGTCATAGAAATCCCCAGCCACCTGGCGTGCAGGTCTAAAGAAGGGGGCAAATTCCCAATCAGAATGCTGTACTAATTTACGGGGGAGAAAGTTGAGCTGCATTTGTCGCCCCATCTCCAGTTCTTTGGTCATCTTGGCGGAAAGTAGCTCGACCTGTTTTAAATAGTCCCGTTCGCGATCACGATACCGCTTTTTATCCAACGTAGAAGTAATTCGAGCTCGCAATAGCGTTGAGTTTAGGGGCTTAGGGAGATAGTCTTCGGCACCAATTTCAATGCAGCGAATCACCTGTTCAATCTCATCATTGGCAGAAATCATAATCACAGGTACATGCCGCAGTTTATCATCTGCCTTAAGACGACTGAGCACTTCAAACCCATTCAAGTCAGGCATCATAAAATCGAGCAGAATCAAATCATATTCACCCTGCCCCAGTTTTTCTAAGGCCTCAAAACCATTACTGGCAGTATCAATTTCGTAGCCCTGTCGTTGCAGTTGTCGTGAGAATAAAAGTCGATTGTTTTCAACATCATCCACGATTAAAATAAAACCTAATTTTTCCCCTGTCGAGGCGGTCGATATTTCCCTGGCGATATCTATACTTGAATCAGTTTTAGGGAGGGGAGCTGCTTGGCTATTATTCAATCGCTCTAAGAGAACATTGACTGGTTCAGATTTAACATCGGCAATGAGCTCGACAATTCTCTTTAAATTCTGGGTAGAGTACTCAATCTTACCAATGTCTGCCTGAGACTCCTGCAATAGGGGTTCTCGCTCTAAACATTGACAATCAGCGGTGATGGATGACACGGCCGGCAGAATTTCATGAACCAGTTGCTGCAGAATATGTTCTAGATACTGTTCAAAATTTTGCTCTAAGTCTGAAGTAGCAACTAAATAACTATTAACGCTTGTTAGAATTTTCTGTCCCTGACTGCGAATTGAGTCGAGAGTTTGGATGATATTGTCAGACTCAGAGGTTGATGCCTGCTCTTCAAAATCATCTAAGATGATCTCACCGTATCCCAGGATGCCATTAATGGGTGTGCGAAGTTCATGCCTTAATAGGGATAAAACCTCATTCATCCTCTGAGATAAAGAGACCTGTGACTCTGAAGGCAAAGGATTCATCTCAGTTGCACCATAGGTCTAAAAAAATTTCGTTAGTGCCCATTTTACTTGTAGGATTATGACTTTTGACTTAGTTGCTGTTCAATTTTGCTAAGCAAACGGGGCAGTTCAATTGGCTTGGTGTCATAGTCATCGCAACCGGCAGCCAGGGCTTTTTCCTTATCTCCAGCCATCGCATGGGCCGTGAGGGCAATAATCGGAATATGCTGTGTCTCGGGATTACTTTTCAGGGTTTGAGTTGCCGTCCAACCATCCACAATTGGCAAACTAATATCCATGAGGATAATATCTGGCTTTTCGGAGATTCCCAAGTTAATTGCTTCAGAACCGTCAACGGCGATGATAATTTCATATCCCTTCTTAATCAGGCGACGGGAAAGCATATCTCGGTTCAGTTCATTATCTTCAACAAGAAGAATTCGATGCATCTGTGAGTCCCAGGAGAACAGCCTCTGGTGTACTGCCCGATCATAACGGAAATGTATTAGAAATGGTCAGTTCTGGAGGGGTAAGGATAAGACTAAGTCCAAGTTTTCTGGCTCAAAGCCAATATCTTTATAGCAATCTGTTTTTGAGATTTGGCAGGGATAAAGCCAATCTAAATTCTGTCTGCCTTTTAGTGAATATCTGCAAACAAAAACCTGGGAATCTAGCTCTGCCAACCTAGGCCTGAAACTTCCGAAACCCTAGGGTCACATTGTGTCCGCCAAAGCCAAAGGAGTTCGAGAGAGCAATTTCAACCTTACTTTCACGGCTGGTGTGGGGCACATAATCGAGATCACAGGCTGGATCTGGAGTTTCCAGGTTAATAGTTGGGGGAATAATATCGTTATGTACCGCCATGATCGCAGCAATTGCCTCAATCCCCCCGGAACCGCCCAGTAAGTGCCCGGTCATGGATTTGGTGGAGCTGATCGCAATGTTGTAGGCGTTATCCCCCAAGGCTCGTTTAATTGCCGCAGTTTCGGTGCTGTCGTTGGCGGGGGTGCTGGTGCCGTGGGCATTGACATAACTGACTTGATCCGGGGTAATCCCAGCATCTTTTAAACAAAACTCAATTGCTCTGGATGCCCCTTCACCACCCGGAGATGGAGCTGTCATGTGGTAGGCATCACAGGTTAAGCCATAGCCGACAATTTCAGCGTAGATTTTAGCTCCTCTGGCCTGGGCGGCGGTTAATTCTTCTAAAATCACGATTCCAGCCCCTTCCCCCAGAACAAATCCATCCCGGTTCACATCAAAGGGACGACTGGCATGGCCTGGATCATCATTACGAGTCGAGAGGGCACGGGCTGAGGCAAATCCAGCTACAGATAAGGGGGTAATGGCCGCTTCGGCTCCACCACAAATCATGGCCTGGGCATAACCGTGTTGAATTAAACGAAACGCATCCCCAATGGCATTGGAACCTGCTGCACAGGCCGTGACGGAGCAGGAATTTGGGCCTTTAGCTCCCGTATGAATGGCCGTTAACCCCGCCGCCATATTGGCAATCATCATCGGAATCATAAAAGGACTGCAGCGATCCGGGCCTCGGGTGAGATAGACCTCCTGTTGATCCTCCATCACCTTCAGACCACCCACACCGGTTCCAATGATGATTCCTACCTGGGTGGCATTACTGTCATCAATCACCAATCCAGCATCAGCAATGGCCTGTTTACTGGCGGCGACTCCAAACTGAGCAAATCGATCCATCCGCTTGGCATCTTTACGATCCATGAAGTCTTCAGCATTAAATCCTTTGACTTCCCCAGCAATACGACAAGCATGACGGGAGGGATCAAATAGGGTAATGGGGCCAATGCCGTTTTTGCCAGCAACCAGGCCCTGCCAGTAGTCCGTTAGGGTATTGCCAATGGGTGTGATGGCCCCTAACCCTGTTACGACAACCCGTCTCACATTACCCTGTGTCATAGTCTGATGGCCCTAGGCTGCAACTTTACCGCTAATGAAATCAACCGCGTCTTGAACGGTCTTAATTTTCTCGGCAGATTCATCGGGGATTTCAACACTAAACTCTTCTTCGAGGGCCATGACCAACTCGACAACATCCAAGGAGTCAGCACTCAAATCATTGGCAAAGTCTGCTTCTGGAGTCACTTTTTCTGTATCCACACTGAGTTGGTCGGACACAATCTTCTTTACTTTCTCGAAAATTTCTGCCTCGGTCATACCTGGTCTACCATTAGGGGCTATGGAAATGAAAATAGGCCCGTCAAAAGCCATTCCTCAAATCTAGGGCTTTTCGTGCACAGAAGCAACGCAACTCCCTTTATGATTGAGGGTGATTGAATCTTGCCAGTCAGTTCTATGGCCTTGGTGGGATTTGATGATGTATTCCTTTGGGGCGAGCCAGATAGCGTATTGAGACCGGCTTTTATCTCCCTCAAGTGTGATACCCAGGCCCCGCAACATTTCCCGTTGAATCTTTGCCTGTTTCATCAAGTCCTCACCTCAGAATTAGTTGCTGTCATTGGGTGCCTTGCAAGTTCAATCCCGACTAACCCTGCTCTCTATACATTTGGATACCCGCCACATGGAGCTTTCGATTGCCAGTCTACTCGCTAACTTCAGTGATGATAAATTAGTTGCCCCCAAAGCCATCGAGAAAAAATTGGGCTGTGAGGATGAGGAGTCCCTGCAACGATTACAAATTGCCCTGGATGCCCTGGAAAAAATTGGCGTGCTAGTCAAGGAACGGGGAAAGTATAAGCGGATCACGGAAGTCGGTGTCGTCGAGGGTCGGTTGCGTTGCTCCAGTAAAGGGTTTTGTTTTGCGATCCAAGAGGATGGAGCTGGCGAAGATATTTTTGTCCGGGAACACCAACTCAGCACGGCCTGGAATGGGGATCGAGTCTTAGTCAAGGTGACACGGGAAGGGCGGCGAAAAAAATCTCCAGAAGGGGAAGTTAAGTTAATCCTGGAGCGGAATAATCCCTCGGTCATGGCCCGGATTCGGCAAACAGAGGCGGGATTGCGGGGTGTGCCCTTAGATGATCGATTGTTATTTGAGCTTGAGTTAATCCCCAGTGACGTGGCCCCAGACTTAAATGCTTTGGTGGATCAGCTCGTCCATGTGGAAATCATCCGCTATCCCTTGGGCAGTTACTTACCCTTGGGCAAAGTTGTCCGGATTTTAGGGGCCGATGCTCAGTCCGCCAATGTTGTGGATTTGGTCTGTTGTAAGCATGATTTGATTCGTCCGTTCCCCGCCGCGCTCCAGGCCCCGGCTGAAACCCTATTAACCGCACCCGACCCCGAACTCACCCGTCAAGATTTGCGTGATCTGGAAACCGTGGTAATTGTTCCCCCAGGCCAGGAAGCGGAAATTGCCTATTCCTTGGTGGCCATTGGTTCCCAAACCTATCAGTTGGGGGTGCATTTAAGTGATGTGGCCAGTCAAGTGGCTCTTGGTTCACCCTTAGATCGGGAAATTCAACGGCGGGGCCTGGCAGTGAGTGGGCCGGATTTGACGATTCCCCTCTATCCCCCGGAACTGGAGTCCCTGCGCTTAGTAACCGGCCAAGATCGCCCGACCATTTCTGTGATTTTGACCCTGGCCACCGATGGTAAAGTTCAATCCTATGAAGTCCAACCCAGCCTAATTAACGTCAAGCACCAGATCACCCCGGAGGAAGCTCAAGGGTTAGTCGGTAAATCGAAAAAGGGTTTAAGCAGCATTGTCACTGGCCTGGATGAGCTGACTAAAGCCTTACGGGATCAACGGCGGGTTCGGGGCAGTGTGGATTTAAGCCTCAGTCGGCAGTTACCGCATTTTTATCCCGATGAAGGTGTTTTAGCCACAGTAGTTACGGGGCCTGGCCTGGCACTAACGGAAATTACAACCCTAGTGAATCAACTCCTAGCAACCCATTTGCAAAGTTTGGGCTTACCCGCGGTTTATCGGGTACAACTGCCGCCGGAACTCTACGCAATTCAAGATTTCCTGAAACTCACCCGCAATTTGGGCTTGCCCTTAGAACTGAGTGTCCCGGATGCCGTTAGTGCCAGTGACTATCAGCGGTTTGGCGAGCAACTGTTGAATGCAGATTTGGCTCCAGTGCTAGTGGAATCCTTGTTGGATACCCTTAAACCAGCCGTCAACCAACCCAGCCCAGGTCCCCACTTTAGCTTGAATTTGCCTAATGGTTATGGGCAGTTCTGCGCGCCGCTGCAACGGTATAGCGATGGCTTTAACCAACGGGTGTGGCTGGCGTTATTTAGTCAGGGGCGAGATCGGCGGTCGGCTCGTACTAAAGAAACGGTGAACCTACGCCATAGTTCCTGCATTGGTCAGGTGAATTGGAATGTGTTGCCAGCAGAAACCCAACGGGACTTGGAAGCCCACACCAGTGAAGTTTTAGGACAATTGCAAGACCGGGAAAAAATCACTGCCCAGGCCCTGAAGGATTTACAAGGCTTACAACGGGTGCGGCAAGTCCAGGCCTGTATTGGGGAAACTCGACCAGGCGTGATTACCGGTGTTCAGTCCTATGGCTTTTTTGTGGAACTCATTGAGTTTTCCGTTGAGGGCCTGGTGCACGTTAGCTCCCTCAAAGATGACTGGTACGAATATCGGGCTGGGGCCCAAACCTTGACGGGGCGGCGGAATCGTTTACGGTATCGCTTGGGAGATCGGGTCGAAGTCCAAATTAAGAGTGTGGATTCCTATCGCCAACAGGTGGATCTAGTCGTGATTAGTGGTGGGGATCAGGCAACCGATGCGGAACTGCAAACCCCCAGTGATCCCGTTGAACCCGAGGAAGAGATTTCAGAAACCGATGAGTTTGGGGAGGATGATTTCTAGGCCATGGGTGGGGATTTATACTTTCTCCGCAATCTTTGGTATTACGCCCTTCCCGGTCATCAACTAAAACCGGGGCAACTTTTGGGCAAAATGCTCCTCGAAGAACCGATTCTCTTTGGTCGCACTGAAACGGGCCAGGTCTTCGCGATTCGGGATCTGTGTCCGCACCGGGGAGTTCCCTTGAAGTATGGGCGACTGATGGGCTCGGAGGTGGAATGTCCCTATCACGGTTGGCGGTTTAACCCCCAAGGGCAATGTACCCTCATCCCTGGCCTGGTGCAGGAGCAACAATTTGATACGGAAAAAATCTGTGTTGTTTCCTACCCGGTGCGAGAAGTTCAGGGAAATATTTGGATTTACATGGCCGCTAAACCCGGAGAGCCACCCCCCGATGATCTGGAAATTCCCCTGATTCCCGGCTTTGATTCGGAGTTTTCCTACCAGGCCTGGCAGCAGTTTCAGTTTCCCTGTCATGTGGATTATGCGATTAGTGGCCTGGTGGATCCGCAGCACGTTCCCTTTGTCCACAGGGCCTGGTGGTGGCGGACGGATGCTCCCATGTTTGAAAAAGCCAAAGCTTTTGATCCCTCTCCCTTGGGCTTTACGATGCGGCGACATCGACTCCTGAAAACCACGTTTTTCTATCGGCTCTTGGGCGGGACACCGGAAGTTGAGATTAGTTTCCGTTTGCCTGGAGTCCGCATTGAAGCCACCTACACCGGAAAAAATACCCTCTGTAATCTGACCACGATGACCCCGATTACGGCTACTCAAACGGAAGTCACGACCCTGTTTTATTGGACAACCCCGTGGATTACTTGGTTAAAGCCGATTTTATTGCCCTTTGTGAATGCCTTTGTCCATCAGGATCTGGCTATGGTGACAAAACAACAGGAGGGCCTGGAATTTGATCCGAATTTGATGTTGGTGGGGGATGGGGATATGCAGGTGCGATGGTATTACCAAGTTAAAAAAGAGTTTGCCACAGCCCAGGCCGAGGGGCGCGGGTTTGTTAATCCCGTCAAATCCCAAATTCTCAAGTGGCGGAGTTAATGCCCCTAACCTCGATCAAACCAGAGAACCTTGATCACACCGCCACCCACGAGTGATACCAGGCCAACGACAAACGCCCATAAACGCGCATCCGTTGATTTTTGTTGAGAGCGCAGTTCTGCCGCAGCATCCCGAAGTTCCCGACCGAGGTTATCCACTTGGGTATTGACCGCATGGATCTCACCCTTGAGTTCTGTCCGTACCGCTTGAATTTCACCCCGTAATTCCCGGCCGAGGCTATCCACTTTGGCATCTACTGCCTGGATTTCGGCCTTGAGTTCTGTCCGTACTGCTTGAATTTCCCCTCGTAGTTCCCGACCGAGGCTATCCACTTTGGCATCTACTGCCTGGATTTCGGCTTTGAGTTCTGACCGCACCGCTTGAATTTCGGCTTTGAGTTCTGTCCGAACTGTATTAATCTCCGCCCGAACTAGCTTAAACTGCTCCTCGGTCTTGACAATATGGAGATCGAGCTTTTTGTCCATGGCTTGAAAATCGCCCCGCAGGGCTAGGACTTGGCCACTTAAACCTTGGATCGCATCCAGAATTTGCTTGCTCTCACTGACAGTCAGGACATCACTCATGGATTTTTCCCTTAGATGCTACTGAGTAGTTCTAGAATAACGCTGTTGCAAATCATCCCAAATTGCTTGTCCTTGAAAACCCCAGGCAAATAGCTCTCGCTTGCGATTAAACAAAACACAGCCCACCGTTACTACAACTCCGGCCTGGTCATGGATGTAAGTTTTCGTTCTGTCTTCAATTCTTTTTGTAATTTCGGCAAACACCAACTCAAGCCAGGGCGTACCAGTTTGGGTTTCGTAGTCTTTGAGGAATTCACAGGCGGCTTCAATGGTGGGGGCCTGGAAAATGGCATTTAAATCTTCTCCTGTTATTCCCAATTGGGCACAGTGGGCGGTGAGAATTTCCTGGCGGGCATCTGCGAGATGATGGTGGGTGTGGAAAATCCCCCCTGCTAATTTGATCAGTTTGCCGTGATAGCCCCAGAGCAAAATTGAGGTGACCCCCTGTAAGCCTGCTTCAACAAGTAACGGCCCAAGCCAATTGGCAGTTTTGACCTGTAGATGAGAAGGAATTCCGGCTTTGGTGGCTAAATCCAGGCCATTTTCTCCAAGGCAAAAAACCAGGGTTTTGGACGTTTGGGCTTTAGTGATCACATCCTGCCGAAAGACCGCCAACTGCTCTGGGGCACTTAGGGCCTGGGAAATTCCTGAGGTTCCCAATAACGACAATCCCTCGACAACGCCAAAGGCCGCATTTGAGGTGCGACGGGCCAATGCCTTACCTTCCGGAAGGATGATCGTCACCGTAATTCTTTCCCCAGGCCTGAGAAGTTGATGCAAATTGTGATCCAGTAAAGCCTGGGCATAGTGATAGATGGCGGCCGTTCCCGTGGCCTGGTTAATCCCAATTCCCTCCCCACCCTGAATCCTAATTTCCTCCGATTGTTCAGGCTCTGCCCACTGCACCAGGCCCCAAATTGGCGTATCCCGAGTCAAGTCTAAATTGGCCCCCGGCTGGCTACGACTGATGGCTAAACTCTTACCAGGCCCCAGGGATGCCACCTGTTCAATGGGAATCTCAATCTTCTGTCGAGGGTGCAGTAAATCCAGAGACACCACCGATACGGATTCCTCCGTTTGCAGGTTGATCAAGGCCCCTATGACCGCCCCACAGGCAAACACAGGTAAGGTATAGCCACTTTCGGGGATTGGGAGTTCTGACATGGGCATTGAGTCCAAGTGGATTTAACTCACCCCATCATCCGGCCAAGTAGCCAAAGATTGATTGCTCCAGATGTTGAGCCAACCGACAAATATCGTCATAACGGGCTAACTGCTTTAACCAATCACTGGGAATCCCGGATATCCCGTAATACAACCCCGCCAAACCCCCAGTCACTGTTGCTGTTGTGTCGGTGTCATCCCCTAGGTTGACGGCCTGGAGGACTGCCTCAGCAAAGGAATTGGAGTTGAGTAAACACCAGAGGGCGGCCTCTAAGGTCGAAATGACATAGCCATCCCCACGAATTGCACTTACGGGTAGGGTGTGAATTTTCCCGCTCCAAATCCGGGCAAAGTGGGTTAATTCGTCGTTGAAGGGCGGGGCCTGGTAGTGGGGGCGGACGTTCTGTAAACCCTGTTGGTAGGCCTGGGTTGGCGATTCTCCCTCAAACAGGCCAAGGGCCACACTGACATAAATGCCACAGGCCATCTGGGAACGGGGGTGGGCATGGGTAATCGCCGCAGTTTGATGAACCTCATCAAGGAGCTGGGGAAAGTTTAGATGCCGAAAATAATGAAAAGCTAGGGGTAAAGTTCGCATCAAGGCCCCATTGCCGTTACTGTTCACATCCTTCGCTCCAGACCGGGTTGGAGATACTCCCGACTGAAGTCGTTGTAGACCTTGTCGGGTCGTGGTGCCGATGTCAAACACTGCTCCTAAGGCGCTCCAATGGGCTTGAGTTTGCCAACGGACAAAGGTGTTGCCAATTTGCTCTAAGTCAAAACCTTGACAGAGACTTTCCGCTAAACACAGCAGCATTGAACTGTCATCAGACCAAGTTCCAGGGGGTTGATTCCAGGTGCCATAGCCCCGCATTCCTTGCACCGGATCTGCGTGTCGTTCGGCCCGGCCAGTAAACTCCACAGGTACCCCAAGGGCATCCCCCACACAGGCTCCAATAATTCCGGCGGCAACACGACTATTTCGCATTGAATGGGTATTCCATTTGAGGGGAAATTAAGCGATTGCTAAATTTTATCATTGGGCTTCCAGGCCCTGTCATCGCCACCAATTACATTGACCCCCGGCAAAAATACTGCTAGATTAGCCGCTATCTGACATTCAAGGCAACCATGCTTAATCCAGGAAATATTGCAGTGACTCAGGCGGCGGAACGCTTGCTCTTGCAGTATGGTTTTGATCTCGATGGGTTAAGTAGCAGAGAACTGTTTGAACAGTGGCTAACCAGTTATTCTCCCCGCTGGATTCGGTTGGCGATTATTGAAGCTCTGTATCAGGGGAGGTACAAAGCTATTTCTGTCGAGCAACTGTTACTACAATGGCAACGCCGGGGTGAGTCCCAGACCCGCTTTAACAGTGAGTTTGAAGCCATGATTTGCCGCAATCTACCTCGGGATTTAACGTTGATTGATGGGGAGACGGATAGTTCTCAGGGAGCCCCCCCAACACCAGCAACCGCTAAGCAGAATTTTTCCCGGATTTCTCCAGATAATTCTCTCCCGCTCCTGCCTAGGGATATTA
Source organism: uncultured Synechococcus sp. (assembly GCA_964653145.1). Classification (GTDB taxonomy): domain Bacteria; phylum Cyanobacteriota; class Cyanobacteriia; order Thermosynechococcales; family Thermosynechococcaceae; genus Pseudocalidococcus. The sequence continues at coordinate 71,456 of CAZZCG010000002.1, read as the reverse complement.
ATCAGTTTCAGCCCCAACCCAGCAGTGAGATGACCAGCCAGTTTGCCCAAAAATTAACAGCCATTGCCCAGGCCTGGAAAAGCAATCAAAACCCCCTTGCCTCTGCCACGCTCACCCCAAGCTTGACCCTGGCTGGTACAGTCCCCGTTTCTGCTACCCCATTGTCCTCGGCATCACCATCTGCGTCTGAACAGCCTCAACCTGGCCTGGAACCCCCTGCACAGGATACTGAATCTTAAACAAACGGGTTTAGGATAGCAAAAAGCCTGTTAAAACCTGGGAGAACAAGCCATGCGCGTTGCGGTCTTTAACACGAAGCCCTACGATAAAGAATTTTTGACCGCTGCCAATGCCGCACTTCCCCCAGGCCAGGCCCATGAGTTGGAGTTTTTTGACAGCCAACTGGAGCCCCACACCACAGCCCTGGCGATTGATTTTCCCTGCGTCTGCGTATTTGTGAATGATCACGTTAATCGGAAAGCCCTAGAAAAATTAGCTGCAGGCGGAACGCGGTTGATTGCCTTGCGTTGCGCTGGGTTTAACCATGTGGACTTAGAAGCGGCCCAAGAATTGGGGATGACCGTAGTGCGGGTTCCTGCCTATTCCCCCCATGCCGTCGCCGAGCACGCAGTTGGAATGATTTTATCCCTTAATCGCCATATTCATCGTGCCTTTAACCGAGTTCGGGAGGGTAATTTTGCCCTAAACGGTCTAATGGGTTTTGATCTCTACGGCACCAAGGTGGGTGTCATTGGTACGGGTAATATTGGTCTGATCGTGGCGAAGATTCTTAGTCAAGGCTTTGGATGTAAGGTGCTGGCCTATGATGTCTTCCACAATCCGGCCCTTGAAGCTGTGGGAGGGCGCTATGTGGATCTGCTCTCCTTGGCGGCTCAGTCCGATATTATTTCCCTTCACTGTCCTTTAACGCCGGAGACCCATCATTTGATTGATGCCAAAGCCATTGAGTATATGAAACCAGGGGTGATGATTGTCAATACGAGCCGGGGTGCTTTGATCGATGCCGCTGCCATGATTGAGGGGCTGAAGTCTGGCAAAATTGGCTATCTGGGCCTGGATGTGTACGAGGGGGAAGGAAAATTATTTTTTGAAGATTACTCTAACGAGATTATTGTGGACGATGTCTTTCAGCGGCTGTTAACGTTTCCGAACGTCTTAATTACTGGGCATCAGGCCTTCTTTACCCGTAACGCCCTCCAGGGTATTGCAGAAACCACCATTCAGAACATCAGTGATATCGAAAAGGGAAAAAAATCCCCCAATATCGTTGAGAATATCGGTTCGGCAGTCTAATTCCAGCCTCTAATTCACCAATAACAGTGGAGTGACTGGATTTACCATCTCTAATCTGGGGGTGTTTCCGCCAGGCCCAAAACTTTTTCAATGGCCTCAATTCGTTCTCGAAGATTATGCAACAACCCTGAGTGGCTCAAGCGCACCGCCGCTAACTGCTCTCGCAGGCGATCATACTCTTGGGGAACTTGTAAACGCACATTGACCACCTCACGACCCAAGGATGAAATTCGTTGATTAATCTCAGTTATCACCTCTGTAAATTCTGGCTTGGCCTCAGGAGCGACTGGGATTTCTGACTGGGGGAGCAGCGGCAAGGCATCATCAAAAAACTGGCCAAGGGCGTGGATGACGGCGGCATCAAGATTTGGCAGCCGATACTGCTCCTGATGGGCCTGGAGTTGTTCGAGCATGACTGGAGAGAATTGCCCATAAAGGTCAACGTTCTGGGGCTGAGGATTAGCGGTCATGGGTCAACACATCTCCCTATATGCAGCAACAGGTGGTGAACACTGTTAATCCTATTTTGACAATTTTAGTCAACCTCTTGTCCATCGAGGCCATGGAAACCCAGAAAGACCACCTCCACCCCTCTCCTATGCAACAGTGAAGTCAGGGAACCACGGTGTCAAGAATTTACTTTGCCTGAAACCCTTGTCAGCCCCAAAAAAATCTAGTACACTGAAATCATCTTAAGCGAAGTCATTACGAGTTTAACAAATAACAGCCATGAGTACCATTGACACGACGACAACAGGAATTGAAAACGTTGTAATTATCGGCTCAGGCCCAGCAGGATATACAGCTGCCATCTATGCGGCCCGAGCAAATCTCAAGCCATATATGTTTGAAGGCTTCCAGGCTGGGGGCTTGCCAGGGGGGCAGCTCATGACGACCACAGAGGTGGAGAATTTTCCGGGATTTCCTGAGGGCTTGCAGGGACCTGAATTGATGCGTCGGATGCGAGCCCAGGCCGAGCGATGGGGAACGGAAATGGTCACGGAAGATGTTACCCATGTTGATCTCAACCAACGCCCCTTTGTGATTACCTCCAGTGAGCGGCAAGTCAAGGCCCATAGCCTCATTATTGCTACGGGGGCAACGGCTAAACGATTGGGGTTAGCGGGGGAGCAGGAATACTGGACAAAAGGGATTTCCGCCTGTGCAATTTGTGATGGAGCGACACCCATTTTCCGTGATGGTGAATTGATCGTCATTGGCGGTGGAGATAGTGCAGCGGAAGAGGCCGTTTACCTGACTAAATATGCTTCCCATGTGCATTTACTAGTGCGCTCAGAGACGATGCGGGCCAGTAAAGCCATGCAGGATCGAGTTTTGGCGAACCCAAAAGTGACGGTGCATTGGAATACGGTGGGCGTAGAAGTCTATGGGGATGGTCAACTCATGCAGGGCCTGGTGGTGAAAAATACAGTCACTGGTGAAGAATTAAAGCTGCCAGCCAAGGGTCTTTTTTATGCCATCGGTCACAAGCCCAATACTGATCTCTTCCAGGGACAGCTCAATCTTGATGATGTTGGCTATATCCTCACCCGGCCTGGGAAGGCAGAAACTAGCCTTGAGGGTGTCTTTGCCGCTGGAGATGTTCAAGATCACGAATATCGGCAGGCCATCACTGCTGCGGGAAGTGGATGTATGGCAGCCTTGGAAGCTGAGCGCTGGTTATCCGCCAATAACTTGATTCAAGAATTCCACCAGGCCAACCCCGACGCTCACTATGAAGCGGAAGTCCAAACCACAATTACTACAACCGAGGATAACTTTGATCCCAGTGCCACCAAGCAATACGGTAGTTACGCCCTACGTAAACTATTCCATGATAGTGATCGATTGCTGATGGTTAAATACGTTTCTCCCACCTGCGGTCCATGTCACACCCTCAAACCAATCTTGGATCGAGTTGCTGATGAGTTCGTTGGCAAGATGCACTTAATTGAAATTGATATCACCGTAGATAGCCAAATTGCTGAGCAGGCCGGTGTGACCAGCACCCCAACAATTCAATTGTTTAAAAACAAGGAAATGGTACAGCAATTGGTGGGCATGAAACCGAAAAGCCAATATCGAGAAACCATCGCGCAACACTTAAGTTAGGTTTCTCAGTGTTGATTTACATTGATTCCCTTGTCCAAGTTTTCTCGATTGAGATTTTAGGACAAGGGATTTTTTTTAAAAGCCGGTGACGAGATTTGAACCTGCGACCGGCTAATTAGAAATCATCAATTTAATGCTTATCTGGCAAAAGTTTTAGACTTCAGATAAAAATTGTATGACATCTGTATGTCACTTATGGCGAACTGCTTTTAGATATGAGATAACTAGAGGATGATTTGAATAGTCCTATGGATGGACTCAACCAATTTATCGATAATTGTCTAGATTCAAGAGAAACTAAGCTCACTGTAGCCATAAAGGTGATATTAGAAGGATTTACTCACCAGTAGATTATGAATATTGTTCAAGTTTCATCAGAATTCTGCTACGCACAACCTTCGGTCTATACAAAAGGGAAGCAAGATTTTTATCCATCACGAATTAATTGACTAAAATTGGGGTATAAGGGTAAATCTGCCTTTTTAACAGAGGTTGAAAAACAACAGGTGCTTAATTGATTAAAGCAGCAGAATTATTGGAATGTTGAAGAATTAGAGGTGTATATTTTAGAAATATTTAACGTTGTCTATTCTGCAAAGTCTAGTTACCATAACTTATTACAAGAAGAGGGTCTATCCTAGCAGAAAGCACAGGTCACTCATCCCTTGAAAGACCCAGATAAAGTCGCCGCTAAAAAAATATATTTGTCAGTATTTAGACGCTCATTGAGCTTCCATTGAATCGGGAAAAATCATTGTCTATTGTGTAGATAAGTGTCATCTTGTTTCTAGGGATATTGCTAGATATGCTTGATGTGAAACAAGTAAAAGAGTACAGATATCTATCAAAAATGGAAGGAAGAGGCAAAAATATTATGGTGTAGTTAACTATGTCACAGGTCATCTAATTATAATACCAAATTCCAATGGTAATAGCAGAATACTATACAGTTTCTCAAGGAGATAAGGGCGATTCATTCGAATCAGAACCTTATTGTGATTTGGGATGGTGCTTCCTATTGTAGTAGTCATGATTTCCGTCAAATCAATGGAAATAAGTCAGAGCAAGAGTGGTCGATTTGCTGCATCAAATTAGCTCTCTATCAACCGGAACAAAATACGACTGAAGCCGTGTGGCTACGCGTTAAAAACTTCTTGAGTAACATGTGGCATTTATTGAAGACATTTAAGATTAGTAAATGACTATTTGTACAATTTTTTAGATGTTTTGTTCTCCATACCCCATTTCATGAATCATTACTGTTTGCTACACAATCAACGGGGGTGGCGAGGCACAGTTTTGGAGCAGCAGAAATAACTAAAACATCTTCTGCAGACCTCGACCCCTGCCTTGAGTCACCCCTGACCAAGTCTGCGCAAGTAATAGATCAAATTAGTTACCTGACCATATGGTCCTTGCCAAATTTTGCTTAAGTTGCTGAATCGAGCCAACTGACATCAACCTTAAGCAATGGCCCTAACTGTAACAGCGGTTGGAGGGCTTTCGGGGCAATCGTTAAGCACTGTTCCTTGGGCTCGGAGTCTATAAATAGAGCTTTAAGGGTTTGAAAATACAACTCCTGCATTTGCTCTAAGTTCAACCCCAGGCCCAGTTGGTCACTCACCCCAAGCAACTGACTAATTAACGGCACTAAGGCCTGTAATCGCTCCGGATGAAGGTTATGGAGTAAATGCCAAAGAACTTGTAGGATTTGTTGTTCCAGTTGTCCCGCTTCCATGACCAAGTTCAGGTGACACCCCAAAACCCGCGCTTCTTCGGCAATGGCACCCAATTGAATTAGGTGTTGCGGCAGGCTGTTGGTGGGTAAATTGTGGGGATCCGTAAGTTCCTGTTCAATGAGCTTTAAGGTACTCTTGGCCTGGTGAGTGAGGGCCACGCTGGCGGCAACTTGCAACTCCTGGGGCACCACTAGTCCATCCCGTCGAAAGCCCATGAGAATCCCGTAATTGTCCCGGTACACCTGGCTGTAGAGTTGATCTAAGCGGTTGAGGGTGGCTTGGGTAAGGCGGTGCATCAGGCGGTGGCGGTCTTCCGCAAACAGATCATTCAAACCATAGGACACCTCACCAAAGGATTGGGTCAAGGCCAGGATCAGTTTTGGGGCATTTCCTTGCTGTAAAGCCGAGAGTACATGGGTTTTGGTCTCGGTATACTCCCGCCGGCCTTGAAAAGGTTTGAGGCAACAATGAAAGTCCCAGCCGCCCAGGTGTAAAACCGCCACAACCAGGGCCTGGGATTCTCGGGTAACTTCCGAAGTCAGGGTAACGTGGCCTAGGGCGAGGGTGAGGTTGCCAATTTGCTGCCGCTGATAATCCTCTTGGACAATGTCGTAGCAATAGAGGTGATGCTGGCTGGGATAGGTGGTAAATAGAGAGTTCATCCCATAGTGGGCCGCTACTTGGTGCAGACTAATTTGGGCCGGTTTGACCAGTTGTCGATAAACCTCCGCTCCGTTACCAAAACAGTCCACATTACTCGGAGCTTGGCCGAGGCGATGGATGAATTCTGCTTCTAACTGAACTCCTGACACATCTGCTGCTAACTCTAGGGCTCGGGCTGCATACCGAAGGATTTGTGTTCCCTCTGGGCGGGAAATTTCCTCAAAAAACCAGCCACAACTGGTAAACATCAGTAGCGCATACCGTTGCATCTCCAGCAGGCGCAGGGCATCGACTTGTTCATTGGGGCTAAGGGGATGGGCCTGGTGGGCCTGGAAAAATTTTGCTAAAGCTTCTGGAGCGCGATCTCGAATCACCTCTATGTAGGCGTTGCGAGCAGCCCAAGCATCGGTAAAAAATTCCGCAGCCAGGGTTTCATAAATTTCAATCAGTTCATCTCGCAGCCAGTTAAGGCTATCCCGCAACGGCCGCCGCCAGAGTTGATGCCAGGCCCCGCCGCCCCCGCAGCCACAATTATCTTGCCAACGATCCACCCCATGGGCACAACTCCAGGCCGTGACCGGTTTTAAGACCACTTCCCAAGTTGGGGATTGCAAGCTTAAATAGTGGGCGTAATTACTCACCTGCCAGCCACGTTGGGGAAATTCTACCTTGAGGGCATAGGCAAGCGCTTTTTCAGCATCTTTCTTATGATGGCCAAAGGTTTCCCCATCGGTCGCCACTGAAACTAACTGCAATTCCCGATGATCATGACGCACCGCTTGCGATAATCGGCCGGCTAAGAATTGGGAGCTATTGAGCAAATCACTGAAGCCCATGTCCCGGGAAATTGGCCCATCATAAAAGAAAATATCAATATAATCGGTGTTCGGGTTGCCTTCAGGAATAAAGCAGCGATAGGGTCCGTTGGGATCAATTTGACCACCGGAAACCTCAAACCAGGCCGGGGTAGGGTTCTCAATCGTTGCTAGGGGACGACACCGCTGGGCCTGGGAGGGAGCTAAAACAATAAATTTAATCCCTTCTTGGATCAGGATTTCCAGGGTTGGATAATCAACGGCAGCTTCAGCTAACCACATCCCTTCTGGATCGCGACCAAACCGCTGTTGAAAGTCTGCCTTACCCCAGCGAATTTGAGTGACCTTATCCTCATGGTTGGCCAAGGGCAAAATGATGTGATTGTAAACCTGGGCCATGGCATTTCCGTGCCCGTTTAACCGCTGACAGCTGGCCCGATCCGCCGCAAGAATCCGTTGATATACCTCAAGGTCATAACGTTCTAGCCAACTAAACAGTGTCGGGCCAATGTTAAAGCTGAGGTATTCGTAGTTGTTGACAATATCAATGACATCACCGCGGTCATTAAAAATCCGGGCAAAGGCATTGGGACGATAGCATTCGTGGTATATTCGCTCGTTCCAATCGTGGAAAGGACTGGCACTGGGCTGATGTTCAACGGCTTCTAAATAGGGGTTTTCCCGGGGAGGCTGGTAGAAATGTCCATGAATTGTAATGTAGATGCCTGTGGCCTGGGGGGGCGCTGATTGATCTTGGGTGGAATCGTTGGAAACCGAGTGTGCCGAGGCAGATTTTTGGGAAAGGAACGACTGCACCATAGAAAACTCAAAATTTAAGGACAAAACTAGCTGCCAAGAAATCCCAAACTGGTCAAACTGTGAAATTAATCAATACTTCTGGATTGAAGGGATTATATTGCAAGAAAAGTTAAAAATGAATGAAAAACTTGACGATAGCTGTCTCTATGGTGGTGGCAGAATCGAGGCCTGGGCCAAATTTCAGCAAAAGTTTAAATTTGAACATATTATTTACCTCTATTTGAAATCTCCTTCATGCCTCGAAACCCTTGTAACTTAGTCACCTCCTGATTTAGACCTCAATCAGTACCATTGCTTTGGCTGGCTTTAAGGTGAAAGAAAGTGATAGTTTTTGCTAGGAATTGAAAGAAGATAACAGAGATTTTATGCCAAAAACTATTCCAGAGTTATTGATCGAAGCCAACGAGCGATTAAGGCTTGGCGGGATCAAGCTACGGATCGAGTTACGGGGTGGGAAGTTAGGGATATTGGGGACACTGCCGCGCAAGGATGGAGAGGGTCGGAAGCAGCAACGAATCTCCTTGGGTTTGGACGCGACCCCCTATGGATTAAAGGAAGCTGAACGGCAGTTGTTAGAGGTATGGCTGAAGTTAGAGCATGGGACATTCGTTTGGAGTGATTACTTAAGGAAGGTGGATAAGCCTGATTTAGTCGGGACATTGAGATATTGGCTTAAGCGTTACCAATTAACCTGGGAGACTAGGCAGATAGGTGCTGATCAGCGGAGAGAGCAGATCATTGATTCTTGGGCTCGTATTGAGGCTGACTTTGCTGGCTTAGACAAAGATGCACCATTGAATGTTGATTCAATGATTAAGATTTTAGAGACTTATCCCGTCAACAGTGCGATTCGGGCAAGGAGGTTCACTTTTTTTGCTGCGGTTTTGAATATTGCTAATGTTCCGGACGCTGAGCGTGATCGGTTGCGAAAGCATAAAGGAACCTATGGCCTTTCTAGTGTTGCTCCGAGATATATACCGAGTGATGCTGAAATTGAAGAATGCCGACTTCGCTTAACTGAGGATTATTCTGGCAAGCGAAGTAAAGGATTTCGGATGATGCTCAGGTGCTATGACTTGATGGCGTGTTATGGGCTGAGGAACCACGAATGTTTTTTCTGTGAAGTTGAGTCTGAGCCGCCGTACCGCTTGCGTGTTTTAGAAGGAAAGACGGGTTCACGTTATCCAGTCTTGCCTATTCACCGTGAATGGGCGGAACAATGGAAGCCTTGGCGGGAGGTTAAATATAACTTTGGGGCGCGTAGTAATGTATGGTTTGGGAACTGGCTTGCTAAGAATTTCATTTATTATCAGCTTCCCTTTCCTGCCTACTCGTTGCGTCATGCCTATGCGATTCGAGCAAGGGTTTTCTATCGAATACCGGATACGGTGAGTGCGCGAATGATGGGTCACTCTGTCGAGATGCACAACAAGATTTATCACCAGTGGATTTCGGAGAGTCAGATACAGGACATTTATGAATTGGCAATGTTCGCTAAAGGAGGCTAGGTAAACTGGTCAGAGTTATTCCTTTGTGGGCTACATACCACTAATGCCATTGAGTCCCTCAATATGACACTCCGCAAAGTTCTACGCAACATCGGGCTTTTCCCACGGATGAAGCGGCTTTAAAGGTTATTCACCTGGCTATTCACAATCTCTCCAAAAAATGGACGATGCCCATTCGAGATTGGAAGGCTGCTTTAAATCGTTTTGCCATTTGCCATTGAGTTCGACGGGAGGTTTCCTATGTAGCATTCCATCACCTGACATAAAATATTTGACATACCCCTAGACATATCTAGAGACGGGGTATGTTTTTTGCTTAGTTTACCTATCTCTTTTTCTTCTAAGCCTCTACCAGCCTACTTTTCAGCCATTCTCTTATCCCGAACTCAGGTTAGCTAGTAAACCAGCCATGAGTACCAAGTCATTGGCCGAAAGCTGGCGAATGCTAATTGACTCTGAGAATGGCATAGTCTACCCATCCTGTTATGGTCACATTGCTTAAGAATGAAACACCGAAATGCTTGAAACCATTACCAGTGGCACTCTGAAATCTCTCAGTTTTGGCAGAAATGACTATAGTTTTTGTTGATCCTTCTTATATGGGTTGTTGCTGCCAGGCCACGGAGAGGAGTATATCGTTAAAGTCCCGATCCCCCCCGTCAAACATATCTTCAAAGCCCCAGAGATTTTGCCCTAACCGCCGCACATGGGCCGACTGATCTGGGTTGGCTGCCTCAAAGTTAAAGAAGCTGTGAGTTGAACCCGAAGCTGCATTGGTGGGGTTTTGAGTTAAGAAGTCGCTCACCGTACCATTACTAATCAACACCAGGCCATACATCGAAGCCCCTGCCAATGTCACAGACTGATTGATCTTGCTAAAGTTCAGTGAAATAGTTTCTAAGATTCGGCCAGTTAAGGGATCCTGTACCCGTTGGAGGGCGGCCTCTGCATATCCCACATCCCCAGGCCGGAGATCAATTTGGCCATCATTAGTTACATCTAATCCCCCCGTCAGACTATCTACCCGAAACAGCGCGATGGTATTTTCATAGGCAGCGGCCCGGGCCAGTTCCAGCGTGGCGTTGACGGTTTGGCCGGATTGACCAGGCGTGACTAAGACTGTGCTGACCATTTCCCATTGCTGTTCGCCCCAGGCCAAAGTCGTGTAGCCCCGTTGATCCTCCGTCGCAGCAAAGTTTGGATTATTGATCGAAATTTGGGTTTGTCCGTCTTGATTCCAATAAAAGCCATAGTATCGATTGCCCGTGAGTTGGGTTTGGTTAAAGGCACCATTGGCCTGGAGTTCGGTCGGGATTAGTTTACTTGGATCTGCAAGGGCCGCAAGGGCGAGGTCACGGGTAATAGCATTGGGGCTGGCGGTAGTGGCATTTTCAAATAAAACCTGTTGACGGGCCTGGGCTGCGGCTAAATATCCCGGATCTGTAGGCAGTAAAGTTCCAATCCGACCCTGGGCATCATCCACAGCAAACACGCCCAATTCTGGATTCCCCAACGCTGCGAGATTGAGATTTTGAAATTGCAACTGCCCGTCATAGCTGGTGGGAATTAAGAAAATGCCAGGATTGACTTCGTGGGGCCCGGGAGTGACTTGGCCGGGAGCATTAAACCCAGACACCACACCATTGACCACGCCATCACTATCACCGCGACCGCCATCTTCTAAATGCAGCTTGAGGGTATCGGTTTGGCCATCGCCGGAGGTATCGAGAAATTCAACGCCTGTATTCCCGTCAAAGAAAAAGCTCTCAAATTGGCTCGTGGTCGGGTTAATGCGATAGAAACTATTCAGATTGGCCAGACCAGCTAAGGGCAACATCACCGTGGTTTTAGGGCCATTGGCAGTTGAAACATTGAAGTTGAGTTGATTAAAGGGCAGGCCAGCGGTTTGACTGAGGGCGGTGTTGGTTCCCAAAAGGCTCAGGCCCAGATTCCGTAGTTGACTTCCGGGTTCGTTCTCAAAATTCAGACTACGTTGGCTGAGGGTCGCGGCGGCGGGATCCGGAAAGGGCGTTAAACCTAGTTTGAGATGGCGTTGGCGGGGCCCCAAAATTTGATCATCAATGAGTTCAATGCTGACTTCTTTAAGCGTTTCTCCGGCGGCGAAGACTAGATAACCCACTTGCGCATGATAGTGACTCCCGGCCTGGGCAGTGTCGTTGATTGTCCGATATTGGGCGGCGGCGGGTTGGGTTAAAGCACCAGTGCGGGTGACTTGAAAGATTAAAGCTCTGCCATTTTCGGCCACTACAGGACTGCTGACATGGAATTTTGTGGCTTGATTGTTGGCTGGATTGGCTGCTGTACCTTTACCGTTTGCGGATGTTGGGGGGGCCGTAGTGCTTAAATTTCCCGTTTGGATCACTGGGGCCGGGGTGTTGGCTATCGGAGCCGTAAAGGTAATATTGCGGGTGGGAATTGTGGCGTTTATCCAGGCCTGGGCGAGTCCCGATTCATAGACGTTATAGGTTTGGCCATTGGCGTATTGTGTCCCGCTGCTGCTAAATCCGGGGCTGAGATTAATTTTGTCGCTGCTGTCCCCGTTGATGGTGAGAATTTTAGTATCCGTCAGTTGCAGGATTGTGGCCTGGTTTAGGGTTAAGAGGTTGCTGCCATAGTTGCGAATATCAATGGTTTCAATGTTTTTAATTCGATTTCCTGGAGCTAAGGTGGTTAAATCCCAGGCCTGGCCGTTATAGCCATACAATGCCAACGTATCAGTGCCACTACCCCCATCTACTCGCCGAAAATTTGCATCTTGGACTTGTAGCCAATCATTACCTGTTGCCCCTAGTAAAACATCAATAGCCCCTTCACCGAGTAAAACATCATCCCCGGCCTGGCCTAGCAAAATATCTCCGGTCGCGGTTCCCTTTAAGGTGTCATCGCCAATGCTGCCGTACTGATTAACACTGGCTGTAAAGTCGCCCCCAAACAAGACATAACTCAGTTCATCACCGGGCGCGCCAACCACTAAATCATCAAAGCCATCTCCATTAACATCGCCTCCCCCACTCAAGGATTGACCCGCGAGGGAATTTTCCAGGCCCACGATTTGAAACCCACCCAAACTCACCAGTGAGGTAACAGAAATATTAGCCCCGCTGCCCCCACCGGCATTGATGAAGGTGTAATCCAGGCCTGTTAAAGAGGTAAACCCGGCCCCAGGATTCGTGACTTCTACCCCAGTAATCACCCCATTTGCCACCGTTGCTTGGACAATCCCGGCTTCGGTACTGGTGCTGCTAGTGACTTCAATGTTGAATGTGCCGGAGCCGTTACTGAGATAACCGGAACCGCCGTTAGTCAGGTTGATTAAGCCAATTTTTCCATCCGTAACCGTTCCAGAGGCTGTACTCACCGGTTGCAGGTCGCCCAGGTTAATGCTGCTCAGGTCTGAAAGGTTACTCGCACCAAACACCACATAGGTAATACCCGCATCTTGGCCATAGGTGCTGCTGCTGTAGTTGGGATTACTGATCAGAATGTCGTCGATACCATCCCCATTCAGGTCTCCAGCTTTAGAAATCACCGCACCCTGTAAGTTAACCCCCGTGAGTAAAATTGGGCTTTTATTGCCACCAAATTGAAGATAGCCCGCCCCCTCATTACCCGAATTAGGATCAAAATAGGTAGGCGCATAGACCACTACATCTGCATACCCATCTCCATTCACATCTCCCACGGGCGAGAGCGTATTACCTAAGGCAGTTGGAAAAACAAGTTGCTGGGTTGATGCCGATAGAATACTGGTAGTAGAGGTATTATTTTGGGTCGCAGCAGGAGTAACAAGATTTACCGTGTCATTGAATAGATAAAGACTGGGAATTCCCCATCCATAAATATTGTCAATTTGCTCCGGGACTGTCCAATTTACTCCATCACTTGAAGAGGCAATAAAAATATCATTGTTGCTGTATTCTCCCCCTTGCCAGGCCATGTAGAGGGTCTGATCTTCAACATTAACCAATGACAAGCCATAATCCGTAACAGCGTTAGGGTAGTTATTGTTCGATAAGTTACTAATCAGTTGAGGATTTGACCAAGCATTACTCGCACTATCATAGGTGATGTAGTAAATTCCATTGGTCTCTCCACTATTATTGAGCTCAGTGTAATAGGCATAGAGCGTGTTTTGAAAAACAACTAAACTGGGAACGCTTTCTGCTTGGAAAATGGCGGCATTGGGAATGGCTTGGGGAGCAGCCCATGTAGAGCCATCAAGGGAAGAAGAGAAGTATAGTGAATTCCCGTATTCACCCCCAGTCCCTTGCCAGATTGCGTAGAGCGTATTGTTATATTCAACTAAATTGATACCGCCGCCTAAGCCACTGGAGACATTCAGACTGTTATTCGTCAGGTTGGTATAACCTAGACCGCCCCATTGGCCATTGCCTTGATACTGGGAGTAATAGATCGCTGTACTATTAGCCCCATTTTCGCCGTAATACCAATAAGCGTAAAGTTGATTATTAAATTCAACCAGGCCTGGAACGGCATCCGTTTGCCACGCATTGGGAAAAAGATTACCAGAGTTCCAATCAGTTCCATCAGTAGAAGTCGAAAAGGCCAGTTGACTATTGTTATTTACCCAGATGGTGACTACTTCCCCATTAAAGACAACCGTACTCAATCCGGTATTGCCGATGTCGTCGTTGGGGCCAAAGTTGGCATTGATATTTTCGGTGGTATCAGCCTCCCAATTGAGGTCACTGGCTTCGGGTGCATTAACGTTAGGGGTTCCTAGATAAGGAATTACTGTCAGTGAGTTATTGTTACTGACTTCAGCAGGAAGGTTAGGATTACCCAAGAGCACATAGAATGCGCCAGCTCTATTGTTGAGCGTGGGATTACCCAAGATTAAATCATCAATGCCATCCCCGTTAACGTCTCCGGCAGCATTGACACTGAAATTACTAACAATATTGAGTGCTTGAAAGTTTAACGCTCCTTGAGCATTGCCAAAAGCAATATAGAGTTGGTTGTAGTTGTTCGGATCTTCGAAATTGGGCCGCAACCCAACAATCACATCAGCAAACCCATCCCCGTTTAAGTCACCTGCTGCGGTACCAAAATTCAAAGGCGTAGGTGTGGTGCTGGATAGAGGGCTGACCGTAAGTTGGGTTTTGGTACCTAAGTCATTACTACCCAAAACGAGATAAACATTGTTGTTGTTATCAATAACGCCAAAGTCCTGTAAATTGTCTCCGTTCACATCCCCCAGGCCGAAGACATCTTGAAACCCACCACTAGCTAGGGTCAGGGTTAAGTCACCGGTTCCGAGGGATTCATCCAGTAACGCTTCAGTCCCTTTGCCAAAGGTAATTAGACTGGCGTTTTCTCCCCCCATCAATACATCGGCAAACCCATCCCCATTGATGTCGCCCAAGAGCAGGGAGGGATTAGCTGTCACATTACCCAGTACAGGCAACGCTGTATTGGTGACATAGATAGATATGTCTGTACCCGTATAACCCACATAAAGTTGGTCGTTCAGCGTTGTTACAGCCGGGGCTAGGTTGGAGTCTTGATTGGGGACAATAATGGGATTCCGCCAATCTTGTCCATTACTGGATGTATTAACGTAAAAATCGCCTTGACCATCCGTATAGGTGAGATAGAGTTGGGTGCTGTCTGCGGTGAGGCCAACTCCTTGGGCTGCACCCTGGCCAATATTGACTGTTCCGTTGTAATCCCAGATTAAGTTAGCGAGGTTGCCGGGACTCGTTCCGTTGGGCGTTGCAGTTCCTAACCCATAAACACCTGTACCTGGAGACTGTAATGTTCCGGTTTGATAGACTAAATAGAGTGTGTCATCTAAGACAGCAGCTCCAACGGCGGAAGAACTGGTTTGATTAGCACTGCCATTGTTGTAGGTGACGTTATAGGTATTAGACCAAGCATTAGGATCCTGAGGGTTAGAGGAATAAACATACTGAAGATCGCCATTGGTTTCATTGGTCGTCAGCAGCATTAACTGATCTTGATAGACAACCAGGGTGGGTGCGGTTCCGGAAGAAGTGTTACCTAGTGCGTAAAAGTTATCAGACTCCCAAGTTTGCCCTTGATTTGTACTGAAAGCAATAAAGACTTGGTTATATCCTCCACCGGCATAGGCTAGGTAAAGCACACCATCATAAAAAGCGATTGACGGAAAATAATCATCGGTTTCTTCACCAGGTGGCAACGAACTAAATCCACCCCAAGTTTGCCCACCATTAGTGCTAGATGCCACATAGTCCGTCCCATTGGTGCCCCGAACTGCAATATAGAGTGTGTCATCACCATCGTTCGTCATGGATGGGCTACTGTAGCTGAGTCCACCAAGTTCCTGGGGTGCAAAAGTATTACTGAGATCGCTGCCGTCAATGATTAAGCCATTATTCCCCGCAAGATTGGTTAATTTTAGGTTACCGTCGTCTGCCAGCCACTCATGGCCAAAAACCGCATAGGCAGAACTCCCATAGGGCGCACTCAGCAACAGATCATTAATCCCGTCCCCATTAATATCTGTCCCTGACCACATCGACCCGCCTGCTAAGTGTCCAACTCCGCCACCATTGAGGTTAAATACGCCGGCCGTGGCTCCCGGTTGCAAGCTGATGTAGTTGGGGGTGCCATTGCTAAAAATCCTATCTTTGCCAAAAATGACATGGGACTGGCCAGTGCTGTACTGGGTGTTGGGTGCGCCAAAAACTAAATCCGCTAAACCATCCCCATTGATATCGCCCGCTAAACTTAGGGTTTTACCCATAAAGGAGAAAGCACTATTCCCGCCAATAACTAAATCCGCCGCTTGGGTCAGGACATACTCAGATTGGAAGGGAGAGCCACTAGCCTGGCCGGCCAGGACAAAACTTAAACCCGTACCATTGTTGCCATAGGGCGCACCGATTAAGACATCATCAAACCCATCCCCATTGACATCATTCCCTGTACTGACGGCCCATCCCAGTTGCGTATCACTGACGGTCATTGGCGAGCCATCCAGAACAACCCCATTAGAACCATTAAAACTAGAGTCGTTTAGATTTGTTGGCAGAGTTTGGCCCCCAAAGATGATGTAACCCCGGCCTGTGTTCATATTCTTGGTGTAGCTATAGCCACTGCCCGTATTAGCCACCGTAGCCAACAGTTGGGAGTAGGCCTGGCCTTGGGCTTTGGTGGCACCTTGGTTCAATCCGTCCCCGGCAAATTGCACCGCTTGGCGATAGTTGGGGGCCCCAATGACAATATCGGCAAAGTTATCTCCATTAACGGACTGAGAGGGAGAGAAATCATAAAATGGAGGGGTTGGCTTCGGGCGTGACACGGCCACAGAAAAGCCCACTTGACTCGTCCAAGTGACATTATTAAGGTATTGATCGATGTAACTGCCTGATGTTCCAGTTAAGAGAAGATTATTGCTGTTTAGATTGATTGTTGGGGTATCGAAGAAGGGGTGTCCCCCCAGAATCACATAGGCGGCTCCCACCTGTTGACCGTTGTAGCTGGCATAGGGTGCGCCCACGACAATGTCGGCAAACCCATCCCCATTCACATCCCCCGCGGCCACCGCAAACCCTGCCTGACTCCCGGGCTGGCCACTCAGGATGACTGCTGCTGAATTGGCCAAATCAATGGTGCTGTCGGGAGTAATTGTGGCCCCAGAAATGACATAGACCTGCCCCGCTTTGTTATTGGCTTCGGCGGCTCCAATGATCAGATCATCAATGCCATCTCCGTTAACATCACCCACCGCAATTACATTTCCTAGTTGGGTTGCATTGCTATTCGTGCTGGGGGTTGAATCTTTAATCAGTGCTCCACCGGTTGGCGGTGTGGTTTCCGAAAGGGGCTGGAGATTATTGGTATCGAGGGTATCTGTACTGCCTGCGGGTAAGACCCAAATAACCCCCTCGCGACTATTGGCACTGGGCTTACTGATGGCGAAAGCAACTTGATTATTAAGAAAATTCCCGGCGGCAATGGCTTTTCCAGTATTGGCCGGTACATCCAGAACAACGCCACTATTGACTTGATCTAAGGCAGTGACTTCGTTTTCGAGGATGACCCCAATGGCCAGTTGTTCCCGACCTTCTTCTGTGACTCCACCAATCGTGCTAGTGGGGTTGGGAATAATGGTGGCTGTAATTGTGTTAGTAGGTTGAGGCTCCCCACTGCTAGTTTCGATGTAAAAGGTGATGTCAACGGTTTTTCCCGGCACTAGATTACTTTCAGAATAGGAACCTTGAAAATAGAGATCTAGGGTGGGATTGACTGACATTACGGTATAGGCAAAGTCAGCACTGGGATTCAGGGGATTGAGTAACTGACCATTCGCTACCACTCCAATGGCCCTCCCAGGCCCAGCGGCATCGCCCAATGTCCAAATCAAGTCATTGAAGTCTGTGTTGTCTGCGGATTGAATTTTAATGCCGGTAATGGTGGCACCAGGGGCAACTACTCCAGGCCCGGGCTGAACACGGACACGGCTATCGGGCTGACCATCCGGAATCAGTTGAGTTGAATTTGCAACAATATCCACCACTGGGTTTCGTTCTAGAAGTGGATAGGTGGGTTGGTCAGCAGCTTGGGCACTAAATTGTGTCGCACCACCCCAGGCCCCGGAATTGGGATCATAAATGCTGTAAAACGTGGCATCTTCGGCTGCATTGGGGTCATTGAACCGGTTTTGGTAGTGGGCCGTAATTTGACCATTGCTGCTGAAGTCAAAGCTGGAAACCTGCCCATTGCTATCGAGAGTGGCACTGTTGGTATTGGTGGTAATCAGGCTGTTGTAGTAGGCCACCTCGTCCAGTTTGCCCGTAAAGTTATAGCCGAGAATTAGCGGTAGGCCACTGGCACTGAAACGACTGCCAATTTGTTGGCCCCCAAGCGCAAGTTCACCATTGATGTAGAGGGAAGCGGTCTGGGTGCTGGAGTTATAAGTGGCCGCAACGTAGTACCAAGTATTTGCATCTAAGGCACTGGATACCGCCTCGCCACCGCCCGCGTTAAAAACAATCGTGTTGTTCTCACCTGTGCGGACATACCAGCCTGGAGTTTGCTGAAAGGTCAGAGTTTCGGTTTGGGTAAAGGTGGTGGTTTGTTGCCCCTGGGCCTGGGGATTGGCCACAAATTTTGAGCCAATGATTTGTGTCACGGACTGGCCGGTAATGCCGGTGAGTTCCCCATTGTTGACATTGAGGTTGAGGAGGGGTAGGCCATTGAGGGTGACTGGAGTCCCATCGCTGAGGGTGAGGCTGGTTCCCGGCAGCAGGTTGGCTAAATCAAGGTTAAAGGGGGAAAGACCAGAACCGCCATTGGTAATGTTGATTGCAGGATTGGCAGCAATGGCCACGCCGTAGAGATAGCCCCAGACCCCGTTGCGTTGGGTGGGAGCTTTGATAATTGTCAGGGGTAAGGTGGCGGTGGGCAGAACCGCGTTAGGGTTGTAAACTCCCTGATCCACAAGACTTTGGCCAGGACTTAGGCTATCGGCATTGACCCAAAACTCGACACTAAAATCACCAAGGGTGGACTTGCTGGCCTGGCCTGGGGCCAGAACATAACCCTGACCGTTAAATCCGACACTGGGATTCGCATCACCCTGACTATTAGGGGCTAATAAGGCTCCCGATTGGCCAAAGTTAATTGTGCCGACATAGGTGCCATTGCCGGAAGTTCCTCCCGAAGCCCAGTTAAAGGCCACCAAGGAGTCAACGGGTTCGGAGAGGCGGAAATAGAAGTCAGGATTATTTTGGAGAACTGTATAGGCATACCCTGGCGTCGTCGTATCGCTCCAAAACACGGCGGGATTACCTTGAAACTCACCAATGGTTAAGCTGGCGATGGCTTTTCCGGTGGAGTTGCCGACGTTGGGAATGGCGGTGGGAGAAGTTGTCCAGGCCTGGGTTTGTCCATTAAAAACGGCTGCATAAACCGATTGGCTTGTTTCCCCGGTTTGCGGATTGGGCCATGGTGTATTCACCCAACTAACGATCAATTCTCCCGGTGTTGGCCCTTCCCCGATGGTGACTTTGGTATCGCTGCCAAGATTTTGGGCTAAAAGTTGGGGTGTACTCCAGGCTTCTCCACTGGCAGCAATGGAGTAGTAAATATCGGTATATGTAAGCTCAGCGACAATCTCGGAGGACGGGCTTGAGGGATTCAGAAAAGGGGTGTCCGCATGGGCCCAGACTAAAAACCGCCCCGGATTGCCAGAGGCATCTAAGTAATAGCCAATGGCCGGATCAAAATTAAAGCCTGTACTGCCAACTCCGGCAACGGACTCCGGCGCGCTCCAATCGGTTCCAGAAAGAACAGCGGTTTGGATCCGAGTTACAAGCGTGTTATTTTTCGTGGCATTGGTTAGGGGCGTAACATTATCCACCCCATCGGCAACCCAGGCCAGAGTGGTCGCTGTTTGAGTCGTATTGTTGACGTTATAGGTAATCGAGCTAATTTGGGGTGGGCCATCGTTAACCACATTCACCAGTTGGGTATTAATCGGTTGGGCTAATGCCGTTCCCCCTATGCCACCGCCACCATTTTGACTGAAATCAATGAAGACTGAGTTTTGGGTATAGCCCAGGCCAGGGTTGAGAATTTGTACCTTAGCCACAGCCCCATTGGTGACCGCCACCGAGAGCAAGGCTGGATTGGTATTGGAGCCAGAGGG
This sequence comes from uncultured Synechococcus sp., assembly GCA_964653145.1. Taxonomy (GTDB): domain Bacteria; phylum Cyanobacteriota; class Cyanobacteriia; order Thermosynechococcales; family Thermosynechococcaceae; genus Pseudocalidococcus. The sequence goes on along the minus strand of CAZZCG010000002.1, from coordinate 51,805 downwards.
AGTGACAACAAAATTGCCCGATTTACCCCCTAAATAGCCAGAACCGCCATTAGTAACTTGGACTTGTGTAATCCGGCCGGTGCTATCGACTGTGACGGTTGCCGCTGCCCCGGTGCCCCCACTGCTATTAAATTGCACAGCTAGGGGTTGATCCTGGTAGCCACTGCCTTGATCCGTAATGGTCAAATTCGTAATCCGGCCCAGGGTGACAAAAGCCGTTGCTAAGGCAGGATCATTAGTACTACTACCCGGAATCGCGATCTGAAAACTACCACTTTGACCATTGAAATAATTTGATCCCCCATTACTGAGGGTGGCATAGCCAATTTGAGCGGTTGAGGTTGTTTGAATGCCGCCATTACTGTTATTACTATTGGGGCTAACCAGTTGTTGAATCACTGATTGCGAGGTAAGGCTTTGATAATGATTCGCATTGCCCGTATAGGGGTTATATCCAACTGTTACTAAGCCATTGTTGTCTGGGGTTGATTCAGTAGCTGGGAGAGTTAACGTTGCGCCAGAACTGGGAGCACTGTTATAAATTGTGCCGCCTTTGCTCCAACTCCAACTCCAGGTAAAGATTCCGGCTTGTAACCCGGCCTGGAAGCCCACTTGCCAGGGGATAGAAAAGGCAAAATTTGGATTAGTGCTATTCGGGGTAGCCACTTCAAAGGTAATCCCGGCCGTGGCAGTTGCCGAAGCAACCAGGGTGTTTTGAAAAATTCCCAGGGTTCCTTGTACTTTTAACCCCAGGGGAACTTCAATACCATAGGCAAAATTTTGGTACTCATTCAGGCCTGGCCAGGGGACAAAGGGGGGCATTGTTACATCAATGGCTGAGATCAAAATGGGAACTGCAGCCAAATCACCAACTCCCTGGAGGATTCCCCCCCCAACCCCTAAATTGGCACCGGGAACAGAGGACATTAAAAAGCCAATTTCGGCCAGAATCGTCCCCGCCGCCCCCGCGTAAATATTGGCATCTTCGGGAACAACTAACAAAAAGGGCGGAGTTGTGCCAGAGAGGGGATCTGTGAAGGTAAAGCCTGCTCCGATGCCCACATCAAAATAAATCCCAGCCCGAAACTGCCCCAGACTAAATTCTTGGGAGCCAAAGTTGGCTTTATATTGCTTGTAAAAACCAATATCTACTCCCCAGGCCCGCTGTGTGCCCACAAGATTCCCGGTTTCGGCATCGTAGTTAATCTGGCCACTGGCCCCTAAATTAATCGAATAAATATAACCAAAAATATTCCCACCAGTACGGACACTAGAAGAAAATCCCAGGCCACTCTCAGGCCCTTTAGTCCTATCTTTTTTGTTATAGTTAGAGAATTGTAGCCCTAACTTGGCTTTCAGTGCTTTGCGATTCCCAGCCAGGCCAACACTGCCCGATAGTTGTAAGCCAAAGTTACTTGTGGAGCTAATCAGGGGAACGCCAATCCGCCCATCCACCATTTTACTCGGCGAGCCAAAGACAACATTGAAGCCCCGTGTGACACCGGCCATGAAAGAGTTTTGGGGCAGGCCTGGACTGTTAGGGGCTTGGGACGATGCTAGTTCGGGCTCCGAATTGGAGGTCGAGCCATTGGCACTGATTCCCTGCACTCCAGGCCCCAAGGGAGTATAAAAGGCCGTTGTCGGTTCATTGGCCGTAAAGGCGAGATCAAATGTCTGACCGTCAAAAATATTCAGGTATGGATTACCGTTATTGTCGAGATCCACAGATAGAAGGGTGTGATACAAATCCGTGTCATCTCGATTGGGGTTGGCAGCATCTACGGCCATCTGGGCGGGTTCAAGGGTATAGGCCGGATCCCGTGGATCCATCACCAATGACTTTTGATAGACCACATCCATCAGGCCATCTTGGAGCAGTGCTGCATCGAGGTTTTGATCCGCAACCCCATCATTCGTGAGTTGCACCGCCCGCGACCATTCAATCTCACCATCGGCCGTATATCGCCCCACCACGGCATAAATTTCTTTGGAGTTGGCCACCCCCTCTTCCCAAAACGCCACCAGACCTGGGGCAAAATTTGTCTTACCGCCCTCAACATAGGGGTAAATATTGCCAGCTAAAAGTTTAAGATTCTCCCCGCCGCGGGCATCACTGACAGGCCTAGCCTGGTCCCAAGTCCCAGAATTTTGATCGTAGATGGCATGAATCAGTTGGCCGTTGTTTTCCCAGATGATGTGATTGGTTCCGGCAACATCAACCGCGGTGGTGGCATAGGAGGCGTAGGGATTCATGGGGTATTACTAGGGAACAGCTAAGGGAAATTGAGAAGATGTCTAATTTAAGTCAAGAGAGATTTTACTGGGAAACCATGAGTCGTTGAACAGCCAAATTCTAGTATTTCTAGGTTATTGAAAATTTATCAGATTCATACTTATTATTTTGACGTTTTTATACCCTCTAAGAAATAAAGATTCTGGCCAATCATGACGTATATAAACCTTCATCAGTTCCTCGATAGTGGTAGTTGTAAAACTAAATTTATATTGTTTTTTTTACTGCCTAACCAAAAATTTAAGTTGACTCAGTGGTTAATAGCCGGCGTATTTCATCAGTAGCAAATCCTAAGTCCATGGGGCGTCTGACCCCCGATAAAACCGCAACATCATAAAGCTCTATAATCACCCCATCTAAATGGAGCCAATGCACAATATCACCCCGCTTTAAATCCATCACACAAAGCCCACATTTGGTTCAGTTCTTGACCAACGCTGGAGTGTCTCGCAGTTCCTCTACCTTAGATGCCGTAAGGCGTTGAGAACGTTAGGCCCATCCCCCCGTTGTTGACTCCCAACCGCAACCCCCGCCTTTCGTGCTTGGTCAAACCATTGATAAAGCTTATGCAAAAGCTAATGCTGTTGTGATGCTACAAGAAATGCCCCCGCAAGAGCTACAGTGTGCTGGTGGCTTGTTTTAACAAACATTTGCTGACAGTCTCCATCCTACGCAACCACTACCCGAAATCGGCTATTAAAACTTTAGGAAATATTTATGACAGAGTGGTGTGCCAGTGACTATCATCGCCAGTCTGGCCTTCAGAAGATGATGGCAGATGAACAGCTATCCCGGTTAGTGTTTGAAGGGTGTGAGCGGATTCTTGATATTGGCTGTGGAGATGGAAAAATTACAGCAGAAATCGCTGCTCGGCTTCCCTGTGGCTCTGTGCTGGGGATTGATCCCTCACAGGACATGATTGCTTTCGCTTCGAGTCATTTTGCTAGCCCTACTCTAGCTAACCTCCGCTTTGAGGTGGCTGATGCTCGCCAATTACCCTACCGAAACGAATTTGACATCGTTGTTTCCTTCAATGCCCTCCACTGGGTCTCAGAGCAAGGTGCTGCTCTCAACTCAATTCGAGCGGCCTTGAAGCCGGGAGGACGGGCTTTGTTGCGGCTCGTTTCGAGTGGTCAGCGAAAATGTCTGGAAGATGTGATCGAGGATATCCGTAATCGCCCATGTTGGAGTGATAACTTCATTGGTTTTCGCCGTCCTTATGTGCATTTCACGCCTGAGGAATACGGTGCGTTGGCCGAGCAAGCTGGGTTTCAGGTTAACCACTCGCATGTGGAGGATAAAGTCTGGGATTTCAAAACCCGTGAAATGTTCGTCGCTTTCGCCAGGGCCACCTTTGTGGAATGGACTCAGCATCTGCCCGAAAGTGCATGGGAGTCGTTTATTACAGAAGTGCTCGACTCCTACCAATCCGTAGTTGCAGACAGCCCACAGGAAGCGAATACCTTCAAGTTCTACCAAATGGAAGTTGAGATCACGCCGCGGTCTTAGTGAAGTGAACGTTAATGCTTGACAACATATTTTTACCACTAAGCCTTGTCTAGTCACCATTCCATCTGACTGATTGCTTTCTCCACTTGCTCCGGCTGGACTTCCAAGTAATTTTGCAACACAGTCAGGGGCGGCTGACAGTTCTCAGAAGATTAGGATTCTATTACCCGTGACTAACCTAGGCGCAGGATGGTTAGCAAAGTCACCTTAAGTCTAGTTCTTTGACGATACATTCCATATATGGAATACTCGATGTATGAGCTGGGAAGTCGAGTACAGCGATGAGTTTGAAGCCTGGTGGAACACGCTATCCGAAGATGCGCAGGTATCCATTGATGCCTCGGTTCGGCTTTTGGAAGAGCGTGGCCCTCAGTTGTCTTTCCCACATAGCAGTGGTATCAAAGATTCACGTCATTCCCATATGCGCGAACTTCGCACGCAGCATGATGGCCGCCCGTATCGAACCCTTTACGCCTTTGATCCGCGACGCACAGCAATCCTGCTCATTGGCGGTGACAAGACGGGCAATGATCGTTGGTATCAGCAAACTGTGCCAATCGCTGACCAGCTCTACGATGATCACTTGGAGCAGTTAAAGCGAGAGGGCATAAACGATGGCTAAGAAATTTTCCAACCTTCGCAGTCAAATGTCGCCTGATGCACAAGCCAAGGCACAAGCCAAGGCTGTGGCCATGCTCCAAGAAATGCCTCTGCATGAGCTGCGGCTTGCTCGTGGCTTATCTCAACAAACGCTAGCTGACATTCTCCACGTTCAGCAGCCCGCTATCGCAAAACTTGAGAAGCGCACCGATATGTACTTATCTACGCTGCGAAACCACATCCGGGCGATGGGGGGTGAACTAGATGTCATCGCCCGATTCCCGGATGGGGATGTGCGTATCGAAAACTTTGCTACTGACTCGCCTTCGGATTCAGAATTAGCAAAGAGTGTATGAGTTTAGGGTGCTTCTGTACCCCCTATTCCAGAGATTTTGCCTATTCTGCCCACCCCTCCCGTTGGCTCCTTCAGTTGGTTGTAGCTTGACTTCGATAATTTTCTCAGTGACTGATTATTGAGCAAACTCTTCAACAAGTAGTAAATTTTGGGTACTTTCAAGCAAGATGTATGTGCATTAGTTCGAGGGGAGAAGGCAAGCGTTGACTGAGCCCCAACCACTCTCGGTTCTTCGGGGGGCTGATTGGTCGAGCATACCCCCGTCACCAGGGGTCTACTGGTGGTACTTCCCGCATACTGCCCTTGAACACCTACGCATTGCCGAACTGTCCGATGTTTCCAAGCTGCGGCTCCGCAACTTGCCCGATGGCAAAGTGTGTCTGTACCACGGTATGGCGAGTAATCTTGCGGAGCGAGTGGCGTGGCACGCTGCTCAGAAGCTGACGTTAAGCGCTTTGCGATCAGGATTTCTCTCGACCTTCCGATTCACTCTGCTTGCACTGAACGACTTCGACTACCTAGAAGGGGCGGAGCAGATCGACCGTTTTTTTGATGGACTGTCGATTGTCTGGCGGGTGGCAACCACGCGTGAAGAAGCCGAGAAGATAGAGCGGGACGAGTTCCAAGGCGAGTACCACTACCCGCTCAACATCCAGGGGAATCGGCGACCTGAGCTGGTCGCGTTTGTCAGCTATCTGAAGTCGACACGGAGCGCTTACAAGGGGCGATTCATGTAGGCAGCCACTCAGTTCACATAGTCCTAGAGGTCGTCATGCAGCCAAGAGCTCTTACTGTTTACCTCGTATCCTGCGTTAGTCAGAAGCGGGATCACGCGTGCGAGGCTCGCGACCTTTACGTCTCCGACTTGTTCCGTAAGTCCCGCCGGTTTGCCGAAGGGTCGGGGTGCCCGTGGTTCATCTTGTCCGTCGAGTATGGGTTGGTCGCTCCAGGTCAGGTGATCGCTCCATATGACAGGACGCTCAACACGATGAGAGTTGCCGACCGCCGGGTGTGGGCCGAGCGGGTGGCAGTCCAACTTGCTGATGTAGTGCCGAACCTGTCGCGGGTAGTATTTCTGGCTGGTAAGAAGTATCGTGAGTTCCTAGCCCTGCACCTCGATGGTTGTGGGGTGGAGATGCTGATCCCGATGGAAGGGCTGCGGATTGGCGAGCAGTTGAGATGGTTGGCGCACCATTCGCAGCATTTCACCATCTAGCTACCAGGCCAACTGGCTAATCGCTTTTTCGACTTGCTCTGGTTGAACTTCCAAATATTTTTGTAGGACTGCCAATGACCGATGCCCAGAGATTTCCTGGATTACCCGCAATGGTACACCGGTCGTAGACAGTTGCGTCAATGCCGTCCGTCTGAAGCTATGGCTGCTGATACCGACTAAGCCTACCTGTTCTAGCGCCCTTCGCAGAATTGCATCAGCACTTCGGGGATTCAGTGAGCCATGATGCCGATGCCGACCCGGAAATACATACTCCTTTCTTGGCGTGTGTTCTAGTAAGTAAACCTTCAGCTTGGGGTGAATTGGAATTTGCCGGGTTGCAATCTTCCCCTTGGTGTTGGCTCTACGAATTGTCAGTGTCGGCAATACATCCCCCACCCGCCTGTAAACGTCCTCGGTTAACAATGAACAGGCCTCACTGATTCGACACCCAGTGTAGAGACAGACACCGAACAAAGCCTTGTCTCGCTGTGACTTCAAGACTGAAAACAGTATTTCAATCTCATCTGGGGTTAATACCTTGGCCTGCCCATGCCTGTCTTGTTTCACCTGTGCTGAATCCTAGATGCAGAAATGTCACTTTGTGCATGTAACCCATTCAAACTACCACTGCTGCGTTGATCCAGTGACATAGAGGTCTGTTTTGATAGTGTTATTGCGAAAACAGCTACACTGTTGCGATTTCTACTCGTCCATCAAGTTAGCGATCAGCCACCGTAATCGCACCCATCGGGCGAGGGAGAACTACGATATCAGACAGTAACCATGTCGATGCCGATGCTTAAGATTCAGCAGTGCGAGTCCTGCCAAATGAACGCCCACAGCCACTATCTTGTCTGTGCCATTCATCCTGGAGGGCCATGCTCTGATACCTGTTTGGACTATGCTCCGGAGCTAGGTTACGAATCTGAACAGTGGGAGCCTGTTGGGGCGGCCTACTATAACGGGGAGCTAGTTATCACTCGCCGGGTTATTGAACCCGAAGAACGTCTTCGTCTGCTAGATACACATCCACTGTTTACAAGTCACTGTCCTCGCTGCTGTCATCGGTTTCCCACTGAGTCTTTGCCTCCAGTTCACTGGGATTGCCCGGAGTGCGGGTGGATGGATGATTCAGTATAAAGTCCCCCTTTCTCAAATTGACGCTGTTGGCAATTTGAAATTGATTTAAGTCTATTTATATTCTTATTTGTGCTTGTTTTCTCAATACCAAATTGACGCAGTCGGCAATGGCTATCACTGGCAGTCAGCACCTGACCTCAATTTAAGGTACAAGAATTTTAATCTGGCTATAGTGGGTCTAATCCTGATCTGCTTAATTGTTCTAGCTGCTATGAAGTTACTCGTCTGGTCTTTGCCTGCGTTGGCACTTACCTTGGTTGGCATCCAAGAGTTTCCTGCTCTGGCTCAATCGGTTCGGCACGTTAAGGGCTATTGTCGAGGGACTTCTACGGCTGGTCTCTGGGAAGGGGTATGCAATATCAAGACCCGTTACGAGGGGAACTGGTTAATTGTTCAGCTTGATGAGCGAATGACACTTACCAAAGCAAGAGCTGATATGGGTGAACGGCCTGGGCGAACGATTTCTCAATCCCAAACTTTCCGGCTAACTCGCAGCCCGAACTGCCGTACCTTTATTGCCAAAGGATACTCGCCTTCAATCGGAGACCCTGGTTGTTTTACTCAGACATTTGATGATGCTACTGGAGGCTGGCAAGACGGTGGTTGTGTCATGAGTAATGACCAGCAGTTTTCAATGTCTTGTGGATCAGCCTGGAATTTTCAGTATCAAACAACTTTGCCTCGTCCAACTGAGTAGAGCAGTTAGGGACGTTTATACCGTTCTCTGAATCTGTTCTTAGCCATTGCATTGGCTTCGTCCTCTGTCCACTGTTTGACCGGAGTGATTGGGGTAATTTTGCTGAAACTTGATGTAGTAGGCGGCAAGTTCAGCAGGTCAGAAACAAGCTCTGCAATGACTTTGCAGCAGCTATCGGGTTGCTCTACAACTTGCTGTTCAGCGAATCGGACTATAATCCAGCCTCGGTCTAAGAAAAATTCATCCCTGCGGGTATCTTTGCCGATGTAATGGATGGCCTTGGGCGGATTGCCTGTGTATGGCTCGTCTATTTCAATATCGATAAATAAGTTTTTCTGCTGGTCTATGTAGGCAAAGTCAGGGCTGTAGGGGTGCGGGAAGTTAGGAATGGACAGCGTTAGTCGTGTCTGAATTAGGTTGCCGAAGTATCGATAGAGTACCTTCCCAAATGCCTTCTCAGACTGCCCAATCTGAGCATTGCTGTTGTTGCCGTCATGGGGAATAGTTTGTGTGAGCGCCGACAATATGGCTTGGGTTTGATAGGCTGCAATTCTTTCAGGTGTCTGTCGTAGTTGTTGCTGTCTGTCGTGTTCTTGTTTTTTACTGCGATAGATATCTAACCGTTCTGTATAGGAGCGCATCGCATTTACGAATCGTCTATGCCGCCTGGGGTACTGGTATAGCATCAGTCCAATGTGTCCCATAGATGCCAGGATGCCAATTGGAATGATGTAGGGGCTGATCACTAGCCCTAGAACTAAGGTGATAACTAATTCCAGAATTAAGATTCCTGCTTGAAATCGCTGTGGTTCCTTCCCAGGATGCGGCGGTGCTGACTCAGTAAATGGCTGTATTGGTGGAACTAACTGCCTTGCTTGTTCAATCTGTGGAGGTAAAAGTATGACTGGGTATTCTGGCATCTGCTATCTCTGTCAATTATTTGGATATCAGTTTATGTAAAACTGTCACCCCAATTCTGAATACAGGAGGTAAACTGGTTAAAAATCTTAAGAAAAATAACAACTTCTATGACCAGAATACCAGTGTCCACAGGTCTATCCGCTCACATTAGTCGTTTTAGGATAGCGATATCAGAGGAAATACAGGCCCTAAGAGTCAACCAAAATAGAATGATTCCGCTGACTGATGGATATCGGCTAGGTCGTCGTGGTGGTCAATATCTTTACTCATTCACTACTGATACAGAGGTTTTGTTTCCAGATGATACTGAAGTGACACTGCGTCATAGAGGAAAAGATCATGATGGAACATTAATTTCAATAGACGATTCTAATATTATTATTTCTTTGGATTCTAATATTGGGGATAAAGTTCCATCAGTCCAGATGTATGCAGAGCCTTGGTTCTTGTTAAGTGAACTGATGGAACGACTCAGTGGGATTATTGATAGTCAACAAGCTAATCACGAGCTTGCCATTTCTCTTCTTTCATCTAGAACGGCATCAATTCCCACTAATCAAGAAACATTTGAGGATTATTCAACTGGAATAGATGTCGTGAGAACAGTCAGCGAGAATTGCTCAACGATTAAATTCACATCACACTCCTTTGAAGAAGACTAAATGCTGAAATTGCCGTCAACGTCAATTGAGAAACCAAATTGGCATCAATAAAAATTCTCGAAATTTTGTATTTATGAATTTACGAATTTTTGAGTTTGTGTATTTTCGTATTGGTGTAATTCAGGAACAAAATCTTGAAAGACCATGAAGCCAAATTGACGCTATCGACAATTTGCTAGTAATCGTGGCGATTTATGACTCAAGTCTTGGCAGAGACACAGAGTAAATCAGACCACTGCGTTGTGTATTGAGGTGTGCGTTGACTGCATCGCATTGCCCAATGCTGTTTGACTCCCATTGCTCCGTAGCGGAGGGTATTTCGACCAAACCGCTGATTGATCTGGTCAAGGGTTGTCATCAATGCGTCCTGCTTCTCATCACTCAGGGGATCAAAGAGGGTTTGCTGAACGGCCTGGCCTGGGCTTAACCCTTGAAGAATAACCCCAGCTTTTTTGTAGGCTCGGCCTGGCTGAAAAATAGACTCCGTTAGGCGCAAAGCTACCTCTAGTAATCTGCCCGTGTAATTGCTGGGCTTAAGTAGCGTCAAACCTGCACTTGGGGATTCATAGTTCTCCTGAAACCGATTGGTTCGAGCAAATACTGTCACATGGGTTGTCGTCAGGTCTTTGTTGCGAAGTTTCTCAGCAGCTCGACTGATATAGGTCGCAACAGCCTGTTTCAGTTCAGTTAGGGTGGTCACTGGCTGACCAAAGGAGCGAGAGACAACTAAACTTTGCTGCGGATTGATAACAGATTCCAAAGGTAAACAGGATTCCCCCCGCAGCTCTCGGACAATCCGCACCATGACGACATTAAATTTCTGGCGAATCATGGATAGGTTGGCAACTTGTAACTCGGCAGCGGTCGTGATGTTGATAGCTCGTAGGCGTTGACCCCAGCGCTTAGAGATACCCCAAATATCCTCCACAGGTAGATTAGCCAATGCTGAGTTGGTTGTCGATGGCGACAATACCCAAACCCCACTGCTTTTTTTAGCGAGCTTGTTGGCTACCTTGGCTAAAACCTTGGTTGAAGCAATACCAATCGAGACTGGGATGCCTGTCCATTGCTGCACAGTTTGACGGATTACTTGCCCATGCTTCAACGGGTCAGATTGAAAGCCTGAAAAGTCGAGGAAGGCTTCGTCAATGGAATACACTTCTAGGTTGGGACAGAGGTAATTTAGGGTTTGCATCACTCGCTGGCTCATATCTCCATAGAGGGCATAGTTACTGGAAAAGACCTGAATGTTGTGTTGAGGGATAAGGTCTTTGATTTTGAAAACAGGAACTCCCATTGGGACACCCAAGGCTTTAACTTCCTGAGAGCGAGCTACGACACAGCCATCGTTATTGGATAAGACAACTACGGGCTGTCCCTGGAGCTTGGGGTTAAAGACCCGTTCACAGGAGACATAGAAGTTATTGCAGTCCACTAGGGCCAACATCTACGCCTCTCTTGACCCCAGCCATTGGGTTAGAGTCAGGATTGGAATACCTTGATAGGGGTTAAGGGTTAGTAGGGCACGGTCTCCAGTCAAAATTAGGGTTGCTTGCCCGCTTACGGCCAGTTCAAGATACATATCGTCCTTGGGGTCTGAACAGGCCTGAATCTGACAGTTAGTTGTGACCATCTCAGCCATCTGGACTAATTGGAAGATAAATAACTGGCGTTCCAATGGGGTAATGTAACGCTTAAACTTTGGACGACTTAAAACCAACTCTAATTCTATGAGCGTGGCCTGGGAGAACAAGAGAGTCCCTGCCTGAATGACCTTATTCAAACCTTGGCGAGAGACACTGACCTTTGACAAGGCAGCACTGACCAGAATGTTGCAATCAACAACAAAACGCTTTGAACTCATGCGTCTGGCTCGGCGAGTATCTCAGCTAATATCTCGGGCGTTAGGCCCCGTGCAGCCGCTTGGTCACTGAGGTAATCCATAAGGTTCAGGAGAAGCTGGGAGCTTTCTTCTTGAGGTTGTTCAAGGAGTAGCGTCAGTAAAACCTGAATTTGCTCCTGCTGAGATACAGAGGCAGCCTGATAAGCCTGGGCTATTTCTGGGCGAACGGTAATCTGGCTCATTGCGGTATAGACCTTTATCGCTCTGGTGCATTCTGCTCAATTCATAGCGCATGAATGACATTCGTCACGACTCCCCAGACTTGAAACGCACTGGCATCGGTGATTTCTATATCCGGGTAGTTGGGGTTTTCTGCCTGGAGAAACAGACGTTTCCGCTTGTGTTTTAGTCGCTTGACGGTTAACTCCCCATTCAACACCGCAATCACAATCTGACCATCCTTGGGTTCCAGCGAACGATCCACAATAATCACATCCCCGTCGTGGATGCCGACCCCAATCATCGAGTCCCCGGATACCCTGGCCATAAAGGTGGCAGCGGGATTTTTGATGAGATGGCGGTTGAGGTCGAGTCGTTGCTCAATATAGTCATCAGCCGGTGAAGGAAATCCGGCCGAGACTGGCATTTGATAGAGGGGTAAGGGTAACGCAGGCCCCAACTGAGGGCGATAGAGCTGATGTAGTGTTGTTCTCTGTTCTAACCCCTGCTGTTCCAGTAGCTGAGGAATCCGTTCAATCACACTTAGAGGTAGGCGAATCGCCTGGGTGGGTTCACCATACTTCCCCGTCCCTTTCGGTCGTCCTGCCCCTGGTCGTGCGCCACCTTTCATAATTAATGTACGAAATTCAATATCTCTAATCCTAAAGCTTAAGCTAGGACTTTTTTGTATTGCACCAAACATCGGGGAATTATAGTGTTGCCCAATACTATGTGTTTGCAAATCTCAAACAAGTATCCACATCTCACTGATGACATGAAATCAATCCCGAACTACACCTTTAGGTGTAAATCCAACTCCAGCCTTGACATCAAGGGATTAAAAAATCTTTGAAGATTTTTATGAACTCCCAAGGTGTGGCTTATGAGTTATGCAACACTTTAGTCCCGTAAGCACCAAGAATCCAATGCCTGTACTTAAGCAGGCGGCAAACCAGAAATTTCGGGCAACCGCAGAGGATTGATCAATCGCCCATCCGCCAATGACTGGCCCTGCCAAATAGCCGATAGACCAACATTGGGCATTCAAGGAGAGATAGACTCCGCGTGTATGGGAACGAGCGAGATCACTGACCCAAGCAACCGAGAAAGGATTGTAGGTAATGTTGGCCATGGCTAGTGTGCCTAATGCTCCGGTAGCCAAGGCTGTCTGACCAGTGGGGACAAGACCTAAGGCGGCAACTAACCCGAAGCCACCTCCCCACAGCAACATTGAAAGCCGCAACACATCAACTCGGTTAACGTTACTTAGGCGTTGCACGACAGGTAACTGAGCTAGTGCAACGAATAGGACATATCCAGAAAACATTAGTCCTACTATTTCGGAGGTAAACCCCTGTCCCTCAGGACTAGCATAGCGAGTGAAATAAAGTGGCAAGGTACTCTCCATCCAGTTCATGTAGGTGGTGAAGAGGATATTTGCGATAGCAAACACTGCAAACCGAGGATTTGTAATTGCACTCCACCAAATCCCCAGTGTTGTTTTCCTCTCCGTCCCTCCTACCCTGGGTCGACTGTCTTCAACATATAAAGTCAGGACAATTAAAAAAGCCAGAAAGGTGAGTCCGTCAAACCAGAACAATATTGTGTAGGAGCCTTGGATGGTGATGAGCAATCCACCGATGACGATGCCCAGACCAGTAGCCAGGGAATCCGCCAGTCCAGATATGGCAAAGGCCGTATCTCGTTCCTGCCCTTGAGTTAGGTCTGCAATTGCAGCTCCGGAGGCTGGCCAGTAGAGGCTATCCCCAAGACCTAGCAGTAGATTTGCCAGAATCAGCAGCGGCAAACTATGGCCTACTAGAAAGACCCCATCTGCCAGGATGGAGAGGCTGCAGGCAGCTATCAGGGTACGCCGCCGCCCCCAACCAGGAGTATCCACTAGAGTACCAGCGAGAAAATAGCCGAGAATACTGGCAATCGCTGCACTACTTAATGCCCCTCCCACCGCTATAGCCGAGAGTCCAGCCTGGTTTACGAAGTAAAGAGGCACATAGAACATCACAATGCCCGTGCCGATTTGGGACATGAAACGCCCCGTGACTAAAATCCAGACTTGAGGATGGAGAGCAGGCAACCGTAAAAGTCCCATAGCAATGGTTCCTCGCCTGCTTAGGCCCAAGTATCTGCAAGGGCAGGCATATGAACCTCTTTGACGCAGGCGGCTGGTGAAAGGGATAAAATACAGCGAACTATTGCCACCACGTCCTGTACTGGAAGTTGGGAGTTAGAGAATGCTTCCAACGCAGCCTCTATCCCCTTCTCGTAAGGAATTTCACTTGCAATCATGCCAGGGTTAATGCAGCTAACAGCAATGCCTTCAGAACGCAAATTCTCACGGAGCGCATGGGCCACTCCCCGCAGGCCAAATTTGGATGCCACATAGCCCACTTCTGGGGAACCGACATTCTCGACACCACTGATCGAACTAATGAGTATTACCGTGGCTTTACGGCTACCGCGCAGATGGGGAAGGATGGCCTGAATACAATTAATTGCGGCTCCTAAATTGACCTGCAAAATACGCTGGTGTTCCAGGGGGCTTATCTCCTCAAACCGATAGGTTTGGCTGAACGCTGTGGCTTCCCAAATGCCGACGTTATAAATCAAACCATCAATAGCCTGGTCTTTAAGGGCAGCAACAATCCGTGATACCCCATCAGAGGCTGCCACATCCGCTTCAATCCAGATGCGGTGAACCTCATCGTCTGGGTTTGGAAATTGAGGTTTCTGTCGCGAAACCATCCAAACGGTATCGCCTGAGTTAGGTAATCCCTGAGCAAACGCTGCTCCCAAGCCTCGACTAGCGCCCACAATTAAAAGATTCACTGTGAATCTCCTCAAGCCCAAACAACTTTATAAAGAAAATACTTTATAAACTAGCGTAGTCATCCGTCCTTAACTTTGTCAAGAAAAGACTTTAGAATGTCTCTATGGCTAACGCATCCTCGTCTCCATCCCATCGCAATACGGATACTCCACGCACTCGCAGGGCGATTATCTACCGTCTGAAGGAGTTGGGAGAGTTGGACGCGCAAGCGCTGGCGGAATATATAAACATTTCAGCGATGGCAGTTCGTCAGCACCTCTATGCCCTGCAGGATGAGGGAGTCGTCACTTATCGAGAAGCTGCCCGGCCGATGGGACGACCCGCTAAGTTGTGGTGTCTTACGCCAGAGGCGAATCAATTTTTTCCAGAAGGTTATGCAGAACTTACCTTGAGCCTGATTCAGTCCCTCACTGCTACGTTTGGAGAAGAGGGACTCAACCAGTTGTTAGAGGTAAGAACCCAGCAACAAACAATCGCTTATAAAAACCGCATGGCTAAGTGTGCCACTTGGCAAGAGCGGACTCAGATGCTAGCAGCGCTGCGTACAGAAGAGGGCTATATGGCTGAGGTTATATCCCAGCCCGATGGCTCAATGTTACTCGTAGAAAAGCATTGTCCAATTTGTGCTGTGGCTACGACCTGTACTGGGCTGTGTGCTCAAGAACTAGCAGTCTTTCAAGCGGTCTTGGGTGATGGGGTGACAGTAGAGCGCACAGAACACCTTATTGTTGGGAGTCGGCGCTGTGCCTATCTGGTTCTCCCCGTGTTGCTGTTGAGCAAAGATGAACCTATCCTCAGTGAGATACACTGAGATACACCAAGACAGTCATCAAACTTATGGCTCGCCGAGAATCTAGGCGGCACTATCTGCGCAAGGATCCGGATTAGCCGTCAACGGGTCATGAGATTAATGACCAAACTGGGGATTAATGCTCAGCTACGGCAGAAATTCAAAGCCACGACGGATTCCAGCCATTCGCTACCCATTGCCAAGAATCGATTAGCCCGTCACTTTAGTGCCGAAGCTCCTGACCAGGCTTGGGTTGCCGATATCACCCTTTTTTAAAAAGTCACGCTCCATCTGCACCCGTTTCAGCTCTTTGCGCAGGGCGGTCAGTTCCGCACGTCCTATGTGGTCAACCCACCTGGCTGCTGTTCCTTGGTCAATGGCCCTTGGCTCACCCATTTGCGCAGGGCGCTTTCAGTTAATCCCAGTTCCTGGGCCACTTGGCTCACGGGTTTGCCTGACTGCTTGAGAATTGATACCGCCTCCGCTTTTTGCTCGGGCGTATTGGTCTCGGTTTTTGAGCCATGGGGACAGTCTCCTTTTGGGTTGACTCTTAGGATATGCCCACTTTTTTCAGGCTAGGTCAGTATCTTCCTCATTGCTCGGATCTCAAATTGACAATCAGCCAGCGTCTTTAAGGTTATTGAGCTGCTTTAACTGTTTGTACAGCCGACTCATTTGATTTCTTGTCTTGACCCATTCCGGTTCTTCCTGCACACTCAACTCATCAATCCATTGCTCTAGGCAACTCAGAGCCGTATCTACGGAAAAGATAGGTGTACGCCTACCTTTTGGTTGAGTTTGGTTGAGAATACGCTGAATCCGGTCTTCACTGAGGCGAAAAACACTGGCCAGTTCTCGCTTTAGGGATTTTTGCCCAGGTTTAGGCCGGCCGCGTAATCGCTCATAACCAACGGCTTCTAATCGCTTGGCGGCTTCTCGAATTTCGGTGGCGGTGAAGTTACGGCGTTGAGTATTTTCTTCCACTTCAATCTGGAGGGCGTTAACTGAGTCAGTTGAAGCGTTAATGGGGATGACGTGGACAGGAACACCATTGGGGAAAAGAGTACTAAACAGCTCGGGTTGATCCGTTGCTAGGGCTTGTAGTGCAGCAAGACGATGTCCACCGGCCAAAAGTTGGCCTTCCTGATCTACAGCCAGCGGGGTGATAAGTCCCAAAATTGCAATTGATTCTATGAGGGCGGCAACATGCTTACTGTTGATTGGACGTGTATCACCTCCAGGCCTGGGCAGAATGGCATTTAGGGGTACATAGGTTGCGAGAAGTTCGGGGGCGGGCGCTGTGACAGGAATAAACTCCGATGTTGCGCGTTGGTTCAACCGATCAAAGTTAAATTCTGCTTTTTTCGATGGTCTAGGCATGGTTGAGTTGCTCCGTTAACCAGTTGGTATAGGCAATAACTTCAAGGGCAGCTTTGCCATCTGGGTTCCATTCATTAACAGCTAAGCCTTCACTGACCGCTGCAGGATAGTCAGCGCGGCTACGGATAATGGGCCCCACTGGAAAATGCTCAGATAATCCTGTAACCAGTTGTTCTAAGTGAGCTTGCGGGTGAGCTTGGTTAATACAAAATACAGCTTTGGCGCTGACGGCATTAATTGCAGCGAGGGTCGCACCTAACGCATCCAACTCTAATTGGCCGGGGCGGAGAACAATCACGCAGATATCAGCGGCCTGAGCAATTTCAATCAAACTTGCTTCGGCACTGGGTTGGGTATCTATGAGGATCCAGTTTGTGGCTTGCTGCTTAAGCGCAGTCTTTACTCGTCCAGCGGGGGTAGTTATTACAGAGGGAGGCTGTTGATTACGGCGGTCACTCCAGTCTGCACAACTGGCCTGGGGATCCGTGTCGAGAATGACGCTATCACCTAAAACAACGCTGATATTCATGGTCAAGGTGGATTTACCCACTCCTCCCTTACGACTGACAACTGCAATTGTTTTCACCTCAACCTCTCATAGAAATTCTGTTCTCTCGTCCACAATTTACTGTCTAGTTTAGAAAAAACTACTAAAACAAGAGTCATGAGTCTTCATAAAGCTAAAAGACCTCGGAAACTAGATCCTGGATTTATTATTAAACAGGCTGGTAGTAATCATGACTGAGGGAAAAATGGAGGCTATGGGTCAGTAAATTGCTTTAGGCCTGGGGACTTAAGGGCTTGTTGTTAAGGTATTGAAGGACCAATTTGTTTGAAGGAAGTCTCAGAGTCCATCAACTGTTGGTTTTATCGTCACGTCTAAGCCTTGTTCCTGAACTGAAATAATCGTGGTGTAAATAATTCGTAACTCAATCTCTCTGCACGGCTGATCTCGTAATACCTGGGTGCTCAACGCCTTACGGCATCTAAGGTAAAAGAACCGGCGGCAGTGTCAGGGCAGGGGTGGCAGGCAAGTTGCCAGGCCAAGTTTGAGCGGTTACTGCGGGAAACGGGTATTGCGGCAGGGGTGTTGGTAAATGGTACCGAGATTCGGTTGGTGTATGCACCGAGTGGGGAGTCATCGGAATACCTAACATTTCCGGTGCAGGCGATGACGGAGGTGCCGGGACGATTAATTCTGGGGGCGCTGGACTTGCTTTTGGGGGCCGATCGCCTGTTTAACGTACCGGAGACTCAGCGGCTAACGAGAATTCTGGCCGAGAGCCGAAATTACCAGGCCGAGGTGTCAACCAAACTCTCTAGCCAAGTATTAGATGCGCTGTGGGAGCTGCTGCGGGGATTTCAGGCGGCGGATGCAGCAGTGAATGGCAAGATTCTCAGGGAGTTAGGGGAAACTGACCCACAGCATATCTATGGCGGACTCATTACCACGTTGATGCGGCTGGTGTTTCTGCTGTATGTGGAAGATGAAGGGTTGATGCCGGATGATGAGGTGTATCAACGCAACTACGCGGTGTCGGGGCTGTATGAGAAGTTGCGGGAGGATGCTGGCAACTACCCGGACACGATGGATCAGCGGTATGGGGCCTGGGCGACGCTGTTGAGTCTGTTTCGGCTGGTGTATGACGGGGGTGGCCCGACGGAGGAGTATCTGCCGGCGCGGCATGGGCAGTTATTTGACCCCGATGAGTATCCGTTCTTAGAAGGTCGCCCCCTGGGTTCTCACTTTGCCACCTTCGGCAGACTTGCAGCTCCTCGCATCTCAGATGGGGTGATTTACCGGATGCTGGATAAGCTGCTGGTGCTGGATGGGGAGCGGTTGTCCTATCGGGCTCTGGATGTGGAGCAGATTGGCTCGGTCTATGAGGCGATTATGGGCTATGAGGTGGAGATTGCCCACGGACAGTCGATTGCGGTTCGCCCCAAGGATGTGGTGGTGGATGTCGATCAGATTTTGGCAGCCAAGCCAGCCGATCGAGGAAAGATGCTCAAAGATGCGGACTGTGAGCTGCAAGGAAAAGCCCTGAAGGCGTTGAAGGAGGCAAAAACCGCTGAAGTAGTTTGTTTTTGCAACCGGGAGAGGAACGGCGGCGATCGGGGTCTCACTACACGCCCCGGAAGTTTACGCAGCCGATTGTGGAGAAAACGCTGGAGCCGGTGCTGAAGAATTTAGGCGAGCATCCCACACCCGAGCAGTTATTGGAGCTGAAGGTGTGGGATCTGGCGATGGGTGGCGCAGCGGTGTTTGTATGGGGTGGATAAGAAGCCGTTTGCGGTGAACTTGGCGCGGTTATCGCTGTGGTTGGTGACGCTGGCCAAGGACTTGCCGTTTACCTTTTTGGATCATGCCCTGAAATGTGGTGATTCGCTGGTGGGGCTGACTAGAGCCGAGATTGGTAGCTTTGGGGCCAGTGCCGCCTATGCACCCACGTTTTTTGAAGACCACAAGCGGTTGATGAAGCAGTCGGCAACGAAGGCACTGGCATTTCGACAACAGATTCAAACCTCGGATACGCGATCGGATGGGGATGCGGAGACGAAACAAGCCTTATTGCAGGATGTGAACCGCGCTTTAGACCCGGCTCGATTGACGGCAAAACTGGCAGTTGCTGCTTTCTTTGCGGGGGACAATGCCAAACAACGGCAGAACTATCGGGAGGAATTGCGCGGGAAGTTTATTGGCTATGAAAACGGATTGGTGGATGAATCCGAAATTCAATCAATCGCAGCCAAGCTCACAGCCTAGACAAAAGCGGTGTTGCCCTTCAACTGGGAGTTAGAGTTTCCTGAAGTGTTTGAGCGGGAGAATCCGGGGTTTGATGCGATCGTGGGTAATCCGCCGTTTGCTGGAAAAAATACGACCATTAACGCCCACCCCGAAGGATATTTGGACTGGTTGAAGATCGTGCATCCCGAGTCGCATGGTAACGCAGATCTGGTGGCACACTTTTTTCGGCGATCGCACTCCCTCCTTCGCACAGGCGGCACCATGGGACTAATTGCCACCAACACCATTGCCCAGGGCGACACTCGCAGCACCGGACTCCGGTTTATTTGCAACAATGGCGGCATGATTTACAACGCCACCCGCCGTTACAAATGGCCTGGCTTAGCGGCAGTGGTGGTGAGTTTGGTACATATTCTGAAAGTCACTCGCTGAATGCCAGTGTGCTAGGTTTTGGGTACGTCATGAGTGAAGAATTAGCCCTTCCGCCTATGCAAGTCACTATTGAACTGCCAGATGATTTTTCAACTCAGGTTCAACCGCTACTCGGAAACTTGTCTCGTAAGGTTTTGGAAATGTTAGTGGTAGAAGCCTATGAAAAAGAGTTGATTACTCGCTATCAGGTTGGAATATTTCTGGGCTTACCTTCGCGGTTTGATGTGGATCACTTTCTGAAAAGTGTCGATGTGTATCAACAGTATGATGAAACCGATTTGGAAGCGGATCGGCAAACACTGCAACAACTCCGAGCAGAGGGCAAGTGATTCGCCATCGTTGTGAGTTTGTTCCGTAGTATGAAAGTAGCCTGGTCACCGCAAGGGAGAATCACCGATGAATAGCCTGAAACAGATGCAAAAAGATATTCAGGAACTCCCAGAAGAGGCTCAAACCTTACTGATGGATTTTATTGAAATTCTTAAAAAACGATACCCCCAGCCTGATCAGCCCAATGCAAAAAGTGGGGACAATCCATTGTCAACAACACTAGAACCGATTGATCCATGGGAAGTTGGAGTATTCGCACTAGGGCAACCCTGCCAGGTGTCTTTGTCCCATGCAGCATTGAGTAGTGAAGGAGTCTATGAGTAGTGACCTATCTTCTGGACACCAGCATTTTAGTTCGTCTTGCAAATACGTCTGATCGGTTTTATGAATCGACGATTCAGGCCATACTGACTCTGCACCGTCGCCAGGAAATCTTGCAGATTACTCCCCAAACTTTAATTGAGTTTCGCAGTGTGGCGACACGACCGATCGCAGTGAATGGTTTAGGGTTGTCCTCGAAAGATGTGAGTTCCCAGTCTGCTCAGTTTGAGGCGATTTTTCCCTTATTGATTGACCAGGATGCTATTTTTACCATCTGGAAAAATTTAGTGGAAACGCTGGAAGTCACTGGCAAACAAGTCCATGATGCGAGGCTAGTCGCGGTTTGTTTAGCCCATCAAGTTTCCCATCTACTGACATTCAATACTCAGCATTTTGAGCGATTAGCCACCTATGGGATGGGACTGAGTATTGTGAGTCCTGATGCGATCGAAGCTGGAGGGAAATGATGCAGAATGTTCGATTTCCGCCTGATGTCCCCATTATTCTCGATGGTAAACCGGTTGATAAAATTACGGCATTTTTGTTTGACAAGGGCAGCAATGACGACCCTGCCGGATTGATTGCCAATGCCAACAAGAGTTTTCAAGGCAGCATTGTCTTAGGGATGAGCTTCACCTTTGATGACTGAAACCCACCGTGACAAATGGCTCGGATTAGCCGGCGTCGTGGTGAGTTTGGTACATAGTATGAAAGTAGGAAAGATGATATCGAAGAAAAAAGTCATGGTCGGAGGTGTTTCGTGATTGTTCTTACTGCAACGTGTCAGAACGGGACGATTACCTTGAATACTCCCTTGCCTGAAGAGTTAGAAGGCAAGCAAATTCAAGTCATCGTACAAGAACTGCCATCCGCCAAAAAACGCCGTCAGAGTGGCAGTGCCGCAGGACAAATTTGGATGGCTCCTGATTTTGATAATGATTTTGACTAAAAGGAGATGATCATGCAACCGACAACTGTTCTCTTAAATGAAACAATCCAAAGGAATTTGCAAGAGTTAGCTAAACAGCAGGGAAAAACAATCGATGAAATCATTCAAGATGCGATTAAACTTTATATGATTTCAGCCCAAAAGAAGCAGCCTCAATCGATCGGAATTGGCAAGAGTAGTGTCGGTAATTTGTCTGAGCGTGTTGATGAACTACTGTGGCAATAACCATGAAGATCATCGCAGATACCAGTGGCATTATTGCTCTTTTAGATAGTGCAGATAAAAACCATGCTGCGGTTGTTGGTATTGTCAGAGATTCAGAGTTATTGATTCCAGTGACAATTCTGGCCGAAGTTGACTATTTGGTAACGAAATACTTGGGTGAATCTTCATCCAGGGTGTTTTTAGAGGATTTAAAGGAGGGAGCATTCACTTACCTATCCACCGATCTATTTGATATTCAGCAGACTTTAAAATTTATGACTCGTTATGCCGATATCCCAATTGGTTTTGTCGATGCAAGTATCGCGGCGTTAGCGGATCGGCACAAGTAAACGCAAGAAACCCTGGCGCTACCGTTGGCCTGAAGAAGTCCATGATGAAGTCCTCGCCCGCCTGCCAAAACTCAATCAGGAGCGTCATTTAGAAGAAGTGCAGGGGCATAAAGCAGCCGAGAAGACTAGCAACTCAATCGGTAAAGGAGCCAAAAAAACTAAGTCAGGGGCAGAACCTCCGACAATCCCTGGCCTGGAGATGTAGCCCGATGATAAAAGACGTATCTTTAGTGGATGGCAACGCCTCAGTCAGCTCACCTTACGGGAAACTGAGCCCAGGGCCTGGGATAAAATTGTTAACTCGGAGTTTGTAGCTATGAACCGACAAGAATTACTACAACGCATTTCTATAAACCCCAACATTTGCTTTGGCAAACCCTGCATCAAGGGACATCGAATTTGGGTGTCGTTAATTTTGGACTTGATGGCTAGTGGGATGACCACCTCAGAAATTTTAGAAGAATATCCGCAGTTGACCCAAGACGATGTTTTGGCCTGTCTAGCCTATGGAGCAGAAATGGCAAGAGAACGATTTGTAGATGTACCCGTTGAATCCGCTGCATGAAGTTTAAGCTAGACGAAAACATTGGCTATCGTGGGCAATCTCTATTGCGGCAGGAGGGGTATGATGTCGCTACCATTGTCGAGCAAAATCTGATCAGCGCTCCCGATACTAAAGTGATCTCGGTCTGCCAGTAGGAGCAACGATGTTTGGTCACACTCGATCTTGATTTTAGTAATCTACTGCAATTTAAGCCATCACTTTACAGCGGCATTGCCGTATTACGATTGCCCAAACAGCCCGGTCATTCTGATTTGTTAGAAGCGATACAAGCCTTAGTGAATGCGCTCAAGACAATGGAGATTACTGGGCAGTTGTGGATTATTCAGAAAGGAACTGTTCGCATTTACCAAGAAGAAACCCCTCCCTAAGAGCCTTGATAATGACGACCTCCGCTGAAATTCGCGCCACCCTCGTAGATGCTCTCAACTATGACCGCGAAGTCTTCAATGGCGACTTGGGCTGGATAGAAGCCATTGACGCAGAGGAGCAAGAAACCACCGTCTGCTTTGGGAGTCGCTCTGTTACCTATGACTGGGCAGACCTCAATGAAATTACCCTGGCCTGGGCCTGCACGATCCACAAGTCTCAAGGCAGTGAGTTTCCGGTTGTGATCATGCCGATGTATATGCAGCACTACCTGATGCTGTCTCGCAACCTGCTCTACACCGGACTAACGGGGGCGAGGCAGTTAGCCATCCTCGTTGGCCCAACAAAGGCAATCGGGTTAGCAGTCCGACAAGCGAAAGACAAGCTTCGGTTTACTCGCCTTAAGGAGTTACTGCATAGTCAACATAATTTACAGTCGCGCATCAACCTCTCAAACGCTAGCACTCAGATTGAGATAGAGTGCTTGCCATGACAGCTTACCTGCCTCATTAATAATTGAATAACTAATTATTGACTTTTCTAATCCTCGCTGACACCGCCTCGCGCGTGCATCAAGAGGTCATTTTTCCTTCAACATACAAATAAAAGGATGTCGGGATAGCCCAACCGACATCATCGGCATCAGCGACTGAATCCAGTACGTCATAGATTTAAGCATTCAGATATCCTAGTCCACGTCAGCCGTCAACAAAGGTAGAGTGGGCAGCATGTCCTATCAAACCAACTCTCACCTGCACTTTTCTATATCCGTTGCCAAGGCTCGATATCCCCTAACAACTCATCCCTCTCCAGCGCAGATAGGTCATCCGCTACTCGTTGAAATAGACCCGCCCGCATTCCAATATGAAACCGACCTCTAGAATAGAAGTGCCAAAAAACACATTTTAATTACAGACAATAGTTAATCAATTCAGTCTAAAGATTGAGCTGAGCATAGGCATCCTCAAACCTCACCCAGAGACAATCCCCCTCCATCTGTCGCAGCGCCACATAAAGACCATCCTGCCGTTGCTGACTACCCACGGCAATCCCCGCCTTGCGGGCCCGGTCAAACCAATCCCCGAAATTAGGTAAAAGCACCGGCCTATCAGGCTCCAGGCCCTGCTTGAGAGCATAGAAGAAGAACCCCGTCGGGTTACGCAGGTTAGTTTGTTCTGCCACCACCTTTAATACTCTGGTCAGAGTTTTTAAGGAAAATGATCCTAACAGTTTAGAAAACCGCTTAAACGCAAGGCGTATGCCGAGTTTAAGTGCTTCACCATACAGCTGCTTGAGAGAGTCATCAGCCGGGTGTCCATCCTTAGACTCTACTTCCACTTCAACCCCATGGGTGGGTGGTGGGTTTGTTTTTAATAGATCTGTATATAAACCACGGTCTAATGCGGGTTCCAGGTTTTTCTCTGGACAAGCTTGACTGATTTCAGACAAATCTGTCGCAGTTGCAGGGTACTGCCAGTGTCCTTTAAAGTAGCGGCGTCCGCTGCCTAAGACTTTTTCCACAACTAGTAGGCCGGACTGTTTGAGCTGATCAATAGCTCGATAGACGTGGCGCAAGGAGTAGCCGACTTGTTCGGCGTACTCTTTGCAATCCAACTCAAAGACCCAACCGGCTCGGTGTTGATTACCCAGCTTTAGAAAGAGGTGCTGTGCCGCTGGCATCAAGGGTTTCAGTGCTTGTCGAACCAGCTCACTAACGGCAGCAAATTTGGTTCCTTTGGGTAGGCGTGTGAAAACGCCTCGCTCATGTGGTATATTCATGACAAGTATTTCAAAAGATATTTTTTGCACCAGCTGCTAACTGGTGCTTTTTCCGTTTTAAGGCCAAGAGCGACAAATAGCAAGTTGTTTGTTAAACTTATTAGTCGCTATCTTCAACCGACGCCAACTTGTAGTCTTTCCAGGTGTCTGTACGCTGCAGGATTAACTCAGATTTATCAAGCTAATGGGGTACATCGTTCTTAGTTGTTGTAGAACTCTGGATGTTTTGACCTCAGCTATGTCATGAGTGTGAGTTGCGGTCTTGCGGGGCGTAACATCTGATACGGGTCTGCCCCATCGGTCTGTTAAGTCGATCCAACTGCTTGTTTATTTCATTAATCCGGCTGAGGTTTTCGTTATACTGGCGGCGTTTGAACTGATAGGTATCCCCGTCAAAGTCACCCAAGTAACCCAGCGTGCGCCCCACAGTCGGTAGCAACATGAGCGTATTGTTGTACTCCTCGCTCAGGGTCAAGCTCAAGCCCAGTTCTTCCATGCGCCGGTTATATTCGCCCGTCGTCAGACCTGTGAATAGGTTGTTAGCGTTAATCGCACCGGACGAAGCGGGTGGCCCGCCGCTCCGGTGGATTTGCCCCATCCCCAGGCCAAAGGCTGATGCCAACTCACCCCGTGCGCGCAGTTCCGCGACTTCTGCTTCTGTGCGGTTGAGTACCCGGCTGTAAACTAGATTTTCGACATTTAATTGTCTCTGTTGGATATCGGACTCCATCGAGCCGCGCAGCTCCTGCGCCTGAGTGGAATCTACAGAAGCTTGTAAAGCACCCCTTAGCCCTTGAATCTCAGCGACTTGTTGGCGGAGTACATCTGCATCTCCGGCCTGCAAGCTGGGAGCAACCAGGCCCAGTAAGTTTTCAACGCTGGCCCCAGGGCTACCTTCTGCAAATTGGGACACAGAGGCATATTCACCAAAGGCACCTCGCATTTCAAACTGCAAGGCTCTGTAGTAATCATCTCCGCCTTCATAGCGGCTACCGAGGACTACTTCACCCGCCATCAAGAGAGCCGAGTCCAACCCAATGCCAATCGCCCCCTTTTGCATCGGGTATTCACCATACGCCTTCTGGGTAATCGTCGTCTGGGCCAACTTAGCCAGACCGACTTGGCTCTGGTCAGCCAGGGTTTGCAGGTTTTCTAAGATGCCCATTTCCTGAGCGCTAATCCTTTCACCCGCGAGCACTTTTTCATAAATTGGCTGACTCTCTGCCAACGTGCGGGTCAAGTCTATCTGGTTGCCCAGTAACTCGTCGGTATAGCTACCGAACATCAAGGGTGCATGCCGTAGAACATCTGCCCCCAATAGCACGCCTAAGTGATGGGGCGCCGCCTCACCGCCTAGCATTTCGGCCTCAAAGCGACCTCCGTCCGTAGGATAGAAGCGCATTTGGGGGATAGCGACTTGCACAGTTTGTTCTAACGCCGCGGCTGCCGCCTGACTATCCAGGCCATAGAAGGACACTCGCCCGACCGTTTGTGCTTGCAATCCCAACATGTTGGTGAGGAACTGCGCTTCGGGGTCGGTGCTGATGAGGTCATCTATCTTTTGCATTTCCAAGTTGTTCTGGCGCAGCAAATGACCATGGATTTGGGCTTGGAGTTGGGTAAAGGAGCCTGAGCCTCTGAAGTGACTTAGGGCACCGCGGATGATGCCCGTCTCTTGCTCCAGTCGTTGCAGGCTCCCATCCCGGGCTGCGTATTGGTCAAAGGGCGTAATCCGCCAGTGGGTATCGTCATGTTGGTAGTGGATGTCATAGTCAGCATCTATCACAAAAAATATGATTAGAATGCCTTTTATGGTTTGTCACCTGTCAAGCCTATGTCGCAAACTCAAAAATATTAGGAAGATTCATCGCAAGCAATTCACTTGTGAATAGGCTAAAAAAAATTCATAAAAAACATTGCATCCTGTCACAGGATGATGCTCATATCCGCTCCAGAGAAGTCACCCAGGGAGCAATTGCTAACATCTGAGATGCATTACTATTGGTTATCAATACATAGATGAGATGCAGAGGGATTATTAAATATTTTGTAATACAGTAAATATACAGAGTAATAATAATCCATGATTAAGGAAGTTTATGATGCTTACACTTTGAAGCAACTTGAGTGATAAGGTGGGAACAAGAAAAGATTCCCACCTTGTACCAATTCCAAAGAGATATTCCGGGAGCATCTCACTTAGGAGATGAGTATATATACTTAGTTTAAGGTCGATTTAAAGTTGTCAGACTAAGGTAATCCCAATCACCCTGTATCCCATGAATTCTAGAACTAAGGCTGAGTTAAAGGAGCATCTAGCTGCAATTGCTGAAATTTTGTATCGAGAATCAGATGGAGAAGACCTCAAAACACTGTATGGAATAGAGAAAAGTGTCCGAGCCTTGGCACAAAAGCATGTGTTACCAGAGATAGGTATTTTTTTATCGAACGTGCAACCCAGTCAAGCGCCGGAAAAACTAGAGTTTTAAGTAGCACTTTGGGCATGCTTCGCCTGAGTCAAAGTCAAGCGGAAGCGTTACAGGTCAAGTCTCGTCGTCGGTGGAGTCCATATTTTGAGAGTTGCTGTTTGTTGGTGAGTGCTAATGCGTCCTATCAACACGCAGAAGTGGATGTTGAGGTCTTAACGGGTGTGAAGATATCCCACAGTACACTCCAGCGGTTGGTTCAACGTCAGGATTATCCGGATAGCTCTGTTTCGCATCCACAATTTAAAGCATCGCCGGCATCGCATCATTCATTACCAGGCCTGGCAAGCGCAGGGGCATTCTATCGGCTCTGGGCGTGTGGAATCTCTGGTTAAACAGATTAGTGCACGGGTTAAATTACCAGGGGCGCAGTGGTTGGCCAATAATGTGCCAAAGCTTCTCATGCTCCGATGTGCTTATCTCGATGGGGCTTTCAAGACTACTTTATTGCCTGCATCTGCCTAATTGAGATGCACCCATTAATTCTTTCTTTTCGGACGGGTTTAAACTGCCGATCACTTTCCTCAAAACTTTCGTTGAAGCCGACTGGCAAATTCAGCAAAGTCGGACAAGTGAATCATATCTAAATCCGTGAAGTGTGTATCTCGAGTTTAACCGTCGGATAAAAGAGGGAGCCAGTTACAGATATTACTTTAACTCCTTAAACACAGAATAAGGAACTGCTCTGGCGGCTTCCGCTATGGTTTCTGCAACTATAAAAGTTTCCTAAGTAGGATAAATCAGAAGCATTCTATTGTCCTCGTCCAAAAACGTCTTACTTAGCTTGTCACTTATCGCTAAAATTTGAAGCACCAATACCCCTGTCCGTAATACTACGACTAAACCATTAAGTGTGTTCCATGACTATTGATCTCTCAAATCGTGCCTCGGCTATTGCAACGGATGCTAATGGAATAACGCACCTCGTTTGGGTTGAAGGGCGAAAACTGTGGCATACCACCTATGATCTCAATTCTCAAAGTTGGCGAAATGCCCAGGCCATTGCGGATATTGGCACAGACTCAGTGCGGGGTCTCAATTTAATTGCCAGCGATGAGTTAATTCATCAGACTAGTAATCCTGGTGCAGCGTTGCTCCCAGGCCTGGTGGTGGTATGGCAGCAGGGAGCGTTCAACAACAGCGAAATTTACTACACGGCCGCCCAATACAACAGTGTCAGTCAACTGCAATGGTTAGCCAGTCCCGTGCCGGTTACAGCAGATAATGTCGGCGACCTTGAGCCCCAGGCCCTGTTGAATAACGGCACAGTGAATGTGGTCGGGCAAAAGGTTGATTTCACTAAAGCGGCAAACCTGGGCATCATCCAAGACACCGATCTGTATTCCCAAAGCTTTCAGGTCAATGCCGGACAATTTTCCACCCTACCGACTCCAGGCCCGGCTCCCTCTCCCTATGAACCAGCTACTTCTATTGATGGGGTCATTCGTGGCAATCTGCCCACCCCTGCCAGCTCAAATGCTCCAGCGAACTATCAGGTCTTAACCACTGCCGAAACCGAAACTGTGATCAATGGCCTGGGAGGTTCCTTTCAAGGTACGGGGTTCTACTGGAATGGGGGCCAGGCCTTTAGTAGCAATAATCTAGGTAACTGGGGGCTTTATAAGGCGATGCCTGCATCTGTGGCGGGCCTGGTTAAACCCTTTTTCGATAAAGTTAAAGTCCAAGGAATTCTTCAGGGTTCGACTAATTATGATGTCGGCAGCTTGCTCAATGACAAAACCCTGGGTCTGCTGCTCAATGCCGAGGCGTTAATTGTCTATCGGGAAACTCGCAACCAACTTTTCGGTAAACAGCTGCCAGCTCCGGTGAAAGTCTCAGGTAGTTTGCAAACCCTTTACAATTTCCAGCCCAATTCAAACACTTCTGGGTTCTTCCTCAATCAGGAAACTACTGTTCTTGATTTATCATTCAACGGGAAAATACCCATTTATGGGGACGGTGCTAAACCAGGATTCAATGTTGAAGCGATCTTTAGTGCGGGGTTTATTATCAATGCGGCCTTATCCCCGACAAATCCAGCAACGTACTCGCCGCCCTTAACTGCGGGTTTAACTAAGGATGGCTTATTAGTTTACTTAAATGTTATTCCCCCAGTTGGCTCTGCCGCAGGTATAGTAACTGCCTTGGGCCAACCCATTATCGAAATTGTGGCTGGAGATGAGGGGGAACTGCAACTAAATTCCTTCCAGCTTGGCTTTCCCGTTTCGGCAGGGATTCAGGCTCAGTTCAATGTGGGGATGGGGGGACATCTTGCACAGTTTACGGGCAATGGCCAACTGAGTGTTGTACCGACGTTTGGCGATCCGGCGGCCTCGGTAACAGCGGGATTTCCCATTAGCGGCAATGTTAAGTTACTGAACTTTATCAATATTGGGGTTGGCATTAATCCATCTTGGACATGGTCAACGAAGCCCAATAGTATCGGTAGCAATAATAATCAACCAGCCACTGTTTCTCAGGCCATTGACGCCGATCCCAACCCCATTAGCTCTGAATTATTAACGGGTGGCACAGGCAATATTCCAACTGGGGCTGTCCAAGGCTCGCTCCTGACCCTCGACTTTGGCACAACGGCTCTGAATTCATCTGTCAATGTCAACCCCAATCAGTTTACGGTTACCTATACCGATAATGGTCAGACCCAGACCGTTCCAGTTTTTGGCACAGTGATCCAGGAACATACAGTCTTACTCCGACTGGCGAATGTGATTCCTTATACCAGCTTGAATGAGCAACCCGTCGCCAATACCGTTGTTGTCAGTTATACCCCCAGCCGCACCAGCAGCCAAAATATCCAAACCCGCGATGGCAAATCTGTATCCGGATTTAAGAAATTACCGGTTGCCAATAACACCCCCCAAGCTCTGAACTATACCTATTTACCGACAGCGGGAGATGCTCAGAACTATACCAACACAGCCAATTTGGCCCTGATCATTTTTAATGTCCCTCTAAACACGGAGGTGATCCCTACTGCGAGCCAGTTCACGGTCAGTGGCAGAAATATCACGGTTAACTCAGTGCTGAAACTGACTGAAAACAGCGTCATTTTAAGCCTCAGTTCTGCCCCAGCCAGCAATTACACCATTACCTATACTCCTGCAACTAGCACGACTGCCACCCCCTTACTGACTGCAACCAATGTACCTATTGCGGCTTTTAGTGTCACTAGTGGTAGCCAAAATACAACTGGCCCGGTCAATAGCACCCAGGCCCTGACTACTCCCGTAAATCCCGTCACTGCGATTGCCAATGATCTTGCCCAAGACAGCCCCCCCAGTTTGGCCCCAACGGCAACTCCTACTCAAAACCTTGTGGCCTGGGCCAGTGATGCACCGCAATTAGCTCCTGTCGCTGCCATAACTGATGGGAATCAAATCTTCCTGACGTTTGCTGCATTTTTGAATAATGGGTTAGCGACAAAGCCAAGTTCCAATCAATTTACGGTGACAGTCAACAGCAACTCAACCTCATTTACCGTGACCAATGTTGACATCAATGGCAATAGCCTCATTCTTAGCCTGAATAAGAAACTGGCGGACTCGGATACCGTTAGCCTGAGTTACGCGCTCACGTCTAATCCCAGCAATTACACTAATAACCTTAACTTTACCGATGCGACATCTGCTCAAGTTTGGGTCTCTCCCTTTAAAGAAGTGGCGATTGATCGGGTTAAACCTTTGGCCGGGCCAGCCCCAGAAAAAGCAGTTGGATTACTGACAGGAAATGCCTCTGGGCCAAGCAGTATTTTAACAATTGCCTTTGATCAACCCCTCAATACCAACAGCAACCCGCAGAATAATCAATTTAATGTCATTGTTAACAACCAATCTGTTGCCGTTAGTTCGGTTAATATCAATGCAACGTCTGTAAGTTTGACCTTAGGCGGCAATTTCCAACTCAGTCAGGGGGCTAATGTTCGAGTTTCCTATACGGCTAACACGTCCTCTCTCTTTGCCAATCGCAACATTCGTAATACTCGCAATGAAGCCGCTGGAGATTTTGTCCTTACTAATGTCTTAACGACTGCCACCAGCCCGAGCACAATTATTAAAACTGCCTTCTACCCTAGCCAATCTGTCAGCTATGGTGCGATTCCCGGAACCTCTGGGCTGAACTTTGATCAAGTTGCTTTTTATGATCCAACCTCTGGGGGTAATTTCCTGGCCTGGGTGAATGTGGACAGTAGTGCCTTTACCAATTTGGCAATTCCAGGCCAGACCTATTCCCCCAGTCAAATTGCCGCGATTGACAGTAGTTTT
Organism: uncultured Synechococcus sp.; assembly: GCA_964653145.1. Taxonomy (GTDB): domain Bacteria; phylum Cyanobacteriota; class Cyanobacteriia; order Thermosynechococcales; family Thermosynechococcaceae; genus Pseudocalidococcus. The sequence goes on along the minus strand of CAZZCG010000002.1, from coordinate 20,518 downwards.
GATCAATCCAGTATTTACTTCTCCTATAGTTATACTCCACCCTCTGGGCAAGGGGTGCAATGGGCGGTGGCGGCTCCGGTTCCTAATTTACCGGCGGGGGTGAACCAGAAAGTAACACTGGGCCTGGGGCCAAATAATGCACCCACCTTGGCCTGGATTAACGTTCAACCCATTGGTACAACCGGGAACTTTAGGGCCAGTATCTACACGTCGGCCTGGAACAGCAGCACCCAAACTTGGTCAACGCCCCAGGCCATTTTTACGGCAGTTGATCCCGATCCCTTTACCAACCTGAAGATTGACTCCATCAACAATCAACCCGCTATTTTCTGGACGGAAACTGTACCCGCAGGCTATGCCCAGGCCGTATCCCAAAACAATCCTAATATTTATTTAAGGCTAGGAGAACTATCTGGAACCACGGCCCAAAATGTGGGAGTTATTGCTGGAGCGAGTAATGGCACCTTTAGCGGCAACTACCAACTCGGCCAGAACGGGGCGTTACTCAATCCACAGGCAACTGGGCTAAAAAATTTAGGGGATCCCAATCCGGCAGTCTTATTTAACAGTGGTGGGCAAGTCCTCGTTGAAAATATCCCAGTCAATGGCTCTGACTTGAGTGTGGAATTTTGGTTTAAGGTGCCTGTCCTACCTCCCAGTGGTAGCAGCATCAATTTGGTTCGCATCCCTGGCCTGTTCAGCCTGACTCTCAACACCACCACTGGCCCCACCCCTGGGACGGTACTGACCTTTACCTTAGCCAATGGCAGTCAATCCACAGTTCAACAATCCACAGTTCAAACAAATCCCGCCAGTCAAGCCTTTGCCGCCAATACCTGGTACTACGTCGTTGGGACATTTAGCCAAGGCACTCCTACCGAGAGCTTCTTTAACCCCGGCCAAGCCTACCCCGTTCTCAGCCTGTACGTTAACGGACAACCTGTGGGTACGACTACCGGAGCAACATTCCCCAACGCCCCCCAAAGCGGCAATTTAATCTTGGCCGGTGCTAATACTGGGAGTGTGTACTTAGATGAAGTCGCCCTCTACAACTCAGCCCTGACCTACAGTCCCATCAACATCAACACGATTAATGCCGCCACGTTCACCGCCAGTGATCTGATTACGATTCTGGGCAATCAGGATCAGATTGGGGCGCATTACAGTTCTCAATACAATGACCCGGTTCCCCCAGGTCCGCAAACCTACCAAAGCGTTTGGAATCCGACGACTAACACCTGGCAGCAGACCCCCAGCAAAATTCAACCCACCCCTCAACCCATTCCTACCCAACTGGCCAATAGCATCTCACCAGTCTGGGATATTGTTGCCGCCACCGCCGCCCAGGCCAATGCCAGCATCAACCCTAACGGCAATCCTGATCAGCATTTTCAACTGACCCTCACGGGGCAACAACAGTCCACCCTCACAGGCCTGGTGATCACGGCTGGCAACACGAGTTGGGGCATTGGCAAAGATAACAATGGCAACCCGCTTTCCGGTAATAACTATCAACAACTGGGCCTGGTCACGGGTAACACACTGATCAACAATCCCAACACCAGTCCCTTTAGCTATCCGATTCTCAGCAGCAATCAAACCTTTGATCTATTTGTCGATACCGGAAACAGCACCCCGCTTCAATCCGCAATCATTACCGCCTATCTCCAAAGCGCGTCGGGCACAGCCTTAACTCCGATTACGGTGCCCGCTTCCCCAATTCCGCCCCAAAGTGTAGCCACCACCCTTACCCCGGGCAGCCCCTCACAAGCTCCTGATATTCAAGCTCCGATTCAATCAGTCCTGGCCACTGGAACTGTTACTGAAGCCAATGATTCATCCTTAGCCCTCATTGATAGCGGCTTTATTATTTCTGCCAATCCTAACGATAACAACTCCATCGGCTATGTGTTGGCCAGCGCCTTTAATCCCAATGGCAGTTTGGCCTATGTTGCCGTGGGGAATCGGGGTTATACCAACGGCAATGGCAATCCAATTCAAGGCGGGACTGTCCAAATTTTATTCGCAGGTGGTAAAGTTCTGTCCAATGGCGAGGCAAACCCCTTAACTACCACAGACTTATCCGGGAACCCCAATGGTGTCTTAATTACTGGTATTACGGATCAGGGTATTGCTAAAAGTAATTTTACCCTCAGCTTGGCCACAGGAAATATTGACGGGGATTCAATTCCAGACCTGGTGATTGGAGATGCCAACGCGAATAGCGGCAATGGGGCGATCTACGTCATCTTCGGCAGGGCATTGACTCAGGCTCAGGGTAGCACGATCAATGTAGCTAATCTCAACTCCACTCAAGGATTTGTTGTCAATGGCGGTGATCCTAGTGGCCAGGCCGGGTATGCCGTAGCAGTGAGTAATTTTGGCTTAACCAATAATAATACCGACAGCGTAGTCTCTGGGGCCCCAGGGGCATTGAATGGCCAAGGAAAAGTCTATGCCTTTAGTCAACAAAACCGAACACCAAAACTCATCTATACCGGCCAAGCAGGTGAAGCGGCGGGCTATGCGTTGGGGGTTTCCCGACGCGTCAACAATGGCCCAACAACCTATACCGGCAGTACCACTACGGATGATTTGATTATTGGCGCACCCGGTCACCAGGCCACGGTCTCAAATCAATGGTCAGGCCAGAGCGGTTTACCCAGCAGTACCCAAAACCTCTACCCCAGTTCCTCCCGCGTCTCCGTTGGGGCCGTCTATATCTTCAAAACCAGTAGTTGGACTCCCAGCACCTCAAACTTCCAACCCCTGTATAGTTTTATTGGCCCAACTCTGCCCCCAGCCAATGGTGTGGCGGAAAATGCCTTTGCCGGAATGGCCGTAGTTTCTGGGGTGGACTTGAACGGCGATGGCCAAGAAGACCTAGGGATTGCAGCTCCTGGGGTTAATGGTGGCACAGGGCAAATTTATCTGTTGTCTGGTAAAAATCCAACCAAACCTCTGACTCCCTACAATCCCAGCCAGGCCAGTAGCTATAACGCCTTAACTCAGGTGAGTAACCTCTTAGTCAATGGCAGTATTCCGGGTAGTCAAACTGGGATGGTATTAAGCACCCCTGGGGATATCAACGCCGATGGCTATCAAGACTTTTTGGTGACTGCGGCCCAGGCCGGGAATGCCACTGGACAAAGCTATTTACTCTTTGGGGGAGTCAATGCTCTTAATTCCAAGGCTAATTCACCGAACAGCTTTACCCTCAGCCCCGTTGCCACCAATAATAAAACCACCTTTTTAATGAATGGGAGTCAACCGTTCCAACTGGCGGGCCAGGCCGCGATTGGGGTGGGAGACATTAACAATGACAGTGTGGATGATTTACTCGTATCTGCACCAGGGGCGAATCAACTCTATGCGGTCTATGGTCATCCCTGGTTAGCCGATGATGGCAGTCTCAAGTTGGCCAATATTTCCGGCAACAATGGCTTTGTCATTGATGGCACTCTCTACAACAAAACGACCACGAATCCCAATGGCTTAAGCGGGGCCGGGAAAAATGTGGTGATGTTGGGGGATATCAATGGAGATGGCTTTGCCGATGTCCTGGCTGGGGGGAGTCCGTCTGGGGCCCCGATTATTTTTGGTGCCAGCACGAAAGATTTACTCGATGCGGCGATGGGGACAGATGACCTCCTGGTTACGGTGAACAATGGGACGATTCAATCCGTTGTCGCCCTCGGAGATTTTAACGGGGATGGCCTGGCCGACTTTGGGGTGCTTGATGGCAGTAACAATTTCTATTTAGTTTTGGGCAATCCTGGCCTGGGAACCCAAGGAACTCTTTCTCTCAGCAGTAGTTTATCCATCCCCAAACTTGCGAATGTAAATCAAGCAGTGGCCACGGGTGATTATAACGGAGATGGCTATGCTGATGTTCTCGTAACATTACAGAATCGTGGTTCTTTGCTCTACTTTGGTAACAGCAATGGCAATGTCGGCTCTAGCAAGTTTATTGATGGCTCCTCTGTTGTTTTTGGTTTGAGTCCAGATTGGAATGGTGTTGGGGATCTGAACGGAGATGGCTATGCCGATATTGGTTATGGTCGGCCAACGTCTCAGGATGGAAATGGTACAGCCTTTTTTGCAACTGGAAATAACCAAGGGACTACTTCGTTTTTATCAAATCCAATCACTTCTCCCAGTGCAGCAATTCAAGGGGCCCCCTTAACCCAAAATGATTGGGGCTTTTATCGAGTACCTAATCTGAACTCCACGAATCAGACAACCTCCCAGTTATCGAATCAGACCCCAACATTTGCTGTTTTTAATGGCTATCTTTACATGGTCTTTAACAGCAGTACTGACGATACTTTGTGGATCCAACGAAGTGCTGATGGTTACAACTGGGAAGGTTTGACAAATCTAGGGAGTCATTTTGAAACTAAGCTTTCTGCATCCCTAGCTGTCTATAACAATACCCTTTATCTGGCCTTTGCGACGACTGAACAAACCCCCAAAATTATTTTGGCAGCGGCAACGCCTGATAATAGTTCCCTCGGTTTGACATTTTCCCAAAGCCCCTTAATTACGACAGGCCAAGCGACACCTCCCGACACTGATTCGCTCAATGGTGGCGGGCCTAGTTTGGTGGCCTACAACAACCAACTTTATCTGTTTTGGACGAGTACTGAAAATCATGCGGTTTATATCAGTACTAATAATCCAAATCAGGCCAGTAGTTGGGCCGGGAGTAGCTCGCGAATTCCTGACAATAATGGTAATTTGCAAAGTTCCTATTCAACTATCGGCACTGCGGTCTATGGGCAGACAGCAACTAACCCAGGTACTCTTCTCGTCGGCTTTACTGGGAGTAATAATCAGGTCAATATTGCCAGTCTCAACAACGGAAACTGGAACTCTCGTGCTAATGCGATTAGTCAGGAGGCTCCTAATGGCTTTGCTATTAGCTTGGTCGTTGCTGGTAATACTGCCTATCTTTTCTTTACAAAAGCCGGTGACGAAAAAATCTTGTACAGCTATTCACAAACCCCCACGGATCTTAATTCCTGGCAGGCTAATGCTTTACCCATATCGTCATCAGAATACACAACTAAATTTGGCCCTGGGGTGACATTTTTTGGAGAGAGTATTTATATTGGCTCTACTGGTACAAACTCTACCCTAAATATTTCTCCTTCAAATCCCACCTTTGAACCAAATATTACGCAGCAGTTGGGGAGTCAGTTTCAAAATATTGGTGACTTTAATGGTGACGGCTTTGCTGATTTTGCAGTTCTGGCTCCAGGATTCATCTCCAATTTAGGGATGCTCAACAGCAACGTGCAGCAAAACAACTCTGGGGCAGTCTTTATCTACTACGGCAATAATGGCAATGGTACAGGTAAGCCCTCATTGACTAACCCTGATGTGGTTTTAGCTGTCCCACCGGCCAATGGTTCCACGAATGTTGCCAATAACCAAGTCATTCAAATCTCTAATTTTGCAGGGGCGGGTGACATCAATGGCGATGGATTTGATGATCTATTAATTGCCAGCCCGAACACAGCCCTCGATAGTGCCAATACCACCGATGGGGTAATTTCCGTTGTGTTTGGTGGGCCATCCTCTCAGTGGGGAACCCAATACTCAGCAACAAACCCCTTTAACCTTGGAACTCTCTCTCCCAATACGACAACGATTACGCTGCAAACTAGCCAAACGCTGGTCACTAATAGCAGTCCTGCCCCCAGTCAGTTTAAAGTGACGAATGGTTTTGCTCAAAACGTTAGTGTCACCAATGTTAAAGTCAATACCAACAGCATTGTCCTCACGCTTAACAGTCCAATTAACACCAGCTATGGCACAACCGTTACCTATACCTACAGCAGCAATACCAGTGGGAATGTTCAACTCAAATATGTTACGCCGACTGGCAATGTGGCTGTTTCCTCTGGCCTGGTCTCGTCAACTTCACCGGATTTAGCAAGTCCCGGCGCACCCACGATTGTATTTTCAGGGGTGAATAATAGTAACGCCGGATTTACGATTGCCGGATTGCCCAGTTCCCAGGCCGGGATTTCTATGGCAGGGGGTCAGGATGTGAACGGTGATGGCTTTAGTGATCTAGTTATTGGGGCCCCGTCTAATAATGACAATCTCAGTTTTGTAATTTTTGGCAGTGACTTTACAAACCAAATCAATCAACTGGGAACCATTGGCGATGATGTCATGGTTGGAACTCCTACGGGGGAAACCTTCATTGGTGGCCAGGGAGATGACCAAATTTATACCCATGGTGGTCTAGATGTGGCCTATGGCGGGCCTGGGGATGACCTTATTACGGTTAGCGACGCGTACTTCCGCCGTTTAGATGGAGGGACTGGCACGAATACACTGAAATTTACGGGCTATACCAACCAGGCCTGGGATTTAACCATCTTGGCTCCAGGGCTGCGGCTGCGAAACTTTGAGATTTTAGATTTTCAGAGTTATGGCAGTAATCAAATTGTTCTCAACGCCCTCAGTGTTAGCCAACTCTCTTCGGCAAACACCCTCACCCTCCTCCTCGATCCAGCCGATACATTGGTTTTAGGCAACGACTTTGGTGCTCCTCAGATAACGTACAAAGACGGTCAACGTTTCTATCAATACAAGTCTGGAAAATCAGCCGCTACGGTTTTAGTGAATCAAAATACGGTTCCTTTCTTTGTTGCCCCCCTGATTAATACTCCCATGTCACTACCTCTAGCTGAGGGGAATTTTACAAGCCAACTGGCTAGTCAAGAGCCTGAGGAAATGCTAGAGACAGAGGTAGCGATTCTCAATCAACCCGATGCCCCGACTCGCCTCTTTGTCTCCAATCCCACCGCAGACGAATCCGATGGCCTCATCAACTTTACCGTCCAACGTAGTGGTGACTTAAGCAAGCCCGTTTTAATCAGCTATGTGACTCAAGATGGGAATGGCAAAGCTGGTGATCGCTATTTACCCACAGCCGGTCAAATCTTATTTGCACCCAACGAAACAACCAAAACGATTTCAGTCGCAATTCCCAATAACAATCAATTTGTCGGGAGTCGTAACTTTGGCTTACTGGTGTCACTGTTGGCAGAAGGAGAGCAAGCGGGATCTTTGCCATTGCAGTTTAATGTCTCTGCTCTACCCAATAATGGAGAACAATTACGGCGGTGGAATCTTACGCCTGCAAACATTCCCAATAGTTTGATTGGCGGATTTTTACAGGTTGAGAGTACAGCTACAGATGATCATGCGGCAATTGATTTGACCATGGGTGGGGTCGGAGACTTTAATACCTATTGGAATTTTAACCCTGATACCAACAGCTACCAAGAGATCATATTCGATGGTGTGGCTGGGGCCCGATTTATTGTGGATTCGCTTTCAGAAATGCCTCTGGGGGTTGAGGTTGGGTTGCCTGATAATCATCCCCATGATGTGGATCAAGTCGATAATGGCCTCGTAAAAACCCAAGGCTTTGTTGGACGCACGATTCCAGGCCTGGTGACGAGTAATAACAAAACATTTTGGGCCCCCACCCGTGCAGACGGTGAGATTCAATGGCGACTACTCCAGGCCCCAGGGCAAGCCGAATTTGGGGTTATTGCAGTTGATACCGTAGATGGAAAAATTAATGGCTTAAACCCTAATGATCCGGGTTACTTACAGGCCGCCTTGGCCCGAAAACAGGTGATTTTTGCCAATGAAAAGGGAGCGGCTCAAAATGCCTTAACACGTGCCATTGCCCTGGAAGGTTTGGTGGATCCGAATGCCTTAGCCAAAACCGAATTCCAACTTTTTGGGGAGTTTCAAAAATCCACTCTCGTGCCTAATCAGTACTATCTGTTTTATAGCCAAGTGGGAGAACAGGTTAGCTTATCTGTAACCGATCCAATGACCGTGAATGAAGAGAGTCGCGGCTATTACCAAGTGACGATTGGAGATATTAAAGCTGAGGTTGGAACCAGTGCCATTGTGATTGATGGAGAACTGAATCGCCCAGTAACAGTCCAGGCCAGCCTCAGTCGTGCCGCTGCTTTTAATAACTTAGTAGCCCTTTATAAGGTGGATAGTTTAACTGGGGGCCTGGATACGGATGGGAATGAGATAATTGACCTCCGGCCTGGGGAACAAGGGTATAGTCAAGCCGCCTTGGAGCGTGTTAATGATCCGCTGACTGGGATTACCTTAACCACCCCAGAAAACTTTGCTACGTCCAGTCAATCCATAAATCTTTTAGGTAGTAATATATATGGCACTTTAATTATTCCCAATGCCACCGTTGATCAAGTTCTACAACTCAACCCAAATAATCAAAATAATGGCCAACCTGTTGCGTTTTTCTCCTTTGGTGCAGCTAACCCTGATGAAATTACCCATATGTCCCGCTTAGGGAGCAATCTGTTTGGGTTTGAGGATATTCTCGGTGGCGGCGATTTGGATTATAACGATATGATTTTGAAGCTCCAGCCTATGAGTCTTGCTTTGGAATAGAGCCAGGATCAGCAAAAACTCTCAACTGACAGTTAGTTATATTTATTCCAGGCAAGAGTGATACCGTGAGGCAATAAACGTTATAGAACCCATTTGACGTCTCTGGCAGAAGCTGCAATCCGCTTAAGCATTAGCCTAGTAAAGCACATTAATTCTGGCGGTTGCATGATAGAGAGTCTTTTCAAAATTCTTGACTGGGATTTTACAGTAGACCTCTTGCATAAATCTAGAGAGAGTTAAACCCAAGGTCAAAATTAAGAATAGCGGCAATTAAGTTAACCCTGAGAGCCAATCGCCTCTGTCTGTTTCGATATCGCCCTGAAAAAATGCGCCAGACTTTCAACCTCCGATTCGTTTGCTCTATGACAATCCGTCGTTTGGCCAGCCCTCGATTCTGCTGGCGTTGGTCTTTAGAAAGTTGACGCTTTGGGGGTTTGCGATGCGGGGTTATGCTGTTGGCATGATACTTCAAAATCCCTTGATAGCCTTTATCCGCCAGTAATTCAACCTCTGGATGTATCCTCATGTGGGTCTCCTTATACAACCGGAAGTCATGACAGCGTCCTGTTCCAAATGCCGTTGCGAGAATCTGCTGAGTGGACTGATGAACCAGGACTTGAGCCTTGAGAGTATGACACTTTTGCTTCCCGCTATAGTACCGTCGCTGTTTTTTTAGGGCGTTCAATCTCTATCTCTGTGACATCAATGACCACCACCTCCAAATTGGGAGTCTGACGCACACCGTGACGCAAGGGCAGATGGAATTGTTCAGATGATAGAAGAATCGTTTCCACTTTGTGCACAATCCGACAGACCGTTGACTCATGGATGCCCCAGGATTGACCGATGTGAAAATAAGTCCGGTATTCTCGCCAATATTCCAAGGCTACCAATAGCTGGTCGGGGACACTCAGTTTATTTTGACCACCCCGCTTCCCTGACCGATTGAGTGATGCGCTTAACTTCGAGACCATGACCTCAAAGGTAGAGTGACTAACTCCAGTCAACCGCTTAAATTGCACTGGAGATAACGTCCTCAAACTCTCGGATCTCATTTCCTCTTCTTGAAATCATGCCCCTTATTCTATTCGTGCAAGAGGTCTAACCAATGGAATTAAACGCCATCTAGCCGTTGACACGCTGGGCTTTCCATTTTTTACTCACTGTACGCCAGCCAATGTATCAGATGATGAAGGATTGGTTGAGTTGTTCAAGAATAATATCTACTACTTTAAGATAAAACTCGTCAATCTTCCGAAGATTACAATCTTGCTTGACTCTGGTTATCACATTAAATTTCTAACTAAAAAACTCAAGAATATCTATCCCGCCATGATGACCAAAATTCGATTTCAGCAAGCCCCAAAACCATCAAGACATCGAAAGGACTTGCAAGGAAAATCTGGGTTCGTTCCCCAACCCACTCGCTGGATTATAGAACGCTCTAATGCCTGGATGGAACGCTGTAAAAGTCTAGTCAAAATTTTTGACAGGACTCTTCATCATGCAGCCGCCAAAATCAATCTTTGCTTTGTTAGGCTAATGCTAAAGCGGCTTGCGGCTCTTTCTTGAGAAGTCAAATGGCTTCTATAGATACTTATAAATAATAATTTATGTGTTTTAGGGAATACTCTTCACTGTATATAGATGCCCATATACCCCAGTCATGGATTGAATTTATTAAGTGTAAATAAAATAGAGAATTTTGTTTAACCTTTTTAAGGCGGCAGTGCTTTTGCCGGGTTGGTCTGTTACAGTGGCCTAAACTTGTCCACTAATCCATATGTCCCGACACTTAGAACGCCTACTGAAGCTGGATTCGCTGATTCGGTCAGGGCAGCGGCAAACCACCGGGACACTTGCGTTGTCTTTGGAGGTGAGTGAGCGAACAGTACGAAATGATCTTGCATTTTTACGGGATCGGTATCATGCGCCATTAGAGTTTAGTCGGTCGCTTGGATTTCACTATACTGAGCAGACTTGGCGATTACCGACTGTTGCTCTTAGTAAAGGTGAGCTCTTTGCTTTGACAGTTGGTGCGAGGATGTTGGAATCCTATGCTGGCTCTATGTATGCCCAAGATTTACGATCTGCAATTACTCGACTAAGTGAACGACTACCAGAACAGGCCTGGCTAGATTTAGAGACCATTGCCGATGAACGGATCATTTTCCGCTCCGGGGCAGAGATCAATCTTAATCCAGATATATGGCATTCCTTAGAAGTAGCCTGTCAGTCTCACCGGCAAGTCCAGATGACTTACTTCACTGCCAGCCGAAATTGTATTTCAGAGCGTAAGTTTGATCCGTATCTCTTACATATCTATCGAGGGACTAATCCCTACGTGATTGGCTATTGTCATAATCGACGAGAAGTTCGCTGGTTTAGAGTTGACCGGATTCAAGCTTTGGAATTGTTGGAAACTGCGTTTGAGATCGACCCAAGGTTTGATGCAAAAGATCATCTGGAAATGATTTTTCAACATGAAGCGGGAGGGATTCCACAGCCTATTGCGATTTGGTTTGATTCTCCTACGGCACCCTATATTCGGGAACGGCGTTGGCATCCCACGCAAGAAATCGAGGAACATCCCGATGGCTCATTAACTTTAAGGATGGTGGTGCGGGGCCTGAATGACCTAAAAAGGTGGGTGCTGTTCTACGGCAAAGGAGCAATTGTTAAAAGCCCACTAGAGTTGGTGCAGTTGGTTAGAGAAGAAGTGGGTGAGATGAGTCAGTATTATGCAACGCGCAAGGAGTAATAGGCCATGTTAGTCACTGAATCAAATCAATCGGGGACAGATATGCTGAATTTGCCCCATGTGGAGTTGAATTTTGGGGTAGTAGGGAAAACGCTGCCTGCGGATCATGGGTATGGGTTATATAGCGCGATCGCTAAACAATACCCCAAGCTTCATGATCTTGAAGGATTAGCTCTCAATACAATCTTTGGCAATCCGAATCGTAATGGAGAAATAGAACTGACAGAACGATCTCGTCTTTCCATACGCTGTCCAAGTGATTCAATCATGGCAGTCTTATCACTCGCAGGTACACAGATTGGCTTGGGTAAGCATACTCTCCGTTTAAGTACACCTGAAATACGCCAGCTTCGCGCATTCAGTGAATTAAAAGCGCGGTTAGTAGTCATCAAACATCCATCCGAAAAATTTGATGAGGTTACACCAGATTGGTTTTTAGATGCCTGCGATCGGCAACTTAAGGCTTTAGGTATTAATGCTTCTGTAGGAATCCCTCTCAATGATGCGGATGAACCCGCGAGAAAAGCTATGCGAATCAAACGAAAGGAAGAGGGTTTACAGAAGGGTAAACAGCGTGAAGCAAACTACGTTATTGGCTACAGCGTAATCGTAGCGAATCTATTGCCTGAAGACTCTCTCTTGCTTCAAGCCAAAGGTATCGGTGGCAAGCGAAAGATGGGCTGTGGTTATTTTGTTCCTTATCGCCTGAAGTAGCAGAATAGGAGAGCTTAATATGCTACTAGCAAAAAGTAAGCCGCAGCTTTGTCTAGAGAAGCATTTACGAGATACCGAGGAAGCCGCAAACTCTGTTTTTAGTGGGCGAATCTTGCAAAACTGGTGTCGCTTTTTTGGGACTAATCCAGACCAGTTCCTCCTGAACGTGCGAATTGCTGGCCTTTTTCACGATATTGGCAAGGCAAATGAGGAATTTCAGGAAATTTGTGGTGAGCATAAAAAACTAACTCAAACTCTACGCCACGAATGGTTGTCAGCACTGATCCTGCATCTACCTGAGATGCGCTCTTGGTTATCTCAATCACCTGATCTTGACTTTGAGGTTGTAGTTGCTGCGGTGCTGGGACATCACATGAAAGCTGATGTGGATTGGTTCAAGTCTTGCCAAACCAGTAACCGAACACTGGCTTTGCACTTGGAGCATATTGAGGTCAAGTCTACTTTCCGACGCATCAGAGAAATGTTGAGCTTGGCTGGGGAAGACCCACAACTTCCTGAAAAATGGGATTACACTGCCCCTCAGTGGGTTGCTGCTCGGAAGGATGGGCATTTAAGTAGCAACAAGAAATTCCGTGATGCAATTCAAGGAGACAGTAACAAGAAGCGCCGTTCTCTGCACCTAGCGGTCAAGGCTGGTGTTGTTGTTTCAGACACAGCGGCATCCGGTTTAGTGCGCGAATGGGAGTCTATTCAGAAATCAATTCCAAAATGGATTAACGAACACCTTCATAAACCAGCCTTGACTACGGAAGATCTTGACCGAGATATCCTCAACCCCAAGTATCAGAAACTCGGAAAATCGTTTGATGATTTGCGGGATTTTCAGAAACAAGCTAGCTCTCTGGGCGATCGCGCTCTACTCAGAGCAGGTTGTGGGCAAGGCAAGACGGTTGCTGCTTATCTGTGGGTGCGTGGAGTCATCCAACGAGAAAATTACACTATTGGGCGGGTGTTATTCCTGTATCCAACCCGTGCAACTGCAACTGAGGGATTCAAAGACTATGTACAAGCTGCTCCAGAGTCCGACGCGGGTTTATATCATGGCACTAGTGATTACGAACTGGAAAAGCTCTGTGAAACGCCGATCGAATCTCCAAATGAAAACCGGGATTTTCGGACAGATGATCGACTATTTGCGTTAGGACTTTGGGGCAAACGATACCTTTCAGCGACTATCGATCGCTTCTTGGCTTTTCTCTCGTTTAACTATGGAGCAACAGTCTTGCTGCCTATGCTAGCTGATGCCGCGATCGTACTGGATGAAATTCACGCCTATGATCCACGCATGTTCAAACAAGTCGTTGCATTTCTACATGCGTTTGATGTTCCAGTTCTCTGCATGACTGCAACGTTACCCAAAGATCGACGAGAGCAACTTGAGGCACTGGGCTTAGAACTATACCCAAACAACCCAGAGGAACTGGAGGACTTAGCCAAACAGGAAATGCGAGATCGCTATCATATCCAGATTTGTGATGCCAAAGTAGCGAGGGAAGCTGCGATCGCAGCCTATTGCTCTGGTACACCAACGCGGATACTATGGGTCGTCAATACAGTGGCTCGATGCCAACACAAGGCTCGTGAGCTTCAAGACGCGCTGAAAGATTTAGATGATGTAGAGGTGTTGTGTTACCACAGCCGCTTCAAACTGAAGCATCGCCAAGAACGACACGATAATGTTGTTCAGCAATTTAAACAACGAGACAAAAGGGCGATCGCGGTTACTACTCAGGTTTGCGAGATGAGTCTTGACTTGGATGCAGATATTTTAATTACAGAAATTGCTCCCTGTAGTGCGCTGGTTCAAAGATTCGGGCGGAGTAATCGCAAGGGTATTTTAGATTACTCAGAAGTTTATGTCTACCAACCTGAAGATGCCAAGTCATCTAAACCTTATGACGATGAACAAATTTTGAATGCTAATCAATTTTTGCAGTCGGTCATGAGTTTTAACGAGGGTTATGCCAGTCAAAAGCTTTTGTCAGAACAGCTAGAAATTTATGGCGATCGGGAAACCAGATCTGATCTCAATGCTCCATTTTTAACAGGTGGATATTATGCCAGTAGCGAACCCTTCCGAGACATTGAAGATTGGACTCATGACTGCATCCTAAAACAGGACGTGGAAGAGGCTATTAGACGAGTTAATGCAAAGAATTCTAGATGGCGAGAACTAGTGTTACCAGTACCAAACTACGTCAAAACAAAGGAGATTGGCTCAGATTCACGACTGCAGAAATATCTCCGCATCGCTCCGAATGAAAACTACAGCGAAAAGTTTGGGTTTCAATCATGACACCAGAAACAGTTAAAGTATCCTATCAACTAGGGCAACTACCAGGGGCATCCTATCGTGCAGGCTTGGCTGGATTAATTTTCCTGATTGATTTTCTACATCGAGATCAACCAGAAACTCAGGCGCAGATCACAATTGCATACGATTCATCAAGTGCAACTTTAGACTGTACTCAAAGTGGCTTGCAGGCACTGATAGATTTAACTTTTGATTCGAGACATGAACTGAAATGGTCGAAAAACAAAATTGATGCGCCAGTTGAAATTAAGGAAACGGAGGAAGGTAAGCTCTATGGCTGGAATGATTTACGCGTAGAGGGTAAACCCCTTCAAGAACATGACCCTTCAGGAGTTTGGACATCTTTGTGGTCAGAATGGTTGCTTAAAACCGTTAGAGCATTTCCCAAATCGAGAGAATTGTTCAAGGTACGGGTAGACAACCAGCTTATCAAAATTGATAAGTTCTGGGCTGCTTTACAAAGTCCAGAGGGTAAAGCCGGACTGAGTTCTTCTTCACTCATTGGCGCTGAAGCAAAAACATGTGAGGGAGTCAATCTAAATGATATAAATGCTCAGGAATTCTTGTTGAACTTTTGGCCCTATGTAAGCCAACCATACGTTCCTTGCCGATTTGATACAGATGGTAAGCGAGAAGATTGGGGCTACACTGTAGCGATTCCTGATGTACAAGATTTGAAAGCATTTGTTAAGTATTTTCCTGTCATTCTGGAACGCCGACTACAAAATCCATCTGAGTATAAAGGATATCGACCGCTAGGTGCATTAGTTGAGCTACCCGAAGAAGCTGCACTGGATTCAATTCGACTGATTCGCCAGTGCATGGAAGAAACTCAAATTGCTAGCAGTTTGGAATTTGATGTACTAGGGTTTGAGGTTTGTCATGCTGTTCGTCCCGACCCCAAGAGAGGAGCGGATCTGGTTTCAATTGCCTATATTCAACCAGACTCAGAGCGAGATAGTTACTATGCCAATTATCGTAGGAAGTTTATCTGCCCTTGGTTCCGGCGGCATTTGCTACAAAACTTAGTGAAAGACCGCCCTTGGACAGCACGATGGGGAGAGTTGCTTTCAACAGCCCCTCAAAAATGGTTTGAACATCGTTTCTTTCCCCATGACTGCAAGCTTTTATTCAACTCTGAGGAGAATATTGTGGAGACATCTGAACTGATTCAAATTTTGAAATCGCTATGCGATCGCTACTTGAATGCTCGGCTTGCTGCCAAAGGGCATAGTGCAAACAACTGGGATGAAAAGCATAAACTCGCTCGGCAGGAATTTCTAACTATTCGGGCAAGACCACAAAAAGATGCGTTTCGTAAATACTTCTATGAGACGCTTTGCAGTCAAGTAACTCCTTTGCTTTTGAAAAAGAGTTTATCGACTGAGGAATATGGAGCTTTGTCCAAGGAGGAGAAGCAGCAGCAAGCTGAACAACAGAATGCTGAAAAAATTCGACAAATGCTATTGATATCTGAAGCCCTTGACAAGGATACGGAAACTGTTCGTGGGTTAACAATGCTTGCACTCGCCAGTAATTTTCAGTTTACTGAACGTTCTAATAGTTCTGCTTAAGGTTAGGCGGCTACAGCCATTAAACGAATATGTTCTTGTAATTCATTCGTCCTGTATTCAATTCATTAACTAGGTGAAGATCATGTCTCAATCAAGACCATTAAATCTGTTTGCCACTGTGCTGACCCATGCTGCCCCTAGCAGTAACTATCGGGGTGAATCAGAACAAAACCGAACTGTTCTGCAAAAAATTGCTCGTGGCGATGATCAATTTGCAATTATTTCAGCTGACTCTATTCGGAATGCTATGCGAGAAACTTTGGCTATCTTGGAGCAACCCTGCAACCGTGAGAGAGTCTATGATGCCGGACAACTGGCTGTGTCGTTCATTGAACTTCCCAACCCAGACAAGTATATTGATGACTGGGCATTCGGTTACATGGTAGCGAAGGAAAAAGAATATGCAGATAAAATGAGTCATCCTGCTAAACGGGACAGTTTGATTCGTCTGAATACAGCCGTTGCTCTTGAATCGTATCGCTTTGAGGCAAGTTTACATCAGTCCCCAGACAATGTAGAGCGTAAGCCTCGTACTAAAGTCTTTTGGCGCAATAGCAATAAGAAGGATAAGGAGGACAGTGAACAGGATGGTAAGGGCTCTAGCATTTTGTTCCGTGAAGCTAGCTATACAGCCTTTCAGTATCCTTTTGCTCTAGCAGGTCGGGATTGTAGGGAGAAGCCGGATTGGACAAGGGCACTGTTGCAATCTATTTCAGAGTTGAATGGTGTTGCGGGGTCACATGCCCGTAGTTATTTTGAGTTTGCCCCTCGCTCAATCATTGTCCGCTTGACTCCAAAACTCGTGGCTGGGTTTGACACCTATGGTTTTGATGATGAGGGAAATTGGAAAGAGGTAAAACGCCTGCAAGATGATGATTTGCCAGCAGATGAGTTTTGGTTTGGAGGCGCGATTGTGCGTGATATGAAATCAAAACAGCCTGATCTTGCAAAAAATCTAGAGGCTTCTGGAGCAAAGCTGTATGCTAATCCAGATAACCTGTTCAATGATCTTGCTGATGCATTTTTAGGAGGGTAAGCCATTGCTATTCCTCAGATTGAAAGCACCATTTGCAGCATTCCGCCCCTTGCAAGCTGGAACGTTCCGCTCAACTACCCCAACAATTCCTCCAACAACTGCTTATGGCTTATTACTGAATCTGGCAGCGATCGATATTCGTGATTGGAGCAAAATCAGTAAAGCATCAACTCCAATTGATAAGAAAATGCTCCAGAATGTTGAGATTGCAATCGCCAATTTAGGTGAGCCAACTGCTAATCCTGAGACAGCAACATTGCTACAACAGCTTCATAACGTTCCAGTTGGCAAAGATTCAGATAAAGCGAAGGAAGCTGCTAAATGGGAACGCACAAAAGGCTGTAAACCAAACATCAAGCCAATTCGACGTGAGATGCTGGTGGGTTTTCATGCTGTTATTGCTGTACGCTGTAGTGATGAGTTGCAATCGCTCATTATAGCAGGGCTAGAAGGTGAACTCAATGAAGAACGGGGTTATGGGTTACCATTTGCAGGTGACAACAACTTTCTATTTGATGATATTCAAGTTGTTTCATCAGTTGAGCCGCTTTATTGGTATACCCGTATTGAGGATGGAGAAATGCCTAGAGTTGGAACCTGTAGACTAACAACTTGGATTAATCGAACTAATTCTGCAAATACAAAAGTTGAAGCATTTGCCCCTCTCAATACACCTCAAGTTAAACCTCCAGATGGAGCCTGGACTAGTCTACCGAAATGATAGGTGATCGGCCTTACTAAACAGCTAGTCAATTTTTACCCAATGTGCTTAGCTAAGGAGTTCTGTCTCATGAGTTCTCTATCTATTTCCGATAAAGTCCTTGCAGACATCACATCACTAGCCCAACAGTTCAATTTATCAACTGAGGAATTTCTAAACTCGATCACTCAAGGCAAGCTAGTCATTATTGAGGCTGACGAACTTGAAGACTTACTGGATGTGAAAGATGCCGCCCTTGCAGAGTCTGAGCCGGAAAACCAAGAACGGGTTTGTTGGGAAGAGGTTAAGCAAGAGCTAGCTCTTTAAGTCTTGACCATCATGCCCTGGAATTTGGTCATTCGCATGAAAACACTGAAGAGTATCTGGTGACAAGCTAGCTTAGGCGTGTTGCTATTCTTTCTCAAGATCATGCTGACACTCCCCACCCAGGCCCCGCCCACGACACCAACGATCCGAGTTTCTGCCCTCCATGCCCTCGCCTACTGCCCCCGCCTGTTTTATCTCGAAGAAGTTGAAGAGCTTTATACCCAAGATGCAGCGGTATTTGCCGGGCGGCGGCTCCATGTGGAACTCCAAAAACAAGAGGATGAAGATTGGGAAGAACTTAATCTGGAGAGTGAAACCTTGGGGATCCGAGGCCGGGTGGATGCTCTACGCACTCGCCATGGTCAGGTGATCCCCTACGAACACAAACGTGGGCGATGCTATCGAGACCAGAATAAACAACCCCAGGCCTGGGCCAGTGACGAACTCCAAATCCTGGCTTATGCCTACCTGATTGAAGAGGCGTTAAATATTCCCATCCCAGAAGGTCGGATCCGCTATCACGCCGACAACGTTACTGTGCGAGTCCCCCTCACAACTGCTGGCCGCCAAAAAGTCCTAACAGCAATTCAACAGGCCCAGGCCCTGCGCCAATCGCTGCAACGCCCCCCCGTGGCCACTAATGAAAAACTCTGTGCTAGTTGCTCCCTTGCCCCCGTCTGCCTCCCCGAAGAAGCCCGGTTATCTCAAGACCCGGAGCGCGCTACCTTTCGCCTTTTTCCTCGCGATGATGATCGGGAGATTATTCATGTCCTCACCCCTGGCTCGAAAGTAGGTAAATCTGGTGAGCAAATCAAGATCAGCCATAGAGACCAACCGGAGGAAAAATTACCCGCCCAACGGGTGAGCCAAGTTGTCATGCATAGCTTTTCCCAAATTTCGACCCAGGCCCTGCATTTCTGTACCAGTCGGGATATTGGGGTGCATTTTATTACCGGGGGCGGTCGCTATATCGGCAGTTTTGATCCTCGCCAAGGCAGTATTCAACGCCGGATTCGTCAATATCAAGCCCTGAGTGATCCGCAAGTCTGTCTGCATTTAGCCAAGTTACTTGTAACCTGTCGGGGCCAAAGCCAGCGCAAGTTTTTGATGCGGGGCCAACGGGGAAAGTCAGATGTTCTCTCCACTGTCACCCCAATCATCGAACAAATGCAGGCTGTCCTCAAACAAATTGAACAAGTTACCTCTCTGGAATCGCTCCTGGGCCTGGAGGGAAATCTGGCTGCTCTCTATTTTTCTGCTTTACCGGACTTACTGAGTGAGCGTATTCCCAATGAACTCAAGTTTTCTGGTCGCAGTCGCCGCCCACCCAAAGACCCCTTTAACGCCCTCCTCAGTTTTGGCTATGCCCTGTTGCTTAAAGATGTGATGAATGGGATTCTCACCGTTGGCCTGGAGCCTGCTCTCGGTTTTTATCATCAACCCCGCTCTCAAGCCGCTCCCTTAGCCTTAGATTTAATGGAAATTTTCCGTGTGCCCCTAGTGGATATGGTTGTGGTCGCCTCAATTAATCGTAATCAATGGGAAATCAGTACCGATTTTGAATGTCGAGGTTCTCAAGTTTGGCTGACTGAGAGCGGCCGCCGGAAATTGATTGATGCCTATGAACGCCGTAAGCAGGAAAAGTGGAAACATCCCGTCACTAATTACTCCCTTACCTATCGCCGTTTGTTGGAATTAGAAGTGCGTCTGTTGGAAAAAGAATGGATGGGTGAGCCAGGATTATTCGCTAAGTTGGTGGTGCGCTGACATGGCAGAAAAACAAAACTGGTATCTCATCTGTTACGACATTCGGGAGCCCAAACGCTGGCGCAAAGCCTATAAACTTCTCAAGGGTTACGGTGAAAGCTTGCAGTTCTCGATTTTTCGGTGTCTATTGACTCAACGCAACTGCGAAAAACTCCGTTGGGAACTCGAAAAAATTCTTGAATCTGAAGATGCTCTTTTGTTGGTCGGCCTGTGTGAGCGCTGTCGGGAACGCTTGTGTGGTTGTAACCGGCCTGGTGCTTGGATTGAGTCTAGCAATACCCACCAAATCTTTTAGCCAATGCAAGGATTAGAGCTTGTTTCTGCTTAAGCAATCCCTGACTTAGGGTAAAACCTTTTGAGCAGTAGGTTTCGAGTTTGTTGTTAGTTTCTAGGATGCTTGCATGACCTAAAACCCTTATCCAGAAAGCGTTTATGCTAAAATTTCCGTAGCACTAAACTCATTTACTGCCTTAAATTCTCTCAAGCCTTGAGTACCTTGCAAGACTTCAATCCATGCCTGGCCTGGTAAGCTTTTGAGCAGGTGCGGTTCCTCTACCTTAGATGCCGTAAGGCGTTGAGCACAATTAGTAAATCGTCTGGAATATCCCGCCGCCTGGTCTGTTCCTCTACCTTAGATGCCGTAAGGCGTTGAGCACGACGGCCTGGGGCTCCATGTAGCTCAGATAAGAGCGTTCCTCTACCTTAGATGCCGTAAGGCGTTGAGCACGTTGCATTAGACAAAGTGACTGAGGAAGCTACCCAGGTTCCTCTACCTTAGATGCCGTAAGGCGTTGAGCACAACCGTAAACATAGAACTCAGTGGGGCCTGGTGGGG
>CAZZCG010000001.1:0-347469 GCA_964653145.1 uncultured Synechococcus sp. | reverse complement strand
TGATCCCTTTACCCCCACAGGATCACAGAAATAAAACAACATTGATGTAGCCTAAATCGTCAAGGTTCCTAACAGAATCAGTGGACATAATTCAAAGTTTAGGTCACAACAATTCATGCCAGAACTCAATCAGCTACATGCTTAATTATTGCTTAACTATTTCGCCGCTGACTGTGACTCCACATTAAACTTTACTTAACCCCCGCTTGACTTGATTACCCTTGATCATAAAAACCTGAACCTGTTGCTAGCGTCCGTAAATGCACGGAAATAGCGAGTTAATCTAAAGGTATAAAATCAAGGTTTGTTACGAGCCCCAGGCACTCAAGGCGGCAACAACCCCTTGAATCTGTGCAGGGGTATGACTCGCCATTAGGCTCAACCGTAGGCGACTCCGGGGCACTGTGGGGGGACGAATGGCCGGAACCCAATAACCTTGCTGCACCAGAAAATCGCTGGCGGTCTGGACTTGAGTAATACTCTCCCCCTGTAAGCAAACAATGGCGGAATCGGTGGGGAGGGGCTTGAGGGGGCATGAATCCGGTAAAGTACTCAGGGCCTGGCGTAGCTGTTGTCGGTTTTGGCCCAAGTGCTGTCTAGGTTTGGGGTTCCCCCGGAGAAGTTGGATAGCTGTTAGGGCCGCTGCCGTATCCGCCGGAGATAAACCCGTGCTGTAGATCCAACTCCGGGCCCGATTTTGGAGATAGGTGATCAAGGCCTGGGAACCTGCCACATAGCCACCCAAACTCCCCAGTGCCTTACTCAGGGTACCGACTTGAATGATCGGAATCCCTTGACAACCAAAATGTTCAACGACTCCCCCACCCCTTGCCCCTAAAACTCCGGTACCGTGGGCATCATCAACCAAGAGCATGGCTGTAAACTCATTGGCCAGGCCCAGGAGTGTCCGTAAATCGCACAGATCCCCATCCATACTAAAAACACCATCAGTGACGATCAAACAACGGCGGTATTGGGGGCGATGGTGCTGGAGGAGGGCCCTGGCCTGGGTTAAGTCTTGATGGGGAAATTCGACAACCTTGGCTCCACTCAGCTTGGCTCCACTTTTAAGACTGGAATGATTGTAGGCATCGGCAATGATTAAATCTTTTCCATCCACCAATGCGGTGATCACCCCCACGTTAGCCAAATACCCCGAACTAAAAACTAGGGCTGCTTCCGTCTGTTTGAATTGAGCCAACGCCAGTTCTAAATCCTCATGGAGCGGTTTGTGGCCACTGAGTAATCGAGAGCCGGTACTGCCTGTCCCCCAGGCCTGGGTTGCATTAATCGCCGCCTCAATCAGTTTTGGATGCCCCGCTAGTCCGAGGTAATCATTACTGCCAAAGTTGACCAAGGGTTGATCGTTGAACTGGATGATGGGCCCGGGCAGACCATGGGTGATTTTGGGAATCCGCTGCCAACCGACGCGCTGAATCCGGGCTAACTCCGGTTCTATCCAGTCAAAGGCCTGGCTCATTTAGTCAAGTTTGCCCTGAGCTTTGAGGTAACTGAGGAGCCAATTGCTAGCCGTGGCCCGTCGGGTTAAGCGGGGCTTGAGTTCTGAGACTGAGTAACCAGTAAATCCCAGGTACTCCTTTAAGAGTTGTTTATTTTCTGGGGGAATTGAACGTGTTAACTTTACCGTGGCGGGACGGCTGTCAATAAAATCTGGGGGGTCGGGATAGGTCTCTCGCCATTCCGGAGCAACTTGGCTTAAGTCCCAGGCCTGGTGCGTTTCATCCCAGTGATAACCCAGGGTTTGCCAGACCAGTTGATTGACCTGGGCATCCGTGATCTCATCCCGCAAAATTGCCCAAATCGTCTCTGTTGAAAGGGGGAGTTCCGTCATCGCCACACCATCCGACCGCCTATGGTTTAGATTACGCTATGGAACTGGCCGATTGGATGTTGTATGGATTGGCAAGAGTATAAAGGGGCCTGGTTACTGACTCCAGGGCGGGCGCGGGGGGTGATTCATTTCGTTGGAGGTGCGTTTGTGGCAGCGGCCCCGCAAATTACCTATCGGCGGCTCTTGGAATTTTTTGTCAAACACCAGTACGCTGTCGTTGCCACCCCATTTCTGAGTACGCTGGATCACGCTGGTCTGGCGGCCCAATGTCTGAGTCAGTTCAATCGGGGCCTGGATTACCTGGAACGCCGCCGCGACCTGAAGCCGTTTCTGCCGATTTATGGCCTGGGGCATAGCATGGGCTGCAAACTGCATTTACTGATGGCCAGTCTCTACGGTGCAGAACGGGCTGGCAATGTGTTCATGGCCTTTAATAACTACAGCGCCAGCCAATCCATTCCCCTCATGGACTCCTTACGCACAGTGGTGAACTTAACCCCAGGCCTGGGTGAGACTGAATTTACGCCAACCCCACGGGAAACAGAACGCATGATCCACAACGACTATTGGGTGCGGCGCAATTTATTGATTCAATTCCGCCAAGATGACATTGATCAAACCCCGCGCCTAATTGATGTGCTTGAACAACGCCCCAGTCGCCTGATTACCCATCTCCAATTAGCGGGAAATCACCTCACACCCCTGGGACAAGACCTGCAATGGCAACCCGGTGGTGACTTTTCTCCCTTGGATGCTGTGGGTCAGTGGTTACGGCAAAATTTGTTTACAGAATTGAGTCAACTAGAGCAGGAAATTCTCCGCTGGCTAGCGGTCTAGGTGGAGCTAGGTTGTTGGCTTGGCCTTGACCTGTAGGGGTAATCGTAAATATGCACTTAGGACTCCTGCCAACCATTCAAGTTCCGGATCGCTCAGGACGCCATTGCCCCCCAGGCCATACTTGCGAGTTCCAGCCCAAATACACACTTCTGGTTGCACAGTCACCCGGTCGCCATCACTGTCTTTCGCATAATGCCGAGCTTGATATTCTAGTTTACTGATGGATTCCCGAGGACTCGGGGGAACGACCTGTTTCCGAAACCCAAAAAGATAGTAGGTCAAACTAATCTGACTATTGGTAATCTGCAACTGAGTTGAACCAAATAGACCGAACAGTACTGTGACCGCCAGGCCAATCCCCGCTAGCCAGAAGGGTGTAGAAAACAGGGCAAAAACTAAATTAATTGGAAATGGCGCCATGAGAGCAAACCCCGTCCAAAACAAAATGAAGGTGTTCCAGGCCAGGGCAAACCCACCCAAAAATATCAGACCTGCAACTGAGCCTCCTCCTTGAGTGCGGGCGGGGGGAATAATCACTTCCAGGGCATCAACGGTCTCCCGCCAAAGGAGTTTGCTGTGGGCTGGTTTCTCGGTAATCGTAATGGGGACTTCCTGCTTTTGCAGATTCCGTAAGGCCGCTGGGGCTGATGACAGACGTTTATCCAGGCCCGGTTCCACTAAGCATTGCAACCAATAGGTCAAACTGGGCGAAAGGTTCACAAACTGCTGAAACTGCAAGCGTTGTTCGGTCTGGGGCAGATCCGCGGGATGCTGACCACTGGCCAAATGAATTAGGGTTGCGCCTAGGGCATAGAGATCCGATGCAGGTACAGCCCGGCCACCAAACTGTTCTGGCGGCATATAACCATAGGTACCGACAACGGTTCGGGTTGATCCGGCTTGAGCGGTTTGGACAGCGCCAAAATCAACCAAATAGACCTGTTGTTTGCGTTCATCCCAGAGAATGTTACTGGGCTTAATGTCCCGATGAATCACGGGGGGGGCGTGCATGTGGAGATAGGCCAAAATATCCAACAACTGTTTGGCCAATTGCTTGAGTTGCTCCTCTGTCCAAGGCTTGCCGGTTTTAAGGAGCTGTTCCAAGGAAGGGGCATCAATTAAGTCTTGAACTAAGGCAAAGCCCTGACCTGTGGGTAAATCCAACTCAAACCCGTCCCGGTATTTGGGAATGGCGGGGTGATAGAGGGCTTGTAAAACCTGGGCTTCCCGTTCAAAGGCTTGAAAATCCTGCCAGGCCATGTCCTCGCCAAAGCTAATCCGCTTCAGGACACATTCATCCCCCGTTTGGATATCCTTAACTCGATAGGTACGCCGGCCTGGATTACGCCCCATTTCCATCAGAACTTGATACCGCCCCCCCAGGAGTTCTGTCATAACTGGCTCCGATGTTCACCCAGACTTAGTTGATCTAAATAAAAATTGCCAATGCTTGCCGCAAACAGGGTTTCAATAATTTGTTCCAGAATCCAGTTTCTCGATGCCTCAACCCCTTGTCTCCATTGTTAATCAACCCTACCGACATTGGCTGTGTAAATCGCCGTAGTAAGCCAACACTCGGAATTGGGTCATGGAACAGGTTTCCTGTTTTAACCAGGCCTGGTAGTCCTGTGGTTCTCGGGTGCGGGCGGTTAACAGTTGCGAAATCAGGGAACTGTCCTCAGGTCGAACGCGAACAAGGGCATAGTCATCATCTTTAATTCCCGCAGCTTTTGCCAGGGCGGCCAGGGTTTGGGGGCGGTTGAGGGTGCCATCAATCAGGCCGTAGGCTTGAGCTTGTTGATTGCCAAAAACCATCGCACCCAATTGATCCCGAATGACATCAGGGGCAAGTTTTCGATTTTCCGCCACATGATTGACAAAGTTAGTGTATTCCACGTTCACCCCGGCCTGGAGTTGCTGTAGCTCTTGGGGGGTTGGTCGGCGGAATGGGTTGCCCAGGTCTTTGCCACGGCCACCGGTAATGGTCCAAGATTCAATGCCCGCAGCCGTTGTCACACCGCCTGCCAAAAGTCCTTCATTCAAGCCGGTGGGCTTATTGTAGTAGGTCAAACTTGGCCCCAAGATGCCGATACTGCCGACATAACTGCCGTAGTCTGCATAGATTTTGTCCGCCCCCACCATGGCCCATACACCACCGGAAGCCGATAGCCCCTCGACAAAGGCATACACGGGGTTTCCTGTTTTTTCTTGGTAGGTTTTGATGCCCTCGTAGATGGACTGGGAACCAAAGATTGTCCCACCAGGGGTTCTAATCTCTACCAGCACCGCTTTAATATCCTCCTCCTCTGCGGCATCTTCCAACTGCTCTAGAACTTGATACCCGTAGGTGATCCCCACCAGAGAGCCAAAGTTAAAGGGTTCAGCGGCCTCTGTGGGACTTCCCAAAATCGGCCCATTGATGGCAATTCGCAAAATTCGATTTGGGCTGTCTTCAGTGCCGGAAACAAACTCATAGGGATCATCCTCATGGGCAGCCCCCCCTCCGAAAATCAACGCCAGGATAATCAAAAACAGGGTAAAGCCTGTACCAATGACCGCCAAGCTGAAAAAAAGACTGAAGGTTCCAAAAAAAATGTTGCTACAGCGGCGGATAGTACTGGGCCAGAAGGGGGGTAATGGCTCGCTGGGCTTAGACATTGGGCTGTCATTCCTGAATTACAGTTCTGCGGAGACAATGGGCGGGAAAACCACTAGGAAAGTTGAGATAAGCGGTCATTGGGAAGAACATCGGGATCGGATGCCACAGACTCAGCGGCTAATTCCGGGATTGGTTCATTCCAGCGGGATCGGAAGCTACTCAGGGCGGTTTTGATGACAACGGCAATGGGGACAGCCACCACAACCCCCAACAAACCTCCCACCTTGGCCCCAGCTAGGATTGCTAAAAATACCCAAACTGGATTTAAACCCGTGACACTGCCAATGATCCGGGGGGCAATGAGGTTTTCTAGGATTTGTTGCAGGATAAACGAGAAGAGCAAGACCCGCAAGCCTAACCAAGCATCTTGAAGCGTCACCAAGAGCGTCACAGTAATAATGCCCACCGTACCGCCGAAGGGAACCAGGGCCATGATCCCAATCGTGATCCCAAATAAGAGGCCAAAGGGCACTTTTAACACTAAAAAAATTGTGACCAGGCCAGCCCCCATACAGGTGCCTAAAATCAGTTGCCCGATGAAATAGTTTTGAAAACTGGTGCGAATTGTGTCTGAGGCGCGGGCGCGAACCGGGGATGGCAACCAGTTGACTAAGCTTTCCCAAAGCTCATCCCCGTGCTGAAGTAAATAGAACGTCAAAACCACCGTCAAAATGACGTTGATCACCACATCCACGACACTACTAACGGTGCCTAAAAGCAGATTCAGGGCTTCTCGGGCCACGGCCTGGAGTTGTTCTTTCAACCGTTCTAGGAGTTGATTGGCCAGGGCATCCACATCTACCGTAATCGGCAAATTCAAAGTATCCAACCACTGGCCAAATTCCAAAAGTCGATGCTGTCCTGACCCGACCCACTCCGGCAAGCGCACCACCAATTGCTGGGCCTGGTTTAAGACCACGGGTACTAAGGTAACTCCCAAACCCGCCAAGATCAGGAGTGCAAATAAAAAGACAACAATGGCCGCTGGCCCCCGGACATTACCTTGGGACTCAATCCAAGTGACGGGGTAGTTCAAAATAAAGGCCAGCAGCGAGGCCAAGACCAGGACTGCCACCAAAGTGCCAAAGTAGCTGGAGATGGAAGCAAAGGCCCAGAAATTTAAGGTAACGATGGGCCCGGTTAACCCAATAATCAACAATCGGGTCGGTAACGATAGCCGCTGCCACCAATTAACGCTGTGGGATTGGGTCATTACCACACTCCTGAGGGACTGCTCTTATTATTCAAAGACCATTGCCCGGACTGCAACACCAGGCCTGGGGGAATTCTGGGGGACGGGACACTGTTTGCTAAAATGTGACGTTGGGCCAGCACGCCGTTGCCCTCCAGATTTCGTTCCAACCCTTTAGTGAGTTTTCAAGCAAAAGATTATGCCCAAGGTTCTTGTTTCTGATCCCATTGAACAGGTGGGGCTTGATTTATTGGCGCAAGTGGCCCAGGTGGATGTTCAAACTAACCTCTCCCCGGCGGAATTGGTGGCGATTATTCCCGGCTACGATGCCTTGATGATTCGTTCAGGAACCCGGGTCACAGCAGAGGTGATTGCAGCGGCAAACCAACTGAAAATTATTGGTCGGGCCGGTGTGGGTGTGGATAATGTCGATGTCCCAGCGGCGACGCGCAAAGGGATTGTCGTGGTTAACTCCCCAGAGGGCAACACAATTGCGGCGGCGGAACATACCTTGGCGATGATGCTGTCCTTAGCCCGCCATATCCCGGATGCCAATGCCTCGCTGAAAGGTGGGGCCTGGGAACGCAAACCCTTTACGGGCGTGGAAGTGTATAAGAAATCTCTGGGAATTGTGGGCCTGGGGAAAATTGGCTCCCATGTCGCGACGGTGGCTCGGGCCATGGGGATGCGGTTGTTAGCCTATGATCCCTACCTTTCTGTGGAGCGGGCCGAGCAGTTGGGGGCACGTTTGGTGGAGTTGGATGTTCTCTTTGCTGAGTCCGACTTCATTACCCTGCACTTACCGAAAACCCCAGAAACTACCCACTTAATTAACGCCGCATCCTTGGCCAAAATGAAGCCCACTTGCCGAATTATTAACTGTGCCCGGGGTGGGATTATTGATGAAGTGGCCTTAGCTGAAGCCTTGAAAGCTGGGAAATTGGGCGGGGTGGCCTTGGATGTGTTTGAAACCGAGCCCTTGAAGGAATCTCCCTTAAAGGAACTGGGCCTGGAAACAATTTTGACCCCCCACCTGGGAGCCTCCACAGAAGAAGCCCAGGCCAATGTGGCCATTGATGTGGCTGAGCAAATTCGCGATGTTCTCTTGGGGTTACCGGCTCGGTCAGCGGTGAATATTCCTGGATTGCGCCCTGATGTTTTGGAAAAACTCACGCCCTATATGCAACTGGCGGAAACCCTGGGGAATTTAGTTGGGCAATTGGCCGGCGGTCGGGTGGAATCCTTAGAAGTTCGGCTTCAGGGTGAGTTGGCCACCAATGACAGTCAACCGATTGTGATTGCAGCGCTGAAAGGCTTGCTCTCTCCAGCTTTGCGGGAACGGGTGAATTATGTGAATGCTGGCCTGGAGGCGAAAGAACGGGGGATTCGAGTTGTAGAAACCCGCGATGCCGATGAACGGGACTATGCTGGGTCATTGCAGTTGATTGCCAAGGGCCCCCTGGAAACCCGCTCAGTCTCCGGGGCATTGCTGGGGGCGGATGAACTGCGGATTACCAGCATTGATGACTTTCCAATTAATGTGCCGCCGACGCGCTATATGTTGCTGACGGTGCACCGGGATATGCCGGGGATTATTGGTAAAATTGGCTCGCTCTTGGGCAGTTTCAACGTCAACATTGCCAGTATGCAGGTGGGCCGGAAGCTGGTGCGTGGGGATGCGGTGATGGTTCTCAGTATTGATGATCCGCTGCCGGAGGGCCTGTTAACGGAAATCACCAAGGTATCCGGGATTCGCGATGCCTATATTGTTAATCTGTAGGTATCGTCGTTTCTGCTCAAAGTGAGAGACTCAAACGTATTGCTTGCGATGGTTTTAAGCACTTTTGGTCTTTCATGCCCCTGCGAAATGACGATAAATTGGCGTTTGTCCGTGGGCCGGATTTGTGATTAGCCGCTGGTGGGAAATTAAGGTCATCTTGCCGCCGGTGAATGCCGAACAACGGGAACTTGCTGAGGAAACCCTCTATTGGCGACTTCAAACCTTTGGCTGCCAGGGAATGGCCTCGGAGTATCGCCCTAGTAGCGGGTTAACGGTCAAGGCCTATTTACCCCATCACCAGGCCAGTTTGTTGGATATTTCAGCCTTGGGAGTTTGGATTCAGCAGGATGTCATGGGACTCCACCAGGCCCGGCCCCGGTTGCAGTGGCAATTGGTGGATGAAGAGGATTGGGCCCACAGTTGGCAGCAATATTGGCATCCCCAGGAAATTGGTGAAAAGTTTTTAGTTTGTCCGGCCTGGTTAACCACGCCCCCGTTAAATGAGCGATTTTTGATTCTGTTAGATCCGGGAATGGCCTTTGGCACGGGCACCCACCAGACGACGCAACTGTGTTTAGAAGCCCTGGAAATGCAATTGGATGATACCTTTGACCCTTTGGGAGCCATAACTGTAGCGGATTTAGGTTGTGGTAGTGGGATTCTTTCCATCGGGGCGTTACTCCTGGGAGCGGAATTTGCCTATGCCCTGGATGTGGATCCCCTTGCCGTCCAGGCCACCCAAGAAAATTTTGCCCTTAACCACATTGATCCCCAGCAGTGGCAGGTCATTCAAGGCAGTATTGAGGAGATTCCCCAACCCGTAGATGGTCTAATTTGCAATATTTTGGCGGATGTGATTATTTCTCTAGTCCCCAAGTTAAATAGCGTTACAAAAGCTGGGGCCTGGGGCATTTTTAGTGGCCTGTTGCTCTCCCAAGCACCCGATGTGACCGCAGCCCTAGAAGCGCAGGGATGGACTGTGAGTAGTGTTTGGCGGCGACAGGATTGGTGTTGCTTGAATGCCCAACGGCTGAAGCACTAGCAGGGAATTGGCCCCGACCCCAGGCCCAGTGGCAGGATAATATAAAAACTCTGACCTTAAACGATTCATTGGATATTTAGGAGAATCTGCTGTGACGGTGCGTGTTCGTATTGCCCCTAGCCCCACCGGAAACTTACACATCGGAACAGCGCGGACAGCAGTTTTTAACTGGCTTTATGCAAGGCACCACGGCGGCAAATTTATCTTACGGGTGGAAGACACTGACCTGGAACGCTCCCGTCCGGAATATACGGAAAACATTCTTTCTGGTCTGGCCTGGTTGGGGTTGGAGTGGGACGAGGGGCCAGAGTATCAATCCCAACGCACTGGACTCTATCAGCGGGCAATTCAAACCCTGCTAGATAACGGCCAAGCCTACTACTGCTATTGCACTCCGGAAGAACTGGATGCCATGCGCGCAGCCCAAAAGGAAAAGGGCCAAGCCCCCCGCTACGATAATCGCCATCGGAATTTGGGACTAGAGGAACAAGCGGCCTATGTTGCAGCCGGTCGTCATCCGGTGATTCGCTTCAAAATTGAGGATGAGCAGGAAATTCGCTGGACTGATCTGGTGCGGGGAGAGGTCTCATGGCAGGGTCGCGATTTAGGGGGGGATATGGTGATTGCTCGGGCTGCGGCTCCAGGGGAAATTGGCCCGCCCCTCTATAACCTAGTGGTAGTGGTGGATGACATTGACATGGGGATTACCCAGGTGATTCGCGGGGAAGATCACATTGGCAATACCCCGAAACAAATCCTCCTATACCAGGCCCTGAACGCAGTTGTACCCCAATTTGCCCACACGCCCCTAATTCTGAATCAATCTGGCCAGAAACTATCGAAGCGGGATGGGGTAACCTCCATTTCCGATTTCCAGGCCATGGGATATGTCGCCCCGGCGTTGGTGAACTATATGACTTTGTTGGGATGGTCGCCCGTGGAGGGAATGTCAGAGATTTTTACCTTAGATGAGGCGGCGAAACATTTTAATTTTGACCGGGTGAATCGGGCTGGGGCCAAGTTTGACTGGGATAAGCTCAATTGGCTCAATAGTCAATATCTCCACGCCATGCCCGTTGCGCATCTATTGCCGGAGTTGTTGCGGGTTTGGGCTGGAGCGGGTTATGAATTTGACCCCGAAACTGACCAGGCCTGGCTAGAACTTCTAACGGCCCTACTCCAGGCCAGCCTAACAACACTGAAGGATGCCGTTACCCAAGCTGCTCCTTTCTTTGGCGAGACTGTGACCTACGATGATGACGCCACCGCCCAATTAGCCCAACCGGATGGTCAGAAAGCCTTGGAATTGTTACTGAGCATCCGAAAAGAGACCCCCGAACTTAACAGCGACATCGCGCAGGACATGATTAAAAATGTGACAAAGGAATTGGGGGTCAAAAAGGGCCTGGTGATGCGAACCCTCCGAGCGGCGTTGATGGGGACGGTACATGGGCCGGACTTAACAACATCTTGGGTGATCTTGGCCATGCGGAATTTAGATATTGCTCGTATCATCCGTGGAAAAGCCTAGAGCGGCACCTACCTGAGAGGCCCATCCCTAATGCGTTCTGCTCTTAAATTTCATCCTGCTCAGGTCATGGAAGTAGTAATTCGCTGAGCTTTATAGCCATGTCGAACCGACTTCGTTGTTTTTCTTCACCAGTGGAATGACTTCAGGGCTGAATCTAACTGCATCACCCACGACTAAATTTTTGTGAAAACTATACCAATCTGTCTAGGCAAAACCACTCCCAGGCCAACTCCTTTGCCCCAGAATCATAGCTCCAGGTCAAAAGTTGATTAACCGCATACCCAAGTTCTAAGCCTGGTAAGTTGAGTGCATTCCGGGGGGCTTCGGTTGCTAAGGCAATGGCCTGGTCAGGGTGGCAAATTCCCCACTTAACCAAATGTTGTACCCCGCTGAGCAAACCTAAGGTTGTTCCCGAAAGCGTGCCATCCGGTAACCGGGCCGTCCCCGACTGAACGGTAATATGGCGTTCATCCCAGGGATAGACCCCATCCCCCAACCCCAAGGGCGCCAAGGCATCACTCACCAAAAATGTCCCTTTTTCCCCAGGCCGGTCTGTACGAATGAGTAACTCTAACATCAGCGGATCAACGTGTTGGCCATCGGCAATCAAACCATAACTGACTCTGGGATCGGTAATGGCAGCAGCCAGGGGGCCGGGTTGACGGTGGTGGAGACTGGGCATGGCATTGAAGGCATGGGTGAGCATCGACATACCCTGATCAAAGGCTCTTTGGGCCTGAAGGGCAGTGGCCTGGGAATGCCCCAGACTAACGGTGATGCCTTGTTCAACTAAATAGGGAATGACGGTTTCGGTGGGATCGAGTTCAGGGGCCAGGGTAATCAGCTTGACGATTGAGCCATAATCCCCAAAAACTCGTTTGACGTTCTCAATGTTCAGGGGCAGTAAATGGCGTTGAGGGTGCGCCCCCCGTTTTTCGGGATTGAGAAACGGCCCCTCCAAATGCAGCCCCAGAATCTTGGCCCCGGGGTTGGGTTTTTCGAGAAAGCCAGCAAAGACCTGGAGTCCAGCTTGGAGGGTTTTTACGGGGGCTGTAATTAGCGTGGGTAAGAATCCAGCAACTCCGATTTTGGCTAAGAATTCGCAGGTTTGTCCGAGGCGAAAAGTTCCCTCCTCATCCGGTTGCACGTCCAAATAGGACAACCCCAAGGCCCCATTAATTTGTAAATCCAGGCCGGGTAGAGATAAATAATCCCCCGGAAATGCAACCCGCTGATCCGCAGACCAATCCACCGCCTCGGCCTGGGGAGCAATTGCCGCAATGCGTCCTTGAGCATCAATGAGAAGTTGTTGTGGCCCGGAATACCCCACAAAATTTACCCGCTCCAGCCAGACCCTCGGCCCTGATTGTGGTGTTGTGACTAAATCAGGCAATGGCGAAGTGAATTTTTCTGGGGTTGGGGCCTGGGACGAGAGTTGTTGCGGGGCAGCCATCGATCATTAATTGGCCGGAGCAACTTCTGAGCTAACAGGACGGGCAGGGGCTGCTTTGGATTTTTTGACTTGGGGCGAAATCGGGCGCAATTCAATATGGTTCAGGAGGGTGGTGACAAAGGCAAACAGGAGGAAGGGCAGACTTAAAACCAGAATAAGTCCCCCGACCAAAAAAGCCGTAATCGGATTGTTATAGAGAGCTACGGATGCGGCCATGCCGACAAAAATGACAATTAACCAGACGATCACCTGGCCATAAACATCCCCAAAGGTGAGGGTGCAGGCAAAACGATATTTTTGCAGGTTTTCAAGCATAGGTGGGCCTCAAGGGGGTGTCGTCAATCCAAGCAAGGTCAGCCAATGGGACAGATGTGCCACTATTGTGATCAAAGTCTAGACAAATCAATTTTCAGATGACAGCGATTGCAATAAATATACAAACTATCTCAGGCTACCGGACGCAATTAGGGACGTTGCAGGTTTTCTGGGTTGCAAAATGTTAAGGACTTTCAGGAAAACCAGAAGAAACTGGATAAATTTCTCAGATGTTTGCCCGTAAAATTCATAATTCGCATTTCTACTAACTGCACACTTGTTCGAGATCATTCACCATGAGCCCTGCCTTAAATTCTGCCCCTGCCCAAATTTCTGCTCCGATTGCCATTGTCATGGGGAGTGATTCTGACCTGCCGATAATGGCCCAAGCTGTGGCTGTCTGTGAGGATTTTGAGGTGGACTATCATCTGGAAATTATTTCGGCCCATCGCACGCCCCACCGTCTCTTTGAATTTGCCAGCCAGGCTCACAAAACCTCCCTGAAAGTGATTATTGCTGGAGCAGGGGGAGCGGCCCATTTACCTGGAATGATTGCCTCCTTGACGCCTTTGCCAGTGATTGGGGTGCCAGTTCCCAGCCGTCATTTGCAGGGGATTGATTCCCTCTACTCAATCGTCCAAATGCCCGCTGGAATTCCTGTGGCCACCGTTGCCATTGGCAATGCCCAAAATGCCGCCCTCCTGGGGATTCAAATCCTGGCCAGCCATGAGCCGAATCTCTTGGCCAAAATGCAAACCTATCGCCAATCCCTTCAAAACCTAGTCCAGGAGAAACAAGCACGGCTGGCGGATCTTGGGGCCAGGGCCTATGTGGCTGGCATGGGTTAGGGAACTGGTTCTAGCTTCAAGCTCTAGGGAAGCTCCT
This sequence comes from uncultured Synechococcus sp., assembly GCA_964653145.1. Lineage (GTDB taxonomy): Bacteria > Cyanobacteriota > Cyanobacteriia > Thermosynechococcales > Thermosynechococcaceae > Pseudocalidococcus. Next base: position 333,923 of record CAZZCG010000001.1, on the reverse strand, counting down.
GTTCTGCCTGGGGACGATAGTTTGTCATGATCCGGCCAGCCCCCCGAAATTGGTTGTAGTAGGCCTGGGACACGGGGTCGGGATTCGGTTGAGCGGACAAGTTTAAAAAATCAATACCAATTCCATTCCGCCCCTGATCTTTCCCAGAACTGTGGATATATTTCCCCTCACCTAAATACAAACCGACATGGGTGGCCTTGGTGGGGGTGCCAAAAAAGACTAAATCCCCCAGTTCAAGACTAGGCATCAACGCCTCAGGGGTATCGCCAGGGTTGAAAATTGGGGTCGTGAACGCTTCCTGTTGGTAGGCATCCCGCGGTACCCAAATTCCCTGAGCCGCAAAACTGGCCTGGATTAGTCCGGAACAATCGTAACTGGGGCCAAGGGTTCCTCCCCACAAGTAACAATGGCTGCGGGTTTGGGCGGTTTGGATAAATTTAATGACGTTGGGAATGGCCTGGAGAATTTCTGCTCGGGTAAAAACGGGTGCTGTTTTGATGTCTGTGACTGGTTCTAAATGTCCTAAGTCTTCTAACGCCAACCATCCCGGATAGGCATCTTCCCACAAACAAACCTCCAGGCCAGTGCGATAGGTCGGTTCAGAATTCGGTAAATTTTTCAGGCTTAACTGTCGGCCAATCCCAGCCTGGGTGGCTAAGGCGCTTAACGCAGGGGAGTCGTAAATGTCTAGGGGATGGGTGGTGGTAAAAACTTGCCCGGGCGGAGTCTGCTGCAATTGGGCCCAATTGGTCATGAATGAAATTTCCTAGTATTAAACGAAAGTTAGCTGCCCCAGTTTTACCCCTAATTTTCTCGCCAGGCCATGACCACGTAGAAGGGATCCCCGAGGGATAACCAAGGAAACCATTGGGCAAGGCCCCCAGATTGAATCACCTCTGGCTGACTAAAACCGATGACGGACTGAAAATAGGCTTTGACTAGCTCCACATGGCTAAGATCATCACTGTCCCGCCAGGCCTGGATCGCTTTTTGATAAAACATCCGATTGGAAAAGCTGACGATGGCTACCCCTCCTGGTTTTAGCACCCGATGAATTTCTGCAAAAATTGCCTCAGGATATTGGAGATACTGCACTGAAACTGTATTCAACACCGCATCAAAACTGGTATCAGGCAACGGAAGTTTTAAATCTTGATTGAGGTTTTGGACAAAAAAACGGGTTAAGCGAGGATTTTTGGCCAATTCTTCACCGTTTAAGCCATGCCCAACCACCTCAGCGAAGTCAATGTCCGGGGGTAAGTGGGAGACCCAGCTACTCATCAAATCTAAAATTCGCATCCCCGGCCGGAGTTGTTGCCGATAAAGCTGGGTGAGTTGGCTAATGAAACTCCCATCCACATGGGTAACAAACCTTGGTTGATCGTAAAAAAGCAGATCATTACTGGGATCCAGTTTTTGCCGCTGTTGGGCCGAGAGCAGGGAAGTCATAGATCAGCTAAAGAAATAGGGTGCGAGTCACCTAAATTTTAAGAACTATTAAGCTGTTTAGCCCAGGCCCAGGAACTCCCGAATTTGCTGAGCTGTTTGGATTTTTGCTTGTTGCCCAGAACTGTAGTAACTCCGCAATGCCACCTTCGTTCCAGAATTTAAGACTACGGCCACCCGAAACGTATCACTACCTTTATCACTACGGCTACGTTCAACAATCACCGACTCAATGTCTCGTAAGGGATATTCCTTGAGCGACTTAGTCCCCACCAGGCCCCGATGTTGAATCGTCAGAGTCCCTAGGGTTTTATTCATCTCAATCACCAAGGTCGTCCCCATGAGGAACACAAGGGCTAGCCCAACAATTAAGAAAATCGGCGTGATAATCCAGGCCACCCAGCGTAAATCCTGCTCTAGCCTCAGACTCGTGGCCGTAGGATCCGCTAAAAATCTCCGAATTTGTTCTGCCCGCTCAAAACTAGCTGGATAGGGATCGTATTGGCCAAAATACACAGCATCTCCCGATTGCAGATCCAGTCGGACAATGTGACTATCGGTGCGCTCTCGGGTTTGGCCATTGACAGTGGGTTTTTCCAGACGTACATCAATAATTTGTTCCACGGCAATGTTTGTGATGTCCGTTCCTAAAAGAGTTTCAGCCATCAGTTGGCAGTTGCTGGGGGCATCAAGGGAGCGGGTGCAAATCAAAATATCCTTGGGCATCAATAGCCAGACTAGGGGCAAGATCGTCAGACCACTGAGGGCAAAGAACCCACCGAGCAACCAGGCCAGCCAGGGTCGTTCCTGGAGGACTAATTCTTGGGAACTGCGGCGAATTACGTCCATGGCATAGACCTCAGATGGCAATAGATATTGGGAAGAATAGGGTTTTATCAATTATCAGTAATCAATCCCCTCTTTAAGCGTTGACCTAGGACAATAATTTCCGAGATAAATCGGTACATTTAAGGGTGGTTGCCGTTTTTGTGGCCATGACAGATTTTTTACAAGCCCTACTCAATGGTCTCTCCCTGGGAAGCGTCTACGTGGTCTTTGCCCTAGGCTACACCTTGGTGTTTTCGATCCTGGGAATGATCAATTTTGCCCATGGCCCCCTGTTTGCCCTCGGCGCTTATCTGACCTATGGGTTATTGGGGAGTCGATTTGGGATTAATGGGGTCTTAGCCAATGCCCAGCTACCCTTTGGTCTACCGTTTCCGTTGGCGGTGATTCTCAGTGGCCTGGTGACGGGATTCATTGGCCTGGGAATTGAAAAACTGGCGTTTCGTCCGTTGCGGTTGGCCGGTGCGGATCCGTTGCTGAGCGTGGTGTCGAGCTTGGGTGTGGCGGTGGTGATTATCAACTTGCTGCAATATCTGGTGGGGGCAGAGGTGTACACCTTTCCCGATGGCATCTATGGGACACTACCGGCGGCGATCAATTTGGGCTCAACCACGGCCCCCCTCTTAATTCGCAGTGGTCAGTTGGTGATTTTCCTGGTCTCTCTGTTGCTGTTAATTGTTTTAACCCTGTGGATCAATGGCACCTTGATGGGGAAGGCGATGCAGGCGGTGGCGGAGGATCAGGTTACGGCCAATTTACTCGGAATTAATGGGGATTGGTTCATTAGCTTGACGTTTTTTATCAGTAGCTTTTTGGCGGCGGTGGCCGGGAGTTTAGTGGCCGCCAGTGTCAGTATTACCGGGCCACAATTTGGCTTAGTCTTTGGTCTGAAGGGCTTAGCAGTGATTGTTCTTGGGGGTCTGGGGAGTATTCCGGGGACGATGGTGGCGGGGTTACTGCTGGGTTTGGCGGAAAGCTTGGTGCCTACCGAACTCTCAGGCTTACGGGATGCAGTGGCCTTTGGGCTGTTGTTTTTGATGTTGCTGATTCGACCCCAGGGACTATTGGGACGACCATTGGTGGAGAAGGTTTAAGACGCCATCTCCAGAAAACCGAAAATGTTTCGGAAGTTTTGCCCGTGTAACCAAGGGGTTCAGCGTAAAATTGGCCTGGACTCCAGAGAGATTCAGAGGAAAACATGATGTTGGACACCGCCATTGTCGCTATTCACGGCCGGGAAATTTTAGACTCCCGCGGGCGGCCGACTGTGGAAGCAGAAGTTGAGTTGACCTGTGGCATTATTGGCCTGGCCCAAGTCCCCAGTGGGGCCTCAACCGGCAGTTTTGAAGCCCATGAACTTCGGGATGGAGACAAGTCGCGCTATGGCGGTAAAGGGGTACTCCAGGCCGTGGAAAACATCGAGGAAAAAATTCTTCCGGCTCTGATTGATTTTGATGCGGCGGATCAAGTTGGCCTGGATCGGCTCATGATTGATCTCGATGGCTCGGCAAATAAATCTAACCTTGGGGCCAATGCGATTTTGGCGGTTTCGTTGGCTGCAGCGAAGGCCTGTGCGTTTGCCCTAGATGTGCCCTTATATCGTTACCTGGGTGGCCCCTTGGCGAACCTGCTGCCTGTCCCCCTGATGAACGTGATTAACGGTGGGGCCCATGCCGACAACAACGTGGATATTCAAGAATTTATGATTGTCCCGGCCGGTGCCAGTTCCTTTAAGGAGGCCCTACGCTGGGGAGCAGAAGTGTTTGCGGCCCTGAGTAAAGTCCTCAAAGATCAGGGCCTATTAACCGGGGTTGGGGATGAAGGCGGATTTGCCCCAAATTTAAGCTCTAATCGGGCGGCCCTAGATATTTTGATGCAGTCCATTGAGTTGGCGGGCTTCAAACCGGGGGATGAGGTGGCGTTGGCGCTGGATGTGGCCGCCAGTGAGTTTTATAGTGACGGAAAATATACCTATGATGGCGTTACCCGCAACCCGATTGACTTGATTGACTACTTAGGTGAACTAACCGATGCCTACCCGATTGTTTCCATTGAAGATGGTCTCCATGAGGATGATTGGGAAAATTGGGCAATCTTGACGGAAAAACTGGGTCGCAAAATTCAACTGGTGGGCGATGATTTATTTGTCACCAATCCAATTCGGTTTAAGCGGGGCATTGAACAACACATTGGTAACTCAATCTTGATCAAACTCAACCAAATTGGCACTCTCACGGAAACCTTAGAGACTATTGATCTCGCAACGCGCAATGCCTATCGTTCGGTGATTAGCCATCGCTCTGGGGAAACCGAAGATACCACGATTGCCGATTTGGCAGTGGCAACGCGGGCTGGGCAGATTAAAACCGGGTCCTTGTGTCGGAGTGAACGGGTGGCCAAATATAATCGTTTGCTGCGGATTGAAGATGATCTCGGTGACAATGCCGTCTATGCCGGTGCGGTGGGATTGGGCCCGCGGTAATGGTGCGGCCGCAAAAGCGGTTTGGCCAGCATTGGCTGAGAAGTCCAGCGGTTTTGGCGAAAATTCTCCAGGCCTCGGATTTGACGCCCCAGGATCATGTGCTGGAAATTGGCCCAGGGACAGGCGTATTAACGCGACCGCTTTTAGACCAGGCCGGGCAAGTCACCAGTGTGGAAGTGGATCGGGAGGCGCACCAGGCCCTAGTTGCAAAACTCACCCACCCAAACTGGAATTTAATTCTGGCGGATTTTCTTAAGTTGGATTTAGGGGAATTACCCGACCCCAAGCCAAATAAAGTTGTGGCCAATATTCCCTACAACATCACCGGGCCGATTTTAATCAAGCTCCTCGGGACAATTAGCCAACCCCAGGCCCTGCCCTTTGAGAGTTTGGTGCTTTTGATCCAAGCTGAGGTGGCAGAGCGAATCCTGGCAACTCCTGGGAATAAAATCTATGGCGCGCTCTCGTTACGGGTGCAGTATTTAGCTAAAGTCGAAAAAATTTGCCAAGTTCCCCCCAGTGCCTTTCATCCCCGCCCCAAAGTTGACTCCACCGTGATCCGTCTTACCCCTCAGGCCCCGCCCATCTCCTGTGATCAACCGCAATTCTTAGACCAGTTAATTCAACTCGGATTTGCCACGCGTCGGAAAATGTTGCTAACCAATCTCCGGGGCCTGGGGGAACGTGAGAGCTTGCGATCAGTCTTTACCGAATTGGGCATCAATCCAAAGGCCCGCGCCGAAAATCTTGATTTAATCACCTGGATTCAGTTGAATAACCGTTTAGCTGCTTGGGGCTGGTGGGATCAGTCAATTCAGTCAGTGGATGGGTAGAGGGGCTTGGGATGAAGACACTCTGGGAAAAGTAGAACTGCTTAGGTTAGGCTAAATTTTAGTGATTTCACCGCAGACGGATTAACTCCCCATGGCTCTCAGTTGGTTCAAGCGTCTCTTTGCTTTTTCGGCCCTAATGATTGGGCTTTGGCTGCCTGGTTTAGTGATGCCACTCCCGGCCTGGGCGGTGATTCAGATGCAGTTACAGGATGTGGGGTATCAAGACTGTCCAGCGGATTTAGCCGAGGGAGCTGTCACCAGTGGGACGACCATGAAAGCCAGTTGCTATCTGATTACCGGCAAAGTTGAAAATAAATCTGGGAAAACTGTTGTTGATGCGGATGTTTTTGGGCGGATTTTTGACGCCAATGGTAATCCGGTCATGCAAAATCGCACTCGGATTGGTTCGATTGAGACAGTGCCACCGGGAGTGAGTGAATTTGAACTTCGGATTAGTGTCCCGGCCGAGCAACCTACACCCCTACAGTTGGAACAGTTTAAAGCCAGTGGGTTTACGGCCAAGGTGCGATAGATAGCGGCTGCCTCTGTGACCCATAAGATTTAAGTATTTTTGCTGACAGACAACTCTTGTTACCAAAGTTTATATTGGAAAGTAACAGGGTTAATAATTTGTAATGCCTATGACGCTGGCGATTAATGTTTCAAACCCCACGGAGGCACAGGCTGACCCCCCGCAAGCTGATCTGCTGGCCCTGTTTCGCCGCATTGACCATGAAAGCTGCCCCCATCGCTACAATTTCCATCTCCATACCCAGGCCTCAGATGGGCAATTAACCCCACAAGACCTCGTTGATCAAGCAATTGAAATTGGCTTAGAAGATTTTGCTATTACTGATCATCATTCCGTTGCTGGATATCATGCTGCCCAAGATTATTTAGTTGCCCAAGATCAAGTTAGTTTGCCGAGACTCTGGCCTGGGATTGAAATTACAGCTCTCTTGTTGAATGTTGAAGTCCACATCTTGGGCTACGGCTTTGATCCAGATCATTTAGCCTTGGTGGACTATACCCTTGGTTCGGCTCCAGAAGGCGAGGCAGCCCAGGCCAAGAACGTGATTGCAGCCCTCCACCAGGCCGGGGGATTAGCGGTTTTAGCCCATCCAGCCCGATACAAACTTGCTTTGACCACCCTAATTCCCGCTGCTGCCGAATTGGGGATTGATGGCGTGGAAGCCTACTATGCCTACGGAAATCCGCGTCCTTGGACACCCTCCTTAGAGATCACAGAAATGGTCAATGGTTTTGCGGAACACTACAACCTGCTGCAAACCTGTGGGACAGATACCCATGGCACCAATATTTTGCGACGACTTTAAACCACATTGGTCTGCAATCACCGTACTATTTAAGAACTGAGACTTTGTGACTTTTCTTAACTTCATTGCGGAGATGGACAAATGGTGATTGGCCCAATTGCAGGATTAGAAACCATATTTCAAGGCTTTGGGCCCTTTTACGCCGTCCTTGCTTTAGGGTTTATAGCCGCTGTGGGGTTGGGGTCTGTGGCCTGGTACAACTCCAAACGGCCCGCAGGCTGGGAAGATAAAGAGCGACCCAATTTCTTACCTAAGGTGGATGATGACCAACCTTAACCGCCCCTAAGATCAATTCGAGTGCCTTAAGTACCCAAAATCGCTTGTTGTTCGGAACTTTAACGAAATTAATTAGTTACCTATTCATGGAAGGGTAAACGATGCAACCTCAATCCCAACTTCTGGTCAAAAAACTCGAAACACTCACACCAGAACATTTTGAGGCTGTCATCGATTTTGTTGACTTTCTTCTTGTGCGGGAACAGCAACGAACTCATTCCAACGAGTGCACCCGCCTATCTGAGCCATCACTAGCTAGGGTTTGGGATAACGAAGAAGATGCTGCCTATGATCAACTTTAAATTTGCGGATATTGTCCTTGTGCCATTCCCTTTCACAAATAATCTTGGATTTAAAAAGCGTCCTGCTGTCGTGATTAGTCCAAACATGTATCAGCAATCTCGTTTGGATATTATCTTACTGGCCGTAACGAGTCGGATCCAAGACCAGCTAGGGTATGGCGAAACAATGATTGAGAATTGGCAAGAAGCAGGATTATTAAAACCATCCGTCCTTAAACCACTCATATTCACCTTAGAGCAATCAAAGGTGTTGATGCATTTGGGTTGCTTGACACCATCTGATCAAAGTCACCTTCAATCGGTTTTAGGAGCAATTATTGGCAAGGTTTAGCCATAGATTAGTCAATGTTGACTGAAGGGTCTGAGAATGGGAGGTCTGATGATCCTCAGAAAGGGTTAAACCTGTTTTGTCTAAAATTAACGGAAAAAAAGATTAGAAAATGTCTTTAAAATGCGGCTTTCATTGAGGTAGTGACCAGCAGTGCAATTATTTTATTTACTCTTGCGTTCGGCCTGGAAAACAGTGGCAGGGGCGGGCTTAGCGGGGTTGCTAAATGGGGCGAGTACGGCGGGTTTGATTGCCTTAATTAATGCAGCCCTAAACCAGGTGGAAAGTTTGCAAGGGGTTTTGCCCTGGGGTTTTGCTGGTCTAGGTTTGTTGCTGCTCCTGACTCATTTTGCTTCACAGGTTCTTTTGGTTCGAGCGGCTCAACAGGCGGTGTTTCAAATGCGCTTGGTTTTGGGAAGTCGGATTTTAGCCTCACCCTTGCGGCAACTGGAACAACTGGGAAATGCCCAACTGCTGGCCACCTTAACCGATGATGTGGAAGCCATTGCCCGCTCCTTTTCCGTATTGCCCAACTTGTTTAATGCCATTGCCATTGTTTTGGGTTGTTTGCTTTACATGGCCTGGTTGTCAGTGCCGTTATTCTTTATACTGATTGTTTTAATTGGCTTTGGGACGGGAAGTTATCTCTTTGTCGCAGGTAAGGCCAGGCGTTTTTTAACGGCGGCGCGGCAACAGCAGGATTTACTCTTTCAACATTTCCGGGCCTTAACCGAGGGGAATAAAGAACTTAAGCTGAATCGGAACCGTCGCCAGGCCTTTTTACAGGAACAATTTCAACCGACAGTTGCCGAAGCCCGGAAACAAAATCAAATTGGGTTAACGGTATTTGCCATTGCCGCCAGTTGGGGACAGTTACTCCTGTTTGTCACGATTGGTTTTTTCCTGTTTACCTTGCCCAATGTGCTGGGGGTAGCAGGGGCGGTGATGTCGGGCTATGTGTTGACGATTATTTATCTCATGCTGCCGATGCAACAGGTAATTGATGCGATTCCCGTCTTAAGTCGAGCCAGTGTGGCCTTATCCAAAGTTGAGTCCCTGCAATTAACCCTTAGTGAGACCCGACTTGGCCCCACAGTGACGGATTTACCCCCAATTGGGGCCTGGCAAACCTTGGAACTCAGCCATATTCGCCATACCTACCAAAGTGGCTCACCGGATAATCCCTTTACATTTACCTTGGGGCCCCTGAATCTGAAATTCCAGGCCGGGGAGTTGATTTTTATCGTTGGCGGCAATGGCAGCGGCAAATCCACCCTCGCCAAGATTATTACGGGCCTGTATGAGCCAGAACAGGGAGAGATTTTGCTAGATGGGCAAGTCATTACCCCGGAACTCCAGGAATGGTATCGCCAGCATTTTGCCACCGTATTTTCCGATTTCTTTTTGTTTGATCGCCTCCTGGGCCTGGAAACCGCCGATCACTTGGATCAGGCCTTTGAATATCTCAAACTGTTGCGGTTAACCCATAAGGTTGAAATTCAAGGGGATCGCCTGTCCACCACGAATCTTTCCCAGGGAGAACGTAAACGTCTGGGCTTGTTAACGGCCTACCTGGAGAATCGCCCAATTTATGTGTTCGACGAGTGGGCTGCTGACCAAGATCCGATTTTTCGCGACTTCTTCTATACGGAGATGCTACCGAGCCTGAAGGCCCAAGGAAAAACGATTTTTGCCATCAGTCATGATGATCGCTATTTCAAGGTGGCGGATCGCGTCATTAAATTGGATTACGGGAAGGTGGAGTCCGATGGTCAGCTCTCCTTTGCCCCCGAACCCTTGGGTTAATTCTGGTGGAATTAGAGAACAGATGACTGAGGTTGTGCGGTTTTGGCCTGGTCAGTTGCGATAATAGGTAGGCTGTATTTACTTGGCTATTAAGTCCCCAGGCCCCAGACCCCATGCGAACCCATTACTGTGCTGATTTACGCTCATCCGATGTTGACCAGATTGTTACCCTTTTTGGTTGGGTGGATCGGCGGCGGGATCATGGCGGGGTGATTTTTCTGGACTTACGCGACCGCACGGGCCTGGTGCAAATTGTCAGTGACCCCCAACGCACCCCCGCATCCTACCCCCAGGCCGATAAACTCCGCAGTGAATACGTGGTGAAAGTGATCGGTAAAGTTAGTCAACGCCCCACAGATTCCCTCAATCCCAAGCTACCCACTGGGGAAATTGAAATATATGCTGAAACCATTGAACTCCTCAACCCGGTTCGCAAACAATTGCCCTTCCAAGTCTCCAGTGCGGAACATGAATCGGTGCGGGAAGAGCTACGGTTGCGGTATCGCTATTTAGATCTGCGGCGGGAACGGATGGCCCAAAACCTGCAACTGCGCCACGAAGTCGTCAAGGCCATGCGCCGGTATTTGGAAGATCAAGAACAATTTATTGAAGTTGAAACCCCGCTGTTAACCCGTTCGACCCCAGAAGGTGCCCGCGATTATTTAGTCCCCAGTCGTGTCAATCCGGGAGAGTGGTTTGCCCTACCCCAATCACCGCAGTTATTTAAGCAATTACTCATGGTTTCGGGGTGTGATCGGTACTACCAAATTGCTCGCTGTTTCCGGGATGAAGATCTTCGGGCCGACCGTCAACCGGAATTTACCCAACTGGACATGGAGATGAGTTTTCTTGATCAGGAGGAGATTCTGGCACTGAATGAGGGCCTGGTGTGCCACATTTTTGAGACGGTTAAAGGGATTAAACTACCTCGTCCGTTTCCGCGTCTAACCTATGCAGAAGCGATGGATCGTTACGGCACCGATAAACCCGATACCCGCTTTGGCCTGGAATTGGTGGATGTCTCCGATATTCTCAAAGATTCCGGCTTTAAGGTATTTTCCCAGGCCGTGGCCAGCGGGGGGATTGTTAAAATTCTGCCAATTCCGGGGGGCAATGACCAAATCTCCAATGTGCGGATCAAACCCGGTGGAGATCTGTTCCAAGAAGCCACAACCGCCGGAGCCAAGGGGTTAGCCTATATCCGCGTCCGAGAAAATGGCGAAATAGATACGATTGGGGCGATTAAAGATAACCTCAGTCCCGAACAAAAAGCCGAACTCTTGAAACGCACCGGGGCTGAGGCTGGACATCTTTTGCTTTTTGGGGCTGGGGATACGGGAACGGTGAATAAAACCCTGGATCGGTTGCGGCAAGTGGTTGGAAAAGAATTTGGTCTGATTGATGCCACTCGTAATGATCTCCTTTGGGTCGTGGATTTCCCGATGTTCGAATGGAACCCGACGGAAAAACGCCTCGAAGCCCTACATCACCCGTTTACTGCACCGCGTCCTGAAGATGTCAGCGATCTTAAAACCGCAAAAGCCCAGGCCTACGATTTGGTGATGAACGGCTTTGAAATTGGCGGCGGTAGTTTACGGATTTACCAGGCCGAGTTACAGCAACAGGTGTTTGAAACCATTGGCCTCAGTCCAGAGGAAGCCCACGACAAATTTGGCTTTTTGCTCGAAGCCTTTGAATATGGGACACCACCCCACGGGGGAATTGCCTATGGACTGGATCGGTTGGTGATGCTTTTGGCTGGAGAAGATTCGATCCGAGATGCCATTGCTTTTCCCAAAACTCAACAGGCCCGATGTTTACTCACTGGTGCGCCTGCGGGGGTTTCTCCTGGACAACTTAAAGAGCTGCATGTTGCTTCTGTGACACTATCGAAGAAACCTTGAAGCCAAAGTTAACGCTTAACTTTCATAAACAAAGACAATCACAATAAATCCTTAAAATCGTCAAGTTTCAGAAATGGAATATCAGACTGAACAAAGTAGGCAAAATCAAAGCTTTAGGCCTGAAATTCAAGGATTAAGAGCAATTGCAATTCTTGCAGTAATTATTAATCACTTTAATTCTTGGCTTATGCCCTCTGGATTCTTAGGTGTTGACATTTTTTTTGTTATTTCTGGATTTGTAATTACATCATCCCTCAGTCAGAAAGCATATTCAAATACAAAAGATCGTTGGTTAGTTTTTTATAAAAAAAGAATTGAAAGATTATTGCCTAGCCTCATTATCTGTGTTTTGATAGTCAGTTTGGTTGCCGGACTCTTTATTTATCCTTGGTCGAGAGAGTTACATAATTCACTAATAACAGGAATATCCTCGCTCTTTGGAATTTCCAATTTATATTTACTCAAAAACAGCACGGATTATTTTGGAACATCAGCAGAGCTAAATCTTTTTACACATACTTGGGCATTAGGAGTTGAGCAACAATTTTACCTTGTATATCCTTTTGCTTTAGGTTTATCTAGCTTTAATACAGAAGAAAATAGCAAAAAAAACTTTAATTTTATTTTATTTGCTTGTATTTTATCTGTGACAGCCTATATATACACGGGTATATATAAGAGTAATTTTGCTTTTTATATGATGCCAACTAGATTTTGGGAACTAGGATTGGGATATTTGACTTTTATATTTATGCAAAAAGACAGAGGTAAATGGTTAAAGAAAAACAAAGAACACTTAGGATTTTTTTCTTTACCTATTCTAGTTTTAATCATGTTTTCTATTCATGATTATCAAGTAATAAAAACAATAATTGTCGCATTCTTAACATCAATATTGATATGGAGTCTAGATGAAAATAGTTTGTTTTCAAAGTATTTATCCTGGATTGGGTTGGTATTTGTTGGGAATATTTCATATTCACTTTATTTGTGGCACTGGCCCATAATTGTTATTAGTCGTTGGACAATCGGAATAACGCCTGTCACAATCCCATTCCAAGTTTTGTTAATAGTTGTTTTATCACTACTCTCATACTATCAAATAGAGAAAAGATTTCGTTTTAGTTCATCTGTTAAACAAAATTTTGTGAAGTCCTTGACAACATTTGTTCTTTTTTTGTTTACAGTCTCAACAGTTATATATCTATACAAGAATCCATCAGCAATCTATCTTGGCGAAGCACAGGAACAAAAATCAACTCATTCTAATAATGATTCTAGGTTTAGTGGCTCTAATTGTCATTTGGCTTCAAGGTCTGGAATCTCAAGAATTAACACTGATTTGATAGAAAAATGTACGATTATTGCTAGCAATGAGGAAGATTCAACTATTTTTATTCTTGGAAATAGTTACGGTAATCATCTGCGTCCCTTATTGAAAAAGTTATCGGAGTATCATGGTTTTGGCTTGGATGGTATTACGCAAAGCGAGTGTTTTTTCCCAAGCTCCGATAATCAAAAAGAAATATGTGATGAACTTCAGAAACTTCAATATACTCGAATACTAGAAAGCATAAAGGCGAATGATATTATTGTTATTTCAAACTCTATAACTCAGGAACTGGACGAGCTATTCGTTGAAGCTGTTTATAAAAAAGGAGGTAAAATAATTATTTTTATGCCGCTGCCAAGGTTTTCATATCCGGGTACTCTTTGCACACCTGAATGGTTTAAAAATGGAAAGTGGCTCTCTGAAATCTGTACTGTTGACAAAGCAGAATTAATAAAAAGATTTAAAGATAGCTATGCGACAATTACAAACCTTAATCCTAAAGTACTAAAATACAATCCACTTGATATTTTATGTCCTGATAATGAATGTCAAATAATTGACTCTAATACTAAGGAATATCTTTTTGTTGACGGACATCACTTAAGCTCTTTTGGTGCTGAATATTTGTATCCAAGTTTTTCTGAGTTTCTTATTAAGGAAAACCTTCTTTGAAATCTTATATTAAAGTTATATGGGGCTCAGCAGTTCAGAAATATTGATTTTCATTTCCTGTTATATAAAAAGTAATTTTCTATATTTATTGACTAGATTTTTATTTGATTCTACAACTATTTGAACATTAGGGATTTGGGGGTGCGCCTGGGGTTTGCTGTTCTGTGGCCTGGGAATCAGTTACTGTCTCCTCATTGTCGGCTGGTGAAATGGGAGTTTCGGCTGTAGCTTTTGGGTTGGATTGATCAGGATTTGACTCAGGACTGGGGTTGAGGACTTCCTGTAATTGGGCCTGGATTTGCCGATGACTATAAACGCCCTCAAAGCCGAAGCGGTTGTAATTTTGCTGATCGATCAAACCTTCGAGATAGCGCAGTCGCTCTGGGGTGCTGGGGTGGGTTGAAAACCAGGGGAGAACCGTATTCCGACCTCGATATTCTTGGTTGAGCAAATAGGTGAAGTTAATCAGACCATCTGCGGCATAGCCACTACGAGCTAAAATTCTCGTCCCTAAAACATCGGCCTGGCGCTCCATATCCCGACTGAAACTGGTGATCGTTACCCCCGCTAGATATTGGCCAACAGGCAGTAATCGTGCAATGTTGATCGTTGCAGTTCCTTGGGTGGCTAACTGAAATCCATGGGACAAAACTGCATGGGCAATTTCGTGGCCAATTAACCCAGCTAGTTCTGCTTCGGAATTTGCTTTTGTAATCGCCCCGGAGTTGATAAAGACTTTTCCCCCAGGTAAGGCAAAGGCGTTTAGGCGGGAGTCGTTGATCACAAAAAACTCGTAGTTAAATTCACTCCGACCAGCGATCCGTGCGAGTTTTTGCCCCAGGTTGTTGATGTAGGCCGTAATCTCTGGTTGATCCACGAGTTTCAATTGACGGCTGAGTTGGCGGGCGGCGGCTTCCCCAAGGGCATTTTCCCCCTGCATCACTAACATCAAGGTTTGAACGGTACTCAGGGACATGAACGGACTGCCAGTGACTGCAACCCCTACGACCCCAGTAATCGCACTGGCAATAAGCCCCTCTTGAATTTTTCCTTGGATATTGCGCCGAAACCGTTGCATCCGTTCCTCAGCCATTTGGCCAAATTCCGGAACTTGAGGGTGCTGGGGATTGAGGATCAGGAACTGTTGGGCCGTCAGGGAGGCTTCTAACCACTCTTGGCGTTGATCGTGGGCTAAAACCAGAGCGCGCGCGAGTTCAGGCTGATCGGGATAGAGGGTAAAGGCACGCTCTAGGAGGGCTTGGGCTTCCCTATTATCTCCCTTGGTTCGTAAATGCTCGGCAAGCTTCAGGTGCGCGGGAATAAATTGTGGAAAAGATTCAATGAGGAGTTGCAGGGGAACGATCTTTGCACTGTAAAGCTGGCTTTGGTCTCCGGCCTGGGCTTCTCGCCAATATAGCTGTCCGGCGGGTGGGAGTTGACTGGCATCTTGGACTGGAGGCGCTAAGGGTTTAGTTGTGGTGGTGCTACCCTTGGCCTGACGGTAAAGAGCGGTGGCCCCGGCAATATCCCCTGCTAAAAATAGTTGATCTCCAGCAGCCAAGAGGTCATAGCGGGATTGATGAAACGTTTCGGCATCGGATGTGGCAGCGGCGGGAATCCCCTCAAGATCTGGAGAAGAAGTATCGGGGCTCGGAGTATTAGGCGGTGGGGAAGTGCTTGGTAAGGGTTTCAGGTCATGGGCAGAGCCTTCAAGGGGCATTAGTTGAGCGGGACTGGGCTGGGCTGTGAGAACAAAAACTAGAGCAACAATAAAAAGGAGAAAGCCTTTGCTGCGTTTGCGCCAGTGGGTCATGGTTTGCTGCACTATTTTCTGTGTCATTGTAGTGAACTTCGGAATCCCTGATGACGCTTTCCCTAGATTAAATAATGAGTCATCAAAGGAAAAAATTGCCGTAGTTCTCTAACAAAAATAAATTGACGTTTTTTCCGGCTCCAGAGTTCCCAAAATCAAGTTATTAGTGATTTATGGCCAAAGTTATGATGATGGCTTCAGGGGGGTAGCAATTTTAAGAACCGAAAGAGCAGTCCCAGGCCCCGGCGTAGTCCCCACCACTTAGGTGATGGTTGCACTCCCTGCATTGACTCGGAGACAAATAACTGGAAAACGGCTTGGGCCTCGGGCCATCGTCGTTGCTTGAGAAAGCGGACTGTTCCGGCCAAAATGAATTGATGTAAAAAATTGGCCTCAGCTTGGTTGAAGTCCTGGGGGGAAAGCAGATGGGTTGCACGGGCCAGGATAAAAATTTCCCGTAATACCTGGATCGTCTTGCGGGTAAACATGCCCATCGTCAGGGCCTGGGTGTGAATTCGATAGGCCGCTGTACAGTTTGGAAGGCAATAGAGACCCACCTGAGACATTAGCCGGAGCCACATTTCAATATCGGTTGCTTCTCCATAGGCTTCAGAAAAATACCCATGTTCCAAGAATAACTGCCGTTGAATCACCAGGCCTGGGAAGCGGACAAAGGAAGAGTTGTTTAAAAGTTGCTGAACTGCCTGCTGAGGGGAGAGGAACTGTTGGCGGCGCGGGGCCTGGATGCGGATGAGAGACTCGTTTTCTCTGATTAAATGAACCCCAAACAAAATTAAGGGATGGCGGGGCCGAGTCGACAAAATCTCAATAATTTTTCCAAGCCCATGGGGAAGGAGATAGTCATCGTCATGGAGAACCAAGACATAGTCACCCTGACAGAGTTCAATGCTCCGATTCCAGTTTCTAACCATGCCTAAACGATGTGGATTTTTATGATAGTGCCAGGGGCCTGGGTAATTGCATAGAATACTTTGGGCTACGTGCTGGCAGCTATAGTCATTAGAGTCATCGGTGATGACAATTTCAATCTTTGAGAAATCAATATTGTCCCTTACTTGAATGGAAGTTAGATTTCGTTCTAACCATTGTGGGCGCTGGTAGGCTGGGATACAAAGGCTTAGGATTAAGGTATTATTCATACATTCTTTGACAGAATTAATTCCGAAAGTTATCCCACGACCAGGCCTGGGTTGAAACGTAGCATCATTTCAGTTCAGGGGTATGTCTGATGACCAGGCAACCCAATACAGCCCTTGATGATAGGCCGATCGAACGGCACTAGTAGAAATACTCAGGACTTGCCTAAACGATTGCCCAGTTTCCAATATCTTTATCTGGAAGATAGCATTGTTCTCAAAGAAAACATTCACCATACCTTGGGACTGGATCAATACTCAAAAGGGTTGTAAAAATTTAGTGGGTGTAGTAGCTATGGATCGTTTAACACAAAGAAAGGAAAAACAATTTAAGAAATTAAATTAAATTTGTAATTACAAAAAACTCTAAACCCATTGATACCTATCAACTAAGGTTAGCAAAGCGAAGGAGGAGAATTCTAAGATGTTTCAAGAACTATATACTCGAGATTTTTACGCATGGACACAAATCCAGGCCAAGGCTTTAGCCGAAAAGAACCTATTCTATCTAGATTGGCAGCATCTAAAAGAGGAGTTAGAAGCTTTGGGAAGACAAGAATACCGAGAGTTAGTCAGTCGGTTAACAGTATTGTTAGGCTATTTACTTAAATAGAAACCTAAATTTTACAATGCTAGAATTGGTTTACATTTTTTAAAGAACTAAATTCCTCTTTCTATTTTTGGCTATAACTGGAAGACAGTCTACAAGAAAATCGATGGGCCTTTAAAATATCCGAAAAATAATAAATAGGATAATTATTGTGTATAATATTACAAAAAAACAAAGTTAACGAAATATTCAAGGTACAGATTATGTAATATCTGAGGTCGGAAAATTTTACTCGGTTTGAAGATATTTCTGAAGTTCCAGATGAAATGGCATTGCCATGGTTGGATCGGCATGATTGTGATGAAAGCAGCTTGAGTGAGGTTCAATTAGACTGGCGAAGAAATGGTTATGTTATACTAAATGAATTTATTCCGAATAAATTAATTGATCAGTACTGCGAGCTACGTTCAAAACTTACTAATCCAGGAGGCTGGTCTTGTCCAACTCCTTATATGTACTACAAGGAAATTAGAGATATTTGTCTGTATGCCCCTTTAATGGATGTCATGAAAGCATTAATTGGTGATGATATGGGACTTCACCTTAATTTAACTGGCTGGGTTTCAACAACTCGAAATTGGCATCAAGATGATTATCTCAATCCACCCTTTGTTAATTCTTGGTATGCGGCTGCATGGATAGCACTGGATACTATTCACCCAGATTCCGGGCCCTTTGAATTTGTTCCAAGTTCTCATAAGTGGCCACTCCTTAGACGCGAATTAGTTTGGAATTTTATGAACCATGAAGAAACTCTGAAACCAGATTGGCCAACTATTTCTGAAAAAGTCTGTGTGCCAGCATTTGAAGACTATATTTTGCGTACTAACTCCAAAGTAGAACAGTTTTTAGGCAATAAAGGTGATGTTCTAATTTGGCATGGTCGCCTAGCTCATCGAGGTACATCGCCAAAAAATTCGCAATTACAGCGAAAAGCTTTGATAGCTCATTATTCTGCAATATCTAAACGCGAGGATATGCCCTATCGTGAAAAGTGGAAAAATAAATGGTATTTTATCCACGAAAATAAGTTAGATGACAACAGTCCAGATTGTACAGTTGTTGCACCTAAAAAACACTCAATAAAATTTTTAAAGCTGGCTAGAAGAGCAATAGAAAAAATGAAGAACGTTACACGCAAATAATTGTTGGTAATCCTATTTAGTAAAGGATAAGGAAAAGACAACGTCTGTCTCAACCTGCGGTCTTGTGCAAATAAATCCGTTCATTGTAGTCATGAATAAAACTCCAAATCGCACTGATGTGATTCTCCAATTTCTTGGAGAACGATAAGGTCTTTCTGACCAAGCGTGATATGCGTTGCCGTAATGTGTTGTTAAACCGTTCAATGTAATTGGTCAAGCCTGTTTCCTTGCCCACAGCACAATGTCGCTTACTGGGTAATACACATCTGTAGGCTTCCCAAGAGTCGGTGTAAATCATGGCGCATTGTCGATACACACCTGGCAATGATTGCCATAATCCTGGAGCGGATTCCTGTCCACGAGACCCAATATAACAACTGACAATCTCTCGACTATGGGCATCAAGAGCAAGCCAGACCCACTGTTTGTTGCCTTTGTCATTAACAAATGACCATAACTCGTCAATTTGTATCCTTAAAGCTCCTTTAGCTTTGGGAATGACCTGGGCGTGGCGGGCCACTGTTGCATAGTATTGGTTGACATATCCCTGTAACCAGGACTCTGACACCTTGAGGGCACGAGCAATACCGGCTAATGGAATTTTCTCGAGTAGCAAGCGGTTAATGATTGCGGTGGTGTCGAGGTCTCGTCGTTTCCATTGGGGATTCTCCACAAACTGGCGACCACAATCGCGGCATTTATAGTTCTGTTTCCCACGACGATTCGCCCCATTTTTGACAATGTCATCTGAGCTACAGTTTGGACAACGTAGGAAACGAGGGATATCTGACATAGGCTATAAAAACAATCTTCCCCCATTTTATCTGTCCTTTACTAAAAGGCACTACCTAATTGTTGAGTCTCTAGTAGTGCTTGCCAAGTCTTCCAAAAAAACCATCAACTGTGCCTGTTATGCAAGCCCAGATCTTAAGTAACTTCTTATCATTTTCGTATAGAAATATTTTTATTATTTTATTTATGAGTTGCTTACATCTAAATAGAACAGATAGGAGAACTGCATTACGCTTATGAGCCAACCTAGTTTCAATATAAGTATGATTACGAGAAATATAATAATAACGCAAAGAAGAATAATTATAAATAGGTATAGTTGTATTATTTAAATTTTTATGTTCACTAATGTAACTACCAAAGTTGTGAATCATGATTGCACTTGATACAACAACAACTCGATAACCTGACTCACGGAACTTCATGCAATAATCCCAATCAACTGAATCAATAAATAAATCTTTATTAGGAAATGCTACATTTTCAGCCGCCTTCAGATTAATAAGTGATCCGGAGGTTATAACAATGTCACAGTCGTAATAGTCTTGTTTATAAAAATCTCTAAGGTTTTTGTTATGATAGGCTGAAACTGGAATAAATCGATATTGCCCAAATAATGCGCCTTCCAATTCTTGATTTGACTTACGATCAATAGAAACTGGCGCAATAACACCTATGGGTTCATCAATACTATCAAGTTTAGAAAAGTAGTTTAGTAAAATTTCTAGAGTTTCTGAAGAAGGCTGACTGTCCTGATCAAATGTCCAGATAAAATCATATCCCTCGCTTATGGCCCAAGATATGCCTATATTGAGACCAGAAGCAATACCAATATTTTCAGGATGATGATTAACTAAAATGTTTTTTGAGTGTTCAAAAGTTTTTTCTAAATCCGAAACTCTAGAGTTGTCAATAATCAGTATCTTGCCTATAGAGTATGATTGAGACTCAATTGCAGCAATACATGCTAAAACTGCCTCACAATCTTCATAAGCTGTAATGTACGCACATACCTTATAAGTTTGATTAGTCTTTTCCATTAGTATTAGCGAGTCGCAGAATCGAATATACTGAAACTTGAGTAACTAAATTTTCTATGGATGTATTCAAATGCAAAAAGCAAACAAAATTTAGATGTATAGAAAAATTACATTGTATGACGTGATGGTAATCATTTTGAATATAATTTTTAGGAACTTGACAATTTGTATTTTACTTTCATGATTAGCTAATGTACACCATGGGAAACTCTCCTAATTAAGTCAGTAATCTGATGTGCTTGATGTTGGATACTGTGGCTTTCTCTTACCTTAATATAACCTCGGAATCCTAAATCATATCTTAATTGTGGGGAGTTATGTAGGGAAACAACAGCATCCGCAGCAGCCTGAATATTTAGATAGGGAACTACGACGCCACAGTCAGAGTCAACAAATTCAGAGATTCCTCCTGATTGATCAAAGCAAATAATTGGATTACCAACACTGGCATTTTCTAGACACACTAAAGGAAAAGGATCTTCACGGGATAAAAGAACAAAAACATCATAGGATGCAAAATAATCAATGGGGTTATCTCGAGCACCAATAAAGTAAACTCTATTATCTAATCCTAGTTTTTTAAGATCGTATCTTAGTTTAGGAACCATATTTAAGGAGTCCATTCCAAGCCAGATGAAATAAATTAAACTATCAGGTATTTGGTTAAAGACTGCTCTAGCAAGTTGCACAAATAAATCAGACCCTTTCCGCCAACAGATAGTACCAGATGCTCCAACGATAAATGCATTTCCGGGTAAATATAGTTCGCGATGAATCAAATTTGACTTTTGGATTGAGTGCGATACTGGAATAAATTCATAGACAGTAGATATTTTATTTTCCAAAACATCATAGTTGTTTATGAGATTTTTTTTGACAACCTCAGCACAAACAATAAAGTGATCTGTATGTTTGAGGACAAAATCAAAGTCCTTTTTAGCACATGTATTTATGACAAATTCTAATTCATGAATATGAGATATAACAGGACAGCTTAAGAAGGATTTCAAGGAATCTATGATCAATCCGTTTACTGCGGTGTTTGAATATATGAGAGAAATATCATGATGTTGATAGTGTCTTTTTAATAAGTCAGACATTAAGCAATAATCTGGAAATCCTAACCACCTAAGGATTTGATAACAAAGGGATTGATTTACTCGTAGTTTTCTTAGAATTCGATAGGAGAGTCGATGCTCTCGAATCGCCACGATATCATCCCAATTGAGTAAAAAGGTGGGTGCTAATTTCAAAAAACTATCTTCTAATTCACCTCCTTTCACCAATAGAATAGAAAAATCAATCTGAGTATTTACTTTTAGCCATTTAAGAAAGTTATAAAGGACTATCGGCGCACCTGTTCGAGAAGCATCATGGGAAATAAATAAAATTGCTTTTTTCATGTATCTTTATAAGATTAAACAAACTGAAGAATTTCTACAAAGGGACTAGGTTGTTTTTCTAGATATCGATTGATAGCTTCACGATTTGGACAGAGGTTCAGAAATGAGAAGGTTTCACTACCAAAGTAACGTAGATAAAATAAGGAAGAACTGACCATTGAGTAAAATTTACATTTGGAGTTGTAACTATATGCTATTTCCTCTAGAGAATCCTCATTTGATATTTCAATGAATTTCATGCATTCAATTGAATCGAATAAATCAATTATACTTTTTTTAGATATTTCTATTTGCTGATCTGGATGAAACTTAAAATATATCTGAGATTCATTCTGCTTCTTGAGCAAAATAATGAGCCTTAAAATACTGATGAGATAATCTTCAATTTTAATAACTGCGGCTTCAACAATTGGGTCTAATATCAGAACTTTTTTTTCAATTATTTTGCTAATTTTATTATTTGTGAGTTGCAGCTGTATGTTTTCTACTCTTGGTGAATTAGGAAATGCTGCATGAGAAAACCTATATGCAACTTTATAATTATTTGTGTAGTAAGTCTGCTCCCAAAATATTCTATTACCGTAATTAAGAACGTCAATGAACTTATCAAATATTTCTTTTTTTATTTCTTTCTTTACTAACCTGTTAAACGATAGTTTTCCCTCCTCAATAAAACAATATCCTTTGCATTTTGAACTTGTCACTATTAATTGAAACATTTTTAGCCCTAAATGAGGCGCATAGAATAAATATTCATCTCCCATAAGTTTACTATTTAGAAAACTGTTGAGTGAGTTAAGTTTGTTTCTACCTTTCCAGAACTTAAGGTAAGATGGAAAACTTTCGACTGGATAATGACAAAATGGGAAATCAAAGCAAATATGATTATCTATTCCTTGTATGCCTCGATTTAGGAGAACTATAACATCATTTTTATTTAATTTTTCTGCTTGAATGATTGACTGCGTGATTAGCTTTGTCGTATGACTATGAACATAGAAAAGATGTTTCATTATTGGCTGACAAATTTTTCTATTTGATTGAGGCTTTGCCAAAATCCCAGGCCCTGATCTTTATGTCCTTGCCATATTTCGGGAATAAAGGAAGCATGGGGAGCTAGTTCATTAAGTTGTTTAAATAATAACGGAAAATCAATTTCACCCTCGTGAATTTGCAACCCTTCTCCATCCAATCCCTGAGCATCCGCAATATGTAAATGAGCAATATACGGCGCAACAGTCACAATGAACTCGCTAAAAGAAAGCTTATGAAAATTGCAGGCCAGTTTGGAGTGGGATACGTCTAAGCATATGCGATAGCCTTGGGTTTGGCAAAATTCAATAATATCCTCTGGAGTTACAAATAGATTTAAATACAATTGTCCACCAAAATACCAAGGAAAGGGTGGTAAAGTCTGAGGTATAATTTCAATGCCTTCATTGTCTAATTGTGACAAACTTTCTGCAACTAACTCATATAAAATTTTCTTCTCGGATTGTGAAACAAAGCCATCGCGAGTAAAACCACCAAGACTTGCTACTATTAGTGGTTTTTGGGCGCGATTAAAAAAAGGTTTGAGCTTTCGTGTAATATCAATAACTCTTTGTAATTCTTTTATTGATCTATCGCGATCTTTCCTTTCTTTAGCTGCCAAGTTTAGAATAAAGTCGCCAGAAAAGAAGTCTGGGCTATGAACAATTAAATCTAGATCATAAGATGAATCAATGTAATGAGAAATATCTAATTCCATATCTTTATAACTAAGATGAAACTCTAAGAAATCAGGATTTGATTTTTCTTTTAATGTTTTGAAATCGTGATAACGCACTGGCAAGCCCCAGGGACGATTAAACTCAAAGTTTCTTGGTTTAGCTTTCTCTTCTACTAAATCACTTGGATAGAAAAAATCACCTGGCTTATAGTCCCTATTTGCGACTATTCCAATTAATTCCTGTTTACGGTTTGGTTGTAATCCTTTGCCAGGGCTTTTAATTTCGATCATGTTGGCTTGAATTTTCTCTCCTTTTTTGAGGTTACAGTTAATTATTAAGCTTTTAGCTAGAATCTCCCGATTCAACCGTTCTCCTTGGGATAATGTTCTCTCCAGTCCAAGTCCCATTGATTCTTCAACTTGACGGATTCCGGTGACTAATTGAGCAAATTCATCAGGAAGTAAACTAATTTTATGGTCATTACCTTCTAAGGATTTGTCTAGGGTGATATGTTTTTCAATGACCTTGGCACCTTTAGCTACGGCCGCAATGGCTACATAAATTCCTCGTTCATGCCCTGAATAGCCCACCAGGCCAGTGCTAATTTTTCTGAGACGTTCAATATAGTTTAAGTTGACATCTTTGAAAGGCGTAGGGTAGGTGGAATTACAGTGCAGTAGAATATGGGGAACCCCGGACTTTTGCAAGAGTTTAACGGATTCTTTGATTTCTGCTTCTGTGGACATTCCTGTTGAACATATTAACGGCCTACCCGTAGCAATCAGAGCATTTAACAATTCATGATTAGTCAGATCTGCTGAAGCCACTTTATAGGCTGACATTCCATAGGTTTCAAGGGTATCTAAACTTTTCAAATCCCAGGGCGTACACAGGGGAATAATGTTATTTTTTTTACAGTAATCAAAGGCCTGGCATAATTCATCGGGTGATAACTGAAAACGATTTAGTAAATCTAGAGTATATTGCGACCCCAAATCTTCACGACTATCTTCAGCATTGCCAGCATTAGAATATAACTGCTCTAAATGACGTAGTTGAAACTTTGCACAATCTGCTCCGGCCTGCTTAGCAGCATCAATTAACGCTTTTGCTCTATCTAAACTGCCATTATGGTTATTGCCAACTTCCGCCACAATAAAGGTCGGTGAAGTCTCGGAAAGAATAAAGTCAGCGATTCTGATTTCTCGAAGTGTCCGGCTGGCAATGGCGACTAAATGGCCTGTTTCATCGAGTAGAGGGATAAATTCTATTTTGTCGGAAAGCTGAGCTTGGATTTTTTCAGGTGCGTCGTGAATAGAGGCAAATTTGAAATTTTTATTCGAGATTAGATAAACAGGTTGATTAAGATCAATAGTTTGTTGCTCGACCAGCCAACGGCGAAAGTCTCCATCGCTTAAAACACCTTCTAAAACTCCAGATTCACTGACAGAAAAAATAATTCGGCTTTTGTTATCACTAATTTTTTTGAGCGCAACAACAATATCGTCCTCAGCAAAGACAATATATTTTGTTAAGTTTTTGTCAATTTGAAGCGGCATAATACTCTAGTTTGTTTAGTCAAAGTTCTAAGGCACGATTGAGTAAGTCTTGAGTACGATAGGGACACTCCTCTGGCATATCTACCCCAGTTTCAGAAATTGCATCAAGACGAGCTTTGTTATAGGTTTTTAAAAAATACTCTTCAGTCATATATTTACTTAAACTGGGGCTATCTGCTAAGTAATCCAGCAAGTTAGTACGTTCTCTCTGAATTGTGCCAAGCCAGCTCCGTGATCTTAATTGCGGCTGGTAATCCCATTTTAGTAAGTGATGTAAGATCAAACGCATACTACTTAAAAGCTTATCACGCTCGCGTTTTGACAAATCTCTAACTTCTTCTACTAAATTTTCTATATCTAATTCACTAAATCGTTTGTTTGCAATAAGATTAGCCATTTTCTCTGACCAGAGGGCAAAATCTTTTTCGTAGAGGTCTTTCATTTTCACTTAATCTTTATGAAGTGAATTAGTGGATTTTCGTCTATGCAGAGTTAGTGAAAGTGATTCAAATTTTTCCATAACTGTACTCATCATAATTTACCCATGAGAAACTCGACATACTCAAAATCTTGGTGAGAGTCAATTTGATGCCTTTGGGCTTCTTCCATACAAAATAGGGATATTTTCCCCCCCAAGCGATTATGGTGTTGCTTCAGTACCCAGGGCTTGAAAATATAGATTGAGCCATTTTCTTCATATTGCGGGTTGAGGTCTTGGCGGCGAGGACGATGGGTAGGATCATAGTTCAAGGCCTGAGGATATCCGTGTTGATAGTGCCACAAAAAGGAATGACTCGGAGAAACTGAAAGTAAGGAATCGACATTGTTCTGTTCAATTTGGGCGATGGCTCGATCAATATCCAGGCCAGTGCGGAGGGGAGAGGTACACTGCAAAAAAACCACCAGGCCAGGCCAGATTCCATTATTTTCTAAGTGTTCTAGGGCATGAAGTAGGGCAGATTCAGACGTTGCAGTATCCGATGCCAGGACTGGAGGACGTTCAATAATGCTTGCTCCGTAGTCTTGGGCGATCGCGGCAATGGTGGGGCTGTCTGTAGAAACAAAAACCTGATCAACTCGCTGGGATTCTAGGGCATCTTGAATAGAATAGGCAATCAGAGGAAGACCACAAAGCAGGCGAACATTCTTATCCTTTAGGCCTTTAGAACCGCCTCTAGCAGGAATAATGGCAATTATTTGATTCACTGAAAATTAAGGTTTAACAATACAAAGATGGAGTGGCTGCAAAAGGAAATTTCTCTATCCTAACTGAACCACCCCTAAAATAGTCATCAACAGCTTTGGTTTTGCCAGGAAATACACCATTATCATTTATCAAAGTTATCCTTATAGATTTATTAATGATTATTTAATTCAATTTTTTGTGTAACAATATTTTTATCTTGTCAACTATAGTATCATCAATAAAAAAAAACCTTAGTACTTTTGATAATGGTTTTAAATTTTGTTTAAGCTTGAAAGTGAGTTTACTAAAAATAAATTTATAATTTGAACAATACAAGTAGACTAATGTCTGCAATGGCAATTCCTTAGAATCATTCCTAAATGGATCGTCTGATTTTTGATATATTGCTCTTATGGTTTGATCGCCTTGGATAAGTTTAAATCCACATTTACTAAGTAGTAGGCTTAATCTGGGTAGCGTGAAGTGAAATAGATGTGCATTCTGAAAAAATAGTAATGGATCTTTATATGCTTTATGAATATTGTATATCCCAGGAAGTTCAATATACAAATACCCATTTTCATTTAGTAATCCCGATAAATTTTTTAGTGACCTTTCTGGATCCGAGTAATGCTCCAACACATGGCTAAGGATGATTAAGGAGGCTTTACCAAACTTTGATAGAGCCTTTTCTTCTCCCTCTACTAAGTTAAGTCCTTTAGATTTTCCCTTTTCCAGATATTCGCCTCCGATATCACAACCATAAACTGTACAGCCAATTTTCTCAAAAGGAACCAAAATTCCTCCCGCCCCACATCCTACCTCAAAAACTTTAGAATTTGGTTTTAATTTTATTACTGAGGTAATATACTCTAAAATTGATTCGCCATGGGTTATCTGAGAAACAAAGAAATCTTCAGATGCTTGCTCCTGTCCAACGTATATTTTTCGATAGTCCTCTTCATAAAACGTATTAAGGCTGTGAATAGTCATCCTTGGATTTGTTCTTAATAGCCCACATGACATACATAGATAAGTTTTTACTGGAATACAATATCTGTCGCGCTCAGCAACCAAAACATCATTATCACTTTGGTCACATAAACAGAAATTATTCTCTGTCTGGTAAATATTTGAGGCGATCTTGTTGTTAAAATCTTGAATAGAATCTATCTGTATTTGCGTCAATTTTATTGCTGGCTTATCAAAGATAAAAAAGCGATATAATAATATTCGATTTAATAAACCTATTAATTTATTCATTTAGTTAAATTTAGTTAGTATAAAAATTTATTAAATTTGTAAGTATTATGACATTACACTAACATTTTCAGTTTTGCTTACTATCCAATGTCTATCTTGATAGTATTTGCATCTAACTAAATTTGTTTGCCCTTCCCTTTTAAGCACCTTGAATTTCCATGAAGGAATGGTATCAACTTGATAGAGGGAGCCACAGTGAATCCCCACTCTTGAAACATAAAGCCCTGGCATTAATCCTAGACTGGGAAACAAAAGCTGAATTTCTGTTAAACCTTCTTTGATTTGAATTTGAACCCCTTCATTAAGATTGTTAAAAAACAACGTATCTTCTACCTCACCTTGCTTCTGTATTGAAAGTCTTATACAAAGCTTCTCAATTGAATACTTAGAATTTATATTCAAACATAGATAAGCCTTATCTCCAGAGATGGGAGTGTCTATTTTTACGAGAGTTTTATTTCTAAAAAAAATGTTTTCAATAAATATATCATTTTTGATTTCTTTGTGATAAATATTTGATTTCTTTCTTTCGTTATTTGACCTTGATTCTTTTTGAGTTAACACATCTTCCTCGTATATACTTATTACTGAATTTACTTCTCCTTTTTTCTTGACCGATCCTGATTTCACATAAAGTGCTTCACGACAAACACTTAAAATTGCTTCGGGATTGTGAGAAACCATTATTATTGAAACTTTTCTTTCTCTAAGATTGTCTAGCTTTCTATAACATTTACTTTGAAATATGGCATCCCCAACAGATAAAACTTCATCAATCAATAAAATATCCGGTTCTGTATGAATTGCACAAGCAAACCCCAATCGAGCCGCCATTCCTGAACTATAACTTTGCACTGGAGCATCAATCGCCTCGCCAATTTCCGCAAACTCCACAACCTCATCAAACCGCTGATCAATTTCTGCCTTAGATAACCCCAAAATTGCCATATTCACATAGATATTTTCCCGTCCTGTCAAAATTGGGTTAAACCCCGCCCCCAACGCAATCAATGGAGCCACCCGCCCTCTAATCATCAAACTACCAGCATCCGGCTTAATCAACCCACTAATAATTCGTAATAAAGTCGTCTTTCCCGCCCCATTTGCCCCTACCAATCCCAGAGCTTCCCCCCGCCGTAACTCAAAGCTAATATCCTTCAACGCCCAAAACTCACCCACCCGTAACTTATCCGATGAACCCTGACCAATAACCTCAGCCGCAATATCCCGCACCCCATACCACAACGACCGCTTCAAACTCCGACAAAACTTTTTCGAGACATTTTCCACCCGGATCAACACATCCGAATCACCACCAGCAAGCCCAGAATCCGTCAAAGCAGAATCAACAAGAGGCATCATCAAAAAAATCCATCAAACCAAAACAGAGCGAAGAAACAACAAAACAGGAAGGCTCCAACACTATCCTAACCTCCTCAAACAGTCAACCAGATCAGCAATCTCATTAAAGTTCAACAACGCCTCCCCAACATCTCCAACTGCTCCATAGATAGTTGCTGAATTTGCCTCGCCTGATTTTCTGATAACGCCCCAAATCGCCGTGTTAACTGACGAACAAGTAAATTTGCTTCACTCTCAGCACGAATCTCCTGATAAAAATGAGACTGGGTAATGTCCATTTTTTTCAGGCCTAATATTTGCATAATCATCTCCTTTTTTAAATCGGGGAATTTATTTGCGAATATGATCTCAATCAAACTTAACCGTCTTTCAAACTCCCCTAAGGTTCTGTTGTCTTTAATAAGTCTCTACTCAACTCTGCACTCAGCGCCTGATCCCTAACCAATAACTTCATGAGTGCCAAATAAGTCCTGAATAACCGATGCTCTAATAACTCGTGATAGGTAACTCTATTCCAAAATTGATACCTCGACTAGATAAAATCAACAGGCCCCGCCAATCCCGACTGATCTCATACTGCTCCAGATACAGAAAGATTTCGGCAAAAAAGTGACGATAGAAATTTTCATCTGTTTGCATCTGTGCTTCTACAAACACCATTGGTACGGTCAGATCATCGGCAAGTGGTGTAAATCCCCCATCAAACCGAAATACCTTTTACCTAATTTCCGGTGCGGAATAGGTAAACAGCCAGGCTGGATCAACTCCTGCTACCAACTCTGCCAACATTCCTGACTGGGATAAAAATAACTCGTAAAACACCTTATCTGTCTTCATTGTAACTTTTCTTAACCAACAGACTTCTAGCTCCTCACAACTTTGTTCAAACTCACCCTATTTCATAGGTAACTAATGTCAAAATGTCTTCAAGATTTCCTGCCAACCTGCTCACTAGCCCTTAATGATGTAGGTCATGTGTTGGAGTACTGTAACCATTAGCTGATTAACGCTTCACTGTAACTGTATGGGTAAGTGTTACTTAACTACTCATCCGCTCAATAATGAATGGCATTGCTAAGCGATAAAACACCCACCCAGATAATAATAAGATCAACATCAATCCACTGGCCAACCAAAAGCCCACTACATCTGAAACATTGCCTAAAGTTGTCAAGTCTCGGATCGTCACGAGTAACGGTGTGACCGGATTGAGATTGACCAACACACTAAACCAGCCTGTTGTTGGTGGCGGATAAATCACAGGGGTTAGCAATAGCCACGGAGTCATAATCAAGGGAATGGCTCGGCTTATATCCTGGTAAAGTGCGCCCAAAGGGGATAGCCACAATCCAATTGCAGTACCTAACCCAATCAAGTGAATTAAAGCCACAGGTGCTAGAATGACCGTCCAACTGACTGGAACCCAAAACCAAAGAAATAGACCAATAATCAGAAATAACTTAATTCCAAAGTTAAAGAAAACTTCCCCTGCTTTCGCCAAGATTAATGCTTCTCGAGGAAAGTTGATCTTCGCCAACATGGGTTTTGCTTCTGCCACTGCTGCTACTGGGCCATTCAGGGCTTCTACAAACGTCTGCCACAGTGCCATACTAAACATTACATAAGCGGGATAGGGGATCGAGGTTTCTCCAACGTTGATGGCCCCCACATCCTTTGCCACTAAGAGAGCCATTGTTGTAACTATCGGCGGAATAAATGCCCAAAAAACCCCCAACAGTGATTGCCGATACTGGGCGTTAATATCCCGTGCCAATAGCTGCCAGGCCAACTCTCGAGAGGCGAATAGATCTCGACCCATTTCTTTGGCTAATTGAATAGGATGTCTGACTCGACTTTCAGGAGTTATCCAAGTCTCTTTTAAGGGTTTCAAGGACACAACATCTATAATTTTGAAACTAAGAATATGATCAAGTCACTTGGCAATGAAGTAAAAAAGCTTGCAAACCTTATTTCTCGAATATTGTTAAGTCTCTCACCTTTGATAAATGAGTTTTCATCTCAGCATAACTAATCGATTACGTTAAGTTAATCCTAGCTCACATCCATGCCGTAAAACTGCTGTTAAATAGATGCTCCTCCAGCTTGTAAATGTGATTGTTTAAACTATTCCAGTAATCATCAGCCCAAACCGAAGGGCAAACAACGCCGCCAGGCCCCAGAGAAAGCCACTCACCTGATCTACCTTACCTGCTACCCACTTCAACACCGGATAGAGCATCACACCGACCGCCAGACCTTCGGCAATGGAGTAACTCAAGGGCATCACCAAAATTGTCGCGAAGGCCGGAATCGCTTCTGTGGGATCACTCCAGTTAATCGAGCGAACACTACCCATCATCAAGACCCCCACCATGAACAGGGCCGGTGTAGTTGCAAAGGTTGGAATCGCGGCAAACAAGGGCATAAAAATCAGGGATACGACAAAGAGAAGGGCGACAAAAACAGCGACTAACCCTGTCCGGCCGCCAACTGCAACCCCTGTGGCCGATTCAATATAGGTCGTGACGGTAGATGTGCCTAAAAATGCTCCAACAGTCGTTCCCACCGCATCGGCCATCAGTGCAGCCTTACTCCGAGGCAGTTCACCATTTTCATCGAGATACCCGGCCTGGATGCCAACACCCGCAAGCGTTCCAACCGTATCAAACAAATCGACAAACAAAAAGACAAACGTCACTAGGATGAATGTCCCCAGTTGCGACCACTCCAGGCCCTGCAATCCAACCAACCCTTGTCCAATCAGGTGTTTGGGCCATTGGGGAATCCCGACAATCTGGCCTGGCCAGGGAGTGACTCCAGAAATCCAACCCAAAAAGGACGTAGCTAAAATCCCCAAGAGTAAAGATCCCGGAACCCGCCTGGTAAATAGCATCGCCGTAATTGCAATCCCAGCCACAGCCATCAGGGGTTCTAGGGTGGTGAGTTTGCTCAGGGCGGTTTTGGTGACGGGATCAGGGACAATAATTTTTCCCGTGGATAAGCCAACATAGGCCACCAATAACCCAATCCCAGCTGCAATCGCGTGCTTCAAAGACATCGGAATTGCGTTAACAATGAGCGTCCGAATTTTGGAAGCCGTCAAGAGAATGAAAATTACCCCTTCCACTAACACCGCCCCCAAGGCCAACCGCCAGGGAATGCCCATTCTTAAAACAACGGTAAAGGCAAAAAAGGCGTTCAGTCCCATTCCTGGAGCCAGGCCAAAGGGGTAATTGGCAAACAGACCCATGCAGAGCGTTCCCACAGCGGAGGCTAAAGCGGTGGCAATCACCAACTCTCCGTTTAAGTCTCCCGGCTTGGAGAGGAAAATAGCATTGGAGAGAATATTTGGATTAACGATCAAAATATAGGCCATGGTCATAAAGGTGGTTACCCCAGCCATGGCCTCTACGCGAATTGTATTACCCCACTGATCTAAGCCAAACCAGCGTTCAATCCATTGCTTCATGCCGAGATTATAGCTGCTTCACCTCAGAAACCAACTGATTCAGGACATCTTTGGCTGAGCCGAACATCATCATGGTTTTGTCTTTATAGAACAGATCATTTTCGATCCCAGCAAACCCGGTGTTCAAACTGCGCTTAATCACAATCGTGTGGTGGGCCCGATCCACATCTAAAATCGGCATTCCGTAGATTGGGCTTCCGGGATTACTGCGCGCGGCTGGATTGACCACATCATTGGCTCCAATCACCAAAGCGACATCGGTGTTTTCAAATTCCGGATTGATGTCATCCATATCGCGCAACTGGGGATAGGGAACATTGGCTTCAGCTAAGAGGACATTCATGTGGCCTGGCATCCGACCGGCAACGGGGTGAATCGCATATTTAACTTCCACGCCCAACCGTTCTAACTGGTCTGCAAGCTCTTTCACGCTGTGCTGGGCCTGGGCCACTGCCATTCCGTAACCGGGAATTATCACTACGGATTTGGCATAACCAAGCATCATCGCCCCTTCTTCCGCTTCCAGGGTTTTCACGGGTTGACTGGCCCCACTGGAACCTTCCCCACTCACGGCCGCTGGCGCACTGCCAAAGCCACTGAAGAGGACATTTAACAGCGAGCGGTTCATGGCTTTACACATGATCTGGGTCAAGATTAAGCCCGATGCTCCCACCAAGGCCCCGGCGATGATCAGCATACTGTTGCCAACCACAAACCCCGCAGCACTGGCCGCCACCCCAGATAATGAGTTCAAAAGTGATACGACCACCGGCATATCGGCTCCCCCAATCGGGATCACCATCAAGACACCCAGAACACTCGCCACAAAAGTTAAGCCCCAGAAAAGGCCCAGTTGATTGGCATCCATAAAGAGATAGGCACTACCGCCCACAAAGGCAATGGTCAAAAGTACATTCAAGGCCTGTTGGAGCGGAAACCGCACGGGTGAACCTGGAATTAATCCCTGTAACTTTGCAAAGGCCACTAAACTTCCGGTTAAGGTAATCCCTCCAATCAGCACACCCAGCAAAATGGTGATCAAGGAACTGGTGGTTAAGGCTGCTCCAGTGGTAACTAATCGCCAAAATTCACCCATGGCGACTAAGGCCGAAGCTGCACCTCCCAGGCCATTGAGAATTCCAACCATTTGCGGCATTTCGGTCATGGCAACTTTGGTGGCAATTAAAACCCCAATCACCGAACCGACCGCCATCGCTAGCAGAATCATCGGAAAACTGACGACCTGCCGATCAATCAACGTGACTACGACCGCCACCAACATCCCCAGGGCGGCAACCCGATTCCCATTCCGGGCTGTTGCGGGGGAACCCAGTTGTTTCAAACCAATAATAAACAGTGCTGCTGCGCCCAGATAGCTGAGTTCTTGAACGCTAATTAACCAATTACCCACGACTTACGCCCCTTTCCGTTTGAACATTTGCAACATCCGGTCGGTTACTAAAAAGCCACCCACCACATTCACCGTGGCCAAGACAATGGCAACCAGGCCAAAAATCACGCTTAAATCATTGCCACCCGCACCGGCCATCAGTAACGCCCCAATCACAGCAATTCCAGAAATGGCATTGGAACCAGACATGAGCGGCGTGTGCAGAGTTGGCGGCACTTTGTTAATCACTTCAAACCCGACAAAACTGGCCAAGACCAGAATTATCAGACCCACTAATACAGGATCATTCATGACATTCTCTCTCTAAAAATTTGAACTTAGTCCCCTACACTGCGACTGTCTCCGGGGGCTTTACCGCTTGCTTGACCCGTTCATTGCGAATTTCGCCAGCGTGGGTAACACAGGCCCCGGCAATAATGTCATCACTGAAGTCGAGGTTGAGTTCTCCAGTTTTGGTGAGATAGGTCAGTAGCGTGGAGATGTTTTTGGCATACATCTGACTGGCGTGAATCGGCAGGGAAGACGGCAAATTGATCGGGCCAATGATTGTGATCCCGTTGCGCTGAATTTCCCGACCCGCTTCTGTCCAGGCACAATTCCCACCCTGTTCGGCGGCCAAATCAACGACTACGGAGCCAGGTTTCATTGCCAGCAACATCTCTTCTGTTACTAACAGCGGGGCCGTGCGTCCGGGAACTTGGGCGGTTGTAATCACCACATCGGCGGTTTGAACATGGGCCGCAATTGCTGACTGGGTTTTCTGTTTAGCCGTTGCTGAAACCTCCTTGGCATAGCCCCCAGCAGCCACCGTGTCTTCTTCCAGCGCAACTTCGACAAACTTCGCGCCAAGGCTTTGAACTTCTTCTTTCACGGCCGGGCGAATATCAAAGGCTTCGACAATGGCTCCTAATCGTCGCGCAGTGGCAATGGCTTGTAATCCGGCCACGCCTACCCCAATCACAAACACCTTGGCCGGGGGAATCGTTCCAGCAGCAGTGGTTAACATCGGAAAGAATTTCGGTAAGGCGGCGGCGGCGACTAAAACGGCTTGATATCCGGCAACCCCGGCCTGGGACGATAATGCATCCATCACCTGAGCGCGACTGGTCCGGGGAACCAACTCGAGGGCAAAGGCGGTAATGTTTTTCTCGGCCAGGCGTTGGATCTGCTGTGGGTTAGCCAGGGGACTTAAAAAACTAATCAAGGTCGAACCCGGTCGCAGCCAGTCAATTTCCCGATCCCGTAAGGGCGAAACCTTCAGGAGAATATCCACACCGCCCCAAACCTGCTCCAACTCAGTTTTAATCTCTGCTCCGCTGGCCTGGTAATCCCCGTCACTGTAGTAGGACAACTCACCAGCCCCAGCTTCCACCAACACCTCATGGCCGCCTTTGACGAGTTTGGCTACCGTGTCTGGATTTAAGGCCACCCGCCGTTCCGCGACTTCTCGCTCCTTAACAACCCCAATTTTCATAAGCCTTGGTTAATTGATAATGCTTTTGTCTTCCACGCTACTGTGATCCCCATGGAGGGGTGGGATTTATCACGATTAAGCAGCAAAATTACACAAGTCTTATCAATTAATTTCAGGTAAAACCGTTACAAATACCTATGGAAGTTGAGTCGAATATTGAGGTGAACCAGGCCCCGTTGGCAGACTAAAACTGAAAGTCATTGATCATTTAATTCCCAGGAAAACCATAGAGATTTCAGGAAAAACTCAGCAAACTTTATGATCCCCTAGGTTTTGACCCGATCATGCCATGCCTCGATTTTTCTCAAGGGCCTAGAAATAGTCAATGCCTCCATAAACCAGTGATGATTTTTAGGGGATGAGTTGCTGACTAAACTTGAAGAAATTTAAAGTCTTTTTTGCTGATGATTTACAACCGCACTGTTCGTTTCGCGGATACTGATGCCGCTGGGGTAGTTTATTTTGCCCATATTTTAAATTTTTGCCATGAAGCCTACGAGGATGCCCTCCTGAAATTAGAAATCCGGATACCCCATATCCCCGATTTCCCCCATCTGGCCCTACCCATCAGCCACGCTGAGTTGAGTTGCTATGCCCCCTTGACCTGTGGTGATTCCCTGGAAATTAGCCTCAGGCCAGTTCTATTGAGTCCCACATCCTTTGAGATCACCTATGCAATCCGGATCACAGCTACTGAAAATCTTGCAGCCCAGGCCAAAACCCGTCATGTGTGCATTAATGGTCAAACCCGCCAACGTTGTGAACTGCCGCTGATTCTCCAGGCCTGGGTCAATTCTTATGTTGAAGACAGATTGAACTCTGAACAGGCCCAGGGATAAACTAAATTCCCGCCATCATTAACCCCGAACTAGAGCTATGACCGCCGGCCCTTGGCTGAATGTATTAGTGGATGCACCAGGCCAACCCGGTGAATTTACCTATGGTCAAACTCCTGAAAACAACGCGCAACCCGGGGATTTGGTAAGTGTGCCGTTTGGGCCAGGCCTGGTGGGGGGCATTGTTTTAGGTTTTTGGGAACATTTACCAGCGGACTTAACTCCAGCGCAGATTCGCCCAATCCAAGAGATCATCCACCCCCGGTTTTTTGCCCCGACCTATTGGCAACTGTTAGAGCGCACTGCTACCTACTACTACACCCCCCTCGTCCAAGTCTTAAGAACTGCCTTACCCCCAGGCCTGTTGCAACGCTCCCAACGCCGGATTTGTGTGAATCAATCTCAATCAAGTGAGGATCAGAGTTACAGTCTTTCAGTCAATGCCAAGAAAATCCTCAACTTACTCCAGGCCAGCCCTGAGGGAGATTACAGTTGGCGATATATCCAGCAAAAAATTCCCAAAGCACAATCGGCCCTAGGGGAACTCCTGAAATTATCTCTAGTCAAAAGTTACCTCCGCCCCCCCACCCGCCCCCAGGCCAAGCAGCAACAAGCCGTTATCTTGCTCCAACCGGATGCCCCCGACTTAACACCCCGCCAAACCGAAATTCTCACCTATCTGAACAGCCACGGCGGCGAACTCTGGCTCCAAGAACTCCTCCAAGCCTGCAAAACCAGTAAAACCACCCTGAACACCCTGGCGGAAAAAGGCTGTCTCACCATCACGTCGCGGCAAAAACTCCGACTGGAACAGGGACTCAGTCCAGAACTCACGGCCCCGAAAACCCTGACTCCAGCCCAGGCCCAGGCGGTGGCTCAGATCAACAGTGCCGAACAAACCCAAACCTTTTTACTCCACGGCGTCACAGGATCCGGCAAAACCGAAGTCTATATTCAAACCATTGCTACCCGAATTGCGGCCAATCAGTCTGCCCTAGTCCTCGTCCCGGAAATTGGTTTAACCCCGCAAATGGTGGATCGGTTTCGGGCCGTGTTTGGGGAACTGGTGTTGGTCTATCACAGTGGCTTGAGTGATGGGGAACGCTACGACACCTGGCGACAACTGCTGCTCAACGAACCCCGTTTAGTGATTGGCACCCGTTCGGCAATTTTTCTACCCTTACAAAACCTGGGGATCATTGTCCTCGATGAAGAGCACGACAGCGGCTACAAACAGGAACAACCTGCCCCCACCTACCATGCCCGCACCCTGGCCCAATGGCGCGCTGAGTTGGAACATTGCCCCTTAATTTTGGGAAGTGCCACCCCAGGCCTGGACACTTGGCAGCAAAAACTAGCTGAAAAATTAATCTACTTGCCACTCCCCCAACGGATCCAGGCCCGCCCCTTACCCCCAATTGATGTGATTGATCTGCGGACAGAATTGCACCAGGGCAATCGCTCTATGTACAGCCGCACGTTATTTAATGCCCTAGAATCCCTCGCCCCCACCGAACAAGCCCTCCTATTTATCCATCGCCGCGGCCATAGTACGTTTGTTTCCTGTCGCAGTTGTGGCCAGGCCCTGGAATGTCCCCATTGCAGCGTTTCCCTCACCTACCATCGCCCCGATCCCCAGCAAGCCCCGATCCTCCGCTGTCACTATTGCAACTACAGTCGCCCCCAGCCCCAACGATGCCCCAGTTGCCAATCCCCTTATCTCAAACCCTTTGGCAGTGGCACCCAACGGGCCGTTCAAGAGCTGCAAGAACGCTTACCCCACCTGAAAATCATTCGCTTTGACAGTGACACCACCCAACGCAAAGGCGCGCATCGGCAATTAATCGAAGCCTTTGAACGCCAAGACGCTCAAGTGATGGTTGGTACCCAAATGCTCACTAAGGGCCTGGATCTGGAGAGCGTTAATTTAGTGGGGATTCTCACCGCCGATGGCCTCCTCCATTTTGCCGACTACCAGGCCGGGGAGCGCACATTTCAAACGCTGACTCAGGTGGCGGGCCGGGCCGGACGGGGGGATAAACCAGGCCGGGTTATTTTGCAAACCTACACCCCCGAACACCCAGTGATTCAAGCCGTCCAGGCCTATGCCTATGAACCCTTTGCCACCACCGAACTCCAACAGCGCCAAGAACTCCATTATCCCCCCTATGGCCAGCTAATCTTGATCCGTCTCAGCAGCCCCAACCCCGACCAAGTCAAAACCGCCGCCGAGTCCATTACCGTCGCCTGTCAAACGCTTTTCGGTCTGAGCGCCGATGATCTGGAAATTCTTGGCCCAGCCCCAGCCCCCATCTTCAAAGTCGCCCAACGGTATCGCTGGCAAATTCTCTTAAAACGTAATCTCCGGCAATTTGATCCCCCCTCGCCCCTCCAACTCGACCTCGCAGGACTCCGACAACACTGCCCCGCAGGAGTGCGGCTGGGCCTGGATGTGGATCCGCAGGGGTTTTTCTAAGCACCCACGAGACAAACCGACAACAGAATGCAACTGGACTTCTGTATAATTTGAACAGTTTTGCCAAATATTTACATATCTCTATATTGAAAGGTGGTTCCCCAGCCAAAATTTGGGTCATCGGGCGACTGTTTCCGTCAGTTAAGTCTCCTTTGAGATACTTTTATCTCCTGCGAGTTTTCTCCCTCTCTCTGTTGTTATTTAACTTTATTTGTGTGGGAGTATTTTGGCTAAATCCTCAATGTCCAACGAAACCTACCTCAGCCACCCCAACTTCGGCCTGCTATACAGTGTCTGTCCCGTGGAGAGCGGTCGCGAGTTATATACAACCCTCTACGCCCAGCGCTTGTTTTTTGTGGTCAACAATACTCCCCAAGGCATGGAATTTGAACCCGTAACCCGCAGTGATGCTCGGATGATGGTGGAAGGCCGAATGCGGTTACTGCGGCGGCTTGGACGGATGGGGGAATATGAACTTCTCCAGAAAATCCACAAACAAACCTTTTTGTAATCCCGGAGTTAGCTGAGGGGGATGGAGATTTCAAGGTCTACCCCAGATGTGGCCAACCAGATTTCGGAGCGAATTGCCAAAATTCGAGCGGAAATTCCTGCCTCAGTGCGATTAATTGCTGTCAGTAAAACCGTTACCCCAGATCAAATTCGATGGGCCTATGCTGCTGGCATTCGGGATTTTGGCGAAAATCGTATCCAAGAGGCCCAGGCCAAGCAAGAGGAACTGGCGGATTTAGAGGACATCACCTGGCATTTTATTGGGCATCTCCAGGCCAACAAAGCCAAACTTGCCCTGGAACTATTTGACTGGATTCATACGGTTGACAGCCTAAAACTAGCCCGCCGACTCAATGATCTGATCCCCGAGGTTGACCACTGCCCGCAACTGCTTTTGCAAGTTAAACTACGCCCTGATCCCGCCAAATACGGATGGACGGTTCCGGAATTAACTGCGGCCTTGGATACCCTAGATCAACTCCCCCACCTCCAGATTCGGGGCCTGATGACAATTCTCCCCTTGGGCTTACCAGAAACTACCCAATTACAGGTGTTTCGGGAGTTACGGGAGCTTGGGGATCATTGGCAGCACCAGGCCTGGGAACAACTGAACTTTGGTGAATATTCCATGGGAATGTCCGGAGATTATTCCCTAGCTGTCCAGGCCAAAACGACGATGATTCGATTAGGTCAAAGCATTTTTGGCCCACGCTTGAATTCTCAAACTATTTAATAATTTCTTTAGATTCCCTTAAACACTAACTGATCGAACTTAAGAAATTGTTTAGGATTTAGCAAAAAATGCCTGACATTTACAAAAACTTGCTGTATTATCACGGTGAGTCTATTTAGAGAATCACTCTCCCCCACCCCCGCCACAATCATGGGGTACCTCAGATGAATGAATTAGTCAGAGAAAGCGAACCTGTGATCAGTTTGGATATACCCTTGTTGTCCGAAATGGTCGAAAGGAATCGTTGATATCCCTGCTAATATATTTCACATGGAATTTGAAGCTCAAGGTAGTATAATGTCTCATCGCCAGGGAGTTATTTGAATAACTATGTTTAACAAAATAAAAGAACTCATGGGTCTGGAACCTGCTGAAGTGTTTGATGATGAAGACTATGGCCCCGAATCAGAACCTCTCCATAGCTCCACCAGTAAGGCCAGTAGTACCACCTATGCTCCCCGCGTTGATGAGCAGCCTTTGGGACGTCCCCGCAATGACTATGCTGATTTAGAATCGCCAACCGGTTTTACCGCCACCCCCAACACCTTCAACCCAACTACTACGATGAATACCCCTGGAAATAATGTCGTCGGGATGCCTGGTAACCGCTGGTGGGGAGCTGTTGCTGAAGTGGTGGTCATGGAACCTCGCAGCTTTGATGAAATGCCCCAAGTGATCCAGTCCCTCAAGGATCGCAAGTCAGTGGTTTTGAATTTAACAATGATGGATGCGGAAGAAGCCCAACGTGCAGTGGACTTTGTTGCCGGAGCCACCTTCACCATTGATGGGCATCAAGAACGGATTGGCGAGAGTATTTTTCTCTTTACCCCCAGTTGTGTCCAGGTGAGTACCCAAGCTGGTGTGGTGCGGGAAGTGCCTCAACCCCAAGTGCATCCTATGGCCACCCCCGCCCCGGCCTGGAATACTGCCGCTGCCATGTAGTTCTGCGATGACCTTAATCCCTTAACTAAGCGTAGATGACCAACCCACCACTCCTGGGGATCATCGGCTGTGGGGCCATGGCGGAAGCAATCTTGTTGCGATTGTTGGCCCAAGGTATTTACCAACCGGATCAGGTGGCTGTCACAACCCTATCGGCGGCTCGCCAGGCCTGGTTGCGGAAGACCTATGGAGTTACGATTTCCCCTAAAAATCGCGATCTTCTCCAGGCCCCGACCCTGCTGTTGAGTATTAAGCCCCAAGTCTTTCCGGAGCTCCTTCAAGAACTGCACCCCACGGAAGCTAGTCCTGGTTTATTGCTCTCGGTGGTGACGGGGATCAATCTTTTAGCCCTTGAGCAGGCGTTTCCTGGCCGCGCAGTTGTGCGAGCAGTTCCCAATACTCCGGCGTTGGTGGGGGCGGGGATTACGGCCATTGCGGGCGCCACAACCCTCTCCCCCCTTGAATTAACCCAGGCCAGGGACTTTTTTCAGGTCATTGGTGAGGTGATCACGGTTCCGGAAAGACTTTTAAATAGTGTCACTGCCCTTGCTGGATCGGGGCCAGCCTTTGCCGCCCTAATTTTGGAAGCCCTGACCGATGGCGGTGTTTTAGTGGGCTTACCCCGAAGTACGGCCCAGCAATTAGTCCTAGCCACCATGGCCGGCACGATCAAATTGCTTCAGGAGCGAAACCTCCATCCAGGGCAGCTCAAGGATCAAGTCACCAGTCCTGGGGGAACCACGATCACCGGATTAAGTGTGCTCGAAGCAGCTGGAGTTAGAGGTGCTTTAATCCAAACCATCCAAGCGGCCCAGGCCCGTGCTGTCGAGTTAGGTCAACTTTCCCAAGGTGGCCCGGGTGGTTAGAGAACTATTGGGCCTGTGATCGCCCTTGTTTGCAGGTCTGGGATCGGTTTGGCTAAGAGAACAGGGGTATGATCCAAAATGCTGCTTGGTTAGACCAGGCCTGGAAAGACCTGTCAGTAGTCTCCCAACGATTGTGATCATGACGACCCCCCTGCACCAGCTTCAGGAAAAATTTCGAGTTGCCCTCAGAGAACTGCTTGGGGCCCAGGTTGCCTTACCTGATGTGTTGGTTGCCCCCGCCAGTCAGCCTCAGTTTGGGGATTTTCAGTCCAACGTCTGTTTGGTGTTGGGCAAAACCGTTAGGCAAAACCCCCGGCAA
Source organism: uncultured Synechococcus sp. (assembly GCA_964653145.1). GTDB lineage: Bacteria > Cyanobacteriota > Cyanobacteriia > Thermosynechococcales > Thermosynechococcaceae > Pseudocalidococcus. Next base: position 292,280 of record CAZZCG010000001.1, on the reverse strand, counting down.
CTGGCCGAGGCCTTAGTGGAAAAACTACAGCTCAAGGAAATTTGCCAGGAACCGGAAATTGCTGGACCGGGGTTTATTAATCTGCGTCTCTTACCCAGTTACGTCGCCACGGCCCTCAAGGTCAAATTGGGGGATGCCCGCCTTGGGATCGAACCAACGAAAACCCCTATGCGGATTGTCGTGGATTTTTCCAGCCCCAACATTGCCAAGGAGATGCACGTTGGCCATCTGCGCTCGACGATCATTGGGGATGCCATTGCCCGAATTTTGGAATTTCAAGGCCACACTGTTTTGCGGCTGAATCATGTGGGGGATTGGGGAACCCAGTTTGGGATGTTGATCACCCATTTACGCACAGCCCACCCTGATGCCTTAACTCAGCCCGATGCCCTGGATTTGGGGGATTTGGTGAGTTTTTACAAACAAGCTAAACAGCGCTTTGATCTTGAGCCAGACTTTCAAACCGCCTCTCGGGAAGCAGTGGTCAAATTACAACAGGGGGATTTAGAAAGTCGCCAGGCCTGGGAATTACTCTGTCAGCAATCGCGGCGGGAGTTTCAGAAAATCTACGACCTTTTGGATATTCACTTAACCGAGCGGGGCGAGTCGTTTTACAATCCCCTGTTGCCAGCAGTGGTGGATGATCTCAAAGCCTTAGGATTACTTGTGGCAGATCAGGGGGCTCAGTGTGTGTTTCTCGAGGGTTTTACCAATAAAGACGGAGAACCCCAGCCCTTAATTATTCAAAAATCCGATGGCGGCTTTAACTACGCTACGACCGACTTAGCTGCAATTCGCTACCGGATCCGCCAAGATCAGGCCCAATGGCTTATCTATGTCACTGATGCGGGCCAAGCCACCCATTTTGCCCAGGTCTTTCAAGTGGCACAGCGGGCCGGTTGGATTCCAGAAACCGTAAAAATGCAGCATGTCCCCTTTGGCCTGGTGCTTGGGGAAGGAGGTAAGCGTCTTAAAACCCGCTCTGGAGATACGATTCGCCTGCAGGAGCTGTTAGATGAAGCCATTGATCGGGCAAGAACTGACCTATTGAACCGTTTAGAGCAGGAGGGGCGTCAAGAGTCTCCAGACTTCATTGCCACAGTGGCCCAGGCTGTGGGGTTAGGGGCAGTTAAGTATGCCGACCTCTGCCAAAACCGCAACAGTAACTATGTCTTTAGCTTTGACAAAATGCTTTCATTGCAGGGTAATACAGCTCCCTATTTGATTTATGCCTTTGTGCGGATTCAGGGGATCACCCGTAAAGGCAATATCGATTTGGCACAACTTTCAACGGAGAGTGCTCTCCACTTAATTGAGGAAACCGAACTTGGCCTGGGCAAACACTTGTTGGCATTTCCTGACATTTTAGACATGGTGGCCCTGGAACTCCTGCCCAACCGCCTGTGCCAATATCTCTTTGAATTGAGTCAAAAGTTTAATCAATTTTATGATCGTTGCCCAGTATTAACCGCTCCGGAATCTGAACGCCCAACCCGCCTTGCCCTCTGTCAACTCACGGCCCAAACCTTAAAACTTGGCTTAGGCTTACTAGGAATTAAAACCCTGGAACGAATGTAGGGCCTGGACAATTGCCCCATGCCAATTCGAGCGTATGGAAATACGGACAATTAAAAAATTTAATTCAACCCCGCAACACAATCAGAAGGACTAGGCTATACTTCTGAAAGCTAAATTTTTGCGAACACCTCCCACAGCAAAATTTGGCTGACTGGCTGAAGTTGATTGAATGGTTTTGTTATGCTTTTACCTGTTGTTCTGGCCCAGGCCACGCCGAACTTACCACCCCAACAAATTCCCAGCCTTGAACGTCAACAATTTCCTGCACCACGCCTAACATCTCCCAATTCAACCCCCGTGAGTGTTGGCAACCCTCGCCTATCTCCACCCCCACAGCCCTTGGCTCAACCCTCCGCTCCACCGAATAATCCAATCTCTCCAACCCTTGCCCAGCCACTGATCCCCGTCACGACAACTGCGGTTCCAGTTCCAACTCTACCCACGCCCTCTGCCCCCATCACAAATATCCCCAATGGGATCGCCTTCATCCCGCAGCAGGTGCGCCCGCTCCCAGGCCGACTGGACGATGTTCCGGTTTTCAATAGCAATAGCCCAGAAATGGTCAGAAGCGAGGGGATTTTGCTCTCTACCTTTCCAGGCCAAGGAAAAGCCCAACCCAGTGCCCACCTCAATTACCCCTTAAATGGCCGGTTTGATGTCTTTGCCCACCATGTCACCCAATCCAACTCAGCCGCCTACGTCCCTTCCCTCTACCTGGGTTTATTGGCCAAGAACCCTTCGAATCAAACGGTCTATGTTCGATTTCTCCAGGCCGCAAGCTTTTTAAGTACCCCCGACGCGCCCTTTCGCACCCTGCCTGCCATTGCCGATAATCCCACTGGTTTTGTCTTCTCGGGGCCTGGGAGTCGGGCGATGAATCAAATTCTTCGGGGAGTTCGTCAGACCTTTTGGCCCACACAAGTCATGATTCCCCCAGGGGAGAGTCGGATGTTGGCTAACCTGATTTTACCCTTGCCGCGAAGTAATCCCCGGGCCGCGGCCTGGCGTGCCCAACAGGAATTGATGGTGACACCCGATGGCCAGGTGGCCCCAAAAACCCCTTTGGTTCCCGATCAGAGCCCGGTGGGTGGAGTTGCCTCTTCCAATGGCCGCAGCACCCTGATGCATTTGGACAGCACGGGCCCACTCTACCTAGCCCACATGTCTATGTATGCCCGCACCAATCCTGATGGTTCGGAACGCGCCCCCACCCTTGAGGAATGGCAGAGTATGTTGCAGTATGGGGGCCTTGTTTCCCCCCGAGACATTACCCCCACGCCCCCCAGTCAAAGTAATGCTGCCCGTTTCTTCTATGGCCGAGTTGCTGGGGTCAGTCGTGGGTCCCAGTGGTCAGCACAACTTACGGATCCAGGCCATGATTACCTGAATATTCCTGGGCGCGGGCAGGCCATTTCCTATGGGATTAGTACCCTCCAGCGGGGAACTCTTGGAACTGGTCAAGTCCAAAGCGCGCCGATGTTAGTCCGTTATCCCGATACCGCCTATTACGCCCACGGAAATTACGGGGTTCATTACAGCATGACTGTGCCCCTGCACAACCCAACCAACCAGGCCCAATCGGTGAACCTGACCCTGCAAACCCCCCTCAAGGATGACTTTAATCGCAACGGTCTCCAGTTTTTGAATCCCCCCGCACCCCAAGTATTTTTCCGTGGCACAGTCCGGGTTGTTTTCCCCAATGAGTTTGGTGAAGAGCAGGTGCGGTATCTCCATTTGGTTCAACGCCGGGGACAGCTGGGGGATTCCTTGGCGGTAATCAATCTTCGTCCTGGAGAACGCCGCCTTGCCCAAGTGGATTTTCTCTATCCCCCCGATGCCACCCCTCCCCAAGTGCTGACGATCAATACCCTCTCGGCCTTAAACTATGACAACACGGTTCAGTCACCCCCGACGGAACCCCTGACCTCCTCGCTCCCTCGCCCTGCCTCAACTCCCTAAACTGAGCCCCCATGCAACCGCGGCGTATCATTATTGGCGATGTCCATGGTCATTACCTCGGATTAAATACGCTGCTGGAATTTCTGGAACCAGGCCAGGCCGATGAAATCTATTTCCTTGGGGATCTAGTGGATCGTGGCCCCAATAGTTCCTCTGTGGTGGAGTTGGTTAAAACTCACGGCTACTACTGTCTTCTTGGTAACCACGAGGACATGATGCTTGGGGCCCTGGCCAACGCCAGTGATCCGAGTAATTTATTGGCCTGGTCGTCCTGTGGCGGAGAAGAAACCCTGAGCAGTTACCGCAGTAATACCCAACTGGAGGAACACCTGGCCTGGATGGCTAGCTTACCCCTCTATCTAGATCTGGGGGATATTTGGCTAGTGCATGCTGGAGTTGATCCCAACTTGCCCCTAGATTTGCAAAGTCACTATCAATTTTGTTGGGTGCGGCGAGAATTTCATGCCTGGCCTGAGCCCTATTTCCCCGATAAAGTGATTATCGTTGGCCACACCATTACGTTCACGCTTCCGGGCATAACTCCAGGCCAGGTGGCGGCCGGTGCAGGTTGGTTAGATATCGACACTGGAGCCTATCATCGCCGGAGTGGGTGGTTAACGGCCCTGGACTGGACAGAACAAATGGTTTATCAATGCCACGTTTTTAGTGGTGAAACCCGCTCGATGCCCCTACGGGAAATTATTGCTCCGGTGAACATGGAGGCCGATGGCTTTGTCCGCCGATCATTGCAATAGGGGCAATGGATAGCAAGTCATAACGCTCATAACTGTCATTACTGATTAACAATTGTAAACTTCTCAAGCGATTGTCTAGTTCCCCTCATTTGCAGAAGCTCCCAGGCCCGACAATGGTTATTTCTTCTAAAACTGCGGCAAAGTGTAGCTCTCAAAAGTATATCCATGCAGGATTTTAAGTATTTTTGGCTGCATTGCTGAAACAAAAGGACTATTCATCTAGATTGACCCAACTCCCTTGTCTTTCTGCCCATGCTTACTCCTTCAGGGTGTCACTCGAATTGACTTATAATCTCAGAAAAAATTAACTGTGTTATAGTAGCCTTAAAAATATATTTCTTCTTAATTCCCTTAATATCCTGTTGCTAATTGTTGATGCTTAAGGAATTAACTGGTGATTTTGCTCAGCTTTTAGCTTTGCATACAGATGATTTGATCTGTGTGCATGAACCTGATGGAACCTACCTCTATCTGACGCCATCGTCTCGAGACCTCCTAGGCTATGAGCCGGAAGAATTAGTCGGGAGTACACCCTATTTTTTATTTCATCCAGATGATGTAGAAAGTTTTCGTTCTGGGGCCCACGCCCTCACTCTACAGGGGGTAACAAATGTCAGTATTACTTACCGCATGCGGAAAAAATCCGGGGGATACATCTGGGTTGAAACCCTGAGCCGACCCATTCTCGATGAAGCGGGGAATGTTCTCCTTGTGGTGACCACCTCCCGGGACGTGACCCAGCGGCGATTAGTGGAAAAGCAACTAACGGCCAACGAAGAACTCCTGCAAACCTTCTTTGAGCAGTCCTTGGATGCTTGTTTCTTTAAACTTCTACCCCGCCCCCTCAACTGGCAAAATGTGACCGAGCGGGATGCAGCCATTGATTATGCTCTGTTTAACCTAAAAATTACGAAGGTCAATGATGCCACCTGTACCCTGTATCGGGGTGGGCGTGAGCGAATCCTAGGGCTCAGTTTTGGTGACTTTTTTCAAGGCGACCTGGGGACGGGGCGGCGATTATTACGAGCCCTATTTGACCTGGGTAAATTTCAAACGGAATTGCATCTGAAACGCCTAGATGGCACCGAGTTTTGGGCGGACTGTAACTTTGTCTGTCTCTACGATGATCGCGGCTGGATCCGGGGCTGTTTTGATGTCAAAAAGGACATTACCGAGCGCAAAGAATCCCGCTTGAAATTGGAACAGGCCTATGCCGCTGTTACCGATATTTTAGAAAGTACGACCGACGGCTTTTTTAGTGTGGATCATGACTGGAACATCACCTATCTCAACCGCAACTTTGAAATCAATCTTGGGGTAAAACGGGAAGACCTGCTGGGTAAAAACCTTTGGGAGATTTTCAGTGATGCCCGTGGCACCTTGTTTGAATCGGAATATACCCGGGCCCTAGCGACCAAGGTACCCGTAGAGTTTGAAGAATACTATCAGGGAACTCAGGATTGGTTTTGGGTGCGGGCTTATCCCACTGAAAAAGGCCTCTCGATTTATTTTCAAAAGGTTACTGAGAAAAAGTTAGCGGAACAGAAAATTGAAAATATTAATAACAAACTCAGCCAGGTCTTAGAGTCCACCACGGATGGTTTTTTTGCCCTCAATTTTGACTGGCAGTTCACCTACGTCAACCGAAACTTTGAGCAGTCCTTGAATGTGGCTGCCGATGCCATTGTTGGCAAAGCCCTTTGGGAGGTGCTTCCAAGGGTGATTGGTACCCCCACCATGGAATACTATCGCCAGGCCCTGGAGGAGCGAATTCCCATTGCCTTTGAGGATCAATGCCCAGGGGTTGATCGCTGGTTTTTAGTCCGGGGCTATCCAACGGATGAGGGAATGGCGGTTTATTTCCAAGATATAACGAACCGCAAGCTCGCTGAAGATAACGTAAAGCAGGTAAATCGTGAACTGACCACGGTTTTAGAAAGTACCACCGATGGCTTTTTTGCCCTCAATCAAGATTGGCAGATTACCTACTGCAATACCAAGTTTCTGGAGACCGTTGGCTTAGACCAGGCCCAGGTGCTTAACCATAATCTCTGGGATCTGTTTGCCGATGCCCGTGCTACTCCCTTTGAGGTGGGTCTGAGAACAGCACTAGAGGAAAAAGTGCCAACCGAAATCGAAGCTTTTTACCCAGGCCTGGGGCGCTGGTTTTATGTCAAAGCCTATCCCGTTGAACCTGGCCTGGCGATTTATTTCCAAGATGTCACCACTCGCCGAATTGCCGAAGCCCGCTTAGCTGAAGTCAACCAGGAACTGAGTACGGTTTTAGAAAAAACGACCGACGCCTTCATCTCAATTAATGGGGAGGGCAAACTGACCTATGTGAATCGCAACTTTGAGCAACAAACCGGCTTATCTCGGGGACAACTGCTGGGACAATCACCGTGGGATGTCTTTCCCGATTTACGCAACACCGCATTTTTCGACTCCGCCAACTTGGCAATGGCAACCCAAACCCCCCAGAAAACAGAATATTTTTGTAGCTTCACCCAAACCTGGAATTTAGCCCACATCTATCCCACCCCCGGCGGCCTCTCGGTTTATCTGCAGAACATTACGGATCGCAAACGCATTGAAAGCGAACGGCAACGTCGCTCAGAACTGACAGAACTTTTACTGCGATTGACCATCAAAGTCCGGGAATCCTGGGAAACCCAAGAAATTCTCCAAACCACCGTGGATGAAGTTCGAGCCTTTTTGAATGTGAATCGGGTGATCATCTATCAATTTGCGCCGGATTGGTCTGGCCGGGTGGTGGTTGAAGCGGTGGATCATCCGGACTATGCCATTTTGGGGCGGGTGATTTACGATCCCTGCTTTGGGGCATCCCAGGTGGGTCCCTATCGGCTTGGGCGCATTTCCCAGGTGGCCAACATTTTTGAATCTGAGATTAACCCTTGCTACATCGAGTTTTTAGATCAGTTCCAGGTACAGGCCAATTTGGTAGTTCCAATTACGAATCAGGACGAGCTCCTGGGACTGCTCATTGCCCAACATTGCCAAAGTCCCCGGATCTGGGAAGCGGACGAGGTGGATCTGCTGAAGCAACTTTCTGTCCAAGTGGGGATTGCCGTGAATCGCGCGACATTAATCGGGCAATTGCGGGATCAAGAAGCGCGTTATCGGGCCATCGTTGAAGATCAGACCGAACTCATTTATCGCTGTAGCCCCGATGGCCTGCTGACCTTTGCCAACGAAGCCTTTATCAGGTATCTCCATGGCAATAGAAAAACACCTTTTTCGGGGGACTGTATCCTCGACGAACCAGTGCAGCACCCCTTTGATGAGGTGGAAATGGCGCGGTTTCAGCAGCAGATGGAGGCTCTCAGCCCCAGTTTTCCGGTGGGAACCTTGGAATGTTACTTGCATACCCCCCAGGGTGACCAGGCCTGGTATGAGTGGACAATTCGCGCCCTCTACGACAGCAACCAGGAACTCAGAGAATATCAATGCTTGGGCCGGGAGGTGACGCGACGGAAAAAAATTGAGTTTCAGTTAATCCACGATGCCCTCTATGACCCTCTCACAGGCCTGCCCAATCGGGTGTTGTTAATGGAACGACTGAACCAGGCCTGGGCCCGCTACCAACGCCATCCAGATCGCCCCTTTGTCCTGCTGTTTATTGATCTGGATCGATTTAAACGGGTCAATGACAGTTTGGGACACCAGGCCGGAGATCAGATACTCATGACCATGGCCGAGCGGTTACGCACTATTTTGCGGGCCACCGATACCTTGGCGCGACTGAGTGGGGATGAGTTTGTTTTACTCGCTGAAGAAATGAGTGATGGGAAGGCTTTGGAACACTTAATTCAACGCTTGCAAGAGACTGCTACCCTACCCATAACCGTCAATGAAAACCGGATTAACTTGACCCTGAGCATCGGCGTGGCCTGGAGTTCAGAAGCCTATCACCAACCGGACGAACTACTTCGAGATGCTGATATTGCCATGTACCAGGCCAAGCGACGGGGCCGGCAACAATCCCTGACCTTTACACCAGAAATGCACCTTGAGGCCCAATTTACCCTCAGCTTAGAAGGTGAACTCCGCGCGGCCCTAAACCAGGCCCAGAACTGTCTTGATCCATCCGGTTCCGAGGGGCTGCGGGGGCTACAGGTGTTCTATCAACCGATTGTGAATTTAACGTCTCGCACAGTCATTGGCCTGGAGGCCCTATGTCGTTGGTTTCATCCTGAGCGCGGGGTGATTGCTCCCAGTGAATTTATCCCACTTGCTGAAGAAACTGGCCTGATGCTGCCCCTGGGACAGTGGGTTTTGGAAACCGCCGTGGCCCAATCCAGTCAATGGTATGCCGAATTGGGAGGTGAGCATTTCCCGAAACTGAGTGTGAATTTAGCTCCCCAACAGTTTTTACAACGGAATTTAGTCCGGGATGTAGCCGCCATTCTCGAGGCGCATCAATTACCGCCCCAATATTTGCATTTGGAAATTACCGAGTCGGCGATGATGACCAGCCTCGATGTGGTGGTGCGAGTGGCGCAACAACTGCAGGATTTGGGGGTGTTTTTGAATATTGATGACTTTGGGACGGGCTATTCCTCCCTAAGCCGACTGCATCAATTACCAATCCGGGCTCTGAAAATTGATCGCTCTTTCGTGACTCGCCTCGACCCCACTGCCCAGCCCCTCTGGGGAACCCTGCAACCCAATAGTCAACAATCCAGTGCTGACATCATCCAGGCCATGGTCAGTCTTGGGCAAAGCTTACAGATGGAGGTGATCGCAGAGGGTGTTGAGACTGAGTACCAAGCCCAGGCCCTCAGAGACTTAGGGTGTCACTATGCCCAAGGGTATCTTTTCCACGCCCCCCTCAACCATCGTCAAACTGCGGCTCTCCTTGCCAGCCAAGGGGCTTATCCTCAGGTTTCTCCATAAATCTTCAGCCTCGGACATTTTCAACTCTCCACTATCCTCAGCCTGGGGTTCCTGGCCTGGAGAACTGCCTACGAAAAGGAATGCCCCCAATCCTGATCAGAGTCACATAGAACCGTGCCGTTTTCAGTAATACTCATGGAATACAAAAACTTCCTGCTATGATTAGCCTGAGGTTTTATACCTATTGACAAAAGGTGGGGTAAGGGTGATGGAGTTGACAAAATCACAATCGATACCGATGAGCTTTAATGGGCGACCCTTTCACTTCATGGGTATCGGTGGGATTGGGATGTCGGCTCTGGCCTACATTTTAGCAAAGCAGAAATTTAAGGTTTCCGGTTCCGATCTGCGGGCGACCAATTTAACGCGACAACTCCAGGCCCTTGGGGTCACCTGCTTTGATCAGCAATCTGCCGACAACCTCGAAGCCTACCAAGACCACACCGGCTATAGTCAACTGCCCCAGGTGATCTGCTCCACTGCCATTCGAGCCAGTAATCCCGAATTCCAAGCGGCCCAGGCCTTGGGATGTCCAATTTTTCACCGTTCGGATATTTTGGCCGCTCTGATCCAACGGGCAGATGGGATCGCAGTTGCCGGCACCCACGGAAAAACTACCACCAGTAGCATGATTGGCTATGTCCTCTTGGAAGGTGGCTTGGATCCCACCATTGTCGTTGGCGGCGAAGTTGCAGCCTGGCAGGGAAATGCCCGGATTGGCCATGGCCCCCATTTAGTTGCAGAAGCCGATGAATCCGACGGCTCGCTCCAGAAATTTGCCCCAAGTCTCGGTGTGATTACCAATATTGAGCTGGATCACCCAGACCATTATGAAACCCTAGATCAAGTGGTGGCCATTTTTACCCAGTTTGCCCAACAGTCCCGAAGCCTAGTGGTGTGCTGGGATTGCCCAACGGTGCGGGAACGGTTAACCCATGAGCGGCTGATTTCCTACAGTCTTCACCGGGATTCCGGCGCTAATTACACCGTGGATCATGTTCAGTATGGGGCTAATGGCACCACTGCCCATGTGTTAGAAAATGGTATATCCCTGGGGATTTTGCAATTGAAACTCCTAGGAAGCCACAATCTCCAAAATGCCTTAGCTGCGATTGCGGTAGGTCGAGAACTGGGCTTGGATTTTGCCACGATTTCGGCGGCTTTGGCCAACTTTGAAGGGGCGCGGCGGCGGTTTGAGGAACGGGGCCAGGCCAATGGGATTCGCTTTATTGATGATTACGCCCACCACCCCAGCGAAATTCAAGTTACTCTCCAAGCCGCTCGCCTCCAAGTCGGGCCGGATCAACCCTGGCGGCGGGTGGTGGCCGTGTTTCAACCCCATCGCTTTAGTCGCACCCTGACTTTTTTAGAAGAATTTAGTCAAAGTTTCCAGGCCGCAGATTGTGTGGTGATCACAGATATTTACAGCGCCGGTGAGCCGGATTCAGGGTTAGTTCATGCCACAGACCTAGTGAACCGCTTGAGTTCATACCATGGCCACGTCAGCTATGCCCCTTCCGCCAGGGATGTGCGTTACCATTTGCAACAAGTCCTCTCCTCCGGTGATTTAGTTGTGTTTCTCGGAGCAGGCAATCTTAACCAACTTATTCCCGATGCCATTGCTGATCAAGTGCCCGCATTGGAATTGAGGAGCGAACCGGGGGTGATTACTGTCAATCCTTGCGTGCAGGCGGTGGCCCAATGATCAAAACTCCCACGGCTCAAGTAATTCCCGGAACCCAATGTGTGATTTCACCCCAAGTTCCCCTGAAGGGCTTCACAACCCTAAATGTCGGCGGGGCAGCCCAGTGGTTTACAGCTCCCGAGTCGATTCAAGATCTCCAAGCGGCCTTTCGCTGGGCCCAGGAGCAGAATTTACCCATTACCGTCCTGGGAGCCGGCTCTAACCTCCTCATCAGCGATCAAGGGCTGCCCGGTCTGGTGATTGCCACAAAACATTTACGCCGAATCAAGTGGGACAAGGAAACTGGGCAAGTGACGGCGGGTTCTGGGCGTCCGTTACCCCAATTAGCCCACCATGCGGCCCGTTTGGGTTGGTCTGGCCTGGAGTGGTCTGTGGGGATTCCGGGAACCGTGGGTGGAGCAGTGGTGATGAATGCGGGGGCCCATGGAGGCTGTGCAGCGGATTTTTTAGTCTCGGCCCTGGTTCTAGAGCCCGATGGTTGCCTCTCAGTGGTGACGGGTTCGGACTTGGCCTACAGCTATCGGACTTCGGCGTTGCAGGGAACTCAGCGTTTGGTACTCCAGGCCACGTGGCAAATGCAACCGGATCACGACCCCAAAGTTGTTAAAGCTGCAACCCAAGAGCACCTCAATCAACGGCTTTCCACCCAGCCCTATCATCTGCCCAACTGCGGAAGTGTGTTTCGGAATCCCCAACCCCACGCGGCCGGCTGGCTCATTGAAACGGTGGGTCTCAAAGGTTACCAAATTGGGCAGGCCCAGGTAGCAGAACGCCACGCTAACTTTATCCTCAATTGCGGTGGGGCTAAGGCCATGGATGTGTTTCGTTTAATTCACCATGTTCAAGCCTGTGTGGCCGACCGTTGGGACATTATATTACATCCAGAGGTAAAAATCCTCGGGGAATTTGCCTAGGCCTGGGCCAGAACCTGACCGAAACCTGTGGACATTGGCGGTGATAGCATGAGCGCGACGGTGGGCCTGGCGATGATTGTCCGGGATGAGGCAGACCAGTTACCCCGCTGTTTGGCTAGCGTGGCCGATTGGGTGAGTCAAATGGTGGTGGTGGATACGGGTTCCCAGGATCAGACCGTTGAAGTTGCCCAGACCTGGGGGGCTGAGGTGATTCATTCGGCCTGGCAGGATGATTTTGCTGCGGCCCGTAATGTCAGTCTCCAGGCCATGGACACGGATTGGATTTTAGTTCTGGATGCGGATGAAGCCCTAGTCCCAGAGGTTAAGTCTCCGCTCCAGGCCTCGATGCAGAATGAAAGCCTGATCGCGATTACCCTAGTTCGGCAAGAAATCGGAACTCTCCCCCCCTACTCCTTGGTGTCCCGGTTATTCCGTCGCAATCCGGCCATTGTTTTTAATCGGCCTTACCACGAAACCATTGATGATGCCGTTGTCCGTCTCACCCAAATACACCCGCAGTTCCAGATTGGGCAACTGAACAACCCGGCCATTCTCCATTGGGGCTATGGCCCAGAACGCCTAACCAAACGGGATAAGGTCAACCAGGCCATTGCGATTATGTCTGCCTATTTGGAAAAGCACCCTGAGGATGCCTATCTCTGCTGCAAATTGGGGGGGATGTATTTGTATGCGGGGCATTTAGACTTGGCCCAAGCAACCATTGAGCAGGGGTTACAAGCCAGTTCCCTAGAGCCGGCCATTGCCTATGAACTCCACTATCAACAGGGAAACCTCTACGCCCAAACCCAGCAGTTAACCCAGGCGATCCAGGCCTATCAAGCTGCCATTGTTCAACCCATCCCCGCCATGGCCAAAGCCACCTGTCAAATGCGATTGGCCCAGGCCTGGAATCAACTCAAGCAGTATCCACAGGCCATCCAAGCCTACGAAACCGTGATTCAAACTATTCCTGACCATCCTCTGGCCTGGCAAAATCTGGGAGTGATCTATCTCAAGCTTGGGCAAGTGCAAACCAGTCTGAGGTATTTTCAAGGGGCAGTTCAACGCTTAAAAATTGCGGATCCCCCGGAAGCCAACCGCCTGGAAACGGAACTAGCGGCCATGGGGTTGCTCCTGCCCAAGGGGTAAGTGGAAATCGATCCGCAAGAGAAATAGCAACAGCCAGTACACTATTAAATGTTGACAAAAATTTCAAGGGCCGCTGACAAAACGTTGCAGAGATGGGCTTGGAGATGCGGGAGGTAGGGTATTGATTTTGGCCTGGGGTGGTAATTTTGGGCGTTGATTTACGCAGCTATGTCTATCTCGATTCCCTGCAACATCAACACGCGGCCTATCTTGGAACCGTTGCCCAGGGATATTTACCCTTGCCGGGAGAAGCATCGCTATGGGTGGAAATTTCACCGGGGATTGATATTAATCGGCTCTTAGATATTGCCCTAAAAGCTGCAGTTGTTCGGCCGGGGGTACTATTTATTGAGCGACTCTATGGCCTGTTGGAAGTTCATGCCAGTAGCCAGGGGGAAGTGAAGGCGGCCGGAGCAGCGATTTTAGATGCCATTGGGGCGAAACAACGGGATTGCCTCCGACCACGGGTCATTTCCAGTGAAGTGATCCGCAATTTAGATGCCCACCACACCCAACTGATTAATCGATCCCGGCGGGGAAACATGATTTTAGCGGGACAAACCCTCTATGTCTTTGAAGTGGAACCCGCTGCCTATGCTGCCCTTGCGGCCAATGAAGCAGAAAAAGCCGCGTTGATTAACATTTTGCAAGTCTCTGCCATTGGTAGCTTTGGACGATTATTTTTGGGTGGGGCTGAGCGGGATATTTTGGCCGCACAACGGGCTGTTGAGTCTGTGATGGAGTCTTTACCTGGCCGTGACGCGTTAACCTCTGGCCGTCAAGAGTAGTCGAGGAATTGCGATGGCCCATCCAGAACACCTGGCACTCCTGCAAATGGGATCTGAGGCTTGGCAGGCCTGGCGGTCGCGGTCTCCGGGGGTGGTTCCAGATTTATCCCAGGCCAACTTAGACAGCATAAATTTACAGGGTTATGATTTTTCTGAGGCAAATTTTTTCCGTAGCAAACTTAACCAGGCCAACCTAGCGGGAGCTAATTTCAAAGGGGCAAATTTAGAACAGGCCAGTTTGAACCGAGCCAATTTGAGCCGCATTAACCTAACCGGGGCTAACTTAGCCGGGGCTTACCTGTACGGGGCAGATTTAACGGCTGCGAGCTTGACCCAGGCCCAGTTGGCGTTAGCAGATTTGCGGGAGGTGGTGGCGATTGATGCAGATTTTAGTTGGGCCAGTCTGGAGCGGATGGATGGGCGTGGTGGCAATTTTGATGGCAGTGACTTTACCCAGGCCCAGGCCCACTATGTCAACTTTTCCCGTGCTCGCTTGATTCAAGCCCATTTAAATTACGGCAACTTTAACCAGGCCCTGTTGGTAGCCACGGAACTGAGTCAGTCCCAATTGTTTCGCTGTAATTTTTACTGTGCTGATTTAATGGCGGCAACCCTGACCCAGGCCTACGGTGCAGAAACGATATTTGTTAAAGCTAACCTCACCGCCGCTGGCCTATCTTGGGGGTATTGGGGAAAAGCCAATTTTTCAGAAGCAAACTTGAAGGACGCCAACCTGGCCTGGGCAAAACTCAGACAAACAAATTTTACGGGCTGCAATTTAACTCAGACGCGCATTGAACAAAACCAAGATTCAGATTTATATTTCTTTGACTAGGGTTATGGCTGTCAATGTTCTGATGACACCCAATTCTCGGTTAACAAAAAGGCTAAGCATCTAGCTAATTCTCAGTTCAATCACATCACTGCCGTAACTTTATTTCTTAACTGATTTTGGCCTGGGGCCTGGGCAATCAATATTAAATCAGAAAAAATCCAAAATAAGTTTTAAGGAGATTCTGTTCCATGATTAACATTTTTCTAGATGGGCAGTTTAACGAACTTATAGCTATTCCAGGTAAGAGTGGGACGGTCAAAAGAGAACAGGGATAAACTTAGTGATTGTTGTTCACTGTCAAGTTTATGAGCTACAGCATAGATTTACGCCATCGTGTAATTGCTTACCTCCAACACGGTGGTCACGTCACTCAAGCCTCTAAAATTTTCCAGGTGGGTCGCTCCACAATTTATCGATGGCTGGAACGGGATAATTTAGCTCCAACCGTGGTGACTCGACGTCCCCGGAAACTCGACTGGAGTGCGCTGGAAGCGGATGTAAGAGCCTATCCTAATGACCGTTTGATTGACCGGGCACACCGCTTTGGCGTGGGGATTTCAACCATTGCCTATGCCTTGAGCAACCTTAAAATCACCCATAAAAAAAAACAGCTCCGGTACCGAGAACGGTGTCGCCTTGAACGGATTGATGACTTAAAAACCCTGCAAGGGTGGGTGAAGCAGCACCGTAGTTCCAGTCTTTTTTACATTGATGAAACTGGATTTGATACCAATCCTGCCTGTGTCTATGGGTGGTCAAAACGGGGGAGACGAGTCTTTCGAGACCAACAGGGGAAGCGTAAGAAACAAGAAAGCTTCGTTGCCGCCCGACGCAATCACATCAAGGATTTCATCGCCCCGATGCTCTATACCGGGAGCCTCAATGCCCTTGGCTTTGTCAGTTGGTTGAGTCGCGATTGCTTGCCGGATATAGACCAACCTTCGTTACTCATCATGGACAATGCCCCCATCCTCTCCAAGGGTGCGATACAAAAACTCCTTCAGACCGCCGGACACCATGTCCTTTTTCTGCCTAAATACTCGCCTGACCTTAATAAGATAGAGCACGACTTTAGTGCCCTGAAACGAGCCAGGATGTACGCTGACTCAGGAACCTCTATTGATGAAATTATCCGAGACTACTGTGCTGCCTAATATCCCGCTCTTAATCGAAATGACTATACTCAACCGTTTCCCCAAGTATCGCCACCGTAGCCGCAGCATCCCCCCAGAAGACTCGATTACCACAGTTTCTTTTTTTGGGTATCAAGATCGTACAAATTCAATACATGATGCCCAAAAGCTTCAGAAGCCCCTGAAACTCTTGCCACTTGGCTTATTCTCAACAAGACTTGATACCCAAATAATATTCAAACTAGTCAAAAGGTCTCTAAAAATGGCCAGTTTTGTCATGCTATTGAGAATAAGCTATTGTGGTAAAAAAATATAACATCCTAAAAGGCTTATTCCATATGGTTTTTAGCTTACGAACATGGAGGGACTCGAACCCCCGACCCTCAGAACCGGAATCTGATGCTCTATCCAACTGAGCTACATGTCCACGGTCTTTGATTATATCTCATTAGTACAGGGTTAGCTTTGATAAATTGGGGCCAGCTAATGCTAGGTCATAGAAATAGCAGGTTGGTGGCACTCCTCATAAACCTGGGTAATGGTTTCAGCCAATCGTTTCATCCCAGTGGCAATGTCAGTATCAGCGGCCGTTAGACTAATCCGTACGCATTCCTGTTTGTGCCGCCAATCCTCGCGAAGTCCGGGAAAAAATGAGCTTCCGGGGACGACAATGACCCCAACTTGTTTCAAGCGCTGATAAAATTCCCAATCGCTCATGGGTAAGTCCTTCAGCCAAAGCCAAGCAAAAATACCACCTTCGCCGCGGTGGAGAAACCAGGGAATATCATTGGGTAAATGCTGCTCTAGGGTTGATTCTAAAATTGAAAACTTAGCCTGGTAAAAGGGACGAATAACGGCCTGAGAAACTTCAGCTAATGCTCCATTGGCAATGGCCAACGCAGCAATGGCCTGCCCGTAGCGAGAGGCATGAATACAGGCATTGGTTTGAAAGGCCTCTAACACCTGCAATACCCCAGCATCCCCAATGGCAATTCCCACCCTTTCCCCAGGCAGCCCGGCTTTAGACAAACTAATACAGTGCACAACATTAGCCCCAAAGACCGGATTAAGTTCGGTGAAGTTCAAGCTGGGAAAGGGAGGGCCGTAGGCGGCGTCAACAAAGACAGGGACACCATAGGGCAGAGCCTGGTCAGCAATTTGCCGTACTTCTAAGTCTGTTAAGACATTGCCTGTGGGATTACAGGGCCTGGAGAAAATTACGCAACCAGTGGTTTGGTCGATTTTTAACTGACGAAAATCCGGGCGGTATTTAAAACGGTGGTGGGATTCGTCCACATCGAGGCGCGGTCGGTAAGCTGTCACCATATCGGGGTGGAGACTAATTCCTCCGTAACCGGTATATTCAGGGCTAAGTGGCAGAACGACCTGTTTAGTGATTCCGAGGGGGCTGGGACCAGCATAGCCATTGGCAGCAAAAAAGTAGAGGGTTTGGCTTCCAGGCGTTATCAAGACATTTTTTTCGGTCAGTTCCAGGCCATAGCGACGATTAAAGTCATCCACGATCGCCTCAATGAGTGGCTCATAGCCCTGACTGGTACCGTATCGACACACGACTTGCCCGTATTCAGGACTAGCGAGTAACTCTTGGGTACAGTCACGCCACAACTGCTCCACCTCTGGGACTATCAGGGGGTTACCGGCACTCAGGTTGATAATTTCTCTCCCTTTATTGGCATGGAGGGTTTCAATAATGTCCTTCATGATGGCTCTCACCCCTGACAAATGTGACATTTGCTGGCCAATGGCAGAAAGAGGTGGATTCATGAACATAACCTACGGGTAAACCAAGCTGACCTGTGTCGAGGAAACTTAAATCAAGCTCTACTCCAGGCCGGGGAGAAACTTCATTGATTATGCCTTATGGCCCCACCAAGATCGCA
This sequence comes from uncultured Synechococcus sp., assembly GCA_964653145.1. Taxonomy (GTDB): domain Bacteria; phylum Cyanobacteriota; class Cyanobacteriia; order Thermosynechococcales; family Thermosynechococcaceae; genus Pseudocalidococcus. The sequence continues at coordinate 274,646 of CAZZCG010000001.1, read as the reverse complement.
AAAGCAAATCACGGTACAGTCAAGAAGATTCATCCCCCATTTCTAGAGGTTGACTCCCATGACCGATGCTGGACAAGCCCATAGCTTTTTTGTGGACGTGGGGGACTGGGCTATGGCTGGACAGTGGCTGGAACCGAATCAAGCTCCGGAACCTATCCAGGGAAGGATACTCGTCACCTGGAGCCAAGATGATTGGTTCACCATGGCCACAAAGTTGATTTTTCCAAAGTCCATGACCAACAAACCTCCCCTGACGTTTCAATATCGGGGAAAACTAGGTTATGGGGACAGTCACTACACGTTTGTCTTGCAGCATAGTCAATGGGGACGGGTCGAGGGCGTGGGCTGGGTGGGCAGTTCCTCCATCGTCAAACGCTTTTGGCTTTTAGGGGATCCGGCCAAGAAGGGGGGCTTTGAAAGCTATTGGCAAATAAGTCCAAATCAATACGTCATGACAGCAAATTATAGCGCCGGCAATAAAAATTTAAGCTTACTGGAGGCCACTCTCACCCTCAAAACCAATTAGGCCGTAATCTCCGCAATCTCTTTGGGCACCCCCACAGTGAGAATGTCCGGCCCATGGGCGGTAATTAAAATATCGTCCTCAATGCGGATCCCCAGGCCCCGCCACTTATCTGGAATGGCCGGTTGACCTTCAGCGGGCTCAGCCTCTGGAGCAATGTAAATTCCGGGTTCAATCGTGAGGAAATGTCCGGGCTGAAGTGTGACCCAAGTGTCTTCGTTATGTTTGTAGACGCCAATATCGTGGACATCCAGGCCCAGCCAATGACTCGTGCCATGCATAAAAAAGGTGCGATATTTTTGCTTGTTCTCCTCTTTACCCTCATTCATCAGGGTTTCCACATCCCCAGATAGGAGGTTCAAATCCAACAGTCCCTCTACAATAACCTGCACAGCAGTTTCATGGACTTGATTGAAGGTATTTCCACATCTGGCCTGGGAAATGGCGGCTTTTTGAGCTTTGAGAACTAAGTCGTAAAGAATATATTGCTCATCCGTAAATTGGCCACTGACAGGAAAAGTCCGGGTAATATCGGCGTTGTAGTACCCATAGGCACAACCAGCATCGATTAGCAATAAATCTCCGGCCTGGAGTTGGCTGTTGTTCTCGGTATAGTGCAGGATACAGGAATTTTTCCCTGAGGCCACAATTGAGGGATAAGCCGGCCCATCACCGCCCCGAAGCCGAAACAACCGCTCCATTTCGGCCTGGATTTCGTACTCATACCGACCGGGTTTGGCCATCTCCCGAGCTAAGTTATGGGCTTCAGTGGCAATATCCACAGCCCGGCGGATCAAGGTGAGTTCAGCTTCAGATTTCAGTAACCGCAATGGGGCCAAAATGGGGCCAGTATCCGCAATCGCGACTGGGCCAGTTCCTCGTTTCGGAATTGTCCTCAGCAGGCGTTGATAATGGTTGAGGATTTTGCGATCAAAGACTTCATCCCGGCCGAAGTGGTAGAAAATTTTATCTCCGGTTTTTAGATAATCCGGTAGTTTTTCATCCAATTCCTCAATTGAAAAAACGGCATCGGCTCCATACAAGGTTTTAGCGGCATCGACCCCAACCCGTCGCCCTGACCAGGTTTCTTGTTCCAGGTTTTTGGGCCGCACAAACAGAATGAACTGATGTTCCCCGTGGTGCGGCGCCAGAACAGCCACTGCCCCTGGTTCATTAAAGCCGGTCAAATAATAAAAATCACTATCTTGACGAAAATTGTGTTCAACGTCGTTGTGCATGACCGCCAGCGGCGCGCTTTTGAAAACCGCCACCCCTGTCCCAATCTTTTCTAGTAAGCATTTCCGTCGTTGTTGATACTCAGCCTGCATAAGCTACCACTGCCCTTGGAACTTTAGAGCCACCGCCTGGAAAAACGGCTACCCAAACATCTTGAGAATAACTGATTGGTACTGGCTTCCTTCAACGGGCCTGGGGGAGGCAATCGGTGACGATTACAAAAGTGGCACTGGGCCAGCTATCCTCTCCTTAGTGTCCCCGCTAGTATGAATTCAGTGAGGAGTGATTCGCAAACAGAAAGCTTCAGGGTCGAAACACGGCAAGACTCCTGAAGCTTTTCTCTTTGCTAGATCAGTATTTTCCCTTGCAAATAAAATCTTCCGGCTGCCTTGACCTGAAAATACTGACCCATGGGGTTCTGCCCATGAGAATTTAGCAGGTAAGAATGATTTCCCCGAAAGGCCTTTGCAGCTCCATCAGATATCCTCTTCTCTTCCAGATTAGTGTCGATCAGCGGGGCCCACGTCACCCCCAACAGGACTGGCGCCAACGCGTGTATTGCTGTGGAATTTGATGTACTTCAACAACTTCAAATTACTGATTTTGGCCTAACCTAAGGTTGCACTGAAATCCATGGGTGGGATTCAGGGTTTATTCTGCCCTGCCAATAAGCCCTTAGACTTTATCCAAAATAGATCGGGTAATCACTTGGGTGACTCTGAGATGGCCTATCCCTGGTCTGGTGGGGGATTTAATTTGTCGAGGCCTAGTTATTGCGTAAACTAGGGCCGATTGACCTAATTAGGGGCCTGGGATACTACACTACTAACAGTCTTGGGGTTGAGTCATGGCAATCCAGCTACCCTTTTTCAGTTCCACAAACTTCACCGGCCTGGTCAATGACCGTTTTTGGCAAAACTTTTTTCCAATTCCCGCAACCAATGGCCTGGAACTTGGCAGTCTAGTCCCGGATTTTGAATTACCCCACGTCCAGGCCGGGGATCGAATTCGGCTAGCCAGTGTTTGGGTTGAGAAGCCAGTGGTGGTTGCTTTTACGCGTATCTTTACTCAGCATCAATATTGTCCGCTTTGCCGCCCCCACATCAAAGACCTAAACGACAATTACGAGAAAATCCAGGCCAAGGGTGCCGAGCTATTACTGATTACCAGTACCGATATTGGCCAGAGTTCAATTGTTGCCAGTGATCTAGGCTTGAAAATGCCACTCCTCAGTGATCCAGAATGTAAAGCCTTCAAGAAATACCAAACAGGTCAAGCCCTGGGTGCCCCTTTACCCGCCCAATTCATCATCAGCCAAGCGGGCCGCCTTCACTACAAGCACCTATTCTCCTTCTTTGACCACAATGCCAGTGCCGTCCGACTCCTGTCTGAGCTAGGGGAACTACCGGCCTAAACCACCCACTTCGGCTATGATGATACGAATCGTAATATTCAATCGCTAAAATTGAGATAGTTCGCACTCAGGACGCACCCATGACCATTTCAGAACAATTCCTGCAACGGGGCGATTTAATTGGCACTCAAGTCATCACGCGGGATTCCGGTCGTAAGCTGGGTGTGATTAACCAAGTCTGGGTGGATATTGATCAACGCTCCGTGGTTGCCCTGGGGATGCGGAGTACTTTGTTTACCGGTGAACAACGCTATATCTACCTCGAAAGTATTCGCCAGATTGGGGATGTAGTTTTAGTTGATACTGAAGACTCCATTGAAGCGGTCAATATCTATAACTACAGCACCCTGATTGATAGTGAGGTGATTACAGAAACTGGAGAACTTCTGGGCAAAGTTCGTGGCTTTAAGTTTGAAGTCGAGACCGGAAAAGTAACCGACTTAGTGATTGCGTCCTTTGGGTTGCCCTGGATTCCCTCCCAGTTGATTAGCACCTATGAATTGCCGATTGATGAAATTGTTAGTACCGGCCCCGACCGTCTCATCGTTTTTGAAGGAGCGGAAAGTCGCCTCAATCAACTGACCGTGGGCCTATTGGAACGGGTTGGCCTGGGGGCACCGCCCTGGGAGCAGGAGGAAGATGAATATATTCAACCCATGACCCCCACCAGTAATCAACTGCCGGCTGGTAGTCGCACCCCAGTTTATCCCCCTGAACGCCGCTATGATGCCCCCCGTCGCCGCACCTACGAACCGGAATACGAGTACGACTACCGCGAACCAGCCCCTCGCCGTTCCGAACAATATTACGAACAAGAGAATTGGAACGACACTCCACCCGCCCGCCGCCCTGCCCGCACCAGCAGTTACCAGGCCCCGCCCCCTGCCTACTCTGAGCCCCCAATGGAATATGACGATGATCTAGAGGGAGACCCTTGGGGAAATCAAGAGGATGATACCTATGAAGCTCCGAGGGTGAATATTCCCAGCACAGAGAAGGTTAAGCGAGAAGAACCGGAAATGGATTATTAGGCTCTTTGTTGTGAAAAATCCTTGAGTCGAACATCTAAATGAGACGCGATTCAATTTTTTAGCAACTTTTTCAACAGTTTCCCGCTTGCCTATTTGATCTGCTACCCACAGCACCACCCCAGGCCAAGGATTATCGCTTTGAATCCGTCACGGTTAAGGAAACGCCCTTTCAAATGGATGGTGTGTTTCTCCCGCCGGAATATGTTGAGTCTGGTTTAGATCAACTGGAACTCGGCGTAACCACTTCTCTCCCGGTACAACTGATCCAACTCACAGTAACTCAGTCCGAAGTAGCAAAAGACCTAGCGCGAAATATCTTAACCAGGCCAAGAAAGAGCCACCCCCAACCCAACAGGCGATAATAAACCTAGCCCCCACCATCATTGCCTATAAATTTACCCATCTCAGTCGGCAGGAGGTTGAAGAAATGCTTGGATTTACCGCCAGTGAGCTAGAAAAAAGCCGTTTTTATCAAGAAATTAAGCAAGAAATCACGGTTAACGCATTTGAACAAGGACGCCAAGAAGGAGAACGGCTTTTAATTTTGCGGCAACTATCCAAACGATTGGGGGAACTCGACCCAGGCCTGGTGACTCAAATTACAGCCCTATCCTTAGAACACCTGGAAGAACTGGGGCCTGGCGATTTTTGAGTTCCAAACAGTACAGGATCTCCAGGCCTGGTTAGAGGATCACTAAGATTTTTTTGACTATCAAATTTATTACCTGAGCATCACCGAATTCATGACCGAACCATTAACTAGGCCCCTGCTTGAAACCATTAAATCTGTTTACCAGGCAAGCCACAGCACCGGACAACTCAGTACCGAAGCTAAAAATCACGCCCTAGAAGCCATCGCCCAGGCCTTGGAAAAATTTGCCCCGGAAATCTTAGCAGCCAACCAAACGGATCTGGAACTAGCTGAGGCAGAAGGACTTCCGAAACCCCTAATTGCCCGCTTAAAGCTCGATGCCAATAAACTCCAAGGGGCCATTGCCGGAGTCAGACAGGTGGCAGGACTGGCGGATCCGGTCGGTGACATTCAAATTAAACGGGAACTGGATACGGGCTTAGTGTTGCAGCGGTTGACCTGTTCTTTGGGGGTATTGGGGGTGATTTTTGAGGCTCGGCCGGATGCGGTGATCCAGATTTCTGCCTTAGCTGTTAAGTCAGGAAATGCTGTTGTCCTCAAAGGCGGTAAAGAAGCCCTCCATTCCTGCCAGGCCATTGTCAATACCATTCATCAGGGACTCGCCCAAACCGATTATCCGGCCACAGCCATTGCCCTTTTGACCCAACGCAGCGAAATTCAACAACTTTTAGAGCTGGATCAATGGGTGGATTTAATTATTCCCCGGGGTTCCAATGACTTTGTCCGCTATATCCAAGACAATACCCGAATTCCAGTTTTAGGCCACGCCGATGGTATTTGTCATCTGTATGTGGATGTTGCCGCTGATGTGGAGAAAGCTGTGGCCATTGCCGTCGATTCCAAAACCCAATATCCCGCTGCCTGTAATGCCATTGAAACCCTCTTAGTCCATGCCGACATTGCCCCGAAGCTTTTACCGCTGATCTGTGATGCGCTCCAGGCCAAGGGGGTGGAATTACGCGGTGATGAGGTGACAAGACAATTTGTGGACATGCAACCCGCCACCGATATTGATTGGGCCACCGAATACTGTGATTTAATCCTGTCCATTAAAGTCGTGGATTCCCTCGATGCAGCCCTACAACACATTGACACCTTCGGCTCAGGACACACAGAAGCAATTGTGACTGAGAATCAAGAAACCGCTCGGAAATTTTTAGCCCAAGTGGACGCTGCTGGAGTATTTCATAACTGTTCAACGCGCTTTGCCGATGGGTTTCGCTATGGACTGGGGGCAGAGGTGGGGATTAGTACTGCCAAGTTACCGCCGCGGGGGCCGGTGGGCCTAGAGGGCCTGGTGACCTATAAATATCAACTGGTGGGAGAGGGACACATTGTCCAAGATTACAGCGGTGCCAATGCCAAACCCTTTACCCATAAATCCTTGAGTTAAGTTTCTAACTATAATCTTTGCCACAATTTTATAAGCCCTATAATTAATTTGCCCATATTGATTCCGAATTGTTGAGGTGGTATGAAGGCGCGTCCGTTAAAACTATGGTCACGATTGATCAGTCTGGGCCTAGGACTCATGCTAATGCTATCGGTGAGTTTTCTGTCCCCGGCCTGGAGTCAATCAAGCCCCACACCCCAACCCAGCCCCGCAGTCCCCACAGTTGTTTTAGATGGTGAGCCACTTTTCCCAATTCAAGAGCGGATTGGTTCATTTACTGCGGAAGATCGGGCCAATGCCATTACTCAACGTCTTCAAAATTTTGCCGAACAGGTCGATATTGAAACCACTGAATTAACCGTCCAAGATAGCCCTGGGACAAAGATTACAGATATTGTTGCGGGCAATGAGATCATTCTCAGTATCAGTGACCAAGATGCTCGTGCTGCTGGAAAAACGCGGATTGAACTGGCTAATATCCGCCTCGAACAAATCCGCTCAGCCGTTGATACCTATCGAGATTCCCATAAGCCCCAAAGCATCTTAGTTGGGATTCTCCTCACTTTATTAACAACAATCATTTTCATATTTGTCCTCAAACTGTTTAACAAGTTCCGCTTGCCTCTGCAAACCAAACTCCGCAGTTGGGAACGCTCACATTTACCCCCCTTGCGCCTTTTTAATACAGAAATCTTGACAGCAGATCGAGTTGCAGATGGCCTGGATGAGTTATTAAAATTTGTCTCCTTGGCTGTTATTCTCCTTTGGGTCTATGCCTATTTTCATTTGGTTTTAAGTTATTTTCCCTGGACACGCCGGATTTCAGCTACGCTCCAGGACAATATCCAAACGACTGTTTCTACCCTGTGGCAAGATTTTGTTAACTACATTCCCAATTTGATCTTTGTTGGCTTCATTATCCTGGTAACACTCTACACCCTGCGATTTACTAAATTTATTTTTACCGAAATTGATCGGGGGAATATTAGCTTTCCCGGCTTTTATCAAGAATGGAGCAAACCCACCTTTAACATTGTGCGGACACTCATTTGGGCTTTTGCTGCTATCATTGCCTTTCCCTACTTGCCCGGTTCTGGAAGTCCTGCCTTTCAAGGGGTTTCTGTCTTTTTGGGGTTGTTGTTATCCCTTGGGTCTAGTGGTGCAGTTTCTAACATTGTCGGCGGGGCAATTCTCACCTATACTCGGGCATTCCGGGTTGGCGATGTGGTTAGAATTGGTGATGCCCAGGGCCCCATTGTGGAGCAAACATTACTCGTTACTCGACTTCATACCCCCAAAAATCTCACCATTACCATTCCCAATGCCACAGTGGTCAGTAGTCAAATTATTAACTTCAGTGCCGCTGGACAGGACAAGACCCGGGATCCATTAATCCTCTGCACCACAATCACCCTAGGCTATGACACCCCCTGGAAAAAAGTCTACGAAGCCATGATTGCCGCTGCCCTAGCTACGGAACACATCCTCTCAGACCCTGCCCCCTTTGTTTGGCAAACCAGCTTAAATGATTTCCATGTCAGCTACGAAATCAATGCCTACACGGATTGCCCGGAACGAATGCCCTGGATTCTGGCGGAACTGCATCAAAACCTCCAAGACTACTGCAACCAGGCCGGGATTGAGATTATGTCACCCAACTTTCATGCACTACGCGATGGCAACCCCAGTACAATTCCAGGCAATTATTTACCGGATAGCTATCAGCCCCCCAGCTTCCGGATTCAATCAGAAAACGGCGGGAGAAGCAGTTCCAATTAAACGGGGAGCGTCACTGGGCCTGGGCTAAACTTTAAAATTTCTCTCTCCCTGACTCAAAAGATGCTCTTCTTGGGAGGGGGAGTAGCCAGATTCCCACAAAGAAATAATCCACAGGGCATACTGGAGTAGCATTGTCCAAAGATTCTGGTTGATTTCTGTTTTAGGCCTATGCCCCGCCGTCCTCCCCCCCGTAACATTCCCTCCCGCCCCAGTCGTTCCACTGCCTCAACCTCCCCGATGAATACGACCACCTTGGCAGTTTTGGGTGGGGTTTTCATTTTGGGAATTGGAGTCGGTGTTGCCTTCAGTAAAACCACAACTCTGAACCCAGAAAACGTTGCCTCGACTCAGTTCATTGACCAAAGTGCACCTAATCCAGAATTATGCGTCCAGTATGGAGCCAGTGCCATCGTGGTTGATTCCCGTGTTTTTGTCACGTTTAACCCGTTTAACGTCTTTGTATCCCAACCGGTCATGCAACCTGGCTGTGTGGTTCGGGCCAATAATATTGGTTTACTGGAGCAACGGAAACTGATCACTGGGGAGCAATTGCGGGAGTGTCGCCAACGCTTAAATACCTTTGGCTTTACTGGCACCATTGAAAACTCACCGCAAATTAACTGTATTTACCAAAGCAATGCCAACCAAAACCTCTTCCTCGGGCTACCGGGCTTCGGGAATAATCCCTCGGAAACCAACAACTTTTAAAAATTCGGTGTAAGGTTTTCAAGGGGTCCTGGAGTATGGCCCAGTGGTTCAGCAGGGTTCAAGGTTAGGTCGGAAATGGCATCGGGAAATTTTAGACTCCGCCGCTTCTGGGGGTTTGACTGGGCCTCACCTAGATTTCAACGCTATGCCTCTGCATTTTTGCTGGCGGGTCGGGTCACCTACAACATCCTCAGACTGAGAGTCCACCGTCGAAATACCCTGGAGCAATTGGCCATTGTTGGCCCGGAATCCCTGGGAGTAGCCTTAATTACCTCAATGTTTGTGGGCATGGTGTTCACGATTCAAGTCGCACGGGAATTTATTAATTTTGGGGCCGCATCAGCCGTGGGTGGGGTATTGGCAATTGCCTTGGTGCGGGAATTGGGGCCAGTTTTGACTGCGGTGGTTTTGTCCGGGCGGGTTGGATCAGCGTTTGCTGCGGAAATTGGCACGATGCGGGTGACTGAACAGATTGATGCTTTACAAATGCTCGGGGCTAATCCGGTTAACTACCTGGTGACGCCGCGGGTTTTAGCCTGTTGCCTAATGATGCCGGTATTGATGCTCCTGGGCCTGGTGACGGGCTTAATGGGCGGGATGATGGTGGCATTCAATCTCTACGATATTCCCCATTCCGTTTACCTAGAGTCGATCCGCAACTTCCTCGGGACTTGGGATATCTGGGCTGCTGTAATTAAGTCTGTGATTTTTGGGGCAATGGTGGCCATTATTGGCTGTCACTGGGGAATGACGACAAAGGGGGGGGCCAAAGGGGTCGGGCAATCCACAACCGCAGCAGTGGTGATTTCCCTGTTAGTTATTTTCATCAGTAACTTTTTCCTATCCTGGATACTGTTCGGTGGCACTGGAACCATCAGCGTCAATCAGCTATAGCCTACAATGGGCCATGGGAATTTTTGCTGGCTAATTTTTGACGATTTATGACCACCCAGGCCCCGTCCACTCGAGCTACTGTGACCCTGTTTCCGAGCTATCGCTTGCCCTTTGGCTTGGCCACATTGGTTTCGCCCCTGTTTGCGGTTAATGTTTGGCTACCTCTGCCTTTTCTTCTTTTTGCCCTATTTTTGGCAGTGCAAGCGGCAACCCTGCGCCTCAAGTTTACGGATCAAGGCCTGGATGTTTATCGGGGGGAGCAGCAAATTCGCGCATTTCCCTATGGAGATTGGCTGCACTGGGAGATTTATTGGCCAGGAACCCCAATCTTGTTTTATTTTCGGGAAGTGAAGAGTATTCATTTCTTACCAGTGCTGTTTGATAGTAAGCAACTCCAGGCCTGTTTAGAAGAACGTTGCCCTCGGATGGCCCTGAAAACCGCTGAGTCTGCTGTGGGTACTGACCATGAGTGAACATCAAAACTGGACGGATGAGGTGGATGCAGATCTATCAGTCCCAGACTCGCCGCCCCCAGTCCTAGACCAGGCCCCGGACGATACCCCCTTACCGCCAACACCCATTGAGACCACTGTCTTTGAAGCCCCCACCGCCCCATTACCATCCCAAACCGCCCCAGAAACTCAGACTCTGACCACGGCGGAAACCCCAGGCCTGGCGGATGTCCAAGCTCAATTACATCAGTTGATTGCTCGCTCGTTGCTGGATTTAGAAACAAAACGCAGCAGTTTAATCGCTGAAATTGAAAAACTGGAACGACGCCGGGAGCGGGTGCAAACAGAACTCAAGCAAAATTTTGTTGGCGCATCCCAAGACCTGGCCATTCGCGTCCAAGGCTTTAAGGACTATCTCGTCAATAGTTTGCAGGATTTGGCGGTTACCGCAGAACAATTGGAGCTGACTCCAGCCACTGCCACTGCTGCTCCGGCTACCCCTACCCCCGCCTCAGTTCCAGAGGGAAAGAATCCGGCGAAGTTACATCTAGCAGAGGAAAGCTTCCACGAGGAGTCCCGGCGAATCAATAAGTTAATTGAGCAGTATCGCCAAAACCCCAATTACTATGGCCCGGCCTGGCAACTCCGCCGTACCTTTGAACCGATCCATGCCGAGCGGGTTGAAACCTGGTTTTTTGATCTTGGGGGTCGCGGGGCCCTACGCTCCATGAATAGTCGGTTGCAAAATATTCTCGTGGCATCGGCAATTATTTCAATCCTCAGAGACTTCTATGACGACACCCTGCGTGTTTTAATCTTGGCGGATTCACCGGAACGCTTGGGTGACTGGCGACGCGGCCTCCAGGATTGCTTGGGAATTACACGGACGGATTTTGGCCCTGATCGGGGGGTGGCGCTGTTTGAATCCGCTGAGGCCTTGGCATTTCGGGCGGATCGCTTGGAGCAGGATGATTATTTACCGCTGATTTTAGTGGATGATTCCCAAGAGGCCGTGAGTTTGTCAATGCTTCAGTTTCCGTTGCTCCTTGGGTTTGCTCCAGAGCCCCAATTACGTCAGCCTCGCTCCGGTGGGTTGGATTTTTTTGAGTAACGGTAATCTGCCCCCAGGCCTGGGTTAGGAAAATTTCAGTGGCAAACCGGTGATGTGAACGATCCCCAATGTTCCCTTTAAGATGGGGGTAGCGCTGGCCAATTGCCTATGTCCTCTGATGCCACTGAATTTGCGGAATTAATTTTACGGCCCTTGGCCTATCGAGACCTAGAGACCGTCATTGCTCTGTTTAATAACCACAGCGATGATCATCCAGGCCTGGAGTCCCAAGCTCAGTTTTTGCAGCATTGGTACGCCCCCCTAAAGTTAGTTAGCCTGCTGCCCCATCAGTTTCCCCATCCCCTGCGCGTCTACGTGGCGGAAAAAGATGATCGACTTTTGGGGGCGATCCAGGTTTCTCCCTTCAATCAAAACCGCACCACTTGGCAAATCGATCAACTGGTCGTCCAGGCCGGAACCTCAGAATTTGGGAATCAAGAAATCGGTACCCAACTCCTCCGCCATTGTTTTACGAAAGTTTGGGAAGCCCGAACTTGGTTGCTAGAGGTGAATATCCATGACAGCGATGGTCTGGGTCTGTACCGGCACAATGGTTTTCAACCCTTAGCTCAACTCACCTACTGGTCACTAACCCCCGATCAACTGGAGGGATTGGCGGCCCATGAACCGGATTTACCGAATTTGCTCCCAGTGACCAACGCCGATGCCCCACTCCTCTGCCAGTTAGATACTGCGGCGATGCCAGCCCTGGTTCGGCAAGTGTTTGATCGGCACATTGGGGATTTCAAAACTGATCTCGGCCAATTTATGGTGCGGGGATTTAAACAACTGTGGGGGACGACCCAGACCCATCGGGGCTATGTTTTTGAACCCCAACGTAAAGCCGCCATTGGCTACTATGCCCTGGAATTGGATCGCCACAGTAACCAAGCCCACACCGCCGAGTTAACGGTTCATCCCGCCTATACCTGGCTTTACCCCGAACTGTTATCCCACATATCCCGTCTGACCCAGGCCCTGCCCATTAGTTCCCTACATCTAACCTCAACGGACTATCAGCCGGAGCGGGAGGCTTACTTTGAACAAATTGGTGCCAGCCACATCAGCCAAACCGTGATGATGTCCCGTTCAGTCTGGCATAAAGTCCGGGAAGTCCGGTCGCGGTTACCAGAGGGCCTGGCCCTAGGGGAAGTCATTCAGGGATTACAGCAAAATCGCCAGCCGATTCCAGGCCGCATGGTTCATCCCAACCCCCTACCTCCCTCATTTCCGCACCAGGATGACTCTCCTGCCTAATTAAATGTGCATTTCGCTGCAGGCCGGACTGATTAGCCGATGATGCCGAGGGGATAACAAATCCAAACCAGCTAGGGTGCGTGACCGGGAACGACTGGCCATAAAATACTTTTATGATGATGATTCTGGAGCCTAAATAGCGAGGTCGTTGCTGTGCCGATTGCGGTTGGAATGGTAGAAGTTTTAGGAACTCCCCCGGCCCTGGCGGTGGCGGATGTGATGGTCAAAGCAGCCCGTGTGACCCTAGTGGGCTACGAGCGGTTAAGTGGGGCGCGCTTAACGATTATTGTGCGGGGAGATGTGGCAGAGGTTCAGGCTTCCGTGGCCGCTGGGGAGATTGCTGCAAAAAAAATCCCGGCTGAAAGTCCCAAGGAAACGACGCTCTTCTGTTCTTCCGTGGTAATTCCCCGTCCCGATGATAATGTGGAGGCCATTTTCCCCACTATGCAGTTTCAGTACGGGCCAGAGTGGGAGCGGTTTCTCGTTTAGTTATCCAAGGTTGCGGATTCGGTTATGAGTTCGAGGGTATCCGCTGCTAAATTCACGGACTGGGTTAAGAGTTCTTGGCAGTGGTTCTGGGCGTTGGGAATCACAACTCGGGCCCGATACCCATGACTGAGAACATCTTGACGCTCTCGGGTTTCGTAGGCCGCAATGATCACAATATCGTCCACTTGACAGAGATGGGCAGCAGCGCCATTGACGCAAATCATGCCACTTTGGGCGGGGCCTGGGATTGCATAGGTTGTGAGTCGGTTACCATTGGTGGCATTCCAAACCTCAACTTCCTGCAACGGCAAAATTCCCACAAGTTTCAGTAAAGCCTGGTCAATCGTAATACTCCCGACATAGTTCACGTTGGCATCGGTCACCCGCATTCGGTGAAGTTTAGCGTGTAGGAGTCTGATGGTGGCCATGGGCGCTGCGGTGGAAAAAACCGTTCAAAGAAACTGGGTTCTGCAATATGTCCTTACCCCAACCATAGGATAGATGACACCCCTTTGATGGCTTAATCCTCGCTAATTTTCTGTTTAGTCAACCCAGGTAACGCTTGCCATCGGAGAAGGAGCTTATCTTAGAGTCGTTTCTTCCGAACCTAAGGCAGTCAAACGCACCGCTCAAAGCAGTTTCAAGCATTTTTTTGTTCCATCCCTAAGGTAAATGACTATATCCCCTAAACTAGATTTAAGTGACCCTTTCACCCATTGCTTGGATTGACTGCTTTGACCTCTACTTTGACATTCCCCACAACCCAGGCCTGGCAAGGACTGATCCACGCCTATCGACCCTATTTGCCTATTACCAGTGCCACGCCAATCATCACCCTCCACGAAGGCAATACCCCCCTAATTCCAGTGCCACGGGTTGCGGATCGCATTGGGCGCGGGGTTAAAGTCTTTGTCAAGTACGATGGCCTCAACCCTACGGGCAGTTTTAAGGATCGGGGCATGACCCTGGCCATCTCTAAGGCGAAAGAAGCTGGAGCGAAGGCCGTCATTTGTGCCAGTACGGGAAATACCTCAGCAGCAGCAGCAGCCTATGCCCGCCGAGGGGGATTACGAGCCTATGTGTTAATTCCAGAAGGCTATGTGGCCCAAGGGAAGCTAGCCCAGGCCCTGTTGTATGGGGCAGAAGTTTTGGCAATTCAAGGCAACTTTGACCGGGCTTTAGAAATTGTTCGAGAGATGGCTGACACCTATCCCATCACCCTGGTTAATTCAGTTAATCCCTATCGCCTTGAGGGACAAAAAACGGCAGCCTTTGAAGTGGTCGATGCCCTGGGTGATGCCCCAGATTGGCTCTGTATTCCCATGGGTAATGCTGGCAACATTACGGCCTATTGGATGGGGTTTTGTCAGTACCATGAGCAAAATCGGGGCACTCGATTACCCCGGATGATGGGATTCCAGGCCGCGGGTTCAGCTCCCTTGGTCACTGGGCAAATCTGTGAGCACCCCGATACAGTGGCAACTGCAATTCGGATTGGTAATCCCGCCAATTGGGAACGGGCCCTGGCAGTGCGAGAAGCAAGTCAAGGGGACTTTCAGGCGGTAACGGATGCCGAAATTTTAGCTGCCTATCGGATGTTAGCCAGTGAAGAAGGAATTTTCTGTGAACCGGCCAGTGCGACTTCCGTGGCAGGGATGCTGAAGTTAGCGGATCAAATTCCCAATGGGGGCACCGTAGTTTGTGTACTCACGGGAAATGGCTTGAAGGATCCGGATACCGCGTTGCAACAGGAAACGGATCAGTTCCATCGTTATGTCGAGGCAGACCTAGCCACCGTGGCGGGCTTAATGGGGTTTTAATCGGGGTGCAATTCCCCATCACCAGTCATGAACCCCAAGGACTAGGGGATGCTTCCAATGACCTAAGGGGGAGGAAATTGCTTGAGACGGCTAATTCGCTCCACCGCATCCGCCAACGCATTGGTCAAGTTGGCCCGGGTTTTGGCATGACTCACCTGTTCTTGGGTCAGGGCCTGGGTGAGGCGGTAAATTTCTAGGCGAGCCATGATTAACTGTTCTTGCAGTTCTGAGACCTCAGTTAAGCCAGACACTTCAGCGCGAATAGACGCTGGGGTAACGGTTTGGCCAGCAGGGAGAGCTACGGGTTGGTCTGGAATTTTTGAGCCAGGGGAGATAGGGGCCGATTCAACTTCTTCAGTTTGCGCTTCGTATTGTTGTTGCCATTGCTGCGCTTGCTCCAACGTGGCCTGGAGTTTTTTTCGTAATTCATAGACATCAGCAGAGAGGTCAGACACAGATCGGAGAGGTTTTGTCGCGGATAATGGCGGGCTGCGAACTATTCTTGCCGGATATTAACCTATATTTCCAGGCCTGGGTAGCTCTGTTGAATGATTGTTACTCAGACTGATCCCAATGGGACAAATCAGTGCCTGCCCCCCTTCCCCAAATTGAAAAAAGCATGTTAGTTTGTAGAAGTCCAAATCAACACAAGTCCGTTAGGGAAATGGAGGTGATGCCCATGTCAGATAGTAGTAAACCATTGGGTCATCGTTTTGGGGCTAATCGGCTGTAGGCCGGAGTTGTTCTTAGACCCCCTTGTGTCGGAGTTCCTTCCGGCAGTCTGATCCAAACAATTTGATGACCGCTAGACCGCCTCTGGATGTATTTCTGGGGGCGGATAGTTTTTGGAGAGCCTTTTGCGAGGAGCAATTAGGGGCGCGGCTGAGTCAGGCTGCTAATGTACTGGCTGATTAAACAGGAAATAATCACAGCGGGATACATTTGCCCCATTAAAGCCTCTAAAACCGCCACTGCCATAGCCAACTGGGTCTGGGGTGTAATATCGCCATAGCCGACAGTCGTCAGGGTCACGAAGCTAAAGTAAGCCAGTTCCCGATCACTATTCATCAATTTTCCCAATTGAAAGCTCGTGGGATCCAGGCTGTAGAGCATCCGATAGCCAAAATACCAGGTAAATCCGAGGAGTAAGTAAACAGCGACGCCGCCACGAACCGAATCAGAGGTCATTTGTCGCTGGCTAAAAATTTTCCTCAGAATCACAATAATCGCCATCATTGAAAAAATAATATGGGTACTGCCAGCAATCACATCAATGACAACTCCACCAGTGCGGGCAACGTAATTGGAAAAAAAGTCCACAAGCTCCAAGGCAAACACCAGCAGACTGACCACTAGGTAGGTATAAAAACGACTTCGCCGGGTTTTGAGAATTTGTAGAATAATTACAATGACCAAGGTTTCGAGAATAACCGATGCCAGATCTGACCAAGGTTTTGGCACAAGAGTGGGAATCAAAATCAGACAGATTTCTGCAATTAATAGCCGGGTGTATTGATTATCGAAAAACTCATCGACATGGCTATAGTAGGCATCAAACATAGGAAATGTGGGGGCAAATACGGTCTGATCATAAGTCCAGGCCCAATACCTTTACCCAGGCCAGGTACAGGTTCAAAAAGTTGTTAGTTCGGCTTAAAAACAAGTTTGCGTGGCGAATTAACTTTCAACCCGTCGAATGACAGGGGCTGTGATCCGCTGTGGACAATCGTTTTTTTGTAGTTGGGCTAACCCGGCCTGGGCTTGGAGGCGCAAATCTCCCAGGTCAATCCCTGCAACGTGGTCATCGTAGGGGGTTAAACGGCGACAACCTTCCCCCAACAACAGAACTGCCCCACGGACATTTTGGTTGTGGTAGTGATAAAGGCCAACCGCAAGCTGCAAAATGCCCTGATAAAATGTGCGTTCTGGCTCAGTTGCCTCTAACCACAGGGCTTCCAGAGTGTCGTGGCAGGCGTAGTATTCCCCGGCATTAAACTCCTCAACGCCCTGCCAAAAGGCATCCGGTAGCTCATTCACTGGTGGAGTAGCGGTTGGTTTCCTCGCGGATTTGCTCAAAGCTAATGTCTTGGGCAGTGCCAACGAAGGGATTATCCGGGGTTAAAAACAACATGCAATGACACTCCCGCCGTTCCCGCATCGGTACACAGGGGCAATTCCAATAGACTGCCGCCACTTCCGCCTCTTTATCGTCATAGTGGCGGCAAGGGCATAATGGCGAACCGTAGTCATCTTTGTGCTTGGCCAGACCCTCGAGTACGACCGCCGTAGTCCCCAAATCGACACAAAAATACGTTCCCGTGCGTTTGGCATAGGTTTCCGCAAATTTGCGCATCGCTTCTAAGTTTTTATCCGAGGCCTGCTGCGGCTGATACCCGTTGCTCATGGGGAATTGGCTCATGGAGTGCCTTTTCACCGTAACATCTCTGTTTTGGCCCCGTAAAGCAACTCTGAGTGCCCTTAATCTTTACTCACAATCCGCGTGCCCCGGCTGTAATCCTGGCTCTGATTAGGGTGTCTTCTGAGTCCCGCCATGCACAATAGAGAATTGTCAATTCCCGTTGCGTTAAAGTTTCATCCTTCAGAGCTCAGGGTGGCGACGGTGGGCACAAAGCGGGGATACATCCTGGCATGGGTCTGGGCCAAGGCCACGTATTTTTGGGCGTGGACAATGAGTTCGGCCTGGGCCTCGGCGGTTAAGGTTTTGACCACTTTTCCTGGCACTCCTAAGACCAACGAACCTGGGGGAATATCCTGGGTAACGACGGCCCCAGCCCCAACGATTGAACCTGTCCCAATTCGCACCCCATTTAAAACCACAGCCCCAATCCCAATTAAACTGCCTCGCTCCACCCAGGCCCCGTGAATCACCGCCCGATGCCCCACCGTCACATGATCCTCTAACACAGTTGGCTGACCGGGATCCCCATGGAGAATAGCCCCATCTTGAATATTTGTATTCTCACCAATTTCGATCCGCTCCACGTCTCCCCGCAGCACGGCTCCGTACCAGATATTGGCCCCCAGAGCTAATTTGACATCTCCTAACACCGTGGCATTGGCGGCGATGAAGGTGGCTAAGTCGATCTGGGGTTCTGGCCAGGCCTGGGGATAGTTGGACATCGGATTCACAATTAAGGCACCAAACTAACCCTAAGGGATTAGGACAACTCAGAAGGCAATCTCTCAGGAATTCACCAATCTACCCACTATTGTCGCCGGCGTGGCCGATGGTAGGTGACTCGCTCTGAGCGATTGCGCTCAAATTCAATCAGCCGCCCATAGTAGTCGTGTTTGGTCAAGTTCATCGAGAAAAAGACGTGTTTGCGGGGATTTCCGAAGCCTTTACGAGTAAAGAATTTCACCGCGGGGGTATTGGCCGGATCCGTGTCAACCAACATAAACCGGGCTCCTTGCTCAATCATCCGCTCAATGATTTTATCCACCAGGATATCGGCTACCCCCCGACGTTGATAGTCTGGACTTACCCCCAGCCAGTTGATATAGCCATAAACCCAAGGGGCTTTTTCAATAATCGTGCCCAGGACAAATCCCGCCAGATTACCCTCCACTTCGGCAACGAGGCAATAATCTGGATCGGTATTGTAAAAGCCAATCACTTCCCACTCATCCCAAATTCGATAGAGGGAGGGATAGAGGTCACTGGTAAATAATCGCTCTCCTAAATGAAACACAGGGGCAATGTCGTCCACACACATATCCCGCACAATCACCGTAATCGCGGTTGGATTTTCAGGGGGTGGGGTTGCCGGGAGTTCAAAATGTTCTTCTGTGGGAAAATCTGATGTCATAACGGGGCCTGGAACGGTGACGGGGCACAAAACTGAAAACCATGGAGATCATCGGAAACTGAGATGGGTTGAGTTGAATCGGGGGGCGAGTCAGAGTGGGGCGTTCTGGATTTAGGCTGGATGAACAGCGCAATGTCCTTGAACTAAGTACCCCTGGAATAACTCGGCTGACGGTGAAATTGGTTTACCTTTACTCTAACCCCACCGATTCTGAGCCATCTCAATCAGGCTTGAACCACAGTCAACTTACCAGTCAGGCAGAGGCAACATAGAAGCGGAAAACGAGGGCTAAACACCTGTGCCATCTGAAAATATGGATTTTGCTCCACAGGCTTAACTGGATTTTAATCTAAAAGCTTGGGCTGGCCAATTTAGTTCGAGGCAGGAATTTCCATAATGCGGTCTTTGATATTTTCTGCCAGCCGCTGGCCGAGATAATCCGGAATCAAGTTACCGTTGGGCCCAAGGAGATAAAGTAGAAGCCGCACCCGCCCCCGCCAGAGCATGAAATTGGTGTTGACGACGAGGAGTTCTTCGCCCCAAATGGCGTGCATAACTTTGTAAAGCAGGGCTGGGTGGCTGTTGCCCTCAACTAGCAGGGCTGGCAAGTGAAAAACATGATCGGTATAAAAGCTGGTTTGGATGTTTTTCAGCCCCTCGCCCCAGTCCAGTTCCAGCGTCAGCATTTCCTCCACTGCAAACTCGCCGCTGAGGGTACGCACTAGGGCCCGATGGACACTGTCACTCATTTTTTTAGACAGAGCCATGCCTTCCTGGGAAATGATTAGTTTAATAAACACCAGCATTGGTGCCCGCACTTGCCCGAATAAGCTCAGGCTATGAATGCCCAAGCGGTAAGCGGCCATGACCCCAAACAGATCGCTGAGTAAGTAGGAATGATTGCGGTTGGCAAAGTAAAGGGTGGTCTTGCCATTCTCCAGGCCAAGATGAATAACTGGGTGCTTCGTTTTATGGATTTGGTAGGCCAACTTCAGATTTTGGAGCTGTACCTCACTGCTGGCATATTGCTCATAGAAGTCTGGAAAATTGCGATTAAACCGCTTGAGGAGTTCCTGTTCTGATAAGGGATGCTCGGAAACCATACTTTGTTTGCCGCTATACTGAAATCTGTGGATCAGCCAGGATTGGTTGGTTCGCTGCCCCAGGCCTGTGATTAACGAACCATCTCCAGCATACTTGCATGAGCTTCTGGAAATCCCTCTTTAGCGGTCAAAGCAATTCTGCCACCTCAACTCTAACTCCTGTTGCTTCTGAAGACGCAAGTGCTACTGCTGAGTTACCAGGAGCCGCTCGGATTTACTTCAGCAAGGAAAAGGAAATTGATGTGCAGGAGCTGGAAGAACTCTGCGATGCCGTCGGTTGGTCAAGACGTCCACTCCGTAAAGTTAAGAAAGCCATTGAGCATAGTTTTATTGTCGTTTCGATGTGGGAACAACGGGGTAGTTATCGCCGCCTGATTGGATTTTCGCGGGCTACTTCGGATCATGCCTTTAACGCAACAATTTGGGATGTTGTTGTTCACCCACAATTTCAACAGCGGGGCCTGGGGAAAGCCCTCATGCAGCAGATTATTAAAGAACTCCGCCGCGAAGACATCAGTAACATCACCTTATTTGCCGACCCTGGGGTGGTTAACTTTTATCGCAATTTGGGGTTTCGTCCAGATCCAGAGGGCATTAAGGGTATGTTCTGGTATCCCAATAGTCGCTAACTTGGTCGACAGCGTAGTATAGTAAGTACCGGCCTGGGGTATCAAAATACTGTTGGCCTGGCGGGATGTAGCGCAGCTTGGTAGCGCATCTGCTTTGGGAGCAGAGGGTCGTAGGTTCAAATCCTATCATCCCGATAGCCTAGAACCATTACCAGATAAGGGATTGAAACAATTAAGTCCATACTGTAAATAGTACGGGCTTGATAGAATCTGCTAGATAGTTGGGAGAATTGCTAGAACATACTATGGTGCTAGATACTTGCCATGAGACGAGAATTTGACGACCGAGAAGCATTAATTGCTTATCTAGCAGCGGAGTTTCCAGACATTGTCCAGCGAGATGCAGAGGTTAGCTCAACGGTGGGAGGACGAATTGCCGCTGAATTAGCCTTAGCCAAAATGCAACCCAGCCCCTATGGTCGCACCCGGAACTTTTTGGATGGAGCCGTTACCTATTTATCGCCCTATATTCGTCATGGGGTTTTGAGTTTGGCGGAAGTTCGAGCGGCTGTTGAGGCACAGATCCAATCTTGGGCTGACGGGGAAAAGTTGATTACAGAACTGGCCTGGCGGGACTATTGGCAGCGTCTTTATCAGCAACTAGGCGAACGGATTTGGCAAGATTTAGAACCCTACAAAACGGGCTGGGACAAATCTGACTATCAATCAGAGCTACCGGAAACGCTGAAAAACGGTACCACTGGCCTGGCCTGTATGGATGGATTTAGTCAGCAATTGCGAGAAACGGGATATCTACATAACCATGCGCGGATGTGGCTGGCAGCCTATGTGGTTCATTGGCTTCGGGTGAAATGGCAAGCGGGCGCAGCCTGGTTTCTGAAACATTTGCTTGATGGGGATCCGGCCAGCAATAATCTCTCATGGCAATGGGTAGCTAGTACCTTTAGTCATAAGCCCTACTTTTTTAATCGGGAAAATTTAGAACGCTACAGTAACGGTCGCTATTGCCAGGCCTGTGATTTAAAAAACCGTTGTCCATTGCAGGGAAGCTATCAAACCATTGCCGCTAAGTTATTTCCCAATGCCCCAGAGTTACAAAATCCCCAGGCCAATTCCGGAAGCTTTCATCGCAACAAATCTAAGAAAAAATCATGAGCCATCCATCCACATCCATCATTTGGGTACATGGGGACAACCTCAATCCAGAAAGTCAGGTTTGGCAGCAATTTCCTGAGGCTCCGGCGGTTTGGGTTTGGGATGAAGACCTACTCCAGGCCTGGCAGATTAGTTTCAAGCGGATTGTGTTTCTCTATGAGTGTTTATTAGAGTTGCCTGTGGAAATTTGCCGGGGGAATGTTGTCCAAGAACTATCTGTATTTGCAACAAAACACCAGGCCCAGCAAATTGTTACCAGTCCCAGCCCTAGCCCCCGCTTTCGAGCCATTTGCCAACAGTTACCAGTGCCAGTGGAAATCATCCCTGAGCCAGAGTTTGTCACTATTCCTGATTCTGTGGACTTAAAACGCTTTTCCCGATATTGGCGCGTGGCAAAAGAAAATATTATGAAGGGGTAAATTTTAGGGGCTGGCCCCGATGACTTACCATTTACGGATTGCGGATTTACCCACCACGGACAGGCCCCGTGAAAAACTGATGGCCCACGGCTCTCGGGCATTAACGGCAGCGGAACTGATCTCAATTTTGTTGGGCACTGGGCAGGGGCCGGGTAAACTTTCAGCGGTGGGTCTGGGGCAATTTATTCTTCAGCAACTGGGTCAACAACAACCGGATCCGCTTGTCAGTTTGCGAGACATTACGCCCGAAGAACTGATGCAAATTCCTGGGGTTGGCCCAGCAAAGGCCACGACAATTTTAGCAGCCCTCGAGTTGGGGAAGCGGGTATTCCAGGCCCAGCCTGGGGAGCAAACGATTATCAATGATCCCAGCCAGGCCGCGGCAATCTTAGCCAGTGAAATGATGTGGGAGACAACGGAGCGGTTTGGCGTGTTGCTCTTGGATGTGCGGCATCGGGTCTTAGGGCATCACATTATCAGTATTGGCAGTGCCACGGAAACCATTGCCCATCCCAAGGAAATTTTCCGGGAAGTGATTCGCCGTGGGGCCAATCGGATGGTGATTGCCCACAATCATCCCTCGGGAAATTTGGAGCCCAGCCCGGCCGACCTGAGCCTAACCCGACAACTTTTAGCGGGCGGGCAACTTTTAGGGATTCCGATTTTAGATCACTTGATTCTTAGCCAAGGGGAATTTCGCAGCTTACGGCAAACTACGGCTCTCTGGCAGGAACTTCCGCAGGGGGATCAGTAGCAATTACCATTGCTGGGAGCAAACCAGGCATTGCCGGATCCTTCACTTCAAGGGTTGTGTGTTGACGCACCAGTTGCCGAAATTCATCCCCTTCAATGGTTTCTTTTTCCAGCAAGAGTTCCACGAGCCGATCCATGGCCTGGCGATGATCACGGATGAGTTTGCGGGCGACATCATAGCAGTGGGTAACAATCTGCCGGACTTGGCGATCAATCTGCACCGCCACTTCTTCCGAATATTCTGAGCGGGGCATTAAATCCCGGCCTAAAAAGACTTCACTACCAGGGGTTTCTAAGGCCAAATGCCCTAAATCCGACATCCCATACTTGGTCACCATTTCCCGTGCCAAATTAGCCACCGCTCGCAAATCACTACTGGCCCCAATCGTTACCTCGGATTCACCAAAAATTTCCACCTCTGCCGCTCGGCCACCCAAGAGGATCGTAATTTGATCCAACAACCAGGCCCGGGTATAGAGCCCGCTATCGATCCGTTCTTCATCAAACACCTGCTGGGCAAAACCACCAACCCCCCCGGACCGAGGAATAATCGTCACCTTATTCAGGGGATCTGTGTGTTTGAGCAGCGTCATCAACAGGGCATGGCCGACCTCGTGATAGGCAATCAACCATTTTTTCTTGCTGTTGAGTAAGGGGGTTAAAGTCATCCCAATGGTGACCCGGTCAATGGCATCTTCAATTTCCGTGTTCGTAATCGCTGGTTTGCGGCGCCGGGCTGTGAGGATTGCAGCTTCATTGAGTAAGTTGGCCAATTCTGCCCCGGAAAATCCAGGAGTTCGCCGCGCTACCACTTCCAAGGACACCTCTTCATCGACTTTTTTGCCCTGGGCATGGACATCTAAAATCTGGAGCCGCCCCTTGAATGTGGGTAAATCCACCGTAACTTGGCGATCAAACCGGCCTGGGCGCAACAGAGCAGAATCCAAAACATCAGGGCGGTTCGTGGCTGCAATCACAATAATCCCGGTGTTGCCCTCAAAGCCATCCATTTCGGTCAGCATTTGGTTTAGGGTTTGTTCCCGTTCATCATTGCCGCCACCAATCCCGGCCCCGCGTTGCCGACCCACCGCATCAATTTCATCAATAAAGACTAAGCAGGGCGCGCTTTCCTTGGCTTTTTTAAACAAGTCCCGCACCCGCGAGGCCCCGACGCCGACAAACATCTCAACAAATTCCGAACCAGAAATGGAGAAGAACGGCACCCCCGCCTCCCCTGCAATTGCCTTAGCCAGAAGAGTTTTGCCAGTTCCGGGTGGGCCAATTAATAAAACCCCTTTGGGAATCCGGGCCCCGACGGCGGTGAATTTTTCCGGTTTTTTTAGGAAGGTGACTACTTCTTGCAGTTCCTCCTTGGCTTCTTCAATCCCGGCAACATCGCTAAAACCCACCCCAGTTTCGGCCTCCATTTGGAAGCGGGCCCGAGATTTGCCAAAATTCAAGATTTGCCCAGGCCCCCCGGGCGCATTGGCGGTTCGGCGCAGGATGAGTAAGAACACCACTAGGAGAAAAATACCGAGCATCACGTTGGAAATCAGGCCAATCACCGCGCTATCGCTACTGGTGGGAACAACGGTGAAATTGGCTTTAGATCGGCGTAAAAGTTCCACGAGTTCGGTGTTGCGGTCAAACAACTGGACTTCCTGGGGGGGATCGGTGTCTTTTTGTCCTTCCAAGCGGAATTTGGCCAGATTTTGCTCAGGGTAGAGTTCAACGGTCGTAACGCGTCCTTGCTTAACATCCTGAAGAAATTGACTGTAGGAGACTTCGCTACTCCGGGCCTGGGCTAGAACTGGACTGTGGCTGGCGAGGGAAACACCAACAATCAAAATAAGTTTGCTCAGGATTGGCTTGAGGGACAACGACCGAGAATTGCTTAATTTCACGCTAAATCCGACTGAAAACACCTGCCCCTAGTTTAACGCTCCCCGGGTGGTTGCCTGATTCTCTAGCCTTGGCCCTCCGATTCCCCTCAACCCGAAACCTCTTAAAAAACGTTCATAAATTTAAAGCCTTGGTCCAGTGGCCCAAAATTCCCAAAATTCTTAGAATTCCTTAACTTTGTTCGGAAAAGTCTTGGGATAGAGTAATTTCTAGGGTAGCTATGAGATTTGGACTGACTGCCCAATTTAATCAAAAAGATATCAAAACGGATGAGGAGATAACGATGCCCTTAATCACGCGGTGCATTGCTGAGTTAATTGGGACATTTTGGTTAGTACTGGGGGGCTGCGGCAGTGCTGTCTTGGCTGCGGGATTTCCCTATAGTGCCGACTTGGAACAGGATCCCAACTTCTTTGGTTTAGGTTTTCTAGGCGTATCTTTGGCCTTTGGCCTGACCGTGTTAACCATGGCCTATGCGATTGGTCACATTTCCGGTTGTCACTTGAATCCTGCAGTCAGTTTTGGGCTGTGGGCTGGAAAGCGGTTTCGGAGTTCGGAGTTATTGCCCTACATTGGCGCCCAGGTGATTGGAGCGATTATTGCCGGGGGCTTGATTTATTTGATTGCCACAGGACGCGCCGGTGGATTTGAGTTGGGGGGCAGCAATCCCTTAGCAACCAATGGATTTGGTCCACATTCTCCGGGGGGCTATAGTTTCCTGGCGGCTCTGATTACTGAAGTTGTCCTGACCTTCATGTTCTTGGTCGTGATTTTAGGTGCCACCGATGCGCGTGCGCCCAAGGGTTTAGCTCCCACTGCCATTGGTTTATGCTTAACCCTGATTCACTTGATCAGTATTCCCGTCACGAATACCTCTGTTAATCCTGCGCGGAGTACCGGGGTGGCTTTATTTGTTGGCTCCAGTGCCATTGGTCAACTCTGGTTATTCTGGGTGGCACCGATTGTGGGGGCGATTGCAGCGGGATATTTCTACAACTTCTTCTTTGAAGCTCCAAAAGCAAATGGCGAGGCTGAGGCGTCTGAGTAGCTCCTAGCTGGCCAAAATTGTCAGGGTCATTTCTGCCTAAACTGAAACACTCAGCCTCCCGTCGGTTTCCCGCATTTCTGTGTTTCATCTCTAATTGAAATGACGATATTCAGCGAACTCTCCTCCTTCTCCCATGGTTAAACGGCAAAAAAGTTCGAAATTCTACGCGGTATTTCAGGGGCGGGCAACGGGTTTATTTTCCACCTGGGCAGATTGTGAAGCGCAGGTCAAAGGCTATGCTGGGGCGAAGTTTAAGTCCTTTCCCACCCAGGCCGAGGCCGAAGCAGCCCTCAATAATTTTGATCACCATCAGTCACCACGTTGGCACACCCCCCCAGGGCAACCAAAATCCCCCCCTAAATCCCAGCTTGTTTTACCTGTCACCACCTTTGACCCCGACAGTTTAGCCGTTGATGCTTCCTGTATTGGGAACCCAGGCCCCGTTGAGTACCGTGGTGTTTGGGTGGCCACGGGTGAGGAGGTGTTTGCCGTTGGTCCTCTGGCCTGGGGGACGAATAACTTGGGGGAGTTTTTAGCCATTGTCACTGGACTGCAATATCTCCAGGCCCAAAATTTGCTCAACCCCATTTACTCGGACTCGCGCACAGCCATGGCCTGGGTTCGGAATCGGCAAGTTAAAACCCAACTGGCGCGACGGCGGGACAATCAACCCCTGTTTGAACAGGTGGCCCAGGCCTTGGATTGGTTGCAGCATCACCATTACGAGAACCCGATTTATAAGTGGGAAACTGAGCAATGGGGGCAAATTCCCGCCGACTATGGCCGTAAGTAATGCTGCTGCATTGTTTCCCCGGATTGAGTCCACCGCCCAGTTCAGCAATCACCCGAAACATCAAGAACGGATTACGACTCAGGCCTGGCAAAGAGTTTTTTCTGCCGTGGTAACTGTGATAACAAATTCGCTGGAACTTGGAACGTATTCCCAACAACTGCATCGGGATTGCTGGCAATCCAACCTGTAAGTTCAATACTTTCGTATTCCCCAGCATCAAAAACGAGCAAAAGATCCAGGGGTTTATTACCCGGATTCCGCAGCGCATGGCCATAGCCCTTGGGAATATAACCCACATCTCCCGTTTTTAGAGTGCTGATACTGGCTTTTCCCTCAGAGGCAAACACCGTTAGCTCCATTTCACCATCGAGCATGTATTGCCACTCATCGGCGTTGGGATGCCAGTGAGGTTGGCGCATCATTCCCGGTTCCAAATGAATCAGGCCGCCGGCCATGTTAAAGCTAGCGGGAAATTCTTTGTTACTGGCCAGCAGGATTGTGTTTTTATCTTCAACAGCAAAGAATGGCTGGGCTGCCAAATCATGAACATGGGTGACTTCCATGCGGGGGGTATTAGGGTTGCGAGGTTGGGTTGTCCCTAGGGGGCCCGGGGCGGGTGGGCGACGAGAAATGTAAACTTGCTTGTTGGGCAGACCTTGCACTTGCCCCGTGGTTAAACCCAGAGCTTGCTGTACCCAGGAAATGGGCATATGGGAAACCCAATCCGTAATGCTGAAGGTGGCTCCTTCCGAAAAAGTGCCGTCATTAAAGACCAGAATAAATTTTGCGGTTCCAGGCCCCAGACCTTCGATACTATGACCCCATCCCCGTGGAAAGTACCATAGGCCCCCTTGATCCACATCCGCAATTTGGACTTGGCCATCCGGGCTTGTCAAGGTAATACGCGTCCGCCCAGAGATGACATAGGCCCATTCCGCTGCGTTGGCGTGCCAGTGAAGTTCTCGAACTGCCCCCGGTTCCAGGCTCATATAAACCCCTGCCATGCCTGTGCTCACGGGAAAGTTATAGGTGCCGACTTGCTTGGTTGTGCCGCCGTCGTACAGGGTGAGCGGAGTTTCGTGAAAGGGATAACTAAAGGCCGGTAAATCTTTGCCCCAGACCACTCCTGAGAGAGAACGCCATTGACTGGATTGGGCGAGGGTCGGCAGGAACCAACAGAAACTCCCGAGGAACAATAGGACTAGGACAAGCAAAAACAGGCGAAATTTTTGGACACGGTGGAAAAAGGAGTGCCATCGCTGGGGGAGGACTGTCATGGGAACGACTCATAGGGCTTGTTATGGCCCTCGATCCTAACATTAACCTTTGGGCTTAAGGAAAATCGTAATTGTTCGTTGAATGGCACGAAACTGAGCAATACTTCTTATTGTTTTTATACTTAACTTCACTACTTTCAACGATCTCTAACGGAATTACCTAATGCATGCATTTACCCTGGGTTAAACCTCCCCACCGTGTAACTTGGCTGGTAATATTTTCTGTTCACAGTCCCGGCCTGGGCAGTAAAGTGTGATCTGTTGTTTTTGAGGATCAGTTAAACCCTAGCCAGGCCTTGATGTCGAGCACAATGTTCTACCGCCGCTGCCACTGCTGGAGCTACCCGCCGATCAAAGACTGAAGGCACAATAAAATCCGGTTTCAGTTCGGCCGGGGTAACAAGTTCGGCAATGGCTTCCGCGGCCTGGAGAAACATATCGGTGGTTAAGGCTTTAGCGCGGCAAGCTAGGGCTCCTTTGAACACCCCTGGAAAGGCCAAGACATTATTAATTTGATTGGGATAATCACTTCGCCCTGTGGCCATGACCGCAACCAGGCCCCGCACCAGTTCCGGTTGAATTTCGGGAATCGGATTGGCCATGGCAAAAACAATCGGATCAGCCGCCATAGATTTCACCATTTCCACCGTCACTACCCGCGGCGCACTCACCCCTAAAAAGACATCGGCATTGACCATGGCATCGGCTAAAGTGCCTGATTGCTTAACGGCAAATTCGGTTTTCCCGGGCGTTAAGTCGGTTCGGTCTAAGGAAATAATCCCCTTAGAGTCACAGAGTAAAATGTCTGTCACCCCGGCCTGGCGCAGTAACCTGGCAATGGCTACCCCTGCGGCCCCGGCTCCGTTGATGACAATCCGCACATTGGCCAGTTTCTTGTTCACCAACTTCAGAGCGTTAAACAAGGCAGCTAAAGAGACAATCGCTGTCCCGTGTTGGTCATCGTGAAAAATCGGAATATCGAGTTCTTGCTTGAGGCGAGCTTCAACCTCGAAACAGCGGGGCGCGCTAATGTCCTCTAAATTCACGCCCCCAAAGACCGGAGCAATATGCTTCACCGTTTGGACAATTTCATCCACATCTTGGGTATTCAAACAAATCGGAAAGGCATCCAGGCCCCCAAACTCCTGGAACAGCATCGCCTTGCCTTCCATCACGGGTAACGCAGCTTCAGGCCCCAAATTTCCCAGGCCCAGTACAGCACTCCCATCCGTAACAATGGCAACCATGTGACCTTTGACGGTTAACTTATGCACTTGATCTGGTTCTTGGGCAATGGCGGTACAAATCCGACCCACTCCTGGTGTGTAGGCCATGGCTAAATCATCCTGGCCCTGGAGGGGAATTTTGCTGGTGACGGTGATTTTGCCCCCGTGATGCAGATTAAAGGTGCGATCAAAGACTTCGAGAATGTTGCAGTGGGTTTGTTCGCGTACGGCAGTGACAATGGCTTCAGCGTGTTCGGTACTGGCGGCGGCAACATTGATATCCCGAACAATCACATCCCGGCTGTGTTTGATCAGGTTGATATGCCCCAAATCCCCCCCGACTTCGGCAATGGCCTGGAGAATCCGTGCGAGCATCCCCGGTTGCTGAGGAATTTCAATCCGCATGGTCAAACTAAAGCTGGGGTTTGGGGTCAAGCCGGCCATGGCAACAAACTACTCCTGGGGGAAGATAAAACAAGGCAAACGCAAAACTCTGGGCAAAGAGTGAGCCGTTCACTACTATAACCTTGGCCAAAACAAACTCAGCCTCATTTCATCCTCAAGTTGGGGAATTGCGCCCTCTGCCTGTTTTTGGGGGGAGGTCAATCTCAGCACAACCTTTGGCTGGCGTTCGTGAATGGCTGATGCCTAGGTTGAACCGACTAAATCTCAACTCGCTGATATAAAGATTGCATGGAAATCTGGAAGTTAATTGACCGTAAGACTAATTGACTTTCGATGCCCTCAATGGGTTTGAATAGCCATTGCCCATCATCTTGTTTACTAAATTGTTCGATGTAATAAGAAAATTGCGAAATCAGAATATATTCTAGCAAGCTAGGCAGTTGGCGATAGAAACTAAACTTTTGCATCCGGTCATAGGTTGCCGTTGAGTCCGATAAAACTTCAATAATCACCTGAGGATTCGTCACCACCACCGGGTTATTCCCTTGATACATCGGCTTTCCCGCGACAATTAAAACATCAGGATAGCTGTAAACTCGGCAAGATTCAATCCAAACCTTAACATCATTGATATAGGTGTAATAGTCTTGACCATCAATGTCTAGGGGAAATGCCTTGTAGAAATTTCCGGCAATTTGATTATGGTTAGTTGTTTCTCCAGTCATGGGAATAATTTCTCCGTCAATATACTCATTCCGGAAATCGACTGTTTCTTCTAGGGCTAAATACTCCTCAGGGCTATAGCGTTGGGTCTCAAGTTGGGCCACCATAATTTTTATTCGCTCATGATTTGAATCAAATCTTTGGTTACGGACGGGAGATGATCGGTACTTCAATCCTAAACCTTGACTAAAATTTCATGGGGTTTTCGACTGACTGGGTTACTGGTAACCAAATTGAGTCAGATGTTTTCTCATTCAATCCCTGACTCAATCCCTGACTGCCATACCTCAACTCGTCGGATTAATCCTGACAGCGTTTAGGATAGAGCGAGATTCCTTTAGCACTAAATTTCAGCCGAGTTTCTATGGAGCTTTTGTACCCCCAGGCCCCGATGTCCATCGATCCTGATTTTCTCCTTCAGGCCTTGAACGATATTGACACCAAGGCGGATTGGCTCGGATTGCGTTATGTCCAGGAAAAGAAAATAACTCGGTCGGTGCGTGATGGTCATCCCCAGGCCAATCAAACGTCTTTATCCCAGGGGGTCATGGTCGAGGTGCTCGTGGATGGGCAGTTGGGCTATGGAGCCTGTAACAGTCTCAATTTGCGGAACCTACAACAAGCCGCTGATGTTGCCTATAACCAGGCCAAGTGGGCTGCCCAGTGGAGTTTGCATCCAGTGACCCCAACCATTCGACCCGTTGTGGTGGGAGATTATCGTGGGGCCTGGCAACAGGGGGTGGATGCGCTGAGTCCGGGGGAGATTAATGCCCTGCTCCAGAAAATCTGCCAGGCCTTGAAAGCAACGGATCAGATTGTCCAAACCATAGCTCTGATGCAAATGGTGGAAACCCGCAGTCATTGGGTTAGTAGCCATGGCAGCAATGTCCAGCAAGACTACCTCCAGGCCATTACCCACTTTGCCGCCACTGCCCAAGATGGAGCCAATATTCAACAACGAACTGATAATGGCATGTTTGCCCGTTGCTACCAGGCCGGGTTGGAAGTGTTAGCCCCCGATCAGGTGTTGGTAAGGGCCACTCAAATTGGCCAGCAAGCGGTTGAATTATTAAATGCCAAAGAATGCCCAACCACAACCACAACCCTGGTCTTGGCGCCCGATCAAATGATGCTGCAAATCCATGAAAGTATTGGTCACCCCTTGGAGTTGGATCGGATTTTGGGGGATGAGCGGAATTATGCCGGGAGTAGCTTCGTCAAGCTATCTGATTTTGGGGAGTTAGTCTATGGTTCACCCCTGTTAAATGTCACCTTTGATCCAACCGTCCCCAATGAACTGGCTAGCTATGGGTTTGATGATGGCGGTGTCCCAGCCCAACGGGAATATTTGATTAAAGATGGAATTTTACTGCGGGGTCTGGGGAGCGCTGAAAGTCAGTTGCGTGCGGGGGTACTGGGGGTGGCAAATTTACGGGCCTGCTCTTGGAATCGTCCTCCCATTGACCGGATGGCAAACCTGAATCTGGAGCCGGGTAACCACAGTTGGTCGGAGATCATTGGCGGCATTGAATCTGGAGTTTACATGGAGTCCAACCGGTCTTGGTCCATTGATGACTACCGCCTGAAGTTTCAGTTTGGCTGTGAATACGCTCGGGAAATTAAGGATGGGCAACTGGGGCAAGTCCTCCGCAATCCCAATTACCGAGGGGCAACCCCGAACTTTTGGCGGAATCTGGTGGCGGTTGGGGATGAGTCAACCCTGGGTACTTTTGGCACACCCTACTGCGGTAAAGGGGAACCCAACCAAGCCATTCGCGTCGGCCATGCCTCCCCCCTCTGTGCCTTTGCCAATATTGAAGTCTTTGGTGGGCATTAGGGATTTATTGGCGCTCAAAAATTGAGACAGCAAATTTCCTCGGTTTGCTCTTGGTTTCCAAGACTTCCTACAATGAGAGAGCATTAACCATTTGGACTTGGGGCAGCAGCGTGGTCTATCAAGTTGGCATATTGGGCCTGGGAACCGTGGGGGGAGGGGTCGCTCAAGTCTTACTTAATCCCAGCCAGCGCCATCCTCTGCTCAGCCAACTTGCGATTAAACAGGTGGGAGTTCGCTCACTGGAGAAACCTCGTGCGATAAATTTGCCAGCGGATGTTCTCACTACAGACCTGAACAGTATTGTCCACAACCCCGAGATTGATATTGTCGTTGAAGTGTTAGGGGGCCTGGAGCCGGCTCGTACCTTGATCTTGACCGCTATTGCCCAAGGCAAGCATATCGTCACCGCCAACAAGGCCGTGATTTCCCGCTATGGGGACGAGATTTTTACCGCTGCCAACCAGGCCGGGGTGTACGTCATGCTTGAGGCGGCTGTGGCTGGGGGAATTCCTGTGATTCAACCCCTTAAGCAATCCCTAGGGGCTAATCGAATCCATACCGTAACCGGAATTCTCAATGGCACGACCAACTATATCCTGACTCGGATGCAGCAGGAGAAAGGGGACTTTGCAGCGATTTTAGCTGATGCCCAACAGTTAGGGTACGCTGAAGCAGATCCAAGTACGGATGTTGATGGCCTAGATGCGGCGGATAAAATTGCGATTTTGGCCTCCTTAGCCTTTGGTGGACGGATTCAACGGGATGAAGTCTATTGCCAGGGCATCCGTAATGTCACAGCGGCAGATATTGCCTACGCCGATAAATTAGGGTTCGTGATTAAGTTGCTGGGAATTGCCCATCGTGACCTAAGCGTTGCCAGCCCTGCCTTGGAAGTGCGCGTGCATCCGACCCTTGTACCCTTGGATCATCCCCTTGCAGGTGTTAATGGTGTCCACAACGCTGTCCTCATTTCCGGTGAACCCCTTGGGGAAGTCATGCTCTATGGGCCTGGGGCTGGGGCTGGGGCGACCGCAAGTGCAGTGGTAGCGGACTTGATTAATATTGCGGCCCTGCTGCCCATGGGAGATCAGAACCATCCGCTGCTCACCTGTAGCCATGAACACTACTGCCCAATTCTGCCCATTGAGAAGGTCACTAGCCGCTTTTATGCCCGGCTCACGGCCCAAGATCATCCGGGGGTGTTGGGAAAACTGGGCACTTGTTTTGGTAACTATGGCGTCAGCTTAGAGTCCTTAGTCCAAATTGGCGTTAAAGACGACTTAGCCGAAGTTGTAGTTGTAACCCATCAAGTTCGTGAAGGGGAGTTTTCCCAGGCCATGGATGAAATCAAAGCCCTTTCGACGGTGAACTCCATTGCCAGCGTTTTACGGGTCTTAGCCTAACTGCCATGGGTTGCCCGTCACTGTCGGGATAGATGACTTCTGGTTCTGTGGCGAGTGTCATCATGTTGGCCCAATCTGGACATTTCGATTTTAGCCAGGCCCGTTTAGGGGCTTTCTTTGGGTTGGGGGATGTGTTTTAAAATCTTAGGATGGCAAATTCTGATGGCTACTTGCTCAGTTGTCCCCAGGCCCCAGGGGTGGGTCGGCGGCGATTATTGCTCCATGTCAATGGGATGGTCAGCGATCAAGACAAACAGTTACGGGATTTAAACCAACTGGCAACGCTCTCCCAGGCCAACCCCTTAGATATTTTTGGCATCCACAATCAGACCCACGGTTTTGAAGCAGACTTACTGGAAAGTTTGTTGGGTAAAGCAGAACTTTATCGGTATTGGCCTGGGCAAATCACACCGGAAGCTCAACAACGATTGCAGGACTATGGGCAATTACTCAAGGCGCTGTGTGTCCAGGATTTAGCTCCCAATGCCGATGTGGGAAACCTGGCCAAATCCTTACTATCCGGAAAACTAGCCCTGCCCATTAGTGATGATCCCCTCTTGGGTTTGAAAAGTATCCTCCAGTTGCCGATGATTCAAAAAATGGGCTGGTTAGAGTTTGCTAAATATATCTATGGCAATTTACCCCCGGGAGCGCCCCGACCAACCCTCCGTTTAGCCTATGAAATTTTGCGGGGCATTAAGGCAGGGGCAGAAATTTACTTAGTGGCCCACAGTCAAGGCTTAATCATTACGGCCCTGGCCTGTCGGATGGTGGAGCAAGTCCTGACCAGTGCGGCTAAGTGGACAGAGATGATCCGGATTATTGGGTACGGGCCCGTAATTTTGTGGGCTGATTTACCTGCGGCCCTCCATGGCCAAACAATTCTGATCCAGCATCGTCAAGACCTAGTGGCCGAGTCCCTCAGTAATATGCGGCAAATGGGAGTTTGGAATAATGTCCAGGCCCAGTTACAGAACATTTTGAATAATACCGATGGGCTGTTTAAATCCATGGAACAGGATAGCCACCACACTGCCAGTAATTATTTAGGACTCCAGGACAACCCCACCAGCCAACGCAGCCGCCAACTGATTCAACTCCTGCTGACGGAAAATTGGCAAACTAGCCCTTGGATTCAAGCCTTGCGGAACAATCGAATTATTTTAGAGGCCTGAACTTTCTTCTTGGTCAGTTGGGGCTATTCGGCCAAGCTGGGGGCCATGACCTTAGGAAGTCTCAGAAGTGGTGCAATAAAATCTCGTCGAAAGATTCTTAATACTCCGAAACCCGCTACATTAAAATCAGTCCTGATCCAGCCCAAATCCGCATTATTCTGGGGGCTTTACCCGGAGTCCGGCCTGGGGATGGGATGATAATGTGCCGCGTTATTTCCTGTTTTGCCATTCCCACTTGAGAGAGTTTTCGTTCCTATGCTCTTGCCTGAAATTTCCCTCGAGACGATTCAAGCCTTTGCCCGAGACTATGGCTATTGGACAATTTTGGTGGGGATCATGCTGGAAAATATGGGTATTCCCCTCCCCGGCGAAACCATTGTCATTGTCGGTGGATTTTTATCCGGCAGTGGTGAGATGCGTTTTCTCGGGGTTCTGGGGTGCGCGATCCTGGGTGCGGCCATTGGTGATAATTTTGGCTATTGGTTGGGGCGCTTGGGAGGCTGGCCGCTATTGCTCTGGATTGGGAGCCTGTTCAAAATTCAGCCCTTACAATTGGAGGAACTTCGTCAACGCTTTAGCTACAATGCCCCCCGTGCTGTGTTTTTGGGTCGGTTCATTGCCCTGTTACGGATTTTTGCTGGCCCCTTGGCGGGAATTGTCCAGATGCCCTACGGTCAGTTTTTGCTCTGCAATATCGCTGGGGCGGGTCTGTGGGCTGGGGTGATGGTGACTTTAGCCTATTTTGCTGGGCGGTTGATTACCCTAGATACCCTCGTGGCCTGGGTTGGACAGTTTAGCTTGGTGGCTTTGGCCGTGGTGGGGGCCTGGATTGGCATTGCAATTTGGCGTCATCGAAAAGTCGCACAGCCAAGCGCCTTGCCTACTTCAGATCCGGGTCAGGTTTAGGCTGGGAACGAACGGGGAAGTGTTAATATTATTGAGAATTGTAAAACTGGGTTGATGGTTTTGCACCGTTGGCTTTACCCTTCAGACCGGTTTTGTTTGGTCTTTTTTCCTTGATTCTGACGAGAGGTCTTGAACACGTATGGCATTTCAGCAACCTCCTCTGCCTTTTGACTTTGGCGCCCTTGAGTCCTATGGGATGTCTGGTCGTACCTTTGAATTCCACTATGGCAAGCATCACAAAGCTTATGTGGATAACCTGAATAAACTCACCCAAGATACTGAGTTAGCTGACAAGTCCCTGGAGGATGTGATCCGGATTAGTTTTACTGACCCAGCCAAAGCGGGCATTTTTAACAATGCTGCCCAAGTTTGGAACCACACCTTTTTCTGGAACTCCTTAACACCCGCTGGGGGTGGCGCGCCAACTGGGGAACTGGCTGCCCGTATTGACAGTGCGTTTGGCAGTTTTGATGAGTTCAAAAAACAGTTCTCGACCGCTGCGGCAACCCAGTTTGGAAGTGGTTGGGCCTGGTTGGTTTCTGAAGGTGGCACCCTAAAAGTTACGAAAACCCCCAATGCGGAAAATCCCCTCGTGCATGGTCAAGTTCCGTTGCTGACCTTGGATGTTTGGGAACATGCCTACTATTTAGATTTCCAAAATGCTCGCCCAGCCTTCATTGAGAACTTCTTAACTAAGCTGGTGAACTGGGAATTTGTCTCTAAAAATCTCTCGGCGGTTTAGTTTCCCTCTGGGCCTGGATTGTTAAGCTAACTGGACGCTCAATCCTTTCTGAGTTGATTTTTAAATTAATCTGTAATGCCCTCATCCGTCCTGGCCTGGGGGTTTTTTCTTGACAATCAATTATTAATGCCAATTTTGGCTAAGTGATTTACGGTTGTATCTGCAAAGAACAGACATATACAAGAACTGCTTTTCAGGGTTTCAAGAATTTCTCTAGTCTATTTCTAAACTAAGTCTTCCTAAAAATCTATTGGTTTTCTAGTTTGTTGGTAGACAATAAAATTCTTTAAACCAATTGACTCTTTTGGAAAAATATTCAGCTATATAAAAATATTTTGTGACTAAACATGCTTAGAAATGATGAATGGTAGTGAGTTTATTCATCTCAATTCCTAGAGTCATAGGTCAACATCTAACAGCAATTTTTTAAATCATACTGGTGTAGGCCACTTCTGAAATAAAGGTGAGCATTAAAATCCTTTTTGAGTCTTTTCTGATAATTTTGCTGATCTGTTTGAGGAATCGAAACCTGTGTACTAATGACAAAACAAAGCTTTTTGATGGTTTTGGGATTGCTTGAAATTTCCTGAATTGTAGATATTATTTGTTTAACTGCTCCTGATACATCTCTGCCCTTAAGCTCAACGTATATCTCTACACCATCACAGGGAACTAAACCATAATCGCATCGGGATGTGACATTGTCTTTAATAGCGCATCCATCAATCTTAAGCTTGCGAATTTGCCATTGTTCAGGATTAAGGAAGTAAATTTTACTTCTATTTTCTTGAATGGTAATTATTTTATCTGATCGCCAATGTTCACAACTAGGAAAGCTTTTCATTGATCCCTTAAATTAAATCCAGAAGTTCGTCAAACTGAATAGATAAGTCCTGAGAAACGGAGTCAATGATTTGGGCATCAATCAGGCCTGTTTCAGGATTAATAATACTTACAAAACCACCATCAGATAAAGAGTAGGCAGCCACATCAGCAGTCTTTAATGACTTATATTTGGGGATAATTTCTTCAAGTTTCTTTCGGGTGTCCTCATCAGCCGTTTCATAGATTTGCCCGGACTGGAGGAGGTTATTAATTGCCGTGAGGATGTAAGGGCTGTGAGTTGTGATAAAAAGCTGTAACTTATCTTCGCAAGAATTGAAAACTGTCGCCATTAACTCAATGATGTTTCTTTGAGTATTGGGAAAGAGATGGGCTTCAGGTTCTTCAACATAAACCGTATAACCTAGTGAATGCGAAACTAAATGTGGTAATGCCTCTAAGATAATTGTCAAAGGAAGAAGCTCTTGCTGACCAGATGAGGAATTAGCAATGTTCACTCTTCTACCATCATCAGAATCCAGAAAATCTTTCTCCTTTTCACGAATATGTATAGCTTGTAGAGAGTCTTTAATCAATCTTTTAATTTCGACTTCATTCTTAGAGTTTATTGTGTTATCACTCATTTTTTTCCATGAGTCAAATGATTTGTTAATATTCTCATAACTAGAACCAAATGACACCAAAAAAGGATCAAGTGAGGCTTTACTAGAAAACACTGAAAACATGTTGCTTTGCAAGGTTGCAAAAATTGATCTTGAGGCAGGGATAAAAAGTTGCGTAAATTTTATTTTCTGTTCAAGTGACTCATTGATTATTACGAACAGAATACTTTTGAGAGTATCTCTGGTTATTTGCAATCTCAAAATATCTGAATATGGGCCATCAGGGATAATAATTTGTTTTTCTATATCTTCTAAAAGAGTGTATGATTTTTGAACTAAATTCACAAAAAAGCTTGAATAATTTAATAAAGCTTTTGTCGTTACGCTTTCATCTCTTCTAATTTCAACAAACTCATCAGAGACTAAATATTTGATATAAAAATCATTTTCTCCCCATGATTCAGGAGGAAAGTATTTCTGAAATTTCTGAGAATAATCAAGGTCGAATTTCTCATTTTCTTGTTCGCCTTCAATTTTTAATGAAATTTCCTGGAAGAAATCTTTGAAATAGAAAAGCAACTTAGCGCAAATACTTTTCCCACTGGTTTCTGGTCCAATTAGAATGTTGATCTTCTTAACTTCAATTTCTAGCTCTTCAATGCCCGCAAAGTTTTTGATAATTAGCTTTTCAGTCATAGTTTCTACCTCGACATTATCAGCCTAATTATCCACACCTGCAATGGGTGCAAAGCCTTGACGTTGAACATTTTCAGTCACAACCCGTGGTTCGAGGAACTGTAACAAATAATCTTGCCCGCCTGCCTTGGAGCCAATCCCCGACAGCTTAAAACCGCCAAAGGGTTGCCGATCAACAATTGCCCCCGTAATCCCGCGATTGATATACAAGTTACCGACTTCAAACTGCTCTTGAGCTTTAGTAATGTGGCTGGGAGTACGGGAATACAGACCACCCGTTAAGGCGTAGTTCGTGCCATTGGCAATATCTAGGGCTTGTTGGAAATTCTCGGCTTTAATCACGGCTAAAACTGGGCCGAAGATTTCCTCTTGGGCAATGGTTGCAGTGGGAGCCACATCCGTAAAAATCACAGGCCCAATGAAATATCCCGGAGTTGGTGAGGGCATTTCCAGAGCGAGAGTACATTCCTGTTGACCTTTGGCGATATAGGCCTGGATTGTTTTTTGAGCTGATTCGCTTACCACAGGCCCCATCCCAGAACCGGGATCTTCTGCAACTCCGACATTGATGGATTTTGTTGCTTCAACTAACCGTTCAACAAAGGTGTCATAGACAGTCTCTAAAACAATCACTCGTGAACAAGCCGAACATTTTTGCCCACTATACCCAAAAGCTGAATGGACTACTCCTGCCACGGCCTGGTCAAGATCTGCACTTTCGTCAATGATGATGGCGTTTTTGCCCCCCATTTCGGCGATCACCCGTTTGATGTGCTTCTGGCCAGGCCGGAGTTTGGCCGCTTCTTCAATAATTCGACATCCAACCGACTGAGACCCGGTAAAGGCAATCAGATGCACGGCGGGATGATTCGTGAGATAGGAACCCACTTGGGAACCAGGCCCCGGCAAATACTGAAACACTCCTGGGGGCATTCCAGCTTCTTGGAGAATTTCGGCTAGCTTGGCCGCAATAACAGCAGAGGGAGCAGCAGGTTTGAGGATGGTGCAATTTCCCGCCACCAAAGCCGCCACAATCATCCCGGTGGGAATCGCAAAGGGGAAGTTCCAGGGCGAAATGACTACAGCCAGGCCCCGCGGTTGATAGAAATAGTGATTGGTTTCGCCAGGAAAATTACGGGTATAGCCCTGATCTAACCGTTCCATCTCATCGGCATAGTAGCGGCAAAAATCAATCGCTTCGGAAACTTCTGGGTCAGCCTCTTGCACCACTTTCCCCACTTCTAAGACCATCCAGGCCAGGAGTTCCGAGCGTTTTTGCTCCATTAAATCGGCAGCGCGGCGGAGGATATTGGCCCGTTCAGACGCGGGGGTATTTTTCCATCCCGGAAAGGCAGCTTGGGCAACT
Organism: uncultured Synechococcus sp.; assembly: GCA_964653145.1. Classification (GTDB taxonomy): domain Bacteria; phylum Cyanobacteriota; class Cyanobacteriia; order Thermosynechococcales; family Thermosynechococcaceae; genus Pseudocalidococcus. The sequence continues at coordinate 235,093 of CAZZCG010000001.1, read as the reverse complement.
TGAATCGCTTGTTCGGCCTGTTCGACAGTGGCTTGGCCAACTTGACCAATAATTTCACTGGGATTGCAGGGATTCACTGAGTTGTCAAAATGCAGCGTATTGACCGGCTCACCATTGATGATTGGCAGATAGGTTTTTCCCAGATTGGCGCGCACGGTTTTGAAGGCGGCTTGAATCGCTTGGCGGGCTGGGGCCTGGGCGTAGTCGGTATCCGGGGCATTGTGAAAATTTGATTCTTTCCCGGCGGTGGTATGAACATCAAACAAATCAAAATCATCACTGGGAATCGGTGGGGCAATCAGGGCGGCCACATCCACATCCCCTAAACTTTGGCGCAGAAACGAACTGTTGGCGGTATTTTCCAAAAGGCGGCGAATCAGATAGGCCATCCCCGGAATTAAATCGCCATAGGGACAATAAACCCGCACCCGCTGATTCAGACCCACTAAGGCTTTAGCCAGTTTATCAGCCATCCCATAGAGCACTTGACATTCAAAGGACTCACTGGGGACATTCAGGGCGCGGGCTATGGCGATGGCTTTGGCTTGAGAGCGGACGTTATGGCTACCAATGGCAGTTTTAACGACGGCATGATGTTCCAATAAAAGCTGGGTAATCCGCTCATAATTCACATCGGTGTCGGTTTTATGGCTGTAAACCCGCAGCGGCCAATCTTTCTGCACGGCTTGGATCGTTTCTTGATCCCAATAGGCCCCTTTAACTAACCGCACCGTCACCGGATAATTGCGTTGTTGTAGCCAAGCAATCACATTTTGGGCATCTTGATAGGAATCCCGCAGATAGGCCTGGAGGGTAATCCCAATATCTGTCCGCTCCCGAAATTCTGGTTCTAATAATAGCTCCTGTAAAATCTTCAGGGTGCTGGCTTTGTAACGGTATTGCTCCATATCAAAGTGAATGGCAACCCCATGTTCCCAGGCCTGGCGTAGTAACAAGCGAATTTGCTCACCAACTTTTTTAGCACTACCCGCTTCATCCAATGGGTCAAATTGAGAATAAAACGCTGTTAACTTGACCGAAACTTGGGGCTTATTTTCGCTGCTGGTTGGGGTTGCTTGGCTAAGGGTTTGGATTAAATCAAGATATTTCTGGAGATAGGCTTGGCTTTCTTTTTCCGTAATGACGGCTTCTCCGAGGATATCAATCGTGAAGGCCATCCCCGATTTTTTCAAACGGTCAATCGTTTTTAGAACTTGGGGTGTGGTTTCGCCGGAGATGTACTTGTGAGCCAGGGCCTGGACGGCTGTGGTGAAGGTTGTTGCAGCTAAGTGACCCGGCATCGAATCCGCTTGGGCAAAATTCAGCAAACTTTTCAGACCACCGGGTAGCTCCACACTGGGATCACTGAGATATTCCTGAAGATGGCGAGCAATTTCGGTCTTGCTGCGGAGGGAGGGTAAACAATCAATCAAGCGAAATAACTGCACCCGTAAGCCAGGATGTTCCATCGTCCAACCCAGGAGTTTGTCATCAAGCCGGGCCTGGTCGCGCAATTGACTGAAGAAATTCTTATTTTCTTGAGTGGCGGCAAATAATTCTTTGGCAATGGCCTGGGTAGCGGATTCGTAGGTACTCAAAGCAGTTAATCACAGGTGAGGAGTGACTCTATTTTCCCTCAAAATCAGCTTGGCCGTTCTGGGAGTGTAGCTGGAGCCGGGTGAATAAATTGATACCGCATAATCCCAAAGCCCAAAATCCCAATCGGTAAGCCTACAATCACAAACCCCCAGGCCTGGTGAAATCTAGACAAATTTAACGAAGATACTGCTGGGGCTTTCATAAAGATTTCGGTTTGGGCTAAATCTGCCTTGACTTGCTCCTGGGATAGCGAATGACCAAACTCTAAGGTTTCTTGATAACTATGAAAGTCCAGACGGTAGACCGGATCGCTCTCAGAATTTTCCCCCAGGCCCAGACTCACCGACTGTAGATTATCAAGGGGAATACTCCTGAGTACCAGCCACCACAAAACTTTATGCTCTTTCTGGCAGTTAATTCGCTTGACTTGGACTTGCTGACAGGTGAGTAGCTCAGTGTGGGGCAGACCCGACCAAACAAAAACTATCCCAACTGCGGTCAAGGTGGCACCAGTCAAAAATCCGGCCAATCGCTGGAGCGGAGTTAGGTGACTCAAGTTTGGGGACATGAACAGCAATTAGGCAGCACTGGATTCACGCTGGATTTGGATCAGTTCAACTTTGTAGCCATCGGGATCTTCGACAAAGGCAATGACCGTTGAACCATGTTTCATGGGCCCCGGAGCCCGCGTCACTTTGCCGCCCTTGCCTTGGATCGCGTCACAGGTGGCATAAATATCTTCCACACCAATCGCAATGTGGCCGTACGCGTTCCCGAGGTCATAGGACTCTGTGCCCCAGTTGTGGGTTAACTCCAATACCGTATGGTCTGCTTCATCCCCGTAACCAACAAAGGCCAAGGTAAATTCACCGCCGGGGTAGTCTTTTTGTCGCAGTAGCTTCATCCCCAAGACATCACAGTAAAACTGGAGGGATTTTTCTAAATTGCCAACCCGCAGCATGGTGTGGAGTAAGCGCATAGGTTTATCCTGAATTGTTCACTGTCATTGTAATGGGCCATCAAGACGCGCAAAGTTTAGGCGAACTGGTTGGGGCATCAGGTCTAAAAGATTAAGTCAGGGGCAAGACCGGCACCGCTTCAATATTCCCCATCGGGTTCTTGCCGCTCATTACAAATGATCATGACAAAGCATTGAGATTTAATACTTAACATTAAGCTTGCAGTTTGGAGCAGCAGTAGTTAACCCAGGCCAGGCTAGTGATACAGACTTTCCTCGTATGTTTGCTGACCACAGAGGGCTGTTAAGTCTTTTTGCACGATTGCAACCCCGCTTAGTCCTCTCGACTTCAATGAAGGTATCGGGATGTTGTGACCGGGAATTACAAACCATGCCCACCACCTCACAGTTGTGTCAGCTCATTTTTGACTACTATCGGGAAACTCCGGCGGATCTCTGGAAGTTACAACCCTTGATGCACTGTCATATCACTCGGGCCTGGGGGACGCTCCGGATTAATTGCCACGACCAGGCCACATTAAACGCCGTTAAAGACATTTATCCCCTCTGGCAAGAACCCCTGGCCCTGTTACGCGTCAGTAAACGAGTTCGTCTCCTGGTGCAAGGACATTTACAAGCCACTTTGACGCTGAATGAGTTGCCGGTACTGCCGGATCGTTGAAGCTGTGACTGAACCAAAGCTCTGGATATTATTCCGTGGTCGGCCCTTGTAACAAAATTAATCCCGACTATTTTTATCGGGTATGTTTGACAACATTTTTGGCCTGGTGTTAGCATCGGGGGAATCTTGGAATAGAGTTTCTCGCACCTATGACCGCAACCATCGCCGCCCCCAGTCGCACCGCCAACTTCACCGGCCTTAAATGTAAGGAGTGTGGAGCTGAGTACGAGGCCCAGGCCATCCATGTTTGTGAGTATTGTTTCGGCCCCCTTGAAGTTAAATATGACCTCAGCCAGTTGGCTAAAACCATTACTCGGGAAACCATTGAATCCGGGCCGAACTCCATTTGGCGATATCGCAGTTTTTTACCCGTAGAAACCGATACCCCCATTGATGTTGGTACGGGCATGACTCCTTTGTTAAAAGCCAATCGGTTGGCGCGGCGGTTGGGGTTGAAGCATCTCTACATCAAGAATGACGCGGTGAATATGCCCACCTTAAGCTTTAAGGATCGGGTGGTGTCGGTGGCTCTGACGCGGGCTCAAGAGTTAGGTTTTACAACAGTGTCCTGCGCCAGTACCGGAAATTTGGCCAATTCAACAGCGGCCATTGCAGCTCGGGCGGGCCTGGATTGCTGTGTCTTTATTCCCTCGGATTTGGAAGCGGGCAAAGTCTTGGGCACCTTGATCTACGGGCCAACAGTGATGGCGGTGCATGGCAACTATGACCAGGTGAATCGACTCTGCTCTGAGGTGGCCAACACCCACGGTTGGGGATTCGTTAACATCAACTTGCGCCCCTACTACTCGGAAGGCTCGAAAACCCTCGGCTATGAAGTAATTGAGCAGTTGGGTTGGAAATTACCGGATCATATTGTTGCTCCCTTGGCGTCTGGCTCCCTGTTCACCAAGATTTATAAGGGCTTCCGGGAATTTGTCGAAGTTGGGTTAGTGGCCGATAAAGCCGTTCGGTGTAGTGGGGCCCAGGCCCTGGGATGTTCCCCGATTGCCTCTGCCTTTAGTGAGGGACGGGACTTTATCAATCCGGTTAAACCTAGCACCATTGCCAAATCCATTGCCATTGGAAACCCGGCTGATGGCGTCTATGCCCTGGATATTGCCCGGAAAACCAACGGAAATATTGAATCGGTTAATGATGATGAAATTATCGCTGGGATTAAACTCTTGGCGGAAACTGAAGGTATCTTCACCGAAACTGCTGGGGGAACAACGATTGCGGTTCTCAAAAAACTGGTGGAAGCGGGTAAAATTGATCTCGAAGAAAAAACCGTGGTTTACATCACCGGCAATGGTCTGAAAACCCAAGAAGCTGTCCAAGGATACATTGGCGAACCCCTGACAATTGAACCCAAGCTGGATGCCTTTGAACGGGCCTTAGAACGGTCTCGTACCCTAGAGCGTCTGGAATGGCAGCCCGTTTTGGTCTAGTTGAACTCTGAATTTGTTGATTGATTGAATTGAGGATTTAGTGAAAAATGTCCGTTAAAGTTTTAATCCCCACGCCCCTACAAAAACTCACCCGCGACCAGGCCACGCTGGAATGCCAGGCCACGACCATTAGCGAACTTTTAGATTCCTTAGAACAAGACTGTCCAGGGATTAAAGGGCGCCTCTGTGATGAATCAGGGCAATTGCGGCGGTTTATTAACTTCTACGTCAACAACGAAGATATCCGCTTTCTTGATGGCCCCCAAACAGCCTTGAGTGATGGCGATGAAGTCAGTATCATTCCGGCGATTGCGGGCGGTTGAGTCCAGTTTATCTGTGATTAATTGATCATCTGCAATCTAAACATCATGGTTCCAGGCCGAGTTATTAAGGGCACTGTGGTAATTTAATCCAGTCTGGGCTTTGATCTCAGGGATGACTTGGCAGCTTTTTCGGCTGATTGTCCTATAACCGACCATTTAGGTTCTATGGCAAGTACGGTTGATTCTGTCTGGGGCATCCTACTTTTCACCCATTACACTTCAATGCTTGAAACTCAATTCTGGTCAATTATTGATACTAGCCGGGCCAGTGCCAATGACTGTGACTCCCAAATTGTTGAATTGCAACGGCTTCTGGGTGCTCTTTCCCCCGCAGAGTTGATTGAATTTGATTATATTTTCCGGCAGAAGGTCATTGAAGCTTACCGTTGGGATTTGTGGGGGATTGCTTACCTGATTAATGGTGGCTGTTCAGATGATGCCTTCGAGTATTTTCGTTATTGGCTTATTGGGCGGGGGGAGACCGCATACCGCAGTATTCTAGCTAACCCAGAAGCAATTTTAGATTACCTAGAAGAAGAAGATGACCCAGAGTGTGAAGGCTTAATCTACGCCAGCCAAGATGCCTACGAGACCTTAACCGGTATAGAGATGCCCCGCGTGCCAATGGCCTATCCCCAAGAACCAACGGGTGCGAGATGGGAAGAGGAGGATTTACTGAACCTGTTTCCTCAAGTTGCCGCAAAGTATTGGTAAGAATTCAAAAAAGAGAGGGATTCGCCATGGGTATGACATTGTTAGTGCAAACATTGCAGGAGCGAGTGTTTTCTTCTGAGAGTGATGATCATTCCTTAATGCATGATTACGCCGATGCCCTAGATGAAGTTTGTCAACAGTTGGGTGTACCGTTGCTTTCAGCTTTTTTTGATTACACCGATCTCAACTACAACTTGGAAAATGATGGTGACGATGACAACGACGACGATGAAGTACTCGACCCAGAAACAGGCTGGGGTTATGGCATTGATGAGATGACTTGGTATGAGGCTGGCCAAGGTTTAATCACCCTGAGGGCCCTCTTCAACTATCTTGAAACCCAATCACTACCAGGCCTCGATGCTGAGGAGTCGGGGGTATTGCTGGAGGAGATGGCCGATTGTCTCCAACTTATTGAACCTCTCGCTCCCCTAGGTGGTCAATTCAATCTTGCTGTGATTATGTAGGGTGAAATGCTCTGGAAAAACCAACCAGCTAGCGAATCTCTTCAACACGGGCCTCCCAATTCTGGCCGTCAAAGGGCTTAATTTCAAATAGGGCCTGGGTTTCCGGTCGCCACCAGTCATCTAAACAACGCAAATTCACGTCGTAGTAATTTGGATGGGAACGGGGCCGATAAAAGGAATGCACTCCACAGGTTTGACAGAAGTAGTGCTTGGCGGTTCCAGTATTGAAGGTATAGGCTGCTAAGTGATCTTCGCCCTGAAGTAATTCAAAATCTTCCGGTGGCACAATCAAATGCAAAAAGCCCTTCTTGCTGCAAATTGAACAATTACAATCCACGGCCTGGAACTTGCGGACAGTGACCTGAAATCGTATGGCCTGACAATGACAGCCCCCGGTAAATGTTTTTACTTCTGTCATAACTTATAGCCTCCCTAACCGGGCCTGGAGAATATCCGCCTGTTGTTGGGCGGCGTTTAAGGCTTCTTTGGCTCCTTCGACTACTTCTGGTTTGGCTTTGGCGACAAATCCGGGATTACCTAAGCGTTTCTGGACAGATTCAATTTCCTGAGTCACTTTTTGCAGATCTTTCGTGAGTTTTTCCTGTAGGGCAACCACATCCACAACCCCAGCCAAGGGAATTAACACTTCCACGGTTTCCACAACTCCGGCAAAGACCTGCTCATTGGTCGAGGCTTCAGAAGCAATCGTCAAAGTTTCCACACGGGCTAAATGCTGGATATAGGCTTGACCGGATTCAAGAACAGCTAACTCATCTGGATTTTTTCCTTGGAGTATCGCCGTAATTTTTAGGCCGGGCTTAATTCCTGCTTCGGCTCGAAGATTGCGAATGGTGCGAATCGTTTCCATAATTAGGTTGAAATTCGCCTCTAACTCCCCATCGATCAAACTCAAATCCGGTTCTGGATAGGATTGCAGGGCTAGATAGGTTGTCTCCGGGGCCTGGGTGAGACTATGCCAAATTTCTTCGGTGATGTGGGGCATGAAGGGATGAAACAGTTTGAGGATTGTTTCCAAGGCCTGGGCTAAGACCTGTTGAGCTGTGGTTTTGCTAACAGAATCCTCTCCTTGCAGGCGGGGCTTGACCAGTTCAATATACCAATCGCAAAAATCACCCCAAATAAATTCATAAAGACCTTTGGATGCTTCCCCTAACCCATACTGATCAACCTGTTCACGGGTGGTTTTAATCAGTTGATTGAGTTTAGACAAAAGCCAACGATCCGCAAGTTCTAGTTGCTTGATATCAGGGGTTCCTAATTTGGATGGAGCTTGATTGTCTAAATTTAATAGGACAAATCGAGACGCATTCCAGAGTTTATTGGCAAAATTTCGAGAGGCTTCAACAGTGGCAGATTCATCGGTTTTCCGGTCATACTCCATGCGAATATCTTGGCCTGCCCCGACTACTTCTTTAACGAGGGTATAGCGCAAGGCATCCGTGCCATATTTATTAATTAACAGCAACGGATCAATGCCGTTATTGGCCGACTTCGACATTTTCTTGTTGTTTTCATCCCGCACCAGGCCATGGATATAAACATCTTGAAAAGGCATTTTTCCGGTGAAATATCCCGCCATTAGGGTCATCCGGGCAACCCAGAAAAAGATGATGTCAAAGCCGGTGACTAGGGTGCTATTGGGGTAGTAGGTATCAAAATCAATGGTTTTTTCAGGCCAACCCAAAGTGGAAAAGGGCCAGAGTCCAGAAGAAAACCAAGTATCCAACACATCGGGGTCTTGTTCGAGGGTAATCGCATCTCCAAACTGGGCTTTAGCTTTGGTTTCAGCCTCGGCCTGGGATTTTGCCACCACAAAGGGCGTGTGATCCGTAATTTCGTTATTAGTTTCACTGACCACATACCAGGCCGGGATTTGATGCCCCCACCACAGTTGCCGAGAAATACACCAATCTTTTAAGTTGACGAGCCAATCCCGATAAACCTTTGTCCACCGTTCCGGAATAAACCGAGGGGAGTTATTGTCATCTAATTCATGCAGGGTATGGTCAGCCAAGGGGCGAATTTTCACAAACCATTGGGTCGAGAGGAGAGGTTCAACCGCAACCTTTCCCCGGTCACTGTAGGGAACGGTATGTTTATAATCCTCAACCCGAACTAAAAAGCCTTGGGCATCGAGAGCTTCGACAACTTTCTTACGAGCGACAAACCGATCTAAACCCACAAACTCCCCAGCATTTTCATTCAGTGTGCCATCTTTATTGAGCAAATTAATCATCGGCAAGTTATGACGTTCACCCATGGCAAAATCATTCGGATCATGCGCTGGAGTCACTTTCACGCAGCCTGTGCCAAAACTGGGATCCACATAACTATCAGCAATGATTGGAATTTCTCGATTCATTAACGGCAATATTAAAGTCTTCCCAACTAATGCCTGATAGCGACTATCTTCCGGATTGACTGCCACAGCCGTATCGCCCAGCATGGTTTCCGGTCGGGTTGTCGCCACTTCTAAATAACCGGAGCCATCACTGAGGGGATAGCGGAAATGCCACAAATACCCCTGGACTTCCTTGTTTTCCACTTCCAAATCTGAAACTGCGGATTGACTCGCCGGGCACCAGTTGACCATGTACTGCCCCCGGTAAATCAGGCCATCCTCATAGAGCCGAACGAAAGCCTCCAAGACTGCCGCTGACAGGCCGGAATCCATAGTGAAGCGTTCCCGACTCCAATCGACGGACAAGCCCAACCGCCGTAGTTGCCCGACAATCGTCCCACCGGATTCTTCTTTCCAGGCCCAGGCCCGCTCTAAATATTTCTCCCGCCCGACATCGGCCCGAGTTTTTCCGGCAGCAGTTAATTCCCGATCCAAAATCGTACTCACGGCAATGCTGGCATGATCGGTTCCCGGTAACCACAGGGTATTGCGGCCAATCATCCGGTGATAGCGAATTAGGACATCAATCAAGGCGTGCTCAAAGGCGTGACCCATGTGCAAACTGCCCGTGACGTTTGGTGGTGGGATGACAATACAGTAGGGTTCACCGGGATGGTTGGGATCAGCTTGAAAGCAGGCGTGGGTTTCCCAGAGTTCTTGCCATTTGGCTTCCGTGGCCTGGGGGGTGTATTGGCTGGGCAGAGGAGCGGGTGTGGTCATGGAGGCGGCAAATTCTATAATGCTCACCTATTTTACCTGGCTGCTGTTGACCTGGTTGGGATTAGGATGCTTAGGTGACTCACCGATCCTTATTACTTTGTTAGTTATTTGAAGGATGTTGAGTCTTTTCGGGGCCTGGGTTAGAGTCAGGACAGTAGTTTTCCATCAGATTAGGCCTGGGCTGAAGACTCTGCAACAATTTGGTCATTAATTTATGGTTGCTAATCCTTCTCGATTTCCAGCAGAGCCAAAATCTGTCACATCGTTATATGAGCAAGATTATCTTATCTGGCTTGAAAAAACAGTGCGCCAACTAGAGTCTCAGGTCTTTTCAGAACTTGATTTAGAGCATCTCATTGAGGAAATTAGCGATTTGGGTAAAAGTCAGAAAAATGCTGCGTCTAGTTATCTCATGCGGATTTGCGAACACTTACTCAAGATCAAATACTGGGATTCTGAACGGGAGCATTGTTATCCTGGGTGGCGGCGAGAAATTAGAAACTTTCGGATTGAGCTTCACAAGCTATTGCAAAATAGCCCAAGTTTAAAACGATTTCTGGAATCTGAATTTAATACCCAGTATCGGCATGGACGCGACCTTTTCCTGGATGCTAGTAATTTACCCAGTGTGTTAGTTCCTGAAGAACCCAAGTTTACGCTCGAGCAAGCCCTTGATGCAGACTGGTTGCCCATCTAATTGAAAGGCTTGTTTGGTTTCTCAGAGTTTTTGCCATTTGGCTTCCTTGGCCTGGGGGATGTATTGACTGGGCAGAGGGGCAGTTATAGTCATGGAGAAAGAAATCCCAATTTCACATAATGCTTCATCACCCTACCCAACCGTGGATGGATTAGAGTAGCCAAATTGGCCATCTAACTTCCTTTAGCTTTGTTTAGGTAAGCAACTAGTACTAAACTTAATTTATCAAAGTTTCAATAATCTAGTGATTTTAAGTATTACTTCAATATTCCATAACAAGAATAGCTTTATGCTTCAGAAAGCATTTGAATTAATTCTTTTGTCATTTGAAGTCGAGTTCCAAACATAATATAAAACATATAAACTGGCATATTTTTAACCACATTGATAATAGCTTGTCCATTTTTTGAATCTATTGCGATAATATTTTTATACATAGCTAATATATCTTTTCTCTTCAGAAAGTTCCTTAGCTTTTCATTAGTATCGCAGCCAAGATCAATTAACATTCTTACAATATCAACTGCATCACCTAGCTGAATGGTTTCATCAAAGGTTTCATTTACAACTTTTTGAAAAGAGAATGGAGTAATAGGATCATCAGGCTTTGAAGACACAGATGACTCAATAACTTGCTTTTGTAATTGATTAATTTTCTGATCGATATCATGTAATTCGCTAGAGATTCTTTGAAAATCTGATACCCATTCCTTTGATAATTCAAGATTGGCTTTGTATATCCATGCTCTTGAAATATAATTGAAAGTGCTTTGTAAAAGTGTAAGAACTTGGACTTCTACACAGGTTGAATGCATTGAACGGGAATAATGTCCAGAAAACTCTAATATTAAATGTCTTGCTCGATAGCCATTGACTCTTTCGATTGTCTTATCTGACTTGATTATGAGGTCTTTTGAATCAGATTTACGAGAAAAAAAGCGAGCGATGACATCAACCTCATCTATAGTTGAAACAACAATTCTAATGCCAGCAATGTCTTGCATCTCATGGATTTTAAGATTAAGTCTCTTCGACTTATCTATTGCACTTTGATAAGTTTTAAGCCGGCTAGTTAAGGTGTAGATATTAATTCCAACTAAATCTTCTATAAAAAACTCAAGTTCTAACATTAACTGTCGTAATACTCGATCGTAAGGTCTACGAAAACGATGAAACTCACTACTATTCATTAAATTGTACTCACTAACATAATTTTAAAAACATTATATGTATTCTTCCAGACCTTCAATCGGATCATCAAACTCAGGCGGAATGAAAATAAGTCCAGTCGCTCCGCCAAATCCTGGTTTAACCTTTGATCGAGACTTTGTGTTTTTTAAGATTTCAGACTCAGCGGATTTTTGAGTAGTGCTTGCTGTAGGTTTTTGAAGGCCGCGAACTATAACTTTCCCCCCTAAATCATGAGCCAGGCCACGCGCAAATTGGATTGCCTCTTTCTGGATTAAAAAGGCCTTAATGTTTTTTCGGATTCCCTCCTGTTTTACTTGCCAACCACCACCAGGCCTGGGACAAATGACAAAAATCGGACAACTTGAAGGCGGCGGATTTTTTCTGGCCATTGCATCTATCTTTCTGTAAAGCGAAAATTAGATTCTCACCCATGAAAGCTGTGACTTAAGAATCCACAGATTATAGCAATGGTTTACATAAACTTCCTGCCTCCTCTCTGCTAACTCTCAAAATTAGTCATGAATATGCTCTAGATCACGATTGTATAAAGGCCAATAGATCAGCATTGAGTTGATCTTTACTCGTGTCTCCTAAACTATGGGAACCACCAGGATAAATTTTCAGTGTTGCATTGGGAATCAATTTCGCCGCTAACTTGGCTGAAGCCTCAATGGGAACAATTTGGTCATCATCACCATGAACAATTAACGTTGGGATATCAAACTTTTTCAAGTCTTCAGTAAAATCAGTTTCAGAAAAAGCCTGAATGCAATCGTAAGCATTTTTATGGCCTGACATCATCCCCTGTTGCCACCATGATTGAATCGTCCCTTGGGAAACTGGAGCCCCAGGCCGGTTAAAGCCAAAAAATGGGCCACTGGCAATATCAAGAAAAAATTGAGCCCGATTCGCCAGGTAAGCAGCCCGAAACCCATCAAAAACCTCTAAGGGGAGTCCGCCTGGATTGGCCTCTGTCTTGACCATAATTGGCGTCACAGAACCCATCAACACCGCCTTTGCGACGCGACTTGTCCCATGCCGGCCAATAAAACGGGCAACTTCTCCCCCACCGGTTGAATGACCAATCATGACCGCATTTTGAAGATCCAGGGCCTGGAACAATTCCGCTAGATCATCCGCATAGGTATCCATCTCATTACCCTGCCAAGGTTGACTCGAACGACCATGTCCCCGCCGATCATGGGCAATGCAGCGATAACCATGGGAAGCTAGAAAAAACATCTGTGATTCCCAGGCATCGGCATTCAGGGGCCAGCCATGACTAAAGGTAATCGGTTGTCCAGAACCCCAATCCTTGTAATAAATCTCAGTACCGTCTTTTGTCGTAAAGGTTCCCATAGTTCCCCCAGATTGCCCCAAGAATAGGTTTAGAATGCCTATGAGTTTATCTTGTTTATTTGTTTTTCGTTAGTTGCTTAAGACTGCCATTACAGAGAAAAGAAATCTATTTATAATTCGCAATACATTAAAGGCTCCGATATAATCGTTTTTTATCTGCGGGCCGTTCTGTTCTTTTAACCTTAATCTTCATCAATGGTGCTTGGTTTGCTCTGCGGATAAACTGCTAAATGCTCTTTTCCTAAGATGAGTAAAACAACTAGGCAAACGAAACTTCACACTAATTCATGAAGAATGGAAACACCGGTAGAGAACGTCTTACGGCATCTCCAGCAGCGTAATCGGGACTACGGTCGTTTTAGCGATTGTCTTTAATACTGGATACTACAGAGTTATGTTCGTGCGCCCCCAAGCCCATGCCCACTTTTCCGGAACAGCGTTGGCAAATTCACCCCCAGGCCCCGCAAGCTACCGACATAGCCCAAGCCTATAATCTCAACCCAATTCTGGCGCAACTCCTGATCAATCGGGGCCTGGTGATCCAGGAAGACATTCAAGCCTTTCTTAATCCCCAATCCGTAACGCTACCCCCACCCAATACGGCCTTTGAGGATTTGGATATTGCCGTTGAACTCCTGCGCCAGGTGATTACTCAGGGGGAAAAGATTGCCATTTGTGGGGATTATGACGCCGATGGGATGACGAGTACGGCCTTATTGTTACGGGCCTTGCGGGCTGTTGGCGCCGATGTTGACTATGAAATTCCCAGTCGGATGCAGGAGGGCTATGGGATCAACAACCGGATTGTCGAGGACTGCCACCAGCGGGGGGTGAAGTTAATTCTCACGGTGGATAACGGCATTGCAGCCCCAATCCCGATCACCTTAGCCCGGCAGTTGGGGTTGATTGTGATTGTGACGGATCACCACGACTTGCCCCCGGAATTGCCCCCAGCCCAGGCCATCCTTAACCCCAAACTTCTCCCCCCCGAATCTCCCTATGCTGTTCTGGCTGGTGTGGGTGTGGCCTATGTTTTGGGAATTAGTGTTGCCCAGGCCTTTGGCCAGATGAAGGATTTAGTCCGTCCCCTGTTGGAACTCTGTACCTTAGGAACGATTGCCGACCTAGCAAACTTAATGGGGGTGAATCGCCGCTGGGTGCAAAGGGGCTTAATGACGATTCCGGAATCCGGCCTGGTGGGGGTTCAAGCACTGTTAACGGTGTCAAAGTCACGCCCAGAGGAAAATGCCAGCCTTAAGCCCAATGCCGTCGGTTTTCGCTTAGGGCCGCGGATCAATGCCATTGGTCGGATTGGGGACCCCCAGGTGGTGATTGACTTACTAACAACCGATGATCCGCTCCAGGCCAAGGCCCTTGCCGAAATTTGTGAAGAGACCAACCGCCGCCGCCAAGAACTCACGGAAACCATCACCACGGAAGCTATCGCCCAAATTGAGGCCGCCCAACTGGATTTACGGAAACGCCGGGTCTTAGTGCCGATGAAAGCGGGTTGGCATCATGGGGTGATTGGGATTGTTGCCTCCCGCCTTGTTGAACGCTATGGGGTGCCAGTATTTATTGCTACAGAAGAAGACCCAACCCACCTACGAGGCTCAGCCCGGGGAATTCCTGAGTTTGATGTTTTTGCAGCCTTGCAATATTCCGGGGATTTACTCGAAAAATTTGGTGGGCATCGGGCGGCGGGGGGCTTTAGCTTAACCACAGAGAGTCTCCCGGCCTGGCGCAATCGCCTAGAGGAATTTGCCCAGCAATGCCTAGCCCCAGAACATCTCAAACCCCTAATTGCCATTGATGCCGAAATTCCCCTGAGTGCAATTGGTGCCCAACTGTTTCAAGACATCCAGGCCCTGCACCCCTGTGGCATGGGAAATCCTGATCCCGTGTTTTGCAGTCGTAAGGTTCAAGTGCAAGAACAGCGCCTCTTTGGTCCCGGCCAGAAGCACCTGATCCTGACCCTGACCCAACCCGATCCCCAAACCGGTGAACTATCCCACCAGAAAGCCAAGGCCTGGAATTGGGGCAGTTATTTTCCCCTCCCGACAGAACTCGACGTTGCCTACAAACTGGAGGAAAACACCTGGCAGGGTAACACCACAATTGAACTGAATTTATTGGGCATCCAACCTCTGACCCCAACGTCTCCCAAAACTAAGCCAACCCCGAAAACCCGGTCAGCCACTACCCCACCGCTGACGACCACCGACAAAACCTTGATCGTTCAATGTCCAGAGCCTCCCACCTATCCCCGACCAGCGGCTTGGTTAGCTTTGGAGGATTTACTGGGCCTGGTAAAGACTTTAAATGGACGGGTATTACTCTACGGTGATCAATGCCCCTATATTTCCACCCAGGCCACCGCTGCCAAGATTGATTACGACCGTCCCAACCAGGTCTGTGTCACATTTTTGCTGTGGAACTTACCGCCCTCTCTAACCCATTTACGCTGGCTTCTGGCTAAGGGGCAACCGCAACAGGTCTATGTTCGCAACCAGGCCCCAACGGTTCCCACGGCAACGGAACTGAAAATGAAACTGAGTATTGCCTTAAGTCAACGGGACAGTAACACCATTAATCTCTTGGCCTGGGGACAAACTCACTGGGTCTCACCGTCAACGATTGTGGCTGGTTTACGGGAACTTGGTTATGAATGTGATGGCTATCGAACAACCCTGGGCCTGGAGCAAGAATTGAACCGTTTGGCGCGCTGGTATGCCTATCCTCCCAATGAATTAGCCCAATTAAGTTAAGTGAAACTTGGGGGCCTGGGGGAGGAATTAAGCACAGGTTTATGAAGGTGGGTGTGGAACTAGTTAGGGGTTCTAAAAGGATTCAACAAAACTAGCGCAGGATATTTAAAACAGCGGGGAAGCCAGCCAGGGCGGTCAATCTTGAATGAACGCTCCCCACCTCAAGCCGACGACGTATGAGTATGAAAAAATACTGAGTTTCTCATCTCAGTGTAGCTTATAGATGCTCTTTCCCCTATGTTTTCACACAACTGGCAATTATTATCTCGTCACCATATTCTACAACCGTACTCGTAAAATAGCCGTCGCTCCAAAATTCTCCTCCCCATAACTGACGGTTTACTTCCGAACATCGCTTAAAAATTTCGCGTGCAGTCAAGCTTTTTAGTATAGTTACTAACTTGGTCAGACTATAGGTCGGAACAGAGTGCACAAAACATTGAATTATGATCCTTATTCACACCAATCTCTACAAATTTAATTTCATAGCGTTTCTCTATCTCCAAACAGACCTCCTTCAGGACTTCATCTACTCACTCATCAATTACTACTCGGCAAAATTCAGCCGAAAAAACCAGGTGATATAGCAAAACATTAGCGTTATGACTCTTGTGAATGCACTCACTCTTTTTTTAAGTTATGCCCAAGGGAGCAAGAATTTCAATCAGGCAGAGTAAAAGATTTGAGTGAAATTAAACAAAACCCTTGGAAAGACTTAACCTATTCCTAACCATATCTTGAACTGATTATTAGTTAAAGTCCTGTACTATCATCTGGTGTCTATATTCCTGCTAATCATCGATAGATAGCTTGCGTAAATAGGGTTTTGAAAGGTCAAACTCTTAATATCTAGAGTTCTATTGAGTTGTAAACCAGGAAATATAGTGAAAAACTCTGTCTGACGTGGATATACAGCTTTGCTGTTTTAAATACCTAATCCTTGAGTTAGCCGTTAGATTACGAGATATTTTCAACTCTTTCATCAGATTTGTATTGGAATACTTAGAGGAGATGATTCAGGATATGACAGACGCTTTAGTGAAAATTGGCGGGTTTGGTAGCAGCAATGGAGCCGAAATTCCCGCCTTTGATCCGGGTAGCAACCGTCTTTTTCTTGTAGCTGGTGATGTAGTCGAAATTCTTAATCTCGCCAATCCCACGAATCCGAGCAAAGTGTCTGAGTTGAGTTTCGACACTAGTACTTTACCTAGTGGATTTGATCTGATTCCCAACAGTGTGGCAGTCGGTAAGGCAGGAACTATCAGCGAAGGGATTGTCGCAGTTGCCTTGGCGGTGAGGGATACGCTGAATAATCAACAGCTTGGAGAGGTACAATTTTTCCGAACATCTGACGGCAGCTTTTTGGGCAAGCAGTCGGTCGGTTTTTTGCCTGATATGGTCACATTCACGCCCGATGGCACAAAGGTGTTGACGGCCAATGAAGGAGAACCCAACGAAACCTACACCAGCGATCCTGAAGGTTCCATCAGTATTATTGACATTTCTAGTGGCATCGAAACCGCCACAGTCCAGAATGCAACTTTCACTACATTTAATACCCAACAAGCCAGTCTAGAAGCAGCTGGAGTGCGGATTTTTGGTCGGATTTTTAATGATGCAGGCGAAGTAGTACGTAATTCCACTGTTGCAGAAGATGTGGAGCCAGAATACATCACCTTCAACAAAGATGGTACTAAGGCCTGGGTGACCTTGCAGGAAAACAACGCCTTTGCTGTTGTGGATATTGCCACGGCGACTGTAGAGGAGATCATTCCCCTAGGTTTTAAAGACCATAGCTTACCGGGCAACGGCCTTGACGCCAGCGATCGGGATGTGGATGGTAGCAGTGGTGCAGGGGGAAAAATCAATATCCAAAATTGGCCCCTTTTGGGAATGTACCAACCCGATGCAATCGCCTCCTACACTGTCGGTAACCAAACCTATTACGTCACTGCCAACGAAGGAGATGCCCGGATTCGCCCAACGGATAATGAGGCAGCCCTAGAATTATTAGGCTTAGAAGAAGGGGACATTTATAACGAAGAAACTGGAGTTGATAATGTTACCCTTGACCCTACCGCCTTCCCTAACGCCGAAACTCTTCAGGAAAATATAAACCTGGGCCGCATTAACATCACTAACACCCAAGGTGACACCGATGGGGATGGAGATTTTGACAAACTCTATTCCTACGGTGCCCGTTCCTTCTCCATCTGGGACAGCAATGGCAACTTGGTGTTTGACAGTGGTGATGACTTTGAACAAATTACGGCTGCCGCTTTCCCAGACTTCTTCAACGCCAGCAATAGCAATAATACCCTGGATAATCGAAGTGACAACAAAGGGCCAGAACCCGAAGGAGTTACGGTCGGAGCGGTCGGTGGGCGTAACTATGCCTTCATTGGCCTGGAGCGCATTGGTGGAGTTATGGTTTATGACGTAACCGATCCTACTGCCCCTACATTTGTCCAATACCTCAACGATCGAGACTTTACTGCAGACCCTGAAACCAACGATACAGACTCTGGCCCAGAAGGCTTATTGTTCATTCCTGCTGCCGACAGCCCCAATAGTGAGAACCTGTTAGTAGTCACCAATGAAGTCAGCAAAACGGTGGCTGTAATGGAATTCAACCCTCCACCGTCTCCGTTTACTTTGCAGCTGCTTCATGTTACGGATCAAGAGGCCACAACCCCCAACTCCAATATCACCAACGTGTCAGCAGTCCTCAGTGCCCTAGAACATCAAGATGCAGATGGCAATGGTGTGGCTGACTTTACCAATACCCTGCGCCTCTCGTCCGGTGATGCCATTATTCCTGGACTTTTCTATGATGCTTCTAGCCCAGTGTTTGGCTCCCGTGGCATTGCAGATATTCAAATTCAGAATGAACTGGGTTTCCAAGCCATTGCCTTTGGCAACCACGAATTTGACTTTGGGACTGAAGCAATTGCTGGCCTGATCAATGGTTCTGCACCGGGTAGTCTTTTTGAGTCTGACTTCTTGGGAACAAATTTTCCCTACCTCTCCACCAACCTAGATTTTTCCACTGACCCTAATCTTGCGCCTTTGGTTGTGCCAGGTGGGCAAGCTCCGCAGGCCAATACAGTCACTTCCTCGGTGATTGTTGATGTCAACGGAGAAAATATTGGGGTCATCGGAGCCACCACCCCCACCCTAGCTAGCATCTCCTCGCCAGGTGGTGTCACTATTTCACCCAGCCCATTCAACTCCACACCCACGGATCAACAAATTGCAGCTCTGGCTGCAGAAATCCAACTTGAAGTGGATGCCCTGCTGGAAGCAAATCCAAAGCTGAACAAAATTGTGCTGTTGTCCCATATGCAGCAGATCGCCATTGAATATCGTCTTGCTGAACTGCTGGAGAACGTGGACATCATCGTGGCAGGTGGATCTAATACCCGTTTGTTTGATGAAAATGATCGTATCCGGCCTGGTGACAGCAACCAAGGAGATTATCCCCGCTTCATCACTAATGCTGGAGGCACTCAAACGGCTGTAGTAAACACCGATGGCAGCTACAAGTATGTGGGTCGTTTAGTAATTGAATTTGATGCTACGGGCAATATTATCCCTGAAAGCTATGACCCAACTGTTTCTGGTGCCTATGCTACGGATGCGGAAGGGGTTGCGGCTCTCAATGCTGAAGACTTAGTTGACCCGGAAATTCAAGCGATTGTAGAAGCGATTGAAGCCCAGATTATCACAACCGAATCTAACATTCTGGGAATTGCGAATGTATTCCTTAACGGTAACCGCTCTGGCATTGGCACTAGTACGGATCCCGATGGAGTTCGCACCCAAGAAACTAATCTAGGGAACTTGACCGCCGATGCTAATTTGGCAGAAGCACAAAAAACTGACCCTACGGTTGTTGTATCTCTCAAGAATGGTGGTGGGATTCGCGATTCAATTGGCGAGACGATTGTTCCTCCTGGTGGGACTGCCGCCGTGCGTGTGCCCAATACAGAACTAGAGGATAGTCAAGGCAATGTCATCAAACCCAAGGGCGGTATCAGCCAAACCGATGTGCAATCGGCCCTAGCCTTCAATAATGACTTAGTGCTGCTGACGCTGACCAAAACAGAATTAGTGGGACTACTTGAGCATGGTGTCGCTGATCTGCCCAATGCAAACGGCCGCTTCCCCCAAATCGCCGGTGTGAAGTTCTCCTTCGACTCTGATCAAGAGTCAGGAAGCCGGATTCAGAATGCAGGTATTTTTGATGCAGAAGATCATCTGGTGGCTGAACTTGTGAGAGATGGGTTGATAGTCGGTGATCCAGAGAAAACCTTTCGCATCGTTACCTTAGGCTTCCTAGCTGCTTCCAACTTTGACAGCGATGGTAATTTTATTGGTGGTGGCGATGGTTATCCCTTCCCGAACTTAAATACTGATCCGAGCAAGGGTGCTGTAGGCGATCCTGCGGTGATTGCACGGGCTAACTTGGTGGATTTGGATGCCGCTGGAACCAGGACGGGTAATGCTACCTTTGCGAACGATGGGACAGAGCAAGATGCTCTGGCGGAGTACCTGCTGGACAACTTTGCCACGGGTGAGACTGCCTTCGATCAAGCAGATGTTGGCCCTGAGTTGGACAATCGGATTCAAAACACCGACTTCCGGGAAGATACGATATTCGAGGGAATTGCAGAAATTGATTTGGAAGCTAGTAATGAGGAGAAAGGAGTCATTGCCCTCACCAGTTCTTTATTCTTAGGCTTCCAAGCTTCTACTTCCAGCACGTCGTCGGTGAATGAACTGGTGGTCTTTCAGGTTGAAGGCAGTGAAGGTCAAGTTTCTGATGGTGATGGCGGTACGATTGCCCCTGATGATAATGCAAATTATTTGGAAGCTATTATCAATGCCAACACTACTAAGGTTGTACTTTCATCCTTAGACAGTTCAGATGATTTGCCCACTGACTTCCTCAAGGCACTTGGGAATCTGGATGGTTTGAGCAGTGAACTCTTGTTAGATTCATCGGCTCAACTCGGTTTTATGCTAGTGGTCGATGGCACCTTGGATGATCTGAAGGCAGGCAAAAATCGGGATGTCCTCCTTTCTACCCAAGGACAGGCACAGCTAGGTGATTTAACTAATAACAGATTCTCCCTTGAGTTTGGAGAAGTTGGTACTAAGGTTAATCAATTGATCTTTAACGTCAGCACTTCCAACTTTGATGACACGATTAACTTGACCAATGAAGCGGATCGCTTGGGTCGTAACGTGGTGATCAACGGGGCAACCATTGAGGGGATCGACCTAGCGAACCTGAACTTCGACATCAATGGAGATGGGGTGGTAGATAACCTGACTGGTCAAACTGCTAATGTTGAGTTTACGCTTTATCGAGAAGCTGCTTACGATAACCTGATTGGCTTTTATGTTGCTGACCCTCTTACGGGTGCGGTTAATGGTATTCTGCCCACAGGTGACCGTATGGCTTATGCTAAAGCTGCTTTCGATAATGCCGTTGCCACATTCAATGCACCAGTTAACCAGAGCACCTTGGACATTACCCTTCAAAATCTCGCTTTTGGCAACCTAATTATGCCTTTCATAATTTCTAATAGCGCAACACCGAACAGTGATTACAGTAATATGTTCTTCCCCTTCCTAAGTCTTAATGAGGATGGAGCTGATCACATTCGTCTGTTAGGGAGTGGTGTGTTTGGCTTTGAGGATTTACCTGGCGGAGGTGATCAAGACTTTGATGACATCATTGCTCAAATCACAGCGGTTACAGTTAATGTCTAGAAAGTTTTTACCTTAGTGAATAATGAAAAGAGTGGTAGATTTCTACTACTCTTTTTTTGATACAGCCTATTTCAGGGTTAAGAGCTACAGTAACAACACTTGGTAAGCCAATTGTTGAAAAATGAAGAGGGGATGAGAGCGTTAATCACATCCAATAGGGTTGAAATCTCGCGAGAAGACCGTGGACTAAAGAATCGGAGAAAGGATTTGACCTTAGACCAAAGCATCTCAATTGGATTAAATCATCCTGAATGAAGGTGAAAAAGTCATCGGTCTTCATCGAGCCTGTCAAAGTTCGTTTTGCTAACCATTGGGATTGATTCATCGCCCCAATGACCGTTGTTTTTTGCCCTCGATAAACCCATTGGGGAGAATAAGCCCGTTCACCCCATCGACTCCGAGCCTGAGTTCGTTGCATTCCCGTATGGACTCCCATGTCATCAATAAAAATCAAACACTCACTCGGAAATGAAGTCACGGTTTGCCAAAAGTTGATCCGTTGCTGTTGAACCTCTAGCGTTTCCCGTTTGACATGGCAGAACGTCTTTTTTTTAGGGTGAGGCGATGCCGTTGCAAAAATCGACAGAGCGTCGCAGGACTCACCTCAATCCCGTTGTCATCCCACAAGGCTTCACAGTATTCAGGTAGAGTCCAATCCGGGTGAGATGCAACGAGACCGACTACGGTTTCTGTATGAGGGTTTAATATGCCTTGACCGGGCGCAGGACCAGGGGGGCGAGAGGATAAATTACCCGTTTCTCGGTTTTGTTTAAGTAGACGTTCACAACACCGGGACTCACCATAAATCGGGCTGCTACTTTCCGAACCGAGGTGTTACCTCCCTGATACGCTGCCACAATCTTTTCATGCATATCCAATGAATAAGCAGCCATCCGTCACCTCTAGAAAATAGGGCGTTTTAAGTGTATCTTCTATCCCTGCAAGAGGCTGTAATCCGGGACAATTCGAAACCTTAAACAAGCTATTTCAACCCTAAAGGCTGTGCTTATTGACATTAAAAAATGGGCTTCAAGTTCTCCCTTGAATCCCCAAAAGCCTTACTGTGTCTAGGTTTCTCAACCTATGGAGCTAAGCTCTATATAATTAGACCCTGGAACCCATGACTGGCAGGGGCTGTAAGTTGCACTGAATTTGTGATACCCCTAAAAATACCCCCAAATGATCCTCCCTTTAAACTCCCATAACCGTTCAACATCACTGCACCATCCCATCCCAGGCCACAACTCTTAACAATTAAGCACTAGCCCGAGCATTCACATCCCGAATAATCTGCACCAGTTGGGTCACATCCGCCGCCCCAAAGACTCCACTCACGCCCAGGCCATCAAAGTCAGTAAAGGGGCTTTCATACAACCGGGCTGGGTCAAGAATGCCGCATTCCGTCAGGTGGTCAATGATTAGGTTTACAAACTCGATTTGATTGGCGTTTAAGTTGCGGGTCGAGATGAACGCAGAAAGGGCTTGCTTGGCTGCCTCGCGGTCTAACCCAACCAATGAGCGAATAAACACCCCCAGGCCCCCTTTATCGGCTTTAATTTGGGCTAACTCAGTTTCTTCCCCCAGGCCCGCTTCGGCAAACATCCGTTCCAATTCATTGATATCCAGTGGGGTTAGTTGGTGATTGTGCTTCAGCTTTTGGATTGTGATGTGGTCTTGATGCTGCTGGAGGAAATGCCGCACCTTTTGCACAAACTTAGCTTGATCAATTCCGTTAGCAATTTCTGGCAATTCAATGAGTTCACCGTCGCCGATGTCATCTTCAAAGTTGGTATAGAGGGGTTGACGTTTTTCCGGCTTAATCAAGGTCATCAGGCCTCGGAGTCGCCGCCGCAAGTGTTCTAACAGGGGTAGCGTAATGTCTTGCCAGTAGGGGTCAGTTTGTACCTCCAGAATCAATGCCATTTCCGCTGCCACAATTGGAATATTGCCCATCTCAGCCAGTTGAGCCACCAGGCCCCGGATTTTGTCTTGATAAGTTGCTACGTTTGCATCCCGCCGCAGCACTGCCAACTGAGTTTTCAAGATTAAGTAATCGAATTGTTTAACGGCAACATTTTCCGCAGGCACGGCACTGGGTAATGCTGCAAGTTCGTCCGTGAGTTCATGCACCTCAGTCGGCCCCAACGCAGCCCAGGCCCCAGGGGCTTGATTCTTTTCCACCACGCGGCGATGGGGACGCACCAAGACATTATCCAAACTCATCCCTATAACTTGACTCTGGAGTTGTTCCTGAAGCGTTTCGCTCACTAAGTCATAATCGGGGTGCTGTTGGTCGGGCGGTAAAGATTTCAGCGCACTAAGCAGTTCTACCCGTTTACTAAACAGCTTTTGCCCAAGGGCGGGGCTCAGTCTCGCGTCCTTTATGGCGGGCTGCTGATTGAAGAATTCAAAATTTTGGCAAAAGTCAAATACCAAAAATTCTTGCTTGTGATCACCTGGCCCGAACAAATCAGGGCAGAGACGCGTCCCCCGGCCTAACATTTGCCAGAATTTCGTTTTCGAGCGCACCAGCTTGAAAAAGACTAAATTCACCACTTCGGGAATATCAATGCCGGTGTCGAGCATATCCACGGAAATGGCAATCTGGGGCAGTTTATCGGGCCGGGAAAAATCATCAATCAAGGATTGGGCGTACTCCGTTTTGTAGTCAATGACGCGGGCAAAGTGACCCTTGAGGTGGGGATAATTCGCATCAAAGCGTTCGGCAATAAACTGGGCGTGGTCACGGTTTTTGGCGAAGATGATTGTTTTCCCCAGCGTGTCGCCCGCATCTACTTTTAGGCCGAACTGCATGACATGGGCTAAGACCTTATCCACGGTGTCAATGTTAAACAACCACTGATTTAACGCCGCCGGATCAACTTGATCTGGAATCGTGCCATCCTCCGACCACTCCAGCGCGTCCCATTCTTCTTGTTCGGCATCGGACAGTTGATCGTAACGAATCCCCTCCCGCTGAAACCGTAACGGCACAGAAATCGCCCGCGGCGGCACAAGAAACCCATCGGCTACGGCTTGCTCTAGGTCATAGGCATCAGTGGGGACTCCCGTTTCTAGGTCAAACAAGGAATAGGTATCGCGATCAATTTCATCCCGTGGCGTGGCGTTTAACCCAATCAAGAGGCTGTCGAAGTAGTCAAATATCGCCCGATATTTCCGGTAAACAGAGCGGTGGGCTTCATCAATCACAATCAAGTCAAAGTGTCCGGGGCCAAAGCGGCGTTGACCATTTTGGATCGCTTCCATTAACCCCATCATCGTCGGATAGGTCGAGACATAAATCCGTCCCTCGCTGGTTTTTTCCGTGACTAAATTCACCGGAGCGGTCTGGGGCAGGTGGGCTTTGAAGGCATTGATAGCCTGGTTCACTAAGGCAACCCGATCCGCCAAAAACAAGGCTCGTTTGACCCAGTTGGCGCGCATGAGTTGGTCAATTAAGGCGATGACCGTGCGAGTTTTGCCGGAACCAGTGGCCATCACCAGCAGGGCTTTACGGAGGTTATCGGTTTCTAAGGTTGTATTGACGCGGCGAATGGCACGGGCCTGGTAATAGCGTTCAACAATGTCGGTGTTAATGCTGATCTCGCTCAGGCGGCGTTTGCTTGTCCGGCGTTGATGGAGTAGTTGCAATTCGTCTTTTTTAAGGAATCCCTGCACCTGACGCGGCGGGTAGTTCAAATCATCCCAAAGCCAATGCTCATACCCGTTGCTGTAGAAGATGATCGGGCGTTGACCAAACTGACGCTCCAAACAGTCGGCATAGAGTTTGGCTTGTTGTTGTCCGGCCTGGGCATCTTTCCTTGTCCGTTTGGCTTCAATCACAGCCAGGGGTTTACCATCATCCCCCCAAAGCACATAGTCCGCAAAGCCTTCGCCCGTAGTATTGGGCATTCCCGTAACTGGAAATTCGCGATCACGGGGTTGATCCAATGACCAGCCAACTTCACTCAGCAACAGGTCAATAAACAGGTCGCGGGTCGTGGCTTCGTTGTAATCATGGGTGTCGGGACTGGCTTGGTTTTGGGCTTTGGCGGCGGCAATCTCGGCCTGGAGGCGTTTAATTTCGGCTTCTAAATCCAGGCCCCGCGGTTGCAGTTCTTGGGCTTTTTCGGCTTCGAGATAGTCTTGCTCAATGGTTTGGAGGCGGGTCAGGGTTGTCCGTTCCACCTGGGTCATTTGGGGCAGTTGTTCCGGTCTAAAACTAATCCCAGGCCCCGGTTTACTGCCCTGAGCATAGGTACGGACGAGCCAATAGGAGAAATGAAACAGTTCCCGCACAGCACTCACCGCCGCTTGAGCCATGACCGGACGCGTATCATGAACGGCACGATTGCCCAGGTCTTTGATTACTTTGGCTTTGGCGAGGAGAGTCTGACCAATCACACTAATAAAGCTGGGTTCATGGATCAAGGCTGCCAGGCCAGTGTCGTAAGGTTTTCGCAGGCTTTGGTCGTACTGATACATCCACTTAACCGCAATTTACAAGGCAAAGCGGGCATAAAAGCAGGCAGCACGGGGGTCAGCTAGGGCGAGCGTTTCGGAGCGATGGGCGTGTTCGTAGATGGGAGCAAACTCGGCCTGGAGAAAGGCAAATTGAGACATGGGGTTTAGTTTCGCTGTGCTTGGGGACGAGCAACGTTGACCCGGAGGACTTAGTTCTCTATTCTGCCAGCGATTTTAGTGGTCTGTTGGTCACGCTCGTTTAACCACCGTTGAAATGACCGCTGACTCTCCCCAGAGGCTTGTCCGAAGATGATATTTTTGACGCTAATATCTTCGTCTAGCTGCGGCCAATGAATCCCGTCACCTGGCCCGATTAACCGCCAGCAATTCCGTTCTGCCACTGAACCATGCAAGAGACGCGGATACCAGGCCAGGGGGACGGAAATAGTGCGCCCATCGGAGAGGTTTACAGACAGGGTATCATTGGTAATTTCGATGGTTTGGATTTTGGGGATTGTGAGTAGGTCAACCATTCAAGATGAGCTACTAGAGGATGTCCTGATTGGGATCATAGTCCACACAGACTAATAACGTCTCTAGAGCGTGTTATGGACTTTAAGGAAAGTGTAGAGGCAAGGTAATGAGCAGAGCCCCCTACCCCACGGATGTGAGCGATGAAGAATGGAGGTTTGTCGCTCCCTACCTGACATTGATGAGCGAAGATGCCCCGCAACGGAATCATAGTCTCAGAGAAGTTTTTAACGGCTTACGCTGGCTCGTGCGCTCAGGCGGTGCATGGCGATTGATGCCCCATGATTTACCTCCTTGGGCTGTTGTCTACCAGCAAACGCAACGCTGGTTAAAAGCAGGGGTGTTTGATGCGATTGTTCATGATGTGAGAGCGTTGCTGAGACTTGCGGACGGGCGTAATGAACAGCCATCTGCCGTAATACTTGATAGTCGAACCTTGCAATCTACTCCGGAAAGTGGGGGGCGAGCCGGATATGACGGGGCAAACCGAAAGAAAGGGAGTAAGGTCCATATTGCTGTTGATACATTAGGGCATTTATTAGCTTTGGTTGTGACACCTGCGAATGAACAAGACCGTGCTCAAGTCAAAGACTTAGCTCAACAGGTACAGGCGGTCACAGGTGAGAGTGTAGAGATGGCCTTTGTTGACCAGGGATATACCGGAGACCAACCCGCCGAAGATGCAGCAGCAGTGGGGATTCAGTTACATGTCCTAAAACTCCCGCAAGCCAAGAAAGGATTTATTTTGCTACCCCGAAGATGGGTCGTAGAGCGGAGTTTTGCCTGGGTTGGCCGGTTCAGACGCTTAGCCAGAGACTATGAGCGATTAGCTGATACTTTGGCGGGACTGCATCTTGTGGCTTGTTCTATCCTGATGCTAAGTCGTTTTGCCCAACTCATCATTCAAAGTGCATAACACCTTCTAGGGAAACGTGTGACTTTTACCAGAATGATGCCACCGTAACCGTAACAAGCCTCGGTGATGCTCAATCGTAACTTTACTCACGGGAAACCTACGGGTGGAAAAATGGGGGTAAACTCAACGCCCAAATAATCTTATTAAAGCCTTCTTTCGTTGGCTTATTGACAATAAAAGCGACCTTTAGAAGTATCTTAGAACTCCCAAAAGCCTTACTGTGTCTAGGCTTCCCGACCTATGGAGCTAAGCGGATTCGAACCGCTGACCCCTTCAATGCCATTGAAGTGCTCTACCAACTGAGCTATAGCCCCATTCCCAGGATTTCTATCGTCCCTTACTTCTGAAATCATGTCAACCACTGCATTCGCTCAACTTTTCTGGAGGGATTGATTCAACCAACAGGCCCCGGCAATGGCCCAATCTTCCTGCGTGTGGATCACTAAGGCGCGAATGGGGGCGGTGGCGGTGGCGATATCCTGCTCCAGTCCTGAATGTTGATTCAGTTCAGGTGCCAATTCCACACCCAACCAGGCCAGGCCCCGACACACATCCCATCTAACTTGAGCTGAGTTTTCCCCAATTCCCGCCGTAAAAACTAGGCCATCTAATCCCCCCAAAGCCGGAATTAAACTTGCTATTTGGGTTTGCAAGCGATAAATAAACAGGTCATAGGCGAGTTGAGCTTGGATATTACCCGCAGCACAGGCCGAAAGCACTTCCCGCAGATCACTGCTGACCCCGGACACCCCCACCAGGCCAGATTCGCGATTAATCAAGTGATCCAACTCATCGGCGGTATATCCTTGGCGAAAGAGATAGACTAAAATCCCTGGATCCAAATCACCACACCGAGTTCCCATCATCAGACCAGCCGTGGGGGTAAAGCCCATCGTGGTGGCAACACAGGTTCCAGCTTTAACCGCAGCCAAGGAACTGCCATTGCCTAAGTGACAGGTAATAAGTCGCAAATTGGCTAAATCTTGGTGCAAAAGTGCCGCCGCTCGTTGACTGACATAGCCATGACTAATCCCGTGAAAGCCATAGCGTTGAATTCCCGCTTCATACAAGGGGTAGGGCAACGGATAAACTTTCGCCACCACGGGCATTTGTCGATGAAACGCCGTATCAAAGACCGCAACCTGTGGCACATCCCCCAGTAATTCCTCCACCATCGTGATTCCCCTTAAATTGGCCGGGTTATGGAGGGGGGCAAAGGGAATCGCGGCTGCAATTTCAGCTTTGACCTGGGGGGTAATCCGTTGGGGTTGGCTAAAGTGGGGCCCGCCATGGACAACCCGATGGCCAACAATGTCAATTGCCACCAGGTCTGGAATCACCTGAGTTTGTCCACTCCAGAGGGTTTCAAAAAAAGCTATCAGGACAGAGGCCAAAGTTGGGTCGGCTAGTGTCCAGGCCAAGGTGACCGGTTGCGAGTCAGCGTTTAAACCAGTGGGATATGCAGTTACCTTTAACTCAGCCCGATCTGGATAATGGCCCCAATCCGCAAAACCAGACCAAATGGGTTGTAAAGGCAAATCAGGCCAGGCCCCGTTGCGATCTAATTGATACAGGCAGGTCTTGAGACTACTGGAGCCAGCATTTAAGACCAAAATATTGATAACGGTGGCGGTCATCGGCTTGGGCAGAGCTTTTCAATCCAGTTTCCGCTGCATTGGTGAAAGTGGCGGATTTCTCAAGGGAGTCTTAAACAAGTCTTCGGCAGCCCAACCAACAGGGGGAACATTCCTCAGTCCTTTATCCTGGAAATTAAGACAGGCAGTAAACTCCCCATGGCCAAGCGACACCCTCTATTCCCGACCTACCGTTTAAGTCCCCTCAGCCTCATCGCCAGTAGTGCGGGATTGCTCTTGTTTGGAATTGCCCCAGGCCTGGCCCAGGTCACGACAGCCCAACTGCCAGCGGTTAGCCAACTCAGCGATGGGACAGTTTTTTTTAACCAAATTCCTCAATTGGTCGGAGCCCATACCTATGATCCCTTGGCCTTTACCTTTAGTCCGACCTATTTTGTGACCATCAGTGTCCCCGCAACGAGTTTAGTGCCGCTGCAACGGGTGCAATTAGCCCAAATCAGTGGCTCCAGCAGGATTGTCTTTCTCCCGGATCGGAATCAGGCCTATTTACCCACCCGCCCCCGAACCCCGATCAATCTCACCCTGCTGCCCAGTTCAACGGCGGGAGATGCAGAATTTTTACTTGATCCACCGATCCAGCCCGGTCAAGAGGTGGTGTTAGTTCTCAACCCCTACCGCAATCCCACGGTGCCAGGGGTCTATCAATTTGCGGTCACAGTCTATCCAGTTGGGGAAAAAGTTATCGGAAACATGACAGGCACGGCCCGGTTGCAGTTCTATAATCCAGGGTCAAGACTCTTTTAGCGGATCCCCATGGGGCGTTTGGTTTGAATATCGTGCAAGTTTGGCGACAGTCTGTGCTGGTGGGCAGTGTTGGGGTACTTCTCCTGGGCCTGGTCAGTTGCAATCTCCATCAACCGCTCTCTACCCCAGGCCCCGATGGTGAACGGATCACGATTGGGACAACAGCCCGGATTCGGACCCTGGATCCAGCCGATGCCTACGAGGTTTTGGCGGGGAATGTTTTATTGAACTTGGGGGATCGCCTCTACGCCTATGGTTCCGATGGAGTTAGCCTAGAGCCACAGTTAGCGACGGCCATGCCGGAAATCAGTGAAGATGGGCGAGTCTATCGAATTCCCTTACGCCGCGGGGTGAAATTTCACGATGGGACACCCTTTAATGCTGAGGCCATGGCATTTTCCCTGTTGCGGTTTATGGAAAACGGTGGCCAACCCGCGTCTCTCTTAGCCGGACGGGTCGAATCCATTACAGCCCTTGGCGATGACCTCCTGGAAATTCGCTTAAAAGAACCGTTTGTGGCCTTTCCCCAATTATTGGCCTTCAGTGGGCTGTGTGCAGTTTCTCCAACGGCCTATCAACGGGGGAGTGGGGAGTTTTTGCCCAGTACATTTGTTGGCACCGGCCCCTATCGCCTCGTGAGTTTACGCAGTGATGCGATTCAGTTGGAACCCTTTGCCGACTATTGGGGTGGCCCACCGCGCAACTCTGGGATTGATATTCAAGTGTTTTCCAGTAGTGCCAATCTTTACAATGCCTTTCGAACTGGTGCAGTGGATTTAGCCACACCGCCAATGGATCCCAACCAAGCCCAAGTCCT
Organism: uncultured Synechococcus sp.; assembly: GCA_964653145.1. Lineage (GTDB taxonomy): Bacteria > Cyanobacteriota > Cyanobacteriia > Thermosynechococcales > Thermosynechococcaceae > Pseudocalidococcus. The sequence goes on along the minus strand of CAZZCG010000001.1, from coordinate 204,837 downwards.
AAAAACGGAAACCCAGGCCGAGGAATGGCAGGTGGTAACGGGGCCGGGCAATGTGATTTCCGTCTTAGTGGTTAATCTGCGGCAACCCCCGTGGGATCAGTTAGCGGCGCGCCAGGCCTTGGCTGCTAGTATCAATCGACAACGGCTCCAGGAACGGGTCTTTTTGGGGCAAGCTCTCCCACTGTTTTCCTTAATTCCTTCTATTTTTCCAGCCAGCATCCCAATTTTTGAAACTCTCTATGGCCATGGCCAACCCCAAACGGCCCAGAAATGGCTGACCCAGGCCGGGTTTTCTGCCGAGAATCCCCTAGTCGTGAATCTTTGGTATCGGGCCAATGTGCCGAGTAACGTCTTAGCAGCAACGGTGATCCAGGCCTCCTTGGAACGGGATTTGGGGGCAGCGGTACGGGTGGAATTGGATAGTACAGAATCGGCAACTATTTATCGCAATCTGGATACCGGAGCCTACCCCTTAGTGCTGCTGGATTGGTACGGGGATTTTTATGATCCGGATAATTACATTGAGCCGTTTTTAAGCTGTGATCAAGGCAGTCCGGAAACGGGGTGTGCAGAGGGGGCCAGCGCGGCCTGGGGAGCCTTTTTCTATAGCTCAGAAGCCAATCAACTGATCAGCCAAAGCCGCACCGAAGCCAATCCCGCCAAACGAGCTGAAATTTTTAAAGCCCTGCAAACCCTGACAGCGGAAAATGTTCCCTTTATTCCCCTCTGGCAAAACGAGAATTACCTGTTTGTTCGCAGCAATGTCACGGGAGCACAGTTAGATCAAACGCAGCAATTTCTGTTTGCCCCACTCGAGAAAACAGACTCTAACTCAACGAACTAACTGTTAGTTTTACCTCTCCCTGCCAGGCCTCAGTGGGCGCAACCGTGAGGAGATTATTCCCCGTATTTAAGGCATTACGCGGGGCAGTCCAGGGTTCTAGGCAGACATAGTCTTTATCAACCAGCGTCCAAAAAACAAACACGGCAAAGTCTGGGGAAAACTCTAGGGTCAGTTCTTGCTGCGTCGCTTGGTTCTGAAGTTTCACTATTGGCTGGGTTAAGGGGGAAAAGGCTAAATCCAGTTCCGGGGCAGCCCAATCCATCTGGCCAGAAAAGTCGGATTCGATCTGTGTTTTTTGATCGGTGACGCGACTGGCGGGAATATCCAGGGTTAGATCCGGTTTACTGGTGGCTAAAAAGTAGGGATGAAACCCAAAGCTAAAGGGCAACGGTTCTGTTCCGGTATTTTCCAATTGGATTTGGATCGTCACAGTATCGGCGGTGAGGGTGTAGGTCACTTCCAGGTGAAAGGGAAACGGAAATTGCCCCAAGGTCTCCGGGGTATCGCTCAACATCACCGTCAAGGCATTGCTGGTTTGGACTTTCAATTCCCAGGCCTGGTCGCGGGCAAAACCGTGTTGTTTGAGGCTGTAGGTCTGCTCCTGATGGGTAAATTCGTTGTTGGGTAAATTACCGCAGATGGGAAAGAGGATCGGCACACCACCCCGGACACTCAGGGTTTCATCGGCAAAGCGTTCGGCATCCATGTAGAGCAAATCCTGATCGCCAAGTTGCCAATGGGTAATCATTCCGCCCCGATCCGGCATCACCTTTAAGCGGGCCTCGCCCTCATGTAAAACACAGACTGTATTTTTTGCGATTCGCATAGTTGATTACTGCCCAATGTTCCGATCACCAGTCCCAGTCTAGGGCGATTTTGCAGCACACCTCCAATCTGGCTAAGGGTTCCGGCTAGAGTGAGGGTAGAAATTTCAAACTCGGTTCGATGGTGTCAAAACTCCCCGCTAAGCTCAGTCAGTGGCTTTCCCCAAAAAAATGCTGGATGCTCGGTGGCCTTGGCCTGGTGGTGGCGGGTGTGGTGGGGGGTGGGATTTGGTGGGGATTTCAACGGCCATCAATGCCCCAGGCCCAGACGTTCACGGAAATTTTAGCGACTCCACCGGATGAACAAGTGACAAAACTCGAAGCGCTGGTGAACTCTGGAGATTCCTTGACGCAAATTCAAGCTCGCTATCTCTTAGCCACCCTAGCCCTAGAAAATAATGATCCGCAAACAGCCCTGGCCTGGTTAAGCGGTTTGGGACAAGATTCATCGCCACTCAGTCCACCCATTCTTGTTCTCCAGGCCCAGGCCTACACCGCCAACAATCAACCCGACTTGGCTCAACAAACCTGGCAAGCATTACTCAGTCAATATCCCACAGAACCAGAAGCCGCCACCGCCCTGATCGCGTTAGGTCAAGCAGAGCAAGCCCTGGCCCAATTTCCCCAAGTCCCCGCCGTAGTTGAACTGGCCCAGTCCCGCCTGAAAACTGACCCAAAAAATTTGGATTTGCTGCGATTAATTGCCCGGTATGGCCTGTTTTTACCCAACTACACTGCGATTTTGGATCAGCTAACTAAAGACTTTGCGGCGAACTTAACCCCAGATGATTGGGCGGCCATTGGCTTTGGCTACTGGGAAAACCTCGCCTACAAAAAAGCTGGCCTGGCTTACCTCAAGGCTCCCCAAACCGCGTTTAATGCTTACCGAGCCGGACGGGCTTTACAACTGGGGGGGGAACGATCTCAAGCCATGGCCACCTATCAACGGGTGCTCAGGAATTTTCCCAACACCAAAGAAGCCGCCTTAGCCAATTTACGTTTAGGCCGATTGAGTGATAACCCAACCCAGGCCATTGCCTATTTCCAGGCCGCGATCACCACTGCAACTCAGTCTAAAAATCCAACGATTGCCGCTGATGCCCGCTTAGATTTAGCCGGTCAGTGGGAAAAACTTGGTAATGTGCAAAATGCCGCCCAGGCCCGAGAAACCCTCTTAACCACCGATGCCACCACTCCCGCCGCCGCCCAATTACGCTGGCAACAGGCCCAACGGGATGCCCAGGCCAACAAGTTAACGGAAGCGCGCACCTGGGCCCAATCGCTTCTGAAAAACAATCCCGACAGTGAACTCGCTCCGACTGCTGCCTTTTGGCTCGGACAATGGGCCCCAGATCCGGCTCAACGGGAAGAGGATTGGCAAATTTTAATTAACACCTATCCCCAGTCCTATTACACCTGGCGAGCCTTGAGCTTACTGGGCAAACCCGTGGGCACCTTTACAACCGTCCGTCAGCAAACCCCCACCCTTGATCCGACCCGTCGCCAGTCTCTCAATCTCACCACTGGTTCCGAAACCCTACAGGCCCTCTATGAAATTGGCGTAACTGACCTGGCCTGGAGTCGTTGGCAATGGGAATTTCAAAATCGGGTTGAACCGACCGCTTCTGAGCAATTGACCGATGGCCTGATCCGCTTGGGGGTGGGGGATTATCTGGATGGGATTTTTATGCTGGAAAACCTCCAACAACGGGCCCGAACCGAACCAGACACCGCGACGTTTATGGCCCCGATTCTCCAATATCCTGGCTATTGGTTTGCCCTTTACCCGCTCCCCTTCTGGGACAAGATCCAGGCCTGGTCTGCCAAACATCAAATGAATCCGGTTTTGGTTATTTCTCTGATCCGGCAAGAGTCGCGCTTTGAAGTTGGGATCCGTTCAGTGGTGGGGGCAACGGGGTTAATGCAAGTGATGCCGGAAACCGGGGCCTGGATTGCACCTCAAATTGGCCTGGAGTCCTACCAACTAGACAATGTGGATGACAGCTTAAACCTGGGAATTTGGTACTTTGCCCACACCCACGAACTCCATGACGAAAATACGCTGCTGGCTTTAGCGGGTTACAACGCCGGGCCTGGAAATGTGGCGGATTGGCTGCAACGGTTTGGCTACTCAGACCCAGATAAATTCATTGAACAAATTCCGTTCCCCGAAACCTATGGCTATGTCAAATCTATTTTTGGGAACTACTGGAATTATTTACGCCTCTATGGGAATGTTCCGGGCGTGAACTAAGTGTGGCCAGGCCTTGTTTCAGGTGCGGAGTCTGCTAGGCTGATGAGCAAGAAAAAACTATCCCAGGAAGCCAACTATGCTCAGCGATACGGATCGCGTCCAGGTACTCAGTGAAGCCTTACCCTATCTCCAGGCCTTTTCCGGGCGCACCGTTGTCGTCAAATATGGTGGCGCGGCGATGAAGGATGGGTCTCTGAAAGCCAATGTGATTCGGGATATTGTCTTCATGTCCTTTGTTGGCGTCCGACCTGTGGTGGTGCATGGCGGTGGCCCAGAAATTAACACCTGGCTAACTAAACTGAACATTGAACCGCAATTTAAAAATGGCCTGCGGGTGACTGATGCCCCAACTATGGATGTGGTCGAGATGGTCTTGGTCGGGCGGGTGAATAAGGAACTCGTCTCGTTGATCAACCAGGCCGGGGGTGTGGCCGTCGGACTCTGTGGCAAGGATGGCAATTTAATCCAGGCCCGCAGCCAAGGGGAAGATGGGATTGGCTTTGTCGGTGATGTCCAAAATATTGATATTCGGGTCGTGGCCAGTCTGGTGGAAAAGGGCTATATTCCGGTGATTTCCAGTGTTGCCGCCGATGAAACCGGCCAAGCCTATAACATTAATGCCGATACGGTGGCCGGGGAAATTGCCGCTGCCTTGGGAGCCGAGAAGTTGATTCTCTTGACCGATACCCCAGGGATTTTGCGGGACTACCACGACCCCAGTACGCTGCTGTACAAACTCGATATTACCCAGGCCCGGCAGTTAATCCAGGATGGGATTGTTTCGGGGGGGATGATTCCCAAGGTGAATTGCTGTATTCGGTCTCTAGCCCAAGGGGTAAAAGCGGCCCACATCATTGACGGTCGGATTCCCCATTCCCTACTGCTGGAAATTTTTACGGATTCAGGGATTGGCTCGATGATTGTCGGTTCGTCCTACTAAATGACAGTTACGTTCCATAACCTGAACGTTGACTTAACTCCGGCCAGTTCTTTGTGTTTTCCCCATGCAGATCAACCCTGAACAACTCCTTACCCTCGAAGAATCCCAGGCCATTGACCAAACCCTCTTACCGGCCCAGGATCGGTTTTTGATTCGGGTGGCCATCTATTCTTGGCGTTATTTGCAAAACCTGATTGAGCGGCAAAATTCAAGCTGGGACGAACTGAATCCAACGGTGATCAAAGCGGGCCTGGAGACGGATGCGGATTTGATCGCGGCGGAATCCCAACGACCGGGGTTTCGGGATTGGTATGCTCAATTTCTCCAGGCCTCCCTAACCCAACTCCAACAGGCCGCCATCACAAGCCAGGTTCATTTATCTGAACTCACGGTCTCGCAAATTATCGAGTGGTTTACTCAGCAAGCCCAGACCCGTTTAAGCCCAAAACCCCCAAGACCTTAGAATTTTGCGCCAAAAGTAATTTTCGTGTCTCAGGGGGATGGAGGACAAAGGCCTCATTTATCATTCAACAGACTTCCTGCATGAATAGGATTTTCAAGGCTAAACCCAAGAAAACTCGTAGATTTTTGTTATTTACGTGAGAGGTCTAATGTTAATCGGTATTACGATTCAGAAGCCCTAACCCCCCCGGCAACTTTTCCCTGCTGCTAGCCGTGGGACAATGCAAACAGTGTGAGGTTCATGGTTCATCGAGACTTAAATTTTCATTCAGGTCATAAGTATGCCATATACAGTTGATTCAGCACGGGGTATTTTCTCAAAAACACTTGCTGCTGATATTGTGCCCGCAACAATTGCTCGGTTTAATCAGCTCAGTATCGAAGATCAACTTGCTTGGATCTGGTTTGCCTACCTGGAAATGGGTAAAACAGTGACGATTGCGGCTCCAGGGGCTGCCAGAATGCAATTTGCCGAACCAATCTTGGCCCAAATCCGAGAAATGTCTTTCCAAGAACAAACCCAAGTGATGTTTGATTTGGCAAACCATGCTGATACGCCCATCTGCCGCACCTATGCCACTTGGTCAGTCAATATTAAATTGGGTTTCTGGTTCCAACTTGGCCAATGGATGGAGCAGGGGATTGTCGCTCCCATTCCGGCCGGGTATCAACTTTCTGCCAATGCCACTGCTGTATTACAAACCCTCAGGGAAGCCGATCCCGGACAGCAGATCACCATTTTGCGCAATTCCGTGGTTGACATGGGCTACGACATCAACAAGCTCGGCACCTATACCCGGATTTCTGAACCCCTTGAGGCCCCTAAAGATTCATCCCAGCGGAGTCAGGTCAAAATTGAGGGAGTCACGAATCCAGTCATCTTTGCTTACATGAATAACCTCAACGCCAATGACTTTGATGCTTTAATCGGTCTGTTTGCTGAAGATGGTGCCCTACAACCCCCGTTTCAACGCCCGATTGTTGGGAAAGAGGCTGTGCTGCGGTTCTTCAAGGAAGATTGCCAAAACCTAGTGCTTATGCCCGAGCGGGGTGTCTCCGAACCAGCCGATGAAGGGTACACCCAAATCAAGGTGACGGGAAAAGTGCAAACACCCTGGTTTGGGGCTGGGGTTGGGATGAATATTGCCTGGCGGTTTCTCTTAACTCCAGATAATAAAATCTTTTTTGTGGCCATTGACCTCCTGGCTTCACCGAAAGAGCTTTTAAACCTGGCTCGTTAGACTCCTTTGCTTGGATCCCCCACAGTTGCTCGGACTATATCATCCCAGAGGAAGTTAGGCTTCAGTGTTTTTTGACTAGAAGTAATCTAATTCAATCTCTGAGAGTGTATTAATGTCATTCAATTGTGGGGATTCCCTAGCAAGCTTTCTCAATCGAGAGTATTTTCAGTAATTTTGTTGCGTTGACCAGCGAGGATTGAGGCTCAAAATATACCGAGTAGTTCCTAGCATTTTAAACAACAACCTATGCAACAAAATTTAGTTGGTTTAGTCGTCGCCCTTGGCATGATTAGCCTTTGGTGCAGTAGCTTATGCTTCACTCTATCCCTACCACTTAATCAAATGTCACCTGGATTGATTGTTGCCGCCGTATTTGGACGAACATTTCTCCATACGGGTTTGTTTATTACTGCCCATGATGCAATCCATAGATCTTCTTACTACGAACACTTTCAGTCACTTAATTACTGGATTGGGCGAATTGCTGTAGGTTTATATGCCTTCCTCCCCTATGACCAATGCTGCCGAAATCACTGGCAACACCATGCTTCCCCAGGCCAGGTTGGAGACCCAGATTTTCACAATGGCGTTGATACCCAGGTTGTGCAGTGGTATCGAAAATTTCTTGGCGAGTATCTATCCGGTGGGCAACTGATTACGTTTCTCGGATTGAGTTTCGGAATTGGTTTAGCCTTACATTTTTGGCTCCAGGTGGCCTGGTTAAACCTCCTGCTGTTTTGGGGTTTACCATTGATTTTGAGTTCATGGCAGTTATTTTACTTTGGCACCTATCTGCCCCATAGGGAGGGCCCACTTCCTAGGCCTGGCAATAACTTTACTGGCCAATTCCCCAGGCCTGGAAATCAACTCCAGAAAACTTTTGGGCTGATATATTCATTTCTGTCTTGCTATCATTTTGGGACTTTTCATCACCAACATCACCAAATACCCCAGGCCCCGTGGTATCACCTGCCCCTAGTTTGTTGTGATCCTGAAGTCCTACCAAGGCCTCAATTCGCCCGGTCTGGAGAAGACCTTCAACCTAACCGCTCTTAGTCCCAATATCACATTTTCTTGAGAGTAATTAGAGTTGCAATCTTCCATCTCCAAGGCAAAAACTCACCCCCACAACCCTGAATCCTATGTCAGCGATAGCGTTGATGTCCCTGGAAAAATCAATGAACACTATAGAATTATGAGACGAAACTTATTATAATTTAATAGTTAAAGCTGATCGTTGATATAAAAGATTGTTTACTGACTATAAAATAAATGATTCAAGCAAAAGATACTGGTTGGTCGAAACAAGAACAGGAAGTTGCCCGAGCTAGCCTCAAATTAGCCCGTGAGCGAGAGATTGAATCAATCATGCTAGAGGTTGCTCACCAGGCCCGTGGAATGAGTGGTCTTGATGATCTCTGGAAGCTCCATGATTTTTTGAGTGCCCGACGTTACGACATTGAGGGGAAGTATGACGATGATGATTCCGGCCTCATTTTTGTCATGGCTCGCCTAGTCAAAGAGGGCTGGCTATTGACAGAAGAACTCCAGGGCTTAGGTGAGGACAAGATCACAAAGGTGTCAGTTCTGTCCCGGATGTAAGGGTGCTTGCCAGTCAGAAAATGGGCCTAGTTTTTCTTGGATCAACTTACTAAACCTGACTGAGCGGCGTCACAACAACTGGGGTTTCAAGTCAGTAAAGCAACCCTGGCTCAAATGGATGTACTTGCCCATAGCTGACGATTTTGCTCCTTTCTTAAACTCGGCTATGGGGCGGAGAACTTACCGATAGTGATTAAATTTTATAGACGTTAACTTAAACATTGGAGGTCGAATCTACAGGCAGAGGGACAATTTTCCGAATTTCTGTAATTAACCCATCAATTCCATCAGAACTCTTGTGGAGAATTTGTGTCACGTTTCCTTGCAGTTGTTGATAGTCTTGCTCCGTCAGATCTTTAGCCGTACAAATCACAACCGGAGTGTCTTTCCATTCAAGAGATTTCCGCATTTCCCGCACAAAAGAGAAACCGTCCATGATCGGCATCATTAAATCTAATAGGACTAAATCTGGCTGGAAAGTTTGCAATCGTTCCAATCCTTGCATACCGTTTTCTGCTTCAGTCACCTGCCATCCCTCCATTTCTAACGTTCGCCTGAGCAGTTGACGAATATGTTCCTCATCCTCCACGATCAACACTTGAGGGGAGGTTTTTTGAGGGTAATATTTTTGCAAAACTTTAATTAATTGCTGGCGATCCAGGGGTTTCGTGAGGTAATCAGAAGCTCCCATGGCAAAGCCAATCTTCTGTTCACTCTCAATTGTGATCATGATTACAGGAATAATCGCCAGTTCGGGAGTTGAGTTCAAGGTCATTAACACCTGCCAGGCCCCCTGAAAAGCCATCATCACATCTAACAAAATTAAACAGGGGCTATATTCTCGGGCTAGCTCGATCCCATGATCACCATTGGCAGCATCGATAACATCATATCCTTCCTGTCTAAGCCTTTCAGCTAAAAGTTCTCGACTGGCCTGATCCTCATCAATCACCAGAATTGTCCGATTTTGGCACCAATTCCGATGCAGGGACAGCCGGCTAATTTCCGAAGTAGGAGCGTCAACCACCTGAGGTAATTCAATCGTAAACACACTCCCCACCCCTGGTTCACTGATCACCGTAATATCCCCGCCCATCATGCGGCAAAAACGACGACTAATGGCCAGCCCCAGTCCTGTTCCGCCATAATTGCGAGTAATCGAGTTATCGGCCTGGGTGAATTCCTGAAAGAGATTAGCCAGTTGTTCTGGGGTCATGCCGATCCCGGTATCAGAGATTTGAAAGAAGACCCGCTGACTTTCATCAATCCAAACCTTGAGAGTTACTGTACCTGCTTTGGTAAACTTGCTGGCATTGGATAAGAGATTCAATAAAGATTGACGGACTTTAGTGGCATCTGCAGTCATTATTCCGAGATCGTGGGCAATTTTCACATCGAAATGATTATGATTCTTGTCCATCAGTGGTTTAACAAGGGCAGCCACCCCCTGCACCAGTTCATTGAGATGAAACTCCTCCAGATAAAGCTGTATTTTCCCCGCTTCAATTTTGGAGAGGTCTAGGACTGCATTAATCAGTTCCAATAAGTGTTTACCTGCGGAATTTATCCTCTGCAAGTCAGTTAGATAATCACTCTCTTCTAAATCTTCGATCAGCATATCGCTATAGCCAATAATGGCGTTTAAGGGGGTTCGCAATTCATGGCTCATATTGGCCAGGAAAGAACTCTTCGCTTGATTAGCCGCTTCCGCCGCAGTTCGGGCAATATCCAAGGCCTGGTTACTGGCTTCTAGTTCTTGGGTTCGCTCTTTCACCCGTTGTTCTAAGTGGGTATAACTATCACTCAGATTGGCACTCATCTGATTAAATCCCCAAGCCAGTTCGCCAATTTCATCGGGTTCAGTATCCTGGATACGCAGGCCTAACTCTCCTTTAGCCATTGCCTCTGTTGCTTTAACTAGGGGATCAAGACGCTGACCTAACCTACGAACAAACCCTCCAATGTAGAGTCCTCCCAGAATGGCAACCACGAGCCCTACCCCAGCAGAGACAATCAGGTTAATGGTTCGGTTGGTTTCTAGGCGATTAAAAAAGATTTGGAAGTCTGCTTCATCACTGGAAATTGCAATCACCCAATCCCAGGGGGCGTAGTAACTTAAGGTATCTACCCGCCATTCAGCTTTTTTAGATACAGGGTCAATCCAACGATAACGAATTGAACTGAACTCTCCTGGCGGGGCTAACAATGCTGTTTCAATGGCCTCTTGTACGACAAAATTTCCGTCAGTATCTTTCGCTGCCCAACCCGGTTGCCCTGCTTGCTCACCAGGCCGTGGAATGATAATTTCACCCCGCTGCTGCCCCGTACCTCGCACCACATAGACATACCCTGTTCTGCCAAATCGGGTCTCCTGGATTTTCCGACTCAGAGATGGGAGATTACTCTGGGGTACACCCACATAGAGCATTCCAACTACTTCCCCCTGATCATTGAGGATCGGTTCATAGGCGGTGACATACCAGGCATTAACGACAAATGCAGGGCCGGTATACGTTTGTTTTTTCAGAACCGTAGAGACAACAGGATTAGGTTGCCCATCTGGATTCCGGGCCGGAATATAGGTTGCAATGGCCCGTTGTCCGTTAAGAGTTGGAACATTGGTTGCCACTCGGAGCATGTCCCCCTCTTTGTTCATCCTTTGGAAAATCGTGATCGTCCCCCCCCCCATTTCCTGAGTTTGATCCACAATTGGGGTAGGTTGATCGAAACTAAAGTTTTGGCCTAACCATGTTGAGCCAACGAACATTTTAGGTAGTCGGATTGACTGGGTTTTAAGGGAAAATTGGTTCGTGGCCTGCCAGAGAACGGTTTCGTTTGATAAGTTAACTCCACCGGAATCGTTAAGGAGATAGCGGGCAAGTTTTAGTTGATCATTAACTTTCTGTTGGAGTGCTTCTCCCTGAGCTTCAACCAAGTCAATTACACCACGGGTAATACTATCTCGATCAGCTCGAATTAATACTTCTAGATCTTGTTTAGCTTGTTTATTAGTTACTTCATTCTGCCAATTGCCCACACCGATCAAAATGAGAGTACTTGCGAGAAGCGTACCTAGGCTACGAATAAAGACTTTGGTACTAATTTTCCTAGGGGCTTGCACCCTTAATGATTGCGAGAGGTGTTGATACCAAGTACTGGAGGAGGGCTTTTGGGGAACTTTGACCGGGGACTGACTCAAGCTTATAACCCTTGCTAGTGGCGGAAGGTGGATGGCAGTTAGGGATCTAGATAATTTTTTGCAGTAACTATGCTAGCTTAGATACTTGGCCTTAAACACATCTAAATTACCATCGCAATTTTAGAAGTGGCTTAAAACTGATTGCACTGCGATGGTCATAGTAACTTTTTTTGACTTCCTAGCTTTATTTTAAGGTTTACAACCTGGTGATTGTTTATATTGCAGCATATCTGGTGGTGGTTACACAGACAGCAGAATTTAATCACTGTGGGTAGATTCCAGGCCCCGACAGCGTTTTAGGCATTCAAGAATAGGGCATAGTCTTAAGCCATGAGGGAGTTCATCCATTCTCAAGCTCGCCACACGGTTTCAAGTCAATCAAACAACCGTCCACAAGCTGATTACCCTGGTTCGGAAAACTCGACACCTAGCTCCAAAGCGAGGCCCTAGGAGTAAACCCATTCCTTAGTTGGGACAAAAGCAGATGCAATAACCTTGGTTGCTGAACTTCGAGACTACACTTTGTCAGAATATTGTGGGGAGCTTAGGAGATTTTTGAGTTCTTGAGTTATGGATCATAAGGATAATTTTTGTCTGACATTACAACTGTCCATAACTCATCACACTCACAATAAGTCAAATGAGAAATGTTAAGTCCTTTTTCCCATCCCCTTTCAATTTGTAGAATTGGGAAATTATGAGACACAAACCATATTTGCTTTATTGGAATATGATGATTCCATTCCGAGAGAACAACGTAATACAAAAAACCAGTATTAATAGAACTAATAAAATATTTCTGATCTAGCTTTGCTTGAAGATATTGATCTGGCAAGAATGTATGCTGTGTAAAGATTTGAGATTTTGCAGGAAAATTAGAAGACATAGACACAAGAAATGTATCGAATCCATTCATATTTTGCTGTCCCTTTGATTTTATTCCAATGTATTCGATTTTATTGCCTTTCTTCCAAAGAGATTGAATTTGATCATCACACTTTCTAAAAGAATTTTGCAGAAAACGAACTTCAGAGTGATTATTTGATTGTTTTTTTGATGTTACAACGACTATCCAGTCATGGGTTGTATGTGAACAATTTAGGCTAGTGATTTTATAGCCTGCTTGCAGCTTATCGCTTAATCCAGAAGGAATCCATGTTTGACTCGTGAAAATTAATTGTTCTCGGTATGGCAAGCCAGTTAAAGAAATTAAAACTCATTCATTGTTACAATGTACTAGGTGAGTTATCCTTTTTTTTAGATTTTGAATTGAATAAATTTGAGAAATAGGATATTCAGAACTTATAACTATTTCTTGGTCTTTAATATTGTTTCTTGATGGACTTGTAAATTGCTTGAGGTCACTTTCACTAATTTTCTCAAAATCAATAGATATTATTTCAGTTTTATTTAAATTATTTGAGGTAATAATTTTCAAGGATTTGACATTAAGTGCATTGCAAATAGTATCAATAAATTGTTCTCTTAATTCACAAGGATACAATTTTTTTTATAAGTGATAAACTATTATTATTTAAATTAGATGGTTGTTCTAACCCAAATGGCAATAGTAAGTACCTGGAATTTAAGCCGTTAGAATGTTTATTGGCAAAGGCTAAAATGTCAAATTGTTCCCTGTCTTGTTCTGTAAATCGGATATACCATTCCATATCAGCCATTGTTTTCAGGGGAATGGTTGTAATTGAGCTAGAATCATCAGATTGTTCAGGCTTATTTCTCAGAATTTCCCGCAACGGATTCAAACTATCATCCCACTCCAAATCTTCCGCCTGAATGAGTATCTCTGTGGATGGTTGCCCTAAAAGTTGCTTGCCTCGATGAATCCCACGATACAAATACACATACTGAGCAATCACCTCAGGAACTTCAGCGCCAACATAATAGAGCGTTTTGTTATTGCATAAGTGATAAACCTCCTCTTGGATTGCAGTCTCAAAATCGGTTAGTTCCCTTTCCGCAATGGACTGATATCCCTCACCCATCACCGTATAGGCATCGGCCTTAGCTCTGACAGCATAAGCTTCAGCAACTCGTAACGGTAATCGCTCGGCCTGGCCTGGGTCAATTTGTTTTAGCTCAACATTTAACCAGGCTTCTAACGAAGTTGCACAATTGATCAGTTCTCGGGCCTCCTTTTCTGCTGCAATTTCGTTTCCATTGAGTAATAGATCAACAAAGCGTCTGTAGGTTCTTTCTAAGATGAAGGTTCGTTCACTAAAAGTCGCTCTTTTTTGTTTGATATTGGTATCTTCAATGGTTTTTAAGACTGTATTAAATCCCGCTTGCATTTCCTGGCGCAATAACTGCATTTGTTCAGAAAGTTGCCATTGATGAAACGCTAAGATTTCTAGGCTGCGTTGCTGTACCTGTAATGTGTTTTCAATACTGCTCAAATGCGACATGACAATTTGGTGATTTTGTTTAATCTCACCATGAACCTTAGTAATTTTGTAGGCGTTGTAAGCACCCAAAGCCAAATTAGCCACACCCAGGCCCGTATTGAGTAACCCAACTGCTAAATTGGCTTCAATTAACATTTTGTTTGCTCCTTGCGCTACTGTGGGAATCTCTTTATTACTAAGTAAGTGTCGGGTTTGTAGCGTTCCCTTTTGACTTAACTCCACTGCATAGTCACTGAGTTTCCCACCTTTGAAAATATGGGGAATAACATCCATTGGTATTGACATTACGGTAAATAAGGTGGCGATGAAATAAATATTTGCCTATAGTCTAATCCAGGCCCAGAGAACCGTCAGAGCAATTAAGAAAGTTAGCGTTTCTACACAATTCTATAGAACTTTTCCGAGCTTAAAACATTCCCCACAAATGCCAGGCCTGGGCAAAACTAGATTACGCTTGGGGGAAGTTCTGATTACCTTGGCTGCATTGCCCCCGATTTTGCAAGGAGACCCCAAACAATGCCGTTTCCCCGTGCTGCTGGTTTACTACTCCACCCCACCTCATTACCGGGCGGACAAGGGATTGGTGACCTCGGACAAGCAGCCGTTGAGTTTGTTGACTTTATGGCCTATACCGGGCAACAACTTTGGCAAATGCTCCCCCTAGGCCCCACCGGCTACGGCAACTCCCCCTATATGTGCTACTCAGCCATGGCCGGGAATCCAGTTCTAATTAGTTTAGATACGCTCGTAGCCCAGGGTTGGCTTGAAGCCCATGAATTAGATGGCATCCCCTCTGGCTCCCCGGATTGGGTGGACTATGACCAAGTGATTCCCGCCAAACTCAGCCGATTGCGCCAGGCCGCGGCCACCTTCCAGGCCAAAGCTTCCCCTACGGATTGGGCGGAATTTAACAAGTTTTGTCAGTCCCAGGCCTACTGGTTACCCACCTATGCGCTTTACATGGCCCTCAAAGACGAAAGTAACAACCTGGCCTGGTATGAATGGCCTCCTGAGTTGGCCTGGCGCGAATCTGAGGCCATTGCCGCGGCCGAAACCCGTCTAGCCGCCGAAACTTTTAGTTATCAATTCCAGCAATTTATCTTCTTTCAACAGTGGGATGAATTACGGGCCTACGCCAATCGCAACGGGATCAAAATGATTGGGGATATTCCGATCTACGTTGCCCATGACAGTGCTGATGTTTGGGCCTTTCCCCACCTGTTCGAACTGATTCCCCAAGGCTTCACCCCCGACCCAGAACCCGACCCAGATACTGAGGCCGATCCGGAAACCCCTCAGAAATTACCGCCCCAACCCGGTCGTGTGGCCCAAATGGCGGGTGTGCCCCCAGATTATTTCAGCGCCACAGGGCAACTTTGGGGCAATCCAATTTACAACTGGCCGGCCATGGAAGCCGAGGGGTATCGCTGGTGGATTGAGCGGTTTCGTGTCCTGTTTCATGCCATGGATTTAATTCGCGTCGATCATTTCCGCGGTTTTGAAGCCTACTGGCAAGTCCCCTATGGTGAAGAAACGGCCGTTGATGGCGAGTGGGTCAAGGGGCCGGGGGCTAAACTGTTCACCGCAGTCCTAGCTGAGTTGGGGGACTTACCAATTTTGGCGGAGGATTTAGGGGAAATTACGCCAGAGGTGATTGCCTTGCGGGATGAGTTTGAATTTCCGGGGATGAAGATTCTCCAGTTTGCCTTTGGGGGCGGGGCTGATAACCCATTTTTGCCCTTTAACTACGAGCGGAATTTCTTGGTCTATACTGGCACCCACGATAACAACACCACGGCCGGCTGGTTTGAGTCCTTGAATGATTGGGAGCGCAACCGGATTAGGGATTATCTGGGGGCTATGACCCATGAGGGGATCCACTGGGATTTAATTCGCTTGGCCTTTAGTTCCGTTGCCAACCAGGCCATCATTCCCGTTCAAGACCTCCTGGGGTTAGGGGCCGCTGCCCGGATGAATTTTCCCAGCAAACCCGAGGGGAACTGGGCCTGGCGTTTACAACCCGATGAATTTGCGGAACTTCGGGGGGGGTTGGGAGAACGTCTGAAATACCTGACCCAACTCTATGGTCGCCAACCACCGCCGCCCCCTGCTGAGTTCACCCCAGAGGATCATGGAGCTTAGAACCTGGAGAAACGCCGTCGTGGGAACAGTTGTGGGTCTGGGCCTGGGTTTGATTCCCCCCTGTTCACTGTTTTTAGATCCCCAAACAACTCTGGAGTCCGGGGTTGTCATTTATGTCTATGGGGATGCCGCCCATACGAATATCCTCGTCCCCGTTAAAACTCCCTCATTCAATTGGCAGGAGCAGTTACCCCTGGGGCCTGGGCGGGAATATGTCGGGTTTGGTTGGGGCGAACGGGAACTCTATCGGCAATTGACTCCCTTAGCCGAAATTCCCCCGGATGTGGCTCTGCGGGCGCTATTGTTGGCCCATAGTCCCGCGACATTACACGTCCAAGAATTTGACCAAGTGCCCCAGGCCCCGTTAGCTGAATTCCTCATCTCTCTGGAACTTAGTCCTGCAGATTACCAGGCCCTGACGCAATATCTATTGAACAGTTTTGAACGGGATCCTCAGGGAGATGTCATCTGGCTGAATCAAAGTCGGCAGGTCCACAGTAATTTTTATGCCGCCACCGGAAGTTACTCGGCCTGGTTCACCTGTAATTCTTGGACAGCTCGAGCCCTACACCAGGCCAACATTCAGCCGCCCCTTTGGGATACCTTGTCCATCCCCTTGATCTACCACCTTCACTGGTTCAAAACCTGCCGCAGTTGGCAAGCAACGTTGATGCCTTAGCTCTAAAACCTCAGTTAAGAGCCCCAAGCTGTTTACCCCGTGTTCCTTGAATAAAAATAAAACCACTGCCCACCAGGCCCACGATAGCCCCCAACACCAACAGCACCAGTAGTAACCAGCCACCCCCGAGGACAGAATCCGCCAGTAATTCCCCCAAAAGCTTGAGAAGGTCTCCCTGCTGAGTCAGCCATTGTAGAATTGCCTGTTCCGTCAGACTAATCCCGCCCCAGGCCAAGAAGCCCCCGATCATCCCCAAACCGGCCCCTTGGACTAAGAAGGGGAAATAAATCCAGCGGGGAGTGGCCCCAACCAATTCCATAATTTCAATTTCTGGTTGCCGAACAACAGCTAATAACTGCATCACGGTGGCAATGACGGCAACAGCGGTAATCCCGAGGGCAATAACCAAAATTCCCCCCAACCGTTGCGCGCTTTGGCTTAGGGTTTGCAAGCTGGCTAGAGCTTGATCCAAATACTGCACCGACTGAATTCCCGGAATGGTTTCGACCGCTTCCGCCAGTTCCGGAACATCTTCACCGCGGCTGGCCACGATCTTAAACTCATCCACAAGGGGGTTTTGCATCAGACCCTGATTTTCCTGAGCTGTCGCCAGGTCTGGAGCCCCTAAATCCTGTAAAAGTTCCCGCCAGGCCTGGTCTTTGCTGACTAAAACCACCGTGGCGATGTTGGGTAATTGCTCCAATTGTGGTTGGATCGGCTCCGGGGCCTGGTTGGGTTCCAGATAGGCGGTAATTTCCAATCGACTGCCCAGTTGCTGAAAGGCCGTGTCAATTTGCGTGGCCACATTAAACCCAAAGCCAAACAAAAACAGCAACACCGCCACCGTCAAGACAGCTGCCCCATTTAACCAACCGCCCCGCCAGAGTCCCAATTGGGTTTCCCGAGCCAAGTAGCGAGCCCGAGTTAGGGTTTCTGAGGTGTGCCAGCCCGAGGGTTTACTCCGCCCGATCATGGTTTTGAACTCCTGTTTCTGCTGTAGATGGACTCCCCTGCTGAGGTGCCATGGCCAGGAGCCGCCCGGATTTAATTTGCCACACCGGGGCCTGGGCCATCTCAACTAAATGGGGATCATGGGTGGTCATGAGTACCGTCAAACCCTTTTTGTTCAGTTGTTGAAGAATCTTCAAGACCTGTAGGGCATTATTTCGATCTAAATTTCCGGTGGGTTCATCCGCTAACAAGATTCGAGGTTGACCAACAATGGCCCGGGCAATGCTGACTCGCTGTTGTTCCCCCCCCGAAAGCACATCTGGAAAACAATTCCCCCGATCCCCCAGGCCCACGAGGTTTAAGGCCGCTGGCACCCGCCGTTGAATTTCTGCCCAGGCCAGGCCCCGCGCCGCCAAGACAAAGGCCACATTTTCCGCCACAGTCCGCCGTTCTAAGAGCTTGTAGTCCTGAAAAATGACCCCCACCTGCCGCCGCAAATAGGCCAAGTCCCGACCCCGTAACCGATTCACCGCCTGGCCTTGGACGAGGACTTGACCCCGATCCGGGTGTTCAGCGCCATAAAACAGTTTCAAAAGCGTTGATTTTCCCGCCCCCGAGGGCCCCGTTAACAAGGCAAAGGTTCCGGCCTGGAGTTGAAAATCCACCCCATCCAAGCAAAACCGTCCCGAGCGATATCGTTTCGTCACCTGCTGCAATTGCAAACTCAAAAACGATGCATTGGCGAGCGTCTCGAGGGGAGGGGAGGCAGGCCGGGTTGGCTGCGGTTGATTAGCGGAAACAGCATTCAGCATTGGTGAAATTTAGGCGTCTAAATAGGTTTTAAGGAGTAAGATTTGGATTTACTCAATTGTGCTTAGGCACGTGGAGAAATTTAGCATCGTTGATCGAGGTCACAATTGGTTTGACTCTAGCATTGCCCGAGACGGTTCTCTCAGAAGCTGGTGGCAAAACCCGAGATAGGGGCGATCAACAGCGGTATATAGGAGTTTGACGGCGCACCTTGGGCGGGTACACACCTCATCATGGCAGGGTATTAGGGCCCAAAAAAAGGAGCCTGATCCGATCGGCCCCCAAGATGTTCATTGTTGTGTGTCACTGAGTCGCAGTTAAACCTATTCGGCGGTGGCCAATTCGGTACTGCCCTGCATTTTCCGACGGGTTAAGGAATTGAACAACAACTGACCTATGGCTTTGACTAAGTTGCCCTCGAGCTCTTGGAAGAGTTTCATGTTCATCCCAAAGGCGGCATTGGCTTCCTCAACAATCCGAGCAATGGTTTCTTGATCTAAATTCAAATCATCCAGGGTTTGCCGGTAGTTGGCTTTGAAGGCTTTTTCGTCACTGATGGTTTCAAAGGTGTAGAAGGCTGTGCCCCCATCGGTCAGGTTCATGGCCCGCTCGGCAATGCCTTTGAGGATCTGTCCCCCGGAAAGATCGCCTAAATAACGGGTGTAGGAGTGGGCAATCAAAAGTTCAGGGGCTGTTTCAGCAATTTCGTGGATGCGGGTCACATAGGCCTGGGTGGCTGGGGATGGGGAAATTTGCTCACGCCAGTTGGCACCAAAGTAGAAGGATAAATCCCGTTCCAGGCTGTGTTTACGATTCAGTTCCGGAAAATAGATTTTGCTGACAATGGGGTGATCCTGCAGCCGCTGCATTTCCTCTTCAATGGCACTATACACGTAGTACAAGGAGGCAACCAGCTTACGATAGGAGGTTTTCTCCACCGTCCCTTTCAAGAAGCAGCGGACAAAGCCCACATTTTCAGCCATGGTATGGGCCTTTTTGGTGCCTTCCCGAAGTTGCATTGCTAAATTGCTGCTCATTGTTAACCGATCCATTGATGCGTTAAGGTTTGCAAAAAATATTGTTATGGCTTTTCAGCTAGTAGCCCTTTTGACTAGCCTAAACTGAGATGTGGGCTGGTTTTATTAAAATTTTTGAAGCTGGGTACTGGCCCCATCAGGGTTCCGGGGGTCTAATCGGGAAGGTTGCTTCAACTCCACCTTAATATTCCTTGAAAAAGCAGGATATTCAGAATATTTATGTCTCTCCAGGCCTGGGATTTACCCCTCTCACCATCGGTTGTCTCTAGGGCCCAACTCCAGGCCTATGGGCGGCAGTGGGGCGAAACCTTACCGGCGGGGACAACCATTTTGCTCAACGGCGATTTAGGTAGCGGTAAAACCACCTTTGTCCAGGCCCTAGGGGAAGGCTTAGGGATCCAAGACCCCATTGTCAGTCCCACCTTCACATTAATCCAGGAGTATTTTGAGGGGCGACTACCGCTGTATCACTTTGATCTCTACCGTCTCTCAGAGTCTGAAATCCGTGCCCTCCATCCCGAACTCTACTGGCAAGGCGAGGAATTTCCCCTAGGCCTGGTGGCAATTGAATGGCCGAAAAATTTACCGGAACTATTCCCAATTCCCGAGCCTTGGCTTGAGATTGAGTTAACCCCAATTGCGGGTGCAGAGGCAGAACGGGGCCTGGCCTGGACCATCCACGGAACCCTGACCACATCCTAATTAGCGAGTTCTGGCCTGGGCCTCGTTCCGAGATCAGGTTCGGTAAATACCCCTTCAACCCCAGGCCTGGGGCGGGCACTATAGAACAAGAGGGACACACAAGGCAGAACAAAGTTATTTCGTGTATTGGCCTGGGCCCTGTTATTAACGCACTTTACCCCGGCAGAGGAGCCTAGACATGGCAAAAGTTGTTGGAATTGACCTCGGTACCACAAACTCCTGTGTGGCCGTAATGGAAGGGGGAAAGCCCACGGTAATCGCTAATGCCGAAGGGTTCCGCACCACTCCCTCGGTTGTGGCCTATGCCAAAAATGGAGATCGCTTGGTGGGCCAAATCGCCAAACGGCAAGCGGTAATGAACCCGGAAAACACATTTTATTCCGTTAAACGGTTTATTGGCCGTCGCTTTGATGAAGTTACCCATGAAACCACCGAAGTTCCCTACAAAGTCCTGAACGTCAATGGGAACGTCAAGCTGGATTGCGCCTCCCAAGGAAAACAGTTTGCCCCTGAGGAAATTTCCGCTCAAGTCCTACGCAAACTCAAAGAAGATGCCAGTAAATATCTGGGCGAAGAAGTGACCCAGGCCGTGATTACGGTTCCCGCTTACTTTAACGATTCCCAACGCCAGGCCACGAAAGATGCCGGAAAAATTGCTGGGTTAGAAGTTTTACGGATCATCAACGAACCCACGGCTGCTTCTTTGGCCTATGGCTTAGACCGGAAAAGTAACGAAACCATCCTCGTATTTGACTTAGGGGGCGGTACCTTCGACGTTTCTGTTTTAGAAGTTGGCGATGGCGTCTTTGAAGTCCTGGCAACCTCTGGGGATACCCACTTGGGGGGCGATGACTTCGACAAGAAAATTGTGGATTACCTGGCCGAAAGTTTCCGTACCGCTGAAGGCATTGATCTCCGGAAAGACAAACAAGCCCTGCAACGGTTAACCGAAGCTGCTGAGAAAGCCAAGATCGAACTCTCCAGTGTCAGCCAGGCCGAGATCAACTTACCCTTCATCACTGCGACCCAAGACGGCCCCAAACATCTGGATATGACCTTGACCCGGGCCAAGTTTGAAGAACTCTGTGCTGATCTCATTGATCGTTGTCGGGTTCCGGTGGAAAAAGCCCTGAGCGATTCTCGCCAATCCAAAGATGATATTGATGAAGTCGTGATGGTGGGTGGCTCGACCCGGATTCCGGCAGTTTTGGAACTGGTGAAGAAAATCCTTGGTAAAGAGCCTAACCAAACGGTAAACCCCGATGAAGTGGTGGCGGTTGGTGCTGCAGTCCAGGCCGGGGTTTTAGCGGGTGAAGTCAAAGATATTCTCCTGTTAGATGTGACTCCCCTTTCCTTGGGTGTGGAAACCTTGGGTGGTGTGATGACCAAAATCATTACCCGAAACACCACCATTCCTACGAAAAAATCCGAAGTCTTTTCCACCGCCGTCGACGGACAAACCAACGTGGAAATTAAAGTCCTCCAGGGCGAGCGGGAAATGGCCGATGACAACAAGAGCTTGGGTGTGTTCCGTTTAGATGGGATTCCCCCAGCCCCCCGTGGTGTCCCCCAAATCGAAGTCACCTTTGATATTGATGCCAACGGGATTTTGAATGTCACCGCCAAAGATAAAGGTAGTGGTAAACAGCAGTCCATCAGCATTACCGGGGCTTCCACGTTGCCGAATGATGAAGTGGAGCGGATGGTCAAGGATGCCGAACGCAATGCCGCCGCTGACCAGGAAAAACGGGAGAAAATTGAATCCAAAAACCAGGCCGAACAACTCTGCTACCAAGCCGAGAAACAACTGGCCGAGTTGGGTGATAAAGTCTCCGGGGCTGACAAAGATAAAGTCGAAAGCCTAGCTAAACAACTGCGGGCAGAAATCGGCTACGAATCCGACAAGAAACCCATCGAACAAATTGATTTTGAGCGGGTGAAGTCCCTAGTTCCCGAGCTTCAGCAGGCCCTTTATGCGGTAGGAGCCAGTGTCTATCAACAAGGTGCAGCTGGTGGTGGGGATTCAGGGCCAACTGATAGTGCTGGGGCAGGTTCTTCCAGTAGCTCTGGGGAAGATGATGTGATTGATGCTGAGTTTTCAGAAACGAAATAAGCATCCCAAGATAACTAAGAACTAAGTTCTCACTTTCGATGACCCTTTCTATTGATTTAGAGAGGGTTTTTCATTGGCTTTTTTGATCTCAATCAATAGGAAAATAGTTATGTAACTTCCAGGCCAACCCTGAAACCTTTTGGGCCGAATTGGCAGCCAAAGAACTCCACTGGTTCCAGGCCTAGGATGGGAAGCACAAAAACTATTTAAAATAAGAGAAATCTAACTCCCCAGCGGGAAATCAACAGATAAGACAAGTAATTGTATATCGTGATGAAGATGGCTACTGGATTGCGGAATGTCAGAGCCTCAAGGGTTGCGTTAGTCAGGGACAGAACAAATATGAAGCTTTAGCCAATATTAAGAAAGCAATCTCAGGCTATATTTCAGCATTAGAAGAGGATGGATTACCTATCCCAAAAGAGACGTTTGAAACATTTAGGGCAATTGCGTGAGTAAGTTACAGGATATTTCAGGAAAAGAGTGCATGAAAGCTTTACATAAAGAATGCGATTTTCGGAATCTCCCTATGAGAGACGCTCAATCAGCCATCGTGTGTACAGCTCGAAAATTCATGTAGAATATATAGAAATGGCGTAATAATAAACTTTAAATTCAAAATAGCTATTACTAGATTCCATTTTCAGATAACTCTTGCATTTTGAGCAAACTTGTTATTTTTTTTAAATTTTAATTCCATTAAAAATGTACGAGCAAGTATTACAAGATCGTGAAGACCTTAAGCAATATGGTAATCAAGCGTTATTACTTTTTGCCTTAGAAATGCGTTTTGACATCGAAGATATTCATAGTGTAGCTGCCGACTCACTTACAGATGGTCATGATGACAAAAAGTGTGATTTGATATACTTGAATCTTGATGAAGAAACAGTTGTAATTGCACAGTCATATATTTCTTCTGATTTAACAAAAAAAGAGGCTCCTGCCAATAAAGCTTCTGATTTAAATACTGCAGCAGCATGGTTACTAACCCGGGATATTTCTGAGCTTCCAGATCGTATTAGATCGGCAGCTAAACAATTTCGTAATGCTCTAGATTTTGGGCAGATTAAAACAATTGAGTTTTGGTATGTTCATAATCTACCTGAGTCTGAAAACGTAAATAATGAATTGAAAACGGTTAATAATACTGCGTTTAGTTGCCTCCGTGGACTTTTGGAATCTACAAGTTCTTTGCCAAACATAATTTCATCAGAAGTTGGAAGAAATCAACTTGATTCGTGGTACAAGGCTTTAACAACAACTATCCTTGTTTTAGATAGATTTGAAATAGATGTGTGTGGAGGGTATTCAATTTCAAGTGATGATTGGTCTTCATTTGTCACTGCAATTCCTGCAAGGTGGCTCCATCAAACATTTGGTCAATATAAATCCAACTTATTTTCTGCTAACATTCGCGGTTATTTAGGCAGTAGGAAAGTTGATGCAAATATTAATAATGGGATTAAAAATACCGCTTCTGATGATGCAAGTCATTTTTGGGTTTACAATAATGGATTAACAATACTTACTAATAACTTTGAACTTAATGAATTACAGAATAAAATTGTAATAAGTGGAATTTCTATTGTTAATGGTGCTCAAACTACTGGTGCAATTGGTTCATTAAGGGAACCTCCAGACTCAGGAGCAATGGTTCCTGCTAGATTTGTTCGATGCACCAATCGGGATGTAATTACTAAAATCATAAGATTTAATAATAGTCAAAACCAAGTTGAAGCTCCAGATTTTCGTAGTGGAGATGATGTTCAGACAAGGCTTAGAGAAGAGTTTAAATTAATTCCATCTGTAACTTATCTGGGAGGTCGCCGTGGTGGCCACGATGATCGGATGAAAAGGCCCGCCAATCTATTACCTTCTGATACTGCTGGTCAAGCTTTAGCCGCTTTTCATGGTGATGTTCTAATAGCTTATAACCAAAAGTCTCAGATTTGGGTCTCAGATAGTTTATATTCTAGGTTTTTCTCGACTAGAACTACGGCAAGACATATTGTTTTTGTATATTCTCTTCTTCGTGCTGTTGAAGAGCGGAAGAATCAGTTAATACATGCAAGAGAATTAACAGAACAACAAGCAAAAATACTCTCGTTCTTTAGAAATCGTGGCTCAACTTTCTTACTTGCTTCTTCAATATCTGCATCTCTCGAAATAATTCTAAATAAACGAATACATGATAAATTTTCATTACAATTTATAGAAAATCTCTCTCCTCAACAAGCGACAGAATTATGGAAGCCCATCGTTAATATTTCAAATGCGTTTTCTAGTCAGTTGGTCAAGGGCTTAGAAGGAGGATTTAATAATATCGACCGTGTTACAAATGCAATTTCAGACTTTACCAGCTATATGGAAGCTACAGTTGAAGTTAATAAGGCAATTTACACAACTTTTTCTGCCAAGGTGAAAATAGATGAAATTGTAGCAAGTTCAAAATCTGGGTAAAGTCTTGTCATAGGATAGAAGAGTTCGCTTTAATCAAACTCTCCTATGGTTTCCACACCGATTGAGTCCATCCTCAACGAACACCGCAGCTTTGCCCCACCGGACGAATTTGTTGCCAATGCGGTCATCAACTCCCAGGCCGAGTATGAACGCCTCTACGCCCAGGCCAAGGAAAATCCCGAAACCTTTTGGGCAGAAATGGCAGAAAAAGAACTCCACTGGTTCCAGGCCTAGAATAGTCAAGAGTATGGCTGAGAAGTAGGCTCGAACACTCCTATGGCAAGTTTTCAAGTCAAGAGTGGCATTCATCTTCCCATGGATCAGATTTCGGAATTCTGTCAAACATGGCAAGTCACTGAATTCGCTATCTTTGGTTCTGTGCTGCGTGAAGATTTCCATGCCAACAGTGATATTGATATTTTGATTACCTTTTCTCCAACAGCCAAACGAGGTTTAACCGAGACATTAAAAATGCATGATGAACTACAAGAAATCTTTAATCGAAAGGTTGATTTAATTGTCAAATCTGCCTTAGAGCGCAGTGAAAACTGGTTAAGACGCAAAAAAATCTTGGAATCAGCTCAAATTATCTATGCAGCGTGATCAAGAATCCCTGATTGACATGGCAAATGCCATAAAGCGAATTCTGCGATATGCAGAAAGAATAAGCGCGTCAGAGTTGGCAAGTAATGATGAAAAATTATCTGCGATTCTCTATCAAATCATCATTCTGGGGGAAGCCACTAAACGACTCTCGTCAAAACTCCGACAAGAATATTCAGAAATTCCTTGGCGAGAAATAGCTGGAATGCGAGATATCATTGTCCATGAGTACGATCAACTTGATTTTGATGTCATTTGGGATGTGGTTTCTCATCGACTACCAGAACTATTAATTATGATTAATGCTCTGATCGTTAAATAGTAAAATAATTTGCCTGAGTTCAGCACTGAGAAATCGTCACAGAAAATAATTTATATCTGCCGAAACTGATATTTTCCTATCATTTCTCCTGCGTTGGTGAGTTCCGTTTGGTAAAGTCCTGTCCTAGGATGGAAAGATTAGCCTGATTGCAGTTGCCCTATGGTTTCCACGCCAATTGAGTCTATCCTCAACGAACACCGCAGCTTTGCCCCCCCGGAAGACTTTGTCGCCGATGCCCTAATCAACTCCCAGGCGGAGTATGAACGCCTCTATGCCCAGGCTAAGGAAAATCCCGAAACCTTCTGGGCTGAACTCGCTAAATCTGAACTCCACTGGTTCCAGGCCTGGGATACCGTCCTCGATTGGCAGCCGCCCCATGCGAAATGGTTTGTTAACGGCAAAATCAATATTTCCTACAACTGTTTAGACCGGCACCTCACCACCTGGCGCAAAAACAAAGCTGCTCTGATTTGGGAGGGCGAACCTGGAGATTCCCGCACTTACACCTATGCCCAACTGCATCGGGAAGTCTGCCAATTTGCCAATGTCCTCAAGCAACTCGGTGTCAGTAAAGGGGACGTGGTCGGGATTTACATGCCGATGATTCCGGAAGCTGCCATTGCCATGTTGGCCTGTGCCCGGATTGGTGCACCCCACAGTGTTGTGTTTGGCGGATTTAGTGCCGAAGCCTTACGAGATCGGCTCAATGATGCCCAGGCCAAGCTGGTAATTACGGCCGATGGTGGTTGGCGAAAAGATGCGATTGTGCCCCTTAAAGAGCAGGTGGATAAAGCACTTGGGAGTGATCTTGTTCCTTCTGTGGAAAATGTCCTCGTTGTCCAACGCACCAAACAAACCATTGCCATGTTGCCCGGCCGGGATCATTGGTGGCATGACCTGCAAAAAGGGGCGAGTGCGGATTGTCCAGCGGAACCCATGGATAGTGAGGATATGCTATTTGTCCTCTACACCTCTGGCTCGACGGGAAAACCAAAAGGGGTGGTGCATACAACCGGCGGCTATAACCTCTATACCCACATGACCACGAAATGGGTATTTGACCTCAAGGATACGGATGTCTATTGGTGTACCGCTGATGTGGGTTGGATTACCGGACATAGCTATATCGTCTATGGGCCCCTCTCCAATGGCGCGACAACGCTGATGTATGAAGGTGCGCCGCGGGCCTCCAATCCTGGTTGTTTTTGGGATGTGATTGAAAAGTATGGCGTGACAATTTTCTATACGGCTCCCACAGCAATTCGGGCCTTTATCAAAATGGGTGAACATCTACCCCAGGCCCGGAACTTGTCATCCCTAAGGCTTTTAGGTACCGTTGGCGAGCCCATAAACCCTGAGGCCTGGATGTGGTATCACCGAATTATTGGTCAAGAGCGCTGCCCGATTGTGGATACTTGGTGGCAAACCGAAACCGGGGGACACATGATTACCTCCCTCCCTGGGGCAATTCCGGCCAAACCCGGCTCGGCCACAAAACCCTTCCCTGGCATTTTGGCGGATGTGGTGGATTTAGACGGTAATCCTGTAGCCGATAACGACGGCGGCTATTTGGTGGTCAGGTATCCATGGCCGGGAATGATGCGAACCGTGTATGGAGACGATGATCGTTTTCGCCGCACCTATTGGGAACATATTGCTCCACAAGATGGGAAATATCTTTACTTTGCAGGTGATGGAGCCCGGCGAGATGAAGATGGCTATTTCTGGGTCATGGGCCGGGTGGATGACGTGATTAGTGTCTCTGGGCATCGCTTGGGAACAATGGAAATTGAATCGGCCTTAGTCTCGCATCCAGTTGTGGCAGAAGCAGCAGTTGTCGGTAAACCGGATCCGGTCAAAGGGGAAGAAATTGTTGCCTTTGTCACTCTGGAAAATAATGTCACTGTCGATGAAGCTCTGATCAAAACCTTGAAGCAGCATGTGGTTAGTGAAATTGGGGCACTGGCCAGGCCGGGTGAAATTCGTTTTAGTGATGCTCTGCCCAAAACCCGATCCGGAAAAATCATGCGGCGGTTGTTGCGGTCGCTAGCAGCGGGGGAAGAAGTTTCTGGAGATACCTCAACCTTGGAAGATCGGTCAGTATTGGATAAGTTACGGGAAGGAGCCTAGATACCAGGCCAAGTAGGGTGTCCTTAACTTAACTGGCTATCATCAGAACTCACTGTGAATCCTATTACTCAGAACCGCATTGCCTATGAAACTGCTGGGACAGAGTATGAGAAGTACTACTTTGATGAGCAAACTGGCGGCTATGTTCTCATTCACCAAGGACATAATCGAGGGGAAAGTTTTACCTCAGAAGTGTTTGTAGCAGAGTCTTTAGCAAGGCAAGGGAGCGCGGTGGAATTGGTGAATGAGCGAGGGGAGGGGAAAAAGTTTGATGCGATGGTTAATGGCCAAGATTGGGAGTTTAAGGAACTGAAAGCCAGTACCGAAAATATCCTCAGTGCCATTCAAGCTGGAGTCCGCAAAGGAAAGTATCAGTCTGGTCAAATTGCCTATCATATAAATAGAATTCTTAACCCGGATGAGTTAGAGATGCTGAATCGAGGCATTAAAAATGCTCTACGGTGGGATAAAGAGAAGCAAGTCAAGGTTTTAATGCTAGTTAATTATCAAGGCCATTCAGTCGTCTTGACACGCAAGGAGCTTGATTATGGCAAAGTCTTTGAGTGCAGCAATCTATGAAGACATCAAAGGACGAGTCCAGGCTGGGTTGACTCACAATTTCCCTGTGGAGTCTCGGTTAATTATGCTAGGGCAGATTTCCTATGCTGCAACACGGGGTGAGATAACTCTGAAACAAGCTGATGAGCTAGAAACCATGCTTGGCCTGGAGTTATTGCTACCAAACTTTGAGCAAATCCGGGAAATGGGTTTTTGGGGAGATGTTGAACCTGCCGCATAACACCGATTATCAGAACTCTTTCCGGCCGGGTGAAATTCGTTTTAGTGATGCTCTGCCCAAAACCCGATCCGGAAAAATCATGCGGCGGTTGTTGCGGTCGCTAGCGGCCGGGGAAGAAGTAACGGGGGATACCTCAACCCTGGAAGATCGCTCAGTGTTGGATAAGTTGCGGGAAGGAGCTTAAATGGGAAATTGTCGATTTTAGTGACTGCACATTCAACTCATGTAGCTGAAAAAGGTAAGACTAAGCGGAGTAACGATGCATACGAGCAAATCCACACCCTAAGAGAGTGACCAGCCCCCCCAGAAAAAGCCATAATCTTGCATCGGTTCCTTTTTGACGATCCGGTGATTCTGCCATATCTTCCTTAATCTCGGTGCGTAGGGATTCAAACTTGCTATTCAAGGACTTGAGTTGTTCGACAGTTGTGGCTTGATTAAGGCGAACATCCCACCGTAGCTCTTGAAGGTCATGCTTAATCAGGCTCAGGTCTCGATGCAGATCGGTTACTACAGCCGTGAATCTCTCTAAGGCTTGGATGGTACTATTAGGGTCACTCATTGGCACTCTCTCGTTATATCTATTTAGTGCTGACCGCAAAGTTTATGACTTCACTCACCAACTTAACTAAAATCTATGAATCAGACGAGATGGAGCAGCTAGAAACAACCATAGGCCTCCTAAACAATCGTCAATTTTAAACCCTAGACCTGGACAATCTGATTGAGGAATTACAAGACTTGGGCAACGAGAAACGTCATGCTGTCGAGAGTTTGGTTGAGCAAATTATCCGTTATTTATTGTTGATTAAATTTTGGCATTGTGAGCAAGAGAAAAATAGCAACCAGCAGAATTAATTAATTTCAGAACTCAACTCAGAAAGCAACTCACAAATAACTTGCATCACCACCTAGCTCAAAATTTTGAATCTATTTATTAAGATGCCCGCCGATATGTAAATTCAAAAATAGGATTTGAAGTTGAACTCCCACCAGGCTATCTCTATCCATTGGATCAACTATTGAATGGAGATTTGAATTAGGTAAGGTATTTTGCTGATGAATTACGAGCAATGCCGCTCCATGAAAGGAAGAACCAGTTCCGCAGGCATGGGTGGGGAATACCAATAGCCTTGTCCATGGCTGCATTCAAGTTTAGTAAGCATCGCCAGTTGAGCCTCAGTTTCTATCCCTTCAGCAACCACATCCAGTTTGAGAATTTGCGCCAGGGAAATAATCGCGTCAACCACCTCTAAGTTTTCTGGCGTTTTATCCATATTTTGCACAAAGGAGCGATCTATCTTAATGCCATCCAGGGGTAAGTGACTGAGATAGCTCAGGGAGGAATAGCCAGTCCCGAAGTCATCAATGACCACTTGAATCCCATGCTGTTTAAGTTGCTGCAACATTTCCCGCGCTGACTGCAGATATTCCATTAATACACTTTCAGTAATTTCCAGTTTGAGCCAGTTTCCTGGAATTTTGTTGGCTTGAACGATTTTGGAAATTTGGTCAACGAGGTTAGTTTGGGAAAATTGTTTACTCGAAAGGTTAACACTCAGGTTAATGGGATGGCGAAATAAATCCGGCCGGGCCTGGATCCACTGATGGAGTTGTTGGCACGCGGTTTGTAACGTCCAAGTTCCCAGGGGAATAATCAGGCCAGTTTCTTCGGCAATGGGAATAAAGTCTTCCGGGGAAATCGCTCCTTTTGTGGAGTGAGGCCAGCGCAACAGGGTTTCAAAACCGACAAGTTTCTTACTTCTTAGGTGAAAAATTGGTTGATAGGCTAAGGTAAAGTCTCCATGCTCCACCGCCTGCCACATTTCCAGTTCTAGATTTAACCGTTGGCTGATCTCCTCGTACATGGTCGGGTTAAAGATTTCAAAGCAGTTTTTCCCAAGCCCCTTAGCCCGATACATGGCGGTATCCGCATCTCGCAGGAGTTCTTCTGGCGCTTTGTAATCCGGTCGCCCCATCACCAGGCCAATGCTTGCGGTCGTGTGTAGATGGTATTGATTGATGTGAAAGGGGGTCGCCAGTCGATCCAGTAAGTATTGGGTAATGTTCTCAGCCTGGGTTTGATCTCGGAGTTGATCCAGGACAATGACAAACTCATCTCCACCGAGGCGGGCGACAAAATCCTGGGGACTGATAGCATGGCGAAGGCGTTGGCTAATTTCCTGTAAAAAGACATCTCCCACGGGATGCCCCAAACTATCGTTAAAGGTTTTGAAGCGATCCAAATCAATGCAAAGAACGGCGTACTGTTCCTGGGGATATTGCTGGGCCCGCTGCATAATCTTGCTGAGGTGTTGGGTCAGAAGCTCTCGGTTGGGTAGTTTAGTCAAGGAGTCATGGAGAGCCTGATACCGGAGTCGATTTTCCATGTCTTTGCGCTCCCCCAGTTCCAATTGCAATTGGTTGTACAACTCGGCCTGGTGAATGGCAATGGCAACTTGGGTAGAGAGTTGACGGACAAGGTTGACCTCTTCGGTATCCCACTCCCGCGGGTGACTACACTGATGGGAAATAATCAGGCCCCAAAGTTTGGCTTCAACCACAATCGGAATCACAAGATTGGCCTGGATATCGTAGGACTCCAATAGCTCTCGATGGCAGGGATGGAGATTCGCAGTACTGACATTGCCGATGACCTGGATGCGCCCCAGCCGATATCGATCCACATAGCTCTCGGAAAAACAATGATCGTGAATCACATCTCCCAATACTGAAGGCCAGGGGGCTACGACCGATTCGTTAATCATTTTGCCGGCGAAATTAGGTTGAAACCGATAAATTGCCACCCGATCTGCCTGAAGGAATTGGCGGATTTCAGTTACCGTTGTGTTCAGAATCGTATCGAGATCCAGGGATTGATGGATGTGTTGAGTAATTTGGATGACCAGCCGTTCCCGTTCTGCTTTTCTCCAGAGGGTTTGCTCAGTGGCGTGACGCTCTTGGGCATAGCGAATGGCCCGGGCGAGCATGTTGGGGCTTAAGTCAGTTTTGACTAAATAATCCTGGATGCCGGCATGGATGAGTTCAACACCCAACTGTTCCTGAGACTGCGGCCCCACCACGATCAGGGGAATTTGGGGAGCAAGGTGCTGGAGATGCTCAATGGTGTGGCGGTCGTGGTTGTCAGACAGTGAGACGATCAACAGGTCAACGGGATTACTCTTTAAGTAGGATTGGGCAGCGATCATATCGGGTGAATGAATCGCTTGAAACGAACCACTCATACTGCTCGATTGATTTAATATCTGTTGCAGTAGATAGGCTTCGTTGAGGTCATCGTCAATTAAGAGAACCCGTGTCACTGGAGCGGAACCTTTGCAAGAAAACTGTGAGGCCTGGGACGTTAAAAATTTTGACCGGTGACCAATAACAAATCCAGGATTTTTGGCTCGAAGATGGCGCAGGGATACCGGGGAACGCTGAAGCACGGCATTAGGGTCCTTTAAAATTTTTATAAATAGCGAGTTTGGACGATAAACAAAAAAGATTTTAAAAAGTAGCAAACAATACCAATTGCATCATTATGAATGAGAGACTGATGACCCACATCCGTACAACTAAGGAATTTTTCGTAATTCCTGAACCGTAATCGGCAAAATCCCCCAGGCCTGGGCATTTCAAGCATTTTCCGGGGGAATTCCAAAACATTAAGTTGTGTAATATTTTTTAAGATTGGTAACGTTACACCGAAGAACTCACCAGGCCACTATGGCGCAGTAAAGGGGCTGTTTCCGGTTCGCGACCGCGGAAGGATTTGAATACTTCCATGGGTGGTTGACTGCCCCCTAAAGCTAGAACCGTATCTCGAAAGCGACGGCCGGTTTTTTGAACTTCAGCTTCATTGTCCAGGCCCACTTCCTCAAAGGCAGCAAAGGCATCAGCACTCAAGACCTCAGCCCACTTGTAACTGTAATATCCAGCCGCATAGCCCCCAGCAAAAATATGACCAAAGGAGCACAGGAAAGCATCTTCTGGGAGTGGTGGTAAAACAGTCGTTAGTTTGGCAATCCGATCCCGAATGTCATTGACTTTCGCTTCACCACCGGGTTGGTAGCGATGATGGAGTTCCAAGTCCACCAAACTAAAGTACAACTGCCGCAACATGGCACTCCCAGAGCGATAGGTTCGGGCCGCTATGAGTTTTTGATAGTAATGTTCCGGTAAGACTTCCCCGGTTTCATAGTGGCGGGCCATCCCAAACAACGTGGCCTGGTCGTAGCACCAATTTTCCATGAACTGGCTGGGTAACTCCACCGCATCCCACTCAACATTATTGATTCCGGCGGCACTGGCAAAATCGACTTGGGTGAGCATATGTTGCAGGCCGTGACCAAATTCATGGAACAGAGTTTCCACTTCCCCAAAGGTCATCAGGCTGGGTTTGCCATCAATCGGAGGCGTTTGATTACAAATTAGGTAGGCTACGGGTAAGCGAGTTTTGAAGTCCGTCCCCACTTTGAACTTGGCCCGCCCGAGACAATCATCCATCCAGGCCCCGCCCCGTTTTTCCGCCGGCCGACTGTAGGCATCGAGATAAAATCCGGCAATTTCTGTTCCAGATTCATCTTTAATTTGGAAATACTGTACATCGGGATGCCAGACGGGAATACCTGCTTTAATCTCGGCAATCGTGACGCCAAACAACCGTTCTGCCAGGCCAAATAAGCCATCTAATACCCGCGGGAGGGAGAAATAGGGGAGGAGTTCTTCATCATTAAAAGCAAATTTTGCTTCCCGTTGCCGCTCGGCCCAATAGCCAATATCCCAATGTTCCAGGGGTTCATTTTGACCATGGTCACTGGCAAAGGCTTGTAGTTCCTCCATTTCTTTGACCGCGGCCGGGAAACTGACTTGGCGAAGTTCTTCGAGGAGTTTTTCGACAGCATCCACATCGGTTGCCATTTTGCCATCGAGGCTGAGTTCGGCGTAGGTTTGGAACCCTAAAAGTTGGGCTTCTTCTTGCCGCAGTTTGAGGACTTTTTCGATGATCTCCCAGTTATCTAACTCGCCACTGGCGGCTCGGCTGATATAAGCCCGATAGACTTGCTCCCGTAAATCCCGCCGTTGACTGTGTTGTAGGAAAGGGCCAAAGCTGGGGAAGTCGAGACTGATGTGCCAAGGGCCGGTTTCAGGACTTGCGGCTTCTTCGCCATCGGCGCGGGCGGTTTGGGCGGCTAAAGAAAGCAAACTGGGGGGCAACCCCGCCACTTCTTCAGGTTGAGTCAGTTTTAAGCGAAAGGCTTTGGTGGCATCAAGAACATGGTTGGAAAATTGCGTTCCCAGTTCCCCCAGTTCCAGTTGAATTTGGTTAAACCGCTCTTTAGCTTCCCCTGTCAGGCCCACGCCACTGTGTTCAGCACTCCGAATCGCAGCGGAAATAATCCGTTTTTGGGCCGGTTCGAGGGTCTCCCATTCCGCACTGTTTCGTAGGGCTTTGTAGGCCTGGTACAGAGGTTGGCTTTGCCCTAAACGGCTATAAAACTCAATAATCTCGGGTTGCATAGCTTCGTGGGCGGCGCGCAATTCCGGACTGTTTTTAACCCCCATTAAGTGACTGACAACTCCCCAACTCCAACCCAGGCGTTCTCCCAAGCGTTCCACGGGTTCCACTAAGGCAGACCATGTGGGAGTGACCGAGGCTTCCAGTTCGGTTAATTCCTGACTCAGTTCTGTGAGGAGTTGCTTAAGGGCGGGTTCAACATGGCTGGGTTCAATTTCAGCAAAAGGGGGCAATCCATCGCCAATCAGGAGGGGATTTTTAGTTGCTGTCTCGGTTGTCATGGTCGCATCCACAGGTGATCTCGTGATTCAGTCCTTTGATCCTAGATGATCCGGGGCCTGGGGATGGCTGGGGGGAAACCGACCGTGTTGATCTCAGGCATTGATCGCCGTGTAGCAAAATTCAGCACTTACAAGTTCTTAGCTTGCCAGAGAATCGTGATGGAGGTCACGGGTTGACTCAGGTATAATCACCACCAGGCCTGGCCGGAATCACTTCCACCCCTGAGTACGTCTGCAACACTATAGATAGATTAAAGACTGCCCAGCAGACAAGCTCTCACTTCCAGAATGATCAGGACTTTCAAGGAGTTCGCTATGTTTTCCTCTCGTTTTCTCATCCAAGCCGGTTTAATCGGGGTGGTTGGCCTGGGAAGTGTGATCATGCCCTTTACCCTGCAACCCCAGGCCGTGATGGCCCAAGCCGCCAGCTATAACACTTACATGCAGCGGGGCTATAGTTTGACCGCACAGCGACAATATCAAGATGCCTTAATTAATTTCCGCCGAGCCCTACAAATGCGGCCCGGAGATCGGTTTGCTACGGTTGCCATTAGTAATGTTCAGGCCTACATTGCCCGTGATCGTGTCGCCAGTCGCCCCGGTCAAAATCGGTTAGCCTATATCCCCAGTAATTTAGGGATGCCCGGTAATACCGTCGCTGGAGGCACCCGTGGCACCTGTGTTCCCGGAGATATGCCCTTAACGGCCCTGTCACCCCAAACCAACCTCATCCTCACGGCATCCAACACCCCAGAACTGTTTTTCTACCTGCCCGCCTCCCAGGCCCAAAATACGGAGTTGCTAGTAATTGACGAGGCTGGCAACATCATCCAACAGCGCAACTACAGCATCAGTAGTACCCCAGGCATTGCCAGTATCAAGTTGGATAAAGGCTCCATGGGATTAGAGGTGGGGAAAAAATACCGCTGGAGCCTTTCCTTGGTTTGTAACCCTGCCGATCCCAGTGGCAATCCCTTTGTCCAAGGTTGGGTTGAGCGAGTTGAGATTGATCCGAATATGATGCAAGCAATCAACAGTACCCCCGCCGTGGATCGTCTGCCCCTCTACGCCGCCAACCAAATTTGGAGCGAAACCTTGGCGACCATGGTGGAACTACAACGGCAAAACCCCAACAACGCCGACTACAAAGGCCAATGGCAAAGCTTTTTAACCGAGGCGGGGATTAACCCACAAATCATTGAAATGCCGCTGGTGGGCTGCTGCCAGGCCCAGTAACACCCCAAGCATCCGTTGACTTTTCCGGGCATCCGGCTGAGGGATACGTTTTTGGAAGTGGCTTGTCGTGGAGTCTGCCCCGTGGGGGAAGGGATTAAGATGTAGTCTAGGAATTTATAGCTATGTCCTAATCCTGTTTTCACCATGCAAGTCCCCCCTTGGCAACGACTGCTCCAGGCCAACTTTCCAGCCATGATCGCGGCCCTGGTGGCGACGGTGGGGATCTCGGGCTTGAAAAGTTTAACCGTCTTGGAATCCTGGGAATTGCGGGCCTACGACCAGATGATGCGGGCCCAACCGCAGCCAGACCAGGACTCCTCGATATTATTAGTGACGATTACGGAAGCCGATATCCAAGCCCAGAAAACCTATCCCCTGCCGGATACTGTGCTTATTGCGGCCCTGGAGAAGTTGAACGCGGCGGCTCCTAAGGTCATTGGTCTGGACTTATTTCGGGACTTACCGATTCCCGATCCCTTTGCCCCAGCTGCTCCCAACACCATCAGCAATAATCTCAGTCAATATCTAATCGCCCATCCCAATGTCATTGCCCTGTGTAAAGTGGGCCGGGCGGATAATCCCGGCGTAGCACCACCAGCGGGGTTACGGGATGCCCAAGTTGGTTTTGCAGACTTGCCCTTAGACTTTGATGGCGTGGTGCGGCGGGCTGTGTTAATTCGGACACCAACACCAGATAGCCCTTGTAGTACTCCCGCTGCTTTGGGGTTTCAACTAGCCCAAAATTATCTGTCGGATCGCAGTGAGTTCGATGCCAATGAAGTCTTGCAATTGGGAACAGTACGTTTCCCGCGGGTGCAACCCAATATGGGGGGATATCACAGAGTTGATGCCCGCGGGTACCAAATTCTCATTAATTTCCACCCCCCCGCCAGTTTGGGTCAGCAGGTCACGTTAACTCAACTCCTCAACGATCAAGTGCCAGTGGCAGCCATCCGCAATCGCGTCGTCTTGATTGGAGTCACAGCCGAAAGTAGTAATGACAAATTTATGACCCCCTTGGATGATGTGCGGGCTGGAGATGATCGCACTCCGGGGGTTTTAATTCATGCTCAGGTGGTTCAGCAAATCTTAGGAGCGGTGAATCAGGGGCAATCCTTAATCTGGGCCTGGCCGGCCTGGGGGGAATGGTTGTGGGTCTATGGCTGGTCCTTGGCGACAGGTGTCCTCTGGGTGAGCCTCTATCGCAAACAGGGCTGGCTCATACCCACAGTAATCACTGGTGTTGGCCTGGTGGTATTGGTGGGGCTGAGCTATGGCGTATTCATTGCTCTGGCGGGTTGGCTGCCTGTAGTTCCGGCGGGCCTGGGGATTTTAGCCACCTCGGTCATGCTCGTGATTCACCAGGCTACGCGTCCCCAAACAGCATCAGCAACCCTAGCCCCTTCAACTCCGGCCGCCCCACCTAGCCCCGCTGCCCCAGCACCCCAAGCCCCAGCCGCTGCATATTTACAGACTCTCGTTCCTGACCAGCCCCATTCGCCCCATTCAAGACTTGGGGGTTACGGCCCCATCCCGTCATCTCCAGGTGAAGAGGCCACA
Source organism: uncultured Synechococcus sp. (assembly GCA_964653145.1). Classification (GTDB taxonomy): domain Bacteria; phylum Cyanobacteriota; class Cyanobacteriia; order Thermosynechococcales; family Thermosynechococcaceae; genus Pseudocalidococcus. The sequence continues at coordinate 167,699 of CAZZCG010000001.1, read as the reverse complement.
TTTGTTCCAGCCCCCCCCAGTGAGCCCCCCACGATTATTCCCACCTCCCTTGAGCCGACCCTTCTTCCCAATCCTCCCGGTCTGGAGCCCACAGTCCTGAACCTTCCGCCTGTTACATCCCCTGAACCCACGGTTTTGCAAGAGCCAGAGTTACCGCCTCCAGCATTACCCCATCCAGAAGCCACGGTTTTGCCAGCCCCCTTGGATCCACCAGAATCCCTAGAACCCCCTAACCCAGATTTGGCGGCCAACGATCCTCTTCCGACTATGGTTTACGATACCCCCGCCAGTTCAATCCCCCCGCCCACGTCGACACCCATTTTCCCGGCCGCCCCCCCCACCGCTGCGACCGAGGCCCCAATGACGGACATTTCTGGCCTCCATCCCCATAATTTGGATCAAGCCTTTACCCTCAAGGAGCCCACCACTGGCCCGGAGTCCACCGCTTCCAGCAGCCATTCCGATACCTTTGATGCCCCAAGTTACTCCTCTGAATTGATTCCGGGCCTGTTGGCGGGTCGGTACAAGGTGATTACCCAATTGGGCCATGGCGGGTTTGGGCGCACCTATTTGGCGGAAGATACGCAGATGCCCCTCAATCCCATTTGTGTGGTTAAACAACTGTTGCCGTCGCGCTCCGATGCCAAATTCCTGCAACTGGCCCGGCGTTTATTTCAACGGGAAGCCGCAACTCTAGCCCAAGTGGGTCAACATGATCGAATACCGAGGTTGCTCGCCTACTTTGAGGAAAACAAGGCTTTTTTCCTCGTTCAAGAGTACGTCAAGGGGCAATCCCTCCAGGACGAATTGCTGCAGACCCCAGTGTTTGAACCCAACTATGTCAAACAACTTCTGCAGGAAATTTTAGCGATTTTGGTCTATGTCCACGGGCTAAATGTGGTGCACCGGGACATCAAGCCGGGGAATATTCTTCGCCGTGACTCGGATCAACAATTAGTCCTGATCGATTTTGGCGCAGTGCGGCACATCCAACCGGAAGACTTGGCAAACCTGGACCAAAAATTTACCATTGCGATTGGCACCCGCGGGTATGCGCCCAGTGAGCAAATGGCCGGCCGACCCACCTTTGCTAGCGATATTTATGCCTTGGGGGTGGTGGCCATTGAGGCCTTAAGTGGGGTTTCCCCGGCGGATTTACAGCATAATCCCACTAATGGGGAGTTAATTTGGCAGTCCCAGGCCCCGATTTCGCCTCAGTTTCGTGCGGTTTTAGAGAAAATGGTGCGCTACAATTTCCGCCAACGGTATGCCTCAGCTCAAGATGTTCTCGATGACTTAGCTCAGGCTTAGGGGGATGGCACTGGGTTTGTTTAAAGGGGTTTCGGAATTGTTTTCCCTCGGGTTGGGTGTGCCCACGAGTCCGTCTGCTGGAGTTGCAATTTAGGGGTAGGGGACTCTGGCCTGGGCATTGAGATTTTGCTTAAGAACAGCTTATAGATGGACGTTCTCGCCTAAGATGATGGGGATGCTGGCCTGGGGATCGCTTTATGGTTTCGGTCAACTGCCGGTATAGCCTCACTCCTACACTTAAGCTGAAACTATCCCCGAAATCCTATGGCTATTGGCTATCTTGCCCTCGTCCTCCATGCTCACCTGCCCTTTGTCCGGCACCCAGAGAGCGATTATGTCCTAGAGGAAGAATGGCTTTTTGAGGCCATTACCGAAACCTATGTGCCCTTGTTGTGGATGTTTGAGGGGCTGAAGCGGGACGGGGTGGATTTCAAAATTACAATGAGCATGACACCGCCCTTGGTTTCGATGCTGCGGGATGAGCTCCTCCAAGATCGCTACGATGCCCATCTCGCCCAATTGGAAGAATTAGCGGAGTTGGAAGTTGAGCGCAATCAATACAACGGCCATATTCGCTATTTAGCCGAGCATTACGTCCAAGAATTTAATCGGGTTCGCAATACCTGGGAAGACTACGGCCGGGATTTAGTCACTGCTTTTAAGAAGTTTCAAGATAGCAACAACCTGGAAATTATTACCTGTGGCGCAACCCACGGCTATCTTCCCTTGATGAAAATGTATCCCCAGGCCGTGTGGGCCCAAATTAAGGTGGCCTGTGAGCATTACGAGGAAAACTTTGGCCGGCCGCCGAAAGGGATTTGGTTGCCGGAATGTGCTTACTACGAAGGGGTTGAACGCCAACTGGCCGATGCTGGGTTACGCTATTTCTTGATTGATGGCCATGGGATTTTGTATGCTCGCCCGCGGCCCCGCTTTGGTACCTATGCCCCAATCTTTACGGAAACAGGTGTGGCAGCTTTTGGTCGGGATCATGAGTCTTCCCAGCAGGTTTGGTCTTCGGAAGTGGGGTATCCAGGCGCGGCAGAATATCGGGAATTTTATAAGGACTTGGGTTGGGAAGCGGAATACGAATACATCAAGCCCTACATCATGCCCAATGGTCAGCGGAAAAACACCGGGATCAAATATCACAAAATTACCGGCCGGGGCCTGGGGTTAAGCGATAAAGCCCTTTATGATCCCTACTGGGCCAAGGAAAAAGCCGCCGAACACGCCAGCAATTTCATGTTTAATCGGGGACAGCAAATCCGACATCTGGCTGGAATTATGCAACGGCCGCCGATTGTAGTCTCACCCTACGATGCTGAACTTTACGGTCACTGGTGGTATGAAGGCCCCTGGTTCTTGGATTTCTTGTTTCGGAAGTCCTGGTTTGACCAAGATACTTTTGAAATGACCCACTTGGCCGACTATCTCAAGGCGCACCCAACGCAACAGGTTTGCCGGCCCTCCCAATCCAGTTGGGGCTATAAAGGCTTCCATGAATACTGGCTCAATGAAACCAACACCTGGATTTATCCCCACCTCCACAAGGCTGCGGAACGGATGATTGATTTGGCCAAGGTCGAGGCCTGGGATGAACTGAGTTGGCGGGCCCTGAACCAAGCCGCACGGGAACTCCTATTGGCGCAATCCTCAGACTGGGCCTTTATTATGCGGACTGGAACCATGGTGCCCTACGCGGTGCGGCGGACTCGTTCTCACTTATCCCGGTTCCATAAACTCCATGATGATATTCGAGAGCAAAAAATTGACTCCGGTTGGCTAGAAAAAGTTGAAGCCATCGATAACATTTTTCCCAGCATCAACTACCGTGTTTATCGGCCTTTGTAGAAAGTCCAACTTAAACATCCCGCTCAACCAATAGGTCCTCCAACCATCCCGGTGGATCAGGAATTGGATTACCCAATCGCCCCAGCAATCGCCAGGCCAAGATGTGAACAATTAACGCGTAAACGTAGGACTGACAAAATACCAAGACAACCGCCGTGGCCTGGATTAACCCAACATTGGGAATCATCAAAACCCCCAGTTGCAGGAAAAGCCAGTCTAAAAAGCTAGTGACCTGTTGATTCACATAGATCCAAAGGTTTTCCCCCAGCAACACCGAGACGACGGTAATTTGAAAAAAGAAGCCCAAACTGCCTAAAACCGCTCCCCAAAATAGCGAAAGACTCCAGGGAGATTGGCGTTTCCACAGGCCCCCAAGAACAACCCCCATCACGCCATGGGGTAAAAGATACTGCAAACTGCGGGGCGGCCCCATTAACACTGAGAGCAATAGAGCGCTGACAATAGCTCCCATCCAGGCCGCGCGGCGATGCCAACGTAAATGGATTAAGGCAACCGGAATTGGAAAGAAAATTCGCAACAGGGGACCGGCGGGGACATAGAAGTTGATCAGCCAAATTAAGGCCGCAGCACTGGCTAAAAATGCGGTTTCGGTAATAACCAGGGTGCGCTGAATTTGTTGCCGACTCAGGGCCTGGGCGTAATCCGGTTCAGAGATGCTGACGGTTGACTCAGGGCTATCCCAATCCTGCGACTCCCAACCAGAGGTGTCCCCGTGGGGTGGTGGTGTTGACGAACTCATGGGCCTGGTGATCCCAGTGGAAAAATTGGCATCACTCCATCTTAAGGGTTCATTCTCCGAAATGATTGACCGGGGGATTGAATGTCGAGGTGCTTCTGGATTGCAGTTAATCTGAACCAAGGATGCTATAAAATATGCCAGGAGTGCAGTTGGGTGAGGACCTATTGGATGAACGAGACCGAATATCACGGCGAAAGTTACGAAAACCAAGCACCAGAAACCCCTGCTGCCGAAGTTTCAGCCCCAATCAGCTATGCCGACCCCGCCCCCTTAAGCATCGAGACGGAACCAGGAACCATTGCTCCAGTGACCCCACCGGCCACAAACTCAGTCATGAGTGATGAACAAATGCAGCAGGTACGGGAAAAGCTCTATTGGTTATTAACAGTATTTCCAGAGCAGGTCAATTCTTTTTTTGGCGAGTATAAACAACCCTTAACCACAGCGGCGATTGTTTTAGCTACGGTACCATTTGTTGCTTTGGCAGTGGCGATTTTGGAAGTAATCCAGGCCATTCCGCTGCTGGCCCCCACCTTTGAGTTGATTGGCTTTGGCTTTAGCAGTTGGTTTGTCTATCGCTACTTACTTTTCGCCAAAAATCGTAAAGAGTTCGTCCAAAACATTGAAGACTATAAGCAACAAATTTTAGGGAGTATTGAGCCCCCACAGTCCTAGAGGTTGCTCCAAGGTAAAGTCATTAACCAACAAAATCACTGGTATGGGTTTTAATCTACCCGTTGTAGTTGCCAAAGGATTTGATTACCTTCGCGTCTGACTCGGGAAATCGCCCAGTTACGCCAAGTCCATTCATCGCCACGGCTGGTGACCGCGCTGGCGTTAACATCCATCAAGTCCGCTAACTCAGAACTACTGATTAGATATCCACCGGCCGCAATTTTGTCCGCCACCGTTAGGGTTGTAATCAGATCCATCAGGCCTCGCATTCGTCCAGAAAGTGTGACGTGGGGGTGCAGTCCGTCCTCAGAAACAGGGAGGAAATCTGTCAAGTTGGTCATTTTTTTATACCGCTGCTAATACCCCCTTTATAGCTCAGGTCTAGAAAAAATTGGTTAGGCTGACTTTACGGGTTCCATTAAGAAAGCATTTAGGTATTTTTGAGGTGAGTCTATGGCCTGGATTGGCAATTTTGTTGGGGGTGGGCTGAGTGCGTTAATCCTCTTATCCCAGGCCAGTGGCAGTCCTGGCATTACCCAGGCCACTGTGAACCACCTCGGGCCCCAGCCCCAACACCCCCAACCGACGGTGATTCGCGTGATCCAGGTGGACAATTATGCCCTTGCAACTTGGCTTTGGGGTGAGGCGGGTGGGCAAACCTTCCTCAAGGAAACCGATCAGGGCTGGCGGGTTTTAAGCTCGGGGGGTGGGGCCATGGATGTGGGGACATTAACCCAGTTTGGGATTACCGCAGAAAAAGCGAAACAATTACTCCAGGCCCACTGAGGCTACTGGGACTGTTAACAATGGCGTGGTTGTCCTAAAAATTTTGCACATTTTGCAAGTTGTGAGATAAATCCAATGAGCGGGGTATTTATCCAAACACTGAGGCGATGGCAGCGTTGGGCAAGTGTCCTTCTGGGGGCCAGTTTGATTTGCCTAGTCCTCATCAGCGGAGCCTGGGGCCAGCCAAGCCTGAGGATTTCAACCCATCCCTACACCATTACTGGGACAACCGCTACGGAATTGCGCCAACAGATGAATCGTTTCGGGCCAATGGGTCAATCGGGACGGCGGTTTGATGCCTACACAAAATGGTACATCCAGTGGCGGTTTCGCTATGCCGGAGATGGTCGGGTTTGCCGGATTACCCAACTGACACTCAACACCGATATTACCTACACCATGCCCCGTTGGATGAATGTCAACCAGGCCCCACAGAGTTTACAGCGTCACTGGCAGCGATATTACCAGGCCCTAAAACTCCATGAAGATGGCCACGCCAACCACGGTAAAGCAGCAACTCAAGAAATATGGCAACAACTTCCCCGCCTCGCCCAAGCCACCTGTGACCAATTAGAGCAACTGACTAATCAAACTGCCCAGGCCATTATTAATCGCTATGCTGAGAAAGATCGAGAGTACGACCGACAAACCGACCATGGCCGCACCCAAGGGGCTGTATTTCCCTAGAAGGGAAGATCATCGGGGGGCAGATCCGGTTCCGGCATCGGGATTCCACGGGCGGGGGTTGGGGGTTGGGGTGCCGGGGCTACAGGAGCGACGGGGGCGGGGCGGGTTGGGGCCATTTCTGCTTGCCGAGTGGTTACCTGACCATCACTACTGAGCCAATGAAGTTTGGACACAGTTAATTCAGCCCGTTTTTCTTTAAATCCCTCGGGACGTTCTAAGGTGTTCATCCCCAACCGCCCTTCCAGTAACAGGCGATCATTGAGCTTACATTGGTCTTGCATTTGTTGGGCCAAATTACCCCAGCCGACAACTTTTAGGGTTTCCGGAGGATCTTCAGCCCGCTGGCCGGCAAACTGCACAAGCATGGTGGCAATGGGGGTTTGGTTATCTTGGGTGTAGCGCAATTCTGGGGGCTCGATGACTTCAGCCATTAAGACACAATTGTTCATAGCGACACTCTCAACAATTTGGGACCGGTTTAGTATTAGGGTAGCCCAGGCCCCCGCAAAAATATAGCCAGGGCAGTATTCTGAACATCAATCCCCTGATGCAATGCCTCTGAAAGGTTAGCTTGGTTTTTGCGCTCACTGCTTTGAGGTTGAATCATGTCCGTTGTACCTCAGTTTGGTGGAATGACTCCCACTGAATTACTCACCCGCTATCGTCAAGGGGAACGGAACTTTTCCGGCCTGGAGTTGCCCGCGGTTGATTTATCCGGAGCTAGCTTAGTGGGCATTAATTTGCAGGGGGCCAATCTCAGTCGAGCTAATCTCTCCCATGGGGATCTGCGGGATGCCAATCTGCAAGGGGTTAATTTTGACCAGGCCCAACTCCACCAGACCTGCCTCCTGGGTGCAAATTTGACGGGAGCGTTTTTAGCCACCATTAACCGTCACGGGGCCTGGGCTCCCCCAACTCCCCCCATCCAACCCGCGCCGTTGCCGGAATTAAGTCAAATTCCCTTGGCGGTGCAGGCCACAAACCCAGAGGCAGAACTCACAGCCCACCAACTGCTCATGACCTATGCCCAAGGGGAGCGAAGGTTTACGGATCGCAATTTGAGCGGCATTGATTGTCAGGCCCAAGAGTTAAACCACATTAATTTTCAAGGTAGTAATCTCACCCAGGCCAATTTTCGCCTCACCGACCTCCAGGGGGCTAACTTTAGTCGGACTAATCTCACCCAGGCCAATCTTTCAATGGCGGATTTGCGGGAATGTGATTTCTCGGGGGCCAACCTCACGGGAGCAAATTTAAGTGGTGCTGATCGTCGTCAAGCCATTTATGATGCCCAAACCCAATTTCCAAAGGGCTTTAATCCTGAGATTGTCGGGATGGTCAAATCCGAAACTGCGAAAAAAACAACGCGCCGCCGCCAATCCAATCCTTCCTAAGCCGCAACCAGTTGAGATGACTTAGCCTCAAATCCTGCGGCTTTCAGGGCATCCACAGTTTTTTGATCGGACTCCACCCGAAACTGGGCTCCCAACCGGACGTACTGGGCCTGGTGCTGGTCGGTAATTTTGGCAATGATCGGCACTTTGGGGGCTTCTCCGGCCTGGGATTTGAGAATTTCCGAGAGACGATGCTGGGCCTGGAGATCATTGGCCTGGTCCGGGGCTAACTCCACCATAATCATGCGCACTTCTTCCACAGGTTCCGCGTCTTCGATCACAAATTGCCGCCGCTCATCCCGTTGATCCACCTTACCCCAGACCATTAAACGCCGATCCGCCTGAATCAGGGAGCCAATGCGTTCAAAGGTGCGGGGGAAAATCACTGCTTCAGCTTTGCCCGTCAGATCTTCCATTTGGACAACGGCCATCCGATCTCCTTTTTTGGTCACAATCGGCTTTAATTCGGTAATCAAAACAATGGCACTCAGGCTTTGATCCCCCTGCTGATCCAAGTCGCCTAAATTAATTGGGGCTAAAATTTTGGCCGCTGTTTGCACTCCCTTGAGGGGATGATCCGAAACATAAAAACCCAGCAGTTCTTTTTCTAGGCGTAGTTTGTCACTGTCTGGCAAGTCTTCCACGGGGGCAGCTTTGGGAGCAGCTTCATAACTGGCCTGGCTTGTGGCAACGGTTCCCCCACCAAAAATGTCGAATAAATTCCCTTGCCCAGAAGCCCGATCCTTCGCCCGGCTTTGAGCCCATTCCAAAACCAGTTCTAAGTCATGGAGCAGTTGATTCCGGTTCGATTCAATCTTGTCAAAACCACCGGATGAAATTAAGGCCTCCACGGCACGTTTATTGGCTACCCGGGGATCAACCCGATCACAAAAGTCTGCTAAGGATTGAAACTCGCCGCCTTCTTGCCGGGCCGACAAAATTGCCTCTATTGCAGCCAGGCCCACATTCCGCACCGCTGACAAACCAAATAATATGCTCTGACCAATGGGTGTAAAGTCCACACCGGAGCGATTGATGTCCGGGGGCTGAATCTCAATCCCCATCGTGATGCAGGTGGCCAAATATCGCTGCACCTTATCCTGATCTCCACTGTTAGCCGTGAGCAGAGCCGCCATGTACTCCACAGGATAATGGGCTTTCAGGTAGGCGGTTTGAAAGGTCACATATCCATACGCGGTGGAGTGGGATTTATTAAAACAATTACTGGCAACCAGGCCCCCCCGGATTACAAAATTATGATCCTGGGCCACGCCAATGTCATAGACGGGTTGAATTCCTAAACTGCGACGGCTAATAATTTTGACCATGGCCTGGTTTCCTTGCGATCAGCTGCACTCTAAATCTTTAACCTAGATACGTTTTTTCCAAACCGGATTCTGGATTCTCCAATGGCTACTCTGCCAAGAGGGCTCTTACGTCGCTGGGCAAAGATAAAGCTTATTTTTGCTCCAATGATTGCATTAGCCCCTCTGAAATCTGAAGATAGTCGGTAAGAGTTTATTGAAAATAGCAAAGCCTACAGCCAGGACGATCCCCGAGTAACTGTTGGATTCAAGTAATGTTTTGCTAAAAGTTTGATCAAAGTCCCGAGTTCTTCGGCGGTTGCAAGACAGCAAAATACCACAGAATCAGAACCGACAAAGCGCCAAGATTACGCAGCCAGAAATTACCCCAAGCATAGATAGAGACTAAGGCTAGGGCCAGGGCCACCGAAGTAATAACTAATCTCATCGATTTTTTTGGGAGAGAACGAGCCTATTTTAGCTTGCTCAATCTATCCAAGGAGATTACCGCTGCCGCTTTGACTTGGGGATGATCATCTTTAGCCAGATATTTCAGCGCCGACTCTGCCCGTAGGTCGCCCAAAAACCCCAAGCTCTCAGCCACCCGTTGCCGGAGTAACCAATCCTCGGCCTGGACAAATTTAAGAATGTGGGGCACAGCATCGGGGTTCCCAATTTCCCCTAGAGCCGCAATCGCGCCCTGGAGCAGCAAAATATCATCGGACTTTAAGGCTTCGAGCAAAATGTCATAGCCCCGTGGATCCCGCAAATTCCCCAGGGAAACCGCCGCACTGAACCGCACTAGCCAATCCGTATCTTCATAAAAGGCCCGCGCCAAAGGTTCAAAGGCCCGTCCATCTTCGAGATAGCCCAAAGCTCCTGCGGCATCAGCCCGGATTCCATAGTCTGCCTCGTTTTCCAGTAAATCCACCAAAATCCCGTAACATTCCGGCGTTTGTTTAATCCCCAGGGCAAACACGGCCATGGAACGAATCTGGAGTACGTCATCCCGTAAAACTTTCTTAATCAATGGCACAGCGTCTACTGCGGGCACATCTCGTAACGCCGCCAAGGCCAGCATTCGGTCGCGGGAGTTTTGACTGTCCAAGTTTGCCGAAATTTCTACCAGAGACGCGTTCATGAGAATCTCGTTACATTTATTTACATCCATTGATTCCATTGTAGGAGGTTTCCCAGGCCCCGATTTATCTAAGCCTAAAAATATTTCCTTGGCCTGGAGGTGTAACAATTCTGAGAATTAAGTTAAATTTGATTAAGAACCGTATCATCTCGGTGGCATTGCCCTATGAAATTTCCGTGGAAAACAGCACTTCTCTGGCTTTTACCGGCCCTTATTATTGGGTTCTTGATTTGGCAAGGGGCATTTAGCGTCATCCCAGGCCAGTCACAACCCCCGGCCAATACCGCCAGTACCCGCATGAGTTATGGTCGCTTTCTGGATTATTTAGAAAATGACCGGATCAGCAAAGTTGACTTATTTGATAGCGGGCGGACAGCCATTGTCGAGGTGTCGGATCCGGAAATTACCGGGGGGAGGCCCTTACGGGTGCGGGTGGATATGCCCGGTTCCAGCCCTCAATTCATCAGCAAGCTCCGAGATCAACACATTGATTTAGACGTGCATCCAGCCCGGAACGATGGAGCCATTTGGGGTCTGCTGGGTAATCTGATTTTCCCAATTCTTTTAATAGTTGGTTTATTCTTTCTGTTTCGTCGCTCCAGCAATATTCCCGGCGGCCCAGGCCAGGCCATGAGCTTTGGTAAATCTCGGGCGCGGTTTCAAATGGAAGCCAAAACTGGCGTGATGTTTGATGATGTGGCCGGTGTGGACGAAGCCAAGGAAGAACTGGAAGAGGTCGTCACATTCCTGAAGAAACCTGAGAAATTCACGGCTGTTGGCGCCAAAATTCCCAAGGGCGTGTTACTTGTGGGCCCCCCCGGAACCGGAAAAACCATGCTGGCCAAAGCCATTGCCGGGGAAGCAGGTGTGCCGTTCTTCTCAATTTCTGGTTCGGAATTTGTCGAGATGTTTGTCGGCGTTGGGGCTTCCCGTGTCCGTGACCTGTTCAAAAAAGCTAAGGAAAATGCCCCCTGCTTGATCTTCATTGATGAAATTGATGCGGTCGGTCGGCAACGGGGTGCAGGTATCGGCGGTGGTAACGATGAACGGGAACAAACCCTAAACCAACTCTTAACGGAAATGGATGGGTTTGAAGGCAACACCGGAATTATTATCATTGCCGCCACAAACCGCCCGGATGTCTTGGATTCTGCGCTGTTGCGTCCAGGCCGGTTTGATCGTCAAGTCACGGTGGATGCTCCCGATATTAAAGGTCGGCTCTCGATTCTGAATGTCCATGCCCGCAACAAAAAACTCGCCGAACAGGTTTCCCTGGAAGCCATTGCCCGCCGGACACCGGGATTTACAGGTGCAGACTTGGCTAACCTCCTGAATGAAGCAGCGATCTTGACCGCCCGCCGTCGTAAACCTGCAATCACCATGGCCGAAATTGATGATGCCGTGGATCGGGTCGTGGCCGGGATGGAAGGTACGCCCTTGGTGGATGGGAAAAGTAAACGCCTGATTGCCTATCACGAAGTTGGTCATGCCATTGTCGGAACTCTCTTGAAAGATCACGATCCAGTCCAGAAAGTAACGTTGGTGCCCCGGGGCCAGGCCCGTGGTTTGACGTGGTTTATGCCATCTGAGGATTCCGGTTTGATTTCCCGTTCCCAATTAACCGCGCGCATGGCCGGGGCTTTAGGTGGTCGGGCCGCAGAATACGTGGTTTTTGGTGATTCGGAAGTGACAACCGGCGCCGGCGGAGATTTACAGCAAGTCACTGGCATGGCGCGGCAAATGGTGACTCGGTTTGGGATGTCCGATCTTGGGCCATTGTCTTTGGAAACCCAAAATGGGGAAGTTTTCCTCGGCCGGGATTTAGTTTCTCGTTCGGAATACTCCGAGGAAATTGCCGCTCGGATTGATGCCCAAGTGCGGGAACTGATCCAACACAGCTACGAATTGGCGATCAAACTGGTGCGGGAAAATCGGGCCGTGATTGATCGCTTGGTAGACCTTCTGATCGACAAAGAAACCATTGACGGGGAAGAGTTTCGGCAAATCGTGGCGGAGTATACCGTTGTTCCCGATAAAGAGCGGTTTGTTCCCCAGATTTAAACCCTAGTCATCATCGAGTCTTGTGGATGCGGCAGTATTTTCTTTGTTGAAGATGCTGTCGTTTTTCTTGCCCCCAGGCCGGAACCCAATGACCTATAGTTTGATCAACATTGAGTCTGCGATTATGCCGCTCCACCGTATTCCCCCCTTACCCGGCCAAGAATCGGTTTGGGATTATCCTCGCCCCCCACGTCTAGAAGCCACGACCCGCCATTTAGTGGTGCAATTTAATCGGGAAATCATTGCCGAAACTCGGGCCGGATATCGCGTCCTCGAAACCAGCCATCCCCCGGTTTATTACTTTCCGCCTAATGATGTGAAATTTGACTACTTAAAGCCCGTGGCGAAACAAACCTATTGTGAATGGAAAGGGACAGGGGGTTATTACGATGTTGTTGTTGGCGATAAATCTGCCCCCCAGGCCTGCTGGTACTATGGTTCACCCACTCTAGGATTTGCCCTGATTCAGAATTATTTGGCGTTTTATGCGGGGCCAATGGATGGCTGTTATGTCGATGGTGAATTGGTGACACCGCAACCCGGCCAGTTTTATGGGGGCTGGATCACGGCGGATATTGTCGGGCCGTTTAAGGGGATTCCTGGCAGTTGGGCCTGGTGAAGCAGTCTCAATTTTTCCCATTCAACCAGGCCAGGGATTTAACCCGCTACTGTAATCGAGCCGCTCCAAAGGTTGCGTTAAACTTCCGACACCAGATCGCCACCGAGGGATAATTCGCTAAGTTGACGTTTTCCGGAATGGTATAGGTTTGGGCACCTTGGAATTTCTGCAAGGGCGCCAGAATCACATAGTCACCGGATTTTAGGGCATGGGCGGGGGGCTTAGTGGAGGCAATCACATTCTCAGAGCGGTGCAAAATCACGACCAAATCAGGGCCCATGTTGAAGGTACTAAAGTTCTGATCCAGTTGCAGCACCCGTTTACCGCCTTGATTCAGGAGCTTAACACCGCCTTTAGTTTCATGCTCCCCCGAGACAAAGGTGCCGGATTTTTGGGGCGTGGCCTGGGCAATGGAAGCGGAAGGAATCGGGCCCGGAGCATTGGCGACTTGATAACTCTGAACGTGGGCTTGATGCCCCATAAACACCCCAAGGCTAGCCAACAAAACCGAAACCCCGATCAGGGATTTTTGAGTGAACCGTTCCATGAATATGCTCCAATGTTCCATCTTTTGCCTTTATGATGCTGACTCAACCTAAGGGTTACCCCAGGCCAATCTGAGAAATTCCTGAGATTCATTGCGCCTAAAATGCCCCACCAAGATTTTTGGAACCTCGAGTATCCGGGCCATTGAAGCTCTCAGGCTTGGAAAAAGTCAAACTAAATTGAGCTAGAGAACGGCCATGGCTACAGCAGAAATGGGCGATAGAGTAGGTCTTGGAGCCGTTCTAGCCAAGAAGGTTGAGTCCAGTGGGTGAGTTGACCCGATTCTGTGAGTTGGCGGCCGAGGGGGGTTAGGCGAAAACTGTCCGTTAGCCCTTGGCCATCCACTTCCCGGCGCAGCAGCCCCACTTGGGTGAGCCACATCAGGGAGTTTTCCACAAGTAGTTCGGGTAAAGCTCGTTGGGTATAGCCCTGATTGACGCCGCTGACACCCACAATTTCCCCAAGGGCAACCCGATGTTCCTGAAGGGCTAAAAAAAGTTTCGGGGAAAACGGGCTACAACGAACGGCGCGTAAAGCTCGGTTCAAGGTTTCTACGGAATAGCGCACAATTAGCTTTGCCCTCCTGGTGTGGCCATGCGTTTGAGGAGTTGCTCCCACAGGAGTTTTGTCACCGGGCCAGGACATGCCGGCAGGGGATGATCGTCAACTTGGGCAATGGGCATTAACAACCGGACAGAGGAACTTAAAAAGGCTTCATCCGCTGTAACTAAATCCACCGGGAATAACTCTCGCTCCTGGTGGGGAATGCCTTGCTCGGCCAAGATGGCTAACAAAAACTCACGGGTAATGCCATGGAGAATTCCCGACTCTTTTGTGGGGGTTTCAACAACGCCGCGGCGAACGAGCCACAGATTACTGGTGGTGGCTTCGGTTAGGGCTCCCTCAGGATTCAAGAGAACAGCATCATCGGCACCACTGGCCTGGACTTCAAGGAGAGCCAAAATATTATTGAGGTAATTGCCGGTTTTAGCCGCTGGATTGAGGGCCTTGAGGGCGACCCGCTGCCGTTGGGGAATGGTGACCTTGAGGCCGTGAGTGGGTAATTGGGGGTGGGGAGCAATGGGTTGGAGAACAATCAACAGGCGGGGCTTGCTTTCAGGTTCTGGTAACAGGCCAATTCGGGAATCTGCGCCCCGAGTCACGACAATCCGAATGTAGTATTCCCCAGGCCCCGCCGCTACCAAGGTTCGCTCAACCTCTTGAATAATGTACGCATCGGGCCAAGGCAGGGTCAGGTAAAGGTAATCCGCAGAACGCCGCAAGCGTTGGAGATGTTCAATCAGGCCAAAGGGAGTTCCCTGGAACGTGCGGACAACTTCATAGACACTATCCCCGTAAAGGAATCCCCGGTCAAAAACTGAAATGCTAGCAGTGGGGGAAATGTGACCATCCAGATTAGTAAGAATGCCCATGCAACTATGGCCTTTGTTCCAACTCCCGTTTCATCCGCTCTAGTGTAGTATGCATTTGGTCAAACATTTGCTGGGGGGTAATGCCAAACTGACTGAGTTGGGTTTTAAGCTGCTCCACTGTCATTTGGGCACTGAAATCTTCGGATAATTCAAACCGCTTCATAAAAATCTGAAAGCGATCCATCATTTCTTCCATTTTTTCGATGAATAGCTTTTTGCCTTCGCGATCAAACTTCCCGTAATCACCGCCGAGGTGCATCAAGCTTTGATAGTCAACAAAAAGGTCTTGGGCTTCCCGTTGGACAATTTCAGAATCAAAGAATCCCATAGCTCTGGTCCCATGGCAAACAGACAATCTTGACTGATCCTAACCTCGATTGCCGGCCAGGCCAGGGGGCATCACATAGGGAAAACCGAATCTAGCGCCATTCCCCTTAGCCCTGTTCCCTAGTCCCTTGGATAACTAATCTCGTCAGAGGTGTAGCGTTGGGGTTCCATGTGGATCATCACCCGTACCGGTGGAAAAACCTCCTGTAGGCGCGCTTCAATGGTTTCCGTGATTTCATGGGCCTGGTCGAGGCTGTCCGTATCCACCACCAGATGCATTTCAATGAACACCTGCCGTCCCACCAGGCCCCGCGAGGCAATGTCATGGCAATTCACAACACCTGGAACCCCAATCACCACTTGATGAATCGCTTCCGGGGCAATGGCCATCTCATCCACCAACCAAGGGATATTTTCCCGGAGAACCCGCCAACCACTGAAAAACACCATCCCCGCCACGGGAAACGCTAGGGCGATATCAAGCCACTGCCAATCAAAGATCCAAATCCCCACCAGGCCCACCATCACGGCAATCGTCACCCAAATGTCGCTGAGGGTATGGTATGCATCGGCAATTAGAATTCGACTCCCTAACCGGATACCCTCTTGGCGTTCATAAACAGTGACAAAAATATTCACCCCCAACACCAGCAGCAATAGCCACAATTCCGCCGCCGATAGCTGAACAGGATTACCTTGGCTAAAAATCCGCTCCACGGCGCTTTGGAGAATTTCAAAACAGGCCATGCCCAAAAACGCCGCAATCCCCAAGGCTCCCAGTGCTTCAAATTTCTGATGCCCATAGGGATGATCTCGGTCGGGTCGGGGGTTCGCCAGGCGCATGGCCACCAGGCCCAGGATATTGCTGGCCCCATCGGTCAAACTGTGGAGGGCATCGGCCTGGAGACTGAGGGAGTGGGTCCAAATTCCCACAGCAGCTTTCAAGCTCATGACAAAAATATTTAAGCCCAGGGTTAGCCACAGAACTCGTTGGACTGGGATGCGATGATCAACGACCTGCATGACGGACTGGACTCCCCATCTTAGATTTGAGGGCTGGTTCACTTGGTTTAATTCTAGGGTCATTGCCTGCAAAACTAAGTGATTCAAATCTAGGATTTACAAGGGTTGCCAGAATGGTCTGTTTCATGCCCCAGCCAAAGGATCCGACCCATCCCGTAACAATGCAGAGAGGAAATATTCAATATTCTCATCGGTGGGGCCTGGACTCAGGAATTTTTAAGGGGGTCTGATTATCATGGGCTTAGGAGACAAGTCTGACTGTGCTGGCCCAGTTTGCAGCCCCTAAATAATCCCCTCAAGTTGGTTGTGATTTTATGCTGTTGTTTAATTTTCGTCGCTCGCCCCGGCTCCATCGCCTTCTGGTTGCAGCGTTGACGGTCGCGGCCCTTGGCCTGGTGGGTTTTATCGTGATTCGACTGTCACCGCCTAAACTAGCTGACCTGCGCATCGAACTGCCAGAACCCATGCTAAGTTCACCGTCAGGGGTTGGGACTGCTGGGACTCATCAAACCGCGGTCTTTGCTGGGGGATGCTTTTGGGGGATGGAAGCATTATTTGAGCACGTTCACGGTGTTAGCCAAGTGGTTTCCGGGTATGCCGGGGGAACGGCCGAAACAGCCACCTACAAGCAAGTCAGTGCCGGGAAAACTGGCCACGCCGAGTCCATCGAAATTACCTATGATCCAGCCCAAGTCTCCTATGGGGAGTTGCTGAAGATCTTTTTTACGGTGGCCCACGATCCCACACAACTGAATCAACAGGGATTTGATGTCGGCCCCCAGTATCGCTCAGCGATTTTTGTCACCAATCCAGAGCAGGAAAAAATTGCCCAGGCCTACATTGATCAACTAAACCAAGCAGAGGTGTTTTATCAGCCCGTAGTCACTGAGGTGCAACCCCTAGAAAAGTTCTACGCAGCAGAGGACTACCATCAGGATTTTGTCGCCCATCACCCAACCAATTTCTATGTCATGGCGGTGGAGATTCCCAAAATTGATCGTTTCCAAAAACGGTTTCCTGATTTGTACGCCGCCTCAGAACCTAAAAGTTAGGGCTACTGACCTGTTTCTTGACCGTGACGCAAAGCTTCTTCTAAAACCACAAAGTCCAGGCCTGGTAATACTTACGCTATCTGAATCCAATTGCTGCCTCCCTCTGCAATGGCATAAGCCGTAGTTATTCTTGCCGCTCTGGGGCTGAGGCCGCTGGGGGATTCATGGGTTAACGTCTATCCTTCCTTGAAGTGGCGCGATCTCTGAGCTTGACCAATGGAGCTTTGGGCAAGACCATTTGACCTTTGAGCTTGAATGATGAAGCTTTTTACCCGCCCCTGCAACTTTTCTGGTCTAAGTCGTGGGTGGATTCAGTAGGGCCTGGCATACTTTAAGTACGCGTAGGAGTATGAAGAATGAAACCACAGATTTTAGAAGGGACTTGGGAAGAAATCCTACTTCATGCCCCTAAGTTAGCTGGTCAACGGGTCAGATTAACCGTGCTAACCAATCAGACAGGACACCCCGATAATCCAATCCCCTTAGATCAACTGCTCAAAGATCGGGTTGGTCGAGTTCAGTTTGAGCCGTCAAATCTGTCCGAGTACACCGGAGAAATATTCACAAAACTCTTGGCAGAACAAAATCAATCATTGGAGCTTAAAGAGTGACTCTTTGCGATGCATCTCCATTAATTGCTCTTATTAATCGCAAGGATAAGAACCATAATCGCTGTGTTGATGCTCTATCTCAACTTCCAGGCCCATTAGTCACAACTTGGCCTTGCTTTACTGAAGCGATGTATTTGTTAGGCCGTTATGGTGCTTGGCTAGCTCAACAGGAATTATGGAGCTATGTTGCTCATAGAATTCTCTTAATACACCTCAATGAAGCAGAAGACCAGGCCAGAATGGAGGAGCTGATGAGACAATATCAGGATTTACCAAGAGATCTGGCTGATGCTTCTCTGGTTGCGACTGCTGAAGCATTTAACCAAAGACAGATTTTTACCCTGGATCGAGACTTTTATATCTATCGCTTTCGGGGTGAACAAGCTTTTATTGTTGTTCCATAATGCAGAAATCCATCTCAAAAATCTTTAGCCCTTCTAGCCCGTTATCCTCTCTCCAGTCCATCTTTCACTAATTTACGAATAAATCATCCAGCCTAATCTCGATGTCAGGAAAGGCCAAAGGTATCAAACCTTCCTCTGTGAACACCGCTAAGTCCAAATATTGATTATTTTGTGGGTTTTGCATCACCGTAACTTGTTGCTGGGCTAAATCTAAAACCCAATATTCAGGAATTCCCGCACTGGCATAAATCCTGGCATTCAGTTCCAAATCAATCTTTAGGCCACTGTGAGCGACTTCAATGATCCAGAAAATATCAGCCGCAGTGGGATGACGATCAACATAATTTGATTCAGGCAAACGAACAATGGCAATATCGGGTTCAGGTTCAGAATCCGTCAGCGTAATTGGCCCATTGAAGCGAACCTCGGCCAGGCCAGCCAGGATGGTTTCTAAATATTTAGCTCCTCGTTTAGCGGTGGTGTAGTGAATGGGGGTTTCAGGACTCATTTCAACAATCTCACCCGCCAAGAGTTCGACCCGCCGCCCCGTTAAGATGCCCGTCTTGACCATGCGACGATAGTCCGCCACCGACCATTTTGCTAGAGTTTTCATTGGGGTTTAACCACTCCAGACCTACTTGACTTCAAGTCTATCGAATGCTCCCAACTGAAATTAACTCCATAACCAGGCCCAGGTTTTCCCATTTCCTCAACCCAATGATCTGCTATTGATCTGACTGTGGGTAAATGGGATGAAGCCAGGCCTGGGATTTGGGGTACTTACAACGGCCAACGCCAATTGACAATTTCTGGCGGGTCAATGCCATGTTCGTAGGCGTAGTTAGCAGCCTCGATTTGTTGATTGCGGAATTTCTCCTTGGCATGGGCTCCAGCAACTTTAAGTTTGGGTACCCGGTTAATCACATCAATGGCAATACTGAACCGATCCACCTCGTTGGCAATCGCAAGCTCCAGAGGGGTGTTAATATTCCCCTTTTCTTTGTAGCCCCGGACATGGAGATTGATGTGATTATGACGGCGATAGGCCAGCTTGTGGATTAACCAAGGATAACCGTGGAAGTTAAAAATAATCGGTTTATCCAAGGTAAACAAACTGTCAAAATCCCGATCACTCAGTCCGTGGGGATGTTCAATATCCGGCTGCAACTTGAGCAGATCCACGACGTTGATAAACCGAATTTTCAAGTCTGGGAACTCTTGCCGAAGCATGACATTGGCTGCCAGAGCCTCTTGGGTAGGAATATCCCCACAGCCCACTAAGACCACATCGGGTTCGTAGCCCTGGTCATTACTGGCCCAATCCCAAATGCCAATCCCTTTCGTACAGTGAACGACGGCAGAGTCCATGTCCATGTACTGCAAATGCAACTGCTTATCACAGACGATCACATTCACATAGTTTTTGCTTTGCAGGCAGTGATCCGCACAGGACAACAACGAGTTCACATCCGGGGGCATATAGATCCGCACCACTTCCGGATCCTTGTTGGTGACAATATCTAAGAAGCCGGGATCCTGATGGGTAAAGCCGTTGTGATCCTGCCGCCAAACCGTCGAAGTAATCAACAAATTCAACGAAGGAACCGGAGCCCGCCAGGGGAGTTCAGCGGCTTTTTGAATCCATTTGGCGTGTTGATTAAACATGGAATCAATCACATGGACAAAGGACTCATAGGTGGCAAAAAATCCATGCCTCCCGGTCAACAGATAGGCCTCTAACCAACCTTCTAGGGTATGCTCGCTCAGCATTTCCATCACCCGGCCATCGGTCGCCAACTCACCTCCATCCGCATCTTCCGGGAGATATTCCGCCAGCCAGGTCTTTTTACTGACAGCATAAATATCATTCAGCTTGTTGGAGGTGTTTTCATCGGGGCCAAATACCCGAAAGTTAGTCATGTTCCGGGCCATGATGTCCCGTAAAAACACACCCAGGGGTTGGGTATTGGGGGCTTCGATGGTGCCGGGTTTATCCACTGCAATCCCATAGTCCCGAAAGTCCGGCATCCGCAGATCTTTACAAATCCGACCGCCATTGGTGTGGGGGTTAGAACCCATCCGCCGTTCACCTTTGGGGGCTAGGGCCTTGAGTTCCGGAATTAGGGTGCCATTGCTGTCAAAAAGTTCTTCCGGTTTGTAACTGAGCATCCACTCTTCTAGGAGTTTCAGGTGGGCGGGATTTTTAACGACATCTGCCATTGGCACTTGGTGCGACCGCCAAAAGCCTTCGAATTTTTTCCCGTCAATTTCTGCGGGGCCAGTCCAGCCTTTAGGAGTCCGGAAAATAATCATTGGATAGCGGTAAAACTTAGCAACTCCAGTACTGCGGGCTTCCAGTTGATAGGCGTTGATTTTCTCAATGGCATAGTCCAGGGTGGCAGCCAAGGCCTGGTGCATGGTTTCCGGGTCAGAGCCTTCCACAAACAGGGGTTCATAACCATAGCCTTGGAACAAAGCCGTTAAATCCTCATGGCTAATCCGAGAAAGCAGGGTTGGGTTATTAATTTTGTAGCCATTCAAGTGCAGGATTGGCAGGACGGCCCCATCGGTAATCGGGTTAAGGAATTTGTTGCTGTGCCAAGAGGTCGCTAGGGGGCCGGTTTCTGACTCGCCATCCCCAACCACCACCACTGAAATTAAATCGGGGTTATCAAAAACAGTGCCATAGGCATGGGAAACGCTATAGCCGAGTTCACCGCCCTCATGGATTGAGCCGGGGGTTTCGGGGGTGCAGTGGCTACCAATTCCACCGGGGAAGGAGAATTGCTTGAAGAAAGCCTTCATCCCCTGGAGATCTTCGCTTTTCTCGGGATAGATTTCGGAGTAGCTGCCATCAAGATAGACCGGGGCAATCACACCCGGCGCGCCATGACCCGGCCCAGAGAGGTAAATCATATCCAGGTCATATTTTTTGATGACGCGATTGAGGTGAGTCCAAATAAAAGACTGGCCGGGACTGGAACCCCAATGACCGAGGAGGCGTTTTTTAATTTGCTCCGTTTGCAGCGGCTCTCGGAGGAGGGGGTTGTCTTTGAGGTAGATCATCCCCACAATCAGGTAGCAGCAGGCCCGCCAATAGGCATCCATGAGTTTGACGTCTTCGGGGCTGAGGGGAGTGCCGGAAATTGTGGCGCGGGCAGGGCCGTAGGGGCTGAGGGGATGGAGTGGGGATGATACTTGGCCTGGGGCGGTCGGTGTCATAACCATGATACTAAAACCCAGTTATTCAAAGGACAGGCTTTCTGCAGCCTTAGTTTCGTTCTAGCACGGGGATCATTGGGGCCTGGGAAATTTAGGGTTTATTTTAAGGTTGCTGGCCTGAGTTACATTACTTTTCCTGATTTGACAGGCCAAGTTTGGCACAATAGGAATCAATAAAAATGCCCATGACACATCAAAAGGAATGAGCAAGCCGTAATGTCTGTACCTGTTGTTATCGGAAATCATCTTTTAACACCTGAGTAATTTCTAGGACTGGAGTGGATAGCCCGTCTTGGTGGCGGTTGGGATTGCGTTATATATGAGGTTAAAACCGAAAGATGCGAAGGAAAGAAGAGTTAAATAAATATGCTGTTACTGTAGTGTCTCCTCCTGGATATGCTCATAGTGCAGCCTTTGCCGAAGTTTCAGAATCTATATACCTCGCGTTAATATCTCTAGGGTATGACGCAATTTTGACTCATGAACTAAATATTAGCTATCGGCCAATTATTTTAGGTGCCAATTTACTATCCCAAACTGACTGGGAGTTGCCAAAGGATGCGATCATCTACAATCTGGAACAAATTTTGCCTGATTCTCCTTGGCTTAGTGATTTCTATTTGAACTTGTTTCAGCATCACACCTTGTGGGATTATAGCCAAGTCAACTGGCAGCGGCTAGTGGTGATGGGGCTTCATCATGCATGCTATGTGCCCATAGGGGTCATGCCACAGTTACAAAGAATTAATTTAATTTCAGAAAACGAAAAAGACATTGACGTATTATTTTATGGATCTGCAAACGAAAGGCGCTTAAAAATTTTAGGTGAATTAGTAGCTCACGGAGTTAATGTGGTGCACCTGTTTGGGGTGTATGGATCTGAGCGAGATGAGTTTATCTCTCGATCCAAAATCGTACTGAATTTACATTATTATGACGCTGAAATTTTTGAAATTGTACGAATATCTCACTTGCTCAATAACCGAGTATTTATAGTGTCAGAAATCAGTCCAGTTTCTCCTGAGGCCCAAGAGTTAGCATCAGGTTTAGTATTCGCTTCCTATGATAAGGTTGTTGAAGCTTGCCTTTATTATTTGAAACACGAGGATGAGCGGGTAGCAGTGGCCCAGCAGGGGTATGACTTAATCCAATACTATCCCGAAACTGAGATTCTTAAGACAGCCTTAGAAAACTCAACCCAGCTACCATCACAACGAGTAAGGGTAGATATTGGCTGTGGAACACGTAAGCCAGCAGGATTTATTGGGGTAGATTCTTATCCAGGCCTTGCAGTAGATATTGTTGCTGACTTGACAAAGCAATTCCCATTCCCAAGCGAGAGTATTGATCAGCTGAGGGGGTACGATATTATTGAGCATTTACCAAATCAGATTCACACGATGAATGAAATTTGGCGTGTTTGTAAAGCTGGAGCAATTGTAGATTTATTAGTACCTTCTAGCGATGGACGGGGTGCATTTCAAGACCCAACCCATGTCAGCTTCTGGAATCTTAATTCATTTTATTACTTTACAGTTGAGAATTTGGCTTACTTTGAACTCTGTCAACGCTATGGATTTTTAGGCAGTTTTAGCTTGGTGCATCTAGAGCAAATTGAATCTCCAGATAAAGTTCTTCATGTTCGAGCTATATTGCAAGTAGTTAAAGATAATCGATCAAAAACCTATGAAAATGCTCATCTTGTTCCCCAGAAACCGCTAATTATTTCAGTTTTTCCTGATTGGCAGGCAGATGTAGCAGAGACTTTTGATGCTTTAAAAGAGGCTTTGCTTAAGCTTAGTCAACATAAGGATGCTGGGAGTATCGGGTTGGTGATTGATACTAGTCAACCTTTGCCTCCTGAAGAGCAAGTTACTCATAAAGAATTCCTACTAGAGGTGGCTACATTTATATTGATCGATCAGGGCATTGATATTGATGCATTAGGCATAGAAGTTTGTTTTCTCAATTGTCAGGATGGTGAGATTTGGCGACAAATTAAGTCTCGTATTAGCTATTGTATAAGACTAGATCGCAATAGTAGAATAATCGAGCTAACCGAGGCTGTACCTACGATTCAATCTCTTGCAGTTATGGGTTTACAGCAGGAGACTTTAAGCTTACGATTTGGAATGAAACCCGTGCGAACCAGCTGGCTCAAGGATCATGTCAAGGACGCTCGGATTCAGGTAGGTGACTTCTCTTTTGCAACAGGAACTATTCATTGGCACTTATCCGATCCTAATGAACAAATCCAAATTGGTAAATTTTGCCAGATCGCAGCCAATGTTACGTTTGTTACTTCTCCTTACGGCAATACTAAGTTGATTTCTAATTATCCCTTCGCAGACATTTTAGGTTTATTGCCACCAGAATTGGCAGCACCTAATACTGCCGAGGTTAAAACTGAAGTTGGTCATGATGTGGTTATTGGTTTTGGAGCAATTATTTTAAGTGGAATAACTGTGGGGCATGGAGCCATAATTTTTTCAGGAGCAGTTGTGTCACAGAATATTCCTCCTTATAGCATTGTTGGGGGAAACCCTGGACAAGTGGTTGGGTATCGCTATGACCAGGATAAAATTAAAGAGCTTTTGTCTCTTCAATGGTGGAATTGGCCGCTCGAGCGAATCCTGCAACACTATGGTTCTTCTGGATTCATAGTGTAAAATATGCTAGAATCTAAATACAATAGAATTTATGAAAGTTTATAGACTCTACAAATAAACTAGTTTCGGCTGTTTAATTTCCACTAATAAATTAGCAGTATCATAAAATCGTATTTTGAAAGCCTAGTTACTCTGAAGAGCGTGAGTTTTTCACCTTGATTTGATTCTAATCATTAGGAATTCTTGAAGATTGGGAAGTTTAGGGTTTATTTTAAGGTTGCTGGCCTGGGTGGGAGTTTAACTTATCTCTCAATTTTCCCCATTCCTCGGGGTCTGAGGGTATTATGGGCGGTATCGTTTGTGGCTTTTGATGATCCGAGCCAACTGGGGACAAAAATGGTCACCCTTGTCCTGATCGGGAACCTCTTAATCGCCCTGCTTTGTTTAGTGACGGCATGGCAACTGCTCCAGGCCCGGGTCATGGTGCGAGGGATTACGGCTACACTCAACCAAGTCGAGCAGGATACCCACAATATTTTGGGCGAGGCCCCGAATGTGATTATCATTGGGCAAATTGGGGTCGGTTCCTTGCGCCAAAACCTCAAGAAAAATCAAGGCAAGCCCTCGGCCTGGGATCGCCTCAAAATCGTTCTTGTTTTGCTGAACCAGGCCCAGCGCATTTGGCAATTCCGTTCCGGTTCTCGCAGGTCTCCTCAGCTCCGTAGCCCGATATCAGGAAGGTAAGTATGGCGAATCAACGCTCAGGATTTTTCTTAGGGGGGGTTCTCGTGGGGACGGCCCTGGGGGCTGTGGTGGGTGTATTGTTGGCTCCCCGCTCGGGCCGCGAAACCCGTTCCATGTTAAAAAAGTCTGCGGATGCTTTACCGGAGCTGGTGGAGGATTTGGCCGATAGTTTACAAATCCATACTGACCGCTTGTCAGAGGTGGCTCGGGCCAGTTGGGATGATACGCTGGAACGGCTACGGATGGCGATTGAAGATGGCTTGGAAGTGTCGCAACAACAACGGCAACTTCTGCAAAAGTCTTTAGATGCTGGCGATGAGGACGAAGCCTTGGATGTTGAAGAAGTCGTCAAGCTTTAGGGGCCTGGGGTAGCTGGAGTGACCGAGCCGATTTTTTGGTTAGCCCTGTCGTTTTTGTTAGTGGCCGTTTGTTTAACGGTGGTTTTGCTGGCGGCATTGCCTGTGTTTGCAGAGTTGAGTCGGGCGGCCCGGAGTGCGGAAAAACTATTTGATACCCTCGGTCGGGAACTTCCCCCCACCCTAGAAGCCATTCGCTTGACTGGCCTGGAAATTAGTGACCTGACCGATGACATCAGTGAAGGGGTGCAAAGCGCGGGACGAGTGGTTAAGCAGGTGGATCAGAGTTTGGATTCGGCAAAACAACAAGTCCGCCAGGCCAGTGTGACCACCCGCAGCGTCATGGCTGGCGTTAAGGCTGCGTGGCAAACCTGGAACCGACCTACTCCCCACCGCTCCCTCAGTCAACGGCGCCCCGAGGCTCTCCTCACCGAGAGTATCCCTACCCCTGAGCCTGAGCTAGTCACATCCCCGTTGCCCTCCATCCCAGATTCCTCTGTGTCTAATTCCCATCTGCCCCAAAACTCTGACACAGTTGGATAATTCCCAGGGGTAAAACCAGTTCAGCATCCTGGCCCTGTTTGAGCTGGAATTCCATAGTCAGCAAAATTGGAAGGGTTTGTTGCAGGCTGTGGCGACTGTGGGGCTGAACTTCTTTTTGCAAGAAATACACTCGTTTCGGATTATTGATTTCCGCAGCTTTGGCGATGACCTGAATATCTCGTTCTCTGGATTCCGCTAAGAGCTTGACCCACAACCAGGTGCGGAACTGACGCGTCAGGCTAGCCAGAAGTCTCAGGGGAGGTTCATTTTGGCGCAGGAGATCAGCCAGGAGGTCGAGGGATTTTCCAACCTGTCCCTGGAGAATCGTGCTGGCCAATTCCAGGCTGCTTTGGCTTGTGGTGGTGACTAAATCCTGAACCTGTTGGGCAGTGATGGCGGTTTGGGCAGGAACATAGAGCCGGAGTTTTTCCAGTTCATTCACCAGTTGCCGAGTATCATTCCCCACCGCTTCCACTAGGAGGGTCAGGGCTTCCGCAGTCAATTCCAGGCCCTGGGCTTTAGCGATCTGCTGAATCTGACGTTCTAACTCATCGGTTTTCCAGGCCGGGATCAAGCTAAATTCACAAAACTGGGCCTGGGCCTGAAGAAATTTAACCGCTTTACTGCGACCATCGGGTTTGTTGCGGCTGGTGAGGAGAAGATGGGAGTTGGTGGGAATTAAGGGCAGAGTTCGTTCCAGTTCAGCCAGAAGTTCGGCAGTGCAGCGTTGGCCCACCATTGTGTCCTCCAGCCAAACCAAACGTTGACCAGAACCAAAGGGGGGGGTTAGGGCCTGGGTAATGGCGGGAACTAAACTGTCGGCCTGGTCTCCCGGTAATTTTTCAAAATTAAAACTTTCCCAGGCCGGATCAACGAGTTTTTGCCGGAGTCCTTGACAGGCCTGGTTGAGTCGGTAGCTATCTTCACCCCAGTAGAAATAAACAGGCATTTTAGTGGCAGGCTAGGCTAGAACGGGACAGGAGCAAGGTTGGGCCATGGTGGAGATTGTGTGTCGAGGACAGCGGTTTACGAACATTCGCGGCGTTATTTTTGATAAGGATGGTACCCTCGCCCATTCGGAAGATTACCTGAAAACCATCACCATGAAGCGGGCCCGTCTGATTGATGCCCAAATTCCGGGGGTGCAGGAGCCTTTATTAGCCGCCTTTGGCCTGGAGGAGGGTCGGTTAAATCCCAGGGGTCTGCAAGCGGTGGGGACACGCCAGGAAAATCTCATTGCTGCGGCTGCCTACATTGCCGAAACGGGCCGCCCGTGGTTAGAGTCGCTGATGATCGCCCAGGCCGCGTTTGCCGAGGTGGATCAGTTTGTTCACCCTAAGGCCGACTATACGCCCCTGATCCCCGGAATTCCAGGCCTGGTGGCGCGCTTATTTACTGCGGGGTTAAAGCTGGGGGTGCTCTCGGCGGATGTCACGGAAAACGTCAAAGCATTTTTGACCCAATACGATTTGTCCGAGTATTTCGTGGTGCAAAATGGCACAGATCAGGGCCCCAGCAAACCTGACCCCACCCCCTTCCTCCAGGCCTGTGACCAATTGGGGGAGGCTCCAGAAGCGGTTTTAATGATTGGGGATGCGGATGTGGATGGACAGATGGCTCATACAGCGGGGGCAGCGGGGATGATTGGCGTGGCCTGGGGTTGGTCAATGCCGCCAAAACTAACCAAAGTGGACATTACGATTGCAACCATGGACGAGTTGGAGATTCTTGCCTAAATTTCTTTCCCATAAACTGTGTCACACTAGATGCGTTTACCCAATCCCAGAGGATTTTAGGTGTAGTGGTGATGGGTGCCGACAAGTTAACCCTGCAATGGCTGGATCGCATTGAACAAGTCCCACGCCAGGCCTGGAACGAATTAGCGATTCCCCTAGCAACCCCGTTTTTAGAGTGGGAGTGGTTAAATAATCTGGAAAGTTCTGGCAGTGCCGTTCCCCAGGCCGGGTGGTTGCCCAAACATTTATCCCTGTGGCGGGGCAGTTCCCTGATTGCCGTGGCCCCGTTGTACCTCAAAGGCCATAGCCAGGGGGAATTTGTCTTTGATCACCAATGGGCTGACCTGGCCCAACGATTGGGAATTCGCTACTACCCCAAGCTCCTGGGTATGACCCCGTTTACGCCCGCCCAAGGGTATCGGTTTTTAATTGCCCCCGGCGAAGATGAAGGGACGATTACCCATCTGCTGTTGCAGGAGATTGATCAGTTTTGCCAGGCCAATGGACTATCCGGCTGTAATTTTTTATTTGTGGATCCCCAATGGCAACCCTATGTGGAAGACTTTGGCTACCAGGCCTGGCTCCACCACAGCTACATTTGGACGAATCGGAATTACCAAACCTTTGATGACTACTTGGCCGACTTCAACGCCAACCAACGCCGCAACATTAAACGGGAACGAAAAGCGGTGACCCAATCTGGCCTGGAAATGGTGGTGCATCGGGGCCCAGAAATCAGCCGAGCGCTCTTGGGTCGGATGTATCACTTCTATGGGGATACCTGTGACAAATTTGGCTGGTGGGGAAGCAAATATTTAAGCAAACGCTTTTTTGAGCATCTCCATCAGGATTATCAAGAGCGAGTCGTCTTAGTGGCGGCCTATCGCACTGGAGAACCCACACACCCCGTCGGAATGTCATTTTGTATTCATAAAGGTGAAAATCTCTACGGTCGCTACTGGGGTTGTGTCCAAGATATTGATTGCTTACATTTTGAAGCCTGTTACTACCAACCCATTGAGTGGGCCATTCAAGCTGGCATTCAACTCTTTGATCCTGGGGCAGGGGGTCGCCATAAAAAACGCCGAGGATTTCCAGCCACCCCCAACTACAGCTTGCATCGATTTTATCATCCAAAACTGAGTCAAATTCTTGAGCACTATATTGATGACATTAACCACCAAGAGCAAGCGATCATTGATGAGGTCAATCAGGATTTACCGTTTAAACTTTAAGGGTTTTGCAAAGACCGATGTCGGATTGTGGATGCCATCAATATGCAGAAAACCAGGAAAGAAAAACACTCTGGTTGCTCTTAAAAATTAATGGGGTCATGTTTTTTGGGGAATTTTTAATCGGCTACTGGGCTAACTCAATGGCGGTTATGGCGGATTCCCTGGATATGCTGGCAGATATGAGTGTCTATGGCATTTCCCTATACGCCGTGGGTCGTTCCCAAAGTCATAAACGTTGGGCGGCGGGAGTGAGTGGCATCGCTCAAATTGGAATTGCCCTGTGGATATTGATGGATGCTTTACGGCGATTTCAAGGGGGTGAACCACCCAACTTTAAGATGATGATCAGTATTTCAGCACTGGCCTTGATCGCTAACAGCTATTGTTTATATCAAATTTCCCGTTATCGTCACCGTGGAATTCATTTACGCGCCAGTTGGATTTTTAGCCAGAATGATGTCATTGCTAACCTGGGAGTTTTGATGACTGCAATTTTGGTCAGGGTGTTTGAATCCCGGTGGCCAGATTTAGTTGTGGGGCTATTGATTGCAATAGTCGTAATATTGGGCGGATTCCGAATTCTGCACTCAGCCTGGCAAACCGACGCAGCCAGATCAAACTAACTCACACTTGAATTGTCGGTGTAATCGAGTCAACCTCTGTAATTTTTTATGAATTCGATTGATTTTCATCCTTGATTTGATAGGATTTTAATGGCTTTTGTAGCTTGAAATTGACTCTTGAGTTGATTGTTGGAATTCGTTTGCAGTCTTGTCATTTTGGTGTGAGGTGTAGTGTCAATGTACGATCGAGGTAGCAGTGGCTTCAATGGC
The DNA here is from genome assembly GCA_964653145.1 of uncultured Synechococcus sp. Lineage (GTDB taxonomy): Bacteria > Cyanobacteriota > Cyanobacteriia > Thermosynechococcales > Thermosynechococcaceae > Pseudocalidococcus. Next base: position 138,433 of record CAZZCG010000001.1, on the reverse strand, counting down.
CCAGGCCCCGAAAACTATCAGGTGAATATTGGTTTATTCATCAACGAGGGCTGGCAAATTATTACCCAAAATATTGGCGGCTTCATTGGTTTTTTTGTTCTGAGTACAGTTATCAGCGTTGCCCTGAGTAATATTCCCGGTGGGGCCCTGGTCAATGGCTTTATTGCCAGTATTTTAGTGGCAGGGAATTATATTGTCGGCTTTAAAATTCTCCAGGGCCAGACCGTACAGTTTGGGGACTTCTTCAGCGGCTTTCAAGGGGATCGATTTTTGCCTATTCTTCTGGCCAGTTTCATTAGTGGTTTAATTTCTGGAATTTTTTCCATTACTGGCACCGTGTTGATGATGATTGGCTTTTTACCAAGTCTGCAAAGTTGGTTGGAGTGGATCCAAACCGTGGGGGAAAATCCGGATCCAGACATTGAGGAGTTTCTGGAACTGTTGTCTCGCTTACCGGAAATTTCCCCAGGCCTGGCAGCGGTGCTGATTGGTATTGGCTTACTTTTGTTTATTCCCGCCATTTACTTTGGGGTGGCCTATACCTTTGCTGTTCCCTTGGTAGTGGAAAAACGGGCCGAATTCTGGGCAGCGATGGAAACCAGTCGGAAAGTCGTGACCCGCCAATGGTTTGCAATTTTTGCCCTGTTGTTTGTGGTTGGATTGATTAATTTTCTGGGGGTTTGTCTTTGTGGCTTTGGCCTGTTAATTACCGTGCCTTTGTCCTACGGGGTTGTGGTGGCCGCCTATAACAATATTTTTGGCCTGGGCAACGCCTAGCTTCGGGATCGAACGTCCCTAAAAACTGGCCTCACCGCTGGCCTGGTTGGGTAACATTCGGCCATTGGGTTGCCATTGAATTGCCCCATCGCGCCCCGTCCAATAAAAGGGAATCCGGCTGGCGGCTAAGGCGGTCTGAGTTTCTAGACTAAGTTGACTACTGGCTAAGATAACCGCACGGGGTTGCAGAAGGGTTAAGAGTTCTGGGTCAAAGTCACGCCCCCACCACCAAAGGACATCGGGCCTGGGTAAATTAGCCGAACGTAACCAAACAGCTTGTCCCAAAGCACGCGGCGGTTCACTGATAAACAGCCAGTTTTTGCCCTTAATCTGAAATTCCATAACCGCTGGGTCTGCCCGCAGCAATTTAAAGGCCACATCTCCCAGTTGTGCTGATTGTTCGAGTCGCAGGGATAATTTTTCACTGGGTAAGGTGGTTAACATTTCTCGATAGGCTTCATCACTTCTGGCGGTGGGGATTTCACTCAGGCGACGGATCGGAGTTGCGGCCTGGAGGGTTAACCATCCCCCTTGATTTTGACTCAGTCGGTTTGTGGCAATGGCCCAGTCAATTTGGTTAATGCCCTGAGCCGCTAAAAAGGAAACCAGTGAACTGGCCGCTGCTGTGGCATCCCCGCTGTTAATGACAATATTCCCCCCCGGTTGTTGAATCACCATGATGGGCGTTTGGCTATTGTCGAGGATTGTCACCCGAAAGGTTTGGGTTTGCAGCATTAAGAATGGCCCAACCACCGCCACCAGGCCAAGTCCCAGAGCCAATTGCCAGCGCCGATGCCACCAAGGATGCAACCATACCAAGACAATTAACCCGTAGAGTAGGCCCACCTGTGTCCAGCCCAAGGCTCCCAAAGCTAGCAAACTGTAGGGCAAGCGACCAAATAGTTCCACCAGCCACAACAACAGTGCCGTTGGGTAATACATCAACCAGGCCAGGCCTGCCCCTAAAACTGGCCATACCGATGCCCCCAGGCCACTGATGAAGCTCCCCACCGTAATCACCGAGAGCAAAAAGGTGGTGATCACATTGACAACCAGGCCATAGGTGGGAAACGTGCCAAAAATTGCCAACGACAGGGGAAAGACCCAGAGATTTGCCGCTAAGGGCACGGAAATTAAATTGGCGCACCAATTGGGCAACCAACCTAATCGCGCTTGGATCGCCGACCCACTGACAATTAGCCCCAACGTGGCCAGAAAACTCAATTGAAAGCCAAGATCTTCACTCCACAGCGGATTCACCAGCAACATAGCCACCGCAATCGCCAAAAGCAAAGCCGTCGGTTGGATCCGATTTTCCCCCGATAGAGCTGCGAGCCCGGCCAACCCCATCAACACCGCCCGCACCGCAGAAGGGGCAAACCCACATAAGGCACCAAACAAAATCAAGGCCCCGGCCCCAATTTGAACTTGACGATTTTTGGGTAAGGGCCGGGTCAAGAACATGAGAACCCCTAAAATGATCGCGGTGTGAAACCCAGAAGCGGCAATGGCATGGGACAGCCCCACCCGCCGAAACGCATCCCGAATCTCAAAGGGAATGGAAACCGCCCGACTGCCCAATAACATCGCACTGATCAACGGGCCATTGGTCTCCCCACCCCCTGCAAGTTGTGCCTGAAAAATTCGCTCCCGCAAGGCCCAGAGCCCCCAGGTTCCGCCCGGTTGAAGAATCTTGACACTCCGACCGGCTAACCCGGCAAAGGTGTTTTCCAATTGCAGTTGGCGTTGAAAATCAAAGGCTCGATAAAAGGCGGTTCCCCCTGGTTTGGGTTGGTATAAGAAACCTGTCACCGCAATGGTTTGACCGGGGCGAATTTCTCCACCACTTTCCGCATCCACCGTGACGTACAGCCGACCCGTGGCCTGGCCCTGGAGCAAAGTTCCCTGAGGTGGTTGTTCATCGCCAGCAGCCTGTTGATACCCCTCAACCCCCAGAAAAAAGCGAAATTTACCCGCCCGATTCAGGAGTGGATAGGTTTGCACATGTCCGGTCACTTCCACCATAGGCCTGGCCTGGGCGGCGGCCAAGCGGGAGACAACTCGACTAATATCATCAATGCCCGGTTGGGGGGTACGAACCCAAAGATAGGCCATGGCCAAAAGGGCAATAATGCTGGCTATTAGCCAACTCCGCCAGGGGGGTAAGCGTCGCCAAAACGTCGGCCAAATCGGGGCAAAATATCGACAAGCCACCAGGCCCAATCCCAACACCAGGCCAATGCCCACACCCCAGAGGGAACTGCCCAAATACAGACCGACAATAAACGCAATTCCCCATAGGGCCGCATCGTCCGCTTGAAGGAAAAAGGGCTTCTGCATGACTGTGGTGCTGATGAGAATTGCTCATATTCAACCACAGACCGAAAAAAAACTTGGGTGACGAAGACTACATCAGCCCCCTGGCCTGGGATCAAGGTTGAATCAAGCATGGGGTCTAAACCGAACCAGAGCACAACGGCTGCAGCGAGCTGTTTTTGTTGGGATTGTTACGAGTTGTCCCCTGGAACTCCGATAAAATTATTTATATCCCCGTTGTCATGGATGTGACTCAAGCTCCAGTCCACCCTCCTCTGCAATTCAGTCAATCAACGGATACAGTGGGCTCAAGGAACTTCTATGATTTGCCACTGTTCACCACCGTCCCGTGTCTTCCGCTGACCTCACCCAGCGTCCCCCCTTGGCCCTAGCAGACCCAATGCTTGCTAATTTTCCCTGCCCTTTTGTGGTTATTGATGCCCAGGCCCGGGTGGTGGGGTGGAGCGAGGTGACGGCGAGTTTTTTCGGAACCTGTTCAGAGACCGGGGATAAGTCCAGTCTGACAGTTAATGCCGTTCAGGTCAGTCTTTGGTCGGTTCTGCCCCAGGCCTGGATTCAGCCCATTCAAGCTCTCCTGATAGCGGACTCAGCCGTGGAAGCCGTTGGGGAAACTCAGGTCTACCATCCAGAAACAGAAACCTGGTGGCGGGTGCAGCTTTTAGGGGACTTTGGGGGGCAACGGGTCCTTTTATTTTGGGACTTTACCCAGACGCAAACCCACCTGATTTGGCTAGAGGCCCAACTCACCGAACTGCGCCGTTGGTATGACCGTTTTCAAACCATTGCCCAGATTAGTCAGCAGGTGTTTTGGGAATGGCACGCTGAAGATGACACGACACTTTGGGTTGGGGATACCCAGGCTCTCTTTGGCTACAGTCCCTCGGAAATGCCCCAAACAGCCCAGGCCTGGATTAGCTTAATTCACCCAGATGATCGGGACGCTGTGGAATCGGGCTGGCGGCAATCTCAAACCAATCAACGGATTTTCTGTGTTGAGTATCGGATTCGCTGTGCCGATGGGCATTACTGTTGGATTCGCGATTGCAGTCAATATACTTCCAGCGAGCCGGGCGGGCCCAGGTTACTCGGGGTTGTGCTTGACATTACCTTTCGTAAGGACTCCGAAGCTGGCATTGCCGAGACAGAATTGCAGTTTCAAAACCTGGTGGCTAATTTACCCGGCCATGTCTTTCGCTGTGCCAATGACCCCCACTGGACGATCCAATACCTGAGTGAAACCATTCAGGAAACCGTGGGCTATCCAGCCGCAGAGTTCATTAATAACTGTCAGCGCACCTTTGCCAGCATCATTCATCCCGAAGACCAAGACTATGTGTATGAAACCATCCAGAAATTTTTTGCCAGCCAAAACCACTATGGAGTTGAATATCGGGTTGTGCGCGCCGATGGGGAATTGCGTTGGTTCTATGAATCAGGTCAGGCCATTTATGACGAGAACGGGGTAGCCAAATATATCGACGGAATTGCCCTGGATATCACCACCCAAAAGCAAGCCGAATTGGAACTGGTCAAGAGTGAAGCCCGGTTTCGGCAGTTAATTGAGGATGTGGATGTCGGGGTATTGGTTCACAGCCCCAACGGTGACATTATCTTAGCCAATGAACGGGCGGCGGCGGTCTTGGGATTAAGCCGTGATGAACTGTTGGGTAAATCTGATCGAGATCCGGACTGGTACATCACCGATGAAACCGGCCACCGCTTGAGTGCGGAACAATTTCCCTCCGCCCAGGCCAGCCGCACGCGGCAACCAATTCGAGAAGTGGTGTTGGGAATTAACCGCCCTCTACAGGGCCTGGCCTGGTTACAAGTTACCGCGGAACCCTACTTTGATGACCAGGATCATCTGCAGCAGGTCATTGTCACCCTAAGCGATATTACCCAACGCAAAACCATTGAAAACGCCCTACGCTATCAATCGCAGCGGGAGCAAACCCTCAACCGAGTCGTCAAGGCGATTCGCAATTCTTTAGATCTAGAGGAAATTTTCCAAACCACCGTTGCGGAAGTGGGCAGCATGATGAACCTAGAGCGGGTCGTCATCGCTCAGTATCGACCGGACAGGGGAGAGTGGCACCACTTAACTGAATTTCGCAGCCATGCTGATGTTCCCCCAATGACCGGAATGGTAATACCCGACGCTGAAAACTTGATTGCAGACCGCCTCAAACGGGGAGAAACTGTCAAAATTGACCCGGCTGAAGGGAACCAGGATTTAGACTCCTTTAACCAAGAATTATTTCAAACCTTTCCGGGAAATTGGTTAATTTTGCCCTTGGAATCCGAACATCATCCCTGGGGAGCCTTAACAGTACATCGGATGGACACAACCCAGGCCTGGCAACCTTCGGACATTAGTTTCCTGGAAGTGATTGCCGATCAATTAGCCGTCGCCATCCGCCAAGCCGAGCTCTACCAATCCCTCCAGGCCGCGAACCAGGAACTCAGCCGCCTTGCAATTACCGATGACCTGACCCAAATTGCCAACCGTCGCCACTTCGACTACTGTTTAGCCCGAGAATGGCAACGGCTTGCCCGCAATCCCGCTCCTTTGAGTTTGATCTTTTGCGATGTCGATGACTTCAAAGCCTACAACGATCTCTACGGACATCCGGCGGGGGATGAATGTCTCTATCTTGTGGCCCAAGTTTTGGCCAGTTCTGTCCATCGTTCGGGAGATTTGGTGGCTCGCTATGGGGGTGAGGAATTTGCGATTATTTTGCCCAATACCGATGAACTGGGGGCCCAGGCCGTGGTCGAGGCGATTCAAGGGAATCTGCGGGGCCTGGGAATTCCCCACTCGGGTTCCCGCAGTGCTGAAGTGGTGACCGTCAGTTTTGGCATCAGTGTGATCTGGCCCCGCCCCAATGACTCCCCCATCAGTCTCCTCGCCGCCGCTGACCAGGCCCTCTACCAGGCCAAGCAACAAGGACGCAATACCTTTCGAGTCGTTAACCTGTGTGAGCTTTCTACAATGAAGAAACCGGATCCGACCTCCTCCCCAGGACTGTAATGGCCCATGACACTGCCCACAGACCTTGACCTCGAATCCCAGGGCAAAATTGCAGGGATTCTCATCCACCTGACCGCCACGCGGATGCGCTTAAAAATTCCCTACCTTCAGCAAGATCCGGGCTATGGGGACTATCTAATTGAGCAGCTTAAATCTCTTCCCGGCATTGAATCCATTGAAATCAATCGACTAGCCACGAGCATGCGGATCCATTTTCAACCCACCCAAATTACTGTTCCCGCCATCCTCTCCCACCTCCACAGCAATGGTGACTTGGATGTTATGGGTCAGGGTAATCAAGGTTGGACAAACTTAACCCGTGCCTTTGCCCTCGAGCCGGAGCAGGTGTCCGAAAAAGCTCAGGATATTGGCAGTTTTGTTGTCGGTGGGCAGGTGGGGGATCTGCTGGGGGGAGTAACGGGGGCGGCGGTGGGGGGAGCAACCCTGGGGCCCTCTGGTGTGGTTTGGGGGACTCAGGTGGGCACATTTGTTGGCGGGGTGGTCGGGGCCCGAATCAGCCTCGAAGCATTCCAGGCCCTAAAGCAAAACAACTTCGACTGGCAAAAGTTAGTAGCACCAACCCCTGATTCCCCCACGGTTAAACCACCCCAGCAGTTGGAGAAGGAGTTGGAAAAATGTTTAGAAATCCGCACCAGTGGCAAAGCCGGGGAAGTGGCAGGGGAAATTACCGGGGGCCTGGTGGGCGGGAGTTTGTTTGGCCCCATTGGGGAAATGGTTGGGCAATTACTGGGAAATATGGTCGGCGGACAATTGGCGGAGGACACAGCCCGGGCCGTGGTTACCCCAGAACCCCCGTTGGTGGAACAGCCCACATCACCCTCCGTCAATATTGTTTTGGAATGGTGGGTGAAAACCAGTCGCAGTTTTGTCGGAGAAACCGCTGTCGCCACCCTGGGGGGGTTATTGTTGCGATTGATTTTGGGGCCCCAGGGGGAGGCCATTGGCTTAAAGGCAGGGGGTCGGGCCGGGCGGCTAATGGACTGGAATTCTGAACCCCCTAATCCACCAGCCCCTGTGGCCACTCCAGCCAGCTCTGAGGCTAAGGCCCAAGAACTATAATCCAAGAAGAACTGAGCCGCCATTGCGGAGGGGATTGCTGAATAGGGTTCCATGGGCGGTCATCCCATCCCCACTCCGGCCCTACACTCAAAGATGATCACGACTGATGATCAGGGTAATCGCCAGAGCCAAGCCGCCGCGTCAAAGGGTCATTTCGCCATGCTCGACATCATACTTTCGCTAATTTTTATTATTGCTGGGGCCGCCATTGGCTATCACGCTGTCAGCTTACTGCCGATGGAAACCTTGGCCCAAGTGGCAAATCTAGCAGCATTGCGTTGGGTTGTGGCAGGGTTTGGGGGACTGATTGGCATTGGAGTTGGCCTGGTGGTGCAAACGGCCTATCACCGCATTGAAGCCGATATTCGCCATCTTCCCGCTGATGTTTTGTTGTCTCGGGCAGTGGGCCTGGTGGTGGGATTACTCTTAGCAAACTTACTCCTCGCCCCAATTTTTCTTCTACCCATTCCTGAAGACTTTTCTTTCATTAAGCCTATGACGGCTGTCCTGACCAGCGTCCTTTTTGCCTATACCGGAACCACCTTGGCGGACTCCCAAGGACGAGCGCTTTTACGGCTGATTAATCCCAACTCCGTGGAAACATCCCTAGTGGCAGAGGGAACCCTTAAAGCTGCTTCTTCAAAGGTTTTGGATACCAGTTGTATTATTGACGGCCGGATTGAGCAGTTACTGACCTTAGGCTTTATTGAGGGACAAATTTTAGTACCGCAGTTTGTGCTTCAGGAATTACAGCAGGTGGCCGATGCCCAAAATGATCTCAAGCGTTCCCGCGGGCGACGGGGCCTGGATAGTTTGAATCGCTTACAGGCCAGTTTGAATGGGCGCATTGTGATTCACTCGGCGGATTACCCAGACCTAACCACCGTTGATGCCAAGTTGGTGCGCTTAACCCAGGAAATTGAGGGCACCCTGGTGACCAACGATTACAACCTAAATAAGGTAGCTCAGTTTCAAAAGGTTAATGTTTTTAATGTCAACGAATTGGCCCAAGCCCTGCGTCCGGTCTATCTTCCGGGAGACACCCTTGAACTGAAAATCATCAAAGAAGGCAAAGAACCGGAACAGGGAGTGGGTTACCTTGAGGATGGAACCATGGTGGTGGTCGAAGAGGGGCAGGGCCACATTGGCGATCAGATGCCGGTGGTGGTTACCAGTGCCTTACAAACCTCGGCGGGACGGATGATTTTTGCTCGCTTGAAACTCTCAAGCCTGGCCTAGGAAAGCAGTTTCTCAGTTTTTCTCAATCAGCGTTTTAAAGCTCCCTATCGCTGTCTTAACTTTTGTGTGAATGGCCCCAAGCTCCACCAACCAAAATTCTACAATCAGAGTTAGGGATCAGAGTTGGCTGTCCCGCTGAGAATAACCGTCATTGAGGGGGACTGATGATGGGTAATCATGGATCCAAGCGCAATCCACAGAAATCTATCTGGCAATCCAAACCCATGTCCATTGCCCTATGCTTGGCGGCGATCTTGGGTAACCCACACCAAGCCTGGGCCGACAGTCGGGAAGATTTGCTCAGGGATTTACAGCAACTGCAACAACAATCCGACCGTTTGCAGCAACTGAATACAGAACTCAGCCAAGAACTCCAGCGAATTTTGGAACAAGCGGATGCCTTTGCCGCCCAAGGGAACTACACCCAAGCCCTCGCCCTTTACCAACAACGCTCTCAAATGCTGGAGTCCAGCCTGGGGCCCAATGATCCGGCAGTGATGGAGAGCTTGGATCGCCTGGCCAGTCTTCACAGCGAACAGGGGGACTACGCTGAAGCCATTAGTCTCTATGAGCGGGTATTACGGACTCGGCAAGCCAACCTGGGCCCAAAACATCCGGATGTGGCCAGTAGCCTCAATAACCTGGCCAACGTCTATGTGGAGCAGGGGAACTACAGCCAGGCCCTACCGCTATATGCCCAAGCTTTAACGATTTTTGAAACCAGCCAGGGCCCTAACCATCCCGATGTCGCCAATACCCTCAGTAACCAGGCCGTGGTCTTCAACAATCAAGGGAATTTTCCCCAGGCCATTGCCCTCCATCAGCGTGCCCTACAAATTCGCGAATCCGCCTATGGGCCGACCCATCCCCTGGTGGCCGTGAGTTTGAATAATCTGGGCATTGCCTACGGGGATCAAGGAAATTATGCCCAGGCCATTGCCCTGCATCAGCGCGCCTTGCAAATTCGCCAGGAGAGCCTTGACCCCAACCATCCCGACATTGCCAACAGTCTCAATAACCTGGCCAGTATCTATTGGAAACAGGGAAACTACGCCGCCGCCATTCCGCTTCTGCAACAGGCGGAAACCATTTGGGAACAGGCCTATGGGCAAAATCATCCGGTGGTGGCCACGGGCCTCAGTAATTTGGCGCAGGTCTATACCAATCAAGGAAACTTTGCCCAGGCTCTCCCCCTCTATCGCCAGGCCCTGGACATCGAAGAGCGCAACCTTAGCCATAACCTGATGGTCGGGTCGGAGTCCTACAAACGGGATTATCTCCAAACCTTTGTCCTGTCCACGAATCGGATTATTACCTTTCAATATCAACAAAACAATCAAAACCCGGCTGCCACTGAATTAGCCCTAACCACGGTTTTGCGCCGCAAAGGCCGACTCCTGGATTTACTCTCCGATAGTACCAGCCGCCTCAGACGCAACCTCAGTCCCGCCGAAGCCCAAGTTCTCGATCAACTCAGTCAATTACGCACCCAAATCGCCACTCTGACGTTTCAACCCAATCCCCCAGCAGATCTGCAAGCGCGGTTACAACGTCTGCAAACCGAAGCGACGGGCCTGGAAACCCAACTGAACAACCGCAGTGCCAATTTCCGCCAAGTCACCGAACCGGTAGCCCTTGCCGCTGTTCAGGCCAAGATTCCCAGAGATGCCGCCCTGATTGAGTTTGTTCGCTATACCGCCCATAGTCAGACGGCCAATCAGCAGGAGCGCTATGGGGTCTATGTGGTTCGTCCCAGTGGCCAGCCCCAATGGATTGATCTGGGTCTCGCCCCGGGCCTGGATGCCAAAATTCGCCAAACTCGCCAGGTTCTCGCCGATGCCCGCTTACCCATTGCCGCCGTCAAGAAAACCGTTCGAGAATTAGACCTGCAACTTATGGCCCCGGTGCGGTCGCAAGCGGGGAATGCCACCCATCTGTTGATTGCTCCCGATAGTGAGTTAAACTTGCTTCCCTTCGCTGCCCTGGTGGACGAAAACAACAAATTCCTGATTGAAACCTACCTCATAACCTACTTGACCTCCGGCCGTGATCTGCTGCGGACTCCCAGCTCAACTCCGGCGGCCCGACCGACAATTTTTGCCAACATTGCCTATGACCAGCCCGGCAGTCCATCCCCAACTCTAGTGGCCAGTGCTGCGTTGCCCGTGCGTTCAGCGGATTACGATCGGGGGCGTTTGGTGTTTAGTGCCTTACCTGCCACCGCGGAAGAAGCCTCTGGCCTCAAGTCCATCTTGCCCCAGGCCCAGTTGTTCACCGCCAATGCCGCTACGGAAACCCAGGTTAAACAGGTGGAGTCGCCGCTGGTGTTACATTTAGCCACCCATGGATTTTTTCTCCAATCCGAAACACCCACCCCACCTAGCCAGAGTCGCTTCGACCTCAATCCTCAGAATCTATTGCCCAGTGAAAATCCCCTGCTACGGTCTGGCCTGGTGTTTGCTGGGGCAAATGTGCGACGGAGCGGACAAGATGATGGGGTCTTAACAGGCCTGGAGGTGTCGGCAATGGCTCTACAGGGCACGGAATTGGTGGTGCTTTCGGCATGTCAAACGGGCCTGGGGGATGTGGCAACGGGGGATGGGGTTTATGGCTTGCGGCGGGCCTTTTCCTTGGCAGGAGCCCAGAGTCAGTTGGGAACGCTATGGTTTGTCAACGACGCGGCAACACGGGATTTAATGTTGAATTTTTATCGACAACTACAACAGGGAACTCCCCGGGGCCAGGCCTTGCGCCAAGTCCAACTGGCTATGCTCCAAACTGAGGGCCATCAAGAGAGTGGTTTCAGTCATCCCTATTATTGGGCTCCCTTTATTCCCATCGGTGATTGGCAAGCAATTTCCTTAACCAATCCTTGAACCGAAGCACAATTCTAGGGTTAGACCAAAGGGGATAAGTCCTAGGGGAATGAGAGAGTTTCTACTCCAAGTCCAGGCCGGCGGGGAATGTGATGATTTCGGCTAAAAGTGAGACACTCAGAAGTGCGATGCCTCATTGTTTCCTGCATTTTGTGTTTCATTCCTCAGCGAGATAACCCTAGATCCAGCTTCTCGCCTGAATTGAACTCCTATTGATTTGTCCCCATGCCTCACCACAAATCCTGGGATCAAAAAATTCGGCAATTTCTTTATCCGCATCCGGGACGATTACGCCTAGCCCTGCAGTATCGGGGTTCGGTGATTCCAGCCATTATGCCGCCAGTGCTTTTATGTACCGGATTTGGCCTGGCCATGAGTGTCCTGGATCGTTATATCCGGCCTCTGCATCTTCCGGTTTTGGGGAGTGTGATTCCAACGATTGTCTTGGGGTTACTCCTTGTGTTTCGGACGAATACCGCCTACGAACGCTTTTGGGAAGGACGCAAACTCTGGGGGGTAATGGTTAACACTAGTCGGAACTTAACACGCTTGATTTGGGTGGCCCTGCCAGCGGACTCCGAGGCTGAACGTCAGGAAAAAATTGCCGCCCTGTACTTGGTTTTGGCGTTTGCGGTGGCCACTAAACAACATTTACGCCATGAGTCGATTGCGGAGGTGGCGCCCTTTCTTTCCCCGGAGCAATTGGCAGCCCTAGAGTCGGTGCAAAATCCCCCTCTACGCGTTGCTTTTTGGTTAGAAGATTATTTTCAAGGCCAATATCGCCGGGGCAAGCTCCCCCTCTATCAATTGACAACCCTTGATGAGCAGTTACAGGATTTAGTGAATGTTTTGGGTGGTTCCGAGCGCATTCTTAAGACGCCAATCCCCCTGGCCTATGCCATCCATCTCAAGCAATTATTGTTGCTCTACTGCTTGCTGTTGCCGTTTCAATTATTGGGGCAATTGGGACTGTTTACCGGGCCGGTGGTGGGGCTAATAGCCTTTACGCTGTTTGGGGTTGAGGAAATCGGCCTGGAAATTGAAAATCCCTTTGGTCGGGACTGCAATGACCTGCCTTTAGATGCCATTTGTGCCACCATGGAGCAAAATATTCGGGATTTAATCGCCGCCCCCTCATTACCCTTTGGGGATGGGCTCGTTTCAGATCCCACTCTTGTCCCCCAGGCCCCGATTTTGTTTTCTCCTTAAATTTGATCTGCCTCCCTATTGGTGGGTAAAGCTCTCTCCAGTTGCATTTCTTAAACTTTGTTTATGATGGAAGCAGAGGCAATGTTGTCAAGTCTTGCATAGCCTAACTGTATTTGGCAGTACTGGATTGCCTCTATACTCAATGAAGTTTTTTGGACGTGCCTTGTTAAGGATTGCCTGTGTTAAGTTCGCCCCCCCCTGTGACCACTGAACCGATTCGCTCCCTCGATGGGGCCCTTGAACGCTGTCAAAATTTGGGCATGCGGTTGAGTCGGCAAAGACGTGCGATCTTAGAACTACTTTGGGATTGTCAAGAGCACCTATCCGCCCGGCAAATCTACGACCGCTTAAATCGTCAAGGTAAAGATATTGGCCACACCTCGGTCTATCAAAACTTAGAAGCCCTTTCAGAGCAAGGCATTATCGAATGTGTGGAGCGGGCCGATGGACGACTCTACGGAAATATCAGTGATATGCACAGCCATGTCAACTGTTTAGATAGCGAAAAAATTGTGGATGTCCATGTTCAATTGCCCCCGGAACTCTTAGCCGCCGTGGAAGCCCAAACCGGAATCAAAATCACCACCTATCGAATTGACTTTTTTGGCTACCAACAGGACAGTCCTGCTTGATCTCCGCTGGCCCGACATTGACCGTGCATTGGCGTCCCAGTCACGATTCCAAATTTAACTCAGCTTAGGTTTTAATTAATTCAACGGCATCGCGACCATCCGTGGCCTGGAGCCAAACTTTAACCTCTTCTTCGCGGGCAGTGGGCAGCGTTTTACCCGCAAAATCTGGATGAATTGGTAAATCCCGATGGCCCCGATCCACCAGCACCACTAACCAAATTAATTGCGGCCGGCCGTAGTCGTGAACGGCATTGAGAGCAGCCCGAATTGTCCGACCACTGAAGATCACATCATCCACCAGCACCACCAGTTTTCCGGTTAAGTCCACGGGGATCTGAGTGCGTTGGGGAGTGCGGGGGCCAATGCGATCCAAGTCATCTCGGTAAAAAGTAATATCCAATTCGCCAACGGGCACCTCAATCCCCTCCAGTTGCTCAATTTGCCGTCCGAGGAGATGGGCTAAGGGAATCCCGCGGGTTTGAATCCCCAGCAAAACGACATCCTTCAGGCGGCCTCGGGATTTTTCAATGATCTGGCTAGCCAAGCGGGTAAGGGTGCGGCGGATGTCATCGGCGGTGAGAATTTCAATAATTTCAGTTGCCATTGGGCGGGGCCTGGAACCTGTGTTCTTGTTGTAGGTGATTTTTGAGCCGATGACCAGGCCTGGCCCCTAGAATTTCTGATGCAGGGTGATCTCACTCACATCCACAGGGGGGGACAGGGATAATACCCAGGCCACAGCAGAAATCAAATCCGCCAGGGGGATGGGAATTTGTGGGTCAAACCGTCCAGTCGCAATATCTTCCTGCACCTCAGCGGTAGCCACATTCCCTGGATTGATGACCGTGATGCCAATTCCCAAGGATGACAGGGCCAGTCTCAGGGCCTGGGCCGCCCCCCGCAAACCAAATTTAGAAGCTGTATTCGCGACTTCCACTGTGGCGGCATTATCAAACCCCGACAGGGCGCCAATAAAGACAATCCGTGGGTTCTCGGCCTGGGCCAGGTTTTGGGCCAGTTGCTTACTCAGTTCAATCGGGGCAATGGTGTTAACAGCTAAGACATAGCGGGTCTCAGCGTCGGAACTGGCAAAAAAATCATACTGATCCGTGAAGGCACCCCTTTCCCAAGTTCCCCCCATATACAAGAGGGCATCGAGATTCACGTTTTGAACAGCTTTTCCCACCAGGCCAATGCCCTCAGGGGTTGAGATATCTGCTGGAATCCAGGCTCCCACGGGTGGTTGATTTCGAGAGACCGCAAAAACCTGATCCCCAAGGTTGACAAAATACTCGGCAACGGCCAAACCAATTCCTCGGCTGGCACCAATGATCAAAATATTACGTGGCCTGGATGGAGTCATCATCTTATACTCTGCCTACTAAATTAAACAAATTTGCCACCAGAGTTCAGAAATTTGGGGGGTGGCGGAGGAACTTAGTTACAAAACTACAGGAAACTTAAAACACATAACAGGCCCAAACTCAGCTCAAGTCAATGTTTTTAAGATTCCGTACTTTTACTGATCTGCTCTTGGCTAAAGCCATCCATACTAGAAGCTAGGGGGAAGGATGTTGCTGGCGATTACCAACTGCTTCATCACTTCTTTTGATCAATTGATTCCCTGTTGTGTAACAAATCGTTAAGAATATTCAAGCTCTTTTTAAGAACTATTTCAAGACAACGACTGGCTGCATCGTTTCGTTAATGATTAGGGTCGTTGTGTTACCCCGCCAAGATTGAAAAGGTCATCTCCCATGAAAAAGTTGGCTCCTGTAACCGTCTATTACATTCGGAAATTGTTGCGCAAACATCAAGGGAATCTCAAATCCATTGTGGTGGATGGGGCCTGTTTGGCAGCAAATCCAGAAGCCGACTTAAATGCGGTGCTCGAAAGCCTCTATTTGGATGAGGAAGATGTGGCGGAGGAAGTGGCCCATCTGGAAACCTTAGTCATATCCCACCAGATGATTGGGGAGAATGGCCCCCGTGGACAGTTTAAAAAGGTTGAAACGGAAATTTTTTGGATTCTAGGTCTCAAACAAATTGATCCGGATTTTGAGCCCGATGATTCTGGGCCGGTCTCTGGTTTTTTCCGAACCCCCACCTATAGTTATTCCGCATAGACCCATGTGGGTTGTCTAATTCCGTCATAATACGGGGTGATTGCCTGCTCCCAGCCCCATGACTGAGTTATCTCAAGACCCCTCAGAACTCTATCGCCAAGGTCAGATTGCCTTTGAGCGCGGTCGCTACCGAGAGACCATTGAGATGATTCACCAGGCCCTGCCCCTAGTTGAACCCAACTCGGCCCTAGAGGGGGAACTTAAAACTTGGCTCGTTACGGCCTATGAAGCCCTGGGGGAAAATCAACGGGCGCGGGAACTGTGTCAGCAACTACAGCAGCATCCCCATCGGGAAACCCGGAAGCAAAATCGGAAGTTAATGGGAATTTTGTCTGCCCCCCGCCTCCGCCGCCATCAGGAATGGTTAACGGAAATTCCCGATCTGAGCCAAGTTTCCGCAAAGCGTGAAAAAACCTACGCCCGTTATCAACCTAGTTCCAGCCCAGCAAAATCAACTCCCATAGATTTGAGTCCAGATCCTTACCAAGGAGTCAAGCCGGATCTAGGCTTTATCTGGTTTGGCTTAACGGTGCTGATTGTGGGGATCGGGGCCTGGGCCTGGTGGGGGTAATTGCCTGATCCCATCAGTTGTCCTTAACCTCAGACTAAGATTTCTCAATCCCAGGCCTGGGGTTTCCACAGGTGAGATTTGTTACGATACAACTGCCATGGAATCAGTCTCAAACGGGGCCTGGTGGGCGAAACTCAACCTCCACTGAATTAGTAATCTGGGGTCATTGATGGATTCGTTACTGGGCGATGCCATTGGGTATTGTATTCTTTGACTAGTCTGGCTGCTGCCCTGCCGATTTTCACTCGTTGATTTCTGGACTCCTATGACCAACACCACTGCGCCGTCTATCCAAAATCCCCTTGCCCGTCCGGATATTCCCCAAGAGCTGGGTGAAAATATTATTCTGACCTCTCTCAATGACGTCTACGATTGGGCCAGATTGTCCAGCCTTTGGCCATTGCTGTACGGAACTGCCTGCTGCTTCATTGAATTTGCGGCCATGATTGGCTCACGGTTTGACTTTGACCGATTTGGCCTGGTGCCCCGTTCCAGTCCCCGCCAGGCAGACCTCTTGATCACGTCCGGCACGATCACGATGAAAATGGCTCCGGCCCTCGTTCGCCTCTACGAGCAAATGCCTTCCCCTAAATATGTGATTGCCATGGGGGCCTGTACGATTACTGGCGGAATGTTTAGCTCCGACTCCTACTCAGCTGTGCGTGGTGTGGATAAGTTGATTCCGGTGGATGTGTATTTACCCGGTTGCCCGCCCCGTCCAGAGGCAATTATGGATGCAATTGTTAAACTCCGGAAGAAAATTGCCAACGAGCATCTCCAAGAGCGGGGCAACTTCCAACCGACCCATCGCCTGTTTACCGTTAAGCATGAGATGAAGGCAGTGGAGCCAATTTTGACTGGGGAATACCTCAATGCGGCGACTCGCCAAGCCCCCCCAGAAGCACTGGCAGCGGCCCTCAGCCAACCAGTTCCGGCGACGTTGAGTGCAGTCCCAGTGGTATCGGCAGCAGAAAATTAGTTACCCGTTTTATTACTATCACCATTTAGGCTTTCAGGGAGTTCCATTGGCAATTAAGCCTAGAATAAAGAGCATATTTTTGGTTGAGTGATCCGTTGGTTCCAAGTTCATCTGCACCAGGCCCTGAATCAGGTGGGAGTTGGATGTAGGCTTGTGAACATATCCTCACTCATAGTTTTTTGCGATTTAGCCTCTGTTCTGGTGATTGCAGGTTAACTAATTTTGCTCCCGCCTAGTTCTGAATCGTCCCCTTCAACAGCAGCAGAATCTCCCTTGAAATTGCTGTTGTTTGTGGATCAACGGCCGGGAATTAAGGAGCGGGTTCAATCCATTCAAGAACATCTAAGCCAGTTACCGGCCCCCTATGGCTTTGACTTAAAGGTGATTTCCGTCTGTGAGCATCCCTACCTCGTTGAACACTTTAAGTTAATTGCCACCCCAGCCCTCGTCAAAATTAGTCCTGAACCGCGGCAAACCCTGGCAGGACAACATCTCCTCCAAAAAGTTGATCACTGGTGGTCGCGCTGGCAGCAGGAATTAACCTCAGAGCCCCCGCCCGGCGCTGGCCATGGCGAAAACTTTAGCGCCTCCCTGAACTACACCACCGAGTTTATGCGGATGGCCGATGAAATTTTTCAATTGACTCAGGAAACCGAAAGCCTCCGGGATCACCTTAAGTTTAAGGATCGGATTATCAGTCTATTGGCCCATGAATTGCGTAACCCACTCACAGCGGTCAGTTTATCCCTAGAAACCCTGGAGAATTATTGGCACCCCCAGTCCCCCACCGAAAAGGAAATTGATCCCGCCACTATTGAACGCTTGCTCCACCATGCCCGCTACCAGGCCCATGTGATTGAAGGCATGATTACCAATCTGTTGTTAGCTGCTCGAGGGACAAGTACGGCGTTAGATATTCGTCCGAGGAAAATGGACTTAAATCAGTTATGCCGGGAGGTGCTGCGGGATTTACGGGATAGCTTCATTCAAAAAGGGCAAAAAATTACCACGGATTTACCCAGCGACATTCCCCCAGTCCATGCGGATCGGGATCGGGTGCGCCAAGTTCTCGTGAATCTGCTGGACAATGCCCATAAATATACCCCTGAGGGGGGCTTGATTCATCTCAGTGCGCTCCACCGAACCACGCAAAAAGTTCAAGTGAGTGTGGCCGACAGTGGGCCTGGAATTGCCCGCCAACAACAGGAGAAAATTTTTGAAGAGCAGTATCGGATCTCCGAAAACCCTGATGTGGACGGCTATGGGATTGGCTTGTCCCTGTGTCGAGAGATTATTCGGGCCCACTATGGCCAGATTTGGGTTGATTCTGATGGCAAGGGCAGCACCTTCCAATTTACCTTGCCGGTTTATCGGGGTTAGAAAAATCCCCTAAAGTTAAGAGATATAAAGCATCACTCATTTTGAATCCCAAGGCAAACATGTGCAAGAAGATTTTCGCCTGATTATTGATCTCGTTACGGTTCTCGGGATTGCGGCCATTGGTGGCCTGGTGGCAGCCCTTTTAAAGCAACCGACCCTTTTGGGCTATCTCATTGGCGGAATGATTGTGAGCCCGGCGGGTCTGGGTTGGATTAAAGAAGTCGTGCAGGTGGAAACCCTAGCCCAGTTTGGGGTGGCCTTTTTACTGTTTACCTTGGGGGTAAGTTTTTCCCTCAGTGAAATCAAGAAAGTCCAAGGAATTAGCTTAGGGGGTGGGATTCTCCAAATTCTGCTAACCATTCTGGTGACGACGGGTATCTCTCTCTGGGTTGGCTGGGTTGATTCCCCGCAAGAAGGTATTTTCCTTGGAGCAATTTTATCCCTTTCCTCCACTGCCGTTGTCCTGCGTAGCTTAATGGACAGTAACAGCGTCAATACCCCGCCCGGCCAGGTGATGTTGGGGATTTTGGTGGTACAGGATCTGGCCGTGGGTTTGATGTTGGCCGTGTTACCGGCTTTGGATAAACCCCCGGAAGAACTGGGCATTGCCTTGGCCTGGGCCCTGTTACAAATTGCCTTAATTGCCGGTGGAGCAGTGATTGCGGGCATTTGGTTAATTCCACCCCTATTGCGGTTGTTGGCCCGCACCGAAAGCCGGGAGTTGTTTTTGTTGGGTGTGGTTGCTCTCTGTTTGGGGATTGCGCTGCTGACGGATCGGTTGGGACTATCCATTGAGATTGGGGCATTTATTGCTGGATTGATGATTTCCGAAGTGGAGTATGCCGACCAAACCCTGTCCTATGTGGAGCCATTGCGGGATATTTTTGCCACACTCTTTTTCGCCGCCATTGGGATGCTGATTGATCCGGTGTTTCTCTGGAACCATCTGGAGCTAATTCTGGGCCTGGTGGCGTTGGTGATTGTCGGGAAGTTTTGCATCATCACGCCAATCGTGAAGCTCTTTGGGTACTCTTGGAAAACCGCACTGATTACGGGCATCGGTTTAACCCAAATTGGGGAGTTTTCCTTTGTCTTGGCCAGTGAAGGTCAGTCCCTGGGCCTGGTGTCGCGACAGGTTTATTTGCTGATTCTGGGGACAACCGCAGTGACCCTAATTGTGACCCCCTTTCTACTCAAGGCCTTGCCCCTGGCGATGAATTTACCGTGGCTCCAGGCCTGGTTTCAGGATGAGGATCGCATTATCGAATCCAGTGAGGCGGAACTCCCCCAGAAAAATCATCTGATCGTCTGTGGCTATGGGCGGGTTGGGCAGAGCATTGTTCAGCTACTGCGGGAACAAAATTACCCTGTCCTTGTGATTGATCAGAGCGAACAGGCCATTCAAAAACTGCGGCAGACTGATATTCCCTACCTCTACGGCAATGCGGCCAGTTCCACAGTTTTAGAAAAAGCGGGTGTCTCCCAAGCCCTGGGGATGGCCATCGCCCTTTCGGACAGCATGAGTACGCGGTTGTGCCTCAAGCGGGGCCTGGAGTTTGCGCCGGAACTGGATGTGATTGCCCGAGCCCTACAAGATAAAGACATTGAACTGCTCTATCAATTGGGGGCGCGGGAAGTGGTTCAGCCGGAGTTTGAAGCCAGTTTAGAGTTGGCCTCCCACCTCCTGTTTAGCCTCGGGGTTTCAGAATCGAAGATTCAACGGCAAGTGCAAAATATCCGCAATCGCCACTATCAAGATCTCCGGGGAGAGCGCTCAGCAACTTTGGTTTCCCGGGAACTCCGCCAGGCCGCACAGGATTTGAACAGTCAATGGCAAACCCTCCCAGACGATTCACCTGTGGTAGGAATGAGCTTGAAAGACATGGAACTGCGGCAGTTGACCGGAGCAACACTGTTGATGATTGTCCGGGGAGATGGAACTGAGATTGACTACCCTGGGGGCGACACCAAATTCCAGGCCGGGGATCGGTTGTTGGTTACCGGTCAACCCAATGAAATAAAAGCTGTCCAGGCCCTGATCAGTGAAGTGGGTAGTCCGATTAGTCCTGAGAGTGATGCCACCGAGACCGCAGAGAGCCAAGGAACCATGTGGCTGATGATCCCAGGGGAATGTGGCGTTGTCGGTTGCCCCTTAGCCGAAATTGGTTTACCTGGAGGGGTGACAATCCAGGCCCTGCGCCGCGACGGACAATTTTCAATGCTCCCAGAGTCGGAAACCATTCTCCAAGGGGGAGATCGACTATTGTTGCGGGGGCCGGTGAATCAACTGACCATCGCCGGGGATCTGTTAACGGCCCGCTCGGTTCTCCTAGATGCCCCAATTTTTGAACCCCTATCACAACAACGGTCATGACTGCCTAAGGCTCAAATTGGATAGTATTGCGGGTCTAAATCCGGGCCCACCAGGAGTAGCGAATTTTCCCCGAGGGATTGCCAGTCTTCCTGGGGGTCTAGGGGCTCTGAGGCAATATAAACTCCCCCCGGTTGCTGCCAATAGAGGCTGGGATTGGGACTGGGATACCCGCAGCGGGCGGCCAGGAGATAATTGCCATCGGTGACGATCATGTTGAGGGCAACGCGGATATGTGCGGCTTGGGCCATTTCCATCACCAGGCGCAGGGTTTGGCGGAGAACCATAATCGGGGAAAGCTGAGGATTTTCCAGCATTTCACTACAAAACAGGGCAAACAGGTGCTCAGAGTCGGTGGTGCCTTCCACGAGGGTGTAGCAGAGGTCGTTGAGTTTGTTGCGGATGGGCCGGTAGAGGGTTTGGCGAAAGTCTTCAATAAAACCATTGTGGATACCCAACCAACGTCCCCAGCGAAAGGGTTGCGTATTGGATAGCTGCACGGCCTGGCCGGGGGTGGCACTGCGAACACTGGCTAAAACACAACCGGATTCAATAAAGCGGGCCAAATGCTCGGTAAAATTCTGGTCACTCCAAATAGGCAGGACTTGGCGGTATAAAAATGGTTCCACCGCTTGCCGGGGATGATACCAACCAACCCCAAAGCCATCCGCATTCAGGAGCCCCACGGTCATTTCCTGGGGGAGATAGCTCTGCACTAAGAGGGAATGCTCCGGTGCCAAAATTAGGGTGTCTAGGCTGTGAATTGGCCCCAGATAGCCAAGGAGACGACACATCAGCGGGGGCACTCCAAAATCGTGGGGCAATGACCCCAGGCCCCGTTGCCGGAAACTGGTTGGTGGCCCTGAAATTCTGTCCCAATCAAGGCTGCATCCTCACGGTGAGTGAAAATAATCTAGTTCAATCGTAATCCTTCTGAAAGGCTCTGTCCGATGACGGGATTCCCAGAGGCTGTTACGTTAGAAATTGTTTACATCCTGCTGCTGGATTTAGCTTTGATCCAGATTTTGTCCACTCCTAACCCCATTCTGAAACCCTTAACCCCATAACCCTATGCCCACGACTGCGCCACCAGCGATTCCACCCCGCAGAGCCATTACGGCCAATATCTGGATTGCCTTAGCGGGGGGCCTGGTGGGAACCATCTTGATCTACATCGCCCTGTTACCATTTCAAGCCAGCTATCTGGGGCAACTCCTGTTTAACCGGGGCTGGACACAACCGGTCGTGATTCTATTCACCCTATTGGTGGTGGCGTTCATAATTCTCAAGTGGACACGGGTGTTGGTGGAGGCTCGGGCCCTCAGGCAGGCCTGGATTCCCGGTAATTTCTCCCTGGAGTCGGCGGATGATCCACAACTGTGGGATTTCCAACAGGCCTTGGGCAAGCGGCGAACTGTGTTACCGATTCGATGCGCCCGAATTTTGGGAGCCTATATTCAGGGCAAATCCCGGGATGCAGCGGTGGAAATGTCGGTGGAAGATAGCAACGCAGCCACGGCAGCCTCGGAAAGTTCCTACACACTTCCACGGGTATTGGTCTGGGCGATACCATTGTTGGGCTTCATTGGCACAGTGGTGGGAATTAGCCAGGCCGTGGATGGGTTTTCCCGCTTTCTCCAGGCCGCGCAGGAAGTGGATCAAATTAAAGAGGGGATTGGAACGGTAACAACGGGCTTGGCGGTGGCCTTTGATACAACTCTCCTGGCCTTAGTCTTAAGTGTCTTGGTGATGATTCCCCTAGTGATGGTAGAACGACAAGAGTCGCAATTATTGCTGAATATTGACAGTTACCTGAACGATCTGGTGCTGGGTCGAATTATCCCTACCCCGATTCCCACTTCTGACCCAGGCTTAAATGTCACGGAATTACGGCAAACGGTTCAGGCTGTCCTGCGGGAGGAACTACCCACCCTAGAGCAAGCGGTGGCCCCACTCCCAGAAAAATTAGAGCTGGTTTTGGGACGATTTCAGCAGCTATCCCAGGCCATGGCCAACGACCGCAAAAACTTTCTCGCCGCCCTCACGGACCAGCAACAGCAGCAGGCCCAGGCCCTAGAGCAACTCTTTGCCCAATTTGAACACCAGGCCACATCGCTGTTAGAGACCATTCACCAGGGACAAGTGGCCAGCTCCAGTCAAATTACCAGCCAAGCCACGGAGGTTGCCGCCGTCCTCAGCCAAACCAATGCCATTTTGCAGCAACGTTTAGATCTCCTGGTCACCTTGGATCATGCCCTCAAGACCTTAGCGGATACAGGCAGCTTGCAAGGGGTTTTAAAAGAGTTGGAAGGTACCCTGATTCAACTGCAACCAACTTTGCAACAGCTATCCCAACCGCGACGCGTCACCCTGGTGGAACAGGCCTGGGAAAATCGTCCGTCCTAAACCCATTCGGCATTGTATTCTTTGAATTCCAGGTTGAGCCTATGCCCCGCCGCTCCCGTGCCCCCGAGTTAGACCTATTTCCGTTTTTATCGGTCTTGGCCTGTACCATTGGCACGCTGATTTTGTTGGTGGTGGTGATCAGTGTCAGTAGCTTGGATCGGGATCGGAGTAATGTCCAAATCCTGGCCAGAGAAACCGCAGAAGGGGACAAAAACCCCCGATACATTGAATGTATTGCCCAAGGGGTGATGATCCATCCAGAACGCACCATTGTTCCCACCGCAGAGATCAACAACCCCAATGCCGCCTTTGTCCGATTACTCAACCAAGTCCGAAATCGCCCCAGTGATTATGTAATTGTGGCGGTACGTCCCGATGGGTTTGATTGCTTTGAAAAGGCGCGGATTGAAATTGAAAAAGCCGGGGTGGCCATTGGCTATGAACCCTTTAATGCGGATTGGAAACTCTGTCTGAAGCAACCCTGCGAGTAGGCCCTGCTAGTAAATTAATCAGCCCCCTTTGCCCTCATTAAACAAACTTCAATAGGGGAACGTCCCTGGGAATGATCACCGTAAAGGTGGTTAGTCCGGCCTGGCTGTGGACAGAAATTTGCCCTTGGAGTTGTTCGACCAGCTTTTTCACAAGGGCTAACCCCAGGCCAGTGCCGCCTTGTTTCCAGGGATCCGCATTGGGAACCCGATAAAACTTATCAAAAATCCGGGGCAGGGCCGTTTCGGGAATTTCCGAGGGGTTGGTGACGGCCAATTGTATTGCGTCCGGTTGACTTTGTTGGCTAATGACCAGGCCAATGTGACCATAATCCGGGGTGTATTTGCAGGCATTATTCAGGAGTTCAACGATAACCCGCTCCAGGCCATGGCGGTTCGTGGTCAAGGGGGGCAAGCCAGGGGACAGGGTCAACTCCAAAACTTGGTGCCGCTGGTGCATCCGATTCCGAAAGGGCTCCACAACCATTGGTATCCACTCGGTTAAATCAATCACTTCCTGGGCGACGGGGGTGGGACGAGCCTCTAGGCGTTGGAGATCCAGCAGATCATTGATCAGTTCCGTTTCCCGATGACATTCGTGGGCCAGGATTTCCAAATAGCGTTCTTGGCGTTTTTCCAGGGGGAATTGCCGCAGCATATGAATCGCCATTTTGATGTTGGCCATGGGGGTGCGGAGTTCGTGGGAGACCGTGCTTAAAAAGTCATCCTTGAGGGCATTAAGTTGTTCCAGTTCTTGCATTTTTTGCAGGAGTTCCGCTGTGCGTTCGGCCACCTGTCGTTCCAGATCCGCGTTCAGGTTTTGCACCTGTTGGTATAGGTGGGCTTGATGAATTGCGAGGGCACATTGGTCAGCAATGATTTTCACCAGGCTGAGGTCCTCATACTGCCAACTGGGGGTGTTTTGACTTGGGGTAGTTTTTTTCCAGGCCAGGCTGTGAAAGGATTTGGCGTTCTCATTGGTCTGCAAAAGAGTGATATTGCCCAAGTAACGGTTCATGTAGATCAGGGGCGTAATCAAAATGGTGTGGAGGTTGAGAGCCCTAAAGAGGGTCTGGAGGGTTGGGGGAAAATCCGGGCTGTTGGGCCAGAGTAAAAGCTGCTGTCCCCCCTGCAGGGCATCGTCATAGACCTGACCACAGATTTGGTGAAAGTCCTGGAGTTCGGGTGAGGGGTGATCCCTTAAGGTGCTAGCCTGGGCGAGGATCGTGGCGGCGGTTTGTCCCGGAGCAATTAAACAATAGCTGGCTCCCAGGGCTTCCAGGAGGAGATTGGCGGTAATTTGCAACACCTCTGGGGCCACCATGGTTGTTCGCATGGCCTGGATGATCCGGTTGATCACCGCTTCCCGTTGGGCCTGTTGGCGGAGTTGTTCTTCAGCCCGTTTGCGTTCGGTAATGTCACTGACATAGGTGCGGATTAGTTCGCTTTCATGGATGTAGTGGATGGACTGCTCATAGATGCGATCCTCAATTTCCACTTCCCGAATGCGGACTTTAGCGCTAGGGTTTTGGCGCTGGGCCACCAATTCCTGTAATCCCTGAAGGATCGGGTGCTGCATGCCCAGGGTCTGAAGGTTTTTAAATTCCATGACTGCGGCGGGGTTGACATAGGTAATCGAACCCTTGAGGTCAATTTCTAAAATCGGATCTGGGGTCAGTTCGGGGTAGGAGGCCAAACGCACGAGGGCCGCTTCACTAAATTCCGCCAGTTCCGCAGCTTTATCGGAGGGGACAAGGGTGGTGTAGGGATTACTGGTTTTAGAAATGAACCCCAGGATTTCAGAATTTTCGCAAAAACCGCCAAACTCGTCATCGGTCATGTTTTGGAAGTTGAAATACCGGGCTTTCACATCTCCCGCGAGGGAAATCATGTCACCGTGGCATAGATCCTGGGAAAATTTTCGTTGACCGTTGACCAAAATTCCGTTGGTGCTGCGTTTACCCTGAAGGTCCCCATCGACAATCCGAAAAATATGGTTGGGGGAGTCTGGGGCGGTTACCCGGAGCAGAATGGCGTGTTGGCGGGAAACCAGTTTGGAGTTGACGACGATGGAGTTGGTGGGATCGCGACCAATGGTGTAGGTGGCGGTTTCCAGGGGAATGGTGCGGCGGCCGCGTTCATCCTCAAGAATCAGAAGATGGCGAACCTGCTGGAGTTGGGTATCAAAACTGGATAGGGGCATGGATCTCAACTGGCCAATGCTTGCTCGCCGGGGCTGTGGGCTGCTCATAGTTTACCGTGAAGCTTTCTGGGGCATCCTTGGACTGTCAGACTGTGGTATTGGCGAGGACTTTTCCAGGCCAGGTATTCCGCCTAAAATCAGAGCATTGGATTTGCCTTAGCCCAGTTGCATCCCTGTCTCACTTGCCACTGCACGCCATTTTGGGAGTTTTGGGGGAACAGTAACGTATGATTCCGTCTGTGATGGCTGCTTTGGAGGCCGGCGACTTAACCCAGGCCGAGGCCCTGCTGCAACAACTCCCCCCGGAACAATTGCCCGTTCAACTGTGCCAGGCCTGGTTAGCGGAAAAAAAAGCCGACTTGGATGGGGCCGAAAACCGCTATCGGGAGTTACTCCGCCAAGAGTGTGGCCCCAAAATTACCCTGAGAGCCCGCCAAGGCCTGGAACGGATTGCCAAAATTCGCCAACAAAAACGGGCCCATGCCCTAGCTACAGTCACCCAGGCCCCGGATGCGGACGAACGCGGTGTCTTAATTTTGGAGGCAGTTTCAAATTCGGAAGTCAAAGGGGAATTAGCCCGTCATTTGGCCCGGATTATGCAGATGGAACCCTATGCTGCTCGGATGCTCTTACCAAGTCGGGGTTGGCGGTACTTTCGGACAGGCTTGTTAGCAGAATTAGCGGTGTACGGGCAAGAGCTCCAGGCCAGTGGAATTCCGGCATTTTGGGTTGGACTAGAACCGATTGATCAGATTCAGGTGCTAGAGGTTCGCTATTTGGAACAACTCAGTCCGAGGGCCCAGGCCTGTTGGGGAGGGGCTAGTGGTCAGGTGGCGCAGGAGGTTTTTGAATTCGATTGGGCGGATGTGGCGCAACGGGTAGAAGGGCTATTACCGATTTATGAAACTGTGGTGGATCGGGATGCGCGGGGGAAAACGGTTTACAAAGAACAAGTCCAAGACCATGCCCAATGTTGCGATCTGCATTTACCCAAACGGAAGACAATCTTGCGCTTTTATCGGGGAAACTATCAATTCAATCGGGGGATTGACCTGAGTTCACAGGTGGCATCATCGGTCGCAGCGGATCAAGAAACCTCTTGGGCCCATTGGCGGCAACTAATGGGTGTGTTTAATCACTATTGCCCAAATGCCAAAGTTTGGAATGAGTTCACAGCCTTTGCGGAGACGGTGCTGGATCAGGTTGAACTGTTGAAGAACATTACCCCCCATCTTGATTTATTTCGTAGGGATGAGTGCTATTGGGATCATGCATTTCAACTCTACAGTGGCATTACATTTCAGTTGGCTAAAACATAGCTGACCATTTCCCAGGCCTGGATCGCTAGAACAAGTTCTTTATTTGGTAGTGGTCAAGATTTTATGTAATTTTGGGGTTGGTGTCGTTCAAAGCTAATCCTCAAGTATGAGTCGTGAATTTGTTGCCAAGTTACTGAAACTAGTCCAAGACTGCCAAACAGAAGCGGATATTGAACAAAAGGTCATTGGCGAGGTTCTCAAAATTTTAGGATACGGGGCCAATGATTGGCGGGCACAGGGTTCAATTGGCAATGCTAAACCGGATTTTATCGTCAGTCCTGCTAATTCTAAAATTCCTGATTTTCCGTTTTTAGTCATCGAAGCCAAAGCCCCAAATGTCAAGATTCAATATCAAAGTGGTCAACTTAAGACTTATTTACACAAAACAAAAGCCCTTTTTGGACTGCTCACCAATGGTCGAGACTGGCACCTTTATTACTTCAATTTTCATCAACCCCAGGCCCCGCAATTAATTCAAACACTATCACTGAATCAAGATGCCGATGATTTCAAAAAACTCTTTGGGCTGCTTCAACGAAAAACTGCACTACGCTTTATTCATCACCTGTATCAAAGACAACAGCAGGCCTATACTCAATTTAGTAATGTCGTTTATAAGGTCTATCCCCAGGCCAAGTCAGCAAATCTATCCAACATAGAGACCCAGAAAATGATCATCACAGTTTTTAATTACAAAGGTGGCGTGGGTAAAACAACATTAACAATAAACCTCGGTGCTGCCTTAGCAAAATTGGGTAAAAAAGTCCTATTGATAGATATAGATGCACAGGCGAATTTGACAACTGGATTAGCAATTGATCCACTCGAAGATATTGAAAAACAGAATAAAAAGGATATTGCTAATTTATTACTTGAACCAAAAACCACCATTGAAGAGACAAAAGTAAGAAAAAAATATAAAGACTTTTATTTGGATTTAATTCCTTCTCACTTGAGGTTAAGTTACCTAGAGCCACAATTAATTAGTACAGCGGACGTCGATCGAGTCCTTAAACGTAAATTAAGAGATAATCCCTATGATTTTGTCCTGATTGATCCCCCTCCTTCCTTTGGAAAAGTAAACATAATCTCCTTAGTTGGCTCTAATGGAGTATTGATCCCAACTCAATTATCTCCCTATCCCGTTCGTGCCCTTGAGTATGTTCTGGATCGGGTTGCTCGTATTGCCGAAGGCCTCGAAGATCCATTGAAAGTATTAGGCGTGGCAGTCAGTATGTATGATCAAGGAGCTTCCGTAGTCAATGAGAATATGCGGCAAGAAATTTTCAAGACAATGAATCGGGCTCAAGAAACTGCGCCTCTATTCCCTGAAGAGACATGGATTCCAAGATTAGTGGTTATTCCAAATGCAACTGATGCCTCAAGGCCAATCTTTGATTCTGGCTTCTATGACAGTTTGACTAGTAGTAGTAAAGGATATGCAGATCGAGCAATGGAGCGATATGAAAATTTAGCAAAACATTTGATTAAATCGTCACCTCAAGCAAGTTAAAACTTAGATTTATGAGCAACAAAGAAGAAAGAATTAGAGAAATATCCAAGTATCTGGAAATTCAGGAAACTAATCATGGCACAATTCATTTAGATTTAATTATTGTTCCAACAGAAGAACAAACTCGATCTTTATCAGCAACCCAAAAAGAAACTGCCCTTAATTCAATGCGTGAATATAAAGGAAACTTAATTCCATTAGTCACCAAGATAGTTCGAGATCAATATGGAGATGCAAATTATGAGATTTTAACTGGCTTTGAGTATTATCTTGCTGCAAAAGAGTTGAAAATCGATAACTTATGGGCCTGGTTTTTCGATTTAAGTGAGGAACAAGAATTCAAACTTAAATCCGTAATGTCAAAGCTTTTGTCATTAACCGAAACAAGAGAAGTTTCTGCACTAGAATATAAAATTGAGCGACTCGAAATTAATCTTGAAAATCATCAGAAGGAAACACAAGAAAAGTTAAATCAAATTCTTGAAAAGCTGAATAATACATCATCTTCAAGTAGATCGAAAAAAGTCAGTACTGAATTGGAGTCAATAAACTTAAACACTTGTACATTTTCTGAGCTTCGTGCAATTCCAAATATCGGGACTGCAATTGCCAATAAAATCGTTGGACTTCGACCTTTTGAGAGCATAGATGATTTTATTGAAAAGTACAGATTAAGCGGTTCTAGAAATTTGAACAGTTTTATAACTCATCTTCGGTCTATTAAAGTTTATTTCTAGTTAGAATTAGTTAAAGTAACATATCTAGAAATCGACTCGGTAACTTTTTCCCACGTTCATCTTCAAGGTGAGAACTTAAATAGAGATTCTTCTGCGCTCGGGTCATGGCCACATAGAACAGGCGTTTTTCTTCCTCAAGTCGGCCTTCCTGAACACTTCTAAAATTGGGAAACTCGTCATCCGTTAACCCCGCCACAAACACATGGTCAAACTCCAATCCCTTGGCCTGGTGAACCGTAATTAGCGGTAACAAATTCCCGGCCTGGGATAGACGGTCAATGTTTTTAGTGAGGGCTGTAAATTCCATCAATTCTCTCAAGGCGGTGTGGGGATGAAGTTGCGGTTGATCCCGTTCATAAAAGAGCTTGACGAGTTGATTTAAGTGATCTAAACGGTCGGGTTGTGCGCTGTTGATTCGATACAATCCTGAATCTTGAATAATTTGTTGCAGCAATTCCCCAGGCCGGAGGATATCGCTATTGGTTCGCCACAGTTGGAGTTGTCGGGCTAAGGGATAAAATAACCGTTGATAGCGTTGAATTAGGGCTTGTCGTTGGGCCTGGCCTGGAATCGTCAGGGGTAATAAGTAGTTGAGCAATTCCACAGTAGTGCGGACATCATCATCGGCCTGGTGAGTGGGGGTTGTGGCGAGATTGCAGTGGGTTGCTAGGGTTGCCAGTTTGTAATTGGGGGCAGTTAAAAACCGATGGGCCAAATTCAGGGTATCTCCCCACCGTGAAATATTTAGCTCCAGGCCAACTCGGCGGGCATGGGCCGCAATCATTTTGATATCAAACCCCAGATTATGGCCAATCCAATAGGCTCCCTGGGCAAATTTTTGAAAATCCTTAAAGACTTCCTTCGCCGGACGACCTCGAATTTGCAAAAACTCATCACTATACCCATGCACCGCCTGACTCTCAGACACCGGATTTAGATTTTGGATGTAGCGATTAAACGACAGCGTAAAAGTCCCGGCATCATAGCGTTTGGCAGCAATTTCAATCACTTCCGACTCGGACACCGACAGCCCCGTAGTTTCCACATCAAAGACAATAATTTTGCCGGACTGCTGGGCCTGGAACAGACCAATAAACGGATCCCCCTCCTCCAAGGTGGCTAAATCAATCAAATCCGTAAACCACAACCCACAGGCCTGGCCCTGCTGGCGAATCGTATTGATCGTGCTCAGTCCCACCTGGGGAATCAATTTCAGGGCAACCCGCCGCAACGCCGTAGCATCAAAGGGGTTTAACACCAACCTCACGAGGGCCAGGGCATCTTTCACTTCTTGGCGTTGAAAAAACTCGTATTGCTCCACCGTCAAACAAGGAATCCCCATGGTCGCTAAGGTTTGGCTAATTTCCCTTAAGCGAGCATGACCCCGTGCTAAAACCGTGGCCCGACTGTACTGAAAATTGGGGGTAGTAGAAGCTAACTGACGAATTTGGGTTCCAATCCATTGCGCTTCCGCCTTAGCAGTGGGGGCCTGGAAAACTCTAGGTGCATCCCCCGTGGGGCAACTCGGTGCTGGGATAATGTGGGTTTGTCGCTGGGCAAAACTATTGGCAAAGTGATCCGCTGCCGATAACAGGGCTTGGGTGGAGCGATAATTCCAGGCCAAACGATACACATCTGGTTGAAACTCCCGCTGAAATTCCGCCAAAATCACCTCTGGTTCCGACCCCCGCCACTCAAAAATGGTTTGATCCAGATCTCCAATCATGGCGATATTGCCTGTCCCCCGCCCCAAATGGGCCAAAACCTCGTATTCCGAGCCGTGGGTATCCTGCACCTCATCCACCTGCAAAAGCTTAAATCGCCGCTGCCACCGCTGGGCAATCTCTGGATCCACCCGAAACATTCGCCGTACTTGGTAAATTAAATCGGCAAAATCCAACGCATGACGTTCCTGCATCGCCAGTTGATACTGCACCGCCGGCCGACAGAACTCCCCCAGGCCTTGAAAAATATCTGTCCATGTTTCGCCCCCCTGCCACTGCCCCCGACTTTTGGCCGTCATTAATTCCCCGGTATATCGGGCCACCTCCCGCCGATCACTCAGGTTAAAAATCTGCTGCACCAACTCCTGGCAATCCTGATCATCAAAGACCATAAAGTCTGCCGGAAGCCCAACCGCCGCCGCCTCTTGCCGCAAAATCCAAGCACAGAGCCCATGAAAGGTTTTAATCGTCAACTGATCCGCCAGTTCGGGAATATCCTGCTTAACCCGCTGCCGCATTTCCTGGGCCGCCCTATTCGTGAAGGTCAGACAGAGAATGTCCTGGGGGGCAAAGCCATGGTGCAGGGCCTGGGTTAAGCGCGCCGTCAACACCCGAGTTTTTCCCGAACCCGCCGGAGCCAAGACCAAAATCGCCCCCTCTAAATGTTGGACAATGGCTTCTTGTTCAGGATTAAGGGCAACAACCATAGTGCTGGACTAAATAAACTAACTTCGCAACCCTAACCGATCTGGTATATTGAGAAAGCTATGGGCTTGTAGCTTAGTGGATTAGAGCGGCTGACTACGGATCAGCAGGTCGGGGGTTCGAGTCCCTCCAAGCCCGGTAAACCCTAAATTTTAATTCCGCTGTCCTTCTGCCCAAGATTCTATATTTTTATACCTGAATCGGGAAATTGGATTTGCCTTCATTATTTTCCCTCTTGGTTAATGTCAGGTTATCGAATTAACTCCCAGACTAAGCTGGAGGGCCTGGTGACAATCCGCAGCAATTTGGCTCTGGAGTTCACCTAAATTTGCAAACTGACGCTCGGGACGGACAAAATCCAAGAGGGCGACTTCAAGGACATCCCCGTACAAATCCCCCCGCCACTCCAACAAATGCACCTCTGCACTCACAGCTTTCCCCCCTAGGGTCGGACGTACCCCCACATTCAGGATCCCAGGCCACGGTTTGGGTAAGGAAGTTCCCATGACTAGGACTCGATAAACCCCGAAACGGGGTAGGAATTTCTCAGTCGCCAAGCCCAAGTTTGCGGTTGGAAATCCCAACTGTCGCCCCAGTTTTTGCCCAGTAACCACGGTGCCGGAAATGAGGTAGGGTCGCCCCAAGAGTTTTTCGGCCAAGTGAACATCCCCCACCGTCAAGGCCTGGCGAATGGCTGAACTACTGATCCGCTCAGATCCCAGCCGTTGGGGCGCGACAATCTGCACCGGAATTCCCCAGGCCCCCGCGAGGGTTTGCAGATCCGTTGCTGTGCCCGCGCGGCGATGCCCAAAGCCAAAGTTAAAGCCCACAGCAATAAACTGGGCCTGGAGTTGGTTCACCAAAATCTGCTGAACAAAGTCCTCGGGGCTGAGTTGGGCCAGGGCTGGAGTAAACGGTAAACGAATTAGTTGCTGAATTCCCAGGCCCGCCAAAACCGGAACTTTTTCCTGGGGCAGGGTCAAACAGGGGCGGGGCGATCCTGAAAAAAAAGCCTGGGGATGGGGGGTAAAGGTGACCACAGAGGCGACACAGTGCTTCGGGGCCTGGGATAGGGCCGCAATGACTGCTTGGTGTCCTAAATGCAAGCCATCAAAGTTGCCCAAAGCCACAGCCGTCGGAACATCAATTTCCGCCACATTCGAGGTGACTCGGACGGCAGCCATGCCCTTAGCAATCCTTAACACATTAGTCTGAGCTTAACCTTCTGACCCCGTCACTGTCATAAATTGCCTAAAAATTAGTGCTACCGTAATACCGTAGATCGAATGCCCATTAAGGAGCAGGTCATGAGTACCCTGATTGTGGTCGATTTTGATACCGAATACAAAGCTAACGAGGTGTTGCTGGAGTTAGTGAAATTACAACGGGAACATCTGATCGACCTCGAAGATGCCGCTGTCGTAGTCCGCAAAGCCGACGGCAAAATCAAAATTAATCAAACCCAAGATTTGACCTTGACCGGGGCCCTCAGTGGTGGCTTTTGGGGCTTACTCCTCGGGTTAATTTTCTTTAATCCCTTGCTGGGCTGGGCCGCTGGCCTGGTAGCGGGAGCCATTTCCGGCAAATTTACGGACATCGGCATTGACGATAACTTCATCAAAGAGTTGGGGGAAACCTTAACTCCCGGTCACTCTGCAATTTTCACCTTGGTACGCCAGGCCACACCGGATAAAGTTTTAGAGGAAATCAGCGGTTTTGGCGGTAAGGTGCTGCGGACATCCCTCTCGAAGGAAGATGAGGCCAAACTTCAAGAAGCTCTGAACAAAAAAGACCTGGGCTAAGAAGCAACCCTGACTTGGCCAGTGAATATCTGAGGCCATGAGACGTCATTCAATCCCTGGGGAGGGACAGCGTGAACTTCTACGACCAGGCCCGCTGGTTTACCGATCAACAGTGGCGACAGGCAACTGAAACCGCGGGTTATTGGTGGGAACAATTGTTTTCCTTCCCCGACACCGAACCCACCGAGGATATCAATTGGTTGGAAC
Organism: uncultured Synechococcus sp.; assembly: GCA_964653145.1. Taxonomy (GTDB): domain Bacteria; phylum Cyanobacteriota; class Cyanobacteriia; order Thermosynechococcales; family Thermosynechococcaceae; genus Pseudocalidococcus. The sequence goes on along the minus strand of CAZZCG010000001.1, from coordinate 104,721 downwards.
CCCTGGCCCAGTGGCTAGCAGTGATTGTCCTTGGCCTAGTTTTAGGCATTGGTCTGTTTACCCTCGGTCGCTGGGCCTGGCGCAAATGGCTGAAACGTCGGAGTTTACTAAATCCCGGCGAAGTTGCCACGACCTCCCTACCCCGCCCGATTCGAGAATGGTTAGAGCTAGCCCAAGCGGCCCAGGCCCAGGGAGATTATGCCGCCGCCTGTCGGGCCTATTACATGGCTTTACTGTTGCGATTAAGGGGTGCGGCCTGGTTATCCCCGACGGAATCCCAAACCAACGGCGAATACTGGAAGCAACTGGACGCGGCCTGGGCCATGGGTCAACACCCCCCCCATTTGCGTTCACCGATTCAAGTTCTGTTTCAAACCCATACTCGGAGCTATTACGGCGGCCAACCCACTACCGCATCGACGATGGCCCAATGCCGCGATGCCTATTTTCAAGTTGAACCGGACATTACCCAAGGGCCTCAATGAACCCACAGACCCTGACTCGGCCCGCAGCGGTTACTCCCAAGCAAATTGTGATCGGCTTTTTGGGCCTGGGGGTAATTGTCCTAGTGGCTGTGTTGTTCTTGGTGTTCTCCCCCTCCCCCAAGGCCGGTTCTAGCTTTGATGTCTCCCCCTGGGGCAGCCAGTTGTTTTATCAATACCTCCAGGGACAGGCCTCTCCCAACCTCGACTCAGATAATCGCAATGTGCAACGGTGGCAACGGGACTATCGGCATTTGTCTGGCCAAGGTCAGGTGTTGTTTCAAATCAGCGATCGGCAAGTGCTGCAAACTGAGGGCTTAGATTCTGAGCTACAAACCTGGGTAGATGCCGGCAATACACTGATACGCCTGACTTGGAGCGGCCCACCCCTGAGTCCAACCCCAACCACCCAAATTTCCTCCCCCCAAGGCCCCGTTCAAGTGGATACGCGGCGGCGGCAAGAGCTTTTATCTGATGAGTTATCCGGTTCTGAATCCACAGCGCAAACCCTCCTCGGAGATCCGGCCGGGGCGGTAATTTGGTCTAGAGAACAGGAGGCGGGTCAGGTGATCTATGGGGTTTATCCCTGGTTAGTGGCCAACGCCTACAAAACCACCGCAGCCAATTTCGCCTATGTCGCTGATCTGGCCTGGGCACGGGGACAAACGATTTTATTTGATGAGTGGTTACATGGCTATCGACAGATTGATCCGAACGATGCCCTCAACTCCGCCCAATATCGCAACTTTTGGGATTATTTACGCCGTACCCCCTGGCTCCTGATTCTCCTCCAGGCCCTAGTTATTGGTTTGGTCTTAATTTGGGGCAAGAACCATCGCCTGGGGCCAGTAATCCGGGACGTTCAACCCACCGCCACCAACAGCGAACAGTACATCCAGGCCCTGGCCAGCGTTTTGCACCAGGCCCAGCACCATGATTTTGTCCAAGCCCAGCTGAGTCAGCGCTTTCGGGCCCTACTGGCGGAAAAATTGGGGTTGCGCGGGGCCTGGGCCGGCCATGAATCCAACCTTTCCAATGAAGTGTTAATCCAGGCCTGGCGGGAGCAAACGGGCAAACCCACCACTGACCTGGAAATAGTTCTCGGGCCCACTCCAACTAACTTGAGCGAATCGGAATTAACGGCATGGGGGCAACGGGCACGGGAGATTTTGCGGGGCCTGGGTTAAAAGTCAGGGTTGGGCCGTGGAAGAGTTGGGCAGATTTGCAATTATTTTTCTAATACTTTTTGGATTGCTTGCTCCAACTCGGCCTGGCTAAGACTGGTGATCACAAACACTTCCTGAACTGTTTTGCCTTTGCGAGCAATGACCTTAAAGCCCCCGACAATGGGGACTGAAACCCGTAAATTAAACTGGGGCGAGCGGCCTTTGCCAGTACTAATCACCGCTGGGGTCAAGGTTCTAATGCCCGCCACGGAAGCTAAGCGTTCTAAAACCGGAATTAAACCCTCCACATGGGTCGAGTGATTGTAAACAACGCGGCCTTTTTCCGGAGGAGGCTGTTTGCGAACCGCGGCCATGGACTAATCCTGGGAATCCCTGGGGGTGATCGGTTTCGGTTGCAGGGCCAATTGAATGGCTAAACCCACCAGGCCGAGGGCCGCCAAACTAAAGATGCCCGTGGCCATGGTGGATAATCCCACAACTAGGGTGCGGACTGCGACGGCTAGGCCTTGGGCGATTTGACTTTCAGTGATGAAGGGATGGGCCGCAAAACTCGTGGCAATGGCCTGGGTTAGTCGGTAAAGCAAAATCCCGAGGGTAGCAGCAATTAAGGCACCCGTCAGACAGCGCAATGGGGATGCGGGGGTGGGAGTTTCGGCCATGGATTTTACGCTCAACAGCCACTGGGCGATGCCCCTCTACCCTAACACCTGCAGGGGCTGGATCTGAGAACCAGAGTTGCGGGGGATGACTGAGAACTCTATATCTCTGACAGAGGGCAGTGGATTAAACTGACGGAGGGGACAAGAGCCCTACCCAATAGGGAAAACTCCCCGGGCAGGTAACCCAAGAAATTTCCTACATTATTTTCTGAAGTGGAGCATAGAAATCCGGCCATGAACGCTCAATCCCCCACCAATGCAGCCAGCCGTCAGGAGGGTAAACTCATTGGTCTGCTGTTGGGTGGCGGCTATGGACTTCTGACCCTGCTCCCCGATAGTCACAGTTGGATGGTGGGCTGGCCCTGGGTCTTGGTCTGGCAGGTGGTGGCTTTGTTGCCGCTGTTGTGGTTGGTTTGGCTGCTCTGGTATCAGCGACGTTGGCAACCCCTGGGAAACGGCCTGGATTGGGGGTTTGGACTTCTAACAGTGGGCCTGGTGATCAGTACCGTCCTGGCGGAGTTTCGGGCCCAAAGTCTTTGGCAGGGGATCGCAGCCTTAGGAGGAGTTACAGCCGTCTATGCCCTCACGGACTGGTTAAAGACCCCAGAACGACGCTGGCAACTGTGGGTGTGGCAAGGGTATCTCGGGATCGTCATGGCCCTGTGGAGTTTGCTGCTCTGGAGTACTCAAACTTTAATTCCAGAACTGCAGCGGCTTCAGGAGTTGAATGCCCTCGGACTGAAGCTCTCCCTAGATTTGAGTCAGTTGGAGTTACGCAATTGGGCCCCCTTTGGCCATCAAAATTATGTGGCTGGTTACTTTCTCTTGGTTTTGCCCCTGATTGCCGGGCTGGCGGTTTTGGAGCGGGGGCGGCGGCGCTGGATTTGGCTAGTGGGTTTGGGTTTGGGCCTGTTGGCTCTATACTTCACCAATTCCCGGGGGGGTTGGCTGGGGCTGGCTGGAGTCACCCTGGTTTTGGGCATTGCGGCGATCTGGGGAGGGATGAAACGGGCCCGGCGCTGGGGTTGGCGTCTTGGGCTTGGCCTGGGAAGCTTGCTGATGGTTTTAGGCTTGGGCTGGAGCACCACCCGTCTGCGTCAATCTTTCTGGGGGTTACTGCAGGGAAATGAATCCTCCGAACTCGCCTATCGCTGGATTACGGCCAACATTGGCTGGGATATGGGTTGGACGCGTCCGTGGTCAGGTTTGGGTCTGGGTTCTGTGCCCTTGCTATATCAAAGGTATCGTCCGGCCTGGGCGGGAAAAGAAGCGGAAATGGCCTATCAACTCCACAGTACTCCTGTCCAGGCCTGGGCTGAATTGGGGGTTTGGGGAATTCTCAGTGGCTTGGTGTTTACCCTAGTGTTGCTTTACTGGGGGCTGCGGTGGCGGCAGTGGTGGCCAAACTTAGCTCGAACCGATCAGGGACTGGTTGTGGTCACAGGGTTGGCCCTCTGGGGTTATGGAATCATCAGTCTCACAGATTATCAGTTGGACAATATTGGTCTGTCTGGGGCTTTGGCGGTGGGAGTTGCGGGTCTAGCCGCATGTATCCGTCAGGGGCTCAATCAGGCCCCACCCACCCGTTCTCGCTGGTTTCATGGCCTGGGCTGGTTTGGGTTTGTCCTACTGATTGCCAGCATCATTTGGGTTTGGCCAATTCAACAGGCCTGGAACCTGTCGAGCCAAGGATTTGCAGCCCTAGACGCTCAGCCACCAAAATGGGAACGCTTTGTGGAAAAGTTAGACCAGGCCCAGGCCCAAGCCCCATGGGAGCCCTATTATCCGCTGCAGTTAGGTTGGAATTTTGGCTGGCGGTCTTGGCAATCAGAAGCAGTCACAACCGCAGAGACAGATTTACAACGGGCCATTCAAGGCTTTCAACGGGGTAATCAATTAGCTCCCTATTTGGAATTTGGCCAAAGTAGTTTGGGGTGGTTGCTCCTGCGTCAGGATCCCCTGGCTGCCCAAGCCCCCTTTTTGCAAGCAATGGAGTTGATGCCCACCCGGCCTGGTATTTATTTGGGTTTGGGCTTGAGTCTATTGGCCAATCCGGAGCATCAACGGATGAATTTGGCTCGAGATAGCCTATTGCTGGAAGGATTACGGCAACCCATCACAATTACGAGTCGCATTTGGCAAAACCCCATCTTGGCGCCTCTCTACCCGACAGTTCTGAATGAAATGGTCCTCACTTACCGCGATTGGATGGGCCAATTTCCCCGCGACACACCCATGGGTCAGTATGTCCGCCAAACCTACGGGGTGCTGGTGTGGTGGCAAGGGGATACCCAGGCCATGGGCGCGATCTTGGCTGATCCAGAAGAATTTTCCCTATCCCCTGATTTGGCCGACTTGATGCGGTTTGCCCTGAACCCTGAGGAATTTAAAGTCGAGACTCAGCCCCAAACCCTGGCTCAAAATTTAATCCTGGCCTGGTTAGATGAACAAAACCGAGCAGATTTACTGTCCCAGGCCTGGTTAACGGCTCAGAAAGGTTCCCTCCCGGAGTCCCTGGGAGAAGCCCTAATGGCTTCGATGCTCAGGGCCCCAAACTTTGATACGTGGTTGCGTCAACTCAGCCCGACCCAGTCTGTACAATTGACCCGTGCTGGATTCGGGGTTCTCAGTCGCCACATTGATGGGCCCCAACCCACAGACTTTTTTGTCGATCCCCAAAATGTTGTTGTCAGTCAAATTCTCCGGCACATTTGGCCCAACGCCTACTATTTGCCTCCCCTGGATAATCTCCTCCAGCCCCAGCGGGAAGCCCTGCAGATTGCGGTTCAAGCTCCTGGAAATTCTTAGACCTCAAGGCTCCAGACGTTTTAAATCCGATGATTGTGATTACTCCGGCAACTTCAACAGCCACAGCCCCGTATAGGTCACCCCTGAATCATCCGGCTGCACCAACAGAAAATGCAGGCCACAGCTTTGACGTTGTCGCTCTGTAAAGTGTTGGGCGGCAATCCTGACATCAGTATCATTAAAGGTGAACAGCACCCAGCGTTCCCGCAACCCCGCCGCCATCACCAACCCATCCGGCTCTCCCGCAATAAACCGGAGTTCTACGGGATTTTGCTCCTGCAACCAGCGAGCTAGGGCCATGGTTCGCCGGCCACCATAGATCACTACTCCAGGAATAATACTGGTGGGAGCCAGGCCAAGACGACTGGGGAGAATGTCCAAACTGAGGGAGAGGATGGGAATCGGATGGGCTAACAAAGTGGTTTCCAAGACTTCCGCCCCTAAGCCAGTGAACTGCCAACCCTCTCCCCAAATATTTTCTGGTAAAGGTACAGGCGGCAATGGCACAATCCGGGTCGGTTCATAGGCAGCACCGACGTAATTTGGAATCTGGGGGTAGGTTTTGGCCTGGGCTTCTAGGAGTTTCTTCAGGGCCATTGTCCGCCGTGTGGGTTCCAGCAGAATGCCTAACTCCTGTCCAACCACCTCCAGTAGGCTTTGAAATTGCGGCCGAAAGAATTGCAGTCGTTCCGGTTTGCCGTTGCGTTCAATACAGTCCTTTAGCTGCTTGATCACCCAATCTAGCCGGACTTGGTTTTGAGGGCACTGGGCCTGGAGCAGGATTCTGGCCTCGGGATCACAAATTAAAAGTTCCCAAAGCGTTTCTCCTTGAGGACTGGCGAGGGGCCGTTCTGAGAAGTCAATTTGCCAGGGAAACATTTCGCACCAAGAAAAGGATATCCCTGCTCCTCTGCCACATCAACATTTAACTCCAAATCCAGAATTAAGCCGAGTGAACCAGTCAAGATTGCTGGGACGAATAGCATTGTAATGATCCTTTAGGCAATAGAAAATCCAAGCAATTTCCCAAATGGTTATTGGGTTAATTACAAAAGACTAACTGTTGACTCTTCAACTATGCGAGAGCCTGGACTCGTTAGCGAACTTCAGTTTCCAAAGTTAATTGGCCCGCACCACCTGAATTACTCCGTCGCCGCCGCCGTCGCAAGCCTGAAGCCCCAGAGTCATTAGCCTCATCTGTTTGAGTCGTTCCAGTATCTTCACTCACTGGAAGGTTAATCTCCGTTGTACTGAGGGGGGGAACAGTCTCAGGCTCTATCTCAGATGGGATTTCAACTTCAACTGGCTCAGGGCCTGGGACCGCAACAAAATCGGATTCAGCCACAGCAATGGACGCACTCCGACTGATACTAGGAGGTAGGACCGGCTCTTGGCCTGGGGCCGCAACGGCAACAACGGTATTTCGGGGAGACTTAATCTCGCCACTATGCAAAACCAAGGGGGAGACTCCCATCAAGGCATACACATCCTGCTCCGTCGGAGTCATGACAACCTTGATGATCTCCGGTGGTTCACTGGGGCGGGGCCGAGGGGTTGGTTTTCGGCTCGGGCGTGCACTGCCATCAGGGCGAGCAGTCTCCGTCAGGATTATCTTGGAGTTGACCTCTGGAGAGGATGTACTCCGAGATGGTTTAGGTTCTGAACTGGGCAAACTAACGGAGGATGGGTCTGGTCGGCCTCGACGGGGCAAGGCCCGAGATGGCATCGATGCGGAACTAGACAGGTTTGGTAGTCCATTGCCAACCCGAGCTCGAGTGGTGCGGCGGCGAGAGGTTGATACTTCTTGATAGCCAGGATGATTCGTTAATTGGACATCAATGCCGTTAGAGCTGCCATAGTCTCCACGCCCAGAGGGTTCTGAGGTCCGAGCTCGAGTTTCGATGATCCGCGTGGGAATTACCCGTTCTACCATTTCCCCAGGACTACCCTCAGGCTGTCCAGGCAAGTGCACCAAATGTCCCAGGCCCCCACAGGTTCCACAGGGTCGCCCGAAGAGTTCGTAAATGTTCTGTCCTTGCCGCTTCCGGGTCAGTTCCACCAGGCCAAGTTCCGAAAGTTGCGCAATTTGAGGGCGGGCTTTATCGGCCCGAAGTGACTTACTAAAATGCTCCAACAGCAAAAGTTGATCACGGCGCGTATCCATGTCAATAAAGTCGACAATAATCACCCCAGCCACATTGCGGAGTCGAAGTTGGCGGGCAATCTCTGTGGCCGCTTCACAATTAGTCCAAAGTACAGTTTCCCTGGCAGTGGCCGATTGGGTAAAGGAACCTGAGTTAACATCAATTACCGTTAAAGCCTCTGTGGGCTGAATGATTATGTAACCTCCAGATGGTAAATCCACCCGCGGTTTGAGGGCTTCCCGAATCGCTGCATTGACCCGGAAATAGTCGAGAATCGGAGTCGGCTCCTGGTGATGGTCAATGAGGACACCCACGGGTAACTTATTCTCATTCCAGGCCAAAAGATTTTGTTTAACCCGTTTAACACTTTCTGGCACATCCACCACAATGCGGTTGACATCACTGCTGTACACATCCCGCAAAACCCGCTGCACAAAGTCATCATCGCGACCAAGTAGAGCCGGTGCCCGTGTAGATTGGGCCTGTTGTTGGATGGTCTCCCATTGCCGCTGTAAACTTTCTAAATCCTCCAGAATCGCTTCCTCTGCCACCCCTTCCGCCTCAGTCCGCACCAGCAATCCCATCCCTGCAGGTTTGACCAAAATTGCCAGGGCCCGTAGCCGATGTCGCTCCGATTCACTGCTAATCCGCCGCGATAAGTTCACACCCCGTCCAAACGGCATTAGAACTAGATAACGGCCAGGCAAAGAGATATTTCCGGTTAAGCGCGGCCCCTTGTTCCCGGTGGGCTCCTTCATCACCTGAACCAAGACTTTTTGTTGGGGCGTCAAAAGTTCCGTGATACTCCCAGAGGAGCGACGTAATCGCAGGGGTCCTAAATCAGTGACGTGGATAAATCCGTTCTGGGTGGCATCCCCGAGGTTGATGAAGGCAGCATCAATCCCTGGCAAAACATTTTCCACAACACCCAAGTACACATCACTAATTTGATAGCTTCCAGAGGCAACAATCAGCTCTTGAATTTGATCCTGAGAAAAAACGGCAGCCAGACGGTGTTGTTCGGCAATAATAATTTGTTTTGACATTCAATTTTCCTGGCAAATAAATATAACGGAGAGGATAACAACTTAGGTAAAGCAACCTCCGATTCCAAGTCAGGCCTCATTGCCGTCAGGATCGAATCAACGGGTGCGACTATAGATGCTCCATGCCTGAAGCCAAGGGGAGAAATATCCGAATTGGCTGTGGGACTCCGAGGAATTAGCAACGGGCTAAGTCGGGAATGTTAAGGGGGTAACCCAAAACAGAGGCAACCTAGGCCTCTTAGGAGTCTTTGATTGAGTCAATGGTGACAGGAAAAGGCTTTCACAGTCGATAGGAAAATGGTTTTACCTAGGCAGCTCTAACCCAGGCCCGAGTGAGTCGCAGGGGATGACCTCGCTAACCATTAATCTCCAAAACTTGATCCGGGTGGCATGAATCCAGTTATCCCGATGGCCTTAAATTATAGTCATGTTGCGGTAACTTGACTAGGGGGGGTGGGCAAAAAAGTATGAGTAAGTATGTGCCAGTTTGCAAACCTGTTGGGACAATTGACCAATTTTTCGGGGACGATTCGACAATACTGTATTTAAGCAATGTTAATATTTGCTAAATTTAAGCAATTTATTTCTGACCTACCAGGGTGGAGGAGCACGAGTCCATGGGTGTCACCATTAAGCAAGCCGTCGAGGTTGCCACTTACATCATTTCCAAACGGTTCCAAGGGCAAAAGCGCTTCCCCTTAACTCTCATGTTGGAGCCATTGTTCCGGTGTAATTTAGCCTGTAGTGGCTGCGGTAAAATCCAGCACCCCAATGAGATTCTCCGCAAACAATTGACCCCCGAGGAATGCTTTAAAGCCGCCGAAGAGTGTGGGGCTCCGATTGTGGCCATCCCTGGTGGTGAACCCCTCCTCCATCCCCAAATTGATGAGATCGTGGCTGGCCTGGTGGCCCGGCGGAAATTTGTTTATCTCTGCAGCAACGGCATCCTCCTTGAGAAAAATCTGCATCGCTTCCAGCCCTCCCCTTATCTGACCTTCAGTATTCATTTGGACGGGTTACGGGAATGGCATGACAAATGTGTGGATCGTGACGGCGTATTTGACACGGCGATCCAGGCCATCAAAGCCGCCAAGGCAAAAGGCTTCCGGGTGACCACCAATACCACCATTTTTGAGGGGGCTGATGTCCAAGAGATGCAAAAGTTCTTTGATTTCGTCTCTGACCTGGGAACTGATGGGATGATGATTTCCCCTGGCTATGCCTATGAATGGGCCCCGGATCAAGAGCATTTCCTCAAACGGGATCAAACGAAACAACTGTTCCGGGAAATTCTTGCGCCGCTCTACTCCGGTCAGAAGAAATGGAACTTCAACCACAATCCTCTCTTCCTTGATTTCTTGATTGGGGAAAAAGAGTATGAATGTACCCCTTGGGGAATGCCCAGCTACAGTGTTTTGGGTTGGCAAAAGCCCTGCTACTTGGTCAATGAAGGCCACTACCAAACCTATAAGGAGCTCCTAGAGGAAACCAACTGGGAGAATTATGGCCGGGCCAGTGGTAATCCTAAGTGTCAAGATTGCATGGTGCACTGTGGTTACGAACCGACTGCAGCCTTGGATGCCTTTAATCCTTCCAACATGGCCCGGGCGGCTGGGAGTCTGCTCGGGTAGGGGTCATTGGCCCAAATTCCGAGGGTTTCCTTTACACTGATCATTACGCAAATGTCTTTCCCTGGAGTCTGCTAGACTGCTGGGGATTTTTACTTGGAAGCGTCATGGCGTCCTACTTCGATTTCTGCTGGGTCGCTGTCGGTGTTTACCCCCCTTAGCATGGATGTTTTAGCGCAATCCTATCTGGCCAGTAAAGGATGTTCGATGGCTCATGGCGATATTTTCTAGCTTAGGACGATGCTACCCAGGCCTGGCTTGGGTGGTGGTGGCTGGTGTGCTGCTTTCAGGATGCAACGTCTGGCGGCCCCAGGGAAAGTTGTCAAGCGGGCTACAGGAAAGTTTTTACAGTCGGCTAGGGGAGAAAATTTCAGAAATTGCCCAAACTGATGTGAATGTAGATTTGCATTCCCTTAATTCCGCCGGGTCTGTCGAAAATCTTGCGCGCCTGGAAGCCAAAGAGGTGGATTTTGCCCTGTCTCAGTTGGATGTGGCGGTGGCGAAAATGCGGCAGCGGCAATTGCAGGGGGTGGCAGTGTTGGGCAGTGAACCCATTCATATCCTGACCACCAAAGCCTCAGGGATTCGAGAATTTTCGCAACTAAATCAGAGGCGAATTGGCATTGGCACGGCGGGGAGTGGGGTTAATGTAACTGCCCGCACCCTACTGGGGATTGAGGGCATCACCTTTATTTCCAGTGAGAGGCCTTGGCAAGCCTCTTTAGATGATTTACTTGCAGGTGAGATTGATGCGTTTGTCTATGTGGGTAGTTTAGGAGCTAGCTTACGACTACGAGACTGGCTGCAAAACCGGGATGATCTGTATCTCATTCCCCTATCCAGGCCCTTAATCAACTACCTGACCATTCGCGACCCCGATGCCTATCAACCAGCCCTAATTCCCCAGGGAACCTATAGGGTTAATCCCCCCTTTCCCCCTAGAGATATCCCGACCTTGAGTACCGCAACAGTATTGGTGACACGCCCTGATGTGGATGCTCAGCTAGTGGGCCTGGTCACCTGGGGAGTCTTAGATTCAGCCCGAGAGTTTGGGGGATTTTATCCCGAAATTCAAACCGGCGATCCCCAACAATTACTTCAGCAAGGCTTATTTTATCTTCATCCAGCCGCCGCAGATGTCTATAAATCTGGGGATCCCCGCAGTGCCTGGGCTCGCTACTGGGAAAATAATCATGATCTCCAGGCCGGGGTGTTGATTCTGTTAATTTCCTCTGGGCTTGGAATTCTTTTTCGCTACTACCGATTCCAGCGATCCCAAAAGCTCATGTCCACAACCACCAAACGAATTTCCCGACTCAAGGAGTTGTTACCCGATGCGCCTGATCAAGCCCTAGCTGGTCTGGAAGCCCTGAATCAAGAACAGAGGCTCATGTTTATTGATGGCAAAGTCTCTGCAGATGTCTATGACCAGGCCCAGCACAAGACCCAGCGCTTTGCCGAGCAATGTCAAGTTCTGATTCAGGAGAAGCGGAACCAAGCCATTCTCAACACCCTCCTTTTAGTGGATGAGTGGCAAGCAACCCTGCAAACCTGCCCGAGTGATGCTCTTGATAAGTTGAAGTATCTTCGGGAACAGTATCGACAAATGTTAATTGCCAACCAAGTCAATATCCAAGACTACATCGAGTTGATGGAACTCACCCTCATGTCCCTGACCACCTTTGCCCCGACCTACATCCAGCAGTTGCCGGGCCCACCCACCCACCCTGAACCAGTTGCCCCTGACCAAAACTCAAATTCGTAAACCAGGCCGGGTGGCAATTGTTACAATAGTTAATGCCTGTGATTACCAAACTTGTTGGGTCACAGCCACCAATCCTTAACAACATTCCAGGACAAGAGGTTTCTATGGCATTGTTTGGTCTTGGCAAAAAAATCTCCCTACCAACGGCATCCGAAGCCTTACCTGGGCGCACTGAATCCCTACCAATCCCGGCCACCCATTACGTCAATGGCAACCCCCTAGCCCCACCCTATCCGCCTCAAATGGAAGTAGCTATCTTTGGCCTGGGTTGTTTTTGGGGAGCCGAGCGGAAATTTTGGCAATTGCCTGGGGTTTATGTCACTGCGGTTGGCTATGCAGCAGGCTTAACTCCTAACCCGACCTACCATGAGGTGTGTACGGGGATGACGGGTCACAATGAGGTAGTGCAGGTGGTCTATGACCCAGGCCAGATTTCCTATGCAGACCTGCTCAAAGTATTTTGGGAAAGTCATAATCCCACCCAAGGGATGCGTCAAGGCAATGATGTCGGGACACAATATCGCTCCGGTATTTATGTGTTTAATGAAACTCAACGCCAAGCCGCAGAATTATCCCTAGAACAGTACCAACAGGCCCTGAGTCAAGCGAACAAAGGGAAAATCACCACAGAAATTTTAGATGCCCCCCCATTTTATTTTGCCGAAGCCTATCATCAACAATACCTAGCGAAAAATCCCAATGGCTACTGTGGCCTGGGGGGAACCGGAGTTTGCTATTCTCCAGCGAATTAGACAGGCTATTTTGTTTCAGACTTGAATTCAATACGTCGTCGTCAGCGCCTTTGAAGCCATCGGGATTGTTAAACATGACTTTTGCGATAGTGAGACAGGGTATTGGTTTATCCGGGTCTATGGGCAAACAGCAGGAGTTGTTATCCTGAATCCAGATGGAACGGTAGAAATCCTGCCTCCTGGGGATTGACCTATGTACAAACTTGATCAAAAAGACCATCGTCAGCGCGTTGATTCATTGGTAGAACTTGCAGAGTCTCGGGCTAAAAAACAAGATTATGTTGGAGTTGTCCATTTAGATGACTGGTTAACCCCAGAAGAAGTCAAACTGTTATCAGAGTCATTGCGGGCTTTGCCATTCCATAACCCGAAACGTCTCCCCCCCGAAATTATTGCCTCTATTCCCGAGCATTTACGTTCATGAACACCTATTCCGTCACAATTCACGACCGTCAACGAAATCAAGTTTACTCAGTGCAAGTGCCGGGAGATCGCTATATTCTCCACAGTTCCGAAGCCACTGGGATAGAGTTACCGTTTGCTTGCCGGAATGGGGCCTGTACCACCTGTGCTGTTCGGGTTATCTCAGGTTCCCTCCGCCAACCGGAAGCGATGGGATTGTCCCCAAAACTCCAGGCCATGGGCTATGCTCTCCTCTGTGTCTCCTATGCTGAATCAGATTTGGTGGTGGAAACCCAGGACGAAGATGAGGTCTATGAACTCCAATTTGGGCAATACTTTGGCAAGGGCAAGGTACAAATGGGGCTCCCCCTCGATGAAGATTAAGCCAGACCTTTCCCGGCAACCCCATGAGTGAGACCTTTTTTGCGGATTGTTTAGCCGTCGCCACCGAGGCTGCTTTAGCGGGCGGAAAAATTCTCCAGGCCTATTGGGGGAAACTAGCCACCATTGAAGAAAAAGGCCGCAGTGGGGATTTAGTCACTATTGCTGACAAGGAATCAGAGGCTGCAGTTCTGGGCATTATCCAACGGGCCTTTCCGGATCACGAAATTTTGGCCGAGGAATCCGGGCGGCTCGGTTCCAATGCTAGTCCCTATCTGTGGGCGATTGACCCTCTCGATGGCACTACCAACTATGCCCATCAATATCCCTTTAGTGCGGTTTCGATTGGGTTATTGGTCAACGGAATTCCCCAGGTTGGCGTAATTTTTGATCCCTATCATCAAGAATTATTCGCCGGTGCCACAGGCCTGGGAGCCACAGTGACTCAATTTCCCTTTGATTCGAGTAGTCAGCAAAAACTCTCTGTCTCCTCCACTGCAGCGCTGAAAGATAGCCTGTTAGTTACCGGATTCGCCTACGATCGCCGAGATACCTTGGATAACAATTACGCTGAGTTTTGTTACTTGACCCACTTAACCCAAGGGGTGCGGCGGGGCGGGGCGGCAGCCATAGATTTAGCTTATGTGGCCGGTGGGCGGTTGGATGGCTATTGGGAGCGGGGGCTATCAACCTGGGATTTGGCTGCGGGTGTGGTTCTAGTCCGAGAAGCTGGGGGCCTGGTGACCGCCTACGATCAATCCCCCATAGACCTTTCGAGTGGGCGGATTTTAGCCACTAATGGGCAGATCCATGGTCAATTAAGCCAGGCCTTGACAGACGTTAGACCCTATCGAGCCGCTTTTCCAGATATTCGCAGTTATGTAGTCAACGGGGAAAATAAAATTTTCTAAGACTCCCCAGGCCCAACCATCAAGAGCGACTATAACTTTAGGTGAGGCCTGGTGTAATCAATCACATAGGAGCGTGACAGCCATGGGTGAATTTTTTGGATTTCTGATTCTCTTGGTTCTCGGGGGAGCCGGAGTCTCCAGTTCTGTCCGCATTGTCAACCAAAGCAACATGGCCCTTGTGGAGCGATTAGGGAGTTACAGCCGCCGCTTAGAACCCGGCCTCAACTTTCTCATGCCTGTGATGGATAAGGTGGTTTTTCAAGAAACCATTCGGGAAAAAGTCCTCGATATTCCGCCGCAGCAGTGTATTACTCGGGACAACGTAGCCATCAGCGTGGATGCGGTGGTCTATTGGCGGATTTTGGACATGGAACGGGCCTACTACAAAGTTGAAAACTTGAAAATGGCCATGGTGAACTTGGTTCTGACCCAAATCCGGGCCGAAATGGGCAAGCTGGAACTGGATGAGACCTTTACAGCGCGTTCCCAGGTGAATGAAATTCTGCTCAAAGAACTGGATGTTGCCACAGATCCTTGGGGCGTGAAGGTGAATCGGGTGGAGTTGCGCGATATTGTCCCCTCGAAAGCCGTGCAAGAGTCCATGGAAATGCAAATGACGGCCGAGCGGCGGAAACGGGCCTCAATCCTAACCTCGGAAGGGGAGCGGGAGTCAGCGGTCAACTCTGCCCAGGGTAAAGCCGAAGCCCAAGTGTTAGATGCGGAAGCTCGAAAGAAATCAGCCATTCTTGCTGCTGAAGCCGATCAGAAGGTGGTCATCCTCAAAGCCCAGGCCGAACAACAGGATCAGATTCTCCGGGCCCAAGGAACCGCTGAAGCGATGAAAATCATGGCCAAAGCCCTACGGGAAGATCCCCAGGCCCGGGAAGCAATGCAGTTTCTCTTAGCTCGGGGTTACTTGGATATGGGAGAAATTATTGGGAACAGCGACAGCAGTAAAGTCATGTTTATGGATCCCCGGGCCATTCCAGCCACCATCGAGGGCGTTCGGGCGATATTGGATAATAGTCAGAACAGTTAATTGCCCATCCCGTTGAGAGTTGCCCATGCCCCAGTTCCAGGCCAAGGTTTTTGTGACGTTACGTCCCTCGGTACTCGATCCCGCCGGGGTTGCTGTTCAAGCTGGAATCCATCATTTGGGTTATGACAGTGTTGAACAGGTGCGGATTGGGAAATTCATTGAGATGTCACTATCTGCCCCGGATGAAGCCACAGCCCACCAGCACTTGGATGATATTTGCGATCAACTTTTGGCCAACCCAGTCATTGAAACCTATCGGATCGAGCTGAGCCCTCAGGTCGTTGTTGCACATTAAGTTCACGGACAGAGTTTACCCCCAGCTTCCCTAGAATAGGTTGTTGCAAGCCAGGGATTTTCTTTTGTGGTCCCTGCCCTAGAATTGAAGTAGCTGATTAAGAGAGATTTCTCTCCAGTTCTTTGTTCTTTGGGTTTCTCGAGGCATTGGCGTTTCTGAAGCTTGTCGGGTGATCTATACCCAGGGAAATTTGGAGTTTGCCTCAATCATCGCCGAGATCGTCCTAGTTGTTCCTCATCCCTAAACACCGCTACCCCTCTAAGAGGTGCAATCTATGAGTTCAGAATCCCCCCAAGACTCTCTCACTTCACAACCTACAACTTCACCACCCCAACTCCCCCAAGCCCCGCGTCGCCCTTCGTTAAAATTCAGCCACCCCGCAGAATATGTTTGGCCCTACGAGTTGCTGCAACGGCTCAAAGCACAAATTCACCCGGAACAATCCTGCTCTGAGTATTAAAATGCGGTTGAGATCGCTTGTACCGGGCAGGTGGGCACACATTGTTCACAAACAATACAGCGAGTTCGGGTAAATTGCAGTTGCCAGGTGTCTGGATGGAGCGTTAAGGCTTGGGTCGGACAAACACCGGTGCATAACCCGCAATGGACACAGGCCTGGTCATCAATCATTATTTCTCGGCTGGCCAAAGACACACCAATCTCCTGTCCGCGCATCCAGTCCAAGGCCGCTTCCAGTTGATCAATATCCCCCGCCAATTCCAGAACTAACTTTCCCTCCTGATTAGGAGCAACCTGGGCCCGGATAATATTTGCCGCGATGTTAAAATCCTTGGCCAAGCGATAGGTTAGGGGCATTTGCACGGCTCGCCGGGGAAAGGTCAGAGTGACGCGCTTTTTCATGGAACTGCCCTCAGGAAGAAATGGGGAATGGGTTACTGGCGGCGGGCGGCGAGAACCTCATACACCTGTCTTAAACTAACCTGGTGATGGGCGAGGGCAACAAGGGCATGGTAGAACAGGTCGGCCACTTCACTGGCAATGGCATCGGGTTGATCATCCTTGCAGGCCATGACGACTTCGGCAGCTTCTTCACCAATTTTTTTGAGAATTTTGTTATCTCCGGCCTGGAGCAGTGAGCTAGTGTAGGATTTTTCCTGAGGTTGACGTTGACGGGCCTGGATCACCTCAAAGACCTGGGATAGCATGTCTGCCGGGGGGGGAAGAATTTTCGGCGCTTGAGTTTCGTGATCTGTGACCTGGTGAAAACAACTGCGCTCGCCGGTATGACAGGCAATGTCTCCCACCTGTTCTACGGTCACTAGAATCGCATCACTATCACAGTCGTAGCGCAAAGCCTTAACCCACTGCACATGGCCAGATGTTTCCCCCTTAGGCCAGAGTTCTTGGCGGGAGCGGCTCCAAAACCAAGTGCGTCCGGTGGAAATTGTTTTTTCCAGAGACTCAACATTCATCCAGGCCAGCATCAGCACCGTACCATCCAGATAGTCTTGGACAATGGCCGGCACCAGGCCGCGTTCATCAAAACGAATGGCATGAATGGGAAGGCTAAGGGCAGGTGGGGTCAAAATTAGTTGGATTGAAATCGCCAGGGTTAGGGAATGGATGCCACAAAAATGACCCGGAGGCCACGCCTATCACAAGCATCCCGTATTGCTGCTCCCTTCCGGGCCTGACAAGGTTTAGGCGTTGTCATCGCATGGTTCCGAGCCATACCTATCTTAGCAAGTTTGGGGAATGGACAGTTGAGTGAGGGAGAAATTTCAGCCGCAGGGATGATGTTTGAGCCAATGTTAAAGACGGGAAAAAAATAGGTCAGTGGTTGCCTTGGCCTTTGGCATAGCTGGGCACTAAGTGAATAATCCAGCCACCAACAGAATGAATCCGAGAATGCCGCAACCTATGGCGCCCCAGGTGGTGTAAAGAATGGTGTCTTTAGTGTGGCTGGTTAAGGTGTCTTCAGACTTGAGGGAGATGAAAAACTTGCGTCCCTTTTCCTGGGGTTTGCCAATTTCCACCCTTCCAGTTTGATCGCTAGCTTCCCCAACCACAAGAATCTGGCGATCTAAGGGCAAAATTGATTCCTTATACCGATACCCCAAGGTTTTCCCGCCCGAATCGCCAAAAGACACATCCAAATTGAAGGAAAAATTCCCAAAGCTCAGGCGGTTATTGTTGGCCTCCGGGCGAAATTCATCCAGAACTTGGACGGTTTCAACCCCCGCATCCATGGGATTAATCCAGACCTCACCCTGGGCATCTTGAACACAGAAGGGGGTGGATTGGGTATTGCTGCTGATGGTATCGGAGCGTCGTTCAGTGCGCCATTCTGTCCGGCCTTCACTGTCTTCAGAGCGAACCCGAACTTCGTATTCCCGAGTTACAGACATGGAGTAATAGACACAGGGGATTTGTTTTAGTTCTGACGTTAGAGGTTGATCGGCCTTAACTCGTCCATAGACCTTGATGTATTCCCGTAGGCTCCCACCCCCAATTTCTGCGGCAACATCGGCGGCCAAGCGTTTAATACCAGCGGTGGTGACGGTATTGGCAAGTTTTAAACTTCTTAACTTCAGGCGGTAATGACGCTGAACAAAAAATAAAACGACCGCCGCAATGATGAGAATAATACCGAAAAAGAACATATTGATCTGACCGCCCCAAGACTATCAGGCAGAATAGCTTAAATTGCTAAGAACCGATCCGAAAGTTTGCAAAATTTGCCCCTCAACCCATCACCAGTGGCTCCAGACCCAGTTTGACTTCCATATCGGCAATAACCAAGTCGGCAATGGCTTTAATCCGATAACGACAGGCCTGGGTTTCCGTACAATTAAACGTTCCATTTTCCCAATACTTATTACTACCTGCGCCCCCACCACAGAGGCCAAAATAATCACAGGTTTGCTGGCATGATTTAACTCCGGCTTGCAGATCCTGATAAATTTGCTGGAACTTTGGCGTCTCCCAGGCCTGGAGAAAACTCTGGTGTAGAACATTACCAAAGATAAAGTCGCCGTAGGGTTCAGTTTTAACCGCTAATAATTCCGGGTCAAAGGTGGAAAAGTTACCCTGATGATCCACACTAATGATCACAAAGGGATGATTCATATCGGTTTGATGTAGGCGGTCGCCGGTGTAGATCAAGTTACAAATGGACTCAAATTCCCGGACTTTAAATTCCCCCTGGGTTTGACTGACCAACTCCCAAAACCGCTGCATGAAGGCTCGATATTTGTCCTCCATCCCGGCCTGGTCTAGGGAAGATTTTTCGTGAACCCCTTCCTTTTCTTCCATATTGAAACCCACATCCCAAAGGTGATGCTCTTGGAAAAAGGCAAACATCTCATCGGGATAATTCAGGGAATCCGCGGTTAAAACACAAATCACTGAGGGATTAATACCGTGGTCCTGTAAGCATTTGATGCCCTGCATTGTCCCCTGATGGCTTCCCAAACCCGTGCGGGTTTTCCGATGTTGGTCATGAATCCACCCGGGCCCGTCAATACTCACACCCACATGTACCGGATAGCGTTGAAAGAGTTCACACCACTGCGGGTTGATGAAAATAGCATTGGTTTGAAAGGAAAGATTAAAACAAACCCCCTGCTGATTGTAGTCATCACTGGCTTTTTGGATTAACTCAAAGGCCTGGGTATAAAACTCCACTGGAACGGCTAAGGGCTCACCCGCGTGCCAACAAATGGTGAAGTGCTCTTGAACAAATGGGCTAGTAAAAACCTGCTTAAAAATCGGTTCAATTACATCCAAGGACATCCGATTTCTGAGATGCCGTTCCGGGAGATAGCAATAGTCACAATTCAAATTGCAAAATGATGTCGGTTGTAAGATCAACAGCCGCAAAGGGCCAAATTTCTGAATCTCTGAGTCCATCAAAGTCATCATAAAAATCTCCTCTCTAAACAACAAACTAACGATGTATAAGTATCAAAAAAACAACTTATCTTATGTGAATCTTACCGACCGGATATAACCCAGATATAATGTCATCCAAATTTTCCGACAAAACTGGTGATGACTGTCTCGCAACCTACTTCGCCATCCTACTGGTAAAATCTCCATCTCTCCAAAACATCATTCTATAGTATTGTTTTTGAACTTAGGGAAAACACCTTAAGCATTAGTAAATCTTCAAAATTTTCCCTAGTATCACTAAGCATTCCTTGCAATAGGTGGTGCAGAACACACTAAGATTATGTATAAATGTATCCTTTTTACCCCCTATCTCAATATGCTTTACTCCATTCTTTATCTGTCAGCAAGCCTGCCATAAAAACTGATTAACTTGTTTATCAAAGTTAGATAATAAGATAGTGAACGTTATCGGACCTCGTATAGAGGAGAAAGCCTGCTAAAACACCGAAATCATGAAAAAATATAAAGGATTTAAGGATTTCCGATGAAAATTCTATCTGTTTTTCTTCCTGCCTTCTCCATGGCATTAGTATTAATTAGCTGTGCTGGAGACTCTCCCAAAACACAGCAGGGGCTGTTGAAACTAGCCTTTGAAGCAATCAAAAATAATGAACAAGAAGACTTTGAGGCACTAACTATCACCCCAGCTGAGATTATGATTGACGAGTATGATTTGAAACCATTTGAAGCTAATAGCAGCTATATTGGTCAAGTTATTAGGCCTGAGGAAGAAGAAGAGCAATCTCGACAATTTCAACAGGCTGTTAGTGGTGGCCCTAAGCAGATTCAATTTCAACAATCCAAGTTTGTTGGAGCTAAATTAATTGATTCTGGCGAGCAAGAGCTTCTTTCTGGCAGCAGTATTGCTTATGAGACCTATGGTTTGAGTATTGAACAGAACGGTCAAAAAATTGAATCAGAAAACACATTACCAAATTTTGTTATAACTCACTGGAAAGAGGAATATCGGGTATTAAGTTTGCAATTTTCAGCCAATTGAGTTCCTTATCTGCAACAAAGGAATTATTAAATTGCTGCTGCTTCTAGGTTGAGGCTACTGCGGTCAATAGTGCTAACGCGGTCAAACTAGGTTTTGGTCTGTGTTGGATTTTTACTCTTATCTCAAAATTGCTTGTTCTAAGGCAATTATTACCAATTCCAAAAGCCACCGCCATCTCCCCAACCATTACGCCAGGGATTATTCCAATTGGCAAAGGTGCCACCGCCCCCATTTACCCAACCGGGGCCACGGGTATTGACCCAACCACCGCCGCCGTTCCGCCAACCGCCACCACGATTATTGACCCAGCCACCGCGGTTATTGACATTGCCAAAGCCGCGGGAAAGATAGATGGGCTCTCCCCAATCACTGCGATAGCCCTCAAACGTATTGGCCGGAAGCTGGGCAGCTCGGGCTTGCAATTCTGTGGCAATTCGGTTCATCCGCGACTCGAGGGGGTTTTGCTGCGGTGATGGCGCTGGGTCTGCAGGCGGATCAGTGACGGCCGCCAACCCTAAGGAACTGTCGGCAGCAAGGGCAGCTAAGGTAATGAGAAATGTCGCCCAACCAAATTTTTGTGACCCCTGCATTTTAGTCAGTGCCTAAAACTTTACCTCATAGTCTATTGTCCAAACTTACCAATTGACAAACCCGCCGCCATCCGTCCAAGCATTTCGCCAGGGAGTAGCATTGGCAAAGCCGCCCCCGCCAACGGTATTCACAAACCCGCCCCCCCCGCGATTATTGGCAAAACCACCCCCACCGCGGGCATTGCCAAATCCCCCTCCACCGCGAACATTACCAAACCCACCGGCGGCCTCAGCACCCCCTTCTCCCCAGCCCGTCCCCACGAAGCTCGCTTCTGAATTTGGCACCTGACTGGCTTTGGCTAACAACCGGGCCTGAATCCGACTCATCCGAGATTCTAACGAATTGGTCTGAGGCTGAGTTTCCGGGGTCTGGGGGGTCTGGACCGCAGCCGCTGGGACATTCTGGAGCGTGGCAACAGCCAAAACAAAAGCTGCCCAACTGGAATAGGTGGATGATTGCATAGGTTGGTTAGTGCTCCCGTGAATTAGGCATACTCATAGATTCAAACAGTCAGGATTCCGGTTATCCTGCTCTGTGGCGGCAAGTCCTAGCATTTGCCTTCCATGGTAATCCAGGCCCATCAAGAGATTTAGCTTCAGTAACATTCAGCAACAGTAGCCTCGTCCCTGGAGCTTAACTTTGCAGGGGGCCTGGCCTGGCTTAGACTAGAAAATGCACCAAATTTCAAGGATCAAAAACGTGGGGACAACGACCACTAGCGCGGTACTTCCGCATCTGTTACGGGTGGCTCAAGGCGAAATTTTGGATCGTCCCCCAATCTGGTTGATGCGCCAGGCCGGTCGTTACATGAAGATCTACCGGGATTTGCGGGATAAATATCCATCCTTTCGAGATCGCTCTGAAATTGCGGATTTGGCCATTGAAATTTCCCTACAACCCTTCCGTGCCTTTGCCCCTGATGGCGTGATCCTGTTTTCCGATATTTTGACTCCCTTACCCGGCCTGGGCATTCCCTTTGACATCATTGAAAGCAAAGGCCCGATTATTGATCCGCCGATCCGCACCCAGGCCCAGGTGGACGCCCTAACACCCCTTGAGCCAGAGGCCGCCTGTCCCTTTATTCGGCCGATTCTGACCACCCTGAGAAACGAGGTTGGAGATAAAGCCACCGTCTTGGGGTTTGCTGGGGCCCCTTGGACCTTGGCCGCCTATGCCGTGGAAGGGAAAAGTTCCAAAGACTACATCGTGATTAAAACTATGGCCAATCAGGAACCGGATTTACTCCATCAATTCCTGGGGAAACTGGCCGATGCCATTGCCGCCTATCTTTGTTATCAAATCGACTGTGGGGCGCAGGTGGTGCAGTTGTTTGACTCCTGGGCTGGGCAACTTAGTCAGCGGGATTATGCCAACTTTGCCTTGCCCTATCAACAGCGGGTTGTTCGGGGGGTAAAAGCGGTTTATCCGGATGTGCCCATGATTTTGTATATCAATGGCAGTGGGGCAATTCTCGATAAGATGCCGGCCAGTGGTGTAGATATTGTCAGCCTAGATTGGACAGTGGACATTGGCCCGGTACGGCAACGCTTTGGCTCCAGTGTAGGAATTCAAGGCAACTTAGACCCGGTGACCCTGTTTGCCTCCCCCAGTGTGATCAAAGAACGGGTTGGAGAGATTATTCGCCAGGCCGGGGCCTCCAAATATATCTTCAACCTGGGCCATGGGGTTCTGCAAAAAACGCCGGAAGAAAATGTCGCTTACCTCTTTGATTTGGTCAAATCCGGGAGTTACTAACCCGTGCGGATTTTAGTCACCGGGGCCAGCGGCTGCATTGGACATTACATCTGTGAAAGTCTGATCAAAGAAACGGATCATGAACTGTTTCTGTTTCTGCGGAACCCGGCGAAGTTAAATCTTGACACCACGGCTCGGCCTGGGATTACGGTGATTCAGGGGGATATGCTCAACCTGGAACCACTCTCAGAAATTTTACCGACGATCAATGTGGCAATCCTAACCGCAACCATGTGGGGAGGAGAGGGAATTTTTCAGGTTAATGTCAGCCAAACCCTCGCCCTAATTAATGCCCTGAATCCAGCAGTTTGTCAAAAAGTCTTTTATTTTTCAACTGCCAGCGTCCTGAATCACGCCCTCGAGCCGCTCCCAGAAGCCGGATCAATTGGGACTGATTATATTCGTTCAAAATATCAATGCTTAGAGCAGTTAGAGTCCTTGGGGATTGCGGATCGAATCGTTGAATTATTCCCAACCTTGGTCTTTGGTGGCGGTGGTGGTAAACCCCTTTCCCACATCACTGGCGGATTAAGTGAAGCCTTACGTTGGCTCTGGTTAGCAAAGTGTTTTGAGGTGGATGGCAGTTTCCATTTTGTCCACGGTCGTGACATTGCTCAGGTCATTACCTATCTGATTGAACACCCCGAGATCAATCCAGGCCACCGTTTAGTCTTAGGCAATCCCCGTCTGACCGTCCAGGAAATGTTGCAGGAAATGTGTCAGTTTGCGGGGCAGCGGATCTTTGTTCGAGTGCCGTTACAGTTGTGGTTGGTAAATATCTTAATTAAGGTGTTTCGATTACAAATGGCTGCCTGGGATTACTTTTGTATTCAATATCGACACTTTTGTTACGACGAGGTGGTGAATCCACAAAAATTTGGCCTGGAGCCCTACTGTGGTACATTAACCGAACTATTAAAGATTACAACTAGCCTCCCAGAGCCAAATCAACCCACTAATTAGCATTGACGTAAACTCTAAAAAAATTGTAAATGAGAAAATATAGTCAGTTCGCTGAAGAATCAAACACCTAAAGACTGAAAATCATAACAAGCAGTGGCGTAAAGCATCCTAGTTTTGGCAGAAATGATGATAGCTGAGGTGACTGAGCCGAGAAACAAAAGTTTTCCTCTGTGTCCACAACCTGAGGGAGCGTAAACTCCAGACCCAATCCCCTCAGTAGTTCTATTTAGCGTTAAGAGCTACAAATAGCGAACATCTAACTGGCGAGACGGAATCGTTAGGGTACACTCAGCCCGGACAGGATAGCCCCCAGCATTCACCCCTCTCACAATAACTGTTGCCCCGCCTTTACCCGAATAGGAGTTCTCCAGGCCTGTGACCCGCACCCCGTACTGAGATAACTCCCGCGCACAGGTATTGTAGGCATCCGTCACGACATTGTAGGCAATTAAGGGCGTTGCATTACGAGTTGTCCAGGAGGTTTCGGCCCGGCTTGGAAGTGCGAGCGAAGAC
The DNA here is from genome assembly GCA_964653145.1 of uncultured Synechococcus sp. Classification (GTDB taxonomy): domain Bacteria; phylum Cyanobacteriota; class Cyanobacteriia; order Thermosynechococcales; family Thermosynechococcaceae; genus Pseudocalidococcus. The sequence goes on along the minus strand of CAZZCG010000001.1, from coordinate 80,485 downwards.
ACACCCATCAGGGTCAATCCGGTGATCACTGCATAAAGGCAACTAGAGTAGTTCATCGTTATATCAGCTCCAATAGATGATCTGGAAACACAACTGAATCACCTAAAACCCCCGCAACGGTCGCTTCAACTCCATTCCCCAATTCAGGCCGAGGTGAATCGCTTTTTGGAATATTGGTGATTTCAAGCTCGGTGGTGTTTTTCCTACCGTTATTGTAGGGGAGGAATTTTAGGAAAAATGGTGATTCTAGCCCCAATATCACGCTGTCCCCGATCACAGAAGTGCATCATTGGTCGAACTAGGATAGTAGAGATTTGACCGCCATAGGAAATTGTTCGTATGTCAGCTACTCAGAAAAATCTTGCTGATTACCCAGAACAACTCTGGATTACGGATGGGGGCCTGGAAACCACACTCATTTTTGAGAAAGGGATTGATTTACCGGAATTTGCCTCCTTTGATTTGTTTCACCGCCCTGAAGGCCTTGACCTCCTCAAAGGGTACTACAGCACCTTTGCCAATATCGCCCAAGCGGGGGAACTGGGACTGATGCTGGATACACCCACTTGGCGAGCTAATTCTGACTGGGGACAGAAGCTAGGTTACTCCACCAGCGAATTAGAGACTGTGAACCAAAAGTCTGTGGAGTTTCTCCGACATATCCAAGCGGAGTATGAAACACCCCAAACCCCAATTTTAGTCAGTGGTTGCATTGGCCCCCGTGCGGATGGATATATTCCAGAAACACAAATGACTGCCCCTGAGGCCGCAGCCTACCACACCCCCCAAATCCAGGCCTTAGCTGGGGCTGGAGTCGATGTAATTACCGCGGCAACCGTGAACTACACCGAAGAAGCCATTGGCATGGCCCACGCTGCCCAGGCCACAGGTTGTCCAATTCTAATTTCTTTCACAGTCGAAACCGATGGCAAACTACCCACGGGGCAATCCCTTGAAGATGCCATTAAAGAAGTTGATGCAGCCACAGACCATAGCCCCTTCTGCTTCATGATTAATTGTGCCCATCCAACCCATTTTGCCCACGCCTTGACCCCTAACTCAGCCTGGGTGAAACGGATCAAAGGTATTCGGGCCAATGCCTCCCGCAAAAGCCATGCCGAACTGAACGAATCTACAGAACTGGATTCGGGAAACCCCAGGGAATTTGGTCAGCTTTATCAAGACTTAAGGTCACAATTGCCCCACCTTTCAATTCTTGGGGGTTGCTGTGGTACTGATTATCGCCATGTGGAGGCCATCTGCCAGGCCTGTTTACCAATTGCCTGGTCGTTGTTAAGTCAGGGAAGACTGTCAACCTAGGAACATCTGGGAGGGTTTTGTGAGTTCATCCCTCGGATTAAGAAATAGTGACAGTCGGGTCGGGGGGGTTGATATTTTTTGAACTAAACACTTAATATGTAATCAACGGGCTATATTTTTTCCCCCGCATAGCCCACCAAATCCCCGAAAAGGCAAACTATTCCGAAAGGGTAGGGCGCAAATCAGAAGTCCTGTAGCTATCGCTTCATAACGGTATGGATGTTCTTGATGCCGAAGGGATTTTTTCAAAATTCGAGCCACTATTAATTCCAATAAGTCCAATGACCTAGGTGCTTTACATCTTTGGATTTTTAAAAGCCTCCTGGAGATGAGACTTGGGCAATAATTTGCTTATTTTCGTAGGCCTACAGCTTTGCAAGCTTCAATGCATCCTGAGTTGAACACGTTGCTTTATTGGGGCTTTTTCGACCAGGCCTGGGAAACCCTGAGAGCTACTTATACAAGCCTCAGAGCTAAACAGTAATGCCCATAAGAGTCCGGTATTTTGTAGTTTATTTCCCAGGGAAAAATCGAGCTGCCCCTCAACCCAGTGATGGCAGATTTAAAACCCAGTTCAGGGTGATCGGTTTAGCAGGATTCAAGCCTCAGGTGCGGCTGCCAGGGGTGCCTTGATTTTCTGGCGGGGGGGCATCGGCGATTAGGGATGGGGAGGGTGGGGCATCAGAACCTTGAGCCTTTGGGGTTTCTACGGGTCGCGCCCAAAGTAACACGCTAACCAGGCCCATGCAAATTGCCCCAATTCCAAGCGCAATTAGATAAGACATTGACATAACCTCCAAATGAACAGTGACAAGGGTAGGGGATTTGAGAGAACGGGAAAACAACATTAGGGATTTACGGCAACACTAGGGGGACAGGCAGCTTGAGCATCGGCGTGAATCACTCGGTAATCCGCAAGCCAGAGGCAACTTTGCTGGAGCAGTTCAGGTAAGGTGTAGAGGGGTTCTAGATGGACTCGATCATTTTGACCGACAATCACTAGGTGCTGATGGGGCCCGGAACTAATATCCAAGCTATAGGTGGTGCCGAACTGATCTGCATAGGTGGCCAATAACTGTCCACTGAGGGCCCAAACTCGGACAATGCCATCTTGGGCGACACTGGCCAGCATTTGCCCATCCTGACTCAAAGCCAAACTGAGAATACTACTCAAGTGTCCTTTAATTTGACGGATTTGGGTGCCATTGAGTTCCCACTGACTGATCATTCCCCCTTCGCCAGCCACGATTACAGACTGGCCATCCGGAGCAATTTGCAGACTGGTTAACCATCCGTGGCCTGGGCTAATTTCCTGGAGTAATTTCCCTGTTTTTGCCTGCCAAAATCGAATCTGGCCATCTTGCCCCGTACTCACCACCACTGGTTGATCCCGAAACGGTTCCGGCGCGGCCTGGGGCAGAAACTTTAAGCTCCAAATGGCCCCTTGGTGAGCCTCGATGGTTAAAGGTTCTGGAGGTGTGGCCTGGGGAGTTGGGACTGTGGGAGGGTTTTCCGGGTTCGCCCAGATCAGAATCTGGCCATTTTTATTGGCGGCGGCCAAAAATCCTTCCTGGGGGTGACTGGCAACGGCATAGATGGCGGTTCCGGGGGGGTGCAGTCGCTGTTGATTAGTTGCGCTGGGGCCCCAGAGACCCACTTGACCATCTTCACTGCCCCAAAAAATTTGATTGGATTCGTTTAAAAAGGTGAGGGCGTTGACGCCACTGGAGCTGGCCTGGAGTTGTTGAAGGAGTTTGCCCTCTATGTTCCAAAGTTTGATGCTGCCATTTTTTCCAGCGGTGGCCAGGCGTTCCCCATCGGCACTAAAAGCCGCGTTCCAAATACTGGCCTGGTTGGCGGCCCAATCTAAATCTTTTTTTTCCAAGTCCCAGACAAAAATTCGCCCACTGCGATCACTACTGACTAGGCGTTGTTCCATCGGGTTAAATTCCACCTGGGTGACAAAGCGCTCATGACCAGATAGTTCTGCACTCAGGAGTCCATTAATTGTCCAGAGGCGAATAATATTGTCTTCACTGAGGGTTAAAAGAGTTTGGCCATTGGGGCTGATACCAACAAAATAGGCTGGGGTGACACTGACTCGCCATTGATTCAATTGCTGACCATTGGTGTTCCAGATGCGTAGGATACCATCCTCACCAACCCCCACGAGAGTTGTGGCCGTGACATAGGTAATACTGCGGGCACTCACCGGGGCGGCAACGGCCACCTTCCAGGCCCCCTGCGCTTCCCCCTCCAGACTCCAAAGGCGAATGTACCCATCACTCCCGGCAGTGGCTAAGGTTTCTCCATCTGGGGCATAGGCAAGACTGTAACCTGTACCACGATGGCTGGGAAATTGGGCCTGGAGATTACCGGAGTTACCCCAAACATAGACCTGACCATGACTATCAATTCCAGCCATCGAAGGGGTTTCAGGGGCAAATTTAAAGCTCACCAGGCCCTTGGCAAGTCCCTCTAAGTCAAAAAGCTTCCGGGGGAGTCTATCGGTGGTGGTTGAGGGCCATCCCCAAACTTCTCCCCGCCCAGTCTGCGTCAAAATTGCCAGTCGATCCGTGGCCAGATCATGACGGATGCCGCGAATTCGCCCAGATGAGAGTTGGAGCTGATTGACCTTTTCCCCCTGGGGACTCCAGAATTGCATCTGTCCGTTGGCTAAAACCGTCAAAATTTGTCCCGTTCGGGTAATACTACTGCCCACCAAGGTTTCAGGGATTTCCCAGGTGTTCCGGGCCAGGATTGAGGTGAGGATGGTGTTGAGGGTCAGGATTGGGCGGGTGGTCGGGTAATGACTGAGGGGTTGATTGGCTGCGATTTGGTACAACTCACGCCCATTGTTAATGGCGGCCACCAGAGAAGACAGGGGTTGGGCCGGAAATTGGGCCAAAATATTGATGCTTTCCTGCTCGAGGGTTAGGCTTGCTTGGGTGTTTTGTAGCTCTTGACTAGTCCGCACCAGTCCAGTACCAACAATCACCGCCACCACGGAAACAACCCCCAGGCTAATCCCGGCAATTAATACCAGACGCTTGGCTTGACGACTGGCCCGACTGAGAATTCGGTTTGCAGCGGCCATGGCCTGTTTTTCTTGACGTTCAATTAAAAGAGTGCGCTGGGTTTCCTGTTGTTGCCAGTCCTGGGAGGCCGCCAAAAATTGATAGTCCTGATCTCCAAGACTTTTATCGCTGGCCCAGGCCAAGGCTTCCTTTAAACTTTCACCCCGCAGCAACCGAGAAGTATCTTGGCAGCCGGAATCAACCCAGGCCTGGAGCAAAACCCCATAGGGCCGGAGTTGGGCCAGTTGAAACTCAACCCAAGCTAAGTCGAACACATTTTCATAGATGGGATTGAAGACCCGCAGCACCCCCTGTTGATAGGAGACCAAGCCCGTCAGTCGCAATTCAATTTGTTCACTACTGTCATCGGCCGGAATCGCCCCCCGCTGTAACAACTGTTGATAGAGCCCAAGAATTCGCCCAGCCCGCTGCTCATTCGCCAAAATCCGGTTGCGGATGGTTTTTAGGTGTTCTGGTTCGTCGTGGTGTTCCCAATCGGCCAGGATGTGGGTTTGGACTAATTGGGCAATGGCGGTGGTTTCCTGGCCTGGGGGAATTGGATGCGGCAAATGTTGCTGGGCCAGGCGGCAAAGTTTTTGGGTGAGAAAGGGTTGTCCACCAGTCCAATCAAGAATGGCTTGGAGGAGGATTTCGGGATGCTCACTGAAGGGGACTAAGCCTTGGGCCAAGGGACTGGCGGCGGGTAGGGTTAAACCATCGAGGGGAATGGCTCGACCAATGTTGAAGGGAGTCCGTTGCTTATCTTGGATTAAATTAGCTGGAGTTGTCACCCCCAAAAGCGCAAAGGTCAACCTTTGAAAGGCTGGAGAGTCGACCCGTTGGTTGTAGCAAGCCCGCATCCAGGTAAAAAAATCATCGGTGGCAAAGGGCAAACTCAGCAGGCTATCAATTTCATCAATGAAAATGACTAGGGGAGTGGGGATCAACTCGAGGAGGACGGTTTCAATAAAATCCCCCAATCGTTGCACCGGAGAGAGGTATTGCCGTTCTCGCCACCAGGCCCGCAACTGGAACCGATCCCCCAGGCCAAACCCCTGCACCAGGGCCCCAATTAGACTGGCATACCATTGATCACTGTTGATGTTTTGGCTGCCAATTTTCGTAATATCCACTGCCGCACAGGCCACCCCCACCGCCTGTAACCGTTGCATGACCTGAACCCGTAAGCTGGATTTACCCATTTGCCGAGCGTTGAGGACGTAGCAAAATTCACCCGCCAACAAGCCTGCCCATAGGGCCTGGTCTGCTAAGCGAGGGACATAGGTGGCCGCCGCAGTTGGTAAACTTCCCCCCACTTGGTAGGACATGGCCGTTGGTGTTGGGGGAGAAACAGTCATGGGTGAGCAGGAGTCAACAACAACCAGACAGATGGATCAGCTTCGGAAGTTCCAATTCCCCATCTAAATCCAATGCTGAGGGGGCAATACCTACAGTAAACCCACCATGTGTAACGGCCCCTGACCACTGATCAATTCAATTAACAGGGCAATAAAACCAATCATCGCAAGACGACCATTCCAGACTTCCGCCGCCGAGGTCATCCCCCATTCCCAGCGCTCCTGTGGATAGAGCTTGAATTGTTTGCGGGGATGGGTGACTTGGGCAAAGGTGTAGGGAGGGGCGGCGAGGGCATCCTGGATTAATGAAGCCAAGCCTGAAATAAAGTCTGGATGAGTATTCAAAGCTGGAACCCGACGGAAGGTATGAATTCCAGATTCCTCCGCTAATTCCCGGTATTCCATATCAATTTCCTGGAGGGTTTCAATGTGCTCGGAAATGAAACTGATGGGAACCACCACAAGGGTTTTAACCCCAGAAGCGGCTAATTCTGGAATCACATCTTCTGTATAGGGTTTGAGCCATTCCACCGGGCCAACTCGACTTTGGTAGGCCAAGATGTGGGGGTTCGGACGATCTAGGGCTTTCATGATCAGATGGACACAAGCTTCAATCTCGGCCTGATAGGGATCCCCTTCCTCCGTGACATAACTCACTGGGACTCCATGGGCGCTAAAAAAGATGGTGGCTTCGTCAGGTTCTGGCAGTTGATCGAGCTCTTGTCGCAACAACGACACCATGGCCTGGATATAGCCAGGATTATTGAACCACGAGGGGATGAGGGTGTACTTGATTTTTTGCAGTTCCGGATCATCCTGCCAGATGGATTCGATTAAACGGAAACTGGAGCCGCTTGTACTGATGGAAAACTGTGGGTAGAGAGGCAAAATTACCAGTTCTTCGACTCCATCCCGTTTAATATCCGCCAGTGCAGCTTCCGTGAATGGATGCCAATAGCGCATACCAATGTAGATTTCGGCCTCAACCCCCTGGGCTGCCAATGATTTATTTAACGCCACGGCCTGCTCTTCCGTAATTTGCCGTAAGGGTGAACCACCCCCAATCTCGGCATAGTTGGCCTGGGAAGTTTTAGCGCGACGAGTGGCAATTAGCCAGGCCAGGGGTTTTTGTAACCATCGAAACGGCAAACGAATAATTTCGGGATCGGAAAACAGGTTGTAAAGAAAGGGACGCACATCGGCAAGGGTATCCGGCCCGCCCAAGTTGAGAAGCAAAACACCAACACGCCCCATAGTCCCTAATTACCCAAGATTTCATCTTTGTTACCGATTTTAACAATAAGCAGACTGGGCCTGGTCACTCCCATCCAGGGCATTACAGTTCTTAACAAAATGGTGAGATTGCCGCACAGTCCTAAAATCGTCATCTGGGGAAGCCCTCCAGGCCTGGGGGTCAGTACACTGGACTTATCTGCATGCGTTCAACTGGCACCTATGCGCGTTTATGTCTTGTTGTTTAACCCGGGTACCGATCACGAAGGAATTCACTCCCTACAATTGGGCTCTAGAAATTTGATTCTCATGTTCGCGGATGAGGATGATGCCACTCGCTATGCCCTGCTATTGGAAGCACAGGATTTCCATGCCCCCAGTGTGATTGCGGTGGATGAGCAGGAGATCGCTGACTTTTGCCAAGCCGCGGACTATGACTACCAGCTTGTACCCGCTGGATTTATGCCCAGTACCGATGCCGAGCGACTATTCCTAAGCCCACCGGAGCGCAATGTCGATGAAACGGATTGGGAAAAAGAAGATATTTTTACGGATGTCTCTGAGTTTGAAACCCTAGAAATTGATAACCCGGAATTAGATGCTCTCCGGCGGCGACTGGAAAAGCTATTGTAAATCCTGAAATGTTGCTAGCCGACCTTGTCCATTTGAGGGTTGGGCAGTTCCCAAATTTAAGATTTGTCCCGGAAGCCCCCTAGGTGGAGCGCAAGCAATCGTTGTGAATTTATAGGGTTAACTGTAACAGGGAGGCTTTCCATGGATCAGAAATAGGCTCTATTCAAGTATTCAAAGCCATGAAGGAATAAGCGAACCGAAAAACTGGGAAACCGCGACATCTCAACCCAAAGAACGGGACTATCCATTTAAGTTTCGCAGTAAAGCTCAGAGAAAAATTACATTACAAAATCTTGGGAAATTAAGCAAAACAAATCGCAATCTAGTGAAGAAATATCACGGACTCTCTCATAATTCAATTTCGACTTTTAAGATTAAGGTAACGAATCACTTCGGGAGCAAGGTTATGTTGAATGGAATCAAACAGGCCATGCATCAGTTATTTGAAGCCTGTGGGCGAATTTTCACACCTGCCAAGGATGATTATCCCGCCACTGGTGTTCAGCCCTATACGGGTAGCACCGCAAAACACTGAGGCCTATGCCCCCATTAATGCCTGTAGGTCACGATTATGTTGATCTCGTCATTCTGCCATTGGCAATTTGTCAATCGGTTGAGGAGCGGGAATATTGGCCTTCCCAGAGCCGTACTTAATTGACCCTTTTAGTTGACATTCAATGGGGGTATTTAGATACTTTCTTAAGCCCATGGTTTGTTCTTTTTGCTAACTGCCAAAGCCTTTGGATAAGCATTAAATGTTTTTAATTAGACTACCGTGCCCGAGGAGACAATTTCTCAGGTCTGTGAATTCCCATCCTTTAGCCTAAAGTTATGGGACTAAACGTCTCATGTTACGGTAGTTGAAGTGATTCAGCATAGCAATGACAGGCATTCAGGCACCGCGGGGCACAAGGGATATCCTACCCACGGAAGTTTCTCTTTGGAATCAAATTGAATTAGTAGCCGAGAAAATTCTCCAACAGGCGGCTTTCAAGGAAATTCGCACTCCTTTATTTGAGCAGACAGAGCTTTTTCATCGGGGAATTGGCGAAGCAACAGATATCGTCGGCAAGGAAATGTACACCTTTGCGGATCGGGGGGGGCGCTCATTAACCCTACGTCCTGAGGGAACAGCCAGTGTTGTCCGCGCCTACATTGAACATGGTTTCCAGGCCCAGGGAGGAGTCCAGCGGCTATGGTATTGTGGACCGATGTTTCGCTACGAAAGGCCCCAAGCCGGACGATATCGGCAGTTTCATCAGTTGGGGTTGGAATTAATTGGTACAGGTTCTCCCCGCGCCGATGCAGAGGTGATTGCTCTAGGCTTGGATATCCTCAAAGCGCTGGGCCTGGGGGAATTAGTCTTGATGCTCAATTCCGTTGGCAGTCGCGCCGATCGCCGTCTCTATCGCCAAGCCTTAGTGGACTTTCTCACACCCTATCGAGCCGATTTAGATACAGATTCTCAGCAGCGATTAGACCGAAATCCCCTGCGGATACTGGATAGCAAAGATGCCAAAACCCAGGCCATTGTCCAAGACGCGCCCCAACTGCTTGATTTTCTGGCACCGGAATCAGCGCAACACTTTGAAACCGTACAAACCTACCTGGGAGATTTGGGAATTCCCTACCAACTGAATCCGCGCCTGGTGCGGGGTCTGGATTACTACACCCACACTGCATTTGAGTTTCAAACCCTAGCCCTCAACCAAGAAGGAACCGTTTGTGGCGGGGGGCGTTACGATCATCTCGTCAATGAACTGGGGGGCCCGGAAACTCCAGCCGTGGGATGGGCCATGGGGCTAGAAAGGCTGATTTTACTGCTCCAGGCCCAGGGCGAAACTGCACAATCACACCTCGACTTTTATTTAGTTACCCGGGGAGAGAGGGCGGAACGTCAGGCCCTTGCTCTGGCCCAAAAGCTCAGGCACTTAGGGTTTCGGGTTGAGCAGGATTTCAGTGGGAGTGCCTTTGGGAAACAACTCAAACGAGCGGATCGCAGCGGGGCTTTAGCCTGTTTAATTTTGGGGGAGAGTGAAGCTGAGCAACAAACCGTTCAACTCAAATGGCTGCAGAGCAGTGAGCAGCAGGTATTAACTCAAGCTGAATTATTGCAAGCACCGGAACAGTTACGCCAGTCCTTAGCAGCCCAAGCCCCTACAGTGAAACAGTCGTAGCCTTAGCACACTTAACCCTTCTAACTCTTCTGCTCGATTGTTGAGCCCACCAATTCCACCAGGCCCAGCAACGGCCCCATCTGTTCTTGACCGTTGACTGCTAATTCACTGTGACAGAGAACAATTTTTTCTGTGGCCCGACTCCCTAAATCCACTAGTAAGCGGGTTAATCGAGCTGTTTCATCTTCCCAAAGTCGCCCATGGTTTTTCTGGCCTGGACGTAACAACAGGGGACTTTGCCAGCGGGTAACCAGGCCACCATTTTGCCAAAGCGGCCCGCCAACATCCAGCCAAAATTGCCAGCGGTGCCGTAGCCGAATGTTGCGATATTGGTAGGTTGTCGCGAGGGTGACGGCAGGGATGGGGCGTGGTAGGCGGGGATTCGTGGTAATGGCTGCAGTGCGGATAAACCGAAAGAACTGAGCAACCGCTGCATAGTCCGCATAGGAAGGCGTTAACACCCCAGCCGAGGAGCTATCGTGCTGATGCAACCGCCGCCGTACATCCCAGTAATGTTGACTCATTTCCAATAATTTTCGGAGTTCTAAGACTTGATTTGTGCTGAGGTTACGACTCCAGAGAAATCGTTGAATAGCCCGATCCATCAGAAAGACAGGATTACGGGGCACATCCGCCAGTTGATTTTGCTGATCTTGAATCCAAATTCTTAGGGACTCATAGGCTTGTGTGGCGGCATACCCCAAACGGTCCCAGCGGGAAAACTCGGTTGCGGCAACCAAACATGGGGCATCAATATCCGGAACAAAACAATGATCCGCCAGCAGCCCCGCTCGGACAGGATCAATGGCATCTGTTTCCTGAAATAAGACGACTAGCATCTCGGCAACCATTTCCCGCTCCAGGCCCCAACCACAGGCCGGATAAATCAGAGACAGAAGGGTTAACAGGGCCCGAACCAGGGGAGAACTAATGATCGGACGTTGGTCATTGAGGTTGTGGATGGGAATCTGTACCGCGCCTAAGTCCTGGTTTAAGGTATAGCGGGCAATGGCATCCAGGCCGGGGCCAATGATGGCAATCTCCGCGGGACTCACACCTCGGGCCTGAACAAGGTCAATAATTGCGCTGGCCACCTGTACCAACAACTGCAATCGGGATAACGTCTGCATCGCTGTGATTGTTGTCGGCAATTCTGGTCGTGGGTCCGTGAGCCAATAGGTTACAATACCTTCTGGATCAGTACCCAACAGAGATGTCTGGGGGGGCGGGAGAGGCTCGATACGGCAGGCAAACTTGAGTTCCTCTAAGTAATCTGGATCTGCCCCCAGGCCAAGTCGACAGCCGCCAAGGGGATTAAACGTAAACACAGCACTACAACCTTGAGCCAGCAAAACCTCCAAGAAATCCCGGGCCAATGCGGGGTAATTGTCCAGATCATCCCCAAGTACGGCTTGATATCTTCGACCTAACCGGGCCTGGTACTCAGGATGGGGTAATAAAACCTGTCCAAATAAATTCAACATAATGCCGTAGGTCAGCAGCCCTCGGGACAAGCACCACCCCTGCCACTCCACCAGGGCCTGGGAAATCGCCGTAGCCACTGCCAACGGAAATTGTCCATCAGTCACCAGCACCTCGGTCACAGACTCTAGAGTGATGCCCGCAAACGCAGCCAATTCCATCAAATTGATTAACTGCTGAGTCATTTGGGCAGGGGATTCAGCCAATGTTCGAAAAACATCACCCTTGAGTTGGGGTTGCCAGAAGTCCTGGGCTAAACTCTGCTCCATTTCCGGCTGTAGGCGGACAGGCATCAGGCCTGGGATTGTTAACTCGGCCACGATCAAGGGCCAAAACAAAATGACTTCTTCCGGAAAAAACCCCAAGGGGGTCATCACCGTAAATGGTAAGCCGCGCCCTACTTGGCGATCAATTTGTTCCCGCAATCGTTGCGCATGGTCAGCATTGGCCGCCCAGATTAAAGTGTGACGGGCCAATTCCCTCGGCGAGCTTGAAACCGTTTCCCCCGGCCAGCGACTGTTCCGCAGCCATGTTTTAAGTTCCTCAACAAGCCGAGTGGATTTACCGCTTTGCACGCCACCCTCAATCCAGATAGCCCTTGTGCTTTGTTTCCATAATTCGCCTCGGCCCATTCAAAACTCCCTAGATGTCTTGGCGTAACGCTACCCCATCCCTTTTTAAACCTAAGTCAAGCTGAAAAATAAGCCCGTAATAGGCTATACATAAGGTGCCTCGGGAACGATGTAGTGCAAACTTTGCAAAAAACTCCATCACCCCCTAGACAACATGAAAGTAGATCTCCTATAGTTAATGATTGCGGCCGAAATTAGATACTGAGTCATCAAATTTCTTGAGATTCAAGTCTAGGCTGCCCCTCTCATCAAGCGCGGTTAGTCTCCAGAGATTCATGAAGGTTTTTTACCTCCCGTGTCTTGAACTAGCTTGATCACAATGACTTAGAGTCGGGCCAAATTCACAGCCTAACTTCTTAGTCTCTTCCGCAAAACAGAATTAAGGCATTGATTCCAGGCCTGGTTGTCGGGCCTCGCTTCTTTTTCTGTCTGTCTATGCTCCTGTGATCATGAGTCGGGTAAACGGTAGCTGATTGAACGAGGTAAGGACACGTGGCCATTGGCATCTTAGGGACAAAGTTGGGGATGACCCAAATATTTGATGACACCGGAAAAGCGGTACCGATTACCGTTGTCCAGGCCGGGCCATGTCCTGTCACCCAAATTAAAACCAAAGCCACCGATGGCTATACCGCAGTGCAGCTCGGCTACGGCGAAACCACCGAAAAAGCCTTAAGCAAACCCGAACTCGGCCACCTGGCCAAAAGTGAATCTGCTCCCCTGCGTCACCTCGAAGAATATCGCCTAGAAGACGTCAGCAGCTATCAACTCGGGCAACCCATCACCGTAGATATTTTTGAGCCAGGCAAACTCGTAGATGTGGTCGGTACTAGCATTGGTCGTGGCTTTGCTGGTTATCAAAAACGTCACAACTTCAAACGGGGTCCCATGGCCCACGGCTCGAAAAATCACCGTCTCCCTGGTTCAACCGGAGCAGGCACCACCCCAGGGCGGGTCTATCCGGGCAAACGCATGGCCGGGCAAATGGGTAACTGCCGCGTCACCGTCCGCAAATTGCAAGTGGTGAAAGTGGATCCGGAGCGCAATCTGATTTTGATTAAAGGGGCCTTACCTGGTAAACCCGGTGCCCTAGTCAATATCCTTCCCGCTACTATCGTTGGTCAAAAATAGGCAGGCAGAGCAATGGTTTCATGTGTAGTTAAAGACTGGCAAGGCGAAACAGCAGGATCTGCAGACCTCGAACTGGCTGTAGCTAAAGAATCTTCCGCCAACCACATTCTTCATCGGGCCGTTGTCCGGCAACTGGCCAATGCGCGCCAAGGTACTGTTTCGACTAAAACTCGGGCAGAAGTTAGCGGTGGTGGTCGTAAACCCTGGAAGCAAAAAGGAACAGGGCGGGCCCGGGCGGGTTCAAATCGGTCTCCCCTGTGGCGCGGTGGTGGTGTCATTTTTGGCCCCAAACCTCGGGACTACTCCCAAAAAATGAATCGGAAAGAGCGGCGGTTGGCACTGCGGACTGCTTTAATGAGTCGCTCGGAGGATTTGATTGTGGTGCAAGATTTTTCGGCTCAATTACCCCGACCCAAAACTAAAGAATTGATGAATGCCCTGACCCGATGGGGTGTTGAAGTTGGGAGTAAAGTTCTTCTAATTACCGCCGAGAAGCAGGAAACCATTTATCTGTCGGCCCGCAATGTTCCCCGGTTGAAGCTGATTGCAGCGGATCAACTGAATGTTTTTGATCTGCTCCATGCCGACCGGATCGTGGCCACCAACGAAGCCATTGCCAAAATTCAGGAGGTTTACGGTGAGTAGAGTTATTCCCCGCGCCCTAGCCGATTTAATTCATCGCCCCATTGTCACCGAGAAGGCCACCATTGCTCTCGAAAATAATCAATACACCTTTGATGTAGATCCACGGGCCGATAAGCTGCAAATCAAAGCGGCGATTGAAGAGTTGTTTTCAGTTAAAGTTACAGCCGTCAATACCTACAATCCCCCGAAAAAATCCCGGCGAGTTGGTCGGTTCTTAGGATTCCGTCCCCAGTACAAACGGGCCGTTGTCACCTTGGCAGCTGGCGATACCATTACTCTCTTCCCCGACGTTTAGGAGCGTAACGATTCATGGGCATTCGAGCATACCGACCCTATACTCCCAGCACTCGCCAAAAGTCTGTGGCAGATTTTGCCGAAATCACCACTGATTCACCAGAGAAGTCTCTCACAGGTGGACAGCATCGGAAAAAAGGCCGGAATAATCGGGGTGTAATCACTAGCCGCCGTCGGGGTGGTGGCCACAAACGTCGGTACCGGGATGTGGATTTCCGTCGGAACAAGATTGACGTTCCCGGTAAAGTGGCAACTGTGGAATATGATCCCAACCGCAATGCCCGGATTGCTCTAGTCAACTATCAAGATGGCGAGAAACGCTACATTCTCCACCCCCGCAACTTAACTCCCGGAACCCAGATTATTGCCAGTGCCGAGGCGCCAATTGAAGTTGGTAATGCTATGCCCTTGGGCAAGGTTCCTTTGGGCACCTCAGTCCATAACGTGGAAATTACCCCAGGCCGGGGAGCGCAAATGGTCAGAGCCGCTGGAGCCATGGCCCAGGTTGTTGCAAAAGAGGGGGATATGGTCACCCTTAAATTACCTTCCGGGGAAGTCCGCCTATTCCGAAAAGAATGTTTTGCCACCATCGGTCAAGTTGGCAACGTGGATCACAGTAACCTCAGCATGGGTAAAGCCGGGCGGAATCGCTGGAAAGGCCGCCGCCCCAAAGTTCGGGGTTCCGTCATGAACCCGGTGGATCACCCGCACGGTGGTGGTGAAGGTCGCGCTCCCATTGGCCGCAGTGGCCCAGTTACGCCTTGGGGCAAACCCACCTTGGGCTATAAGACGCGTAAGAAGAAAAAACTCAGTAATGCCCTGATTGTACGGCGGCGGCGGAAATCGTCGAAACGGGGTCGCGGAGGGCGGCAATCGTAGAGGATGGTCACAATGACACAAGTCAATGCTTAGGGAGTAATTAAGAATGGGACGTTCATTAAAAAAAGGGCCATTTGTTGCCGATCACCTTTTGCGGAAAGTTGAAGCACTCAATGCCCGCAACGACAAACAGGTGATTAAAACTTGGTCACGGGCCTCGACTATCTTGCCAGAAATGATTGGCCACACGATTGCGGTTCACAACGGTCGACAACACGTCCCAGTTTTTGTCACAGAACAAATGGTGGGTCATAAGTTAGGTGAGTTTGCCCCTACCCGCACCTTTCGCAGTCATGTCAAAGGCGATAAGAAAGCCCGTTACTAGTCCCAGATTTGCTCGGAATTGAGTCCCAGAGATTAACTATGGCAACACCAACCATTACCAAAATCGGCAGCAAGGCCACAGCCCGATATGTGCGGATGTCTCCCCATAAAGTGCGGCGGGTCTTAGACCAACTGCGGGGTCGCTCCTATCGGGAAGCCCTGATTATCCTGCGGTTTATGCCGTATCGGGCCTGTGACCCAATTACAAAGGTTTTGCGTTCAGCGGCGGCCAACTCCGAACACAATTTGGGCATGAACCCGGCTGATTTGATTGTCTATGAAGCCTTTGCGGATCAGGGGCCGAGCTTAAAACGGTTCCGGCCAAGGGCGCAGGGGCGGGCTTATCAAATTCGTAAACCCACTTGCCACATCACCATTTCGGTGGCAGAAGCTAAGTCTGAAGAGTAATGCACATTAGGTACTAAGTAGGTAAACATCGTGGGACAAAAAATTAACCCTATTGGCTTCCGCCTCGGCATTACCCAAGACCATCGTTCCCGTTGGTATGCTGACCCGAGCCGCTATCCTGAACTGCTGCAGGAAGATCATAAAATTCGCCAGCACATTGAGAAAACCTTGGTGGGTGCGAGCATTGCCGATGTCCGGATCGAGCGCAAGGCGGATCAGGTTGAGTTGCAAGTCCGAACCGCCAGGCCAGGGGTGGTGGTTGGCAAAGGTGGGGCCGGAATTGAAAATCTGCGGATGAGCTTGAAAAAACTCCTTCCCCCAGGCCGGAGCGTCAAAGTCAATGTCGTTGAGGTGACTCGAGTTGATGCCGAAGCAGGTCTCCTTGCGGAATACATTACCCAACAGTTGGAGCGACGGGTAGCATTTCGGCGGGCAGTCCGGCAAGCAATTCAACGGGCCCAGCGGGCTGGCGTGGATGGGATTAAAATCCAAGTCGCCGGTCGCTTAAACGGTGCCGAAATTGCCCGGACAGAATGGACTCGGGAAGGTCGCGTCCCTTTGCATACCTTGCGTGCGGATATTGACTATGCCTATCGCACTGCCAAAACCATCTATGGAATTCTCGGCGTTAAGGTGTGGATTTTCAAAGGTGAAGTCTTGCCCGGACAAGTTGAACCCACATTTGGGCGGGAACAACAACCTCGGCAACGGCCTCCACGGCAGCGGCGTAATTTTGAAGATCGTTCCTCGGGTGAATCCTAGTCGTCTCTGCTTAAATTTTCTTTGTGATGGATCGGAATCATGTTAAGTCCTAAGCGTACTAAATTTCGGAAACAACAACGGGGGCGAATGGCTGGCCTGGCCACGCGGGGCAGTGACATAAGTTTTGGTAAATTTGCCCTCCAAGCCCTTGAACCGGCCTGGATTACTTCTCGGCAGATTGAAGCTGGGCGGCGAGCAATGACCCGTTATATCCGTCGGGGTGGGAAAATTTGGATTCGCGTTTTTCCGGACAAGCCTGTGACAATGCGGGCAGCAGAAACTCGGATGGGTTCTGGGAAAGGGTCGCCAGAGTTTTGGGTTGCTGTCGTCAAACCCGGTCGGATCATGTACGAAATTGACGGAGTTCCTGAAGCTACGGCTCGGGAAGCAATGCGGTTGGCGGCCTTCAAGATGCCAATTAAAACCCGCTTTATTGTCCGTCCCGAGGTGGAGGTATAAGACCATGGCCCTAACAAAAATGTCGGAATTCCTGGAACTCAGTGATCAAGCCTTGGATGAAAAAATCCTAGATATTAAAAAGCAATTATTTGATTTGCGCTTTGCCCAGGCCACACGGCGGGAAGTTAAGACTCATCAATATAAGCACTTGCGTCATACCCTCGCCCAACTGATGACCCTAGAACGACAACGGCAACTTGGGATCGCACCATCCGCTTCAGGAGAAAACTAAACCATGGCAGTTAAAGAACGAGTCGGCGTCGTCGTCAGCGACAAAATGGATAAAACCGTAGTGGTGGCCGTGGAAAATCGTTCCTCCCACCCCAAATACGGCAAGACCGTCGTAAAAACTAACCGCTACAAAGCCCACGATGAAGACAACCGCTGCAAAATAGGTGACCGGGTACGCATTCAAGAAACCCGTCCTCTGAGCCGGACAAAGCGGTGGACGATCATTGAAATCCTGACAGCAACGGCATCAGCCTAGGAGCGCACTATGATTCAACAGGAAACCTATCTCAACGTAGCCGACAACAGCGGTGCCAAAAAACTTCTCTGTATTCGGGTTCTCGGTGGTGGTAATCGTCGCTACGGCAATGTCGGCGATGTGATTATTGCTACAGTCAAAGATGCCACCCCCAACATGGCCGTGAAAAAATCCGATGTTGTCCGAGCTGTGATCGTCCGTACTCGCAAAACGATCCGTCGCGACAGTGGCATGAGTATCCGCTTCGACGACAATGCAGCAGTTTTAATCAATGCGGAAGGCAACCCCCGTGGTACCCGCGTTTTTGGTCCAGTGGCGCGGGAACTGCGGGATAAGAACTTTACCAAAATCGTCTCTCTGGCTCCGGAGGTACTCTAATGGCTCAATCTAAACCCCCAGTTCGGCATCGGATGCATGTAAAAAAGGGCGATACGGTACAAGTGATTGCTGGGAACGACAAAGCCAAAGTGGGTGAAATTCTGGCGGTGTTCCCCAAGAAAAGCCAGGTGGTTGTCAAGGGCGTAAACATCAAAACTAAGCATGTTAAGCCTCAGCAGGATGGCGAATCTGGACAAATCGTTACGAAAGAGTTTCCAATCCATAGCTCTAACGTCATGCTCTACTCCAGTAAGCAGAACGTGGCTAGCCGCATCTGTTACACCTACACCGAAGCCGGTAAAAAAGTGCGGATGCTGAAGAAAACCGGAGAAATTATTGATTGATTGTTACCCATAAGTCTCTGACACAGCCCAGAGCAATTCAGGAGAGCCAGCTATGAGTTCACGCATGAAAACCCTTTACACAGAAACGGCAGTACCCCAGCTGCAGCAGCAGTTTAAATACGCCAATATTCACCAAGTCCCCAAGATTCTCAAGGTCACCGTTAACCGGGGCCTGGGGGAAGCTGCCCAAAACGCTAAATCCCTGGAAGCCACTTTGACTGAAGTCGCCACAATTACGGGCCAAAAACCTGTGGTAACTCGGGCCAAAAAAGCCATTGCCGGCTTCAAGATTCGCCAAGGCATGCCTGTGGGGGTCATGGTGACATTGCGCTCAGATCGGATGTATGCCTTTCTGGATCGACTGATTAACCTGGCTTTACCTCGAATTCGTGACTTTCGCGGCATCAATCCCAAAAGCTTTGACGGCCGGGGGAACTTCACCCTTGGTTTGCGAGAACAGTTGATTTTTCCAGAAGTCAACTACGACGATATTGATCAGATTCGCGGCATGGATATCTCGATCATCACCACCGCCAAAACTGATGAGGAAGGGAGAGCCTTATTGAAGGCCTTGGGTATGCCCTTTCGTGAAAATTAACCAACCCCAGGAGGTCAGAATCTTTTAGGAGTACCTATGGCAGTAAACGACACCATCAGCGATATGCTTACTCGGATTCGTAATGCGAATCTGGCCCGGCACGACACCACCGCAATCCCTTCTACCCGTATGACCCGCAATATTGCCCAAGTGCTCAAAGCCGAAGGGTTTATTGATGATTACAAGATCGAAGGGGAAGGAATCAAAGAACAGCTTGTGGTTGCTTTAAAGTATCGGGGTAAGCAGCGTCAGCCGATCATTACCGCTCTCAAGCGAGTTAGCAAGCCAGGTCTACGCGTCTATGCCAACCGCCGGGAATTACCCCGTGTATTAGGGGGAATTGGCATTGCCATCATCTCTACCTCCAATGGCATCATGACCGACCGGGATGCTCGCAAAAAGGGTGTTGGTGGTGAAGTCCTTTGTTATGTCTGGTAAACGTGGGGTTTAATTATGTCTCGTATTGGTAAACGTCCGATTCCCCTCCCCGACAAGGTCTCACTGGCTTTAGCTGGGCAAGAAGTCACGGTAAAAGGTCCCAAGGGACAACTCAGCCGGGTCTTGCCTCCAGAGGTAATCATCGTCCAGGAAGGTAACACGGTTTTAGTTACTCGTCGGGATGAGTCTCGCCCAGCTCGTCAGCGGCATGGCCTCTGTCGCACCCTTGTCGCCAACATGGTGGAAGGGGTTGCCCAGGGTTTCAGCAAAAAACTCGAGATACAAGGGATTGGCTATCGCGCCAACATGCAGGGGAGCAAATTAGTCCTGACAGTCGGCTATAGCCATCCCGTTGAGTTTGTCCCCCCCAGTGGCATTACCTTTGAACTTGAAGATAACCAAGGGAAGAAAGTCACCCAAGGCACCTTAATTCTGGTGTCTGGAATTGATAAGGAGCAAGTTGGTAACTTGGCCGCCCAAATCCGGGGGGTGCGTCCTCCTGAACCCTATAAAGGTAAAGGGATTCGCTATGTCGGAGAAGCGGTACGTCGTAAGGTCGGGAAAACAGGGAAGAAATAGATGAAACAATCACGTACGGAAGCAACCCACAGCCGGCATCGGCGGATTCGGCGGAATGTTTCTGGTTCCGCCACCAGGCCCCGGCTAGCTATTTTTCGCTCACATCAGCATATTTACGCCCAAGTGATTGATGATCTGGAGCAACATACCTTGGTGGCCGCCTCAACGGTTGAGCCAGATTTGAAATCTAAGTTCGGTCATGGTCGGACGAAGGAAGCTGCGGCAGCCGTGGGTGAATTTGTTGCCAAGCGAGCCATCGAAGCCGGAATTACCCAAGTAGTGTTTGACCGGGGTGGCAATTTATATCATGGTCGGGTCCAGGCCTTGGCCGATGCCGCCCGAGAAGCAGGTCTGGAGTTTTAGAGGTTCAACTATGGCAAGTCGTCGCAAAGGTTCACGCAAAGCGGAAAAAGAAACGGATTGGCAGGAGCGGGTTGTCCAAATCCGCCGCGTTTCTAAGGTGGTCAAGGGTGGTAAAAAACTTAGCTTTCGCGCCATTGTCGTCGTTGGTAATGAGCGTGGGCAGGTCGGGGTCGGGGTCGGTAAAGCTGCTGATGTCATTGGAGCCGTCAAAAAAGGTGTGGCCGATGGCAAAAAGCATTTGGTGGAAATTCCGATTACCAAAGCAAACTCAATTCCCCATCCCACAACTGGAGAGGGAGGAGCTGCTCGCGTCATGATTCGGCCTGCTGCACCAGGGACTGGGGTAATTGCCGGGGGAGCCGTCCGAACCGTGTTGGAATTGGCCGGAGTCCGGAACGTCTTAGCCAAACAACTGGGTTCTAGCAATCCTCTAAACAATGCCCGGGCCGCCATTGAGGCCCTCGCCTCCCTGCGCACCTTGGCCGAAGTGGCCGAAGAACGGGAAATTTCCATCCAGCAACTTTACGGTCAGTAAGCCCATTACCTCCAGGAGTCTTGACGATGCGATTAACAGATCTTCAGCCTCAAACCGGATCCCGGAAACGCAAACGCCGGATTGGTCGTGGTATCTCTGCGGGACAGGGAGCCAGCGGTGGGTTTGGGATGCGGGGGCAAAAGTCTCGTTCTGGTCGTCCCACTCGGCCTGGGTTTGAAGGGGGGCAAAATCCGCTCTATCGCCGCGTTCCCAAACTGAAACACTTTACGGTGATTAATCGCCAGGCCTACACTACGATCAATGTCGGTCGTCTGAATGAACTACCTGCCAATAGTCAAGTCACCTTGGAATCTCTAATGGAAGTTGGGATTGTCACCACGAATGACGGCCCCCTAAAACTCTTGGGAGATGGCGAGTTGTCTGTTGCCCTCGAGGTCTCAGCCGCTGCCTTTACCCAATCAGCCCAGGCCAAGATTGAGCAAGCAGGTGGTTCATGCACAGTGATCGGTTAATCCGAGGCAAAGCAAACTAGGTGCAGAGGTAAACATCTATGGTCGTCAGTCGCGGTAAAACGCCATCAGCCCAGGAAACATTCATGCAAATGGCCCAGGCCGCGGGATTACGCAGTCGGGTCTTGGTCACCTTAGGGCTGTTGATTTTAGTACGATTAGGAATTTACCTGCCTGTGCCGGGAATTGACCGAGGGATATTTGCAGCGGCTGTCCAAAATAATTCTGTTATCCAATTTTTGGATATTTTCTCAGGTGGTGGAATTTCAGCATTAGGAATTTTTGCCCTGGGGATTTTACCCTACATTAACGCTTCGATCATCATGCAGTTGATGACGGCAGCCCTCCCCTCCCTTGAGCGCTTACAAAAAGATGAAGGGGAGGCGGGTCGTCGTAAAATTTCCCAAATTACTCGATATGTGGCAGTCGGTTGGGCAATTATTCAAAGCTTAGGTATTGCAATTTTTGTCAACTCTATTCCCGGTGCTGCTATCACCCCAGGCCCTCTGTTCCTAGCCCAAACCGCTTTGGCCCTTACCGCCGGCTCAATGTTTGTTATGTGGGTATCAGAATTGATCACAGAGCGGGGGATCGGGAACGGTGCCTCTCTGCTGATTTTCTTGAGTATTGTTGCTTACCTCCCCAGTTCAGTTGGGCAGACCATCGCCTTGGCGGAAAGTGGCGGTAGCATCGGTGGGATCATTATTCTGGCAGCGGTCTTTCTGGCCATGATCGTTGGGATTGTCTTTGTCCAAGAGGGAACTCGGCGAATTCCAATTGTTTCAGCCCGACGACAAGTGGGGCGGCGATTGTATCGGGAACAAACCAGCTACTTGCCCCTGCGTCTGAACCAAGGGGGAGTAATGCCAATTATTTTTGCCTCGGCGATGCTGATTCTACCCTCAACCTTGGCTCAGTTCAGCCAGAATGAAACCGTAGCTCAGATTGCTGCCTACCTATCCCCTGGCGGCCCTACCCCCTGGGTTTATGTAATTTTCTACCTAGTCTTGATTCTCTTCTTCAGTTATTTCTATGCGTCCTTAGTGGTTAATCCAGTGGACATGTCCCAAAACCTGAAAAAGATGGGGGCTAGTATTCCTGGGATTCGGCCGGGTAAAGCCACCTCGGACTACATCGAAAAGGTTTTGAATCGGTTAACGCTTTTAGGAGCCATTTTCCTGGGCCTGGTGGCAATTGTTCCCACCGCTGTGGAAAGTGCAACCCGTGTGACCACCTTCCAAGGCCTGGGGGCGACTTCTCTTCTCATCCTAGTGGGCGTAGCTATTGATACCGCTAAACAAATTCAGACCTATGTTATTTCCCAACGGTATGAAGGGATGGTGAAACAGTAATGCGCTTAATTTTGTTTGGCGGGCCCGGTTCAGGTAAAGGCACCCAGGCCCAGTTTTTAGTGGATCACTTTCAAATTCCCCACATTTCCACCGGGGACATCCTCCGGTCAGAGCGGGCGAATCAGACTGAATTGGGGCAGCAAGCACAATCCTACATGGATAAGGGGCAACTGGTTCCCGATCAGTTAGTGGTGGATATGGTTGAGAAACGGCTAGCCCAGGTTGATGCTCAGTCAGGGTGGCTCCTTGATGGATTTCCCCGCAACGCCAGCCAGGCCAAAGTCTTAGAGGAAATGCTAACGCGGACTGACCAAGGCTACGACTATCTTTTGTTTTTGGAAGTTAAGCCCGACATTCTTAGTCAACGCTTACTCGGTCGCCAGCGCCAGGATGATGATCCTAAAGTCATTCAGGATCGACTAAAAGTTTATGCCGAGGAAACCTTGCCAATGATCCTGAGCTATCAGGAACACCCCAAGTTTGTCCACATTGATGGGATGGCCACCATTTCTGAAGTGACAACCGCCATTACCACCGCCATTACCCAGTGATGATTCAGAGGAGCTTGCTTGTCTAAACAGGATGCCATTGAAATTGAAGGAACCGTAACGGAATCCCTGCCCAACGCCATGTTTCGTGTGGATTTGGATAACGGCTTTAATGTCCTGGCCCACATCTCTGGGAAAATTCGGCGCAACTACATCAAAATCCTTCCGGGAGACCGAGTCAAAGTGGAGCTCACACCCTACGACCTGACTAAGGGCCGAATCACCTACCGCCTAAGAAAGAAATAGCCGATTCAAGCCGATGGGGAATTTTATCTGGAGTTTATCCATCCTTATTAGTCAGCCGTCACCCGCCAACTCATCAATTTAACTCAAAATGCTTGATTCGTCCCGTAAACTTTGCTACAATCCTATATTTGCGACTATATAAGCGATCATTATGAAAGTAAGAGCCTCTGTCCGCAAAATTTGTGAAAAATGCCGTATCATTCGCCGCCGCGGACGGGTGATGGTGATTTGCTCTAACCCAAAGCATAAGCAACGGCAAGGTTAATTTGTTGATTCATTCAGTTTAGGGAGAAGATTGTGGCCCGGATTGCTGGCGTTGATTTGCCCCGTGATAAACGTGTAGAAATTGCCCTTACTTACATCTATGGGATTGGCTTGACCCGCTCCCAGGAGATTTTAGCCAAAACTGGGGTCAATCCAGATACCCGTGTTAAGGACTTAGTGGATAGCGATGTCTTGTCGCTCCGCCAGGCCATTGACGAGTATGACGTGGAAGGGGATTTGCGCCGAATTGAGGCCATGAACATCAAACGGTTGATGGACATCGGCACCTATCGCGGACGGCGGCATCGGATGGGCTTACCAGTTCGGGGACAACGGACTCGGACAAATGCACGCACTCGGCGGGGCGCCCGGCGAACTGTCGCTGGCAAGAAGAAAGCTGCAGCCAAGAAATAGTCCTGTATCCCGTTTTCTCTTTCGGATTTTTCCCTTTTATCTCCACGATTTAGGTTTAAGTTATGGCTCCATCCCCCAAACGTTCTGGCCCCCGCAAGCAAAAGCGCAATGTCCCCAGTGGTGTGGCCCACATCCAATCCACATTTAATAACACCATCATTTCAATTACCGATACCAACGGTGAAGTGATATCCTGGGCCTCCGCAGGTTCCAGCGGTTTCAAAGGGGCGAAAAAAGGAACTCCCTTTGCGGCCCAAACTGCGGCGGATGGCGCGGCCCGGCGAGCGATTGATCAAGGCATGCGTCAAATTGAGGTGATGGTCAGCGGGCCGGGATCAGGACGGGAAACAGCAATTCGGGCTTTACAAGGGGCCGGCCTGGAAATTACCTTGATTCGGGATGTAACCCCCATTCCCCACAACGGTTGCCGGCCCCCCAAACGGCGGCGGGTTTAGAGCTAACAGCAGGAGATTTTGGCTGAATGTCTTATCAGATTGAATGTGTAGAAACGCGGGTTAATCCCGACTCCAGCCATTACGGCCGGTTTGTTCTCCAACCCTTAGAACGGGGCCAGGGGATGACGGTTGGCAATGCGTTGCGACGAATTTTATTGTCTAGCTTAGTGGGAACTGCGGTCACAGCGGTGCGGATTGCTGGGGTTACCCACGAGTTCATGACAATCCCAGGGGTGCGGGAAGATGTGATGGACATTCTCCTGCAAATGAAGCAACTCGTACTTCGCAGCTATACCCACGAACCCCAGATGGGACGGCTGTTATTTCAGGGGCCTGGCACCGTGACAGCGGATGAAATTCAATTATCCTCCGACGTAGAAGTGATTAATCCTGGGCACTACATTGCGACACTGAACGCAGACGCCACCCTGGAAATGGAATTCAAGATTGAGCGGGGTACAGGCTATCGGAGTATTGAGCGGGCCAAGGATGATCGCCTGGCCTTAGATTATCTGCAACTGGATGCTGTTTTTATGCCAGTGCAGAAAGTCAATTACAGCGTTGACGATATTCGTGTTGGTGGCCCCGGAGAAGATGATCGTCCATTTAAGGATCGCTTGACCCTGGAAATCTGGACAAATGGGAGTATCAGCCCCCAAGAAGCTCTGAGTCAGTCCGCCAATATCCTCGTTGATCTTTTTAATCCTCTTAAAGAAGCTCCGTTACATACCGCAGAGCTAACCCGAGGGGATGATAACGATGAAGCTGGGCAAATTCAGATTGAGAGCTTAAATCTGTCGGTGCGGGCCTACAACTGCTTGAAGCGGGCTCAAATCAATTCCGTAGCCGACCTATTGGAATATTCCCAAGAGGACTTGCTTGAGATCAAAAACTTCGGGCAGAAATCCGCTGAGGAAGTGATTGAAGCCTTGCAAAAGCATTTGGGGATTACCTTACCGCCCCAAAAACCCGCCCGTAATTAGTTGCGCTAGGAGTTTTTACCGTTATGCGTCACCGTTGTCGAGTCCCTCAATTAAGTTTGCCTGCGGATCAGCGTAAGGCCCTGTTGCGGAGTTTAACCACAGAGTTAATTCGCCACGGTCGGATCACCACCACTAAAGTTAGGGCCAAAGCCGTCCAAGCCCAGGCCGATAAAATGATTACCTTGGCTAAGGATGGTTCCCTAGCTGCTCGACGTCAAGCCTTGGGGTATATTTTTGATAAAAATCTTGTGCATTCCCTCTTTGCCCAGGCCCCAGAACGCTATGGCAGTCGGCCCGGTGGCTATACCCGGATTATTCGTACGGTGCGGCGACGGGGTGACAACGCGGAAATGGCTGTAATTGAGTTGGTCTAAGCGAGACAGTCATGGCTGGCCTAGTATCCGATACGACTCAACGCATTGCCCTAGTTATTCAATACTTGGGAACGCACTATCATGGCTGGCAATGGCAACCCCGGCAACGGAGCATCCAGGCCGAGATTGAAGGGGTCATCAGTTCAGTCTTAGGGCATTCGGTGCGGATTCATGGGGCTGGTCGGACAGATACGGGTGTTCATGCTGCGGCCCAAGTGGCTCATTTTGACACTCAGGCTGTAATTCCTGCCTATCGCTGGCCAGCAATTTTGAATAGTCGGTTGCCCAAGGATATTTTGATTCGGGGGGCGACTGCGGTTCCATTGACTTGGCACGCTCGGTTTTCGGCAGCTTGGCGGCGGTATCGTTACACCCTCTATACAGATCCGCTTCCAAATCTGTTTATTGCCCCCCTGGCCTGGCACTACTATCAGGCTGATCTAGATGTTAGCCAGATGCAGGCTGCTCTGAATCCGCTTCTCGGTTCCCAAGACTTAGGGGCGTTTGAACGGGCAGGCTCCAGTCGACCTCATTCCTTGGTAGATGTGCAAGAAGTATCCTGTCAGCGGCGCGGCCCAGTTGTCGAAATCGAAGTCCAGGCCAGTGGCTTTCTCTACGGGATGATGCGACTGCTGGTGGGGCTATTGGTGCAAGTGGGAGCGGGTCAACGGTCAGAGGGCAGCTTTACCCAGATCTGGCAACAGAATCGTCGCGAAGAAGTTAAATATTCGGCTCCCGCTAGGGGACTGTGTTTACTGCGCGTCGGTTATCCCGAATTCCCCCTGGCAGAAGAGGTGTGGTTTGATACCCTACCCCGCTGGTTCCTACCTCTGCCCACAACCGATTTGATTACCGCCTAGTACCCATGAGAGTAACTGTTTATGACCACATCTAACTTAAATAAAACCTACTTGCCCCCGGTGGCGGAACTTGAACCCCAGTGGTATGTGATTGATGCCGCTGACCAACGCTTAGGACGTCTGGCGACGGAAGCTGCCCGGGTTTTACGGGGTAAAAACAAGCCCACCTATACCCCCCACATGGATGCCGGTGACTTTTTAGTAATCATCAACGCTGAGAAAGTGGCTGTTACGGGAAAAAAATCTAGTCAAAAAGTTTATCGGCGGCATTCGGGTCGTCCAGGCGGGATGAAAACAGAAACCTTTGCCCACCTCCAAGCCCGGATTCCCCAGCGGATCATTGAGCAGGCAATTAAAGGAATGCTGCCCAAAAATGCCCTCGGGCGGAAGCTGTTCACCAAGCTGAAAGTTTATGCTGGCCCAGATCATCCCCATGCAGCCCAGAAGCCTGAAACCCTCACCATTTCCACCATTCCAGGAGTTTAATCTATGCAAATTGCAGAGAAACGTGCGGTTTATATTGGTACTGGTCGCCGGAAGTCCTCAATTGCTCGGGTGCGCTTAGTTCCTGGTGAAGGCAAGCTGGTTATCAACGGCCGGCCTGGGGATCAATACTTGAACTTTAATCCTGGCTATTTGGCTTTAGCTAAGGCTCCGTTAGAAACCCTAGGCCTGGAAAATAGCTATGACATTTTAGTGAATGCCCACGGTGGAGGTTTAACCGGTCAAGCGGACTCGATTCGCCTAGGTGTCGCCCGGGCACTCTGTCAGTTGGATGGGGAAAATCGCAAGCCCCTGAAGGTTGAAGGCTACCTGACTCGGGATCCCCGCTCAAAGGAACGGAAAAAATATGGGTTACGCAAAGCCCGGAAGGCCCCGCAATACTCGAAACGGTAAAACAGATCAGCAGCAGCCAGTGGTTAGTTGGGAAATAGTTCTGCCCGGGCGCGTTGGCGCATAATGTCCACCGGAGCCTCTTGATCAAGCCACCATTCAAAGGCCGCTGCTCCCTGTTGAACAAGCATTTCCAGGCCATCTAACACTGTTAATCCCCGCTCTTTGCCCCAGGCCAGAAATCGAGTTGGATTAGGGGTGTAGATTAGGTCGTATAAAATTGTGTCTTTCCCCAATCGCTCAATATCCCCTGCCGATAAGGGAGATTCGTGGGTAGCTGGAGCCATACCTAAGGGAGTGGCATTGATCACTAGGTCAACTTGTCCAAGCTCTCCTGCCCAAGCTCCCCAGGGAATAATTTTGAGAAATCCGGGGGGGAAAATTCCCTGCCAACTTTCCTGAAAGGCCACGAGCTTTTCTAGGTCCCGCGCTGTTACAGTTAACTGGGCCAGCCCCAACTGCCAGCAGGCTAAAACCACAGCCCGAGCCGCTCCACCACAGCCCAGAAGCAATCCAGATTGATCAGGCCATTGACGCCCTGGCAAGTTTTGGAGGGGCTTGAGAAATCCAGCAACATCAGTGTTGGTTCCCCCCCAACCGGCTGTCGTTCGTTTGACCGTATTAACCGCACCCACCTGTTCCGCCAAGTCTGATACTGACGCCAGTAGGGGGATGACCGCCTGTTTGTGGGGAATTGTGACATTAAAGCCCCGTACCCCTAAGGTCCACAACCCCACCAGTGCCGCCTGCAATTCCCCAGGGGCAACGGCAAAGGGTAAATAGGCATAATCCAGTCCTAAATGCTCTAGGGCGGCATTGTGCATCACTGGTGAAAGGCTATGGTTGATCGGATAGCCAATTACCCCCAAAAGTTGGGTTGTTCCGCGAATGGACATGGGCTGTTTAGGGGATCAGGGCATAGGAAACTCGTTCAATTGATACGGGATTAAACCGCCTCTTGATCTTTTTCTCCAGTCCGAATTCGCACCACTTGTTCCACGGGGGTGATGAAGATTTTGCCGTCACCAATTTCGCCGGTGCGGGCTGCAGAAATAATTTTTTCGACAACGGTATCCACTTGGGCATCTTCCACAACAATCTCCACTTTCAGCTTTTGGAGAAACTCTACCGTGTACTCTGAGCCGCGATACCGCTCCGTCTGCCCCTTTTGCCGCCCAAAGCCCCGTACCTCCGAGACTGTCATGCCCACAATTCCAGCATTTACGAGGGCAATTTTTACTTCGTCAAGTTTGAAGGGACGAATAATCGCTTCTACTTTTTTCAAGAGACTTTCCTCAACGGACAGCTATGTGGAACTTATCTAACCTATACCCTATCTATCACCGTCTCTTTGTCCGGGCATGTAGCTCACGATACAAAATGTTGAGAATCCTGTAAGACTCGTTAAAATTCTACGGATCTCATTTAATCCTGTAGGGGCTCTTGAGTTCCCCCGTCCGACGGACTTCCCTGGGACAAAAGCGGCTAGAGTATAGGGTGTCATTACCTTAAGAGCTGTCATGTCACGCCTCAGGGCCTTGCAAACATACATTTTGACGCGGTTGTTACTGGCTCCTCTGATGTTGTTGACGATTGTTACGGTTGTGTTTCTCCTGCTGCGGGCAACCCCAGGGGATCCGATTGATGCAATTCTCGGCCCCCGAGCACCTTTGGCAGTGAAGGCGGCCTTACGGGAACAACTGGGCCTGGCGGCTCCCCTCTGGCAGCAATATTTGAACTATCTGGGGCAACTTCTACACCTTGATTTGGGCACGTCCTTGACCAGTCAGGGAGAACCAGTCGTCAATATCATCCTGTCCCACTTTCCCGCTACCGCTGAATTGGCTCTCTATGGCTTGGGGTTGGCCTTTCTCTTGGGCCTGGGGGTGGGCACGATGGCGGCAACCCATCCAAACAGTAGCTGGGATCTGGGTGGGCGGTTATTCGGGATTATTACCTATGCTTTGCCATTATTCTGGCTAGGGATGCTCCTGCAGCTGATTTTTGCTGTGCAGTTGCGCTGGTTACCCTTGGGGACACGCTATCCTGTGACCCTAGCCCCGCCTCAGGGTTGGACTGGTCTGTACACCCTTGATAGTTTGCTCAGTGGGCAATGGCAGCAATTGGGAATATCTCTGTATTACCTAATTTTGCCCGCAGGTAGTTTAGCTATTGTCTTGAGCGGAATTTTTGAGCGGATTGTCCGAGTCAATTTGCGCCAAACCCTTCAGGCTGATTATGTGGAAGCCGCTCGGGCCCGAGGTATTCCCGAGTTTAAAATCCTGATAAACCATGCCCTCCAAAATGCCCTCATTCCTGTGATTACCGTGTTTGGCTTAACCTTTGCCAGTTTACTGGGGGGAGCCGTGTTGACGGAGGTGACGTTTTCCTGGCCTGGCCTGGGGAATCGCCTCTACGAAGCCATCTCCCTACGGGACTATGCCACCGTCCAGGGAATTATGGTCTTTTTTGCCGTGATTGTCGTGATTGTAAGCATCCTCATCGATGTCGTTAATGCCTGGATTGATCCCCGGATTCGCTACTAAAACCAGCCCTTTTTGGCCAAGACATAGGTGTTGTAAAATTCTTCATCGGACTTTGTCAGATAGATAATGCCCTCAATCAAGCCAATAATCCCCATGACAAAACCGCCAAAGCCACAGGTTAGGATCGTTACCAGCAGCATCACCAACGCCTCAGTGGTGTAACCCAAAACAAATTTATGAATCCCCAAGGCACCTAAGAGAATTCCACAAATCCCAGCGGCAATTTTTTTTCCGGATACATCTGAGCTGCTCATCTTTGACTCCCCAATAACAACTTCGTCCCAGTCAGCACTTCTAGGCTACGGGTAAACCTCGGGGGTTGCAAGTCAATGTGGAGTTATTTTTAACTGTCACCCCAGGCCATCTGCAAGTCCCCAAACCTCAGATCAACCCCAAGTCACTCTTAACGTAAGCGCACAAACCCAGCAGCAGCGATCGCGGCCTGGCCCTCATCGGACAATAACAAGTTGGCGTAGGCTTCCCCGGCTTGTTGGTCAATTTGTCCATCAAGTTTTGTGATCACAAATAATCGGCGGGTAATGGGATACTCCCCACTTTGAAAGGCGGCCTGATTGAGTTGATTCCGTTGTCCTGGGCATTGGCTTGCGGTTACGAAGGGGGGTTGATAGGGCGGCACCCAGGCCCCAGCTTTACTCTTTAAGGGCAAATAGCTGACTGTACACTGACCAACAATCTCTGGGGCCGACGCATAATAAATTCCGCCAGGGTTGGCTGCGACTTTACGGATGCCATCGGTGGTATCCCGAGCCAGTTGGACATTGGCCCCTAAATTTTGCTGAGCCAATACCTCATCAATGAAATACTCCACAGTACCGCCATCCTCGGGACGACGGGAGTAAGGGGTGATGGTTAAATTAGGGCCACCGACCTGACTCCAATTGGTAATTTTGCCCGTAAAAATCTCTGCAACTTGGGAGACTGAGAGCCCTGGAATTTGCAAGTTTGGATGTACCGCAAAGGCAATACCATCAATCGCCACTGGAATAGCCTTGAGTTGGAAGCCTCGATCCTGGGCAGTTCTGAGCTCGTTGTCATTCAAAGAACGTGAAGACTGGGCAAAGGCAATTTGATTATTCAGTAGCATCCGAATGCCTGTTCCGGAGCCAGGGGTTCCAGTGGTTGGGTCGGTATAGCGGAGTCGAAATTCTGGCCAGGCCTGGGTGATGAGAGGTTCAGTAACCAGACGGATCGGGGCCCAGGTTGTGCTACCACCATAGTTAAATAATCCCCTGGGAACATTCGCCACTTGGCTAAATTTGGCGGGACTGGATTGGCCTGGGGAACTGCTGGCGGATGAAGAATTACTGCTGCCCTCTAGTGGAGGATTATCTCCTGGTTTGATCGACTCTAAATCAATGGAACGTCCCCCAAGAAACCACCAGGCCCCGGCTCCAAGTAATCCCACGGTCACTACAAAGGAGGCCAAGAGGGGCACCATATTATTATTTCGTGACATACCTTAAGCGTCTTCCTTTACCCAGAAACTTAGATTGAGTAGTCAGCGCACAAAGCCAGAATTCAGGACTAGAATTCATTCACCTCAAGTCTAAGGGGTGGAAGCGGAAAATGCCTCAGGTCTTTAGAGAACCTTGGAGAGGAGGGTATAGATCAAGAGAAACACCTGGGCCACAACCATCAGACCGACGGCGGCCATACCTGCCATAAACAAGGCCACTCCCCCTGCCACCGATAAAAAGGGGCTTAAAAACAAGGCGGCTGCAGAAATGCCAGCCACCACCAGTTGCTCCCACTTTTCCACGATTCCCTTAAATTGCAGAAAGATCAGCAGGGCCAATATTCCCCCTCCCACCCCGGCCACCAGGCCAAGGCTCCATCCCTGGGCCAATAACCCCTGACCAATCAGAGTTAACGCTCCGGCTTCAAAGCCAGTAAAGGCCGCGCCCGCAAGGATCTTGACCATGGGGAGGGGAGGGGCAGGTTGTTTGGGGGAGAGAGAGGAACGGGGAACTGGGGGATTTTGGGCAGACCGGGGCCGGGGGGTAATGGTTGGCTGGTTGATATTGGCACTGGTGGCCTGGGGAATGGGCGGACTGGGAACACCCACGGAACCTTGAAGACTGGTGGCCACTGCGGGGGGCGGGGCGGCAACAACAGGTATGGGTTGGGGTGTACTGGGTGCCGGACGCGGGGCCGGAACCGGAATAATCGAACCTTGGGTCAGGGCAACATAGGCATCACTGGCCGACTGGAAGCGTTGACTAGGCGCGGGCTGTAACATTCGATCTAAAACCTGGGCTAGATGATCACTCACCTGAGCATGGGGGCGCCATTGCCAACAGTCATGGAAAGCATCGTAGAGGTCGCTGGGGGCCTTACCCGTCAACAGGACAATACAGGTCACCGCCAAGGCGTAAAGATCCGAGCTGGGAAAAACCTGTTCACCGCGGCTTTGTTCCGGCGGGGCAAAATGGGGCGTATAAATTCCCGTCATCTTACTCGGGCCTGCTAAGGTTGCTAACTGCTTCACGGCACCAAAATCTAAAAGATATAGTTGTCCTTGGCCGGGTAGTTTGGTTTTATCAGGATGTTGGCGCATGATGTTGGACAGCTTAATGTCTCGATGGATTGAGCCATTGTCGTGGACGTACTGCAACACCGGCAAAATTTCCCGGAGCACTTGAATGACTTCAGCTTCGGTAAAGTGACCCTTTGTGGCAATTTCTTCCTCGAGGGTTTGACCATCAATAAATTCTTGAGCAATATAGAAAAACTGTTCTATTTGGTTGGTTTGAGGATTGGGAATATCCAACTCAAAGTAGGCCAATAAATCCGGGATTTGAATGTGGGTTCCCAAATGCTCCAGAACCTCCCCTTCCCGTTCAAATAACTCCTGGGTTTTGGCCACCACCTCGGGATCGCTACTATTGACCACCAGTTGCTTAATCACGCATTGTCGCAGTTTTGGAGTATCCAAGTCCCGAGCCAAATAAGCTGCCCCAAAGCCACCTTGCCCAAGAACTTTTTGCGGTACATACCGTCCCCGGAGAATTAAGGGCATGCCACAGGCCAGGCAAAACTTTTGGGGGCTTTTTTTTCGCACCGCTGGATCATCTAATTCTGGAAATTGATTAATGGGTTGGCGACATCCAGGCCGGGTGCAGTGAATTTGCATGGTAACGGGTAAGCTCTTGGCATTCTTGCAGCAACAACAAAGCGAAATTGACTCTATCCTAAACTGTTACTGCAAAGTTCTCGGCTTAGACCGCTGGCGAAACTGGTTCAACACTGGTCGTTGCTAAGAGTTCCTTGAGGGGAGTGGAATTACTGGACAAATTTGGCTTTAATTCTTGAAAGTCTTGACCAAGTTCAAAGGTGGCAAATTGGGGTAAAATTTCCCGACAAAACGTATCTGCGGCCCGGGAGCGATAGCGATTTGGATTGGTGATCAGGGAGAGGGTTCGCTTAATGACCACATTCTCGATTTTGACACAGCGCATATCCCCCAACTGCAATTCCTTATCGATGGCAGTAACCGACAGAAAGGCCGCCCCCAGGCCCGCTTGCACCGCATTTTTAATGGCTTCAATCGAATTCAGTTCCATTTCCACCTTGAGGCGACGCGGATCAATATTGGCGCGCAGTAAAACCTGATCGATCACCTTACGAATTGTGGATTGGGCATCGAGGGTAATAAAGTCCAATTTGTACAAGTCTTCCTTGGGAATCTGATCCGAGACCGCCAGGGGATGGTTGGCCGGCAGAACCAGGGCTAATTCATCTTCGGCGTAGGGAGTCACGGAAATGGATTCTGTCAGTTCCGCCGGGACTTCCCCACCAATAATTGCCAAATCCACCTGACCATTGACGAGACTCCAGCAGGTGCGGCGGGTGGAATGAACGTGTAACTGGACAGCCACATGGGGATAGGCGTTACGAAACATGCCCATCATCCGCGGAATTAAGTAGGTGCCGGTAGTTTGGCTCGCCCCAATAATCAGGGTTCCCCCCTGGAGTTTCTGGAGGTCTTCCACCGCCCGACAGGCCTCTTGACACAGGGCTAAAATCCGATCGCCGTATTCCAAGAGTAATTGCCCTGCTTCCGTCAGTTGTGCCCGCCGCCCACCCCGATCAAACAGAGGAACATCCAGTTGTTTTTCAACATTTTGGATTTGGAGACTAACGGCGGGTTGGGAAATATATAAGCTCTCCGCTGCCCGCTTAAAGCTCCCCTCGGCGGCAATGGCTTTGAGGATTCGGAGGTGATCTAACGTGAATGGCAAATCCGACATGGCAGATTACTCAGGCAGCGGCCCTAAAGGGTTGTGAGGAACGACTTTGAAGGTGATGGCAATGCTCTGCGGAGGAACTGGAACCTTAATGGCCCATTGTGGCAGCTTAATTGGTTTCGGCCAATAGGTTAAGACTACAATCTAGCCAAGCCGAGCGGGTAATTGTTGCACTGGTGGAGATGTAGTCCACACCGGTCAGGGCCACGCTCCGAATCGTCTCCTGAGTGATATTGCCTGAGGCTTCAATTTTGACATCTGGGCGTTGGTGGCGAATCATTTCCACGGCCTGTTCCATGCGCTCAAGGGGCATGTTGTCGAGCATGATAATGTCTGCTCCGGCGGCTAGGGCAGCTTGCACTTGGCCTAGGGTTTCGGTTTCAACTTCTATCTTTTGGGTGAATGGGATTTCTTGGCGAATTCGCTCAATGGCAGGAGTAATGCCACCCATGGCCTGAATGTGATTGTCCTTAATCATGACCGCATCATCCAGGCCAAAGCGATGGTTGACGGCTCCCCCCACCTGCGAGGCATATTTTTCTAAGATTCTCAGGCCTGGGGTTGTTTTGCGGGTATCCACCAATTGGGTTGGCAAGTCCGCAATCAGTTCAGTGTAGGTATAGGTGAGGCTGGCAATTCCACTCAGGCGCATGAGGAGATTCAAACCAACCCGTTCCCCTAGCAATAATGTCTCTAAACTGGCTCGAACCCGGGCAATAACCAGGCCAGGTCGGCACTTCCCACCATCTTGAGCCAGGTATTCAATGGTCGCACTGGGCTCTATAAGCGCAAAGACTCGTCCCCACAGAGCCAGGCCAGCCACAATTCCCAGCTGTTTAGTTTCCAGTTCCGCCAGCCCTAAGGTTTGGTTCAATCCCAGGGCCTGGGTGGTTCGATCGCCCCGACCAATGTCTTCCCGCAACCAGGCCTGGAGCAGGGGATCGACAATTAACCAATGGGGAAGAATGGCCACAGGGCGAGGACATCCTGAGGTGGTGACGGCAATCCCTACTTTATCGCCTAACTATCCCTTTGGCGGCAAGGGTGGGATTCTCAGCAGGGAATTCCCAGAAACGTATATATCTATCGGCAAATCCAGGCCTAGTTTAATTCTGCTGAGATTTACTGTAGTTTGGGTGAGTAGAAACTTTTGTGTTTTTGAACGACTCCTATGACAATCCAGGCCCCTGCCACTGCTGTTCTTGACTGGTCCGGTGATTTACTTGCCCTTGGCTTTTTCTCAGGTGATGATGGGGTGCTTTGGCCAACTGAGATTGCTGGGCTTTCCCAGGCCTGGGAGGGGTTACTACCGGAATTAATCAACGAGGCCAAATTCCAAGCCAAGGTGGGTACATCTTTGCTGGTTCGGTTAACCCCAAAAGCAACCGTCAAAAAATTAATGTTGGTGGGCCTGGGGGCTGCAGCGGATTTGACCCTAGATAGTCTCCGGCGGGCAGCGGCGATGGTGGTTAAGTCGGCTCGCAAGGAAAAAGTGAATACTCTGGGTCTTTACCTCCCCACCTTTGGACAGGACACCCAACAGTCAACCCAGGCCATGGCTGAGGGAATTCATTTGGGGCTGCATCAGGATTTACGCTTCAAATCAGATCCGGAGTCTCAGGAGAACCTCGCGTATCCAGGCAATATTTCTCTGTTGGGACCGGGGGTAGATGCCTCAGCCTTGGCGGTTGCGGAAATTCGCGCCCAGGGGGTGATTTTAGCCCGAGAGCTAGTCAATGCCCCAGCCAACGTGATTAATCCCATTACCCTGGCGGTGAAAGCTCAAGCCATTGCAGCAAATTATGGCCTGGAGTGCGAGGTGCTGGAGCAGGCGGACTGTGAACAACTGGGAATGGGAGCCTATTTAGGGGTGACCCAGGCCTCAGA
Source organism: uncultured Synechococcus sp. (assembly GCA_964653145.1). GTDB lineage: Bacteria > Cyanobacteriota > Cyanobacteriia > Thermosynechococcales > Thermosynechococcaceae > Pseudocalidococcus. The sequence continues at coordinate 44,388 of CAZZCG010000001.1, read as the reverse complement.
CCTACCGCCCAAATTCATTCATCTCACCTATCGTCCCCCTACCCCTCCGACCAAAAAACTGGCAATTATCGGCAAAGGCCTGACCTTTGACTCCGGCGGCTTGAATCTTAAGGTCTCGGGTAGTGGCATTGAAACCATGAAAATGGATATGGCTGGGTCTGCCGCTGTTTTGGGAGCCGCCCAGGTGATTGGCCAACTTAAACCAACCGCAGAAGTTCACTTCATCGTGGCCGCCGCCGAAAATATGATCAGTGGCAAAGCCATGCACCCAGGGGACATTCTCACCGCCTCGAATGGCAAAACCATTGAAGTGAATAATACGGATGCCGAAGGGCGTTTAACCCTGGCCGATGCCCTTGTCTATGCCGAAAAACTTGGGGTGGATGCCATCGTCGATCTAGCAACTTTGACTGGGGCCTGTATTGTCGCCTTGGGAGAGAGTATTGCCGGTCTGTGGGCAACGGAACAGTCCCTCGCCGATCACCTTTTAACCGCTGCCAGCACCGCTGGGGAAAAGTTTTGGCAAATGCCCCTGGAGGAAAAGTATTTTGAGGGGATGAAATCCAGCATTGCAGATATGAAGAATACCGGGCCGCGGGCAGGGGGATCGATCACCGCCGCCCTATTCCTCAAACAGTTTGTTCAATCCACCCCTTGGGCTCACTTGGATATTGCTGGCCCAGTTTGGGTCGAGAAGGAGGAGGGATATATGAGTCCAGGCGGGACTGGATTTGGGGTTCAAACCCTAGTGAATTGGGTACTGGCCAGTTAAAAGTTCAATGACTACACATTTCAACCGCCACCCGATTATCGAGGAATAAAGATAGTCAGGCGATTGATTCTGGGATTTTCCCCTTGCTTTTTGATTTCCTCAAGTCGTTCAGGAGATAGGGGTTGTCCGATAAATATCTCCGCTGGGGTCGGGCCGGTATTCGGATAATGGATATAAAGACCATCTCGAAACACTAGAAAATTTGAATCGTCGGCTCCCGCAACAAACTGGCCTGGGTGGTTGAGGGGTTTACCCTGGATGTTGGCTGTAGCTAAAGGTGCTCCCAATTTGACGCCGCGATCTGTTTGTCCCCGGAAAAAGGGCTGAGCTACGGAAAGACTGGAGAGGGTTAATTCCCCACAGGCCGGGTATTGTGCCAAAAAAGCTTTGAGGTTTTTGTAAATCTCGGGGTGGGTTCTGAGAACACCAGCTTGGTCTTGACACTCTCTTGTCACTGGAAATAAAAACACCGCCTGGCCACCTTGAAAGTTCAGTTCAATGCCTTGCTCATCCCCATAGATCAGTCCCACTTGACCCGAGCCAATTTCATTAACAAACCAGGCCAGGGTTGTTTTACCTAACTCTAAATTACCCAGACCCTTACCCGGAATCAGGGTTTGAGTGGCATAGGGGGCTAGAGCTTGAGAATTGGGATCAAAAAAACCAAAACAACCTGTCAAGGAGTTCCCAAGAAGTAGAGAAATCAATAGGGAGAGGTTAGATTTCGAGCTAGCATCCAAGGGATTATCCAAATGCTGAGGCTAGAGCTTGCTGCCACATTCTGGACAAAAGTGATGGGTTGAAATCGTTTTTGCGCCACAACTGGGACAGTAAATCAACTCTGCTGCTTTTTCGAGGGTGCGTTTTTCTGGTAAACCAATCATCTGGGCATTACTCTTCCCAGGGGCCACCATTGGATAACAGTTTTCATTCCGCACCACATGGGCATCAATTAGCATTGGCCCGTCAAAGGCTAGCATCTCTGTAATGGCGGATTCTAATTCATTCCGATGGTCAATTCGCAGCCCCCGCACCCCAAAAGCTTCCGCTAGCTTGACAAAGTCCGGCATCCCTGGCTCCATGTTTGAGTGGGAATAGCGTTCTGCATAAAACGCCTCTTGCCATTGGCGAACCATTCCCTGCCAGAAATTGTTAATAATGACGGTTTTCACGGCAATTCCATACTGGGCCAAGGTTGCCAATTCCTGGAAGTTCATTTGGAAACTGGCGTCACCACTAATGCAAATCACCGGTTGCGGCCCGACGGCCATTTTTGCCCCCATCGCTGCTGGTAGGCCATAGCCCATTGTCCCCAGGCCAGCACTGGAAATCCATTGGCGTGGCCCATTTTTCAGGAATTGCGCCGCCCACATTTGATGCTGCCCCACATCGGTGGTAAAGAACGCATCCGGGGCCTGGACTCCCAACTGATAGATCACTTCCTGGGGTGAGAGGGCTCCTTCGGGGTGGGGGACAACAAGGGGATAGTCCGCTTGCCAATGGCGAATTCGCTCTAACCAGGCCTGGGTTTTGGTGGTCGCTGGGGCTTCACCTTCTCGAGCCACGGTTAACAATTCTGTTAGTACAGCCCGCACATCCCCCACAATCGGGACATCGGGAGCGCGATTTTTACCCACTTCCGCTGGATCAATATCAATGTGGATCACCTTTGCCCGAGCTGCGAACTCATCCAGTTTCCCGGTCACCCGATCATCAAACCGGGCCCCAACAGCAATCAACAGATCACATTCACTGACCGCAAAGTTGGCATAGGCAGTTCCATGCATTCCCAACATCCCAAGGGAGAGGTCATGGGTTTCCTCAAAAGCTCCTTTACCCATCAGCGTGGTGGTTACTGGGATGTGAAATTGCTCAGCTAAGCTTTTAATTTCTCCATGGGCTCCAGCGGCGATGGCTCCTCCTCCCACATACAACAAGGGGCGATGGCTGTGGCGGATCAACTTCAGGGCCTGGGAGACTTGGCGGGCATTCCCTTTGACAGTGGGTTTGTAGCCAGGCAGTTTAACGCTACCAGGAGCAATGGGTTTATAGGTACATTCTTCCAGACCAACATCCTTGGGAATATCCACCAATACGGGGCCTGGGCGACCAGTGCTGGCAATATAAAAGGCTTCAGCGATCACCCGCGCCATGTCCTCTGCCCGTCGAACCACGTAGGAGTGCTTGACAATTGGGAGGGTGATTCCATAGATATCTGTTTCTTGGAAAGCATCTGTCCCAATGGCTGGACGAGGAACTTGCCCAGTAATCACCACCATCGGAATCGAATCCATGTGAGCAGTGGCGATACCCGTGACTAAATTGGTCGCCCCAGGCCCCGAGGTGCCAAAACAGACCCCCACTTTTCCAGTTGCCCGAGCATAGCCATCCGCTGCGTGGGCCGCCCCCTGTTCATGGCGGACAAGAATGTGATGAATGCCGCCCTGTGCCTCAGCCCGGTAAAGTTCGTCATAGATTGGCAAGATTGCCCCACCGGGATAGCCAAAGATGTAGTCAACCCCATGACGACGCAAACTATCGATCAGGATAAAGGCACCAGTTGCACGCACAGGCCAACCTCACAGGCAATGTCAAAACAATACCTAGGGATTTTGGGAAGGTAATTCCTAGATTACTAATTGTAAATCTGAGTCCTAGAGCCTGTCGAGAGCACGAAACGTGGCTTAATTTTCTGTTACAGAGACAGTGCGAGTTCAATTCCCACAATTGATCAACCCCATTGCTGGAACCAACAATCCTGAACACTTAGAAATGAGGCAGCATACCCAGAGGCGAACCAGGTTAAACAGTGAGAATGTCTTTTTCTTTTTCAGCTAGGTGGCTTTCGATTTTGGCGATATATTTATCGGTAAGTTTTTGAATTTGCTCCTGGCTATCCTTCACTTGATCCTCCGATAAATCCCCGTTTTTTCCCTGCTTTTTCACCGCATCAATGGCATCTCGGCGAATATTGCGGATAGCCACCTTACCCTCTTCAGCAAGTTTGGCCACGGTCTTGACCAGTTCTTTCCGGCGATCGGTGGTTAGGGGGGGAATATTGAGGCGCACCGTTGAACCATCGTTATTGGGCGTCAGACCTAAATCGGACATCAGAATTGCTTTTTCGATTTGGGCAAGGCTGGAGCGATCGTAGGGCTGAATAGCAATGGTACTGGAATCAGGGGTGCTGATGTTAGCTAGTGAACGCAAGGGGGTTTCGCTACCGTAGTAGTCCACGGCAATGCGATCCAGCAACGAGGCACTGGCCCGCCCTGTTCGCACTGAGTTAAACATCCGTTGGGTTGCTTCCACGGACTTTTGCATGTGATCTTCAAGTTCAGCTAACTTCACAGGCCCCTCCCACAAGTGTGCCAATGGGTTCCCCCATTAAGGCGCGATAGATATTTCCCGGCTCGCTCAAGCTAAAAACCACGATGGGAATATCATTATCTTTACATAAGGCAATGGCCGTACTGTCCATCACCCCTAAATTATTGGCCAAGGCATGGCTGTAGGTGAGGCTTTGGAAGCGCCGGGCCTGGGGATTTTGACGTGGGTCTGAATCGTACACCCCATCAACTTTGGTCGCCTTGAAAATAACTTCTGCATCAATTTCAGCCGCACGCAGGGCCGCCGTTGTGTCCGTAGTAAAAAATGGATTCCCCGAACCCGCACCAAAGATAACCACCCGCGATTTTTCCAGATGCCGGATCGCCCGCCGCCGAATGTAGGGTTCCGCCAGTTCCTGCATGGCAATGGCCGTTTGCACCCGCGTGGGAATATTCATCCGCTCTAGAGCATCCTGTAACGTCATCGCATTCATCACTGTGGCAATCATGCCAATGTAATCTGCGGTAGCCCGATCCATCCCAGCCGCTGCCCCTTTCATGCCGCGAAAAATGTTCCCACCACCCACCACGATGGCCACTTGTACCCCGGACTGGATGACCTGGGCAATTTCCCCAGCAAAAGACTGGACAATGGTGGGATCAATTCCGTAGGACAATTCACCCATCAGCGCTTCACCACTGAGCTTAAGTAAGACGCGGCGATACGTTTGAGTCATAAAATTCAAAGTTTTTGGCAACTTAGCTTTGTCTGATAACCACGGCCTGGATTACTCCCATAGCCCCCACTTAAGATAGCAGGTTCAGGTTACATCACCACTGAAATTGGGGAGACAAGACCCCAGGCCTGGAGCAATGGTATTTGACCGGCGAACTCAACCGTTAGCCCAGACTTCGAGTTATGGTAAAAACTACTATAATGAACACACCTATCCCCTACTGAGTGAACCGCCGTGTTTGCCGCCCTAGCCGCTCCCCCACAAATTGATCTGCTCCAAGAAATTCAGCGATTGAAAAAACAACTCAATGCGGTGATCTTGGCCCATTATTATCAAGAGCCGGGGATTCAGGATGTGGCGGATTACATTGGGGACTCCCTCGGCCTATCTCAGCAGGCAGCACAAACCACTGCGGACGTGATTGTCTTTGCGGGGGTGCATTTTATGGCGGAAACTGCAAAAATTTTAAATCCCCACAAGCAAGTCCTGCTACCTGACCTTGCAGCTGGATGTTCGTTGGCTGACAGTTGTCCACCGGCGCAATTTGCCGCATTCAAGGCAGCCCATCCGGATCACCTCGTCATTTCCTACATCAACTGCACGGCGGAAATTAAGGCCCTGAGCGATATTATTTGCACCAGTTCCAATGCGGTTAAGATTGTCCGCCAGATTCCTGCCGATCAGCCAATTATTTTTGCTCCGGATCGGAACTTGGGGCGTTATGTCAGTGAACAAACCGGGCGAGATTTACTCCTTTGGGATGGCAGTTGCATTGTCCATGAAACTTTTTCAGAGAAGCGGATTATTGAACTGGGGCTGGAGTATCCTAACGCCGAGTTGATTGCCCATCCAGAGTGCGAGTCGCCCGTCCTGCGCCATGCTAACTTTGTTGGCTCAACCACAGCTCTGTTGAACTATGTCCAGACCAGTCCGGCGCCAGCATTTATTGTGGCCACTGAACCTGGGATCATCCACCAAATGCGCCAAGCCCAGCCCAACAAAACCTACATTCCCGCCCCTGCGATCAACAACTGTAACTGTAATGAATGCCCCTACATGCGGCTTAACACCCTGGAGAAACTCTATCTGTGTATGGAAAAGCGCACCCCAGAAATCACGATTCCAACGGAAATTGCCACAGCGGCGCGCCGACCGATTCAGCGTATGTTAGAAATGAGTCGCTAGTCCCCAACGGTTACTCCTGTGACATCTGCGCGAACTCGCCTGCAGCAAATAACTGACGCACAACTCCAGGCCTGGGCTGAACTCGGCCAAAATAGTAAGTTACAGGGGAAATTATTGGAGCGGCTACCCTGCGATCCTCACCAAGCTGCAATCCAAATCCTCACCGTGGCTCACCATGACCAGGCCTGGGGCAATATTGCCGCTACCTTTCCGTTAATGAGCGTTGTTAAACCTTTTTTACTGCTGTACTTACTTGAGCATTTGGGTAGTGAGGCCGTTTTATCTCGAGTTGGCCTGGTTCCGTCCCAACGCCCCTACAACTCAGTTTTGGAATTAGAACTGGACCGAGGCTGGCCCCGCAATCCAATGATCAACAGTGGGGCTATTTGTCTGGCAACTCTCCTACCCGGAAGTAGTTCAAGCGCAAAATGCCACGCCCTGTGTGAGTGGCTCAACCAAAACTCAGGGGCAGAATTGGCCCTCGACCCTCAGGTTTTAGGACAAGTCAATGGTCATCCTAATTGGGAAAATCGGGCACTAACAGACTTACTCACCTTGGGAGGAAATTTATCTCAGCCTCAGTTAGCCCTAGATACCTACAATCGCATTTGTTGTTTACGGGCCACAGTGACCGATTTAGCTAAACTCGGATTACTTTTGGCAGGGGGCAGCAAAACCCTCTCCCGATCCCACAGGCATCTGGTGAACGGAATAATGTTGACCTGTGGTCTCTATGAAGCCTCTCCCCAGATCATGGCCCGCATTGGTTTGCCAATTAAATCTGGAGTCAGTGGGGCGTTGGTGGCAATTATTCCCCAGGCCGGAGCCATCGCCCTCTTCAGTCCACCCCTTGACGCTGCCGGAAACTCAATCTGGGGTTTGACGGTTTTGGAAGCTATGGTTCAGAGGCTAAATTTAAGTATTTTGGCCTGAAGCTTTAATTGGGTTCAACTTCTAAGAACAGGCTACTTGGCTCATAGTTCCTCAGATCAGACGGGGCTATTTCACTGATCCCAGGCAATCTTACCTCAGGATTGGGAAAACTTAAGAGAACCTAAAAAACCGCTGATCTCACTAGCTCCAGGCCAAATGATGCAGCGGTTTATCTTCATTGTTTAGTTGAAATTGTTAACCACCAACTCCCGCTTAGAGCAGGCCGGTATTGGCTCCCGGTTTACCCGTGGAGAGTTCAACTTTGACAATTTTGCCACCCATTTTCTGGATGCGTTGCTGTTCTTTAAACCAGTTATCGTAGGGTACCAACTTAGTAAAAAACGTATTTTGCAATTCCCGCTGAGTCCGAATCCGGGTCTGGCTAGGAACGCAGGCTGTAATCTTAAACATCCGCATAGGTCGTCGGCTCCAAACCTTGTCCTGAGTAGTGTGCGTCTAAAGTCATCTTCTCAAATACACCAAGTCTGGGAGTCAAGGATCAATACCAAACTGTTCAAGCAAGTACGAACATATTCCGGAGTAACACCAGTGAACATGACGGGGCCTGCACAGACTGAAACTCATCCCCAACATCCCAGACAAAAACTACAACCAGAAAATCTGGCCGTCGGTGAGTCTTAGCTCAAGCCAGAGGAAATGTAGTCAAAGTAGACACCCATTTCTTTACCAGCATCGGAGCCAACCAAGCTAGCGGTGACTTCTTTCATGGCCTGGATGGCTTGGACAGTCGCAGCAATGGGCACGCCCAAGGAGTTGTAGGTTTCTTTCAAGCCGTTCAACACCCGCTCATCCAAGATGGAGGGGTCGCCAGCCAACATGGCATAGGTGGCATAGCGGAGGTAATAGTCCAAGTCACGGATACAAGCGGCATAACGACGGGTGGTGTACATATTGCCACCAGGCCGGGTGATGTCGGAGTACAACAAGGACTTAGCAACGGCTTCTTTGACGATACCGGCAGCATTGGAGCTAATCACGGTAGCGGCCCGGACGCGAAGCTCGCCAGTGGCAAAGTAAGACTTGAGCTTTTCTAAAGCAGCGGTATCCAGATACTTGCCCTGCACATCAGAGGAGTTGATGACAGCGGTAATGGCATCTTGCATGGTTAAAATTCCTCAGCAATTTTCTTAATTAGGTTAACGATTAAACGCAAGAGACCGCAGTCTTACTGCATGGCCCCGATGACGAAATCGAAGTAAGAACCAGCTTCAGCGGCATCTTCGGCAGACAGCAGGCTAGCAGCGGCATTTTTCAAACCACGGACACCTTCAGCCACGGCCGGAATCGGGGTACCCAAGGAGTTGTACATTTCCCGCACGCCAACAATCCCGATTTCTTCAATGGGGGTGACATCGCCAGAAACGATTCCGTAGGTCACCAAACGGAGGTAGTAGTCCAAGTCACGCAAGCAGGTGGCGGTCATTTCTTCACCGTAGGCATTACCACCGGGAGAAACCACATCAGGACGTTTTTGGAACAATTGGTCACCGGCCTGTTTGACGAGACGCTCCCGATTTTCGGTCAGGGTTTGGGCAATGCGTAACCGCCGTTCGCCAGTGGTGACAAAGCTCTTAATCCGATCTAATTCACCGGGGCTGAGATAGCGGGCCTCGGCATCAGCATTCACGATCGACTTCGTGACGACGCTCATTGAATTCCTCCAAGTTGGATAGAAAAAACTAGGGGCTTAGGATCTGAAGCTGGCTTGAGCCAGAGTGAGTGGGGTAGGTCGAAGTCTTTATGAGAGAGCAAACTTAAGGGAAAACCCAGCAACTCTTGAAGACAGGAACACCCCTTTGAGGTCAGAAACCTTCCGCAAAACATTGTCTGTTAATGCGGACATCTCACGACACCCCCGAAATGCTTTGTAACATTTCTCGATATACCAGAGATCACAAGCCGGGAAAAACTGGAAAAATCGTGAGAATCAATTACATATCTTAACAAAATTCACGATTTTGTCATACATTTTTCTGCCTAGGCGTAGCCATGTTCGACAAGAAAATCTAGGGTGATGTTTTCTACCGTTGAGGCTTGGGAGATGTGGGGTTGAAGCAATTTGGCAGTATATTTTCCCAGGAGGTCGGCTTCAAGGTTGACGATGGCTCCCACGGATACGGTGTTTAAGTTCGTGGCCTGGTAGGTATGGGGAATCACCGCAACGCCAAACACATCTCCGCTGGAACTACAATGGGCCACGGTTAAGCTAATTCCATTAATGGCAATACTTCCTTTGGGAATAATATACTGAGCCACCACATCTGGGGCCTGGAAGCTCAATTCCCAACTGGTGTCTCGTTCGTAGATTTCAGCTAAAGTACCCACTCCATCCACATGACCACTGACAAAATGCCCGCCAATTTTATCCCCAACGCGCAGTGCCGGTTCTAAGTTCACCGGGGCCTGGGTGTGCGCGGCTAGTTCTAAGTTGCTGCGAGATAGGGTTTCTGGAGAGACAGTCACAGTAAAGGATTGGTGATTAAAGGTTTCTACCGTTAAACAAATCCCGTTCACGGCAATACTATCGCCAATTTCAACCTGCTGGAGAAACTGACAATCTGGACAATAGACTTTGAGTTGCGAACCTGAAACTAAATCAATTGTCCCCAGGCCCTGAATCAATCCCGTAAACATCTAATACTTCCGTTCTTGGGGGGCAAATAAACTGAGGTTAACGGGGACATACTCCAGTTGGACTCCAGCTTTGGAATAGTAGGCAAAGGTGTGTTTTAAGAAATTTTCATCATCGCGATTCGGATAGTCTTCACGAGCATGGGCCCCGCGGCTTTCTTGACGGTTTAAAGCTCCGGCCAAAATAATTTCCCCAACAATGATCAGACTTTGCAACTCCAACGCTTCCGTAATTTCCGTGTTCCAAACTAAGCCAGTATCGTCTAGGCGAATTTGCTCGGCCTTGGCCTGGAGGGCTTGGAGTTGTTTAAATCCTTCCGCCATCAGTTCCGCTGTCCGAAACACCCCACAATGCTCGGTTAAACAGTCCTGCACCTGTTGGCGAATTTCCGCGATTCGATAGGGGCCTTGCTTTTGTTTTAGGTTCTCTAGCTGGGCCTGGGCAGCGGCGTAGTAGGGTTGGGCATCTAGGTCTGGGAGTTTTGCCGATTGAAGATAATCCGCAATCGCTGCCCCTGTCCGCCGGCCATAGACCACACATTCCAAAAGCGAGTTACTGCCGAGCCGATTGGCCCCATGCACCGACACACAGGACGTTTCCCCAGCCGCAAAAAAGCCCGTGACAATTTGTTCCACACCGGATTTAACTTGCCCATTGGTCGTGACGGGAATCCCACCCATGGAGTAATGCACCGTTGGCCGCACTGGGATTGGCTCCACCACCGCATCCACCCCGGCTAACCGATGGGACTCCTCCCAACAAAAGGGCACCCGGCTCATAATTTTTTCCCGGCCCATGTGCCGCAAATCCAAATAGACAAACGGGCCCCCGGCTGTTCCATCTTTATTCGCTCCTCGTCCAGCCCGAATTTCGGTGGCAATGGCCCGTGAGGTAATATCCCTGGGGGCCAATTCCATCCGACTGGGAGCATAGCGGGCCATGAACCGTTCCCCCTCGGCATTGATCAAATAGGCTCCTTCACCCCGAACTGCCTCGGAAATTAACACCCCGGCCGGATATAAACCCGTGGGATGAAACTGGACAAATTCCATATCTTCTAGGGGTAAACCCGCCATTGCCGTCATCGCCAGGCCATCCCCAGTGGACGCATAGTCATTAGAGGTCGTATTAAAGACCCGACCATAGCCCCCCGTGGCAAACATCACCGCCTTGGCCCGAAGCACCTGAATTGAGCCTGTCCGAATGTGATACAGCACGACCCCCTTGGCCTGGTTGTCTTCCAAGATCAGGCGGGTCACATACCACTCTTCATAAAACTGCACCCCATATTTGAGTAAGTTGCAGTAAAGCTCGTGGAGAATAGCATGGCCGGTTTTGTCAGCGGCATAACAGGTGCGATTGTGGCTGTGGCCGCCAAAGGCGCGCTGGGCAATCCGACCGTCGGGTAAGCGGGAAAACAAAACCCCGAGATGTTCCAGATCAATCACCACATCCGGGGCTTCCTGGGTCAAAATTGCCACCGCATCCTGATCCGCTAAAAAGTCGGAACCCTTAACCGTATCGAAGGCGTGGGCCTCCCAAGTATCCGTTTCATCCACATTTTTCAGAGTGGCAGCAATTCCCCCCTGAGCGGCGACTGAGTGGGATCGGATGGGATGAGTTTTGGCCACTAGGGCAATGTTGACATCCGGTAACTTCCGACAGAGTTCCAAGGCCGCTCGACACCCCGCCAGCCCCCCGCCGACAATCACCACATCATGATCTTGGACAGGGAGCGTAGGATTTGTCATAGTGAGCTTGGGACTGAAAACGCATACCATTCAATTTTATCGACTCAAACCAAAAGTGATGTTGCCCTTAACGAAAGTGTACGAATCTTGAGTTGAACTCTGGCAAAGTTGCCAAAGTATCCTATTGCTGGCAGGCTTCAGTTTTAAAAACTATACAATCTATTTCTAATCGGGTGGGAGTACTCAATTCTTAAGATACTGATCAGGTTGTGTTTGAAGATTCCGAGTATGTTTATCAATCTTAAAATATTTCCATAACTATGTTTCCTAGATAAAACAACCTGATTAATTCTTCGTTCTCTGTGGTTATTTTGCTAGATTATGATATTTAAGGTACTAACAAATAACTCATTAAAAGGGTCATCAATGAGACTCTTGGGGAAGGCATTCATGAATCGACTTTAATGGTCACTGGGTATATGTCTTTCACATTTTTGTGAAATCGAGCTTAATGTAGTTTTCACTTATTTGGAATATCAAAAGTTATTTATGGATACACTCGACCCATCTCTATCTCCCAGCTCAAATAGCCCGGACTGGATCAAAAGTATCTGGAAAAGAAATGTATTACCCCTTATTGCCGATCTACGTTTGGCGATTATCCTGTTGTTGGTCATTGCCCTGCTGAGTATTGCTGGAACGGTAATTGAACAAGGCCAGGCCCCGGAGTTTTATCTAGTTAATTACCCGGAAAGTCCAGCTCTATTTGGATTTTTGACGGGGAAGCGACTATTGGCTTGGGGGTTAGATCATGTTTACCAGGCCTGGTGGTATTTAGCGATCTTGGTCTTGTTTGGTGCCAGTTTAATTGCCTGTACCTTTACTCGCCAGTTTCCGGCCTTGCGTGCTGCCCGCCGTTGGAAATACTACGATCAACCCCGCCAGTTTCAAAAATTGGCCTTGAGTACGGAACTGGTGAATGTAAGTTTGCCGGAATTGGCAGAAATTCTGAGGACTAAGGGCTACAAAATTTTCCAGGCCGATGTGGGAGAGGGGCGGATTTATGCCCGTAAAGGCTTAGTGGGGCGCATTGGGCCGATTATTGTCCATGCCAGTATGATCCTGATTTTACTGGGGGGAATTGTGGGTTCATTGACAGGGTTTATGGCCCAAGAATTAATCCTCAGCGGCAATAGTTTTAACATCACCCATCTGATCCAGGCCGGGCCCTTTTCCCATGCCCCCCAGGACTGGTCAGTGCGGGTCAATCGCTTTTGGATTGATTACGATGCGGCTGGGGAAATTGATCAGTTTTATTCCGATCTGTCGGTTTTGGATCAGGCCGGCATCGAAGTTAAGCGGGACACAATTCATGTAAACCAGCCCTTGAAGTACCAAGGTGTCACCCTCTACCAGGCCGATTGGTCCATTGGTGGAGTCCGCTTTCGGATCAACAACAGTCCGGTCTTGCAACTGCCCATGGCGCAACTGGATACCGGTGGCCAAGGTCGCCTCTGGGGCACATGGATTCCAACTAAAACAGATTTAACAGCAGGAATTTCCTTGATTGCTCGGGATTTGCAGGGAACGCTGTTGGTGTACGACACAAATGGTCAGTTTTTAGCCACACTGCGCCCAGGGGTCAGTCAAGAAATCAATGGGGTGCGGTTAACAATTGAAGAGGTTTTGGGGAGTACGGGTCTCCAAATTAAATCAGATCCGGGGATTCCCCTGTTTTATCTGGGCTTTGCACTGTTAATGGCCGGGGTAATCATGAGTTATGTCTCCCATTCGCAAATCTGGGGCCTGGTGCAAGGGCAAACCCTCTATTTTGGGGGTCGAACAAATCGGGCCCAAATCACCTTTGAACAGGAGCTGTGTCAAGTGGTTGAATGCCTCCAGGCCCGCTCAATCACCTGCCCCAATAACGCCGCATCTAAACAGGGATAAACCGCAACCCCGGGAATTTGATGGGCCCGGCGAGTAATTTGCTCATCCAGAGTCACTAAGGGCAACGCAACTAATTCTGGGTAGTGACTAAGGCTTGCCAGTTCGTTGAGCCCCATGGGTAAAGGCAGATCCCAGAGTAAAATATCTGGTTGCCAAATTTTTGCGAGGAGTTGCCCCTGCTCCAGATCATCCGCTTCTAAAAATCGGTGGAGTTGGGGAGTAAACCCATGGGTTGAGCCAAGCCGCAGAACCGTCAAAACAACTGGGGTGTCCGTGGGTGGGGGCTCTGGATTCAGAAGGGAGGCCGATAACCGCGCCCTGGCCTGGGCTTGTTCCGGTAAGGTTTGCAGCAGTTGGCCCAGGGGTTCTAATGCTTTATCGGGAACGCCCTCTGAATTATCGAAATTCTGCTTGAGAAGATAGGTGCCAGGGGAAGTTGAGCCAAAATCGGCAGTGTTGCCCCAAGAAATCAGGGGAATTTGGGCGGTTTCGGGGGTTCCACTCAAAAGATGCTGCAAACTCGCCAGGCCAAGCTCTAGCCCACCGGCAATCTCGGGCTCAATCACAATAGCCACGGGTAAAAGCTGCCGAGACTTATCTAAAAGTTCAAGATCCTGACGGGCCATAACCGTCCCATAGCCGCAGCCCTGGAGATAGGTGGAGAGTTGCCGCAACCAGGCCCCAGTTTGTCCATAGACCAGCACCATCTGCCCCTGGTGTTCGAATTTCAAGGGAAACAGCAAACTAAATTCAACAAAGGCATCTGGGCCAGGTGGGGTTGCCCAAAGACTCAATTCCCCCCCGTGGAGTCGAACCAGTTGTCGCGCCAAAATCAAACCAAGGCCAACTCCCGCGGACCACTGTCCCCCATCCCCCAGTCGGAATAAACATTGAGATTGCACCACCTCTGGAATGCCTGTTCCCCCCTGCCAAACCCGCAGTTCATACCACCCTGGCCATTGCTTTGCGGTCAATCCCCAGTCCCCCGGAGGAATAGAGTCGGAATTCTGCCAGAGCCAGATCAATGCGGTCAAAATATGGCCAAGGCTGTGCTGCAATCGTAGTCGGTCTCCTGAAATCACCTCCAGGCCAGGGCTGAGGTCAACCATTAACTCCCGCCAGCGTTGACGCAATCCCGTGGGGGATAAACCTTTGGGAAAAACATCGGGGCGTTGGCTGAGCCACTCCTGGGCCTGGGCCAGTAACTGTCGAATCCGGATGGGCTCCCAGGTCAGGTCTAAGTTTCCCTGTTCGGCCTGGGTTAAATCTAACCATTGGTTCAGAAGATATCCCAATTGCCGACTGGACTGCTCCAGGTGGGCTAGGTATTCACCATGGCTGGGGCTAGTGGCAGCGGTGGAGGGTTGATTCAGGAGTTGGGTTAGCCCCAAAAGACTGGTGACTGGGTTCTTGAGTTCGTGGTTAAGGCTGGCCAGAAATTCCTGTTGACCTTGGTAACGTTGGCGGAGGGCGGTTAAATTGGCCTCCAGGCCCCGTTGATGGGCGTGAATTTCCCCAAACTCCAGGGCAAGCACTAACCAAAGCGTGACCGTGACGGGAGGATCGGGGTTTAGGGTTGGAGTTCCCATTGCCCCCAGGCCAACCAAACACAGAGCTGGTAAGAGTTCCGGTTGGGTTCTCAGCAGCAGAGTACTCTCCAAAATCCCCCGATCGGTACTCAAAGGCAGGGAATAAAATTGCCAGTTCCCCAAGCTCAGGGGCGAATCAGTTGGAGTCGGGGCTGTTGGGGGGGATTGGGGAAACCGATGGGGGGTGTTGCCAATTTTGTCCTGCCAGGCCCGATTTTGCCAGACGGCTTCTCCCTCTCCGGTCTGCAATAAAACCGGCCAAGGCAACTGTTCCCAGGCCGCTAACAAGTTTGGTTCCAGGCCCAGATGTTTAGTGTCCGGTTGCAGTTGTTGGCCCCAATAGGTTAAGGCAGTGGCTAAGTCCAAAAGCCCCAGGTACTGCCCATCCAAACTGACGAGGATCACCGCAGTGGAGAAGCCCGACCCACGACTTAGACAAGCTTGGATCCAATCCTGGAGCAGAAAATCAATCCGCGCGCTCACAAAGGGTAAAGACTTGGCCTGGAAGGATTCGCAACTCAGCTGTAGCGGCTGGAGTTCAGGATTGGCCTGGAGGAGGGCATAAATTTCCCAACCATTGACCAAGGCCTGGGGGCAACCAAACCGATCCAGCACCACCGCCCAACCCTCTGGAGTCGCCAAACTCGGCCATGCGCGTAACCAATCAGCGCCCACCGTAGCGTCCGCAAAGGTCGGGATCAGCTTGAGAAAAGCTCCCAGCGTTGTCCTGGCCATAAACCTAAGAAGTCCAAACCGTCAATGAATGTCCGTGGGAACCTTAACGCTCTCTTTCTATTATGACGGCACAGCCCATTAAAGCTTGAATGAATGGAATTGGCTTACACCCTAGGTGGTGGGGTGGGGATGGGTCATGGCCACCGGTTGGATATATTGTTCAAATTCCGCTTCAGTCAAAAACCCCAAATTAACTGCGGCTTGTTTTAAGGTGATGTTTTGCGCATGGGCGGTTTTGGCCACTGTAGCTGCCTTGTCGTAACCAATGTGTGGATTCAAAGCAGTAACTAACATCAACGAATTTTCGACGTAGTTGGCCACTTGGGATTGGTTAATATCCAGGCCCCGGAGACAATAATCCGTAAAGCAGCGGCAGGAATCGGTTAAAAGTTCGATTTGCGTGAGTAGATTGTGGATCATCAGGGGCTTGAACACATTCAATTCAAAATTGCCCTGGGAGCCCGCCAACCCAATCGCCGCGTCCAGCCCCATCACCTGCACACAAACCATGGTTAATGCCTCGGACTGGGTGGGATTGACTTTACCCGGCATGATGGAAGACCCCGGTTCATTGGGGGGCAAGATCAGTTCATTTAAGCCACAGCGCGGCCCCGACCCCATCCAACGGATATCATTGGCTAACTTCATCAACCCACAGGCCAGGGTTTTCAGGGCCCCACTGGCCATCACCACCGCATCATGGCCAGCCAACGCAGCAAATTTATTCGGAGCCGATACAAACGGTAACCCGGTCAATTCAGCAATCTTAGCCGCCACCCGCTCAGCAAACTCCGGATGGGTATTCAGGCCGGTTCCCACCGCTGTTCCACCAATGGCCAATTCGTACAAATCGGGTAAGACCGCCTGGATACGTTGAATATTCTGGGCCAACTGGGCCTGGTAGCCGGAAAATTCTTGCCCAAAGGTCAACGGTACGGCGTCCATGAGGTGAGTCCGACCAATTTTGATCACCTGATCCCAGGCCCTGGCCTTGTCCGCCAAAACGTGCAGCATGGTATTCAAAACCGGTAGTAACTGCTGTTGCAGGGCCTGGACTGCAGCAATGTGCATCGCCGAGGGAAAGGTATCATTGGAGGATTGGCTGAGGTTGACATGATCGTTGGGATGGATCGGATGCTTACTGCCCAAAACCCCACCCGTCAACTCAATGGCCCGGTTTGCGATCACCTCATTCGTGTTCATGTTAGTTTGGGTGCCACTGCCGGTTTGCCAAATTCGCAGGGGAAAGTGATCGTCTAAATCCCCCCGTTTGACTTCCTCCGCGGCCTGGATAATCAGTTGAGCCAAGTCCGGTGATAATTCCCCCAACTCCGCATTGACCATGGCCGCAGCCTGTTTTAAAACGCCCATGGCGTGAATCATTTCCCGAGACATCTTGGCCTGGCCAATGTCGAAATACTGGAGTGACCGCGCCGTTTGTGCCCCCCAATAGCGATCCGTCGGGACTGCGATTGCGCCCATACTATCGGTTTCAGTGCGAGTGGACGATTCCAGGCCTGGGGTCAGGGAAGGTTCAGACATCGGGACAAGATAGATTGGGAAGGGCCAATTCGATTGTCAGCTAACCGTTGCTAAAGACGCTACGGATCCGGCCAGAAGT
The DNA here is from genome assembly GCA_964653145.1 of uncultured Synechococcus sp. Lineage (GTDB taxonomy): Bacteria > Cyanobacteriota > Cyanobacteriia > Thermosynechococcales > Thermosynechococcaceae > Pseudocalidococcus. The sequence goes on along the minus strand of CAZZCG010000001.1, from coordinate 27,193 downwards.
GTTAAAAGTCGGGATAAAACTTTACAAAACAAGTAACTAAAGGGCATTTGGGGCATTACTTAATAAGAATAGAGTCACTTGAATGGCAAATTTGGTATCACTAGGCTTGATACATAACTTGTCGCTCATGGCTAAAATCATAGGATGCAACACTTCTGGGACATCAGATGACGCTCTCCAATACCTTCAAAAGAAGTGTAGCAATTTGGTGGAGAACAGGCTGTACTATCTCACTCTACAATCACCGGTTCCCACTTAACTTCACTATCCAGTTTTTCTAGACAAGGTCAGTTTATGATTTTCTTCCTCTGCTCTCATTAATCTTCAAACTAGAGTTTTTGACTTGAATCAAACTAGGAAAACTTGATTTGGATAATTGAACAATCATCCTGAAAATTATTGCACTTAGTGAGAGTTTGAATCTGCTGGATCAGTTGCATGAGATTAGGTTCAAGCTGGTGATCAAGAGTGCGGATAAAGTCCATGAAATTCGATAAGCCCCAGATCGTGCCATCTGGCTTTGCAATCTCATAAATTCCATCACTAAAAACATAAAGCGTGGCAGGCAGGTTTAAGGTACAAGTGTTGGTTGTGTATTCCGTATCAGGAAATAGCCCAATCGCCATACTATAAGTTGCTAAAGTTTGAATTGGAGCTTGTGATTGATTTGCCAAAACCAAAGCAGGGGGGTGGCCAGCGCTGGCATACTTAAGTTCTTGGTTAGAGCGATCATAGATTCCATACCACATTGTTAGATATTGCTCATGCTGCTTATCCATCTGGAAAATGCCATTCAAGTCTCGTAATACTTGATCAGGATGAAAGAGGCTAGCAGTGGGTAGGGAGCGCGAGCGGAGGAGATTATGGACAGAGATGGAGGGTAACGCAGCAGCCAGGCCATGCCCGGAAACATCTAATAAATAGATGACAAGATGATCAGCATCTAACCAGTAAAAGTCAAAACAGTCTCCCCCCAGTTGGCTAGAGGGCAGAAATTCAGCATTAATGCTTACCTCCCCTGAAATTGGCCTGGGAAGGAGTGATCTGACATAATCGGCTGCTTCCGTCAGTTCGGCTTCCAGACGTTGCTTTTGAATTTGTAAATCCCGTGCAAGGTGCTTCAATTCCTGATTGAATTGATACAGCCTCAGTCCCGCTCTCACTCTGGCAATTAATTCTGTTGGATCAATCGGTTTGCTCAAAAAGTCATCTGCACCTGTGTTTAATCCCCGCACTCGATCTTCTACGGCTGAGCGTGATGTCAACAGAATAAAAAATGGATTTTCAAGGCCTGGATTAGCTTTAACCTGTTGGCAAACATCTAACCCATCCATCCCTTCCATTAACCAATCACAAATGATCAGTTGGGGACGCTCATTTTGTAACTGCTCTAAAGCGTCTTCACCACTGGTAGCAAGAATGACATCATACCCCTGCTCTTGGAGTGTTTTTTGGAGAATGCGCTGAAGAATACGATCATCATCAACCAGTAAAATTTGAAATCTCGTCTCTGAGTTGTTAGCCATAACTAGGTGAGTTATCTGGAGGTAGATTGGTTTATTTTTGTTCTTGCAATAAGTGCTGTAAAGATGCAACTGAGTGGGCAAATTCCGCTGCAATTTCAGTAACTAACCTGGGTGCACATTCCAGGAAAAGCTGCTCATCCACTTGCTCCAGAGTTTTGCAAAGATTAGCCACAACTAAGGCCCCAAGGCTAGCACTGGGGGAGCGCAAGGCGTGGGCAGACCTTTTCAGCTTCCCGAGATCACCCTTATCCAGTCCCTGTTTGAGTTCAGAAATCAGTCTGCTTCCGTCTTCTTGGTAAATCTCGACCAACTCCGTCAGCAACTCTGTGGCAGACTCACCTCCGACTGCTTGCAATTTTTGCCAAATTTCTGGCACAATCACAGGCTCTTGGGTCACACTGGCCTGGGGTTCTGCAGAGATAGAAATTGGGCTTGGGTATTGATCCGCCGATTTGGCATGTTTAGACTGCTCCAAAACCTGCCTTAAGGTCTCTAATGAAACCGGCTTACTCACGTAGTCATCCATACCAACCTGTAAACAGGCCTGACGATCTTCCGCCCGAGCATGAGCTGTCATTGCAATAATCCAGGGTTGCAAACTTAAACGGGAGTCTTGACGAATTCGCTGGGTGGTTTCCAGACCATCCATTTCTGGCATCTGCACATCCATGAAAATCACATCATATATCTGCCGTTGTAGAGCTTCTAAAGCTTCCAGACCATTATTGGCAACATCGGCCCGATAGCCAAGGCGTTGTAACATCTGGGTCGCAATTTTTTGATTCACAGCAATGTCTTCGACTAGGAGTATGCGTAACGGTAGGGTTTGGGCAAGGGGTAATTCAGTCTGGGTGATAGCGGAGATGGGAAAGTGGGAAAAAGAGGGGATAGAAGACCGGGGGTCGGCAGTAGTCGAAAGTCCGTCTCTGATTAACTCAACCAGAACATTGGTGAGCTGGTAATGGTGCACGGGCTTGTTGAGAAAGGCACTGAACTCGGCTGAAACCTCCTTAATTTCCAAGGCACTTTTGGCTTTCGCACTCAACATGACTAAGGGTAAAGAGTCGTGGCCTGGAATCTCGTGCATTTGGCTGGCTAATTGACTTGGTTCAAGATGCGGGAGATCAATGTCCAAGATGGCCAGATCAATTTTGTGGTTATGATAAAGCACCTCTAACGCAGAGTCAGGGGAGTCAGCTGCCTGCACTTGAAGTCCCAAGGCTTGCATTTGGAACATTAAGCTTTGCTTTAAGCTATAGCTTCCCACCAAAAGCAGGACAGATTTATCTCGCAGTTCTGCTAAAGAAATATTCCCCAGGTTAGCAGATGTATCAACTTGCAAATTAACGGAGAAATGGAAGGTTGAGCCCTGACCTTCCTGGCTGCTCACCCACATCCGCCCGCCCATCAGTTCACTTAAACGTTTGCTGATTGCCAGGCCCAGCCCCGTCCCTCCATAGCGGCGCGTCATAGACGAGTCTCCCTGACTGAAGGGTTTAAACAGTCGTTCTAGCTTATCAGGTGCAATCCCCACGCCAGTATCCCGGACGGCAAACTGGATTTTATAGGTAGAACTTAAGGAATTAGGTAATACCAACTCGTGGCCCCAGACGGAGATCACCACTTCACCAGTGGTGGTGAATTTAACTGCGTTGCTGAGGAGGTTCCAGAGAATTTGCCGCAACCGAGTCACATCACCGATCACCCGCTTCGGCAGATTAGGCTCAAGAAAATAGATTAGTTCTAATCCCTTGGAGATGGCCTGGGGCGCCAATAAGTCGATGGCTTCCTCAATACAGACCTGTAAATCAAAGGGTTGCTCCTCCAGTTCCAGCTTATCGGCCTCGATTTTCGAGAAATCCAGAATGTCATTAATCAGCGTCAGCAAGGTATCACTGCTATTCCGAATGGTTTGAATGTAGTCAAACTGTTCGGTTGTCAGAGGGGTATCAAGCAAGAGGCCCGACATCCCGATCACTGCATTCATGGGTGTCCGGATCTCGTGGCTAACAATCGCGAGAAAATTACTTTTAGCCGCATTTGCAATCTCGGCCGCATGCTTAGCCGCAGCCAGTTCCTCATTTTGACGAGTGAGCAGGGTAGCATTACGGGTTTCCTTTTCTAGGAGGTTGGCCTGGGTTAATGCCACTCCCATTTGATCCGCCAGATGCTTAAGTAAATCGATTTCCAGAGCTGCCCAGTGCCGGGGGTGATTACACTGATGGACGATCAGCAAGCCCCAAAGCTCCTGACGCACCAAAATCGGTACCACCAAGTTGGCCTTTACTTGAAATTGCTGTAAAAATTCCCGATGGCAGGCTTTGAGGTGAGATTTCTCAATATCGGTAATCACTGTGATCTGGCCAGAGCGGTAAAAATCCAGATAACCTTTCTGCAAACAGGGGTCATAAATGTCTTGGCCAAGGATGACTGAGCAACTGGGGACAACGGCTTCCTGAATCACAGTCCCGGAACCATTGGTCCCCAACTGAAAGATCAAAACCCGATCGCACTGGAGCAGTTGTTGAACTTCCTGGACAGTAGTGTGGAGTATCTCCGTTGGTTGCAGGGATTGCCGGACTTTCTCCGTAATTTGCTTCAGTAAAACCACCCGTTTATATTGCTGCTGGAGGGCTTCTTCCGCCTGTTTCCGTTCCGTAATATCCAGATGGGTGCCAACCATCCTTAGGGGAGTTCCCGTTTCATCCCAGCTAATCACCCGCCCCCGATCTAGAATCCATTTCCACTCGCCCGCTTGGGTTCGCATCCGGAGTTCACACTCGTAGGATGGTGTTTTTCCGCTGAGGTGGGCCGCCAACTGGCTTGCCATCTCAGGCCAATCCTCATGATGGACAAGTTGATCCCGCGTCTGGATGTAGTTTGACCAATCTTGGCTGGAATAGCCCAACATTTGAAACCAGCGTTCACTCCGATAGACTTCCCCCGTCACCACGTTCCAGTCCCACAGTCCTTCTTCCACCGCATCTAGGGCCAGGGTTAGGCGTTCCTCACTGGCTCTGACGGTGTTTTCTGCCTGTTTACGAGCAGTTACATCCCGGTATTGCCACAGATGCCCGTAGAAATTCCCATCTTGGACAATCGGAACATAGTCCCGTTCCAGCACCCGTCCATCTTGCATTAGCAATTCTTGATTAATGACAATTTCGCCAGCTTGCAGAATTGAATTGGTTCCGTCTAAAAAGGCTTGAAGATCCAGAAATAAATCCTGGCTGCAATCCCCACATTCATGGCAATTCATCCCCTCTAAGTTGGCTGCCGGAAAAGGGATATTAAAGAGTTGACAGAAGGCCTGGTTCACAAAGACAATAGAGCGATTTTCATCCTCTACCAGAACCCCCGCTTGCATATTTTCGATCAGGGTACGAAGCTGGGAGCTGGTGGATCGCAGTTCTGCCCGTTGTCGAGTCAGTTGCCGGGTGAGTTGTTGTGCTTCGGCCAAAGCGGTATTTTTGGTCTGAAGCAAAACCAGATAATCACTGACGGCATCATGGAGGGGAAAATCATTCAGGCATAAACCGAGATTTTTCAAATCGGCAATATCAGTGATCCAGGGCGAGCCAACAAACAAGAGCGAGTGAGGCTGCTCCAGTACTAACAGTTGTCCCTTCAGTTGAATTGAACCGTGCAATGAATGCAAGAGAAAGAGGGAGTGGGTCTGGGCTTGCAAGGCTTCAAAGTTAAGTGCACATTGTGGCCGGTCAATTTGAAATTGTTCGGAAAGTAAGCTACCAATCAGTTGCCGAGGTTGCAATAAGCGTTGCAGAGTTTCACCAACGGCTGTGATTTTGAGTTGCGGATCTAGCAGCAGGTGGAATGGAAACAGAGCCGCAAACTGCTCAGGCGGTAGATGAACTGGAACATTCATAGCCTGTTAGCGATCTTCAGTTTCAAGCTGGTCGTATTCAATTGCAAAGACATCATGGCTTGCTCCTTGCTCTCGGGATTGGGCTTGGGAGACTTTAACGTTGGTCTTGAACCGTTTGCCCAATCCATGAATTAACCCGATAACCATGGGTGCTAAACCCTGGCGGTGGGAATGGTAGTGCAGATGCATGGATCTAGGTTCGGTGCGTTGACAGTCAAAGGAGGGGGGCTGCAACTGCGGAAAGCTTAAGCCAACACGAGCATGGAGATTGTCTAGGTTTTCAACAAATTGCGGCAACGACTTCCCGGCGCTATTCAACAATTCCCCGTAGCCTTCTTCTGCAGTGTAGGTCACCCAATATTCACCAAATGCTTTTAAAACTTCTTCAGCAGACATGCCCAACACTTCACAGGCGGCCCCAACCAGGCGGTGCGTCACATCGTCGGGGTAGCCCTCCATACTAAGGAAAAAATCCAGGTCTTCCAGACCAGCCAGGGTCTTGATCCGCTTCCAGGTTGCTTCCCCGTGATACCGACAGACCATATCCTGAATTGCTCGATTAACTAAGCCGTACATGTGTCAATTCCTGAGAAATAAATTTAATTCAATGATTATGTTGTCCGCAGCTTTAAGCTGGGTTTTTCATGAAAAGCTATCCCCATAATCACCATACCGTGCCAGTAGAGATAGACGAGAATCTCTAAGTTTTCGCCAAAGGTATAGAGAAACAGAATCATGATCATGCTGAGGCCTGGGCGGGCTGTGGGCCGATATTTGTCCATGGACTTAATTAATAAATCCAGGAAACTTAATCCCATGGGAATCGCCAGGGAGGCATAACCGACAATGCCTTTGACAAATAGGAGCCCTGCCCAGGTGTGGTGTGATCCAATTGGCATGCGTTCAACAATATGTGGCCCATCTTCAACGACCCCATGTCCCCAAATCGGTGCTTCCGTTTGCCAACGATACTCAGCGATGCGTTTTAATGACATACGGACGCGGGTAGAACCGGCCCGGGCTGATTTGAACTTTTCCCAGAACTCCTCGATGGACATCAAAATAAAGGGAGAGAATATTCCTCCCAAGTAGCTAGTCACACCCAGCCCAATAAGCATGCCAGGACGATGGAGACGAGAGAAAATCGCGGTCAACAGAGGAATGATGAGAATGCAAACTTGGGCCAGGCGAGACTTGCAAATAAAGCACATGATCACCGCTCCTGTCAGTCCCAGCCATCGCCATTTCTTATTTTTTTCCTGCAAGGCTAGAACAAAGTTGACATTGCCCACAAAACCGAGGGCGGGGCCCCAAGGGGTGAATAACCGCCAGCGCAGGTCGCCGGTACTGCCATCAATTTCGTAGAGGGGAACATCAAAAAATTCATTGCCAGGCCCGCCCACGGCCCGCAGAGGAGAAACATATAAAACCTGGGGCAAGTGCAGATAGGGGGTGATCAGCAGGATTGGGGTAATCAGCAGAGTATACAAGCCGATAATACAAACAGCTCGATAAATAACCTGGGGACGAATTTTGAGACAACCCGCCAAAGGATAGAGAGCTAGTGCCGCCCAGCCCTTAGCCCAGCCGATGGAGGACTTAATCATTAACCCCACAGGCAGGTTAAAGTCCACATGTCCGGCGATGAGGGCTACTTCCATCATCAGCATGCCGACAATCCAGACCCAAGTCACCCAAGAAACGGAGATTTTATCTGCTTCTGGAATGTCTGGATCCTCGGCCTGGGCCATGGCCTTAATCACGACAAATAGTAAGAGCAACCAGCAGAGTAACGAGCCAACAATATACAATCCCCCAAACAACCAGATGGGATAGGTATAGACAAGAGCCCACCAGATCACTTTCTCGGGCAAGTTCTCGGGCTGAATATCTTGAGACTTGAAGTATCGGGTCAGCTTGGCAAACACGTTGGGCAATAGGGAGGGAAGGGATAGTCGTTTAAGGAGAAATGAATTTGGAGAGCTTTTTAATCCAGGGCTTACGAATCCAAAGAATCCAGAGTCCAAGGGTTGAAAAAATTGAACCTAAGGCAGCTCCAGCCAACACCAGGCCCTTTTTGGGAGCCGTTGGCTTTTGGGGCAAGCTGGGTTCCACTGCCATTTGAGCTAGGGGATAGGCAGAAAAAATATCGCCCTGACCCAAGTCAACCTTAGTTAGGGTGGAGGTGAAGATTGCCTCTGCAACCTGTTCATCCCGCCTTAGATTTTCTAAAACCGATTGCCGTTGGGACAAAACTTCCAAGCGGGCCTCTAAACGAGTAATTTCCTGATCCAGCGCCTTTACCTGTCCCACCAGGCCCCGTTGATCCGCTTGATAAGTAACCAGGGCCTGGAATAGGGTATCTCGTCCGGTTCCACTACTGGCCAGGAGCATCCGGGAAAACAAGGCTGGGGCAGGGTTTCTTCCGAGAAGACGTTGGCTGCGTTCCAGCAGGGCCTGGCGGGCGGCTTGTTGGCGTTGAGTTTCTCGCACAACCTGGGGATGGTTTGTCCCGAACTTCGATAACAATACTTCTCGGGCCGCAGTGGCTTCACTGTAGTCCTTAAGGTTGGCTTGAAAAACCTGATCGGATTGTAGTAAGAAGGCGTCAGCGGCCATCTCAGGGGTTAATCCCAGGGTGGAGCTGAGTTGCTTGAGGCGATTGGTTACGAGTTGTTTCTGTCCTGTTGCCTCAGAACGTAGTCGACGTAACTGCTCAATGTTGGAGGAGAGATTCGTAATCTGATCCGGAGAACTCAGACCAGAACTCAGCTTATAGGCCGAAAGACGGCTCTGGGCAGTTTCTAATTTCTTCTGTGCCGCCAGTAAGATTTTCTGATTTGGCACTTCCCGCTGTTGAATTTCCCCGGCTCTCAGAGTGTTCAAGCGCTCCACAATGGCTGTGTAAAGGGCGTAGGATTTTTGCTGAGATTCGGTGGGACTGCGGCCACCGATCTCAAATAACATGATAGTAGTGTTATCCAAAAGCTTAATCCGAGGCTTGCCAAACTGCTCTTGGGGCAATTTAGCTAGCTCAGCTGCCCGTGCTAGCACTGGATCACTGCTAAAAATAAACTCATAATTTGCCCGCGGATCGTAGGTAGAACTGCCCATACCCGAACCACTTGAGGCCACGGCCTGCCCAATTCCCGGTAAGTTGACGTTAACCCCAAAAGTAGCACCGGGTAAAATTAATGCCCATTCACTGGTGTAAGTCGGTTTGGTAATTTTCAAGTAGGTTATAGTTGACCCCCAGATAAAAACATTGGCAGCCGCACTCAGCACTAGGTAGCGAGTCCAGCGGTTTCTAATCAGCCGCCAGATTGGTTTTGTCCGCGAGAGAAAGAGCCGTTTACGCATGGGCAATAGTTATGGATAAAGGCTCCGGATCAGGGGAATCGGGAAAAGGAACAAGCTGAGCGACTGCATAATGTCCCGAAACTCAACAAAGTTGGAGTCGTAACAGACCACGGCATCGTTAGCCATCAGGTAGGGATTGTCGACATCCCCGCTAGATCGTTTCAAAATATCGTTAACTCCTCGCTCGATATAGGTGGTTTGTCCGGTCATTTGATTAGTGGTGACGAGGAGAGCCCGCCGTCCGGCATTGGTTCCCCGTGTCCCCCCAGCACAGTTGGCCGCAACCACGGCCTGGGAAAATCGGGAGCCGTAGGGAAAGGATGTGGCATCACGACTAATTCCAGAAATGGCATTTCCCGTTGCTGGTACTGTCAGATTCGAGAGGAAAATTTTGACTCCAACCGGGGTGATTTGGGATGGTCGTACTAGGGCATTATTAATTTTCCTGGTGTCAGGAACGATAATTCGGTCACCCGCAATCAATGGCACATCCTCAAAGGGTTCTCCCGACAATACCCCCGACAGGTCAAAGGTGCGGGTTTGTCCTTGGCGGATCAGTTGAATGGCTGTAATGTCAGCGGTGGGCTGTACCCCCCCCGCCTCTCGCAGGGCCACCGCCAAGTAGCGACGGGGCGGATATTGTCCCGCTATGGTGACTGGAGGCTGGGTTTGCTGAGCGTCGGACTGTTCATTGATCAACACTCTGCCGGGAACAAATGTAGCCCCACTCACAAATACCTGGATGGGAGCCCACTGCACCACATTTAGACTTACCCGCAAAAAACTGGGTTGGAATAACTGCTCTTTGAGGAATGCTTGCGTGAGATTCTGCTGGACTTGTTGTGGTTCCAGGCCAGCGGCTGGGATCGGGGGTAGGTAGGGAATTTCCAGATTTCCTTCCAGATTAACCTCATAGATTCCATTGAATTCTTCCCCTTCTGGAATACTTAGTTTGAGCCGATCACCGGGAGAAAGTGGCAGTCCAAAACTGGTGGTAATCCAGGCCAAGCTTGTGACTGTGGTTAAGAGTAAAACAGGGATGGATTTGAGCATGGATGAGAACTAGCCACAGTCAGAAAATACCATAGTGAACTTTAGCGGAAACATTCAGCCGTTTGTACCTTCCAGCGAAAGGTGGGTATTCGTCTACTCACTGTTTTGCCATATCGCGCCTACAAGTTGCCAAGCCAAGGACGTAAAACTTTTTTCAATATAACTTTTTGCAAATTATGATTGCTGATTTCAACTTGAATAGGGAACATTAAATTAGGGATATCCGCCCGATTAGTTGTTTTTGAGAACCATGCTGTGCTTGCCTAAGGTTACCGATGGGAAAAACCATTGGACTGATTAATACTTACTCCACGCTGAATATTGGCGATGCCGCAATCTATAGTGCTTTAGCGGCGATGGCCCCCGATGCCAGAATCATCGCCCAGGTGCAAGATCAAGTGCCAGCCTACGTCCCAAGAGTTGAGCTTGTCTCGAAACTACCGCGCTGTGATGGTTACATCAGTGTCGGTGGGGATATTTTTAACAATGCCCGTGAGGGACTGATCACGCGCACCTTTATCCAAAATTTAATTCAGCTACGTCGCTCACAGCGCCAGACAATTTTATTCGGCCAATCCATTCCCCGTTCTTGCCATGGGATCAGCTTCAAGGCCTTGACATTTTGTTTGCGACGCTTAGCAGCAGTCTGTGTCCGAGATGCCGAAAGTCATCGGCGTTTAACCCAGGCCGGGGTGCCAGCTCTCCTCTCCTTTGATGCGGCCTTTGCCCTAGAACTGCAGGACGCGGCGATCACGGCTGCCCAGGACTTGTTTACTAACTTAGATCTGGAGCCAAAGCAAACCGCCTTAATTTCGTTGCGGGCCTTTGACTCCATGTATGGATACGACAATGGCCAATTTCAGACCCAACTGATCCACCTGAGTCAATGGCTTGTTCAGCAGGGATACCAGCCCGTCTTGCTGATTCAGTCCCAGGCCTACGGGGCGGATAATGACCTAGCCGTTGCAGCAGCGATTACGGCCCAATTTCCTCAGATTAAGGTTTTAAATCCCTTTAGTGTCAACACTGGCCTGGCCCACTGGGAACTGGTGATGGCGGCGCTCCATATTTGTGGACTGATTGTGGCCATTCGCTATCACACGGCTGTCTTGGCACTGGCGAGTGGCCGGGTTCCCTTCAATTTGTACTACTCCAACAAAGGACGTGACTTGAGCCAACGTTTAGGGATTCCTGGCTGTGGCCTTGAGCAATTCCAAGGCAACGCTGTCCTGGAGGGTATTCTGCCAACGGGTGCCCAAATCTTTGACCATGTTGGCCTGCGCGCCCAGGTGAAGCAAGCGTTTCATCAATGTTTGCAACAAGTTGGAGGATAAGGGATTGCAACCAATCCGGTTGGGCCTAGTCAGCAATTTTCGAGCCGAAGCGTCTCCCAGTATGCTCGTCTGCGGTGATCGCCTCTACGAGACCTTAGTGGCAGAACACCTGGATTTTCAAACCACCCGGATTCAACCGGAGTACACCTACCGACTCAAACGCCTCCCAAGCCTGGGCCGGATGGGGTGTGCTTCTGGGGGTGACAAAATGCTAAATCGCTTTTGGGACTATCCTCGCTATCTGAAATCCTGCCAGCATAACTTTGATCTTTTTCATATCTGTGACCAAAGCTATGCCTCCTTAGTAAATGTCTTACCACCGGAGCGGACAGGCGTGTTTTGCCATGACCTGGATGTGTTTCGCTCGGTGTTGCAACCGGACAAATATCCCCGCTCGTTTCGCTATAACACCATGCAACGCTACGCCCTCAAAGGGTTTCAGCAAGCGGCGGTTGTGTTTTATACCACTCACTTTGTTCGAGACGAAATTCTCCACTTCGGGCTGATGACGCCGGAAAAGTTGGTTCAGGTGCCGCTGGGAATTGATCCTAGTTTTTCGCCTAAAGCTTCTCATTCTGGGATGGTGGAGCACCTGCGGCAACAGCTTGGGGATGGTCCTTTCCTGCTCAATATCAGCGTGAGCCTTCCCCGCAAGCGGCTTGATGTCTTGCTTGATGCCTACGCTCTGCTGCGGTCGCAGCATCCGGAACTCATGTTGGTCAGGGTTGGGCCGGGTTGGATGCCAGACCTAGAAGCGCGGATTGATCGGTTGGGCATTCGCGATGGGATTCGATTATTCCCGCGCCTGGAGCAAGTGGAGTTGGCCGAACTCTACCGGCGGGCCGCTGTGGTGCTGATGACCAGTGAGTCGGAAGGGTTTGGGATGCCCTTAATCGAGGCTCTAGCCAGTGGCAGTCTTATTGTAGTTAGCGATATTGCGGTGTTTCGAGAAGTAGGGGGTGAAGCGGCTGTCTACTGTCCGGTGGGAGAACCCCAGGCCTGGGCAGAGACTATCAGCCACTTACTTCAAAATCCTGATGCTGCTCCTAATCGGGGTTTTCGTCTCCAGTACGCCAAACGCTATACCTGGTCGGCCCATGCTCAGACCATTGCCGATGCCTATCGAGAAAGGGTTTTACCCCAGATCAGAACCGGCCGACCCCAAGGGGTAAATCCATGAAGGTATTGCACGCTCTTGGTCAGCAGGGGATGGGCTGGACGGGTGGTATTGCTGCGACGCTTAACAGCCTGGCCCAAAGTCGATTGGGTAGCTGGGTAAATTTTGAGTTGGTCACCACCGATCGCGCCGCAGCATTAATATCCTCCTGGCAACCGGATCTGTTGGTTTGGCACCGAGCCTCATCTTGGAAAGGAGTTCCGGAACTTCTGCAGCGGAAAGCCAAAGCCCAAATCCTGATTGAACACCACTACAGTGCTGGGTTTGAAACGCATCAGGTGCCCTCCCGCTGGCGATTTCAGACGATGTTACGGCTGACCTATAAATTAATGGATCGCGTTGTGGCCATTTCTCAGGCCCAGCAGCACTGGATGCAGACTCAGCGATTGGTGCAGCCGGAAGCTCTACGGTTGATTCGCTCCAGCCGGGTTTTAGATGCTTTCTTGCCAGTGCCGGAAAAAACTCAGCCGGAAACCCCGTTGACATTGGTGGCCTATGGCCGGTTTACCCAACAGAAGGGGTTTGATCTCCTGATCCAGGCCATCCAGCAATTACCACCCGGCCTGGTGCAGGTACTCCTGGGCGGGCAAGGACCAGAGGAATCCAAGCTCAGGCAACTGGCAGGAAATGCTCCCCAGATTCATTTCCTTGGGCGGGTTGATGATGTTCCAGGCCTACTTAACCGCTGTGATGCCGTTGTTATTCCTTCTCGCTGGGAACCCTGGGGCAATGTTTGTTTGGAAGCGCGGGCGGCGGCTCGTCCCGTCATTGTCAGCGATGTGGATGGTTTGAGTGAGCAGGCAGAAGGCTGTGGACTCCTGGTGAAGCCGGAGAGTGTCACCGCCTTGGCTGAAGGGATTCAAACTTTGGTTAATGCCCCTCCATCCCAACGTCAGCTTTGGGGGCAGCAGGGGCGTTTAACTGCCAGCCAGGCCTGGGATGACTATGTTGGGGCTTGGGAGAGGTTATTACGGGAGTTTCAATGAGCTGGATCCAAACCCTGCAAAAACGCTTCCCTCAAGACCGTTTCATTCGGAATATGGGTTGGATGGGGCTATCAGAACTGGGGATTCGAGCCTCGCGACTTATTGCTACGGTGATCCTGGCCCGGTTTCTGAGCCCAGAAGATTATGGTTTAGCCGCAATTGTCCTCACCACCCACGAGTTTATTCGCGTCTTTACGCGCAATGGCATTGGGGACAAGCTGGTGCAAGCGGATGCCGATGAAATTGATCAACTGTGTATTACGGCCTACTGGTTGAACTGGCTCTTAGGGTTGGGGTTGTTTCTGATTCAAACCACGGGTTCGTTTGCCGTGGCGGCCATTTACCACAATTTCAATCTAATTCTGCCAATTATTCTGATCGGTTGTACCTACCTGGTGTACCCCCTTGGTATGGTGCAGACAGCCTTAGTGCGACGGGAAAACCGGCTGAATGTGTTCAGTCTGACGAACCTGGCCCAGGTGGTGGCAGACAACCTGCTAACGGGGATCTTTGCCCTAGTCGGCCTGGGGATGTGGGCGATTGTGCTACCTAAGCTCCTGGTGGCTCCAATCTGGGTTCTGATGATGTATCGCTATCAATCGTGGCGGCCGATCTATGTCTTTACCCTAGAACGCTGGCAACGAATTTTGGGGTTTGGTAGCCGGATTCTCGGGGTGGAAATGCTTAACACCTTGAGGGAAAACATTGATTATTTATTGATTGGGCGTTTTGTTGGACTGGCTCCCTTGGGAGTATATTACTTTGCCTTTAACGCTGGCCTGGGCTTAAGTCTGAGTGCAGTGAATGCGATGGGGGTTTCTCTTTACTCCGACCTCTGTGATGTCCGCTCTGATTCAGACCTGCTCCGAAAACGTTTTTTCGCCAACCTCAAAACAATTGCAACGATCATTTTTCCCCTCGTGATTGTCCAGTCCAGTCTTGCGCCTTTTTACGTGCCGATAATCTTTGGGCAACAGTGGGTAGAGCGGGGGGCGGTTCCGATCCTGATTTTGATTTGTTTATCAGCTCTATCCCGGCCGTTTGCCAATGCCGCCGCCATGCTGTTCCGCGCCGTAGGTTTACCGCAACTCGACTTACGCTGGAATCTCTTCTTTACAGTCGCCCTGTCTTTAGCGATTCTGGTTGGGACCCAGTTTGGCATTTTAGGCGTTGCGATTGCTGTGATGGCCACCCACTTGTTGCTGCAACCCTTGTATTTACTCTGGGCTAGGCAGCGGGTTTTGTCTCAGGCTGTTGTGGAGGTGGGCTGATGGCAAGAAAAACGACCGTTTCTGTAATTATTCCCGCCTACAATGCGGCCCGGTTTTTGAGAGCAACGATTCAGTCCGTCCAAGACCAAACCTATCCCAACTGGGAACTCCTGATTGTTGATGATGGCTCCACCGACGAAACTGCTGCTATTGCCCGCGCTTACCAGGCTAAGGATGAGCGGATTACCCTAATTTCACAGTCTAACCAGGGAGTATCCGCCGCCCGCAACTGGGGTATGGCCCAAAGCCGTGGAGAAATTCTTGCCTTTTTGGATGCTGATGATCAGTGGCTCCCGGCTAAACTCAGTCAGCACCTGGCCCAGTTCCAGGCTAACCCGCAGTTAGGGGTCAGCTTTGCCCAGGTCGAATTTCTCACGCCCAGCGGGGAACCGACGGGACAACTGTCCAGCTCCCAACTTCGGAACCTAAAACCCATCAATTTTTTAGCTGAAAATCCCACCACCACCACTTCTAACTGGGTGATCCGCCGACAGGTATTTACTGAGGTGGGTGGTTTTTGCCTAGATATGAGCTATTCCGAAGATTTGGAGTGGCTGTTACGAGTTAGTTGCACCACCACTTGGGAGATCGCCGGACAGGCCGAGGTTTTAACTCGCTATCGCACCAGTCAAGGGGGCCTCTCGGCGGATCTGTACCGGATGGAGGCGGGGTGGAACCTGCTCGTGGAGAAAGCCAAAGTTTATGCCCCGGAAGTGATTGCCAAGTCCTTTGACCTGGCTCAGGCAATACATCTGCGCTATTTGGCTCGTCGTTCGCTCCGGTTATCCTTACCTAGTGCCGTAGGCGTAGATTTTATCAACCGGGCGCTGCGATCGGACTGGCAACTCATATGGCAGCAACCAAAACGGACGCTCCTCACTCTGATTGCGGTCTATCTCCGTCATCTGCTCAGCGCATTGGGGCTGATGGCTTGGCCCCAGAACCAGCGGGATTCACGACCAATCGATTCTTCTCAGCCCTGATGGATCTTGACCCATGCCTACTATCTCTGTAATTGTTCCTGTCTATAACTCTGCTGCAACTGTGGCGGAAAGCCTGGAGTCTGTGGTCAAGCAAACCTATCCAGACTTGGAAATTCTTGTCATTGATGATGGTAGCACCGATAACAGCATTGCTATTTGCGAGCAGTTTAGCGATCCCCGCATTCAGATCATCCATCAACAAAACCGAGGCCTGGCTGGAGCTAGAAACACCGGAATCCGCCATGCACAGGGTAAGTATCTCGCCTTTCTAGACAGTGATGATCTCTGGTTACCGGAAAAGATTGAGTTGCATCTGCGTCATCTGGAAGGCTCACCCGAAGTCGGAGTCAGCTTTTGCCGCTCCAGCTTTATTGATGATCAAGGCCAACCCTTGGGGATTTATCAAATGCCAAAACTGAGGGGCATTACGCCGGAGTATTTGTTTTGCCGGAACCCGATCGGCAATGGCTCTGCTGTGGTCATCCGCAGAGAGGTATTAGATGAGATTCGATTTGAGGAAAACCTTTATGGAAGTGTAGAAGACTTTTACTTTGATGATCGTTTCCGTCAATCGGAAGATATTGAATGCTGGTTGCGAATTGCCCTGCAAACCAACTGGCAAATTGAAGGTATTCCGGATGCACTCACCCTTTACCGAGTTAACACCGGGGGACTGTCTGCCAATATCCCAAAGCAGTACGAAACCTGGGAACGCATCTTAGTCAAAACCCAGGCCTATGCCCCAGTATTTGTCCAACGCTGGGGGAATAAGGCCAGAGCTTACCAATTACGCTATTTAGCTCGCCGAGCCACCCGCATGCGATCCCCTGCCATTGCCGTTTCGTTACTTCATCAAGCCTTGAGCATCTACTGGAAAATTCTCGTGGAGGAACCCCGCCGCACTGTGATCTCCTTAGCCGCAGCTTACCTGTTGTGGATTCTCCCACCCCCGCTTTACCAAAGATTGGAACACCTGATGATGCAACTGACCGGAGCCAGCCAGAGACGCCGCATCCTCAAAGAACAAAGTCAAGAGCATCGCCAACATCAGGAAAATCGTTTTCATCCCTCCGCCTAATGAACTCAAGCAAGCCCATATTTCAAAAACAGCCCTGGAAAATACTGATGAAAATCTTACTCGTTTGCTCCTCAGGGGGGCACTTTAAAGCCCTACAACAGTTGCAGCCTTTTTGGCGGAGCCATGAACGCATTTGGGTCACGTTCCGAACAGCAACTACGGAAGCAGCTCTGGCTGGGGAAACGGTGTTCTGGGCCCACAGTCCTACAAACCGTAACCTACCAAATCTAGTGCGGAATCTTGGCCTGGCCTGGAAAGTTATCCGCCAGGAAAAACCCAATTTAATCATTTCTACTGGAGCTGGGGTGGCAGTTCCCTTTCTCCTGCTTGGGAAACTGTTTGGGAGTCAGACGGTGTTTATTGAATCGGTGACTCGGATTCAAACCCTGAGTTTATCTGCCCGCTTGGTGCTGCCCTTTTTGACGGTGCTGTATGTGCATTGGCCACAACTGCAAGCCCGCTATCCCCAGGCCGAACTTGTTGTTTCTCAGGAGGGCTTATGATTCTGGTCACGGTTGGTTCAGAACAGTATCCCTTTGACCGACTGATGGAGTGGATAGAGGTACTGATTGATTATGAGCTGCTCCAAGACGAGGTGGTGGTTCAGTATGGCACCTGCACGGTCTTACCAGCGGGGGCGAGAGTTTATCGTTTTCTGAAAGAGGAAAAATTCCAGGACTTGATTCAGCGGGCCGATATGGTGATTGCCCACTGTGGGGAGGGAACAGTGCTGTTGCTAGATACTTTAGATAAGCCCTATATCCTTGTTCCGCGCAGCCAGCGCTTTAAGGAACACGTTGATGATCATCAGGTGGAGTTGGCTCTGGCCCTTTCCCAACTGCATGTCCCGATTGCCTGGTGCCCGGCAGATATTGTTCGTTTTATTGAGCATCCTGCCAAAGTTTCCGTAAGTGATCTCTCCCAAACCGCAGCCACGGTCCTCTGTCAGAGTTTGCATCGCCGTTTTGATGCGACATCAACCAATCATGTCAATCCGAAAATCAGCTGAGGTCTGCCATGAATACCCCTTCCCCTATGCCTATCTTTCCTCTGATCCGTGGTAAAGACACTTTATTGGTGCAATTACCACCCCGCTTGACGGTTCTTGAGGCAGTTGGGTTTCGGCAATCATTCTCCCAGTGGTTAGAGGCTGAGCCAGAGAGACGAAAAATTATTTTGGATTTTGGTCAAACTGCGGTAATTGATAGTACCTGTATCGGTGCCTTGATCAGTAATTTGAAGGCAGCCCAGGCCAAGAATGTGACCGTCGTGGCCTGGAGCGTTAACCCGCAGGTTAAATTAGGTTTTTCTCTGTCTGGCCTGGATCGAGTGCTGACCATCGAAAAACATACGGAGGGCATCATTCCAACCATGTCCCGCCGGACTGAACAACGCCCGCCCCTCACCCATCCCTCTGTGCGCTCGCCCCTGAAACGAGTGATCGACATTGTTGGGGCAATTGTTGGCCTGGGTATTACGGGCATTTTATTTGTCCCAATTGCAATTGCCATCAAGCTGGATAGCCCAGGCCCCATTATGTTTAGCCAAATTCGCTGTGGCTGGATGGGAAAACGATTTCGACTCTGGAAGTTCCGCTCAATGGTAACTAATGCAGAAGCCCTAAAAGCAACGATTGCTAATCAGGCCGAGGGTGCGTTTTTTAAGAATGAGAATGACCCCCGGATTACTCGGGTTGGTCGCTTCTTACGCAAGACGAGCCTTGATGAGATTCCCCAGTTTTTAAATGTGTTGAAGGGTGATATGAGTTTAATTGGAACGCGTCCGCCAACACCTGAAGAAGTGGATCAGTATGAAATCCCCAACTGGCAGCGCTTAGATGTTCGCCCAGGCCTGAGTGGTGAATGGCAGGTGCATGGCCGTTCCAAAATTCGTAGTTTTGAAGAGGTCATTCAACTCGATCTGCGTTATCAAGAGAACTGGAGCCTGATGTACGATCTCAAGCTAATTCTCAAAACCATTCTTGTGATCTTTAACAAAGATTCAGGGGCAGTCTAAATGGATTCTCCTTTGACAAGCATTCTGTGGCTAAATACTGGCCTGGGTCGAACACCAACACGGTTATTTCACTGTGTTTTTCAGAATAATCTTAACCCGGCTATGCGACCAGATTCAAAACGTTTTCTCTAGCTTAAACTCGCAATTAAAGTCATTTAACCTAGGAATGAAACACGAGAACAACCTGAAACCAATAAGGTTAGTACTTTGACTATAGCAATAATTTTTTTAGAAAAAATTATTATCTCAGTTTTTGACAAGGAGCTCTTCTCAAAGCTGAGGGTGAATTCAAAAATTTATAGAGAGATGTAATTCCGCCATATTCTCACGATTCATTACCGTATGCCATATGATTCAGTCATAAGTTTTAATTTCCAGACCATTGTCTCCATATGAATACACTTACAACTAAAAAGTATCTGATTTAATAAAACATGAAATAAATTTATGATAATTCTCGAGACCCGTGATTAATCCACCATTCCATAAGAGTCATTCGACATTGCAAACAAATGAGATTCTGGAGTAAGTCTTGTATGCCTCCAGAGGTGGCTGGGTACCTTGCGCTGATAAACTCTGCTGCAATAACTGGATTAGGTTCTAAATAAGCAACAAAACTGTAAAGTTTTTGATTAGAAAAAGAACTATTCACAAGCCAGCCGTGGGAATTCAGGGGCATAATTTTACGAATTTTTGGCAACTCAATACCAAACTCTCTTTGTAAAATTCTAGGGACTATACTATCAGGGCTTTCTCTCTCTGCAGTGCGACCACCAGGGAAGTCTAATGTAGATTGTTCAACACCAGGTCTGTAGCTAAGAGGCGGCAAAATCAGATGATTAGACTGAATCGGTATAATAATGATTGAGTCCGCTTTCTCTACACGCCAATATTCCAATATTTGACCCTGATGATCCTCTAAATGCTCACCAATCAAAGTCAACCATTTTGAGCGCAGTTCTAAAAAACGGTCATGAGTCTTCCAGGCCTTCTGCAAAGTTTCCTTCATAAGGAGCAATAATAATTGAGAAGATTATCAGGGTAAATCTAGGAGTCCGTCCAAAGTCAACCATTTTGAGCGCAGTTCTAAAAAACGGTCATGAGTCTTCCAGGCCTTCTGCAAAGTTTCCTTCATAAGGAGCAATAATAATTGAGAAGATTATCAGGGTAAATCTAGGAGTCCGTCTTTATCTGTTAGAATAATTATCTATCCTCAATCCATGATAAGGAATGGTCTTTCCCGAAACCCAGGGTTAAACATAAACTTTCAGAGAGATATGATTCTGTCTTAATTTCACAACTCATTACTCTTTGAATATATCTTACGTTTTGGCAGAAATAACTATCTTTTTTTCAAAGGATACTGAATCAGTGCCATAGATACCATAATTCAAATAACATTTTGCTAATGGATACGAACCCACTCTATAAAGGCACTTCCTTACAAGTTGAGAGCAACCTGGATTGTATTCCCACGGTTTTGGCCTGGTTTGACCAATTCAACCGAGCTCCTGTACCCTATTCCGTTTGGATTGAAGGACAAACTGCCCTAATGGAAGGGTTAACCAATGTCATTCGCCATGCCCATGCTGATCTCCCCACCTCAACCCCCATTGAAATCTGGGTAAACGTATCATCACAGTCCCTGCAAATTCATATCTGGGATTTGGGGGCAGCTTTTGATTTAAACCAGGCCTGGGAAAGCCTCATCCAAGAGATTAGAGCTGATAACTTCACTCCCCTAAACCGTGATGCCCATTGGGGGAATATCATTCTTCTAAAACTTCAAGAGGACTATGGTTGGTCAATCAGTTACCAACGTCTAGACAACGAGCGAAATTGTTTAGTCCTCACCCGGGATTTCTAGATTAAACCCTATAGAACCCATTTGACATCTCAGGAAGGAGCGGCAATCTGCTTTAGCATTAACCTGACAAAGCAAAGATTAATTTTCGCAGTTGCATGAGAAAGAGTCTTGTCAAAGTTTTTGACCAAACTTTTGTAGGGTTCTATCTCGGCATTAGAACATTCTATAATCCAGCGAGTCGGCTGAAGAACAAACTCAAATTGTGCGTGCATTATCATCTGCTATCTGGATGGTTTTGGGGCGTGTTGGAATCGGATTTTAGTCAGGATTGACGGATCAATATTCTTCAGCTTTTTAGTCAGAGACTTAGGGTGATAACCGGAGTCAAGAAAGACTTTAATCATCGGAGTGTTGATCAGCTTATTCTTAAAATAGTCAATATAGTAAACCGTTTTTAGATATGAGATGATTGTAGGATGATTTGGCTAGTTCCATGGATGAATTCAATTAATTTATCGAGGCTTGTCTCGACTCAAGAGAAACTAATCGGGCCCTAGCCGTAAAGATGGCACTAGAAGAATTTACTCATCAACAGATTATGAGTGTTCTTCAGGTTTCATCAGGATTCATTACAAAATGAAAGCAAGCCTTTTGCTAAGAGGCGTTAATGGACTAAAATTAGGCTACAAAGGTAAATGTGCCTATTTAGCAGAGTTGAACAACAACAGGTGCTGGATTGGTTAAAGCAACAGAATTATTGGAATCTTGAAGAATTAGAGGCATATATTCTAGAAACATTTAACATAGTCTATTCTGCAAAGTCTAGTTACTACAACTTATTACATGAAGCCGGTCTATCCTAGCAGAGGGCACGGGTTACTCATCCCTTGGAAGACCCGGAGAAAGTCGTCCCCCCCAAAAAAGAGATTTGTCAGGATTTTAGATGCTCACCGAGTTTCCATTGAATCGGTAGAAACCGTTGTCTATTGTGTAGATGATTGTTATCTTGTTTCCGCGCATGTGTGTGGATGCGCTTGGGAATCCGGCCTTACCCATAAATTTTTACAAAGTTGGTTACGGAGGGTAAACCAAGACCAGATTGAGGCTCACTTGGTTCAGTAAAGACAACATCCATCATCGTAAGCAGTATATTTTTGTGGAGTATAATTTAGATTGAAGCGTCTACCAGCCTTGTTTCCTAACTAGATCACAGTCAATTTTCAGAAGCCTTGAGCATCAACTGGGGCAATTACAACAATCCTGTTGGGCATGGCCTTTAACCTTAGTCTGAAGCAAAATTGGCATAGGCAATTAGCAGTATTTTTCTACCACAGTAGCTCAGGACATTGGGATGTTTTTTCAAGATTGGGTCTGGTCTGGAATTGCCCTAGGGAGCGGGGTTTCGTTACGTTTCGCAAAAATCGCCATATTTTCAACGGATCAAGTTTAGTCCTGTAGAGTAGATAGGGAGAGTGCAGGAATCGCGGTCATGGCTGTAGAGCAGTTGGATGCCACCCCTGGCAATATCCTCATTGTTGACGATACCCAAGAAAATTTGGAAGTCTTGAGTGCCTTGCTGGAGTTAGAGGGGTATGAGGTGCGGATGGCGATTAATGGTGAAATGGCCTTGATGGGGGTTGAGGCTGAGCCACCGGATTTGATTTTGCTTGATATTATGATGCCAGACATGGATGGGTACGAGGTCTGTGGCCAGTTGAAGGGCGATCCCCAAACTAAGCCAATTCCGGTCATTTTTATCAGCGCCCTTGATGATGTCTTTGATAAGGTGAAAGCCTTCCAGGCCGGGGCCGCCGACTACATTTCTAAACCGTTTCAAGCGGAAGAGGTGTTGGCTCGGGTAAAAAACCAGCTTATTATTTCTCAACTACAGAAAAGCCTTCGCCACAAAAATGCCCTCCTGAAGCAACAAAACGAACAACTCCAACGGGTGGTGGAAGAGCGGCGGGATTTGGTTACGTCACTCCAGGAAATGGAAGAAAAGTCGCGGCAAATGTTTGACCAGGCCATTATTGGCATCTATCAACGCTCACCAGAGGGCCGGTATTTCAAACTCAACAATGCCTTAGCCCAAATCTTTGGTTACGCAACGGCCCAGGATTGGTTTGATGACCCTGAGGTTTATGAAAGTATTCCCTACGTCGATGCCCAACAATGGCCCCGGTATGTCCAATCAATCAAACAACTCGGCTACGTCAAAAATATGGTCAGCGAAATTCGGCATGCGGATGGCACAGTGGGGCGGATCTGTGAAAGTGCCCGGCCAGTTACCAGTGAAGAGGGACAAGTGCTCTATTACGAGGGATTTGTCTTTGAACTGCCGTCTAAATAGGGCAAATATCTAAAGGGCATGGGTACGGCAGCCACATCCACAACCATATTGGCAACTCTGACGGGGGTTGTTGGGGAGAAAAATATCCAGGCCTGGGCGGATCATCCCCACCATCTCCCTTGGCAAAAGGCCCTCCATCCCGCATCCCAACCAGTGGCCGTTGCCTATCCCGAGTCCGTTGGTCAAATTCAAGAAATTCTCCGGGCGGCCAGTCAATCGGGTTGGCGAGTTTTACCCTTGGGGAGTGGGACAAAGTTGGCCTGGGGGGGTTTAGGGGTTGCGGACATATTGCTCAGTACGGCCCGCTTAAACCAGTTGATTGACCATGCCGCCGCTGATATGACGGTCACAGCCCAGGCCGGGATGATCCTTCAGAATCTCCAAACCCAGTTAAAAGCCGAAAACCAGTTTGTGCCCCTCGACCCAACGCGACCGGACTTAGCCACCCTGGGGGGAATTGCTTCAACCCGCGAGACCGGTTCACTCAGACACCGCTACGGCACGATTCGAGATCACTGTTTGGGAATGCAGTTTGTCCGGGCTGATGGCACGGTGGTCAAATCAGGCGGGCGAGTTGTGAAAAATGTTGCCGGGTATGACCTACACAAATTAATGATCGGGGCCTGGGGAACCTTGGGGATCATTACCGAGGTTACGCTTCGGGTCTATCCACGTCCTGAACACATCCAAACCTGGCTCATGGGGGGAACTTACCAACAACTGGAGCAACTCTTGCCGGATTTACTGGGGAATGCCCTAGTTCCAGCCTGTGTGGATTTACTGTCCCCAAATTGGCTAATTTCAACCCATTTACAGGGGAATTTAGGTCTAAGGGTGCAGTTTCAAGGCTTTGGTCCAGCGGTTCAGGTACAAAGTTCACGCCTGCATGATCTTGCGCAAAGGGTTGGTGTTCCCCTGACGGAAATTCCGACACCGACTGGAGGCTTGAGCGCAGGGAGTTTGGGTTCTGGGGGATTACGGGCAAAATTCGGACTTCTACCCAACCAGGCCATCGCAGGCTTAAACCGGATGCTGGCAGAATTTGGCGACCGGGGCCTGGGGAGTTCGCTTGTCTTTCATTGGGGCGCTGGTATCGGTGAATTGCAACTTCTGGGGGATGAAGCAGCTCTAACTGAAATGGTGGGAATTATCCGAGATATTACAGCAACTCGTGGCGGATATTTGACAGTTCTCGATGCACCTTTACAGCTCAAACAACAGCTAGATCTATGGGGCTACAGCGGAAATGCAATGGCCCTGATGCGAACGATTAAGCAACAATTTGATCCCAAGGGGCTACTCAGTCCCCAACGATTTGTCGGAGGGATTTAATGTCAGCATCGGAGCCATCTACCCCCACCATCCTGGGGCCATTTCTGGGTTTTGATGCCCAATCGCCGCCGGATCCACGGCTAATTGATGCCTGTGTTCATTGTGGGTTTTGTTTATCCACTTGTCCGAGTTATCGCGTCATTGGCAAAGAAACCGATTCGCCCCGCGGCCGCATTTACCTGATGGATGCCATCAACGAAGCCCAGGCCCCACTTTCCCCAGCAACAATTCAGCATTTTGACTCCTGTTTAGGATGTCTGGCCTGTGTAACGACTTGTCCGTCGGGCGTGGCCTATGACCAACTCATTTCCGCAACTCGGCCCCAAATTGAACGCAATCACGCGCGCCCTTTGGGTGAGCAACTGTTACGCAAACTAATCTTCACCACCTTCCCCTATCCCCAACGCTTACGGGCCTTACTTGCTCCCCTCTGGCTGTACCAAAAAACCGGCCTGCAAACCCTGTGGCGCAACTCTCCCCTGGCCAAACTGCTACCCAAATCTCTGGCCGCCATGGAGAAAATGCTCCCCCCGATTCCGCCCCAGGCCTGGCAAGACAGGTTTCCCACCATCATTTCCGCCCAAGGAGAAAAACGCCATCGAGTTGGGCTAATTCTGGGTTGTGTCCAGCGGATTTTTTTACCGGAAGTGAATGCCGCCACGATCCGAGTTTTAACCGCCAATGGTTGTGAAGTGGTGATTCCCCCCAGTCAAGGCTGTTGTGCTGCGCTGCCCCATCATCAAGGTCAAGAACCCCAGGCCCAGACCCTTGCCCGCCAGATGATTGATACCTTTGCTGAGTGGGAGCTAGATGCGGTGATCATTAATGCCTCTGGCTGTGGTCATACCCTCAAGGAATACGGTCATTTACTGGCGGATGATCCCGACTACGCCGCACCGGCCCATGCCTTCGCCCAGCAGGTTAAAGATGTCCAAGAATTCCTGGCTGAGGTGGGTTTAACGGCCCCGCTCTATCCTCTCCAATCCGAACCTTTAACGCTGGTCTATCAAGATGCCTGTCACATGATCCACGGGCAAAAAATTAAGCTCCAGCCCCGGCAACTCCTGCGGCAAATTCCTGGGGTTACTCTCCGGGAACCCATCGATGCAGCTCTCTGTTGTGGCAGTGCTGGGGTGTATAACATTTTTCAACCGGATGTGGCGGCGGAGTTGGGACGGCAAAAAGTGAAAAACCTGACCCAAACCAAAGCAGAGGTGATTGTCTCAGCCAATGTCGGATGTACGTTGCAAATTCGCCAATATCTCCCTGAGCAGAACCACAGGATCCCCGTATACCATCCGATGCAGCTTTTAGATTGGTCAATTCAGCAAGCAGGACTGCCAGAGGCTTAAAAATCCACAAATTCAGGCCGGGAAAATTTGATTCATGAAGCGGGCACGGGGAATCGAACCCCGATCAGTAGCTTGGAAGGCTGCGGTTTTACCACTAAACTATGCCCGCAACGGCTTTAGTTTTTAGCTAAGTCTTTATCATAGCCTAACTTGGAAGTACCGCCAAATCTACTCTCGGGAACCTTTTGGCCTAGGTACCCATCTCCTTGGCCGTGATCGTTTCTGCCCAGCGTGAGACCCTAAAAAGTAAAGCTCGTCAAGGTTTCCAGCATAGTCACACTCCAATCCTGCCCCAAGGTGTGAGAAATTGCGGGATATCCTAGTTCTGTTTAGCGTTCACTGTTTACCCAGGCCAGGCCCCAACCCCCATGCAGCAATCCCCTAATTTTGAAACCCTTGGTTTACGCAGCGGTTTAATCTGGGCCCAGATCAATCAACCCGAATCCGGCAATCTGGTCATGGATCGCGATGCCCTTCAGTTGATGTTGTTTGGAAGCCTAGCTCTGATTCTAGATGTGTTCATCGTCCAGCGGGGAACACGGTGGTTGCAACGGAAAGTAATTCCGCCAGAGCGAGGGCATTCCGGGGGGGCAGGGCGCAACTTTAACTTGGGATTTACGCTGCTGCGACTGGTGCTGCGCCTGATCATCTGGTTGTCGTTGGTGTCCTGGATTCTGCGGGCAACCTATGTCGCTAGTCCCCTAGAGCGGGATGGCATTAACTTGGGAGAATTTTTAGCCCGACGACTGGAGCAGATTTTTGTCACCCCCTTCATCACCCTGGGACAAACCCAAATTAGCCTGTCGTTTGTTTTTATCTTAATCATCCTCAGCATCTTCGTTTTTATCGTTGCTCGGTGGCTGAGTGAGTGGATTCGTTCGCAAATTCTGTCTCAAGTGGGTATAGATCGCGGGGCTCAAGAGGCCATTACTCGGGTTATTGGTTACAGCTTGACCCTAGTGGGTTTAATCATTGTCCTCCAGACCGCTGGGATTGATCTCAGTTCACTGACGGTCTTAGCGGGGGTCTTGGGAATTGGCTTTGGCTTTGGTTTACAAACCTTGGCGGGTAACTTTATCAGTGGTTTGGCGATTTTGATTGAGCATCCGATTAAGGTTGGGGACTTTGTCGAGGTGGATGGGCTTTTGGGAACAGTGGAGAAAATTTCCATTCGGGCCACGGTCATCCGCACCAATGATCATCAATACGTCATTGTTCCCAACAATCGCTTCATTGAAAAAAATGTCGTCAACTGGAGTTATGCCAGTGCCAACAGCCGAATTCATATTCCCATCAGCGTCGCCTATGGTAGCGATCCGGTTTTAGTGACAGAAGCCTTACTGAATTGCGCCCGTCAGGATCCCAGGGTGTTGATTTCCCCGGCCCCAACCGTCTGGTTACGGAGTTTTGGGGATCATGGCTATGACTTTGATTTGCTGGTTTGGATTGATTGTCCCCAGGACTCAGAGCCGATTAAAAGTGCCTTAAACTTCCGGATTCAGCAGGAATTCCAACTCTGTGGGATTGAAGTGCCCTTTCCCCAATTGGATCTACATGTTAAAGATGGGCGCACCGTTGAGGTTTTACCCCAGACTGTCTTAACCCAGGCCCCCCTGCCCCCCCCTGATTCCACCCCCGAGCGGGAACCCAACCCCCCGGGGCAACCCAACACCACTCGCCCC